>NZ_JAATEM010000047.1 GCF_012034205.1 Streptomyces composti
CGCAAGCGCGAATTGCTGGAGTCCCCGCAAGCGGGGACTCTCGGGCTGACTGCAAGGGGCCGGTGCATCATGCGCGGCGCCGTGTAAACCCTGGGAGTCTCAGCTATCACCCCTGCAACGAGTCTGACGGCCCCTCTGGTCCTGCTGCGCCGGCATCATGCAGAGGAGAGGGCTCCGCTGCGCTCCGCCCGAACCCTTCCCTCAACTCATCTGCGTCTTCTGGCCAGTCCAACAATACTTCATGCATCGTACACTCCAACCATCCGCTGATGGAACCCGTCTGTCGACGTGTAACCCTCAAGGACGAACCTTCTTCAAGCGGCTGCATCATGATGACGCGCTGTGTATAGTTTGGGAACTACATCGCATCACTGTCCTGGCGTATCAGAGTCTCCTGATGATTCCCTGTCTGAGGCGCGCCGCACTCCGCGATAAGGAGAGTATCGGATGGCTATGACGAGGCGTGATTTGCGCTCCCATCAGATTGAAGCTGTTGACGCCATTGTGCGCGGTCTTGATGTTCCGCCTGGTGGGATTCCTGTAAACGGCTTGCGTGGTCAGCTCATTGCTGCTTGTGGGACGGGGAAGACGGTCATCGCCGCTTTCGCTGCTCGGGAGATGCTGCCGCGGGGGCGAGTTCTGGTGCTGGTGCCGACGCTGGAGCTGCTGACGCAGACAGTGAAGGAGTGGTATCGGGTCGGGCACAGGGGGCCGGCGGTTGCGGTCTGCTCGCTCCAGGAGGACCCGGAGCTGTGGAACCTCAAGGTGCGGTGTACCACCAACCCGGTGCGGCTGGCGATGTGGCACGGGGCGGGGCCGGTGACCATCTACGCCACGTACGCGTCGCTGCCGGTGCTCGCCGAGGCGTTCGAGGGCGTCTACGGGCAGCGGTTGGCGCCGGTGGACCTGGCGGTGGTGGACGAGGCGCACCGCACCAGTGGGTCGATGGGGAAGGCGTGGGCGGGCATCCATGACCAGGCGGTGATCCCGGCGGCGCGGCGGCTGTACATGACGGCGACGCCGCGGATCTGGCAGGAGCGGCCCAACTGGGAGGTGGCCGAGGGCATTCGGGACCCGTTGCCGCAGGAGCTGGCGGCGTCCATGGACGACGAAGCCGTCTTCGGTCCGGTGCTGTACCGGCTCACTTTGGCGTCGGCGGTGACCCGGGGCCTGCTGGCGCGGTACCAGATCATCGTCGTCGAGCTGATGGACCCGGTCGTCACGCCGGAGCGGCTGATGGGTGAGGAGCGGCGCAGCGAGGAGGTGCGCGGGCAGCGGCTGGGTGCTCTTCAGGCGGCATTGCTGCGCACCATGGCGGACCACGACCTGAATACCTGCATCACCTTCCATCACCGGACGATAGAGGCTCAGGCTTACGCCGAGGGCCTGTCGCGGGTGGCGGCGAAGCTGCACGCGGACGCCCCGGAGAAGTACCCGAGGCGGATCTGGGCCGACTGGTTGTGCGGGGAGCACGTTCCCGAGCGCCGGCGGGAGGTGCTCGGCGGCTTCGCGACGACGGCGCGGCGGGCGGTGCTGTCGAACTGCCGGGTCCTGGGGGAAGGCGTGGATATCCGGGCGGTGGACTCGGTGGCGCTGCTGGACCCTAAGGGCGCGCCGCACGACATCGTCCAGGCGATCGGGCGGGCGCTGCGGCAGAAGCCGGGAGAGGGGAAGCTGGCCTCTTTGATCGTGCCTGTCTTTCTGCAGCGCGGGGAGCAGCCGGAGGACATGTTCACCTCGGGAAGCTACCGGCCGCTTATCAAGGTTTTGCAGGGGCTTCGGGCCCACGATGAAGAAGCCGTGGAATTGCTCGCGATCCCACAAGAGCCGCAGAAAGACGTGGCGCAGCCGTCGGTGAATATCGGTGAGGCGCCCGAGGAAGAAGGAGAGGAAACCCGCCTGCTGTTGCGTTTTGCCGCGCCGCGGGACCCCGTGATGGTCGCGCAGTGGGTGTCGTTCAACGTCATCGACACCGAGCGGCAGGACTGGGCGCGCGGCTACGCCGCCGCCCGCCGGTACCAGGAGCGGGAGCAGCATCTGCGGGTGCCGTACGACCACAGGGAAGGCGCCTACCCGCTCGGGCAGTGGATCGCCGAGCAGCGCCGCGCCTACGGGGCCGGACAGATGACCAGCAAGCGGGCCGAGCGGCTCGAGGCCCTCGGGATGATGTGGGACGCCACCGACGCGGCCTTCCAGGAGAACCTGGCCGCCGCCCGGGTCTACTACGAGCAGCACTGGACCCTGTGCGCGCCCCGGACAGCGACCGCCCTGGACCGGCCCATCGGGCAATGGCTGTCGAATTTGAGGCGGCCCGGCGCGCTGGCCGGCCACCCCGAACGGGAGGCCGCGCTGGCGGCCATCGACCCGGACTGGAACCCGAACTGGCCCGTCACCTGGCAGCGGCACTACGCCGCCGTACGCGAACTCCTCGCCGAGGAGGACACCACCCTCACCGAACTGCTGCCAGGCGTCACCGTGCACGGCATGGACGTCGGCAAGTGGCTGGCCAGACAGCGTGAACACGCGGTATGGCAGGCCCTGCTGCCGCAGCAGCGTGAACGCCTGGAGCAGCTCGGCATCACGGCACTGGCCGCGCCGAAGGATGCCCCGGCCAAGGCGCGTGGCGGCGCCGAGAGCGCCTTCGAGCGGGGTGTGGAGGCCCTGCGTCAGTACCGGTTGCGGGAAGGCCACCTGACCGTCCCCAGGACCCACGTAGAGACCCTGCCGGACGGCACCCAGGTCAAGCTCGGCGTGTTCTTGTCGAACACCAAGACCAGGCGTGCCAAGCTCACCGAGGAACGGCGGAAGATGCTGGCCGGCCTCGGGCTCGACTGGGCCACCTGAACCGGCCGGGCTGTCGGCATCATGAGAGCCATGGACGATGCGCGCGACGTCCTCACCGAGGACGAGATCAACGACCTGCTCCATGGCGACCGCGACGCCGGATGGGACGCGGACGACGAATACGAGTGGGTGAGGTGAACACAGACAGGCACCCGGGTGGAAGCCGTCACTCTCCCGACTGGGTGCCTGTGGGTGGCAGACCTGCGACCTCGAACAGGACACCAACGGAGTCACTTGGGCGCAGAAGCGGGCCGTGCGGCGGCAGGCAGCGTGCTTGGCAGCAGCAGCCCTAGAACGTCACGTCATGGCGGGCTGGCGGCCCCGCGGCGGAAGCGGATGGACTCTGCGATGGGTTCGGTCTACGTAGGGGTGGACGCCTCACTTCCGGATCGTCTCAGACCAGTCCCCCCGCCGATCCGCCGTCCAGTCGGCACATCATGCCGTTGGCCACCGGGCCGAGGCCGATCATGTACCTCAGGCTCTGGAAACACGACTCGAAATCGATGAGTTCGTCAATCACGAGGTTGGTGTTGGACCGGCGCAGGAACAGCCGGGTGACCTCCTCCTCGGTGGTCCCGCGCTGCTCAGCGACCCGCTGGAGGCCTCGTACCTTCTCCCGGTCGGCGAGGGGCCCCAGCAGCAGGGTGGAGACGCTGGCGTTGCGGCCGCGTGCGGTGGAGGCCAGCGTGCCGGTCAGCACCCGCAGCGCCGCCTTGCTGGCAGAGTAGACGCCGGACTGCTCGCGGGCGTGGTAGATCGCGTCGGAGTTGACGACGACGACCGAGCAGAAGCGGTCGCGTGGTGCGAGCAGCAGGTCGAGCAACAGGCGATAGGGCACCAGCGCGTTGACGCGGAAGACGCTTTCCAGCTCCTGCAGTGAGGGCGTGCCCGCCTTCTGGTCGGGGTAGCGGACCGCGTTGTACACGACCGCGTCCGGGGCGTCGCCGATCTTCTCGGGAAGCCATTCCAGCGTCTCCGGGAGGGAGAGATCGGCCTGGATGTAGTCCAGGTCGGCGGGTAGGTCCGTCTCACCGGCGGGCCGCCGGCCCAGTGCCGTCACAGCCCAGCCCTCCGCCGCCATACGACCGGCGAGATGCGCGCCCAGGTTCTGGCTGGCCCCGAGAACAAGCGCTCGCTTCTTCTCCATGCCTCACCCCTTGCAGCTGACGAGGAGACCGTTCCTGGTCCCGATGAACGCGGAGAACAGCCGTGTGCTCTTTCCCACAGCGCGGTTGTAGGTGTGGATGGCCTTCAACTCCTGCGTGCCGTCTGCGTCGTCGGCCGACTCGCCGCTGAAGTCGCCCAGCGCGAAGGCGTCGTCGGCGACGAGCAGCCCGCCCGGCTCGAGCAGCGGGAAGCCAGCGGCGAGGTAGCGGGGATAGGACTTCTTGTCGCCGTCGATGAAGAGCATGCCGACCGACTCTGGGGGCACCGTGGACAAGTAGTCCACCGCGTCGCCCACGACGACCTCCACCCGGTCGGCAACTCCCGCCTTCTCGAGGTTGCGGCGGGCCAGGTCGGCGGCCCGGGAATCGATCTCGAGGGTGGTCACTCGTCCGCCCTCGGGCAGACCGCGCGCGAGATGGATCGTGGAGAAGCCGAACAGGGTGCCGATCTCGATCACGTGCCGCGGACGCCTCAGCCCGACGAGCATCTGCAGCACGCGGGCGGCGTTGTCATCGACCTGGATCGCCGGCATTCCCTGGTCCAGAACCGCATAGCGCAGGATCTCCTCCAGGACCGGCTCGCGGTTGCCGAGGACGGCCCGCACATAGTCGGTGGGAAAACCGTCGCGGGCAGGGGCGCTCGTCTCAGGCAACGCTAACCTCCTGGTCGCTGTCGTCCTCATAGAAGGCGAACGCCGCCGTGCAGTCGGGCTCCTGACTTGGCGCGTCGTAGTCGAAACAGGCGGTGAAGCGGCTCCGCAGCTTAGGGTGGGCGGGGATCTGCTCCAGGGAGAGGCGTTGGTAGGGAGCGAACATCTCAGCGCTCTGGGCGGCTCCCCATAGGTAGGAGAAGTAGGCACCGGGGTTGGCGCGCAGCATCGGCCAGGTGAAGTAGGTGAGGAAGTCCCCCACGGAGCAGTGGCGGGAGATCCCGAAGCGCTCCTCGAGCCGGTGGAACGCCTCGAGGACCCCGCCCTGCGGACGGCGGTGGATCTCGAAGTCCAGCGCGGCGGTGACCGCCCGGTCCACGTACGTGCCCTGGTACTCCAGCTTCTTGATGCGCTGGCACTGGGCCAGCCCGTCCCGGTCCTGGGCGGAGAGGGGGAGGTGACGGCCGAACTCCGGATGGAACACCCACCGCTCGAACCACATGCTCAGGTTCTCCAGCCGCTCCAGCGGGAGGTACTCCAGCCCGGACTGGTTGGGGATCCGCTTGCGGATCAGCAGGTGGTTGACGGCGTGGCCGAACTCGTGGAAGAGGCTGTGCACGTTCTGGAAGGTGATGTGGCGGACGCCGTCCGGGCTGCGCCGGAAGCGGCACGAGACGTAGGCCACGGGCCTCTGCACCAGTCCGCTCCAGTCGGTCCGGTTGCGGATGCCGGTGGTCGTGTTCGCCTTGAGCGTTTTGTGGTCGGTGTCCCACAGGTCGAAGTGGATGTGGCCGATCTCCTCGTCGCCGGCCCGCACCGCGCAGGTCAGGACGTGGTCGTGGGTGCCGGAAACGGGTCGCACCTCCAGGCCGAAGGCGGTGCGGGCCACCGCGAAGACGAAGTCCAGGCATGCGGCCAGCGGGAACTGGGGCAGGGGGGCGGTGCCGGACACGGTGCGCATGAAGGCGCCGAAATGGTCCATGGGGGACTCGGTGGCACCGGTCACCTCCTGGACCCTCGCCGCCAGCGCGTCGTAACTGCGCAGCGCCTGGTCGAGGTAGTGTTCGAGGAAGTCGGCGATGGTGGCCTGAGGGACACCGCACTTGCGCAGCGTTTGGTCCAGGGTCGTCTCGTATCCCGCGGCAGAACTCTGACGTCGTTGTTCGGCGATCATCCCGTCGACGGCGGCGACCAGAGCGTCCTGGTGGCGGTCGCGCATCATCCGCCACGCCCGGACCAGCTTCGCCCGCCGGGCGGTGTCGGTCGTGCCGCTGGTCAGGCGGTAGAACACGGCCGCGGGTCCGGCGCCGCCGACGTTCACCCCGAGTCGCTTCAGCAGATCGAGTTGGTCCTGCTGGATCGTGTGGAGAACGTCCTTCGCCTCGGCCAGCAGCTCCGCTATCCGCTCGTCGCCCTGAAGGTCCGGCGCCTGGCTCTTGTGTCGCAGCTGCTCCAACAGGCGATGGCGGGATTCCTCCGCCTCCGGATCGGCACAGCGCAGCGGTTCGAGCAGGGCGATCAGCCGTTCGTCAATCTCCGGAGCGTTGTAGAAACGGTCTCGCCACGGGAGGAGCCGGTCGTAGTTGACGTGCCGCTCGTTGGCTTCCAGGTACAGGAAGACGTACGCCACGTTGTTGTAGATGGAGACGATCTCCACCAGGAGGTCCTGCGTCAGGGCCGGTTCGGCGATGATGGCCCGCAGCCGGGCCATCATCCCGTGTAACGACTCGTCCATGGCGGCGACGCTGGCCCTGTCCGGGGCGGTGAGGGTGTCTACGGACATGGCGGGGACTCCTCGTCGAGGGGCTGAAACCTGAAGTGGTAGAGGTCACCGGAGTAGGAGGCGCAGTACATGCTGCCGTCGGGACCGGCCACCGGAGTGATGTCCATGGCGGGTTCGTGGTCGGCGAGCCCCAGCACCTGACTGCTTTCCCAACGGAACCGGCCGTCCTGTCTGCCGAGGCAGACGATGTTGCCGTTCCGGGCCGTGGCGATGAAGTCGCCGTCGGGCAGGACGCTGAAGGAGGTGTACTCGCGAGGTGCGCCGTGCGGAGAGGTCCAGACGATGTCGTGCGTGCGGATGTCGAGCCCGGCGACCGTATCGCGTTGCGTACCGACCGCCAGGATCCCGCCCGAGACGGCGGGACTGCCGGTGATCTTGGCGTTGAGGAACACCTCACCTAGCACCTGCCCCTTGCTGCTGTCGAGGAAGAGGCACTGCCCGTTCACCGGGCAGACGGCGACCTTGCCCGTCGTGTGCAGTGCGGCCGGGGACGCCTTGATCGCGTGCCCGATCTCCTGCTGCCACAGCTCGGTCCCGTCTGGGGCGAGAGCCAGGACGTGTTCGGCGCAGCAGAGGACGGCGGTGTCCATCTCGGTGGTGACGGGGCTGGCGTATGGGTCGCGATGGGCCGCGGTGCCTGCGTGGCCGGCGTGCCAGGGGCGCGGCAGGGGCCTCTCGAACACCTGGGCTCCGGTGTCCAGGTTCAAGCCGAGGCAGCGACTGTGGAACGCGGCGATGACCAGGACATCCGATGCGGGAAGAACGGTCGGGGTCGCGTAGACCGGCACCCCGACCTCGGCGGACCACACCAGCGCGCCCTTCAGGTCGAAGCAGGCCACCAGCCCGCTCGTCGCGGCCACCACCACCCGTCGGCGCCGTCCATCGAGCACCAGGGAGGCGTACACCGGGCTGTCCATCCGGCGTTTCCAGTACACCTTGCTCAACGTGCGGTCGAGGAACCGGACGTATCCGTCGTAGCCGGCGACGACGACTCCAGCGCCGATGACCACGGCTGGGCTGGCGCTGACCGGCACGGGAACGGTCCGGCCGAGCCGTTCGTTCTCATAGGTCACACGCCGATGTCCGCAGACCATCGGCTCCCGGTCCCATCGGCTGTCCTGCCCGGCCTTTCCCGGCAGGACGAGCACATTCTTGGCGGGGTCGTGCCGGAACGCCGGTCCCCTGGGCGGCTCACGCAACGCCGACCTCCGTTCCCACCTGGACCTCTCGGCGGAGCATGCGCCAGAAGACGGCTGCCTGGACGGCCGTCGCCACCCCGTTGGAGGCGACGGCGAGGAAGGCCGAATCGAGCAGGAAGACGGCGCACCATGACAGCGGGATCGTCAGCAGGTAGGTCGCCAGGGTGGACGCGACGAACAGGACGGCGCCGCGCTGGTGGACGACCAGGAGCGTGGCCAGAGACTGGTCGATGAGGTAGGCCGGCAGGTAGAGCAGATAGGCCAGCAGCAGTACGACGGCCAGCGAGCGGTCGAGGCCGGGGCTGGCGAATGCCGCGACCAGCCAGGGCGAGGCCATGACGACGAGCAGCGCGGCCACGGCCGTCGGCACGGCGGCATAGCTCAGCAGTGTCCGTACCGTCCTCACCCGGTCGGCTCCCTCCTGGCCGACCGCGTAGCCGTAGTAGACGAAGGTGGCCTGGAAGCACGCCTGCGGCACACGGCAGAAGACGGTGTAGATGTTGGCTGCGATGACGCTGGCGGCCAGCGTCTTGACCCCCATGGTGCCGATGAACGTCATGGGGACGATGGATCCCACGTAGTCGTTGACATGGCGGGCACCGACACCCGCCCCGGCCACAGATGTGGAGCGCAGCTCCCGCAGGACGGCGGCTCGCTTCGGCCCGTCGAAGCGCTCACCGCGCGTCCTCATGTGAGCCGCGAACGTCCATGCGGCCGTCGCGGCCATCACGGTGTTGGCGATCACGGTTGCGGTCGCTACGGCGCTCTCTGGAGAGGAGAAGAACCGTGCCCACCCGGTTTCGAGGAACACCCAGTTGAACAGCGCGTTGATACCGAAACCGAGAACGAGCGTCGCGAGCGAGCGGTTCTTGGCACCGCAGGTCTTGAGGGCCTCGTTGAACGCGGCGTAGAGCATGACCACTCCGACGCCGTACAGCCGCACCTGCATGTAGTCGCCCAGCAGTGGGACGAGGTCCCGATCCTGCCGGAGCAGGGTCAGCACGGGCTCCCTCACCGCGGCGAGGAGCAGCGCGGCCAGTTGACACAGTGCCAGCGTCACCAGCAGGGCTGCCGCAAGCGACGGCAGACGTCGTGCCGTCGCGCCCTGTCCTTCGGCGATGGCGAGCCGCCCGGCGAACGCATCGATCACCCCGAGGAAGAAGGCCGAGACGCCCATGAGGAGAACGCTTCCCTGGCCTACGGCAGCGACGTGGCTGACTCCCTTGGGTGCGACCATCAGCAGGTCGACCATCCCGAATCCGGTGGTCACCAGGCCGACTGCGAGCATCACCCCGGCGAATCCGGCGTAGTTGCCGACGGTGAGGCGGGTGTGTTCCCTCACGGGCGCCGCTCGCCGGTGCCCGTGAGGCCCGCCGTCTGCGCCAGCATCTGCTCGAATCGGTCCCGTGCCGGGCTGGAGGCGTTCTGTGCGGCCCGGAAACCGGACCTCAGCAGCGGCTCGTTACCAGGCGCGAGCCGGCAGAGCGTCAGGTAATGGTCGACGGCCCGTTCGTACTCGCCCAGCTCCTCCCAGCAGCGCGTGGCACGCAGCAGATGGTGGCCGACGTACGGAGGCCCCATCGCGGCTGCCTCTTCGTAGAGCTCAGCGGCCCGCCGTTTGTCACCGGCTCGCTGATGAACCTCCGCCAATTCGGCGTAGCTGGGCGACCAGGCGGAGTCGAGCGCGATGAGCGACTCCCCGGCGTCCCTGGCCTTGTCGAAGTCACGCGTGACGTAGAGGTGTTCCTTGAGCGTGGACTCGTAGTACGTCTTCAGGAAGTTCAACTCGTAGGGCCGCGAGCGGCGGCTGATCGCCTCCTGTGCTGCCTCCCTGGTGCGCTCCATGTAGCGCCGGGTCGAAAGCGCCTGGCCTTTTCCGGCCGGGATCATGGCGAGGGCTCGGTTCCACGCGGAGATCGTTGTCGGGTCGATGTGCTCCGGCTCCTTGGTGAGTGCGCATCCGGTGCGGACGTACCAACGGAAGTCCGCTTCGCTCAGCTCCTTGCGTTTTAGATACCAGACCACGGCCTGCGCGCATACGTCGATGACGCGTTCCCGGGGCACCGTGCCAGTCTCGATCGCCTCACGCATCCGGCTGAACGCGCCGGGCGAGCCAGCGCCGTCGTCGCGACGGTTCGCCACCATGAAGTCGAGCATGGCGGTCTCCAGCCGGTCGCGCGGGGTGACCGCCCGGGCTTCGGCGAGCCGCAAGAGGCGGGAGGCGGGATCGAAGCGGGAGATCGTGATGAGGGCTGACGCCACATTGACCAGGCCGATGACCGAGAGGTCGGGTGCGTTGTCCGCCAGCTCGGCCAGGCGCACCACGGCAGGTCCGGGCTGGTCTCTCAGATCGGCCAGCGGTTCGTAGCGGCGCCCGTCCAGCAGGGCGGCTTCCCGGAGCACACCAGGCTCGAAGACCTGGGTGAAGGAGTATCCGTAGCGATCCGTACGCAGCTCGCGGTAGTGCTCCACGCAGGCCCGGGAGAAGAGGTCCACGGGCCGGTCCGGAGCGGAGGTGTACTCAAGCCGGATCAGCGTTTCCTGAAAGGAGTTCCGGCGGAACACCAGCTCAGGCATGACGAGGCTCCTTCCACTGTCCACTCCAGGCGACGCGCGTCGGCACGAGAGGCTTTCGGCGAGTGGGCGGCTGGCACCTACGCGGGTAGCCGGTGGCACCGGGGTCACGTCGTGCCAACCGCCGCTGTACATCAGGTGATCAGGCGAGGAGCTCGTCGAGCTCCGTGTCGATACCCTCCAGCACTTCGCCGTCGCGGTCGGCGCCCTCGAACAGGTCATTCGCCAGGGCGTCGGCGTCGAAGAAGAGTTCCGACGTCACAACGGGAAAGAAGGCGGGCTTCTTCTCGAACGGGTAGCTCTCCATTGTCAATCCCTCCTTCAAAGGGGCAGACATACCCAGCTGAATCGGCTGAGCATCAGCACCTTCTCGGCTCCCGCAGCCGTCGGTCAAGGGACGCAATGGGCCATGAACATTCCTGGGAGCAATGGCTTATTCCGTTTCCCGGATCTTGCGGAATGATTCCTGAGCTGCACTTTCTGGAAGCGGTCGCGGCGGGTGGTGGCCGACAGATATCAGCTTCGGTTGACCGGTTCGCCGCAGGAGGCACGGTACCGGATTCGGTGCCTGGGGAAGGGGTAGGCTCTGCCATCCCTCCGAGTCAGTCGTACACCGATCTTCGAGGACCGGGCTGGAAGATGAGATATCGCTGTTTGGGGACAACCGGGCTGAAAGTCTCGCGCCTGTGTCTGGGGACGGCCACTATGGGCTCCCGCTGGGGAACCCGGTGGACCATGCCCGAAGAGGACGCGGATTCGCTGATCGGGAGCGCCCTCGACCTCGGCATTAACTTCTTCGACACCGCGAACGTGTACAACGGCGGGGAAAGCGAGACATGGCTGGGCAGAGCCCTTCGACGTCGGTCGGTACGGGACACCGTGGTCGTCGCTACCAAATTCGGCTACCGGACGGATCCGCGCAACGCCAACAGCGGAGGGTGCAGCCGCAGCGCGATGTTCACCGCAGTGGAACAGTCGCTCCGGCGGCTGGGCACGGACTACATCGACCTGTACTACCTGCACCTGTGGGACGGCGTGACACCGCCCGAGGAGACGCTGGCCGCGGCGGGGGACCTGATCTCCGCCGGCCGGATCCGGTACTTCGGCCTCAGCAACGTGCCCGGCTGGTACCTCGGGCAGGTACAGGTGCTGTCCCAGTGGCGGGGGCTGCCGGCACCGGCCGCGGTCCAGATGAACTACAACCTTCTCGAGCGGTCCGTGGAGCACGAGATGACGCCCCTGTTGCGGCACGGGCCGTCCCTCGTGAGCTGGGGCCCCTTAGCCAACGGTCTCCTGACCGGCCACTACCGGGTGGATCCGAAACGGCGTGAGATCCACGGGCGGGGCAGGCTGACGGACGCGTTCACGACCGGGGACATCGACCCGTTCCAGGAGGTGGTCGTCCAGGTGCTCGACTGCCTCGGCGAGATCTCACGGGAGCTCGGGTGCAGCGCCGCTCAGGTGGCCCTGGCCTGGCTGCTGCACAAGCCCGCGGTCACTTCGGTGGCGCTCGGGGTGTCGTCGCCGAAGCAACTCCTCGAGAACGCCGCGGCGCTGGACGTGGAGCTGCCAGCCGAGATGGTCGCCCGGCTCGATGCGGCAAGCACACGACCCGCCCCCTACCCGTACACCTTCTTGAAGGCGGCGTACCAGGAGAGCGTTCACGCTGATCAGTCGCCGGAACGGGCGGAGCCGACCGGTTCGGGCGCGCTGTGACCGTGGTGGGTCCGCAGGCTGCGCCGGATTTCCTGGGCGTTGTGCGGACTGCCCAGGGCGTAGGCGACCAGGTCGGGGCCCAGGCCGTAGTCGATGCCCAGCCAGTCGTAGAAAGCCGTGGCCTGCTGGCGGTAGATGGTGGCCAGCCAACTGGTCGAGCCGTGGGGCGCTGCCTGCGACTCGAACCATCCGGCCAGGCAGTGCTGCACGTACTCCTCGATGGAATGTTCCACCGTGCGGGTCTGGATGAGCCGGCGTACCGGCGTGAACAGGTCGTCGATCAGACGCTCCTTGCCCTGCAGTTCGTTGGCGGCGTTCGCCGCGAGCAGGGGTGCGCAGTGGAGTCCGTCCCTGTAGGTGCCGGTCAGCAGGTACAGCCCGGGCAGCGCGGACCACCCGATCAGTGGGAAGCCGTCGAGGGTGACCGGCCGGTTTCCCACCAGCCACTGCTCCACCTCGTGATGCGTGACCTCCTCGTCGAGTTGCTGCATCGCGCACTGCGTCAGGAAGTGCACGTCGGTCATGGGCACACTGGTCAACGGCTCCTTCGCGACGCTGTTGGTGGCGCCGAGATACTCCCTGCCGCCGCCGAGCGGTACGACGTGCAGCCCGCAGGCGAAGGCCCGGTTGGGCGTTCGGACCACGCTCTCGAAGGGCGTGCCGGACACGCGCCGGGTGACCAGGGCGAATCCGCGTCCCGCGAAGAGGGGGATCAGCTGCGACGGCGTGAGCGCGGTCTGCAGCAAGGACGCGCCGCGGGCACCACCCGCCACCACCACGGTCTCCGCCTCCATATGGACACCGTTCGCCAGCCGGACACCGCAGACCCGGTCGTCTACGGTGACAAGCGCCTCGGCGTTCTGGTCGGCCAGGGTCACTCCGGCCCGTTCGAGCCGCCCCTCCAAGGCGGCCAGGAGTCGCCGCGCATCCACCGCGCCCTCCCCCGGCAGGTGCAGGGCGCGCAGTGCCCGCTGGTCGGCGCGCGGGTGGTAGCCGACGATCTCCCCCGGGTCGACCTCGTGAACGTCCTCGCCGTACGCGGTAAGCGCGTCGGTCATCGCCGCGTAGTTCACCGAGTCGAGATAGGAACCGCACGTGTTGAGGACCACGTGGGTGCTCTCAGCCACCTTCAGCGGTGGCTGCCCGGCCGGGGCGTCGGACTC
The DNA here is from genome assembly GCF_012034205.1 of Streptomyces composti. GTDB lineage: Bacteria > Actinomycetota > Actinomycetes > Streptomycetales > Streptomycetaceae > Streptomyces > Streptomyces composti. Next base: position 13,096 of record NZ_JAATEM010000047.1, read on the forward strand.
CAGGCGACGCAGCACCTGCGGCCAAAGCCGGTGCGCGGCCCGGCTCATCTCGAACTTGATCCTGGCCGGCTCGGTGCGCAGCGTTTCCGTGGTCACTTCACCGAAGCAGCCGAGCATGGCACCGGCCGCCTGGCTCGCGCCCGTCTCGCGGCCGCGCGGGCCCGCGACGGCGATCGTTCCCGATCCCCGCGTGATCAGCTCCTCCGCCAGGAAGAGGCCCAAGGCGCCATTGCCGATGATCAGAGTGTCGTAATACTGCACGCTCGCCATAGCAGACCGCCTGAATGTCTGTCAGGCCGGGTTCCGGCCAGGAATTGTCATGGGAGTCGGCGTCGAAAACCGGACAGCATGTCCACCCGGTGAAATGCTGGCAAAAGAATGATCGCTCGGGAACGGTACTCGCTCACCCGCCCGTCGGTCCACAGGCCCTCGGTATCCCACCAGACGGAAGAAGGGCCTACCGCAAGGGATCAGCCAATCAAGGGACCGCCGCTCGCTCTGCGCCCGCACCTCACTAGCCTGCGGGCGCACTACTCTCCTCCACAGGTCTGATATAGGGTGATCCGGCACCGCTGAACACCAGGGTTGCCCGGGGGTCCGACTAAATGGCTGCGCACATTCCCGACCCGTATCTGATGTATGCACGGCTCCGCGAAAAAGGTCCGATTCACCGGAAGGTCAGTCGTTACGGACACGACACCTGGCTCGTCACCGGTTACGAAGCCACGCGGTCGGTGCTTCTCGATCCCCGCCTTTCCAGAAATCCGCACCACGCGCCGCAATGGATGCGGGACCAGGAACTCACCGGCGGCGGTGTGCTCGGCATCAATCTGCTGGCCAGCGATCCACCGGATCACACACGAATACGCCGCCTCGTCTCCCAGGCCTTCACCCGCCGCCGGGTCGAAGCTCTGCGGCCGCGCATCCAGGCCATCGCGGACGACTTGCTGGAGGACATGGCACGGTACCCAGAGGTCGACCTGCTGGAGTCCTTCGCGGCGCCGCTGTCGCTCACCGTCATCTGCGAACTGCTCGGTGTCCCGGCCAAGGACAGCGCCGATTTCCGGCGCTGGACGCGGGAGACGATGATTCCACCGATCGACGAGGAGTCGAAAGCGGTCCTGCGCCGGGGCACGCTCGCCATGAAGGACTACCTCACCCGGCTGATCGACGAGTGGCGCGGCAGAACATCTCCGCGGCTCGCGCCCGATGAACAGCCCACGCTGACCGGCGCGCTGATCGCCGCGATGGATGAAGGCGACCAGCTCTCGGACCAGGAACTGCAAGGCACCCTTGCCCTATTGCTGATGGCCGGGCACGAGACGACGGTGAACCTGGTCGGGAACGCGATGGCGGCTCTCTTCCGCCATTCCGACCAGTGGCGTCTGCTGCGTGAGACCCCGGACCTGCTTCCGGGTGCGCTCGAGGAACTCCTGCGCTTCGCCAGCCCGGTGGAGATGGCGATGCCCCGCTACGCGACCGAGGACCTGACGCTCGCCGGGGCCGACATACCGGCCGGGGGTGTGGTGCTGGCCTGCATCGCATCCGCCAACCGTGACGCAGCCCAGGTGGAGGCCGGCGACTCCCTCGACATCACCAGGCCGGACGCGCAGGCGATGCTGAGCTTTGGGCACGGGCCGCACTTCTGCCTGGGCGCGGCACTCGCCCGGCTCGAGGCCCGCATGGCCCTGGAATCCCTGCTACGACGCTTCCCCGGGCTGAAGCTCGCCTGCCCGCCCGAGTCGCTGGCCTGGCGGCACAGTGCCGTGCGGGGGCTGGAGAAGGTGCCGGTGGTGCTGGGGTAGGCGGGGGCGCGAGCGCGGGATCCCTGTGCGTGGTCAAGGGGGCGACTGGCGTCGCCTCGACGACCCGCGTCACTCCGCGGTCTGCTGCTTGCGCCACGCGATCAGCGCGTCGATCTCGTTCTCCACCTTGCGGATGGCCTCGCCGTACGCGTCGATGATCCAGTCGTCCTCGTCGAGGAAATGCGGGAAGGCGAGTTGAGCGTCCACGTGCGCCTCGGCTGCGGGGAAGTCGCCCTCGGCATAGACGCGTTTGCCGGGTGCGAAGGGGCCTTGCCGGCGGTAGCCGTCCTCGTAGCGGGTGAAGAGTGCGGTGCGGTGGAGCAGCGGGTGGTATCCGCGGGGCAGGACCAGCAGTCCCTCTGCCTGGAGTGCCTTGGCGTAGGTGTCGATGTCCACACCAGCCGCCTCGGCGTCGAAGCCTGCGGTGTAGCCGAGCCAGGAGCCGCGGGTGGTGTAGGGCCGGGTGACGGGGGGCCGCAGCAGGCGGGAGGACTCCAACTGCCGGGTGAGGGCGTTGTAGCGCCGCGCGCGTCGGTCCATCAGGTCCTCGATCCGGCGGAACCTGCGGTACGAGATGGCGACGCCCAGGGCGTGCATTCGGAAGTTGTGCCCGTATCCGGTCTCGACGAACGGCAGGTACCTCTCTGACCTGACCTGGGCCTCACTGCGCCGAGCGAAATGACCGACGAGGTTGGCCCTCTCCATGATCTCGTCGTCGTCGGTGACGAGCGCGCCACCCTGGCCGCCGCTGAGCAGTTTGCTCGACCCCAGGCTGAAGGCCGCCACATGACCGAGGGAGCCGACACGTCGGCCGCGGTAGGTCGCACCGATCGCCAGCGAGGAATCCTCCACGACGCGCAGGCGGTGGTCTTGGGCGATCTGCATGATCTCGTCCATCTCGGCCGGGTGGCCCCACTGGTGAGTGACCACAATGGCCCGGGTGGCATCGGTGATGCGTTTGCGGACGTCGTCCGGGTCGAGGTTGCCGGTCTCCGGGTCCACATCGGCAAGAACGGGAACGACTCCGAGACTCACCAGTGGGGTGACGGTCGCGAGAAATGTGTACGTCGACGCGATGACCTCGTCACCGGGCTCCAGGCCGAGCCCGAAGTAGGCCGAGTACAGGGCGCTGGTCCCGGAGTTGGTGAGAACGGCGTAGCGCACGCCGTGATAGGCGGCCAGTTCGTCCTCGTAGCGCCCCAGCAGGCCTTCGCGTCCGTAGAAGGACAGCCGTCCGCTCTTGCTGTACATGAACTGGATCACGGCGTCCCGGTCTTGCGCCGTGAAGGCGACCGGGTTGCCGATGACACCCGGGTTGCCGATCGTGGGCTCTCCTCCGAGGATGGCCAGCGTCATCGGATCTCCGTCCCTTCCCCAACCGGCCTTCGACGGACAAGTCCTTGGCTGCTCATCCTCCCCGCTCGGCGTGCGCATCTCCATGTCGCGGCCGCCGCTGACTGCAGATTGGCTGATTGGTACGCCTCGGCGGCGGCATTCGGACCGTAGTGTCGTCGTGGTGGAAGGCGACATGGCGGTGTGCGCTCTGGCCGATCTGCAATCATGCTCCTCGACCAGGGGTGTCCGCAGCAGTGATAGAGAGGTGCCCGCCGAGCACGTAGCTGGCCGTCTGCATCTCGCCTCGCTGGCGCCGGCCAGTGCGTCGTAGGCCGCGGCAAAGGGAAACATGCCGCGTCAGGCGCCGAAGGAGGCGTCGAAGAAGTCGATGTCCGTCAGCTCGACTTCGAGGCCGGCGGCGCGGGAGCCGTTGTCCTTGAAGTAGATCTCCTGCAGGCCTTCCGCGACGATGCGGCGGAGTTGCTGGTCGCCGGCGCCCTGCTGCCGGGCGGTGAACAGGCGCGCGGCGTAGGCGGGCGGGAGGTGGACGGTCAGCCGGCGCATCCGCGGGTCGTCGGTGGTGCCGATGGGCGCGGTGTAGCCGAACCGGGCGCGGGTCTCGATCGTGATCCCGGTGGTGGTGGCCGCACGCTTGCGGGCCGCCGCGCGCACCCGCGGCTGCCACACCTTGCGGACTTCGCGTTCCAGAGCCTCTTGCAGAGCAGGGCGGGGGTGCTTGGCCTTGCCGGCGAGGTAGCGCTCCACCTGCCGCTGGGAGATGCCCAGGCGCTGAGCGACCGTCCTGGTGGAGCCCTTGGCGGCCTTGAGCAGCAGCCGCATCTGGGCGAGTGGGGTCTTGGGCGGGGCCTTGGTGATGGCCTCGTACTCCGCGCGCTGCAGGGCATCGTCGATGTCGCCCACGCTTTCACTCCCCCTCGTCCAGGACGGCGTCGCCGCCCTTGATGTGGCGGGCCGGGTTCAGGCCCTTCTCCAGCCACTCCACAGCCGTCAGCATCGGCTGCACGCCCTCCGTCTTCGCCAGGCCCGGGGTGGCGCCCAGGCGGAAAGAGCCGGGCAGCACGTGCCCGTCGCCGGTGAGCGGCAAGAACCCCAGCGGGGACGGCTCCGGACTGGCGTACACGACGCAGTCCGAGAGCACTGCCAGCGGGTAACGTCCGGTCGCTTTCGCGGTGTTGAGCATTTTGCGGTGCATGTTCACTCTCGCCTTGGAGATCACCGCCGCCCGGATGTCGGGGCGCCAGGTCGGCCGCTCGAGCGCGGGCCAGCGCTCACCGTCGCGGTAGTGCCGGCCCTGCGGGCGTTCCCGCAGCTTGCCGATCCCGCCCTTGACCGTGGCCTTGATCGCCGACAGCACGCACGCCAGGCCGGGGTCGTTCTGCCCCAGGTGCTCCATCGCGGCCAGGAAGGCGCGTTCGTCCGTGTCCTTGCCGACCGGGACGCCGAGATCGGCCATCGTGGCCGCGTAGGCGTCCTTGAGGCGGTCGTGCCACGGGTCCAGGTACGCGCCGGTCTCGTACCGCAGGAAGGCCTCGACCGGGCGGACGTCGTAGCCGAGCTCGACGGCGTAGGCGACGGTGGGGGTGGCATACCAGGCCGGGCCGTCCGGCCGCCGGCCGGACGGGGTGAACGGTGACGGCAGGCGCGGGTCCAGCTCGATGTGAGACAGGTCGACCAGCCAGCTGCCGGGAATCTTCTTGTCGAACACCGGCGAGCTGACGTGGACGGGGGCACCGAGGCCGACGACTAGGCGCGAGGCGGCGGCGAGGAACGCGGTGTTGATGTCCAAACCGACCGCCCACGGCAGCAGGCACTCCTCATCCGACAACGTGGCCACATCCCGGGTCCACTGGTAGGCCTCCTCGTCGAGGAACCCGCCCTCCCAGCCCTGGGCGACCGGGTGCTCGGCCGGGGCCTCCGGCGGCGCAGGGTCCACGGGCTGGGTGAGCGCGCCGGGGTTCGGCGCCGATACCCACACACCGGATGCGTCCTTCGCGGCCCGGGTCGGCGGCCGCAGGCTCGTCATCAGCTCCAGGCCGCACACGGCGGCCGAGCCGCGCGGAGTGGTCACGCGGGTCGCGTAGACACCCAGCACGCGGGCCAGCTCCGGGGCGGGCAACTGGCCTGCGTCGCCCCAGGCCCGGGCATCCAGCGCGCCCCACGGCAGTACCGCCAGTTGCACGCAACTGCGCTGCCCGCCCTGGGCAGGGCGGTAGATGCGGGCCCACGGGCCGAAGCCGCGCTGCGTCAGCTTCCACTTCGCGCGTGTGAGCTGCTTGACCACGAGGTGGTCCTCCGGGAGCCGCAGGCCCCGCCGGTCCTCCAGACAGGCGGGCAGACCGAGCCGGACGGCGGCCGCCTCGGTGAGCACGATCAGCGGGTCGGCGTCCTTGCCGTTGCGGTTCAACCGGGGCGCGCCGAGCCCGGACTCCTTCAGCGTCCACTCCACCAGCTGCGGGATGGTGGTGGCCGGGCAGTCGAGCACGACGCCTTCGACGCAGTAGGCCGACCCGTCGCCGTCCAGCACCGCAAGCGGCCCGTGCGGGAACCGCGGATCCGCCGCGGGCGCGGCGGCCTTCCTGGCGGGGCGGCGCGACGTCGACGTGGAGGACGTCGGCCTGGTGCTCACCGAGCTCCTGGCCGTCGCCGACGGGCGGGCGCTCGAGGGCGCGGCAGGCGCCAAGACCGGCGGTGCACTGTCCTGCGGATCTCCGGCCGGACGCCGCGGCGCAGCCGGCGCCGCGGCGAATGTTTCCGGCACCGCCGGTGCGGGCGCGGGGTCAGTCTGGTCGGGGGCCGGGTACTTGGCCGCCCAGCCCTCCAGCAGCCGCAGGTACGCCTCCCGGCGCGGCGGCCGCGGCTCCGAGCGGCCGGCCTCCCAGTTCTTCACCGTCTGCGTCGTCGACTGCAGCACCTGCGCGAGGCGCGCCTGCGTCACTCCAGCGGCCTCCCGCAGCCGGGCCCGCTCCGCCGGCGGCGGCAACTGCGGTTCCCCCTCCAGCAGCGCATCAACGGCCGCGAACAGCTCTTCCTCGGTCGGCATGCTTCACCTCCCCCACCACCATAGCCTAGATTTATCCCTGGATTAGCAAACTACTTAACCTTGAAATAGGGTCCTTTCGGGTAACGGGGGTCTTCCGGATCTGCCAGTGCTGAGCCGTCCCCGCCGGTGCGCTTCGTTAAGGTGCTGCGCATGACGGAGCCCGCCGACCACAAAGCCGCGATTCGGATCAGCGCCGCCGACCCCCTCGAACTGTCAGAACAGCGGGCCCTGGCCGCCTACCGCGCACGGCAGGCCCGCGGCGAAGCGGCCGGAGTACCGCACGCGGAAGCGTTCCGCCACCTCTTCGGCGCCGATGAGGCGCAGGCGCCCCGGGTTCCACCGACCAGCCAAACGGGCTGAAGTCCGCGCGCACCCGCACAGCCGGGCGCTACCGTCCCAGCCCCACGGACACCCCGTCACCCCGTCACCCCGGCCCGCAGGCGAGCGCGCCGAGCTGACCGCACAGCGCCTGCGCCGCGGCAGCGGGCGGGGGACGTCGCGGCCTCGTGCGTCAGCGACGAACTGCGCGGGCCGAGGCAGCAGGGAAGACTCATCGCGGCCGCTGACCCCCGGCGGCAGCGATCATCCACGACACGGCGGGTCCGGCTCGCCATGCCGCAGCTCGGCAAATCGCCGCTGCCACGCTGCCCGGGCCGGCCCTGGCAGGAACAGAGCCGGCCACAAGCGCCGCAGTGTCGCTGCGTCCAGGAACTCGATCAGGTCGGCCCGGGGACGGGGACTCGCGGATGACACGCTCTGCCCATGGAACAGCGCCCCCGTCCTACAGCGAGCGCACGACCAATCGCCGGACCGCCCCAGAACACCGGGCGGGGCTAGCATGGCCCGCTCCCCCGCCCAGCAGGAAAAGGCAATCGATGGACCCCGAACACTGTCCCTTCCACCACCGTCAGGACACCTGCCTGGCCGTCGCCCGGCTGCTGGCCCAGGCCGGCCTGCTCGATCCCGCACCCCACGCACCCGCCGCCCGCGCGGCGGCCGCGGATGACGTGGCGCCCGTCCCTGAGCGGCAGATCACGCTGCCCCTCATCGCGCAGCACATCAACACCTGGGGCCGTGTCGCCATCGACCCCACCCTGCCGCACGCGGAGCCCACCGCGCTGGACGAACGCTCGCTGCGCTACACCCTCCAGGCCCTGTGGGAAGCGGCCAGCGAAGCCACCCGGCGCCGCGTCGCCTTCCCCGACGGCAGCGCGCTCGGGTGGTGGAGCCTGAGCGACGCGCTGCAAGAGGCCCAGTCAGCGGCCCGGCGCACCACCTCCGCCCACGACAGTGACAGCGGCGAGGCGGACCTGTGGTGGTACATCGCCCTGCTCCACCTCCGCCACGCCCACGCCCAGTGGAAAGACCGCATCGGCCACACACCGCCGCAGTGATCACCGCGCACACGCCCCCGTGCAGGTGACCAAGCACGGGGCAACCGGGCTTGGTCACCTGCAATGATCCGGCGGGGCGGCGCCTGGCGGCTTTTCCGAACGCGTTCACCGCCCACCGCCACAGTGCGGCCACCGCAAACACCCCACACCCGTCGGTTCCCCCGTCACGGCCGGCGACGGGGCGGGCTGCTGTTGCTCAGGTGGTCATGAGGCGGTGGTAGTCCTCGACCTGCTTCGCCAGGTCGTCTTCGGGGATGCCGGTGAAGGCGCTCATCTGCGCGTAGGACAGCCCAGCCCGGCGTCCGACCAGCGCGAACTCGTAGAGCGCCTGATTGATCCGAGCCACGGCGCTGCCGAGGGAGACCATCCCGAGCTCGACACCCTCGGTCGCCGGCTGCGTCCCTTCGATCTGCAGCTCGGCCAGGTCGCGCACCGCGCTGGTGATCAGGTAGGTGACGAAGCTCGGCATGTCGGAGGGAACGTTGCCCGCCCAGGTGCGCTCGTATGGTCCGGCTGTGCCGGCGTCGGCATGCTTCGAGCGGCGTTGGGTGATGTACTCCCACACCCACCGGTAGGACACCGGCAGCCTGCTCGTGCGACAGGTCAGCTCCTCATACAGCAAAGGCCGAGCACTGCTCCCCCGGTGTCGTGGCCTGGTCTTCTTCCAGCAGCACATCCAGAAGCTGACGGATCTCGTCGAGTTCCTCCTCGTCGGCCGGGAGGGAATGCGGCAGGGGCAGCACGGCCGAGATCGCCTCCATGACCGTCTGGCGGGACACACCGTGCCGGGCGGCCAGGGAGCTGGGCAGCCTGTCGCCCGCGCGGTGGTCACGTCGGATCGCCTCGAACAGTTCTGTCCCTGGCTCAGCCATCGTCTGCTCCCTGTTGTCTGCGGTTGGCTGGGGTCCTGCATGCCTCATGCTGCCCGGATCGGCGTGGGTGCACTGCCCGCGCTGCGATTCTCGGCAGCGGGCCGCCTGGACCGCGCAGCGGCCTGGGCCACGTGCCGCCTCGGGCGGGGTGCTTGCTGCTCGTGCAGGCCGCAGACCTGGGCTGCCTCGGTCACGGCCGCCTGGTCCCAAGGGCTCAGCCGCAGCGGGCGGTCGCTGTCCGCCCGCCCCTCCAACTGCCGAAAGCGGCGCCCTGCCTCGATCAGGTCTGCTGCCCAGGCGGGTGTTCCACCCTCCCGGCCACGGTTCGCCCCCGCCGGCGGGGCCGCCCTCACGGCAGGCACCTGCTGCTGCCCGGCTGGCCGGCCGGTGAAGATGCGCACCGCCAGCGCCGCGGCGTGCACGGGATGGGCGATCCGCGCATGCAGCCGGTGCGCGAGGAGCACGGTCGGCTCGTCGGGCTCGGGCGGGAAGCGGCCGGCCGCGGGCAGGGGGAGCACCGTATGGCCCAGGCGGCGGGAGGCTGCCTCGATCACGCCGCGGCCCGGCGTACGGCGGGTGGGCAGCAGGAAGCACGGCTCGCCCTCGCGGGGCGGGAACTGCTCGCCTGCCTCCCACCATGCGAACCGGTCGGCGGGCGGTGCTGGAGCGGACGCGGTAAGGGCGCGGTGGGCCGCAGTCAGGGTGTGCGCCTCTTCGTGCCTGGTCACGGCCAGGGCGGTGGCGAGGGCGGCGGGGAGGGGGCCGTGGCACAGCAGGGTCAGGCGGATTTCGGTGAGCTCGGCCAGGGCGAAGAGGTATTCGAAGTGCCGGGGGCTGACGCGATGGGTCCGGGTGACGATGACGTGATCGATGCGCAAGGCGAAGATCCAGGCGGCGACCGCCCGCCAGGCGGTCTCGGTGCTGCCAGTCCAGTAGGCGCCGTCGTCCTCGCTCCCTGTCAGGGGAAGGTGTTTGCCCAGGCTGCGCAGCAGGTCGTGGGCCAGGGAGGCGGGAGCGCTCGCCACCGGGGTGGGGTGGACGGTGATACGGCCCAGCGCCGGAGTGTGGGCGGTCAGCGCGGCGGTCATGAAGGCGTAGTCGTCGTGAGGGTCGTGCACCACAGTGAGCGGGGGCAGGCCGGTGCTGGTGTGGCCGGGTGACCAGGTGGGCTTCCACGCGCCGGTGGTGGTCTTGGGTGCGGCGGCCGTAGGCGCAGGCGGCATCATCACGCTCCGGGCGGTGGCGGCGTGGCAGTGGCGGGCACCGACGCGCAGCCGCCGGCGGCGGTCTTGGTGTCCGTGAGGGGGCAGGTGGCCAGGCCGAGGCCGAACAACACGTCCGGATGGGGAGCGGGTTGCTCGCCGTCAGGGGCGAGCAGGCGCCGGTTGGCCAGACGCGGGATCTGCTCGGCGGGCAGGTCGGGGGTAAGGCCGTGCGCGGTGTGGTGCAGCAGGCGGGCCAGCAAGGCGGCTTCGCCGGGGGCCAGAGTGGCGGCGGTGTGGCCGCAGTCATGCAGGTTCTGCCGCTGCTTGCCGGTGAGAAGGTCGGGTGCGCAGATCAAGTGGATGGCGGTGCCGGTGTGGACGAGCCGGTGCGGGCTGCCGGACTGTTCGAGGTGGGCGGCCAGGGTGGTGGCGGCGCGCCGAAGGCGGTGCGGGGTCCATTCCAGCGCGGAGGCCAGGTCGTCGGGGTGGATGCGGTCGGCCTCGAGCAGGGCGGCGTGCAGCACAGTGGCGTCGCCGGCCGCCGCCGGGGCGGCACGGCGCGCCGGTCCGGGCCGGCGCAGGAGGGATTCCGCAGACGTGTTCAGGGCGCGGGCGAGGGTGAACAGGGCCGCGGCGGGGAGCGTGTGCGGGGTGAGGCGGGCCTCCCAGTCGGCGGTGGGGGTGCCGGTCAGCGCGGTCAGGTCCTCGTCGGTGAGCCGGCACTGGGCGGCACGGGTGCGCAGGAATTTCCAGTCGAACGCGACCGCGGACGTGCCGTCGGGCAGCGGCATCTGGTCGGTCACGGGCGTAACTCCCCAAGGCGCGGCAGGACATCAGGAGCGGGTGGGGCGGGGGTGTGCAGGTGCCAGCAGCGGGCGGCGGTGTGCCAGTCGTCCCCGGCGTGGGGGTGGTCCAGGGCGGGGATCGCAAGGCCGGCGTCGGCGATGAGGGCCTTAAGGCGTGGGGTGGTGCCGAAGCAGTTCGCGAACAGGCCATGGCCCTCGGCGGTGCGCGGGGTGCGGCGGCGGAATGCGACGGCGGCGTGCAGCAGTGGGCGGGCGCGGGGCGGGATGGCGTACATGTGCCGGGGCCCGGGAGGTTCGCCGATGTGGATCCGCGAGTCGCGGTCGATGGCCACCGTGGTCTGGGCGTCGTCGACGGATCCGATCTGGGTCATCGACAGCAGCGACGTGTCGGTACCGGTGAACAGCAGCGCCGCGATGGCGGCGGCGCGCAGCGGGTTGGGCAGGCGCACGGTGATCGTGTGCACGGTGCGCGGGGTGATCGGCACGGTGGTGATGCCGGGCCCCGCGCGGTCGGTGAGGTCGTCGGGCACGTTGAGCAGCAGCGAGCGGGACAGGAAGCCGGCCTGGGCGCCGCGCACCCGGGCCACGGTGTGCGCGGCGCTGGGGCTCGAGACGGTCAGCTGGGCCAGGAACAGCCGCAAGGCCTCGATCTGGTGCAGGTTGAAGGGAGTGGGCGCAGCAGTGCCGTCGGCAGGTTCGATGCCGCCGACAGAGGATGGCTGGGTGCGGGCCAGCCAGGCGCGGGCGGCCGCGTAGCCGGCGCGGTACTGGCCGTCGGTGTGGGCGAAGTCGGTGGCGTTCTGCCGGCGCCAGCAGTCCGCGCGGAACGCGGCCACCCCGCTACGGGGCATCGTGGGCAGCGGGTAGGCGTGATCACGCGGCGGCGGGCCGTACCGGCGATCGGGGGCGGCCGGGCCGATCGCGCCGAGGATGGCGGCCGTGCCCGTCACAGTCACCACGTCCATCAGCCCTGCGGCGGTGAGGTGTTCGAGCAGGCGCTGGACGTCTGCCTGCTGAGGGGTATGGGCCAGGAGCGTGAGGCGGATGCCGGTGTCCGCGCGCCAGGCGGCCAGGCGGCGCAGCCGCTCAACTGTCAGGCGGTGGGCGCGCAGCACGATGACCTCGGCGCGGCCGCAGGCCAGGGTCCAGCAGGTCAGCGCGCGCCAGGCCGGGTCGGTGGACATCCGCTCCGCGCCCTCGCGGGAGAAGGTGTCGCGGCCCATGGCGCGCAGTACGTCCAGCGCGAGGTAGGCCGGGCTGGTGGTGTGCGGGGTGGGGTCGACAGTGATCCGGCCACGGGCGGGATCGGCCCACTGGTAGGCGACCCGGTGCACCGCATGGTCATCGTCGCTATCCAGCAGCAGCCTCACCGGCGCCGGTGCCGGTGCCGCAGGCTGTTCTGGGGCGCGAGGGTGCGTGGTCATGGGCGCCGGCCCGGGGTGTCGATGCGGTCGACGACGGCCTGCAGCAGGCGCGCATCGGGCGTCGCGGCGCCTGTGGCGGCCAGGGCCCGCCGGGTGTGGTGAGTGAGCAGGACCCAGCGGCGCAGACTGCCGCCGGCGAAGCGGGCGTCCAGCGCCTGCAGGTCGCCGGGTGCGACGGCTTGCCACAGCGGGTGCAGGGCGGGCACCGCCTTCGGGATCTGGTCGCGGGTGAGCGCACCGAGGTGAAGCCAGGCGGCGGTGCGGGTGGCGAGCATCCGCTGGGCGCGCAAGTGCCGTTCGCCGCGCTGCCCGGCGATCAGGACCACGCACAGCCCGCCGGGGGTGCCGTCGTGAAGGAAGCGCAGGTACTCCAAGCAAGAGCCCGACATCCGGTCGGCGTCGTCGACGACGACGATCCGCGGTGTGTCGGCCAGGGCGCGGCGGATCAGCGTGTCGGCGGCTCCGGGATCGGCAGGCGGTGTGCCGGTGAGCCCGAGCGCGCCGTGGAGGCCGGCGCGCAGGTCCGCCGGCGCCGACTGGGCGCGCAGGTCAAGCAGCACAGCCACGCCGAGACGGTGTGCCGCGGTGCGCACGGCGAAGGTCTTGCCGATCCCGGCATCACCCAGCACGCACACAAAGCGCCGCTGGACACAGGCGTCGGCGAGCGCCTCGCCCACGGCGAGCATGCCCGGGGTGAGCAGGGTGCGCAGGCCGGGGACGGCGAGGAAGTGCAGGCCGGGCGGGGCAACGCCGTCCACGACGGCGAACGGTTCTGCTGCTGCCGTCTCGCCCCAGACGGCCCGCGAGCGGGGCGCGATGGTCAACACCGCGCCAGCGCCCAGTCCACGACCCGGTCGTCGACTTTCTCCGTCCCGAAGTACTCAAGGCCCTTCAGGACGTGCTTGGTGATCCTTACCCATTCACGGAAAGAGCCGTCGGCGTACTGGGTGTCGATCCGCTTCAGCAGCGCCTCGTCAACGTCCCGCCACACCGGGTGGGAGTCGGGGACGGTCTTGAGGACCTCCTCGGGCGACATCGCGAGGATCTCCAGGCGGATGTAGATCCGCGAGGCCAGCGCCGGGTCGCTCTGCAGCGTCTCGTACGCCTCCCGGCCGCCGACGAAGAGGATGGCGGGCTTGGGGTCGCAGTTGTCCCACAACTTGCGCAAGAACTCGAAGTTCTCCCGCCGGTACTGCTGGGCCTCGTCACACACGATCACATAGGGGCGCCGCGGGAGGGTCTCGCGCAGCAGCTTGTCGAACGCGGTCGGCGTCCCCGGCATCTTGCAGGAAAGGTTCATCTGGTGGAACAGCTCCTCGCGCAGGTCCTTCGGCCCCGGGCGGGAGCGGGCGAAATCCAGCGGCAGGATCAGATCCGGGTTCATCTCCTGGATCGTGGCACGGGTGGAAAAGCTCTTTCCCAGCCCGGCATCCCCGTAGATCACCGACATCGCCCGGGATTCGACGGTGTCGACGACGGTGTCCTTGATCTGCAGCAGCGTGTCGGTAGCGACCAGTTGCGAGTCCGGGATGTCGAGGAAGAACTGCGGACGCAGATCGGGCCGGCGGCGGGGCGCCGCGTTGGAGGGGCCCGCGGCCGGCTCGGCGCGGCGCTGGGGCACGTGCTTGCGCCTGGGTGCAGTAGTCATGACGCGTCCTTGTGTGAGGGATCGGCGGGGGCAGTGGACTTGCCGGGGCGTACCCAGCCGGCCGGGACGGGGGTCACGGGCGAGTAAGGCTCCGCGCGGCGGCGAGGAGCGGCAGGCGCTCGCCGGCTGGTGCCCGTGAGTTCGGCGAGCGCCTCCTGTTTGGTCATGCGCGTTGCCGAGGCGGGCAGTTGGGGTTCGGTGGCCGGCAGATAACGGTCGCGTCTGCGCTCACCGGAGCGCTGAAGAGCCCGGCGCAGTTCAGCGCTGTGCTCCCGGCGGCCGCCAAGGACCTTGGCGCGCAGTTCGTCGGTGGCCTCGTCGCTGAGGAAGGCGCGGCCGATGTAGCGGTTGCCGCGGTAGGTGTACAGGTCGATCTCGTGGGCATGGTGCGGCATCCACCGCACCCGCACCTCCATCCCGATCCGGCCGACGCCGTTCTCCGGCATGTAGCAGCGCCCGGCGAACTCCACCCCGTGACTGGTGATCTTCCTCGGCCGGTGGTCGCTCTCCAGCATGAACGCGCGCAGCTCGGCCGGGGTGGGCTCGGGCCGGATCTCGGTGGGGTCGGCCAGCCACCCTTCAAGCGGTGTCATGCCGGTGCGCTGCACCACATGTTGGGTGTTGTGCTCGGTGATCCACTCCCCCAGACGCGATACGAACGCCTCGAACGTCAACGGCGGATCAGTGTCGCCGACGCGGCTGCGGTGATCGAGCAGAGGCGCCTTGGTGTAGCGGGGCAGGTCGGCGAAGAAGCGGGTCATGCTGGTGCGGTTCAGCCGCTCGATACCGCCCTTGTGGCGGGCGCTGCGCACCCGCTGCACCGGCACCCCCAGCAGGCCGAAGGCCCGCCGCACCGTCTTGGACATGAAGTCGGCGCCGCCGTCGACCCGTACGAGCTTGGGCAATCCCCCGGCCGGCCCGTAGGGGTCCTCCCGCAGCACGGACGCTCGCACCGCCGCCAGGACCGACCCGCGGTGCGCGGACCCGGCGGTGACCGCCCAGCCCATCACATAGCCGGTACCGCGGTCCTCGAACCAGGTCACCCACACCCGCGCCAGCTTCTTGTCGGGCATCGCCACCACCAGCGGGGCCTGCTTGTGGTCGCCCTCCCATACCTGGTTGCGGGCCACGGGAGGCCGTTGGAAGGCGGGGTCGAAGCCGCGGGCGGCCGGAATGCCCTCCCGCAGACCTGCCATGAAACCGGGGTCGAGGTCACGGGCGATGGCGTCGTGCAGCGTGGTCAGACCGATCGGCTTCCGGCCCGCCGCCCGGGCATCGCGCACCAGATGCTCATGGGCGCGTTTCACATTGCCCTGGTGATCGGCGAGGACATCGATGATCTCCTCGGTGATCCGAAACCGGATGCGCTCGGGCTTCTCCGTGCTGCCGGTCTCCTCGGCGCGGGCCAGCCAGCGCCACACCTGCCGCACGCTCACGCCCACCGACTCGGCGACCAGCCGCACATGCGCGGTGGTCAACTCCCCCGCACCACGCAACTGCAGCAGCCGGGCCACAGCAGCGGGCCGCAGCTCGTCCCGATGCCGCCCCAAGCCCTCCTCGGAGGTGCCGTCCAGCGTCGTCACCGGTGCCGGCACCCCTGGGGTGGGCGGGTGGATAACGGCACGGAGATCACGTACAGCCTCCAAGCAAAGGGTGGAAACAGGGCAGTTCAGCCTGACGCACGTGTGTGACGGGTGCGTCTGACCCGAGGCTATGAGACGCCCGTGGGCTCCCCGCCCAGCCGATCACTCGGGCGGGTGACAACCAAACGTTCCCGCCAGTTCGATGGACGCACGTGCTAACGACGCTCGGGCATCGCCGCGGGAATCCGCACCCATCCAGGCTCCGCGACACCGCCACCGGCATCACGCTCCCCCGCAGCACCTGCCAAAAACCGCCGGACACCGCCGGCAGCGTTCAGTCGTGCTTCCGGTTCGCGGGTCTGGTCGACGTGTCGTTCTGGAAGGCTTCGATCTTCGCCCAGAGTGCGTTGCCCAGGTCTCGGACTTCGGGGGTGTATTCGATCCCGCATTCCCGGGCGGCTTCCCGCATCCGGGCTTCCTTCTCTGCCTGGGTGAGCGTGGCGGGGTCCCTGTCGCGGACGTCGTCGATGAGCAGGCCGGTGACCACGTCAGCGGCCGGGTCCTGCTTCTGTGCCGCTTCCCGGAGGAGTTGACGCTTGAGCTGTCCGTCGCGCGCCTGTCTCGCGGCGGCCTGCCGGACGTAGGCTGCGATGGGAATGTGGAGCTCGGCTGCGTGCTCCCTGATCAGGGCATACTCTTCCGGCGAGAAGGCCACCAAGACGTCGATGTCCGAGGGCTCTGTGTCGGTCATGGCACCCATGATGGCCTTCGGCTCTGACAATTCCGCCAACTCCAGCCCTGTCGATCGCGGTCGCGTGTCCCATGAAGAGCAGCAGGCCCGTGACGCCACGGCTCCACGAAGAGCAGGCCCCACAAGGCCAGGAAGACAAAGGAGATACGAGGAATGTGACACCGGCCGATACGGCCTCAGGTCACTGCAATGTTCGGGGAACTGTCACCATGATCGATCGATCCAACCGCCCCTGAGCAGCGCCAACATGCCTACAGGTCAGTGACATACGAAGCCGAACATTCCAGTGACATCACGGCCGAACCTCACAGGTGGTGGGTGCCCGGGTCTGCGGGAGGGCTGCTCGCGGCGGGGAAGCTGTCCCAGCCAGTCTCCCGGGCGCGGTCGCCGGGGCGCGGCGCAGGAAGGGCGCGGGGCCGTACGGCGCGGGGGGGCGCGGGCGCCGGGGCGGCGTGGAGCGCAGAAGCTCCCCGGGGGGGGTCTGTGTCTTTCGTCAGGCGAGGCGTGGGGTTCTGGGTTCGTAGAAGGTGCCGTCGCGGGGCATCGCGAACAGCACGTTGATCCGTTGTCGGGCCGGACGGAGCAGTGCCTGGGTGTGGGTCTTTCCTCTGGCCCGGCATGTGTCGTGGGAGGTGCGGGAGGCGGGATCGTGCAGGGCTGCGAACGCGGACAGGAACATCGCCCGCTTGAGCTGCCGGTTGCCGCCGCGGGGTGCGTGTTCGCCGTGGATCGAGGTCCCGGGAGACGTGGTCATGGGGGCGGCACGCCCACGGTGAGCCGCCGTCAGGGCCGCCCTGCCCCAGCTCGGCGTCGTCGATCTCCCCGAACACGTCGGCCTGCGCAGCTGCCCGCTCGTGCGCAGTGGCCCCGGGGTGTGTCCGCCATGTGTGCTCGGGAGCCATCGTGCGATCGGCAGACGGGAACGGCACCGGCCGCCCGCGGCTCTCTGTGAACCAGCGCCACGCTCCCCCGCCCTCACGTCAAGCACCGCGCCCCCGCCCACCGGCCGGGCCGGGGACTGGATGATCGATTCCAAGGGGCCGGGGCGCGAGTGGAGGGGCTCTTGCACCTTGGACTGGTGCCAGTTGCCTCGGGGGAGGATTCCGCGCTTCCGCTGTGGTTACGGCTGCCCGCAGTGGGGCTCGTCCTGGCCCCGAAGAGGCTGTCACCACTTTCGGTGCACGGTTGCCTTGCTGCCGGTCACCAGGCTTGCCGGCGGAACGTCATCGGCCACGACCGCGCCGGCGGCAACCACGGCGTCGCGGCCAATGCTGACGCCGGGCAGGATCGTGGCACCGGCACCGATCCACACGTTCTCCGCCACGTCGATGGGTGCGCCGGTGAGATACAGCCGCCGCTCCTCGGGATCAACCGGGTGGCCGCTGGTGATGAACGTGACCTTCGGTCCGATCATCACGCGCTCGCCGAGCCGGATCCCGGCATAGTCCAGGAACGTGCAGTTCTGGTTGATGAAGACGCGCTCGGCGAGGTCGAGGTTCAGGCCATGGTCCGTGTAGAAGGGCGGATAGATCGTGGCTCTCGGCGGCAGCGGCTTGCCAAGGATCTGCTCGAGCAGGTCCGCCTTACCCGCTTCGTCCTCGAAGGGCAGGACGTTCAGGCGGGAGGTGAGCTCGGTGACTTGCAGGACCCTCTGGGCCATGGCCTGGAACTCGGCACTGCGGATGCGCATGAGACGGTCGCTGGACATGCCACGATCCCTTCTGTGTACCGGTGGCGGGGCAAGCTCACCGGACGATCAGAGTCAAGGGGTGCCGGCGGAGACGAAAACGAGGGCGTCCGAGATCGTTTTGTGACGACAGCCTGGGCATCCTCGGGACGGCACTCTATGTGAAGACCGACGACCTGCTGAAGGCGCCTCCGCATCTGGTGCCATGGCGTCCGGCCGTCAGGCCCGTCCCGCAGCTCACCGACGCGGAGCTGGTCACGCTGGCGATGATGCAGGCCATGCCCGGCTTCACCTCCGAGGCCAGGTGGCTCCGCCACGTCCGCGGTCACCTGCGGTACCTCGTCCCGTACCTGCCGCGGCAGTCCGGCTGCAACAAGCACCTGCGCAAGGCCGCCGCGCTGCTGCGGCGGGTCACCCGACCGCTGGCCGCCGACGGCCCGGCGTGGAGCGACGACGTGTGGATCGTGGACTCCACCCCGGTGGAATGCGGCCGCTCCCGCGAGACCGTGGAACGCTCCGACCTGGCCGGATGGGCCGAGTACGGGTACTGCGCCAGTCACAGCCGCTTCTTCCTGGGCCTGCGCCTGCACCTGGTGTGCACTGTGCAGGGCCTGCCCGTCGCGTTCGTCCTGACCGGGGCCAAGGCCGGCGAACGCGAAACCCTGCTGGACCTGCTCGCGGCCGAACCGCACCTCGTCGCCGGCCGGCCCGGCCAGACACTGATCGGCGACAAAAACTGCTTCGGCCGCGGCTTCGAACGCGAACTTGCCCAGCTGGACATCCGGTTGCTGCGATCCGGCCCGCAAGGACGAACGGCAGCGGCCCGGCGGAGCCCTGTTCCGACCATTGCGGCAGGTCATCGAGCCGGTCAACGAGACCTTCCAGGGACAGCTCGACCTCGAACAGCACCGAGGCCGCACACCGGGGCGTGATCGCCCGCGTCATGCAGCGCGTCCTCGCGCTGACCGCCGCGATCTGGCACAACGACCACACCGGACAGCCCGTCCTACGCTCACTGACCGCCTACGACCACTGACTCGGAACTGATCATCCAGCCGATGCTGAAGGTCCGTTTGCCGGGGCTGCGGGGCAGGGTGGGCGCACGCGGTTCACAGGACGCCCCCGGCACCCTGCCGCATGCGGGGGCCGGGGGTCGGGGGGCTTCGTCGGCGTCGTCGAAGTCGTCTTGCGGGCAGCTCCTGCCGGCGCCACAGGCCACCGATCCGGCAGCGGCCGGCGTCGCCTGGCCGGAGCAGAACCTCCAGCGGGCTGCGCCCGTCCGCCGCCGGGCCTCTCAGGCCTGATCAGCAGCGTGCCGCGGAGCCGCTCACAGGCCGGGTGACGGTGGTGGGAGGAAGGGGCACGGCTGATCTGCTGGCCGCCGCCCGGTCCACGCTGGTCATGTGGCCGGGGGCGCACCAGCGGGAGACGGGCAGCACCTCGTACGGCCCATGGGTGCCGGCGGCTCCGTCGAAGGTGAACAGGTCGGTCAGTACTGGTGCCGTGGCCAGGAAAGCCGGCTGCGATGTGGGCGGAAACCACCGCCGCCACTGCACGGACTGCAGGGTCGCCTTTTCCGCAACGAACCGCAAGCGGCCGGGCGTTGCGCTCGGCCGGGCGGTGGCCGGACCTCTCATCAGCGTCTCCGGCGGCGCCTCTCGGGCCCGGCGCCCCCCTAGGTCATCAGTTCGACAGGGGGAACGGCCATGCCGGGTCCGGAGGCCAGCGGCCCTCTTGCAGGACCGCGGAACATGACGGGGGGCGGGCGATCGCGGTCCGGCACGCAACCGGCCCCACTGGTCACGCAGTAGGATCCGGGCATGAGCGCAGCAGACCCCTCCTCGCTCGGCCGCGCCCCGGTCAAGGTTCTGCTCGCCGATGACGAGCACCTTGTCCGGTCCGGGTTCAAGATGCTGATCGATGTCGAGGACGACGTCGAAGTCGTCGGTGAAGCCACCGACGGCGCCCAGACCGTGGAGCGGGCCCGTGCGACCCGGCCGGACGTCGTGCTCATGGACATCCGTATGCCCAGGCTGGACGGGATCCAGGCAACCGAGCAGATCGTCAGGACACCGGGCCTGGACCATGTGCGGGTACTGATCCTCACCACCTACGAGACAGACGCGTACGTCTTCGAAGCCCTCCAGGCCGGTGCCAGCGGATTCCTCCTCAAAGACGCCGGGCCGGCCGAACTGCTCCACGCCATCCGGGTCGTGGCCGCCGGCGACGCACTGCTCGCACCACGGATCACCCGCCGCCTGATCGGACAGTTCACCACACAGCGGGCCGCCGCACAGGCCGCCGAACAACAGCTGTCCGTACTCACCCAGCGCGAGCGTGAGGTACTGGCACTGGTCGGCCTAGG
>NZ_JAATEM010000048.1 GCF_012034205.1 Streptomyces composti
ATCAACTGGCCCACACACGGCGGCAACCACGCCACCGACCTCCCCACCTACCCCTTCCAGCACCAGCGCTACTGGATCAATCCCACCACCGACAGCCGGACGAACCTCTCCGGCGCGGGCCTGGCGGCCGCCGGTCATCCGCTGCTGGGGGCTGCCGTGGAGGTGGCCGGCACGGACACGCACCTGTTCACCGGGCGGCTGTCGTTGCAGAGCCACCCCTGGCTGGCCGACCACGCCGTGTCCGGAACCGTGCTGCTCCCCGGCACCGGGTTCCTCGAACTCGCCCTCCAGGCCGGCCACCACGTCGACTGCGGCACCGTAGAGGAACTCACCCTCGAAGCACCCCTGGTCCTTCCCGAACGGGGCGGGGTGGACGTGCAGTTGAACGTGGGCGCACCTGACGACTCGGGGCGGCGCGAGCTGACTCTCCACTCACGCGCGCAGGACGCCGGCAGCGACGAGCCGTGGACCCGGCACGCCACCGGCACCCTGGCCCCCGTAGAGCAGTCCCCGAGGCCCGATGCCGACATGACCACATGGCCGCCCTCCGGGGCCGAGCCGGTGGAGACCGAGGGCTACTACGACAGGCTGGCCGAGCAGGGCTACGGGTACGGCCCTGCCTTCCACGGCCTGCGGACCGCCTGGCGGCGCGGTGACGAGGTCTTCGCCGAGGTCGCGCTGCCGGAGGAGGAGTCCGCCGAGGCCGCGGAGTACGGCATCCACCCGGCACTGATGGACGCGGCGCTGCACGCGCTGGGTCTGGGCGTGCTGCCCGCGGCGGGCGAGGGCCGGGCGCGGCTGCCGTTCTCGTGGAGCGGGGTGACCCTGCACGCGGCGGGCGCCGCCGCGCTGCGGGTGTGCGTGGCTCCGCTCGGGGACGCCGAGGACACCGTGTCGGTCACCGTGGCCGACCCGGCCGGCATGCCGGTCGCCACGGCCGAGTCGCTGGTCGTACGGCCGGTGGTCACCGCGCAGTTGGAGGCGGCCGGTTCCTCCGTGAACGACAGCCTGTTCCGCATGGACTGGGTGCCGGCCTCCGCGGGGCTCTCCCCCGTCGCGGCGCGGCGCTGGGCGGTCGTCGGGCCGGACCCGCTGCGGGTGGGACGGACGCTGGAGGAGACCGGTGCGACGGTCTTCGCGGCCGACGACCTGGACTCCGTGGCCACACTGGACGTCGTCCCGGACGTGGTGGTCGTGCCGTACGCGCCTCAGCAGGACGGCACCGACAAGCTCACCGCGCGGGTCCATGAGGTGCTGTACGGGGTGCTGGACCTGGTCAAGCGGTGGCTGACGGAGGAGCGGTTCGCCGACTCCCGGCTGGTCCTGCTCACCCGCAACGCCATCGTCACCTCACCCGAAGACACACCCGACCTCGAACACGCCGCCATCTGGGGCCTGATCCGCTCCGCCCAGTCCGAACACCCCGACCGACTCGTCCTCATCGACACCGACGACCCCACGCACGACCTACGCGGCGCGCTCACGACTGGTGAGCCTCAAGTCGCCATCCGGCAAGGCCAGTTCCTGGTACCTCGCCTAGCCCGCACCACGGTCACCCCCGCCGACGCCCCCGTCTTCCGGCCCGACAGCACCGTCCTGATCACCGGCGCCACCGGCACCCTCGCCGGACTCCTCGCCCACCACCTCGTCACCCACCACCACGTCCAAAACCTCGTCCTCCTCTCCCGACGACCCGCCCACACCCTCGCCACCACACTCAACGAACTCGGCGCCCACACCACCGTCGTCACCGGCGACGTCACCGACCCCGACACCCTCACCCACACCCTCACCCACCACCCCATCACCGCCGTCATCCACACCGCCGCCACCCTCCACGACGCCACACTCGACACCCTCACCACCCACCACCTCGACACCGTCCTCAAACCCAAACTCGACGGCGCCCTCCTGCTCCACGAACTCACCACCCAACACACCCCCCACCTCGACGCCTTCATCCTCTTCTCCTCCGCCGCCGCCACCTTCGGCGGACCCGGACAAGCCGCCTACGCCGCCGCCAACACCTTCCTCGACACCCTCGCCCACCACCGCCACACCCACGGCCAACCCGCCCTCTCCCTCGGCTGGGGCCTGTGGCAAGACCGCTCCACCATGACCGGCAACCTCACCCACACCGACCTCCACCGCATGACCCGCCACGGAGTCGGTGCCATGTCCAGCGACGAGGCACTGCGGCTGCTGGACGCGGCCTGCGCGGCGGGTGAGCCGCACCTGCTGCCAATCCGGCTCTACGTAGGGGCGCTGCGGCGGCGGGCCGACGACGACAGTCTTCCGGCGCTGCTGCGGGGTCTGGCCCAGCGTCGGGTGCGTCGTCACACCGCGGAGGTTGGCATGCGACGGCCTGCGGAGCTGTCGCTCGCCGAGCGGCTCGCCCGGGTGTCCGGGGAGCAGCGGGCGCAGGCGCTGGAGGACCTGGTCGTCGCGCAGGTGGCAGCCGTGCTGGGCCATGCGTCGACGGCCGCGATCGAACCGGACCGCGCCTTCAAGGACATCGGGTTCGACTCGCTGACCGCGGTCGAGCTGCGCAACCGGCTCAACACGGCCACCGGGCTGCGGCTGCCGGCCACGCTGGTCTTCGACCAGCCGACTCCGCAGGCGATCGCCCGCTTCGTGGAGCGGAAGCTGTTCCCGCAGGAGACCGCGCAGACCACACCGGCTCCTGCGGTCGCGCCGGACTCCGGCCACGAGACCGACGCCATCGATGCCATCGACGAGATGGACGTCGACCTCCTCATCAACCTTGCTTTCGACGGCGACAGCGCCGGATCCGACGCGGAGCGTGAGTGACCCCATGAGCAACCCCAACGACAAGGTCGTCGCCGCCCTGCGGGCGTCCCTGAAGGAGACCGAGCGGCTGCGGCAGCACAACCGTGAGCTCGCTGAGCGCGGCCGGGAGCCGATCGCGATCGTCGCGATGAGCTGCCGCTACCCGGGCGGCGTACGCACGCCGGAGGACCTGTGGCGGCTGGTGGCCGCGGGCGAGGACGCGGTGTCCGAGTTCCCGACCGATCGCGGCTGGGAGCTGGACGGGCTCTACGACCACGGCGGATTCCTGTACGACGCCGCCGACTTCGACCCGGCGTTCTTCGGCATCTCGCCCCGCGAGGCCCTGGCGATGGACCCCCAGCAGCGCCTGCTCCTGGAGACCTCCTGGGAGGCCGTGGAACGGGCCGGCATCGACCCGCGGACCCTGCGGGGCAGCCGTACGGGCGTCTTCGCCGGTGTGATGTACCACGACTACGGCACGCTGGTCGACGCGTCGCCGGACGCCGTCGAGGGCTATGTCTACAACGGCAGCGCGGGCAGCGTCGCCTCCGGCCGGGTGGCCTACACGCTCGGCCTGGAGGGGCCCGCGGTGACGGTCGACACCGCCTGCTCGTCCTCGTTGATCGCGCTGCATCTGGCGGTGCAGTCGCTGCGCAATGGCGAGTGCTCGCTGGCGCTCGCCGGGGGCGTGGCGGTGATGTCGACGCCGACGCTGTTCGACGAGTTCAGCCGGGGGCAGGGGCACGGACTGGCCCCGGACGGACGCTGCAAGGCGTTCGCGGACAGCGCCGACGGGACCAGCCTGTCGGAGGGCGTGGGTCTGCTGCTGCTGGAGCGGCTGTCGGACGCGCGCCGCAACGGCCACCCGGTGCTCGCGGTGATCCGCTCCACGGCGGCCAACCAGGACGGCGCCAGCAACGGACTGACCGCCCCCAACGGTCCCGCCCAGGAGCGGGTGATCCGGGACGCGCTGGTCGCCGCCGGGCTGACCGGTGCGGACGTAGACGTCGTCGAGGCCCACGGCACCGGCACCACCCTCGGCGACCCCATCGAGGCCCAGGCCCTCCTGGCCACCTACGGCCAGGACCACAGTCCCGAACAGCCACTGTGGCTCGGCTCGTTGAAGTCCAACATCGGCCACACCCAGGCCGCCGCCGGCGTCGGCGGCGTCATCAAGATGGTCATGGCCATGCGCCACGGCCTGCTCCCCCGTACCCTCCACGTCGACACCCCCTCCACCCACGTCGACTGGGACTCCGGAGCCGTCTCGCTGCTGACCGAGGAGCGGCCCTGGCCGGCCGCCGACCGGCCGCGCCGTGCGGCCGTGTCGTCCTTCGGCGTGAGCGGCACGAACACGCACGCCGTCCTGGAAGAGGCCCCGGAGGACGAGTCCGCCCGGGACCTGCCGGAGCGCGGGGCCGGGATGCCGGTCGTGCCGTGGGTGCTGTCCGCCCGGTCGGCGGACGCGTTGCGCGAACAGGCCGCAAAGCTAAGGGAGTTCGTCCACACGAACCCCGCCGATGTCGGCTTCTCGCTGGCCACGGGGCGTTCGGTCTTCGAGCACCGCGCGGTGCTGTACAACAACGGTCCCGGCGGGCTCGACGCGGCGCTGACGGCGCTCGCCGAGGGCAGGGACGCGGCTCCGGGGCTGGTGACGGGCACGGGTCACCGTGCCGCCCGGACGGCCTTCCTCTTCACCGGGCAGGGCAGCCAGTACCCGGGCATGGGACGTGAACTCCACGCCGCCTACCCGGTCTTCGCCGCCGCCTTCGACGAGGTCTGCGCCGCCCTGGACCCGCACCTGGACCGTCCGCTGCGTGAAGTGGTGTTCGCCGAGCCGGGCACGGCCGAGGCGGAGCTCCTGGACCAGACGCAGTACACACAGGCAGGGCTGTTCGCCGTCGAGGTAGCGCTGTTCCGGCTGGTCGAGGCATGGGGCCTGCGTCCCGCCGCGCTGCTGGGCCACTCCGTCGGCGAGCTGGCGGCGGCCCATGTCGCGGGGGTACTGCGCCTGCCGGACGCCTGCGCGCTGGTGGCCGCCCGCGGCCGGCTGATGCAGGAGTTGCCGGTGGGCGGGGCGATGGTGTCCGTACGCGCCACCGAGGACGAGGTCATGGAGGTGCTGGCCGGACGCACGGAACGGGTGTCCGTCGCCGCCGTCAACGGGCCGCGGTCCGTCGTCGTGTCGGGCGACGAGGAGACGGTGCTCGCGGTGGCCGCCGAACTCGCCGAGCGCGGCCGACGCACCAAGCGGCTCAACGTCAGCCATGCCTTCCACTCGCCCCGCATGGACGCCATGCTCGACGACTTCCGGGCCGTCGCGCGCTCGCTGCGGTACAGCGATCCGCTGATCCCGGTCGTCTCCGATGTGACCGGCCGTACGGCCACCGCCGAGGAGCTGACCGACCCGGACTACTGGGTGCGCCATGTGCGGCAGGCCGTGCGGTTCGCCGACGGCGTGCGGACGCTGGGCGAACTGGGCGTCGGCAGCTGCCTGGAACTCGGCCCCGGCGGGGTGCTCTCCGGCATGGGCCAGGACTGCCTGCCCGGCGACGCCGTGGCGTTCGCCGCCGCGCTGCGCCGCGACCGCGCCGAGCCGGAGTCGGTGGTGGAGGCGGTGGCGACGGTGTTCGCCCGCGGCGCCCGCGTCGACTGGGCGACGCTGTTCGCCGGCAGCGGTGCCCGGCGGGTGGATCTGCCGACCTACCCCTTCCAGCGGCAGCGCTACTGGCCGAAGGCCCCCTCCGGTGCGGCCGGGGACGTACGCTCGCTCGGCCTGGAGTCGGTGGACCATCCGCTGCTGGGTGCAGTACTGGAGAGCGCGGACGGCGACGAGCTGCTGTTCACCAGCCGGGTCTCGCTCGCCGCCCAGCCGTGGATCCGCGGTCACCGGGTCGAGGGCGCGGCCCTGCTGCCCGGCACCGCGCTGGCCGAGCTGGCCGTACGGGCCGGGGACAGGGCCGGTTGCCCGCTGCTGGAGGAACTGACCCTTGAGGCGCCGCTGGTGCTGCCCGAGGACGGTGGCCTACGACTCCGGGTGCGGGTCGGTGCCGCCGACGCGTCGGGCCTGCGCACGCTGACCGTGCACGCGCGGCCCGACGAGGACACGGGGCAGGACGGCCTGCCGTGGACGCGCCACGCGAGCGGCACCCTGAGCCCGGACCGCGCCGACGCCGGGCAGGACCTCAGCGGGGCCTGGCCGCCGGCCGGGGCCGAGCCGCTGGACATCGAGGGCCGCTACGAGCGGTTCCGGGAGAGCGGCTTCGAGTACGGCCCTGAGTTCCAGGGCCTGCGGGCGGCGTGGCGGCGGGGTGACGAGGTGTTCGCCGAGGTCGCCCTGCCGGCGGACCTGGCCGAGGACGCGGCGGACTTCGAGCTGCACCCCGCCCTGTTCGACGCGGCGCTGCAGACGGTCGGCCTCAGCAGCCTGGCCGAGGACGGCGCGCCGGCACTGATGCCGTTCTCCTGGCGGGGCATACGCCTGCACGCCACGGGCGCGACCGTACTGCGGGTGCGGCTGACCGTGACCGGTCAGGAGGAGGTACGGCTCGACGCGGCGGACGCCCTGGGCAGTCCGGTCCTGACCGTCGACTCGCTCGCGCTGCGGCCGCTGTCCGGCCGAGCGGCGGAGGCCGCAGCCGCGGCGACCCTGCGCGACGCGCTGTTCCGCGTGGAGTGGGTGCCCGTCGAGGCCGCGCAGGCGGAGGGGCCGGACCCGGTCTGGCTGTCCGCCGGTGAGGGCCTCGACGGCCTGTCGGCTTCCAAGGTCGTGGTCGCTCCTTGCCCGCCCGGTGAACGCACCTCGCTGCATTGGGTGCTGGACCTGGTCAAGCGGTGGCTGACGGAGGAGCGGTTCGCCGACTCCCGGCTGGTCCTGCTCACCCGCAACGCCATCGTCACCTCACCCGAAGACACACCCGACCTCGAACACGCCGCCATCTGGGGCCTGATCCGCTCCGCCCAGTCCGAACACCCCGACCGACTCGTCCTCATCGACACCGACGACCCCACGCACGACCTACGCGGCGCGCTCACGACTGGTGAGCCTCAAGTCGCCATCCGGCAAGGCCAGTTCCTGGTACCTCGCCTAGCCCGCACCACGGTCACCCCCGCCGACGCCCCCGTCTTCCGGCCCGACAGCACCGTCCTGATCACCGGCGCCACCGGCACCCTCGCCGGACTCCTCGCCCACCACCTCGTCACCCACCACCACGTCCAAAACCTCGTCCTCCTCTCCCGACGACCCGCCCACACCCTCGCCACCACACTCAACGAACTCGGCGCCCACACCACCGTCGTCACCGGCGACGTCACCGACCCCGACACCCTCACCCACACCCTCACCCACCACCCCATCACCGCCGTCATCCACACCGCCGCCACCCTCCACGACGCCACACTCGACACCCTCACCACCCACCACCTCGACACCGTCCTCAAACCCAAACTCGACGGCGCCCTCCTGCTCCACGAACTCACCACCCAACACACCCCCCACCTCGACGCCTTCATCCTCTTCTCCTCCGCCGCCGCCACCTTCGGCGGACCCGGACAAGCCGCCTACGCCGCCGCCAACACCTTCCTCGACACCCTCGCCCACCACCGCCACACCCACGGCCAACCCGCCCTCTCCCTCGGCTGGGGCCTGTGGCAAGACCGCTCCACCATGACCGGCAACCTCACCCACACCGACCTCCACCGCATGACCCGCCACGGGGTGTCCGGGCTCTCCGCGGCCGAGGGACTGGCGCTGTTCGACGCCGCGTGTGCGGCGGGCGAGGCGCACCTGCTGCCGATCCGGCTCGACGTGGCGGCGCTGGGGCGTTCTTTCGGCGCGGAGGAGCCCGTGCCGGCGTTGTTGCGCGGGCTGGTCCGCCGCCAGGTGCGCCGCGCCGCCGCCCGGGAGGGAGCCGAACCGCAGGGCCGGTCCCTGGCCGCCCGGCTGGGCGAGTTGGAGCCGGCCGAGCGGATGGCGTTCGTGCTCGGCCTGGTGCGGGAGCACACCGCAGGGATCCTGGGGTACGCCGGCGCCGGGGGTGTCGAGGCGGAACTCAGCTTCAGAGACCTGGGGTTCGACTCGCTGACGGGCATCGAGCTGCGCAACCGGCTGGCCTCGGCCACCGGGCTGCGGCTGCCCGCCACGCTGGTGTTCGACCACCCGAGCCCGGTCGAACTGGCCCGGTATCTGGTCACCGAGGCCCTCGGTGACGAGCCCGGCACCGCGGCCGGCCCGGCTCGGCGCAGCGACCTGGACCCCGACGAGGACGCGGTGGCCGTCGTGGCCATGGCCTGCCGTTATCCGGGCGGGGTGCGCACTCCGGAGGACCTGTGGCGGCTGGTGCGCTCCGGCGGCGACGCGATCTCCGGGTTCCCCGCCGACCGCGGCTGGGACACGGAGGCGCTGTACCACCCGGACCCGGACCACCCCGGCACGACGTACGCGGTGGAAGGCGGATTCCTGTACGACGCCGCCGAGTTCGACGCGGGCTTCTTCGGGATCTCGCCCCGCGAGGCCCTCGCCATGGACCCGCAGCAACGGCTGCTCCTGGAGACCTCCTGGGAGGCCGTGGAACGGGCCGGCATCGACCCGCGGACCCTGCGAGGCAGCCGTACGGGCGTCTTCGCCGGCCTCATGTACCACGACTACGGCACGCAGGTCACCGAGGTGCCGGAGGGGCTGGAGGCGTTCCTCGGCAGCGGCAGTTCCGGCAGCATCGCCTCTGGCCGGGTGGCGTACCACCTGGGTCTGGAAGGCCCGGCCATCACGGTCGACACGGCCTGTTCCTCCTCGCTGGTGGCCCTGCATCTGGCCGCGCAGTCGCTGCGCAACGGCGAGTGCTCGCTGGCGCTCGCGGGCGGCGTGACCGTGATGACCACGCCCGGTACGTTCATCGGGTTCAGCCGGCAGCGGGGGCTGGCCCGCGACGGGCGGTGCAAGGCGTTCGCGGACTCCGCGGACGGCACGGGCTGGGGCGAGGGCGCGGGCGTCGTGCTGCTGGAGCGGCTGTCGGACGCGCGGCGCAACGGCCACCCGGTGCTGGCGGTGGTGCGGGGCAGCGCGGTGAACCAGGACGGCGCGAGCAACGGCCTCACCGCCCCGAACGGGCCCGCGCAGCAGCGGGTGATCCGCCAGGCCCTGTCCAGTGCGGGGCTGACCGGAGCGGACGTCGACGCGGTCGAGGCCCACGGCACCGGCACCAGCCTCGGCGACCCCATCGAGGCGCAGGCGCTGCTGGCGACGTACGGGCAGGAGCACACCGACGAACAGCCGCTGTGGCTGGGCTCGTTGAAGTCCAACATCGGCCACACCCAGGCCGCCGCCGGCGTCGGCGGCGTCATCAAGATGGTCATGGCCATGCGCCACGGCCTCCTCCCCCGGACCCTCCACGTCGACACCCCCTCCACCCACGTCGACTGGGACTCCGGAGCCGTCTCGCTGCTGACCGAGGAGCGGCCCTGGCCGGCCGCCGACCGGCCGCGCCGTGCGGCCGTGTCGTCCTTCGGGATCAGCGGGACCAACGCCCATGTCGTCCTGGAGCATGCCGCGCCGGACGAGGCCGGGACCGAGGAGGGCGAGCCGGGCGGGGTCGTCGCTCCGCCGTGGGTGCTGTCCGGCAGGAGTCCGGAGGCCCTGCGCGCCCAGGCCGCCCGGCTGCGGGACTTCGTACAGGAGCGGCAGGAGCTGACTGCCGCGCAGGTCGGGCTGTCGCTGGCCACGACCCGGTCCGCGTTCGCGTACCGGGGTGCGGTGCTCGGCGACGACCCGGCGGAGCGGCTCGCGGCGCTGGAGGCGCTGGCCCGTGGCGAGGGCTCGCCGTCCGTGGTGACGGGTACCGCCGCGGGCGGTCACAAGGTCGCCTTCCTGTTCTCGGGGCAGGGCACCCAGCGGCCCGGGATGTGCCGGGAGCTGTACGCCTCGTCCGAGGTGTTCGCGGCGGCGTTCGACGAGATCTGCGCGCCGTTCGGACCGCTGCTGGAACTGCCCCTGGCCGAGGTCGTGTTCGCGGAGTCCGGCTCCCCGGAGGCGGAGCTGCTGGACCGCACCGAGTACGCCCAGCCCGCGCTGTTCGCCGTCGAGGTGGCGCTGTTCCGGCTGCTTGAGGCGTGGGGGCTGCGACCCGAGCTGCTGGCGGGGCACTCGATCGGTGAGCTGGCGGCGGCCCATGTCGCCGGGGTCTTCGACCTGCCCGATGCGGCGCGGCTCGTGGCGGCCCGTGGCCGGCTGATGCAGTCGCTGCCCGCGGACGGGGCCATGGCCTCGCTGCAGGCGGCCGAGGACGAGGTGCTGCCGCTGCTGTCCGGGCGGACGCACGAGGTGGGGGTGGCCGCGGTCAACGGGTCGTCGGCCGTGGTCGTGTCGGGCCGTGAGGGCGCGGTCGAGGAGATCGTCGCGCACTTCAAGGGTCTGGGCCGCAGGACCCGGCGGCTGCGGGTCAGTCACGCCTTCCACTCGCCGCTGCTGGATCCGGTGCTCGACGAGTTCGCGGCGGTCGCGCGCGAGGTGTCGTACCGGGCGCCGCGCGTCCCGGTCGTCTCCGACGTCACCGGCGAGACGGCGTCGGACGGGCTGCTCCAGGACCCCGGCTACTGGGTGCGGCACGCGCGGGAGGCGGTGCGTTTCGCCGATCAGCTGACGCATCTGGAGAAGGAGGGCGTCACCGCGTACGTCGAGGTCGGCCCGGACGCGGTGCTGGCCGCGATGGCCCGGGAGTGCCTCGGCGGTCAGGCGCTGGTGGTGCCCGTCCAGCGGCGCGACCGCGCCGACGCCCGGGCGCTGGCCACGGCCGTCGCCGAACTGCACGTCCACGGTGTGTCCCCGGACTGGGCGGCGGTGTTCGCCCCGACCGGCGCCCGTACGGTCGAGCTGCCGACGTACGCCTTCCAGCGCACGGCGTACTGGCTGCCGTCGGGGCCGCAGCAGGCGCCGGCCGGCGGCAGCGACCTGGAGCGGCGGTTCTGGCGCGCTGTCGGCAGCCGGGACGTCGCTGCTCTGGCCGCGCTGCTCGACGTCGACTCCGCCCGTGAGGCCGACTCCCTGAACGCGGTGCTGTCGCTGCTGTCGGCGTGGGACCACAGCCGCGCCCCCGCCGCCACGGACGCGCCGGAGGACGCCCAGCCGTCCGAGGACGACGGGGACCTGGCGCGGGCCCTGGCCGAGGCGTCCGAGGACGAGCGGCCGGCGCTGCTGCTGGAGGCGTTGCGGTCGGCCGCGTCCGCGGTGCTCGGGCACGCCGACCCGCACGCGCTGCCGGCCGAACAGGACTTCTTGGACGCCGGGTTCGCCTCGCTGACGGCCGTCGAGCTGAGCGCCCGGCTCACCAAGGTCACAGGCCTCGACCTGCCGCCCACGCTGATCTACGACCACCCCACGCCGGCAGAGCTCGCCGCGCACCTGCACGAGGAAATGAAGAGGACTGCGTCATGACCCCCACACGTACCGCACCCATCGAGAGCCCCTGGATCCGCCGCTACCAGCCGGCGCCCGCCGACGGTGTCACCCTGGTGTGCTTCCCGCACGCCGGCGGCTCGGCCACGTCCTTCCACGCACTGTCCCGGGCGCTCGCCGGGCGGCTGGACGTGGTGGCCGTGCAGTATCCCGGCCGTCAGGACCGGCATCGGGAGCCCGCCTTCGAGGACCTGCACGAGCTGGCCGACGCCGCGTTCGACGCGGTCGTCGAGGCCGTCGGCACCGACCGCCCGCTCGCCCTGTTCGGGCACAGCATGGGCGCGTCCGTCGCCTTCGAGGTGGCCGCGCGGCTGGAGCAGCGGGCGGGCGTGACGCCCGTGTCCCTGTTCGTGTCGGGGCGCCGGGCCCCCTCCCGGCACCGCAGCGAGGACCTGCACCGCAAGGGCGACGACGCGCTGCTGCGGGAGATCCGCGCCCTGGACGGCACCGCGCAGGCGGCGCTGGACGACGAGGACATCGTCCGGATGTTCCTGCCGTCCCTGCGGGCCGACTACAAGGCGATCGAGCGCTACCGCAGCGCGCCGGGCGCGGCCGTCGGCTGCCCCGTCGTCGCGCTGACCGGCGACAACGACCCGAAGACCACCGTGGAGGAGGCCCGGGCCTGGCAGGAGCACACCACCGGCCCGTTCGACCTGCGGGTCTTCGGCGGCGGTCACTTCTACGTCTCGGAGCAGACCGACGCGGTCGCCGAGGTGCTGGCCACGCGGCTGGGGGTCGCAGGGGTCGGCTAGGGGTTATCCGAGCCAGGAGGCGAAGTTAGCGTGACCGCGCATTCTCCGTATTCCACGGACGCGAATTCACCGTCCTCGAACACGAATCCACTGTCCTCGGACGTGCATTCACCGTTCTCCACGAACGCGAGTTCACCGTTTTCCACCGAACCGAACGCAGTGTTTTCCACAGACCATGGGGGATCCCGAACCATGACCGATCCGCAGACGTGGCGGGTTCTCGGCAACGCGGACGCGCACGAGCTCGTGCTCGCCGTGGACTTCGACGCCACCGGCCGGGCCGAGGGCCGCTTCACCGATCTGGCCTCGGGTCTGGGTGACCTGCTGCCCTGCTCGATCTGGGAGACGATTCCCCAGGAGGCCGGGACCGGTGCCGGCGATGCCGACCCCGTCGAGCGGTGGCTGGAGGAGGTGACGGCCGACGGCCGCCCGGTCCGCGCGGTGTTCGGCTTCTGTGTCGGCGGCGTCTACGCGGGCGCGATCGCGCAGCGCCTCGCCGCCCGGCAGGAACAGGCGCCCGCGCTGGTGCTGTTCGACCCCGAGCAGTCCGGCCCGCTGACCCTGTACTCGCAGTTCTACAAGGTCCTCGACTCCATGTCCGCCCTGCTGAGTGCCGAGGAGACCGCGCAGGCGGCGGACGAGGCGCGGCGGGCGCACGAGCAGCACACGACGATGGCCGCGCTGGGCGCCGAACTCCTCGACGTGTACCGGCGCACCGCCAAGCCCGCCTTCGACCGGCTGGAGCTGGACACCAAGCGGACGGAGGAGATCACCGCGGTCTTCGCGTCGTTCGTCGGCTATCTGATCGCGGCCGCGGACATCGACCCTCTGCCCGCGTGGCGGGAGGCCGTCGCCGTCACGTCCTCGTCACCCACGAGCGGTCTGAACGGCTCCCGCGCGGCCGGCCAGGACATCGCAGTGGGCCGGGAACTGCGCGTCGACGTCCCGCACGTCGACCTGCTGCGCGACCCCGGTGTCACCCGCACGGTGACCGAGCTGCTCGGCGCGGACAGGCCCGCCTGAGAAGTCACGTACGCGCAAGTCCCGTACGCGCGAATCCCGTACGTACGCCCCACCGCGAATTCCCGCGAACCCACGGAACGGTTGGAATGCCAGAAGCAACGGAAGTCCGGTCCCGCCCGGCCGACAGCAAGGAGCACGCCCTCTGGCTCCTGGACGAGCTGGTGCCCGTCAAGGGGGTCAACAACCTCTCCGTCGCCCTTCAGGCCGACGGGCCGCTGCTCGGCCCGGCGCTCCAGGGCACGGTCGATCTGCTGCTGCGCCGGCACGAGGCGCTGCGCACGGTGTTCCGGCAGGAGCAGGCGGGCCTCGTCAAGGAGGTGCTCGACCCCGCTGCCCTGCGGATCGAGGCCGAGCAGCTGGCGGCGGAGCCGGGTGAGGTCGCCGCTGTCGTCGGGGAGTTCATCGCGCGTCCCTTCGACATCGACGGGCGGCCGCTGGTGCGGGCCGCGCGGGTGAGGTGCGCGGACGGCGACGCGTTCTGTCTCGCCGTCCACCACCTGGTCTTCGACACGGTCTCCGGCGCGGTCCTGCTGGAGGAGTTCACCGCCGGGTACACGGCGCTCGCGGCCGGTGCCGCGCCACCGGCGGAGCTGCTGGCCGCGCAGCCGCCGTACCGGGAGCCCGCTCCCCGCGCGGCTGCCGTGGAGTACTGGCGCGGGCAGCTGGCCGGGGCCGACGCCGCGGGCCTCGCCCTGTGGTGCGGCAGCGAGGATCTTCCCGAGCCGACCCTCACCGGTGACCAGATCACGGCCGACCTCTCCCCGCGGGCGACCGAGGTACTGCGCAGGCTGCAGAAGGAGCTGCGCGCGCCGGAGGCGGTGGTGCTGCTGGCCGCGTACGGCCTGCTGCTGGCCCGGCACGGCGCGGGTCCCGACCTGGTGGTGGGCACCCCGGTCAACGTCCGGGCGCGCGAGGCGTCCAGGGCCGTCGGCTACCACGTCAACACCCTGCCGCTGCGCATACCCGTCGACCTCGGCGGCGGCTTCCGCGACCTGGTGCGGACCGCCCGCGACGCGTTCCTCGGCGCGGTCGCCCACGCCGATGTGCCGGTCGACGTCCTGCTGCCGGAACTGCGCAGGGACGGCGGCGCCTCCTGGCGCAACACCGTCTTCCGCCATCTGTTCAACTACGTTCCGGACGACGGCCGTACGAGCTTCCCCCTCGGCGACACCACGGCCCGCAGGCTCCCGGGGGAGAACGGCTTCAGCAAGTTCGACCTGGAGTTCTTCTTCCTGTCCTCGGCGGACAAGGTGACCGTCCGGGCCGCGTACTACACGCAGGTGCTGGACCGGGCCGACGTACAGGGGCTGCTCGAACGCTTCGAGGCGCTGCTGCTCGCGGCCGCGGAGGGGCCGGACCGGCCGATGGGCGAACTGCCGCTGGCCGGGCCCTCCGACCTCGCCGTGCTGGCCGCGAGCAACGACACCGCGCGCCCGGTGGATCCGCCCAGCGTGCTCGCGGCGGTGCGGGAGCGGGTGGCGCTGACGCCGTCCGCGCCGGCCGTCGTGGGCGACGGTCGCAGCACGACGTACGCCGAGCTGTGGCGGGCCGCCGAGCACACCCGGGACGTCCTGGCGGACGCCGGGGTGAGGGCCGGTGGCATCGTCGCGCTCGCCGCGCCCCGGGGTCCCGAACTCGCGGCCGCGGCCCTCGGGGTGTGGCTGGCCGGAGCGGTGTATCTGCCCGTCGATCCGGAGCACCCCGTGCAGCGCCTGGCGTACGTCCTGGAGGACTCCGGCGCGCAGGCAGTGCTCACGGCGCCGGGCGTGGAGCTGCCCGAGGGGGTCCGGGCGCGGGTCGTTCCGCTGGAGCCGCTCGCGCGGGACGGCTCCGGCCCGCTGCCGGACCCCGGTGCGGGCGGCCCCGATCCGGACTGCTGCGCCTACCTGATCTACACGTCCGGCTCGACGGGGAAGCCGAAGGGCACCCTGGTCGGCCACCGCAGCCTCGCCAACGTGGTCCAGCACTTCGCCGAGGAGCTGAAGGTCACCGCGGACGACGCCGTGCTGTGGCTGACGACCTTCGCCTTCGACATCTCCGCCCTGGAGCTGTTCCTGCCGCTGGTGTGCGGCGGACGGCTGGTCGTGGCCTCCGACGAGGCCCGCACCGACGGCCGCGCCCTGCTCGCCGAGGTCGTCGCGCACGACGTCGGCATCGTGCAGGCCACCCCGACGACCTGGCGGGTCGTCGCCGACGCGGCGGACGGGCAGCTCGCCGGCCGGCGCCTGGTCTGCGGCGGGGAGCCGCTGCCGCCGGCGCTGGCCCGCACGCTGGCCGCCTCGGGCGGCTCACTGCTCAATGTGTACGGCCCCTCCGAGACGACCATCTGGTCCACCTCGGGGCCGGTGCCGGACGAGGTGGACCGCGTGGACGTGGGCCGTCCGATCGCCAACACCCAGGTGTTCGTCGTCGACCCGGACGGCCGGGAGCTGCCGGTCGGTGTGCAGGGCGAGCTGTGCATCGCCGGGGCGGGCGTCGCGCTGGGCTACCACAACCGCCCCGAGCTGACGGCGGACCGCTTCCGCGACCATCCCGCGTACGGGCGCCACTACCGCACCGGCGACCTGGCCCGGCTGCGGCCCGACGGCAGCGTCGAGCTGCTGGGCCGGACC
Source organism: Streptomyces composti (assembly GCF_012034205.1). GTDB lineage: Bacteria > Actinomycetota > Actinomycetes > Streptomycetales > Streptomycetaceae > Streptomyces > Streptomyces composti. Next base: position 15,624 of record NZ_JAATEM010000048.1, read on the forward strand.
GACCGCCAGATCAAGCTGCGCGGCCACCGGATCGAACTGGGCGAGGTGGAGGCGGTGCTGCTCGACCGTCCGGACGTACGGGACGTCGCCGTCGTCGTGGTGGGGCGCGGCGGGCCGGACGCCGCCCTGGTCGCGTTCGTGGAACCGGCGCAAGGAGCGGAAGGAGCGGAGGGAGGGGACGGCGTGGCCGAGGTGGACACCGCCGGGCTGACGGCCCATGCCCGGTCCCTGCTGCCCTCCGCCGCCGTACCCCAGGAGATCGTCGTGCTGGAGTCGCTGCCGACCACCGCCAACGAGAAGCGGGACCATCTCGCGCTGACCCGCCTCGCCGAGCAGCGCCGCTCCGAGCGCAGTGCGGCCGCGGGGGCGGGAGAGGCCTCGCCCGAGGCGCAGTCGGGGACGGCCGGGCGGCTGCTCGCCCTGTGGCAGAGCACGCTCGGCCGGACCGACCTCGGCCCGCACGCCAACTTCTTCGACAGCGGCGGGCATTCGCTGCTCGGCGCGCAGCTCGTGCAGCGCATCGAGAAGACGCTGGGTGTGCCTGTACGCCTGGCCGACCTGTTCGCCCATCCCACCCCGCTCGCCATGGCCGAGCATCTCGATCCGGACGCCGCCGCACCGTCGGCCCCGGGCAACTGAGGAAGACGGAGCCCGAGAAAGACATGGAGACCGTGAACCAGAAGCACGCCACCGCCCCGGCTGCCGCGACCGCGCCGCCGTCGTGGAAGGTCCTGTGGCAGGACACGTTCGAGGGCCCGGCCGGGTCCCCGCCCGACCCTGCCCTGTGGCAGGTCGTCACCGGGCAGCCGTTCGGCGCCGGCATCGAGTTCCACACGGACGAGCCCGCGAACGTCGGCCTCGACGGCGCCGGGCACCTGCGGATCACCGCCACGCACGAGGACGGGGAGTACCAGGCGGCGTGGCTGGAGACCCGGCGCGAGGACTTCGTGCCGCGGCCCGGCGGCGCGCTGCGCCTGGACGCCCGGGTGAAGACCGCAGCGGGTCCGGGCCTGGACTGCGCGCTGTGGGCCTGGGGCACGCAGTTGCGGCATCGGGGCGACGAGGACCCGGTGCAGGCGTGGTACCGGGCCGGGGAGATCGACGTCCTGGAGGCGCTCGGCTCCGAGCCGGACTCGGTGTGGGGTGCCGTCCACTCCCCCGAGTGCCACCAGATCCCGTCCCTGGGCATGGGCGCCCGTACGACCACGGAGGACGGCAGCCCGCTCAGCGCGGACTTCCACACCTACTCGGCGGTCTGGCGGCGCGGCCCCGACTCGATCACCTGGTACCTGGACGGCCGCGAGTACCTGAAGCTGACCCCGCAGGACACCACTCCGAAGGGCTGGCTGTTCGACCAGCCCGTGTACATCTGTCTAGCGATCATCATCGGCAGCCCCGGTGGCCCGGTCCTGCCGGGCGACCCCGAGCCGACGACGCTGCCGTCGTCGCTGCTCGTCGACAGCATCACCGTCTCCGAGGAGCTCCCCGCGTGAGCGCGCCCACGGACGTGGACCTCGACAGGCTCGTCGCCGAACTGGTCGAGCGGGTGCTGGACGACCCGACCGGCGCGCTGGGTCCCTCGGTGTACGAGACGGCCCGGCTGGTGTCGCTGGCCCCGTGGCTGGACGGAGACGCCGCCCGGGTCCGGTATCTCCTCGACGAGCAGCGGTCCAACGGCAGTTGGGGCGGCCCCGGCGGGTACGCCCTCGTGCCGACGCTGAGCGCGACGGAGGCGCTGCTGGCCGTGCTGGGCCGGGAGGGCGGCGAGTTGCCGCTGCCGCCCGCGGCGCTCGTCGAGGCCGCGCGGCGGGGGCTCGCGGCGGCGGCCGCGCTGGTGGCGCGCAGCGCCGAGGAGCCGGTGCCGTCGACGGTCGTGTTCTTCATGGTCATCCCCGCTCTGGTGGAGGGGATCAACACCCGGCTCGCCGTCCTCGGGGACGGACCGGTGCAGCCGCTGGCGCTGCCGCACGGGCTGACCGACGAGGCGCTGCGTGGGCTGCGCGGGGGTGCCTGGCGCAACCCGCTCGCCGGTCACTATCTGGAGATCGTGGGCCCGGCGGCCGTCGGTGCCGCCGAGATGGAGCCGGTCGACGGGGTCGTCGGCTGTTCCGCTGCCGCGACCGCCGCCTGGCTCGGCCCGCGGGAGCCGGCCGACCCCGCGCACCCCTCGGTGCGCTTCCTGCGGCAGGCCCAGGAGCGGGGATCCGGCGCGGTCCCCGCGATGACCTCGATCGTGTACTACGAGCGGGCGTGGATCGCCGGAAACCTGGCGACGGCGGGGGTGGAGCGCGAGGTGCTCGCTCCGCTGCTGAAGGAGCTGCCGGGTGACGTCGGCCGGTCCGGGGCGCCGACCGCGCCGGGGTTCGCGTACGAGGCGGAGACCAGCGCGATCGTCCTGACGGCCCTGGCCCGCCTGGGGGCGCCGCAGGAGCCGGAGTACCTGTGGCAGTACGACGCGGGCAGCCACTTCATGTCCACCATCCCGGAGCACGAGCCGTCCACGACCACCAACGCGCACATCCTGGAGGCGTTGGGCTGCCACCTGGCCGACGGTCCTGCTGAGGGGGACCGGTACCGGGACGCCGTCGCCCGGATCGCGTCGTGGCTGCGCGACCGCCAGGGGCCGGACGGCAGCTGGTCCGACAAGTGGCACGCCTCGCCCTACTTCGCAACGATGCGCTGCGCCCTGGCCCTGCACCGGTACGCCGGCCCGGCGTCGGCCGAAGCCCTCGGCAGGTCCGTCGACTGGCTCCTGCACCGGCAGCACGAGGACGGCTCCTGGGGCCGCTGGGACGGCACACCGGAGGAGACGGCCTACGCGGTATGCACCCTGCTGGAACTCACCGCCGACGGCGACGCCCGCTCCGAGGAAACGACCCAGGCCGTACACCGAGGCTGCGCCTTCCTCCTGAAGCACGGCCTGGACGCCGAACACCACCCCCCACTGTGGATCGGCAAGGAGCTGTACGCCCCTGGCCATCTGGTCCACGCGGCGGTGCTGGGAGCACTGATCGCGGCCAGGCGGTAACGGGCCACCGAAGCGCTGTCGGCGGCCGGCGGTCACCAGCCGCCGGCTGCGTCGGCACCGCTGGTCCCACCCGGCGGTGCCCGGCCGCTCGAAGCACTAGGCACGCCCGGCGGCTACCGGCCGCCAGAAACGCGTGGCCCCGGGCCGCTACACCGGCGCCGCGAAGCGTTGGTTGCGGCCGACGGCAAACAGCCCCCGGAGCACTGGGCACGCCCGGCGACAACCGGCCGCTCGGAACGTGACCGCGACCCGGCGGCAGCAGACCCCCGGCAACTCCGGCCGCGGCCCGGTCGACACCGGCCGCGCGGAGCGCTGGTCGCGCCCAGCCGTACGCGCCCGCGCGGAGCACTGCACGTAGGCCGTCGGTATCCGGCCAGCAATAACATAACTCAGCCAGTCTATTAACCGGGTTCAGTTATGCTGGGACCCGAAATTCGCCGTCCGGCCTCGTCGGGCGGCGCGCAAGGCCGTCACTTCGGAAAGGTCGATCGATGACGTCACACGTCCAGGACACGTACGGCACCCAGGAGGCCGTCGGACTCGACGACGAGCTGGCCCTGGAGCGTGCGTACGTCGCGGTGTGCCGCGAAGCGATGACCCGGCAGGTGGACGATGCCCAGTACCAGGTCGTCGCGGGCGAGGACGTGTCGGGTGACGGCGCGAGTGCCGAGGCGCTCGGCCGCTACCTGCGCACCCGCGCACGGCAGATGGCGGAGGAGCCCGACAGCCCGCTGTTCTTCGGCCGGCTCGACTTCGAGGACTCCGAGGAGGCGGGGGACCACCGGCGGCAGCGGTACTACATCGGCCGCAGGCGGGTCTCGGAACACCCGGCCGCACCGCCCCTGGTGATCGACTGGCGTGCGCCGGTCTCCCGCACCTACTACCAGGCGAGCGCCCTGGAGCCGCGCGGCGTCGCGGTGCGGCGGCGCTTTGGGTGGGCGCCGTGGAGCCACGGCGCTCCCGAGGACCTCACCGGACTTGAGGACGAGCACCTCGACCACGCCCGCGGCGACGACGGCGGCGACGCGGCGAGCGCGATCGTCGCCGCCGAGATCGAGCGGCCCCGCCTCGGCCCGATGCGCGACATCGTCGCCACCATCCAGCCGGAACAGGACAACCTGGTCCGCAGCGAGCTGAACGAGTCGGTCTGTGTGCAGGGCGCCCCGGGCAGCGGCAAGACCGCCGTCGGCCTGCACCGCGCCGCGTATCTCCTCTACACGTTCCCCGAGCGGCTGCAGCGCAGCGGTCTGCTGATCATCGGCCCGAACCGCACCTTCCTGCGCTACATCTCCGAGGTGCTGCCGTCGCTGGGCGAGATCGACATCGCCCAGCTGACGGTGGAGGACGTCGTCGCACGGCACCCGGTGCAGCGGGCGGACTCCGAGGACGTCAGCGTCCTAAAGCACAGCGACCGTATGGCCACCGTCCTTGAGCGCGCGCTGTACGCCCGGGTGAGGCACCCGGAGGAGTCCATCGCGGTCACCGACGGCTCGTACCGCTGGCGGGTGGACTCGTACGACCTGGCCCGGGTCATCGACGAGGTGCGGGGCATGGGGGTGCCGTACGGGATCGGCCGCGAGCATGTGCGTTCGCGGGTGGTCACGCTGATCCAGCAGCAGGCCGAGCGGCGGGCCGGCCCGAAGAGCGTGACCTGGGCGCGCAAGATCGGCCGTTCGAAGCCGATCGCCGCGCTGCTGGAGGCAGCGTGGCCGGTGGCGCGGCCGGAGGAGGTCGTGGCCACGCTGCTGAGCGATCCGGCGGTGATGGAGGCCGCGGCGGACGGGGTGTTCGACGCCGCCGAGCAGCGGGCCCTGCTGTGGGCGAAGCCTCCGCGGTCGGAGAAGAGCGCCACCTGGTCGGTCGAGGACATGCTGCTGCTCGACGAGGTCGCGGGGCTCATCGAACGCCCCGAGGGCTACGGCCATGTGGTCGTGGACGAGGCCCAGGACCTGTCGCCGATGCAGTGCCGGGCGATCGCCCGGCGCAGCGCGTTCGGCTCCATCACGGTGCTGGGCGACCTGGCCCAGGCGACGGCGCCGTGGTCGGCGCGGACCTGGCAGGAGCAGCTGACGCACCTGGGCAAGGCGCAGGCCACGGTCGTCCCGCTGACCACCGGCTTCCGTGTGCCCGCCGCGGTGATGGAGCTGGCCAACCGGCTGGTGGGCGCCCTGGGCGTGGACGTGTCGCCGGCCCGCTCGCTGCGCCATGACGGCGAGTTGACGGTCAGCGCCGTCGACGACCTGGCGTCCGCCACCGTGTCCGCCGTCCGCGCGGCCCTCGACCGCGAGGGGTCGGTCGCCGTCATCGCCGCCGACGACGCGGTCGCCGCCACCTCGGCGGCGCTGCGCCGGGCGGGCATCGAGACGGCGACGGCCGAGGAGGTCGGCACGGCCGCCCGAGTGACTGTGCTGCCCGCGACGGTCGTCAAGGGCCTGGAGTACGACCATGTCGTCGTGGTGGAGCCGGCCGCGATCGTCGAGTCCGAGCCGCGCGGACTGCACCGGCTGTACGTCGTGGTGACGCGTGCGGTGTCCCGTCTCGACGTCCTGCACGCCCGGCCGCTGCCGGAGCCGCTCGCCGCCTGAGGCGCGGACCGTCCGAGAACGGTCGAGACCTGTCCGAGAGGTGCGGCCCGGGGCCTCCCCCGGGCCGCATTTTCTTTACGCCTCTTTGAAGAACTCCAAGGCGGAAAATTGCCCTGGCTTTCGAAGCTGGCCGAATTGCCGTTGTCGACGGTCACACTTGCGCCAAATCCCTGTAGCGGTGATCACTGAAGGTCCCGCGGACTGTCTGAAGTTGCAGGATGGCTGAAGACATACCGAAGCCTCGGCACCATAGGAGCACCTGCGGATGTCCATCGTCGGACGGGACATACAACTCACCCAATTGCATGACCTGCTGACCGCACGCGACCGCGGAGCGGGTCCGATCGCCCTGGTCAGTGGCCCTGCGGGGATCGGCAAGACCGCCCTCCTCCACGAATTCACCCAGAGCGCGGCGAAGTCCGGTTCCCTCGTCCTGAGAGCGGCCTGCTCCCCGAGGGAGCGCGCCAACTCCTGGGGCGTGGTCCATCAACTCCTGTGGCGCACAGGGCGATTCAAAGGAGCTTCACAGCGTACGAGTGACACGCTCGCAGCCGTCGGCCGCAGCCTTGCGGCGGTCACCCGGGCACCGGAAGGTGAACGCGACAGGGCCATGGATGAATTCTGCGCGGCCGTCATGGAATTGGGCGACGACCATCCCCTCGTCCTCGCCGTCGACGACATCCACGAGGCCGACCCCGAGTCGCTGGGCTGCCTCGGGCACCTCGCCCGCCGCATGGTCGCCTCCCGAGTCCTGGCGGTGTTCACCGACCGGCCGCAGGCCCTGCCCCCGTACGCCGCCGCGCGGGCCGAGTTCGCCCGGCAGCCCGGATTCCATCAGCTGCGGGTCGGCCCGCTGACCGCCGGCGACATCCGGCTGCTGCTCACCGAGCGGCTGGGCGTGCCCGCCGACGAGGCTGGCGCCGCGGAGTTCCACGCGGCGAGCGGGGGCAGCCCGCTGCTGACGCGGGCGCTGGTCGAGGACACCTGCAACGCCCTGCAGGGCACGTACACGGGCGCGGCCGCGTTACGGCCGGTCGCCGGGGAGATGTTCGACTCCGCGGTGGTCGACTGCGTCCACCGGGTCAGCGCGCCCGCGGCCGATCTCGCCCGGCACCTGGCGGTGCTGGGGCCGGACGCGCTGTCGGTGCTGCTCGACCGCAACAGCACGAACCCGCCCACCCGGCACCTTCAGGAGCTGACCCAGGCCGGCCTGCTGGCGGGACCGGGCTTCCGCCACCCGAGGATGCACACCGTGCTGGGAGGCGAGGTCTCCGCCGAGGAGCGGGCGCGGCTGCACGGGCGGGCCGCCGTACTGCTGCACGACAACGGCGCACATCCGGCCACGGTGGCCGAACACATCGTGGCGGCGGGAGGCATAGCGGAATCCTGGGCGCCGCCACTGCTCCGGGAAGCCGCGGCCGACGCGCTCGCCCAGGACGAGTTCCCCAAGGCGATGCGGCTGTTCGACCTGGCCCACGCCATCTGCCCGGACGGGCCGCTGCGGGCGTCCATCCTGTTCCAGCGCACGCTGTCCGCCTGGCAGGTCGACCCGGCCAAGGCGATGCGGCGGCTCCCGGAACTGAAGGATGCGCTCCAGGCCGGGCATCTCACGGCCACGTCGGGCGCGATGTCCCTGATCAAGAACCTGGTCTGGCACGGCTATGTGGACGAGGCCGCGGAGGTGCTGGAGCTGGTCGACCGGCAGCTGGCCGACGACCCGGGCGAGGAGGGCGTGGCCGAGGTGCGGGCGCTGCAGCGGTGGCTGTCCGTGCTGTGCCCGCCGTTCCACCAGCGCATGTTCGGCGAGGTGTCCGTCGACGTCACGCACGAGATCGCCCCCGCGGCGATCGCCGAGCAGCCGCGGCTGCATGCGGCCACCGCCCTGTCCGTCGTCCTGCGGGGCGGCGAACCCGAGCCGGCCGTGGTCGGCGCCGCGCATGTGCTGGAGATGTCCAGTCTGACGCCGACGCTTGAGACCATCCCGCTGGCGCTGATGACGCTATTCTACGCCGACCGCACCGAGCAGGTCGACGCCTGGTGCACCACGCTGCTGGAGGCGGCCCGCGAGCGCAACATCCCCACCTGGGACGCGCTGCTGTCCTCGCTGCGGGCGGCGAACCTCATCCGGCAGGGCCGGCTGCTGGAGGCCGAGCGGCACAGCGACCTGGCCCTGTCGCGGATGTCGTCCCGGGGCTGGGGGCTCAGCATCGGCCTGCCGCTGGCGAGTTCGGTGTACGCGCTGACCGCAATGGGCCGCTACGACGAGGCGCGGGCCCGGCTCGGCCAGCCGGTGCCCGAGGCGGTCTTCCAGACCCTCTTCGGCCAGCACTACCTGTACGCCCGGGGCCAGTTCCACCTGGCCACCGGGAGACTTCAGGCCGCGCTCGGCGACTTCCTGGCGTGCGGCAAGGCCCTGGAGAGCTGGGGGGTGGCCGACACCACGCTCATCCCGTGGCGCTCCGGGGTGGCCGAGGCCCGGCTACGCCTGGGCGAGCCGGACCAGGCCGTGACGTATCTGCGGGAGGAACTGGCCCGGCACAAGGGCCACCCCCGGGTGCACGGCAACGCCCTGCGTCTGCTGGCCTCGACGATGGAGCCCCGCCAGCGGCTGCGGGCGCTGCGGGAGGCCGTGGACGAACTCCAGGACTCCGGCTGCGATCTGCTGCTGGCGCACGCGCTGGGCGATCTGGGCCGTGTCTACCATCTGCTGGGCAAGTCCAACCGGGCCCGGGTGATCGTACGCCGTGCCTACCGGATGGCGAAGAAGTGCCATGCGGAGCCGCTCAGCCAGAGCCTGCTGCCGGACGCGGAGCGGTCGGCCGACGGCCGGGTGTGCGCCGCCGGGCACGAGGCCTCCGAGCAGGTCCACGACGTGCTGTCCGAGGCCGAACTGCGGGTCGCCGCCCTGGCGGCGGAGGGGCACACCAACCGGGAAATCGCCCGGCGGCTGTTCATCACGGTCAGCACGGTAGAGCAGCACATGACGCGTGTGCTGCGCAAGCTCAACCTGTCCCGCCGTGACGAACTGCCGCAGAGCCTGGACACTATGGGCAGTTCAGCCGCACCGGCAGTGAGTGGAGCCCGCGGATGAGCGTGCTGGTGCGCCACCGCACGTCCTCGGGGTCGACCGCGAGCCGCATGGCGGGGAAGGTGTCCAGCAGCGCGCCGAAGGCGATCTGCGCCTCCATCCTCGCCAGGGGCGCCCCGAGGCAGTAGTGGATGCCGTGCCCGAAGGCGACATGGCCGCCGGTGGGCCTGCGGACGTCCAGCGTGTGCGGATCGCCGAAGCGCTCCGGATCCCGGTTGGCGGAGGCCAGTGCCAGCAGCACGAAGTCGCCGGCCGGGATCTCGGTGTCGCCGATGCGCAGGTCCTCCGTGGCGCACCGGAAGGTGGCGTGCTTCAACGGGCTCTCCAACCGCAGGAACTCCTCCACGGCGCCGGGCAGCAGGGAGCGGTCCTGGCGCAGCGCCTCCCACTGGTCCAGGTTTCGCATCAGGTGCAGCGTGCCGTTGCCAAGGGTGTTGACGGTGGTCTCGTGGCCGCCGATGAACAACAGGAAGGCCATCGAGACCAGTTCGGTCTCGGTGAGCCGGTCGTCGACGTCACGCGCCGAGACCAGCGCGGCGAGCACGTCGTCGGTGGGCGTACGGCGCTTGCGCTCGATGAGGTCGCCGAGGTACTCGATCATCGCGGTCGACGCGGCGGCGGTCGCCGCAGGCGAGTCGCCGGAGACGAGCGCCTTGGACCAGGACTTGAAGTTCTCCTGCTCCTCCAGCGGCACGCCCAGCAGCAGGCAGATCACCCGGATCGGCAGCGGGAACGCGAACGCGTCCAGCAGGTCCACCGGGTCCTCGTCCGGCAGGGCGGCGAGCAGTTCGCCGGTGATCTGCTCGATCTCCGGCCGGAGCTTTTCGATGGCGCGGCTGGTGAACGCCTTGTTCACCAGCTTGCGCAGCCGGGTGTGGTCCGGCGGGTCGGAGTGCAGCATGTGGGTGGCGAGGGCGGAGGAGAACGCGCCGCGCTTGTTGCGGTCGGGCTCGTTCTGCGCGAACAGCCGGTCCGTCCTGTTGAGGTCGGTGCTCAGCCGGGGGTCCGCGAGCGCCGAGCGCACCTCCTCGTATCCGGTGATCAGCCACACCGGCAGTCCGCCGCACACGGGGACCCCGGGAGGCATCATCACCCGGTGCGCCGAGCCTTCGGCGTTGAGCCGTGTGTACACGGAGTGGGGGTCCTGCATGAACGCGTCGTCGAGTTCCAGAGGGGCTGAATCCTGAAGCATGGGCACATCCTCGAAAATGACGGCTCCGGGCCGTTCGCGGGTCGCGCTGAGCCTATGTACGCCCTTGGCGGGCCGAAGCCGATCCACGGCGAGAAGAGGGGGTCTAGGGGCCTGATAGGGGCCGCCCGCCGGTTGGTTGTGTGAGTCCCGGCGGGCGGCCGGAGCAGCCACCAGGCCGGGGGAGGTCACCCGGCGACTGCTGGTCCGGTGGGGGCGCGGTCAGTTGCTGGGCGCCAGGTCGCCTTCCGTGGCCCGCGCCTGCTCCGGGGGAGCCTGGGCGGGCTTGCGCAGGTCGATGGTGATCAGCAGGCCGGCGAGTACGGCGGCGAGGGCGGTGATGCCCGCGGCCCACAGGCTCGCGACGGCGTAGCCGTGGACGGTCGCCTCGGTCACGGCCCGTTCACCGCGGCCGCCGCCCGCGATCCGGTCGGCGGTCACGCTGGTGGCGATGGCGTTGAGCAGGGCCGTGCCGATGGAGCCGCCCAGCTGCTGGGAGGTGGAGACGAAGGCCGACACCACGCCCACCTCCTGCGGCGGCACGCGGTAGGTGGCGGCGCTGATGCACGGCGAGATCACCAGTCCGACACCGATGCCGAGCAGGATCTGGGTGGGCATCAGCGTCGAGGCGTAGGAGCTGTCGGGGGTGAGCCGGCCGAGGTTGAGCAGGCCCAGCATGGCGATGAACAGGCCCGGCACGACCAGCAGGCGCAGCGGGACGCGGGGCACCAGCCGGGCGGCGACCTGGGTGGAGGTGAGCACCGTCGCCACGGTCGCCGGCAGGATCGCCAGGCCCGTGCGCAGCGGCGAGAAGTCCATCACCACCTGCAACTGGTAGGTGAGGATCAGGAACAGGCCGAACAGGCTGACCATGGCCAGGGCGATGGTCAGGCTCGCTCCCGCCCGGTTGCGGTCGGCGACCAGCCGCAGCGGGAGCAGCGGAGCCGGCCCCCTGGACTGGGTGAGGCCGAACGCGGCGAGCAGGACCACGGCGGCCGCGAGGCAGCCGAGGACGCGGGGCGAGGTCCAGCTGTGGGTCGCCGCCTGGTCGAAGGCGTAGACGAGGGCGAGCATGCCGCAGGCGGAGAGCACCGCGCCGGGGACGTCCACGCGCTGGCGGTTGGCGGGCATCGCCGGCAGCAGCAACAAGGCCCCGGCCACCACGGCCACGCCGATCGGCACGTTGACGTAGAAGCACCAGCGCCAGTCGAGGTACTCGGTGATCACGCCGCCGCCCAGCAGGCCGATGGCGCCACCGGCGCTGGCGACCGAGCTGAAGACACCGAACGCCTTGGCGCGTTCGCGCGGTTCGGTGAAGGTGGTGGCGAGCATGGCCAGGGTCGAGGGCACGAGCAGCGCGGCGAACACGCCCTGCGCCGCGCGGGAGCCGACGAGCACCTCGGCGTTCGGCGCGGCGCCGCCCGCCACCGAGGCGACGGCGAAGCCGACGGCGCCGGCCACGAAGGCGCGCCTGCGGCCCACGAGATCACCGACCCGTCCGCCGAGCAGCAGCAGGGCACCGAAGGCGAGGGTGTAGGCGGTGACCACCCACTGCCGGCTCGCGTCCGACATCCCGGTGTCCTGCTGGGCCCACGGGAGGGCGATGTTCACGATGGTCATGTCCAGCATGACCATCAGCTGAGCCAGGGCGATCACCCCCAGCCCCCACCACCGGTAGCGCACCGACCTCTCGGTGGAGGCCGCTGTTGCCTGTGCCATGTCCTGATGTCCTTCCCTCACCGCGGGCGGCGCTCGGTCCGGCCCGTCCGTCTTTCGCTGGCGGACACTAGAGCAGATTTCTTAACCAAGTCAATTCACAGACTCGGTCACCTGATTGCCCGGGTAAGGGACGTGCTAGGATGGCCTGGTGAATGCGCCGATGGGCTTGCGGGAGCGCAAGAAACAGCGAACGCGAGAGACGATCTCCGACACGGCGATCACGCTGTTCCTTGAACACGGGTTCGACCAGGTCTCGGTCGTCGACATCGCGGCCGTCGCCGAGGTCTCCAAACCCACACTGTTCAAGTACTTCCCCACCAAGGAAGACCTGGTCGTCCACCGCTTCGCCGACCACCAGACGGTGAGCAGCACCGTCGTCGCGGAGCGGCCGCCCGGGGTGTCCGCGATCGATGCCCTGCACCAGCACTTCCTGGACGGGCTGGCGGCCCGGGACCCCATCACGGGGCTCAACGACGACGAGGACGTCCTCGCCTTCCACCACCTCGTGTACTCCACGCCCAGCCTGGTGGCACGCGTCAGCCAGTACCTGGCCCAGGCCGAGGAGGCGCTCGCCCAGGCCCTGGTCGACGCGCTGGACTCCGACCGCGAGATCACGGCCGCCCTGCTGGCCGGCCAGGTCATCGCCACCGAGCGCATCCTGGCGTCGGTGAACTGGCAGCGCATCGTCGCCGGCCGGTCCGCTGACGAGGTCTACCCCGAGGCGGTGGCCGACGCCGACCACGCCTACGCCCTGCTGCGCCAGGGCCTGGCGGGGGCAGCCGCCCAGAAGTGAAACCGCCGACGACGACGGCGCCGCCTCCGAAGAGGCGGCGCCGTCGTCGTTCTGCCGACGTACGCCGGATCAGCCGACCGCGTCCGCCGGCTGATCCGGGCCATGGCCGGGCTCCTGCCTGGGCAGGTTGTTGTGCCGCTCGATGTAGTCGGCCAGCCGGTCCATGCTGTCCGTGCCGCGCTCCCGGAAGGCCCGTGCCTGGGAGGCCATGTCGGCCGGGGACTTGTTCTGGCCGAGCTTGTACACGCCGTCGATGCGCCCGATCGGGATCTCGAACCCCTGGATGAGCCGCAGGTACTCGTCGAACAGCGCGCTCGCCCGGCGCGGCAGCGACCAGGGCTGCTTCGGCGCGAGCCGGCTCTCCTGGTCCTCGATCAGGTCGTCCAGCTGGCGCATGGTGCGCACCTCGTCCAGCAGCCGCGGCCGGCCCGTGACGTGCACGGCCGCGTACGCCCAGGTCGGGAAGTGCGGCTGGGAGGCGTAGTGGTCGGGCGAGATGTAGGCGCTGGGGCCCAGGAACGCCACCACCACCTCGACGTTGCAGGCCAGCGCCTCACAGATCGGGTTGCCCCGCGAGAGATGCCCGCGCAGCTTGCCGTAGGGCCAGGCGTGCCGGTCGAGCACGAACGGGATGTGGACGGCGGCGGGCCGGCCCTCCACCGACAGCGCCATCAGGCCCAGCGGGTACTCCTCGATGAGGTCCCACTGCGTCCCCAGGTCCGGCGGCCGGAAGTAGTCGGGGCGGTAGACCATCTGCACTCTCCTTTCCGTGGGGCCTGATCAGGCGGTGGTGGTGGACACCGCGCCGCCGAGCAGCGAACCGAGGTAGCCGAGCACCGCCGCGCCGTCCCCCGCCGGCGCGGTGAGCCCGATGTAGCCGTCCGGGCGGACGAGGACCAGCGTGTCGGCGCGCAGTCCGTAGGCCGCCGGCCGTTCGCCGAGCAGGCAGGTCCTGAGGTCGTCCGGGCCGACGGACGCCACCTCGCGCAGGGCCGCCTCGCAGTCGGCGCCGAAGCCGAGCAGCGTGAAGTGCGGGCCGCGGAACACGTCGAACAGCCGGACGAGCCGGCCGGTCATGTCCAGGCACACCGAGTCCGGGGCGCGGTCGCCGGCCTGGACGCCGCCGGTGTCGGCGAGCGTGGCGCGGCTGAGCGAACTGGCCCGGTACTCCAGCCCGAGCTGGAGGGTCTCCTGGGTGAGGCCGGCCTCGGCGCCGCCGGTGCCGCCGGTCATCTCCTCGAACACGGCCCTGGTGCTGGCCACGCTGGTGTCCAGCGTCCAGCGCGCCACCGGGAGCCGCTCCTCCTGGTAGGTGTCGAGCAGCTCCGGTGCCGCCCCGGCGATGACCAGCGCGAGCTTCCAGCCGAGGTTGTAGGCGTCCTGCACGCCGGTGTTGGCGCCCAGCGCCCCGAGCACGGGGTGGACGTGCGCGGCGTCCCCGGCCAGGAACACCCGGCCCACCCGCAGCCGGTCGGCCATGCGTACGTTGATCCGCGAGGTCGACAGCCATGTCGCGTCATGGACCCGGATCGGCATGCCCGTGGCCCGGTCGACGGCCCGCTGGAGGGCCTCCACCGACGGCTCCATGGGCCGGCCGTCCGCGTCGACGGGGGGCGTGGCCTGGATCTGCCAGGAGCGCGTGCCGCTGAGCGGGCACAGCATGACCACTCCGAGGTCGAGGTCCAGCCACTGGTACCAGGCGTCGGGCGCGAGTCCGTCGATCTCGACGTCCCCGACGATCAGTTGCTTCTCCGCCTCGGTGAACCCCTTGAAGGAGATGCCGAGTCGCTTGCGCACCAGGCTGCGGCCCCCGTCGCAACCGACGAGGTAGGCGGCCGACACCTGCTCGGTGCCCTGCGCGGTCGCCAGGGTGGCCGTCACCCGGTCCGGGCCCGGCTGGTCGAACTCCACCAGCTCGGTACCCAGTTCGACCGCGACGCCGTACTCGGCCAGCCGCTCCCGGAGGATCTCCTCGACCCGCGACTGCGGCATGAAGTGCAGCCGGCGGAACGGCTCGCCCTGCGTGGGCGCGTTGCCCAGGTACGGGATGGTCTCGTTGATCAGCCGGTCACGGCGGTAGCGCCGGAACGGCAGCCGCTGCGTACCGGACGCCAGCACTTTGTCGATGACCCCGAGGTCGTAGAGCACCTCCAGGGTGCGCGGCTGGATGCCGGCCTTGCCGCGCGAGGCGGTCGTGAAGCTCTGCTCCTTGTCGATGATCCGCACGGGTACGCCCCGGCGGGCCAGTTCCAGCCCGAGGGTCAGACCGGTCGGCCCGGCCCCGCTGATGAGCACACCGACGCCGTCGCTGGCGTTGCTGCTGCTGTCCATACAACCCCGTCACTTCCTCGTTGGGTTGGGCGATCGCCCTGATCAGGGCTGCACGCTATGGACGGCGCGAGGCACGGGCTAACCCCTAGCGATCCCCTACGGACAGGTGATCCCGCTGGTGAGCGGCCCTGACGGCGGGTAGGGGTGGGGCCGCCTTCACAGTCGGCGCAGTTCGTGCCCGACGACGTACGAGCCGACGTCCCGGCCCAGCCGGAGGCCGTCGACCGCGTCCCAGCGGTAGTGCACGCCGAGGTAGAGGCGGCTCAGCGCGTCCTCCTCGGCGGCGTCGCTGAACCGGTTGAAGGTGCGGTTGCGCACGGGCGACCTGGGGTCGTCGGTGGTGGCGGTGAAAGTGATCTGGTCGGTGTTGAAGACGTCGGTCATCACCGTCTGCCACGCCCCGGCGAAGTCCGCGTGGCCGGAGGCCCAGGCCGGGAAGCAGGGGGTGGGGCCGAGCGGCTGCCACGCGGTGTCCCCGCGACGGCGAGCGGGGCGAGCAGCGCTGCCAGTACGACGGCCACCACGAGCCGCGCTCTGCGGAGCGGTCGCGCGGACGCTCTCACCCGCGCGGCTAAGGGACTTGAGGACATGCGTCATCCCCCGGTTCAGGGTCGGCACCCTGTGTGCCGACCGCCCCAAGCCAGGCAGCCGGCACGACCCGGACGTCCCTCCATGGGCACCACGAGTCGGTGCTGCGGTCCCACTCCTGGCGGACCGCGGCCAACTCCGCCGGCTACCTGCTCGGCTCCCTGGAGCCCGGCATGCGGATTCTGGATGTCGTGTGCGGGCCCGGCACCATCACCGCCGACCTGGCCGAACTGGTGCCGGACGGACATGTCACCGGTCTCGAGCGCGCGCCGGGCGTGCTCGGGCAGGCGCGGGCGACGGCCGCCGAACGCGGGCTCGCGAACACCGGCTTCACCGTCGGGGACGTGCACGCCCTGCCCTTCCCGGACGGCACTTTCTGCGTGGTGCACGCCCATCAGGTGCTCCAGCACGTGGCCGACCCGGTGCGGGCGCTGCGCGAGATGCGTCGGGTGACCCGGCCCGGCGGGCTGATCGCGGCACGGGACGCCGACTACGCGGCGATGACCTGGTATCCGCCGTCGCAGGGCCTGGACGACTGGCTGAACCTGTACCGGCGGGTGGCGCGGGCCGGCGGCGGCGAGCCGGACGCGGGGCGACGGCTGAAGTCCTGGGCGCTGGCCGCCGGATTGACGGACATCACCGCGACCTCCTCCACCTGGACCTTCTCCGCTCCGGAGGAACGGCGGTGGTGGAGCGGACTGTGGGCCGACCGCACCGTGCTGTCCTCCTATGCCGCCCTGGCCGTCGACGGCGGACATGCCACGCGCGAGCGGCTCGAAGCCGCGGCCGGGGCCTGGCGGGACTGGGGAGCGCGGGACGACGGCTGGTTCGCCGTTCTGCACGGAGAAATTCTCTG
>NZ_JAATEM010000049.1 GCF_012034205.1 Streptomyces composti
CGGCCGGCGCGACCTTGACCTCAAGCATGCTTGAGGTTGAACAGTGGGGGCAGCAGCGGCGCCGGCCGCGCGACCCACCGGCGCCCGGACACCCACAGGGGGACCCCATGCACGCCATCCGCCTGCACGCCTTCGGCCCGGCCGAGAACCTCACCTACGAAGAGGTCGAGGATCCCCGGCCGGGCCCCGGACAGGTCCGTATCGCCGTACGAGCCGCCGGTGTCCACCTCCTGGACATCGCCCTCCGGCAGGGGCAGCGAGGGCCCGCCCCCGCACCGGCCACCCTGCCGACCGTCCCCGGCCGCGAGGTCGCCGGCACCGTCGACGCGCTCGGCGACGGCACGCCCGGACACTGGCTCGGCAAGCGCGTCGTCGCCCACCTCGGATTCGCCCCCGGCGGCTACGCGGAGCTCGCCGTCACCGACGCCGAACGCCTCCACGAGATCCCCGAGCGCCTCGACTTCGCGGAGGCCGTCGCCATGATCGGCACCGGCCGCACCGCCATGGGCATCGTGCAGTTCGCCGAACCCGGCCCCGGCGACGTGGTCCTCGTCCCCGCCGCGGCCGGCGGCCTCGGCACCCTCCTCGTGCAGTACGCCAAGAACGCCGGCGCCACCGTCGTCGGCCTGGCCGGCGGCCCCGCGAAGACCGCCCGCGTCAGCGCCAACGGCGCCGACCTCGCCGTCGACTACACGGCCCCCGACTGGCCCGCACGACTCGCCGCCCACAACGGCAGGGTGACCATCGTCTACGACGGCGTCGGCGGCGACGTCGCCCGCGAGGCGGTCGCCCTCCTGGCCCCCGGCGGCAGGCACATCGTCTTCGGCTGGTCCGCCCAGGGCCTCGACAGCGACAGCCCCTACCTCGTCGACGGCGTCTCCGTGAACGTCCTGGGCCCGAAGATGATGCGCAGGGCGGGCGGCCCCAACCCGGTCCGCACCCTCGAACTCCGCGCCCTCGGCCAGGCCGCCGCCGGCCACCTCACCCCCGCCGTCCAGCGTTTCCCCCTCAAGGAAGCGGCCGAGGCCCACCGCGCCCTGGAGACCAGACGCACCATCGGCAAGGTCGTCCTGGAGCCGTCGCCCTGAGCGGGCGTCCCACTCAGGTCGGCTCCGGGGCGGGCCAGTTGTACAGGGTCATCCCGCCCGGGTCGGTGAGGGCGCCGGCAAGGCCCGCGGCGGAGTACGGGAGGACGGGGGGCAGGGACGCCACGGGGAACCAGCGCAGGGCCGAGCACTTGGCCGGTTCGCGATTGACCGGTTCGCCCTGCCACCGGGTGACGGTGAAGAAGAAGCCGAGGTGCTGTCCGGGCCTTCCGTCGTCGCGGACCGCGTGGACGACGTGCGCCAGCCGGAACCGGTGCCGCGGGACGACGAGGCCGGTCTCCTCCGCGAGTTCACGGGCCGCGGCGTCCGGCACGGACTCGTCCGGTTCGAGTTTCCCGCACGGCAGGGACCACTGGCCGGCTCCGTAGGAGCCGCGGCGCAGGGACAGCAGCACGGTGCCGGCCCGGCGCAGCAGAAGGTGCACGTCGACAGCGGGCGGGTGGGGGGTGTTCATGCCGGGACCGCCGAGTGGGAGGAGGGGAGTCGGTCGGACAGCAGATGGCGTACGGAGTCGGGGTTGAGGCGGCGACGGGCCGAGCGGACCGCGAGCAGCCAGGCGGTCTCGTCCTCCGGGCCGGTGCCGGTGGCGGTGGTGAACTCGGCGGCGGTGCGGAACGGTTGGCGTCCCGAGGTCTTGGCGAGCAGCGCGGCCTCGATCCAGTACGCCTCCGCGGTGGCCCGGGCCTCGTCCCCGTGCAGTCCCTCCGCCTCGGCCAGGGCCCTGGCCCGGGCCAGCAGGTCGTCGGGTACGTAGTGGCGCAGATCGCGGACGGCGTCGCGGATCTCGGTGACCCAGCGGTGGAGCCGCACCTCGGCGGGGGTGGACAGCCGCATCAGGTCCCGGCAGCGGTTCAGCGCGGGCGCGAACCGGTGGCCGTGAAGCAGGGAACTGGGCGGGTCGAGTACGTGATCGGGCACGGCGCGGGCCAGGGCCGACCACAGGGGGTGCAACGCCTGGAGGGTCCGCCAGGCACGCCACCGGTCGACCGCCGCCCGTGTGGCGGGCACGGCCGCGCCGAGCACCAGCATCGGGAACAGGGCGAGTTGCAGGGAGTCGGTGACCGTCTCCTGGACGGCGGCGAACTCCTCGGTCGGCGGCGAGACGGTGACGATGGCGAGATAGACGGTGCGCAGCGTGGCGTAGAGGACGGCGAGCACCATGGCGACGGTCATCATCGTCAGCCCGGCGCGCAGCAGTCGGCGGTGGGCCCGCCGGGCGGCGCTGCCCCACTGGTAGGCGCACAGGGCGGCCGCCGAGCCCATGTAGAGGTAGAGCACGCCCATGTACAGGGCCAGGCCGGGGTCGCCCGCGTGGCCGGTGAGGAAGTGCTCGGTCGGTTCGCTGCGGTCGATGGCGAGGAAGAACAGGGCGGTCATCGCGCAGACGGCGGCGAGCGAGGCCTTGATGGCCACGCGTACGACGAACCGGGCCACGCGCAGGTCGCGGCGCCCGGGGTCGTCCTGGGGCGGGGAGCCGTAGATCGCGCCGGCGTAGCGCAGCAGTGAGCAGATGCCCCCGATGGCGATGGCGTGCTTGAGCAGGCTGGACAGGTCGTTGATCCCGGTCCGCGCGACCAGGTCGATGAGCAGGGGCGTCTTCAGCCACCAGGCGGCGGCGAACGCCGCGAACACGCCCCACAGGGTGCGCCGGTTCCCGCCCCGGAACGCGGAGGGGAGCCGCCACAGGACGGTCAGCAGCAGGAGCCCTGCCACGACATAGGTCAGGGAATCGATCACGGGGGCGTCCTTCGGTCTCCTCGGCGGCGGGCGACGGGATGGGCGAGGCTCTCCTCCAGCCGGCCGACGGCATCCTCGCGCCGCTCCCGCAGGTCGCGAGCCGCCAACTGGATGAGATCCGCGAGCATTTCCGCGCGCCGCTCCTGGTGGCTGTCGTAGCTGGTGCGGCCCGTCACCGGCAGTCCCGCGGCGAACTTCGCCACCAACCGTGGCCCGATGACGGGGAACAACCGCTGGAAGTAGGCGGCGTCGACCGCTCCGGCGTCGTCCTCCCAGATGTGCACGAGCTCGTGGAGGATGATCTGGTCCTGGTGGCCGGTGGTGATGCCCCGCTGGAAGAAGACCAGATCGGCGTCGGTCAGCTTGACCCACAGGCCGCAGGCGCCGTCGGGGGTACCGGCACCCGGCGGCAGCGGGAGCAGGATGATCCGGCGGCCGCGGGCCTCCTCGATGGCACGGACGAACGCGGGGAGGGTGAAGGGATCGGGCAGGGGCATCCGCGCCAGATGGCGTTTGCACTCACGGCGGATCCGGCGCAGCGACGGGCGGCGCCTGCGCGGCAGGGGGACGAGTCGACGTCGGCGGTGGGACATGGTTCTCCCGGTGGGGACTGCCGGGCAGCTCGGGGGTGGGGCTGCCGTCAGGGCGTGGGGCAGAACGAGGTCAGGGGCCGCGGGCCGGGCAGGCTCAGGCGGGGCGCTCGGGGGCGGGCAGTCCGTTCTGCTTGATCTCGGCCATGACCTCGTTGACGTAGGCGAGCATCTCCGCCGAGAGGCCGTCCGCACGGGCGCCCCGGGGTGCCAGCGTGCTGATGTCCCCGGTGTGCAGCGAGGTGAGGAACCGGAGCCCCTCCACGACCTGCGCAGTGATGTCATCGCTGTGGAAGTAGGCGGGGCTGACGTCGAAGTACTGGGCCAGGGCCTCGAGTTGCCGGAAGGTCGGGTTGTCCCGGTGCCCGTTGCGCAGCAGCGAGATGTACGAGTGGGAGATGATCTGCTCCCCGGCCGCTTCGTTGATCGCCGCGGCGACCTGGCGGTTGGACGGCGGGCTCTCCCCCGGGAGCACGGTGTGCTCGAAGAGGTAATTCAGCTTGTCCGCCAAGCTGTCTGGCCTGTCATCCCCGGTGCTCACGACGCTGGACTCGCCCCTTCCTCGTGAGAAAAATTCCGACCGAGCCGACAGCGTAGTGCACCGTTCTGCTTCGAGAATAAGATCCGGACAAGGAGCAATGGTGCACAACGGTCCGTTTCGGGCAACCTCGAGTAATCCTGAAGTCATGACCAGTCAACCCTTCGGCTGGACTCCGGCCAATGTTGACTAGCGTGAACACCGTGGGTAGCGTGAAGCGCGTGACGGCCCAGGTCACCGGGCGCAGGGGAGTTTAGCCAGGTGACCGGCGTCGCGGCCACCCAGGACCGGGGACCATGGCCGAGTGGCGGGCCTGTCGCGACGAGAAGCGAGACATGCGATGAACGGGGGAGTCAGCGCAGCGTTGCAGCATCGAGAGTCTTCTGAGCCTTGGCGCGTTTGATCCGGGTGTTGACGATCTGACCAGTTATTGACATTCGTCCGCCGCCATGGCTCTGCTTACGACAACGACGTTCATCCGTGGAAAACGTCACGTCAGCAATAAACGGGGGGAAAATTGTGCACCGGGCATTATCCGGGCCGTCATCGCTCTGCGGAATACAGGAAACAGACTGCATCGTGCCTCGCCGCCCCGTTCTGCGCGGCGAGTGGTGGGCCCCGGGAACCCCGGCTGTCCCGAAGCCCGGAGGGGTGCACGTCTTCTCGGTGACGGAGGAGGTGCGGGACGACGAACTGGGCCCTGTGGTGGCCCGGTTGCTGGGGCGGACGCCATCCGAGGTGCGGCTCCGCCACGACGGTTTCGGGCGGCCGCGCCTGGACGCGGAGGCGATCGCACTGTCGGTCTGCCGCGATCAGGGCACGCTCCTGCTGGCGCTCAGCGCGGCGGGCTCGGTGGCGCTCAGCGCGGCCACGGTGCCGGCGTCGTTCGGCACGGGGGCGCTGCTCCCGTTCACCCGCGCCGAACGGGAGCATGCCGAGCGGACACCCGCCGACCGCAGGACGACGGTGCTCACCCAGCTGTGGACCCGCAAGGAGGCCGCGTTGCGGCTGGTCGGACGGGGTGGATTCGCCCGGGCCGCCGAGCTGGACGTGCTGGTCGACGGGACGGACGGGAGCGTGCTGGTCCCGCAGGCGGGGATGCTCGGCGCCGGGGGCACGGCGTACGTGGGCGATCTGCCCGCGGCACCGGGCACGGTGGCCTCCCTGGCGACGTCCGAGCCGGCCGGTGAGGTCAGGGTGTGGCAGGTGCGGTGCCCGGTGCCGGTCGGGTCATGACGGCGCCTCCCGCCGTGCGCCTACGGCATGAGGACGAGGTGCGGGTCGGGGCCGACGGGGTGGCCGGGGTCGCTGAGCTCGCGCCATGTCGCCATCGCCAGGCGGTAGGCGCCGGCCGTCTCGTATCCGGCGGCCGCCGTGCGGAAGTCGGCCTCGGCCTCCTCCTCCCGGCCGGCGGCGCGCCGGGCGCGGGCGCGCATGACGGCGCAGCGGGAGCGGTCCAGCGGCGGCAGCTCCGGGGACTCGGGAACGATGCCGGCGGCGTGCTCCAGCGCCCGCGACGGGTCGGCTCCGCGCAGGTCCGCCAGGACCTCAAGGGTCGCGAGCCAGGACGCGCTCTCGGGCGTGGGGACCAGGGCTCCGGCGTGCCGGGCCTGCTCCAGCAGGGCGGCGGCGCTGTCGTCGCCGGCCTCCAGGGCCAGCAGGGCACGGGCGCGGGTGAGCCGGACGCGACGGGCCATGTCGACGGCGGGAGCGAGCAGGTCGTCCGCCTGGTGCAGGAGCTTCAGGGCCGTTTCCGTGTGTCCGTCGAGGTGGCGGACACCGGCCGCGGCCCACAGCGCGGTCGCCCGCAACTGGTCGTCCGCCCCCCGGGACGTCTGCTCCAGGACCGCGTCGGCGAGGTCGCGGGCGCGGTGCCACTCCCCGCTCTCGACGTAGGCGGCCAGCAGGGCCACCTGGGCCTCTCCCCGCTCGGGACGGTCCGCGTCGAGACCGTTCGCGGCGGCCTGGGCGTTCTCGGCGCAGCGGACGGCCTCGCCCAGGTCGCCCTGCCGCCGGTACAGCCGGGAGAGCTCCGCGGCGACCCAGACGTGGAGCAGCGGGGCCGCGCCGGTGAGCGGGTCGTCGGCCAGGGCGCGCAGGGTCTGCTCGCGGGCGTCGGTGGCGTCGAGGCGCTCGAGGACGGCGGCGAGTTCCCAGCGGGCCTCCCAGCCCATCTCGTCGAGGCCGCTGTCGGCCGCCTCCTCGATGACGGACTCCAGCCGCCGGCGGGCGGCGGGCCAGTCACCGGCCAGCTGGCTGGAGCGCGCGGCCACCAGTTGGCCGACCAGTTCCAGGCGGTGCGTGCGCCGGCTGTCCCCGGCGCCGGGTTCGCAGAGTTTCTCGACGGTCGTGCCGAGCCGGGTGGCGATGGTCCGGGCCGCCTTCAGGCTGGGCACGCGGCGACCGCTCTCCACGAGGGAGACGTAGCTCGGGGAGACTCCGTCCCCGGCGAGGTCCCCTTGAGACAGACCCCTGGCGCGGCGGAGCTCCCGAACGCGTTGCCCGAACGAGGGCTGTTCGATCGTCAAAGTTTGCTCGCTGTCGAGTGAGAGGCGGATGGACGAACCTTACTGGCGTACGACCGGCGATTCTACAGGTCAGCCCAGGCGCAGCACGGCGGTTACCGGGAATCCAGTGGCCTCTTTGCGAGTTCTTGAGAACTCTGGAGTCATCATTTAGTCAATATGAGTCATGCTAGCGTCACTCGACATGGCAAGCGGTGCAAGCAATTGTCGTCGCCGGTGGGGTCTCCATGCGCTGCTCGCGGCCGTGGCGGTCAGCTCGACGGGCGAGGCGATGATGATCGTCGCCGTCCCGTGGTTCGTGCTCAAGACCACGGGGAGCGTGGCCCAGACCGGCATCGTGATCGCGATCGGGGCCGTGGCCTCCGGCGTGGTGGGCCTGGTGGCGGGTCCCCTGGTCGACCGGTGGGGGTTCCGGGCGACGGCGGTGCTCGCCTACCTGGTCGGGGGTGCGGGCGCGGCGAGCGTTCCGCTGCTGTACGCCATGGGGGCGCTGGACTTCCCCACGCTGGTCGTCCTGATCGTGGTCGCGAACATGCTGGACATCCCGGGGACCGCGGCGGTCACCGGACTCGTGCCGGAGCTGGCCGAGGCCGCGGGCATGCCGTTGGAGCGCGGGAACGCGCTGCTCAGCGGGATCCATCAGGTCGCCCAGCTGTGCGGGCCGCCGCTCGGCGGGGCCGCGGTCGCCCTGCTGGGGACCCGGTGGGTGCTCCTGTTCGACGCGCTGGCCTGCGGGCTCGCGGCGCTGGTGATCCTCACCTGGGTGACGGCCGGCCGCCGGGACCCCGCGAGGAGCGCCGCCCGCGGAACGTACCTGGCGGACCTGCGCTCCGGGCTGCGCACCCTGCGGCGGCACCGGCTGCTGCGCACCATGGCCGTCTCGGGCACCGCGTTCAACGCCCTGGACAGCGGATTGGCCGGGGTCGTGCTGGTGACGTACGCGTATCAGCATCTGGGGAGTGCGGCGCATCTCGGCGTCCTGCTCACGGCCTTCGCCCTGGGGTCCGTCGTGGGCACCCTCGGCTACGCGGCCGTCGGGCACCGGCTGAACGGGCGGCGGGTCTATCTCGGCGCCGGGTTCGCCGTCGCTGCCCTGGTCGGCGCCCTGGCGCCGCTGCCGTCCCTGCCGGTCGGCGCGGCGGTGCTCGCGGCGCTCGGCGCGGTCGCGGCTCCGGTGGGTCCGCTGCGCAGGGGCGTCCTGCAGCGGAACGCGCCCAAGGGGCAGTACGGGCGGGTGACCACGGTGGTCGACACCGTGGGGCTGGTGGCGGTCCCCCTCGGAGCCACCGGGACCGTCGCGGCCGTGGGCGCGTTCGGCCTGGGACCCGCCGTCGCCCTGATCGCCGGCGCCTATCTGCTGGTGGTGCTCTGCTGCTGGATGGCGCCGCCGCTGCACGACATCTGATCCGCACCGCGCGGGAGCGTGGCCGTGCGGGGATCCGGGCCGTGGGGGAAGCCTGGGACATGACATTACTGACCTTGACAAGAACTGACTATTAGATGACTCTTGACCTCCATGGACTCTGCTCCGAGGAGGGACACATGACCGAGCGAACAGCAGGAAGGCACCCGCGGCGGGAACGGGGGCCCGCCGGTCGCATCCCGCGTCGCGGCCCCCGGGAACGCGCTCGAGAGAGCAGGTCCGCATGACCATCGCTCCCACGAGGCCCACCGCCGACCCCCTGCCCGGGGGCATCGCCGACGCCCGGTGCGTGCGGGCGCTGCGCGCGGTCAGGGACCTGCTGGTCGAGGACCCCGGACCCGTGCACGCACTGCTGTGCGAGATCTCCACCCACCGCGCGGCCGGATACGAGATCGAGGCGACCATCGCCACGCTGGACGGCGCCCTCGCCGAGGTCGGCCGCCACCGGCCCCCCAGGGTGCCCAGCCTGGCGGTCTTCATGCCGTCGAACGTGATCCTCTACTCGTACGCCCTCTACCTGCTGGTGCCCGCCCTCTACGCGGACCGGCTGGTGTTCCGGCCCTCCAGCCACGTCCGGGACCAGACGGTCCGGCTGCACGCGCTGCTGGCCGAACGCCACTGCCTGCCCATCGAGCTGACCGACGCCAGTCAGCGCGACTTCCTGCGCACCCACGTCCAGCCCGCCGACGTCGTGGTGTTCACCGGCGCCTATCGCAACGCCGAGCAGATCCGCTCCCAGCTCTCCCCGGGCCGGCTCTTCCTGTTCCTGGGCGCGGGCGTCAACCCGTTCGTCGTCGCCCCCGGCTCCGACATCGGGCGCGCGGTGCGCGACGCGGTGGAGATCCGGGTCCACAACTCCGGCCAGGACTGCCTGGGCCCGGACCTGTTCTGCGTGCACGAGGACCTGCTCGACACGTTCCTCGACACGCTCGTGGCCGAGCTGAAGGGACTGCGGTACGGCCCGTACACCGATCCCGATGCCGATTTCGGGCCGATCTTCTACGAGGGCGCGCTGGAGGAGGCCGCACTGTTCCTGGCGCGCAACCGCCGGAACATCGTGCACGGCGGCCATGTGGACTTCCGCGAGCGGCGGGTGGATCCCGCCGTCGTCCTCGGCAGCGGGGTGACACCCCGCACCCAGGTGCCGGAGTTCTTCGCCCCCGTCTTCTACGTCGTCGGCTACTCCGACGCCGATGAGCTGGCGGCCACCCTGACCACCGGCCCGTTCACCGAACGGGCCCTGGGATCCAGCGTGTACGGCGACGCCCCGGACCTGGTGGCCGCGCTGCGCAGGCGTACCACCGTCACCGTCGACGCCAACCTGTTCTCCGTCGACGACGGCAACGCGCCCTTCGGCGGATACGGGCGGATGGCCAACTACATCACCGACGGCCGGCAGACCTGGACGGAACCCGTCCTGATCTCCAAGGCCGTCGCCGAGCACTTCCGGGCGGAACGCCAGTGAACACCGACTCCACGACCCACCCGACCGCCTGGCACGCCGTGGCCGACCTGGTGCGGCACCTCGGCTCCCGCGCGGTGTTCGGGCTGCCCGGGGACGACATGGACCTGCTGGGCGCCCTGGAGGACGCCGACACGCGGGTCGTGCTCTGCCGCGACCAGCGCAACGCCCTGTTCATGGCCACCGGTCACGCCCTCGCCTCCGGCGGCCTCGGAGTCTGCGCGGTGGGCAAGGGCCCGGCCCTGACCAACACACTGACCGGGCTGCTGGAGGCACGATCCGCCGCGGCGCCGGTGCTGCTGGTGGCGGGCGGCACCGGCCTGGACCGGGTGGGCACCGGGGCCTTCCAGGAACTGGACCAGCTGGGCGCCGTCCGCCCACTGGTGAAGTGGGCGGCCCGCGTGGACGACCCCGCCCGGCTCGTCCCCACCCTGAACAAGGCCGTCACGGTCGCCGTCAACGGCACCCCGGGGCCGGTCTATGTGGAGATCCCCGACCACATCGCCGCTCAGCCGGTCCTCCGCAGCGGCCCGTGGCGGCGTGCCGCCGCACAGCGGCTCGACCCCGACCCGGACGTCCTGGCCGAGGCGTTCGACCTGATCACGGCGGCCCGCCGGCCGGTGCTGCTGGTCGGCGGCGGTGCCCGGCACCGCAACACCGGGAGGGCGGTGGAGGAGTTCGCCGCGCGTCTCGGCGCCGCGATGTTCACCACGGCCTCCGGGCGCGGCACGGTCGACGAGGACCACCCGCTGTTCTGCGGGGTGTCCGGCCTGTACACGGTGGCGCCCGCCGACCGGCTGTGGCAGGAGGCGGACCTGGTCCTCGCGCTCGGCAGCCGGCTGGAGGAGACCGCGGCCTTCGGCTGGCCGGAGCCGGACCGGCTCCCGGTGATCCAGGTGGTGAGCGCCGAGGACGCCATCGCCACGGAACGGCCCGGTGTCTGTGTGCTGGGTGACGTACGGCGGGCCGTGGACGCCTGGAGCCGGATGCTGGGCACCGGCACCGCGGGCGGCCCCTGGCCGGCGCGCGTCGCCGAGGTGCGCGCCGGGCTCGCCGGGCGCGCCGCCGAACGGGCCCGCCGCGCCGCGCTGTCGGCGGGCGAGGACGGCGGCGTCTCCGTCGCCCGCGTGCTGTCCGCGCTCGACGCGGCTGTGCCCGGCGACCGGATCCTGGTGCAGGAGAACGGGCTGCAGGACATGTGGTCGTACTTCCATCCGCACTGGAGCTGCGGCTCCACGGGGGGATCGGTGGTGCCCAGCGAACAGACCCCGCTGGGGTTCGGCGCCGCCGCCGCCGTGGGCGTGGCGCTCGCGGCCCCCGGGCGTCCGGTCGTCTCGGTGGCGGGGGACGGGGCCTTCAACCTGTTCCGCACGGAGCTGCCCACGCTCGCCGACGCGGGCGCCGCCGTCCTGTACGTCGTGCTGGACAACGGCGGTTACGGATGGCTGCAGACCAACCTCGACCGGGTGTCCGGGGGCGGGTCACGCTTCTCGTTCACGGCGGACCGGCTGACCGGAAACGAGGGGCTCGCCGCCTCGTTCGGGTTGGGTTACTGGCGCGTGGACAACCCTGAGGACATGGATCACGTCTTCCGCTCCGCGTGGAAACACTGCGAGGCCGGTACGTCGGCGGTCGTGGAGGTGCGGGTCTCGCTCTCCGACACCCCGCCGGGGATGGCCGGGCCCGCGGGCGACTTCCCGCTGCGCGAGGACGGATGACGGACAGCGAGAGGACTAGGACGCCGTATGCCCGTTGCGCTCTTCTTTCCCGGTCTCATCCCCACCGGGTTCGACGCCATCAGCGCGTTCGTGACCACGAACGAGCACGCCCGGCGAAGATTCGCCGAGGCCGACGAGATCCTCGGATACTCCCTGGCCGAGGCCTATCGCGAGGCGTCGATCTACGAGTGGGAGGTGTTCGAGGCCGGCTTCATGGCGCTCACCCTGGCCCTCGCCGACTGGGCGCAGGAGCAGCACGGTGGTCGCCCGGCGGCCTGCGGCGGACAGAGCTTCGGCGCCTTCATGGCGGCCGTGTGGGCGGGCGCGCTCAGCTACCCGGACGCCCTGCGGCTGATCCGCCGCAGTGTCGTCGTCGAGACCGACTACTTCGACTCGCTCGACGAACCGCTGGGCTGCCACTTCTTCTACCGGCTCCCGCACGACACGGTGCGCCGGCTGGTGGCGGAGACGCACGAGCGCGGTGAGTGGGCCGAGCTGTCGGTGGTCCTCGACGAGCAGGTGCACGCCGTCTCCGCCTCGATGCGCACGCTGGAACGGTTCGAGCAACGGGTGCGCGAGGAGGGCGGGTTCCCCTTCTACACCATGAACCGGGCCGAACACTGCTCCGCCGTCGCCGGGTTGCGCACGCGGCTGCACGACGAGGTGTACGGGACGGTCGACTGGCGGCCCGCCCGGCTGCCGGTGGTCTCGGACGTGGACGGGCGGCTGCTCACCGGCCCCGAGGAGATCAAGCAGGACCTGCTGGACGGCTGGACCACGCCCGTCCACTGGCAGACGATCCTGCGCGGTCTGCACACGGCCCGGGTGGACGAGGTGTGGATCCCCGGCCCGCGCAACATGTTCGCGCGGATCACCAACAACTCCTTCCCGACCCGCGTGATCACCCCGAAGCAGGCGCTCGCGACGTGAGCACGGGAGCAGGAAAGGAGACCGCCGCCCTGCGCGATCCGGCCGGGCGGCGCGTGGTGACGGCAGCGATGTTCGCCAGCGCCCCCGCGGAGGTGCTGGACTTCCTGCTGCCGCTGTGGGCCGGTTCCACCCTGGAGGCGGGCGCCTCGGTGGTCGGCGCGCTGGTCGCCGTCGAGGCGGTGCTGTCGCTCCTCGTGCGCCCGCTGGCGGGAGAACTGGCCGACCGGTTCGAGCAGCGGTGGGTGGCCGCGGCGGGCGCGGGCCTGTACGCCCTGTCGTTCGCGGGCTACGCGCTGGCCGGCTCGGTGCCCCTGGCCTTCGCCGCGTCGGCGGTGGGCGGCGCCGGCGGCGCGCTGTTCTGGGTCGGACTGCGGACGTGGACCGGCCGGCGGGGCGAGAACCACACCGCCGCATACGGCAAGTTGCTCTCGGCCGAGGGCCAAGGCGCCTTCGTGGGCTACCTGGTGGCGTTCTCGCTGCTGGAACGCAGCGGCTACCGGCCACTGTTCTGGCTCGGCTGCGCGGCCTGCGCGTACGCCGCGGTGGCGCTGGTGCAGGGCACCGGACGGGACCGGACCACTGCGGCGGAGCGACCGGCCCGCACGCGCGAGCGGGAGCGGGAGCGGCGGACGCTGCCGAGGCGTCTGATGCCGCTGATGGTGGTGTCCGCGGTGACCGCCGCTGCGGAGGCGGGGCTGTGGATGCTGCTGCTGCTGCGGTTGCAGGGCGACCTGAAGCTCACCCCCAACGAGATCGCGATGGTCTTCGCGCCCGGCTTCCTGGTGTTCATCCTGCTGCCGGAGCACACCCACCGCCTCACCGACCGGCTGGGCCGCGTGCCCACCATGGTCGTCTCGTTCGTGGCGAGCACGGTGTTCGCCGTCGGCCTGGCGGTCACCGCCACCCCGGTGGCGATCGCCGTGCTGTGGGCGGTCGCCGCCGCCTGCTTCGCCGCGCAGATCCCCGTCGAGCAGGCCACCGTCGCAGCCGCCGCCGACGGGCGGATCGGCCGGGGCATGGGCCTCTACGAGAGCGCCCGGCTGGCCGGCGTGGTGGTCGGCCCGGCACTGATGGGCGTGCTGTACGAGCAGCGGGGGTGGGCGGCGGCCTGTCTGTCCGCCGCGTGCGTCTCTGTGCTGGGCGCCCTCGTCGTGCCGTACGCGATCCGCGTGCTGGGCCTGCCCGACGCCCCTCCCGACGCCCCTGCCGACGCCCTCCCCGACGAGCCGGACGGCGGCCGGGCATCTGACCCCGGCAGGAAACACATCCCCCCACAGGAAGAAGGAGAAGACCCGTTCATGGAGATGGACAAGCCGCAGGACTCCGGAGCCTCGCCGGGCGAGCGGCGGCTCACCCCCCAGGAGCACGCCCGCAAGGAGCGGCGCGACTGGCTCATCCACACCGCCGCGTTCCTGATCGGGCAGGTGGTTCTCTGGGCGCTGGACTCCAACTGGATCGTGTGGCAGATCACCGACGACGCCGTGCCCGACGACAAGCGGGGCCCGCTGGTGTGGATCGGGCGCATCTGGCTGACCATCTGGATCATCGACACGATCTGGTCCTGGTCGTACACGATCTGGCCGCGCGAGAAGAAGGCCAGGTAGGACCGGGTCGCACAGCGCAGTGAACGCGGGGGCCGTACCGGGCGGGAACTCTCCGGTACGGCCCCCGCCGCTGTCACCCCGTGTCACCCCAGCAGCACGGGCAGGCGGGTGTGGCCGCGCAGCGACGTCACCCGGTCCCGGGCCGCGCCGGCGCCCGCGGGGAGGATCGAGGGGAAGCGCTTCAGCAGCAGCGGGAACGCCACCTGCGCCTCGAGCCGGGCCAGGGCGGCGCCCAGACAGTAGTGGGCCCCGGCGCCGAAGGTGAGCGACCGCGAGGGCGGCCGGTCCGGGCAGAAGACGTCGGGGTCCGGGTGCCGCCGCGGGTCACGGTTGGCGGCGGCCAGCAGGGCGATCACCTGGGTGCCGCGCGCGATGCTCTCCCCGCCCAGCTCGGTGTCCTCGCCCGCCCAGCGCGAGGCGATCTGGATGGGTGGGTCGAAGCGGAGCATCTCCTCGACCCACGCGCCCACCCGGTCGGGCTCGCCGCGCAACCGTGCGAGGAGGTCGGGCCGCTCCAGCAGGACGGCCAGTCCGTTGCCGAGGAGGTTGCTGGTGGTCTCGTAGCCGGCGGAGTACAGCAGGACGAGGTTGGCGAGCAGTTCACGCCGGGTGAGCCGGTCGCCGTCCGCGTCGCGCACCGCGATGAGCGTGCTCACCAGGTCCTCGCGCGGGTCGGCCCGCCGCAGCTCGGTGAGCTGCCCCAGGCGGTCCCACAGTTCGGAGGTGGCCTCGTCCGCCCGGTCCAGGGCGTCGCCGGTCAGGTTCTGCTCGATCGCGGAGGTCACGGCCTGCACCCGGGGCGCGAACCACGGACGGTCCTCCTCCGGGACGCCGAGCAGCTCGCCGATGACCGCGATGGGCAGCGGCAGCGCGAAGTGGGCCATGAAGTCCACCGGCCGGTCCGGGGCCGCCCGCTCCGCGAGGCCGGTCAGCAGCTGCTCGACGAGCGCGGTCACGGCCGGGCGCAGCCCCTCCACCCGGCGCGGGGTGAAGGCACGGCTGACCAGACGCCGCAGCCGTTCGTGGTGGGGCGAGTTCTGGTTGACCATCTCGCCCATGAGCGAGTACACGGTGTGGTGTTCGCGGCCCTCGGGCCAGGTGCGGCCGATCCATTCGTCGTCCTCGACCCGGAACACGGGGTCGCGCAGCATCCGGTCGCAGTCGGCGTGGCGGCTGACCACGACGGTGCCGTCCGGGAGCCGGGCCACGGGAGCGTGCTCGCGCAGGACCGCGTAGTGCGGGTACGGATCGGGACAGCCCCGGGGGCTGAACAACGCGCGCAGGGACCGGCGCACCGCGGCCTGTTCGGACATGGTGCTCTGCCTTCCTCCGGCTGGATGAGCGGGTGGTGCGCTCCGGCCGTCCCCGGGGAGGGCCGGAGCGCACCCGTCGGTGTGCGCGGTCACGCGGCCTGGGCCGCGAGCTCCTTCTCGACGCGCAGGACGAAGTCGGAGACCAGGCGCAGCTCCTGGAGCTCCTCCTCGGGGAGACTGACCCCGAAGCGCTCCTCCGCCGAGACGATGACCTCGACCATCGCCAGGGAGTCGACGTCGAGGTCCTCGATGAAGGACTTGTCCTCGGTGACCTCGGCGGGTTCGACGTCGGCGACCTCGTTGAGGAGTTCGGCGAGCCCGGCGATGATCTCTTCGCGTGTCATTCGGTTGCCTCTCTGTGCGCGTGCCTGCGGGCACGGGGCAGGTGGGGTGGTGGGTGCGGGACGTGGCCGGTCACGGCCGCGGGGACGCTTCGCCGGGTGCGGGCTTCGGTGCGGCCAGCGCCACGACGTGGTCCGCGAACTCCTTCTCGATGCCGATCAGCCGGAGTTGGCGATACAGGCTCTCGATGCCGAGCTGCTTCATGGTCAGCCCCTGCGGGGCCTCGTCGGCCTGACCGCCCTCCTCGATGTTCAGGGCGATCGGACCGGCCAGTTCGATGATCTCGCGGATGTCGTCGCCGTAACCCTCGCGTACGCCCTGGCGCAGCGCGTGCAGGCCGAAGCTGACGTGTCGCGACTCGTCCCGGCACATCGCGGTGAAGCCCGCCTTGACGCCGGCGAGCAGCGGGACGCCGTGCAGCGAGTTCACGATGGCGCGCTGTCCGACGAGGGCGAGCACGCCTTCGGTGATCAGGTGGAAGAGGGCCACGGCGCGCAGCCAGCGCCGGTAGTCCGAGGGGTGCTCCTGCACCTCGCGGATGACCTCGGTCTCGATGCGGCTGAGGTCGCGGTGCGGGGGCGTGACCATGTTCCACGCCTGCACCAGCATCTTCTTCGGGTCGGGGTCCAGGCCGAGGAGTTCCTCGCCGAGCCGCAGCATGAGCTGGGTGTGGCGGGTCTCGTCGGCGATCTGGGTGCCGAGGTAGAGGTGGTCGTGCTCCTCGGGGGCACCGGTGAGGATGGGCCCGAGCAGGTCGAGGCCGGTGTACTCGCCGATGATGAAGGTGGCGACGGACTCCTCGACGATCTTGCGCACGGAGCGCGGCAGCCGTTTGTCGAAGTCCTCGCGGTCCCGCTCCAGATCGATGGCCTGCGCCGACCACTGCTGCTTCTCCCAGCGCTCGTAGAGCGCCTGCGGGTGCGGTTCCTGCTCGGTGACGAGATCGGCGTGCCGGAGCACGTCACCGAGCGGGAGACGAGGCATTTCGGCAAGCGACGCGTCATCGAGCAGCAACGTGCTCCAGCGTGGCATGTTAGCACTCCTTGACTTCGGAGTCAATCTGATGACTCCCCATGAATCCGTCAGTGAACAGCATCTTAGGCATGCCGTCAATGCGCGGGAGTCAAGAAAACAGGCTCCGTCATCGAGCTCTTGTCATAGTTGTTGACTCCTGAGTTGAGGGTGTGTCAATCTCTGGTCGTCGCCGGGGCGAGCCGCCCCGGCGCAGGCCGGATCGCGCGATCCCAGGGACCGGAAGGGGGAGGCAGCCATGGCGCGGACCCATGACGCGGCACGCAACACCGCACGTACCGCCGGCGCGGAGCGTCGCGTGGTCGTCACCGGCGTCGGCACCGTCTCGCCGATCGGCGGCACCGTGGACGAGTTCTGGGCCTCGGCCACCGCCGGGCGCAGCGGGATCCGCCCCATCACGCGGTACGACGCGAGCGAGCTGCCCACCCGGTTCGCCGGCGAGATCGTGGACTTCGACCCCCGGCAGTACATGCCCAACAAGGTGGGCCGACGCCTCGACCGCTACGCGCAGTTCGCGCTGGCCGCCGCCCTCCAGGCGGTGGACCAGGCGGCTCTGAAGCCGGACGAGGAACTGGCCGCCCGCACCGCCGTCCTGGTCGGATCCGGTTACGGGCCGGGCCAGTTGATGCGTACGGCCGTCCACGACCTGCGCGACCACGGCCGGCGCCGGATGACCCCGTACCTGGCCTCGTCCGGCTCGCTGGACAGCGCGGCCGGGGAGATCGCCTCACACATCGGCGCACGCGGCCCCTCGGGAGCCACCGCAACCGCCTGCGCCACGGGCGCGACCTGTGTCGGGGACGCCCTGCGGCTGATCCGGCACGGATACGCCGACGTGGCCGTGGCCGGAGGCGCGGACGACGCGGTCAACCCGCTCGACCTCGCCGCCGCGGCCAACGCCGGGGCGCTCTCCCGCCGCGACGACGCCCCGCACCTCGCGAGCCGGCCCTTCGACCGGGACCGCGACGGATTCGTCATGGGCGCGGGGGCGGGCATCCTCGTGCTGGAGGAGGCCGAGCACGCCCGGCGGCGCGGCGCCACGATCCTGGCCGAGGTGGCCGGGTACGGCGCGACCACCGACGCGTACCACTCCACCCACCCCCGTCCCGACGGCGCCGCCGCCCGGCGGGCGATGACCGACGCGCTCGCCGACGCCGGACTGCGGCCCGAGCAGATCGACCACATCTCGGCCCACGGGACCGGCACCCGGCTCAACGACCGGATCGAGAGCGCCGCCGTCCGCGCGGTGTTCGGCGACCACGCCCCCCGCGTGCCCATCAGCTCGCTGAAGTCCATGACCGGCCACATGATCGGCGCGGCCGGCGCCGTCGAACTCATCGCCGCGATCCAGACGATCCGCACCGGCATCGTGCCGCCGACCCTCAACTGCGACGACCCCGAGGACCCCGGCCTCGACTACGTCCCGCACCGGGCGCGGGCCCACACCGTCCGTGCCGTGCTCAGCAACTCGTTCGGGTTCGGCGGTCACAACGCCGTGCTCGTGGTCCGCGAGTGGCCCGGGTCGGCGCCGGCGCAGGCACGTCCCCAGGAGTCCCCGGGCGGTCCGTCCCGGCAGCCGGAGGAGGAACGATGACCACCACCAGGCCCCAGCCCGAGGCGTACTGCCAGGCCGACCCGGTCTTCTACGACATCTCCGGCCGCCACACCGGGGACGACTCCTCCGCCTTCCACCAGAGCACGCTCCCCGCCCCCGCCGGCTGGGAGCGCCGCGAGACGGACGTGTGGATCGTGCACACGCCGCTCGGCCACACGCTGCCACCCCAGGGCTGGAAGATCCACATCTCCGCACTGCCCGGCAACGCCCGGCGCATCGTGGACGCCGCCTGGGAGTACTGCGTCCGCCACGGGCTGCCGTTCAAGTTCCTGCGCGGCGTGGACGTGCTGACCACCCACAGCCTGAAGTACGCGCCGCGCTCCTCCAGCGGCAAGCTCGTGACGATCTACCCGTCCGACGAGGAGCAGCTGCGCCGCACCCTGGAGGAGCTCGGGCAGCGTCTCGAGGGCGAGGCGGGCCCGTACATCCTGACCGACCTGCGCTGGAACGCCGGCCCCCTGCACGTGCGGTACGGCGGTTTCGTCAGCCGGTACTGCACCGACGCCGACGGCACCCCGGTCCACGCCATCGAACGGCCCGACGGCACCCTCGTCCCCGACCGGCGCAGGCCCGTCTTCGAGGTGCCCGAGTGGGTCGAACTGCCCGGATTCCTCGCCGACCAGCTCGCGGCCCGCCAGGCCGGCGGCTCCCCGGCGGACTTCCCCTACACGGTGGAACGCGCCCTGCACTTCTCCAACGGCGGTGGCGTCTACCTGGCCAAGGACAGCGAACAGCGCCAGGTCGTCCTCAAGGAGGCCCGCCCGCACGCCGGTCTGGACGGCCGCGGCCGGGACGCGGTGGCCCGGCTGGACCGCGAGCGCCGCGCGCTGGAACGCCTCGCCGGCATCCCCGGCATCCCCCGCCTGTACGAGCACCGCGTGGTGTGGGAGCACCACTTCCTGTCCGTGCAGCACATGCCCGGTGACACGCTGCAGGGCTGGCTGGCCCGCCACTACCCGCTGACCCGCACGGGTCCGGACGCCCGGGCGCTCAGCGACTACGTGGAGCGGGCCGGCGAGCTCGCCGACCGGATCGAGCGGCTGGTCGCCCGCGTGCACGAACGGGGCATGGTCTTCGGTGACCTGCACCCCGCCAACATCCTGGTGGACGACGAGGACGAGGTGGCGCTGGTCGACTTCGAACTCGCCGTCCCCGTCGAGGAGGCGGACCGGCTCGGCCTCGGTCACCCCGGCTTCGCCGGCACCGGGCGCACGGGCTACGCCATGGATCTGCACGCACTGGCGGCGCTGCGGCTCTGGCTGCTGTTCCCGCTCAACGGCCTGAACGAGCTGGACCCGGGGCGCACGGCCCGCTTCGTCGACGTGGCCGAGCGCCGATTCGCCCTCCCGGCCGGGTCGCTGGACCGGCTGCGCCGTGAACTCGCGCCGTCCGAGGAGGCCCGGAACAAGGTGCCCGCCGCCCTGCGCGAGCCGCTCCGCGTCGACCTGGACACGGCACTGCCCAACTGGGGCGCCATCCGCAAGTCGCTGGCGGAGGCCGTCGTGCTGTCGGCCACGCCGCACCGCACGGACCGGCTCTTCCCCGGTGACGTACGGCAGTTCATGACCGACGGCGCCAACTTTGCCTACGGAGCGGCCGGGGTCCTGTGGGCCCTGCACACCTGTGGCGCGGGCCGCTACCCCGAGTACGAGCAGTGGCTGCTCGACGCCGCCGGACGGGACGTTCCCCCGAGGCCCGGCTTCTACGACGGCGCCCACGGCATCGCCCATGTGCTGGCCCGCCTGGGGCACCTCGATACGGCGGCCCGCCTGGTGCACACCAGCCGGGAGGCGGTCGCCCAGGTGCGCGAGGTGAGCCTGTTCCGGGGTACCGCGGGAATCGGCCTGAACCTTCTCGACCTCGCGGCCCGCACGGGCGACGACGTCTACCGGCGCCGGGCCCTGGAGCTGGCGGAGCGGACCGCCGCCGCCGTCACCGCGGGCGAGGCGCCGGGCATCATGGCGGGCCCGGGCCACGGCAGCCGCGCCGGCCTGCTGCGCGGCTGGACCGGGGCGGCGCTGTTCTTCCTGCGGCTGTACGAGGAGACGGCCGACGCCGCCCACCTCGGCCTCGCGGTCCGCGCACTGCACCTGGACCTGGACCTGTGCACGCCGGCGGACGACGGTTCCCTCCAGGTGGACGGCGGCTTCCGGCAGCTGCCCTATCTGGAAGTGGGCAGCGCGGGCATCGCGCTGGTCGCCGACGAGGTCCTCGCGCACCGCCCCGACGCCCGGCTGGAGCGGGCGCTGCCCGCCCTGGCGCGCTCCGCCGAACCCGAGTTCACCATCGAGCCGCATCTCTTCGGCGGCCGGGCCGGACTGCTGGCCACGCTCGCCGTGCTGCGCGGCCGGCACCCGGAGCGGGACCCGGGCCTGGCCGTGGAGCGGCACCTGACGAGGCTGCACTGGCACGCGCTGTCCTTCCACGGCCAGCTCGCCTTCCCCGGGGAGCAGTTGCGCAGGATCTCGATGGACCTCGCGACCGGCGGTCCGGGCGTACTGCTGGCCCTGTCCGCCGCGCTGGACGGACGCCGGGACTTCCTGCCCTTCCTGGCCCCGTTCACGGCCACCGCCCCCGGCGCGGAGCACCGCGCCCCCTGAGCTCCGGTCGGTTCACGCCGACCGGTTCCGATGCCCAGCGAGCACACCGGAGAGGAGGAAACACCATGGCCACCGTTCTCGACCTGCAGGGTCTTGAGGTCCCCGCCGAGGAGACCGCCCGTATCAGCAGCACCATCAGCAACAACTGCTGAACCTTGTCGATCTGTCCGTGACGAAGGCACGGAGAGGAGGAAACACCATGGCCACCGTTCTGGACCTGCAGGGCCTTGAGGTCCCCGCCGAGGAGACCGCCCGCATCAGCAGCACCATCAGCAACAACTGCTGAACGCGCTGAGCGCAAGCTCCGGCGCCCGCCCCGAGCGGGCGCCGGAGCTCACTGTTTCGCAGCCCACGCGTCCTTCTCAGCCCATACGTCCTTTCGCAGCCCATACGTCTCGAGTAGCAAGGGGGTCCGGATGAGCGGCCTGCTCGACGGCAAGAGGCTGGTCATCACCGGTGTGATCAGCGAGAGTTCCATCGCCATGGCCGTGGCACGGCTCGCCCAGGAGCAGGGCGCCGAGATCGTGCTGACCGCCTACGGGCGTCCCACGCTCGTCCGGCGGCTGGCCCGTCGCCTGCCCGTCGAACCGCCGGTCGTGGACCTGGACGTCACCGACCCCGGCCACCTGGCCACGCTCGCCGACCGCCTGAGCGCCCATGTCGACGGCCTGGACGGCGTGCTGCACTCGGTGGCGTACGCGCCCGCGAACTGCCTCGACGGCGGCTTCCTGGACGCGCCGTGGGACGACGTCGCGACCGCCCTGCACACCTCCACGTTCTCCCTCAAGGCCCTCGCGACGGCGTGCCGTCCCCTGCTGCGGCCGGGGGCATCCATCGTCGGGCTGGACTTCGACGCCTCCCGGGTGTGGCCGGGCTACGACTGGATGGGAGTCGCCAAGGCGGGACTCGAGGCCTGTGCCCGCTATCTCGCCCGGGACCTGGGGCCCGAGGGCGTACGGGTCAACCTCGTCGCGGCGGGACCGCTGCGCACCCTCGCGGCCCGCTCCATCGGCGGTGACGGGCCGGCCTTCGAGAAGGAGTGGTCGGCGCGGGCCCCACTGGGCTGGGACCCGGCGGACGCGGTGCCGGTCGCCCGGACCTGCCTCGGCCTGCTGTCGGACTGGTTCCCGGCCACCACCGGTGAGATCGTGCACGCCGACGGCGGCCACCACATGACGGCCGCCTGATGCGCCGGCCGGTCCCGGACAGCCTCCGTACGGCCGGGCCGTGGACGGACGGCGGGCGGTACGTGGTGGAACGGGAGAAGATCAGGGAGTTCGCGGCGGCCGTGGGCGCCGACGACCCCGCGTACACCGATCCAGGAGCGGCGCGTGCGCTCGGCTACCCGGACGTGCTCGCGCCGCCGACCTTCCTCGTGGCCGCCGCCGCCCGCGCCGAGGACCGGCTGCTGCGCCACCGGGGTGTCCTGGCCAATCCGTCCGGCACCCTGCACCGCGCCCAGCGGTTCGTGCATCACCGGCCGGTGTGCGCAGGCGAGGAACTGCGGGTGCGGGTCCGGCTGGCGGAACGCTCCCGGCTCGGCGGCCGGGACGTCCTCGTCCTCGAGAGCGAGTTCCGCGCTGCCGACGGCTCACCGGTCAGCACCGTGACCTCGACACTACTGACCCCGGAGGACAGTCCGTCCGTCCCCGGCTAGGGGGTGTCCGCAAAGTCGCGTCGTCCGCCCGAAGGGCGGGCCCTGCGGCGTCCGGTGCGTGCTCTCGGCGTGCCGGGCGGACATCCGCGTACTGGTTGTACTCGGGTGTCCGCCCGGTGCGGCGAGAGGGCGTGCCGGGCGTCGCAGGGCAGACGGGACTTTGCGGACACCCCCTAGTGCCCCATGCCCAGCCCGCCGTCGACAGGCACGACGGCTCCGGTGACGTATCCGGTGCTCTCGTCGGTCAGCCAGCGGACGGCCGCCGCGACGTCCTCGGGGCGGCCGACGCGCGGCACCGGCACCCGGGCCAGCAGCTCCTCGACGTGGCAGGCGGGAAGGCCGGCGGTCATGTCGGTACGGATCAGGCCGGGCGTGACAGTGTTGACCGTGATGCCGCGACGCCCCAGCTCGCGGGCGAGCGAGCGGCTCAGGCCGATCAGGCCGGCCTTGGCGGCCGCGTAGTTGGCCTGCCCCGCGTTCCCGGACAGGGCGACCTCGGAACCGATGAAGACGATGCGGCCCCACCTGCCGCGCACCATTCCTCTGACGGCGCGGCGCGCACAGCGATGGGCTCCTGTGAGGTTGGTGTCGATGACCGTGGTGAACCGTTCCTCCTTCATCACGGCGTACGGCCCGTCGGCGGTGATCCCCGCGTTCGCCACCAGGATCTCCACGGGCCCCAGGTCGCGTTCGACCGCCGAGAACGCCGCGTCGACCTCGGCGGTGTCGGTGACGTCGCAGCGCACCGCGTACAGCCCCTCGGGCGCGGCGCCCCGGCAGGTCACGGCGACCCGGTGCCCGGCCGCGGCCAGCTCCCGCGCGATGGCCAGACCGATGCCCCGACTGCCGCCGGTCACCAGGGCGGTGCGCTTCCGAGTCATGAAACCCCCTCACGCGATGACTCACATGACTCTAGACTACTAGGAAATGACAGAACTTGACTGCACGGGATCGGAGCAGCCTCCATGACCGATACGCTGGCGCCCTCCACCACGGCTCCCGGCCTGGTCGACACCGCCGGAGAGCTGTCCGGTGCGGCACTCACCCGGCGCGTCCTCGCCGCCGCGCGGGCCCTCCACGAGCGCGGCATCCGGGCCGGCGACCGGGCCCTGGTCAAGGGTGACAACAGCGTCGACTACGTCGTGGCGCTGCTCGCCCTGATGCACCTGGACGTCTCGCTCGTGCCGGTCGACCACCGCCAGTCCGCCGCCGACGTGCGGGACGCGGCCCGGCGGACCCGGGCGCGCTGGCTCCTGACGGACGGACCGGCCGACGAGGCCTTCCCCGCGGACCGGGTGCTCCGCCACGCCGGGCTCGGCACCGGTGCCGCACCGGACGACGCAGAGGTCGACCTCGGCCGGTGGTACGCCCGTACCGACGCCGTGGTGCTGTGGTCCTCGGGCACCACCGGCCGCCCCAAGGGCATCGTGAAGTCCGGGCGCGCGGTGCGCGGCAACACGCTGCGCACCATCCGTGCCATGGGCTACCGCGCGGACGACGTGCTGGCCCCGCTGCTGCCGTTCTCGCACCAGTACGGGCTCTCCGTGGTCCTGCTCTGGTGGCTGGCCGGCTGCACCCTGGTCGTCACGCCGTACCAGCGGGTGGACGTGGCCGTGGCCCGGGCCGTCGCGCACGGTGTCACGGCCGTGGACGCGGCGCCCTCGACCTACCACACGCTGCTCGGCGTACTGCGCCGCCGCCCCGAACTCCGCGCCGGACTCGCGAACGTACGGCTGTGGGGAGTGGGTGGCGCCCCGCTGCCGGCTCCGCTCGCCGCCGCCTTCACCGCCGCCGTGGGCCGTCCCCTGCTGGACGGCTACGGACTGACCGAACTCGGCAACGTCGCGCTCGCCACGCCCGACGAGCCGACCGGCTGCGGCCGTCCGCTGCCCGGAGTCGAGGTGCGCGTCGTCACCGCCGACGGCAGAGAGGCGGCGGCCGGCGAACTGGGCGGTATCGAGGTGCGGTCCCCGGACCTGATGGAGGGTTACCTGCGGGACGACGGAACGGTGTCACCGGTGGCGCACGACGCCTGGTATCCGACGGAGGATCTGGGCCGGGTCGACAGCGCCGGCCGGCTGCAGGTGGTGGGCCGCAACCGGGCGGTGCACCGGCTCGGGTTCACGCTCTACCCCGAGAGCCTGGAGCGCAAGGCGGAGGCCTGCGGCCGGCCGGTGAAGGTCCTTCCGGCCCAGGACCGGCGACGGGGCTGCGTACTGCACTTCGTGGTCGCGGACCCGCAGGACACCCCGCCCGCCGAATGGCGCCGAAGGCTGGCCCCGCACCTGGCCGACTACGAGCAGCCCAACGCGGTACACGTGGTGCCGGACTTCCCCCTCAACCCGAACGGCAAGGTCGACACACGGGCCCTGCGGTCCATGCTCGGCCTGCCGAGCTGAGCCCACGCCCCTGCGTCCGACCGCAGCGGCCTGCCCCGTCGATGCCAGGCGCCGCGTGGGCGGCCGGGTACACCGCCCTCAGCGGGCCGTGCACCCGGCCGCGGCGTGGATCCGCCACGCCCGTCCCCGGCACCACAGTGCGCGTACGCACGCGGCGGCGAAGGCGACGCGGCACGAACAACCGCCGGACGAACGGCGACAGCCGGACGGACTCGGCAGCGGGCAGGAAACCGACGGAAGTCTCGGAACCGGACGGTCAGTTGTGCCGCAGCACCAGCGTGGCGTTGTTCCCGCCGAACCCGAAGCTGTTCACCGCGGCGACGCGGGCCGTCGGGACACTCAGCGGGGCCGTGGGCAGCAGGACCCGGTCCGTGTGCTCCGGGGTGCCGAGTCCCGGTGTCGGCGGCACGATGCCGGTGCGCAGCGAGAGCGCGGCCGCGGCCAGGGCCGGAACACCGGAAGCGTGCAGCAGGTGCCCGATCGCCCCCTTGTGGGAACTGACGGGCAGCGGGTCCCGGCCGCCGGCGACGGCCTCGAGCGCGGCGAGTTCCGCCGCGTCGCCCTGGACCGTGCCCGTCGCGTGGGCGTGCACGAGGTCCACGCGGTCCACCGCCGCGTCGTCCAGCGCGTCGCGCATGCACGCGGTGATCAGGCCGGTGTCCGACGCCGCCTTGCCGCCGGCCACCCCGCAGGCCGCCCCCGCGACGACCAGGTCCGCCGCCCGGCCCCGGGCACGGGCGTGCCGCGCGGTCTCCAGGACGACGGCGCCGGCGCCCTCACCGATGGACACCCCGGCGCGCCCGACGTCGAAGGGGCGGGCGGCAGCGGGGCTCACGGCCCGTACCACGCTCATGCTGGCGTACTCGTACCGGTTGAGCACCGACGATCCCGCCACGACGGCCACCGGCGCCAGACCGGCACGCAGCGCGGCCCTGGCGAAGTCGACCGCGAAGGCCGCCGTGGCGCAGGCGTGCGACAGGTGGACCACCCGGTCCCGGGCGAGGTCAGGTCCCATCGTCTCCACCGGGCCGGGACCAAAGAACTCGTCGAGGTCCGCGGTGACTGCGCCGGCTTGGGAGGCTTCTCCCGTGGCGTCGGACGGCTGGTGGGCCGGGCAGGCCGGCGCCTGCCCGGCCAGGACCACCAGGGCGTCGCGGGGCACCGCGGACAGTCCGGCGGCCCGCAGCGCCTCCGCCGTCGCGACACGGGCATAGCCGCTCTTGCGGGGCGTCCGCGCGGCCCCGGGCGTCCGAGGGGACGCCTCGTCGGCCCGGGGGACCCGGCCCACGGGCTCCCCGCGGTACGACGGAGCGCCGAAGTCCGGCGCCGGGGCGAGGACCGAGCGCCCTTCGAGCAGGCCGTTCCAGTAGGGCCGCACGCCCCGCCCGAACGGCGTGACCAGACCCAGTCCGGTGATGACGATGTCGCTCACGTGCGGGTGGCCCTCCATGCGGTGGCGACGGCGAGGCAGCCGGTGGTGTCCGGGTCGCCGCCGGGGAACAGGGACAGGTCCAGGACCACGGCCGCGCTGCCGCCCGCGGTGGCCACGCCCGGGACGAACAGGTCCCCGGCGAGCGGTGCGAGGAGGTAGCAGGCCCCGCGGTGCCCGGCGGCGGTCGT
Organism: Streptomyces composti; assembly: GCF_012034205.1. Lineage (GTDB taxonomy): Bacteria > Actinomycetota > Actinomycetes > Streptomycetales > Streptomycetaceae > Streptomyces > Streptomyces composti. Next base: position 26,212 of record NZ_JAATEM010000049.1, read on the forward strand.
GTACGGGCGCACCAGCTCGGAGGCCTCCAGGCCGATGGAGTCCGAGGGGCGCAGCCGCCGCCCGGTGTCGTGGCAGCGCCGGACGAAGCGGCGGGCGGCCCAGGTGCTGTAGTCGCCGGACAGGACGTACAGCGGAGCGGTGCGCCGCACCGGCTCGGGAAGGGACTCGAACGCGCTCCCCAGCGCCCAGGTGACCGCCTCCGCCGGGGTGCGGTGCGCGCTCGGCGCGGTGACCCGGTCCGGCGGCCCGGTCACCGCGGCGTCGGCCAGCCGGGCCTCGTCCGTGGCGGCCAGCGCGACGCGGCACCGCACGGATCCCGGCCGCCCCGCCCGGTCCGGCACCGTGTCCGGTCGTTCCCCCGCCGATGTCCTCATCGGGCCACCCACCCTCTACCGCTGTCATACCTTGTCGAATATGCTGAATCGATAGTCAAGGCTTGTCAATGACAATGACGCCGGGAGGTGTCGCGGCGGGCGGCGCTGCCGCGACATGGCCGATCCGCCCGCGACCGCACGACCACGTTGGACCGAGGCCCCCGGCGGACCGCAACGGAGGTGTCATGCACGGCAAAATGGTCAGCCTGGAACGACCGAACGACGAGGACTACGCGTTGACGGCGCGGTGGTTCGGACCGGACGCGGCGGCCGCCGTCATGGCCGCCACCGAGGGGGACGTCGTCACGGCGGAGGACTTCCGCAGGCTCGACCACACCGGAGCGCTGCGGCAGTTCGCGGTGCGCGACCGGCAGAACAGAACCGTGGGCGCGGTGCACTACAAGTCCCACGGGCCGGTCGGCGGCTATGAGATCGGCGGCGCGATCGGGGAGCCGGAGATGTGGCGCCGCGGACTGGGCGCCGAGGCCTTCGAACTGCTCATCGATCACCTCTTCCACACCCGCAACGCCCATCGCGTGCAGTTCACCACCGCCCTCTACAACAAGAACGTGCTGCGGCTGGTGATCCGGACCGGCTTCACCCTCGAAGGCATCCTGCGCGAGTACTTCTACCTCGACGGCCGCTACCACGACGGGGCCGTGTGGGCGCTGCTGCGCAGCGAGTACTACGAAGCGGTCGAGCACCAGCGGCGGACCGACCCCGCCTTCTCCCTCCCGGACGTGATCCCCGAGGAGGACAAGGAGGAGGCACGCCGACTCGTCGCCGAGTACATCGCGAGTCCGTCCGGCATGACGTCCGCAGGTCTGCTGATGAAGGCGGTGGGCGTCGGCCCGCATGCGGAGCCGGCGGACCGGTGACGCCGTCCCCGTCACGCCCCGAGCACACGAAACCCCGGGCCGGCAGCTGTCCGGCCCGGGGTTTCCCGGAGCCCCCTGTCGGATTCGAACCGACGACCTGCTGTTTACAAGACAGCTGCTCTGACCATCTGAGCTAAGGAGGCCCGCGTCCGATCGGCACGCACGCGCCCGTGCAGTGTACCCGCGTCCGGCGGAGGCCTTGTCGAAAGTTTCCGCGAAATTCACAGCCCCGGAGGTACTGACAGACCAGGTGAACGCCAGGTACCGTCCTGAGCCAGTTCACCCTCGTGGACTACACCACACGGAACCACAACGGAACAAGAGCCGCCCACCGCGGAACAGACCGTCGTGGCACCACCTTCCTACTCGGATCGTCCGGCACGTTCCTGCCGGTAGAAGGGGGCCCCATCACCATGGCCACAGTCACGTTCGACAAGGCGACCCGGATCTACCCGGGTTCCGACAAGCCCGCCGTCGACGCACTCGACATCGAGATCGCGGACGGGGAGTTCCTCGTTCTGGTCGGCCCGTCCGGCTGCGGCAAGTCCACCTCGCTCCGGATGCTCGCGGGTCTCGAGGACGTGAACGCCGGCGCCATCCGCATCGGTGACCGCGACGTCACGCACCTTCCGCCGAAGGACCGGGACATCGCCATGGTGTTCCAGAACTACGCGCTCTACCCGCACATGACCGTCGCCGACAACATGGGCTTCGCCCTGAAGATCGCCGGCGTGAACAAGGCGGAGATCCGCAAGAAGGTCGAGGAGGCCGCGAAGATCCTCGACCTCACCGAGTACCTGGACCGCAAGCCGAAGGCTCTCTCCGGTGGTCAGCGCCAGCGTGTGGCGATGGGCCGCGCGATCGTGCGTGAGCCGCAGGTGTTCCTCATGGACGAGCCGCTGTCCAACCTGGACGCCAAGCTGCGTGTCTCGACCCGCACCCAGATCGCCAGCCTGCAGCGCCGGCTCGGCATCACCACCGTCTACGTCACCCACGACCAGGTCGAGGCCATGACGATGGGCGACCGCGTCGCGGTCCTCAAGGACGGCCTGCTCCAGCAGGTCGACACCCCGCGCAACATGTACGACAAGCCGGCGAACCTGTTCGTGGCCGGCTTCATCGGCTCCCCGGCGATGAACCTGGTCGAGGTGCCGATCACCGACGGCGGTGTGAAGTTCGGCAACTCGGTGGTCCCGGTGGACCGTGACGCCCTGTCCTCCACCACCGACAAGACCGTGACCGTGGGCGTGCGCCCCGAGCACTTCGACGTGGCGGGCGCCGACTCGGACCAGGGCCTGGCCATCACGGTCAACGTCGTCGAGGAACTGGGCGCCGACGCCTACGTCTACGGCACCGCCCAGCTGGGCGCCGACTCCAAGGACCTGGTGGTCCGCGTCAGCGGCCGCGACGTCCCGGAGAAGGGCAGCCAGCTGCACGTCGTGCCGCGCTCCGGTGAGACCCACGTGTTCTCGACCTCCACCGGCGAGCGTCTGTCCGACTGACGCCCCGGCGCAGGAACGGATCCGAAGGGCCCCGCGGCACCGCCGCGGGGCCCTTCGGCGTCACCGGCCGGGGCTCCGGCCGGAGGTTCGGCGCTTATCGGCGGTGAGGGCTCCGGTGCTGCCGGCGGCGGGGGATTCGACGCTGCCGGTGAGGGCTTCGGGCTGTCGACAAATACCCCGGCAGACCGGACATTTCGAGCGGCGTGCGTCAACCCGTTACCCACGAATCCGCACGTCTACATCCCCCGTACTGGTGACAGAATGTCTCCAAATCATCACTTGACGCTACCCTCACTCGCGTGAAGCACTCCACTACCCCTCAGACGCGACGTGGCCGGGGCCCCGCCCGCCGGGTCGGCCGCACCCTCGCCCTCGTCCTGCCCGTCGTCCTGGTGCTCTCCGGGACACTCGCGGTCGCGCGAGTCAACTGGTCCGGCGACCCGCAGAGCCCGGTGCTCACCGCCGCGGACACCGCCGCGTCCGGCAGCTCCTCGCGGGCCGCCGCGCGGGCCCCGCAGGAGGTGCTCCGCGACAAGCTGCTGGTCGAACTGCAGGAGAAGGACCCGGGCGTGGCGCTCACGCACCTGCAGCAGGCCGTCAACGACCGCCCGTCGTTGGCGCGGCACTGCGCCTCGATCGCCCGCGCCCTCGGCAGGGCCGCGGTGCGCGTGTACGGGCCCACGAAGGCCCAGTCGTACGCCCGCCCGGTGTGCG
>NZ_JAATEM010000005.1 GCF_012034205.1 Streptomyces composti
GTTTCCGTGTGCCCGGTGTGCCGTGGGGGATCTGTGCAGGAAATGGTCAAGGGCGCCAACGTTGCTCTGGGAGACCTGAGTGATGACGTCGGTTCAGTGATCGTCAGCCTGGGTTGGGCCACCCCCACCGGTGAGGGCGACGCGGACGTGTCGGTGCTGTTGCTGGATGCGAACGGCAAGGTGCGCAGCGACAGCGACTTCTACTTCTACAACCATCCGGTTGCATCCGACGGCAGTGTGCAACTGCTGGGGAAGACGCCGACGGCCGAGGGCAGCGAGGACAGGATCAGCTTCGACCTGACCGCCGTGCCGGGAGACGTCGAGCGGATCGTCGTCGCCGCAAGCAGGTACGACGGTGGCGGCTTCGGCGAGCTGGAGGACGTGAGGATCACGCTGGCCGACGCGGCCGGGGAGAGTCTGCTGCGGTTCGCCGTCGACGACGCCGACACGGTGGCAGCGGTCATCTTCGGCGAGTTGTACCGGCGGGGCGAGGGGTGGAAGTTCCGTGCCGTCGGGCAAGGCTACGCGACCGGACTGGCCGGGCTGGCCACCGACTTCGGCGTCGACATCGAGGACGACGCGGGCTCGGAAGTTGCGGCGGCCGCACAGTCGGGGACAAAGGCGCACACAACAGCCCGGACAGAGGCAGGAACCGAGCCGGCGACGAGAGCGGCTGCAGCACCGCAGGGCAGGGGCGCGGGGTCCGAGCCGGAACAGCGGGCAGGCGCCGCAGCGCCCGAGCCCGTAGGGGAACCAGCCGGACAAGCGCTGATGAACACCATCCCCGCCCCCCGCCGACCCGAGGACCAAGCAGACGAAGCGAGGAAACCCGCGTCCGCCAACCGGCCCCGAACCGCGAAAAAGAAGGTCACCCTTCCCACGACGGTGAAGAAGACACTGGCGGAGAACGACTCCTGGCGGACGGCCCGGCTGTTTCCGGTGTCCGTGCTCAAGAGCGACCGGGACCGGGAGACACGTGCCACCTCCGTGCTGCTGTCGGTGATGGCGCAGGTCCCGGAGTTCAGTCGCCGGCTGACGGCGGCGTTCGGTGCTCCGGCGGGCCGTATGGAGACGTTCACGGAGGTCTCCCTGCCGCACGGCGACAGCCCGCGCCGCCCGGACGGCGTCATCCGCATCGAGCGAGCCGGGAAGCTGTGGACCGCCCTGGTGGAGACGAAGACCAACGGCAATGCGCTCAAGGCCGAGCAGGTGCAGGCGTACATGGACATCGCCGCACGCCGCGGGTACGAAGCCGTGATCACGCTGACCAACGACGTCGCCCTGGAGGGCAGCCCGCTCGTCGACGTGAAGATCGACAGGCGGCGCAAGCACAAGGTCGCCCTGTGGCACCTGTCCTGGGCGGAAGTCGCCCACCAGGCGCAGATGCTGATCAGGCACGAAGGCGTGGGGAATGCCGCGCATGCCTGGTTGCTGCAGGAGCTCCTGCACTACCTCCAGCACGAGAATTCCGGCTGCCACGGCTTCCAGAACATGGGGCCCTCCTGGGTCCCCGTGCGCAACGGCATCGACGACGAAACCCTGTGCCAGGGCGACGCCCGGGCACTGGAGGTCGTCGAGAACTGGGAGCGGCTCATCCGGCAGGTCTGCCTCAGGCTGGGCGGCGAACTCGGCCAGAAGGTCCTGCCTGTTCAACGGGTCAGGCGCGGAGCGGATCCGAGGGAACGTCGCAACCGCCTCGCTGATCAGCTCTGTATCGACGGGCGCCTCCAGGCCGAGCTGCGCATTGACGGCACCCCTGGAGTCCTAACGGTCGGGGCCGACCTGCGCACCGGCAAACTGCGCACCGGCATCGAGATCCCCGCTCCCGAGCAGGGCTACCCGCTGAGCTGGGCCAAGCGGCTCGTGCGGCGCTTGACGGAGGCGCCGGCAGACCTGCACATCGAGACTCTCCTGGAGGGCGGCAGCCAAGGTCCGCGCGGCACCCTGGAGCGGCTGCGCCCCGAACCAGCGGACCTGCTCCCCAAGGACAAGGCTGCGAGGCTCACAGGGTTCCGGCTGTCGCTCTTCAAGGGCATGGGCAGCGGCCGCGGCAACGCCGCGACCGGCTTCATCCGCAGCGTGGACGATGCCGTGCACCGCTTCTACACGACGGTCGTGGTGCACCTGGACACCGCAGGACGCCGCAGGCCGTCCAGGGAGAACGCGGTGGCCGGCGCGGCGTGAGCCTCCCCCCGTAACTGAAGGGCCGCAGGCGGCGTTCCTCTGTCGCCTGCGGTCACGGCATGGTGCTCTTCAGCCTGCCGTCAGATGTCATCCCGGTCAGGAGGCCGTCGGTGAGGGCGTTCGCGTTGCGTCGATGGTGTCGGTGATGGTGTCGATGACCAGGCGGGGCTGGTGGAGGTAGATGTCGTGGCCGCTGTCGGTGTCCGTGATGTGTTCGCGGGCGTGCAGGGACTCGTACAGCCGGTGCTGGGAGACCACCCGGTCCTCGAAGGTGACCTGTTCGCCCTGCCTGGCCTCGGGGGCAGGAGGTCGAGGCGCCACGGTTTGTCCGCGGCCAGAACGACAGCCGGAACGGCCGGCGCCGGTTCGGCGGCGTTGATCTTGCGGAAGGCGTCGCGGAGGTGCACCCCTTCCCTCGACTCCGGTGAGGTCTGCGCGTTGGACGCGTCCCAGTTCTTCACGGCTTCGGCGCTCGCGACACCGGCCATGCGTTCCGCGACGGCGTCCACCATCACCAGGCCCGCGACGTTCTGCGGGTGCGTGCGCGTGTAGAGGGTGGCGATCAGGCCGCCGTAGAGGTGCGCCACGAGGACTTAGGGCCCTGGCTCGCCGAGGGCGGTGAGCAGTGCGTCGAGGTCGCGCACGTCGGCGTCGTGGGGCTGAGGCCGGGGGGGTGGACACGTCGGGGCCCTTGACGCGGACGTCGGGGCGGTCGTAGGCGCAGACCCGGGTGAAGCGGGAGACCTGCTCGAAGACCGAGTCGCTGCTGCGCTCCATGCCTGTGTTCCGGAACGGCAGGTCGTCGCCGGGTGCGTCGTGTGCGGGATCGTCCGGGTCCAGGATCGACCTCCAGTCGTCGGCGCCGTTGCCCTTTCCGGCGATGAGGACGACGGTCGAAGAGCCGTTGCGGGCGTTCGTGCCCTCGCAGGCGGCGTAGACCTTGCGTCCGTCGCCGATGTCGACGAGCCCGCTGATCTCCTCACCGGTGGGCGTTGCGGCGGCGGGGTGAGGCCCGGGGGGGCGGTGGGCGTCTGCGACTTTCATCGTCTCACCGGCGGGTGCCGGGTGCTCTTTCGTGGCGGGGTCGCCCGGTGTGCTCGGCCGGGCGGCGGCGAGGGTGCGCGGCGGCCTGCTGGGGGCGAGGTTCCCGTCGGGGTGAGGACGGGGTGGACGAGGGTTACGTTGGGTGCGCCGGGCGGCGTGCGTGATCGTGTGCCGTGGTCTCCGTCAGGACGGGGTGGTGGACTCGTTGGTGGGAGTGGGCGGGGCGGGAGACGAGTGGGTGGAGCGGGTGGCGGATGTGCGCCGCGCACTGGCGGAGGACGGGCCTCCCCGACGTCCCGGTGGCGGTCCGGATTTCGCGGAGGTCACGCTGCCGGAACGGGACGGTGATCTGGTGCGTGACCTGCTGGTGGAGGAGCGGGTCGGCACGGTGGTGGAGGTCGGGCTCGGGTACGGGAGCTCGGCGCTGGCGATCGGTGAGGCGCTGCTGCGCTCCGGCTCGCCGGGCCCGCGGCATGTGGTGATCGACCCGTTCCAGCACTCGGCGTACGAGGGTGTCGGGTGGGAGCTGTTGTGCAGCGCCGGGCTCGACGGTGTCGTGGAGCTGGTGAGGGAGCCGTCGCAGCGGTTTCTCGCCCGGCTGGCCGATGCGGGGTTCGTCGCGGATGCGGCGTTCGTGGACGGCAGCCACCTGTTCCACAACGTGTTCGTCGATCTTCACTTCCTGGGCGAGATCGTCCGGCCCGGCGGTGTCGTGGTGCTCGACGACGTCTGGTGGCCGTCGGTCGCTGCCGCTGTGGCGTATTTCGAGAGCCATCTGGGGTGGGTTCCGCTGGCGGATGCTCTGCCCGGCGGGACCGCGGATCCGGTGAGCGGGCGGCCGCGGATGGGGGCTTATCGGCTGCCCGATGCGCGGCCGGTGCCGGACTTCAAGGCCTTCCGGCCGTTCTGCTGAGTCGGGGTCTTGCCGCGGGCAGCTGCGTCGGGGGCTGCCGCGGGCAGTTGATCGTGAGGCGCGCCGGGAGGTCCGGGAGCGTGCTTCCGCCGTCGGCGACCATGTGGACGTAGATACCCCCAGGGGGTATAAAGGATTCGTTCGAAGGTACCCCCCTGGGGTACCTGTTTCCTGGATGTCTGGGAGGTACCCATGTCCTGCTGCACCCCTGATGGCAGCTGCTCCAGCGGCGTCGCCACGGCTGACGGCTCCGAAGCGGCCGACGGGACCGTGACTGTCTACGAGGTCTCCGGCATGACCTACGGGCACTGCAGGGCCACGCTCACCGAGCAGATCGGTGCCGTGGACGGTGTGCTCGCCGTCGAGGTGGACCTGAAGGCGGGTCAGGTGGCGGTCACCAGTTCCCGCGACCTCGACGACGAGCTGCTGGCCAAGGTCGTCGACGAGGCCGGCTACGGGCTCACCGGCCGCGCGGCCTGATCACCGCGCCGTTCGCCGGGCCCGTTGCGGGCCCGGCGATTGCCGCCGGACCACCCTTCACCGGCCGCAAGAGCCGGGGAGACGAGGCCGGGCGACAGAAGCCGGGCCCGGTGGGTGCGGCCGACGTCGGGCCGGCTCAGCGGGAACAGACGGGAGAGGAAGGGACTTGTACCGCGCATGAAGACTGTGACTGCACGTGAGGCGGCGACCGCGCTGTTCGAGCGGCTGGGCTCGGGAGCCTCACCGGACGAACTGGCCCTGCACTTCGACGACGACGTGGACTGGTTCATCCCAGGGGATGCGTCCGTGGTGCCGTGGATCGGACGGAAGAGGGGGCGGGCGGGCGTGGCAGAGTTCTTCACGCAGCTCGGGCGGGAGGCCAGACCCGAGGAGTTCACCATCGAGACGATCGTGGGTGAGGGCAGCCGCTGCGTCGTCCTCGGGCACCTGCGGACGAAGGTGCTGGCGACCGGCCGTGTCATCCGGTCCGACTTCGCGTTCGACATCGAGGTCCGCGACGGGCTCATCACGCGGTATCACATGTTCGAGGACACCTTCGCCGTGGCAGCGGCCTTCGCGCGGTAGCCGGGGCGGGGGCGAGCGGCGGTCAGCGAGCGGTCAGCGTCCGGGCGCGACCGGGTCAGGCGGTTCCGGAGACGGTCGGGGCCGGGGCGTTGCGCCCGGCGCCGCAGGTTCCCAGGCTGCACCATCTGCGCCGGCCGGCGACGTCGAGGAACAGCCAGCCGCACGTGGGGCTGGGGCAGGCGCGGACGGTGAGCCGGCGGGGGTCGGCGAGCAGATCGGCGGCGGCGAGGGCCACGGCGTGCAGGGGGAGGCGCAGTCCCGACGACAGCGACGGCTGCCAGCGGCCGAGGCCGTCCTCGCCGCATATGAAGACGGACGACCGGACGGCGTCCTGCACCTGCGTGGCCACCGCGCGGAAGGCCTGGCCGTTCTGCGGATCGGTCAGGCAGGCATAGAGGCCGGTGCGCAGGCGGCGGGCGTCGTCGAGGACGGCGGCGGCCTCGCCGGGGCGGACCGCCGCACGGTCGCGCAGCCGGGTGACCTGCTCGGGTGCGATCAGGTCCTGGTGTCCGGCCCACACGGCGAGGGTGGCGTAGTGGCGCAGCCACTCCGAGCCGGGCAGTGGTGACGTCGAGCCCCAGCCGGCGTAGGTGTTGCAGAACTCCAGCGCCGGGTGCCCGCCCGCGCTCCACGGCAGCCACTGGTCGTCGACTCTGACCGCGTGCACGGGGGCCGGGGGGCGGTCCAGGCGGGGGTCGGCGCACAGGATGCGCAGGTGCAGGGTGCGCAGTGCGCGTCCCGGCTCCACGCCGAGTTCCGCAGCGAGGAGGCGGCGTGTGCGGTCGTAGAGCCGCAGGGCCTCGGCCTGGCGCCCGGTCCGGTACAGGGCTGTCATCAGGGCGGCGACGAGGACTTCGCGGGTGGGATGGTCAGAGACCACCGGGGTCAGGTCCGCGACGACGCGCTCGTCCGCGCCCATGTCCAGTCGGGCCTGGGCCCGGTGCTCGGTGAGGGACAGCCGCAGTTCGGTGAGTTCTGCGCCCAGCCGGGTGCGCAGCCGGTCGTCGGCGGCGTCGGCGAGCAGCGGCCCTTGCCACAGGGCGAGGGCGTCGTCGTAGAGGCCGACCCGCTGCGCCGGATCACCCGCGGCTGCCGCCTCGGCTGCGAGCTCGGTGAACCGCCGGGCGTCGGTGGAGCAGGTCTCCGGCTCGACGGCGTAGCCGTCGTGGCGGGTGGCGACGCGGACGCCGTAGGGCTCGACGGCGGCGCGCAGGCGGCGGACGTAGGTGTGGACGGTGGCCCGTGCCGAGGCGGGCGGACTGGCGTCCCACAGCAGATCGATGAGGCGTTCGGTGGTGACGGCGCGGCCCGGCTCGAGGAGCAGCACTGCCAGCAGGCACCGCTCCTGGCGGCGCAGGCCGAGGGGTACGGGCCGTCCGTCGTGGCGGGCGGTGAACGGACCGAGCAGCTGGAAATCCATGGTGGGGCGGGAGCCTAGCAGCGCGCACCGCGGAGGTGTCCGGTCAGAAGGTGGTCAGGGGCGGGACGGAGACTGACCGCTCGCAGTCGTCCCGCAGTCGTTCAGGCTGCGTTCGTGCAGGAGGAATTCATGCGACGCTCCGTTGTTGTGCTTCCGGCGCTGGCCGCCCTGCTGGCCGGTGCGACCCCGGCCGCCGCCTCCACGGCACCGGACTGGGAACCGGCCCCTTCCGCGCCCTGGGACGTCGCCGCCGGAGTGCGCTGCGACTTCCCCGTCCACGGCGAACCGGTGGTCGACGAGGTGGTGCAGCGTGTCCTGAGCACCCACGGCGACGGATCCCCGAAGCTGGTCGCCTACAAGGGCGATCTGGTCATGCGCGTCACCAACACCGAGACCGGGGCGCACTACGACGCCGACGCCAGCGGGTCCGCCCTGGTGGAGTACCGCAGCGACGGATCCCAGTTCTGGGCGGTGCACGGGCCGGTCCTGGTGGGTGTCGGTGAGGGCACGCTGCGGCGCGGGCTCTACATCGTCGACGGGATCTACACCATCGACATCAGTGCAACCGGCTACAAGGACGTGCGGATGCTGCACGCCACCACCGACGATCTGTGCGAACGGATCGACTGAGCCGGGCCGGGGGTTCGTGGGGTGCCCCCACCGGGGCTCGCGGCGGCGGTCGTCCGCGCAGGGCGCGACACCGCCGCCGCGGGTCGGCGGCGCCGGGGCAGCCGGTGGCTCCGGGGTGGTGGTCCCCGGTGCTCCGGGGCGGTTGCTGCGCGCGGTGGGCGAGCCGCACTCGGAACTCGTGGACACCGACAGCGGACGGCCGCTGCGCCGGCTGGAGCCCCTGAGTGCCGACGGCGGGCCGGTGACCGGCAGCACCTCCTACGTCGTGAAGGTGCCCGACGGGCCCGAGGGGGCCGACAAAGCACGGCAGGGCGTGCACAGCAGGAGCTGACCCTCCGTCAACGTCCCGCACCGCTCAGCCTTTCCGAAGAGGTGCCCCTCCGGCGGGGACGTCATGGCGCGCCCGCGTCCGCCTCCGACGAGACCCCACTCGGCCGGGTCGGCGGCGGTGAAGGCGACCGCGCCCCGTCGGGCTTGCGGCCCCCGGAGAGGTCCCTGATGAGCGGCACGGGCATGCCGGCACCTCGGATGCGGGAGAGCCTCTGCGGCTCCGCCCGCCGCGCCCGATTGCCGAAGGCGTGCACGCGGCGCATTCTGGACGTGGAGGGCGAGTCCGTCTCCGGTCTCCGTCGTCGAACGCCCTTCCTCCGCCGCACATCTGCCCGGCCACGACCGGTGACGCGCCGGTGAAGCGGGAGGAGCGCGACGATGCCGCATTCCTGGATGCCCCAGGCGGTCAAGACGGATGTCGGGGACCACGCGCCGTGCGACTCCCGGATCCCCGCGAAGGCGATCGCCCACATCACGGCGGACCGGCGCGCCACGGTCGAGGCGCCCCGCGACCTGGTCCCCTTCGCCAACCTCAAGTCCTTCTTCACGGGCAGCGGGATCGGCAGCGCCCCGCACATCCTGTGGGACCCGTTCACGGGGTCGTTCGCCCAGTTCTTCCCTGCGACCTCCCGCAGCAAGGCGCTGGCCGACGCGCCGGGCGGGGTGCGGACGAACCGGGCCGGCAAGGTCGTCATCCAGATCGAGGCGCTGTTCTTCCCCCACTGCCGTGTCGACGGCACGGTGTTCGCGAGGCTCGTGGACACTCCCTGCAAGGGGTGGGGCGAGCTCAATGCGTGGGTCAGGTCCTGGGGTGTGCCCGATGTGTGGCCCATGGGCCGTCCGACCGCCCTGTCCCGCGATACGTCTCCGGCCGGCGTGTGGACTTCCCGGGGCGGGTGGTACGCCCACGCCCACGTCCCGGAGAACGACCATGTCGACCCCGGTTCCTGGCCGCAGTTCGTCGCACCCGACGCAGAAGTGCCGCAACCGGTACCCGGTGAGGGGCGGTTCGTCCCCTTCCCCGGCCCATCCCTCTTCGTGACCGGCCGCAGGTCACCGGTGATCGCGGCGATGCATCACCGGCTCGTCGCCGAGGACTGTGACCGCTACACGTCCGGTGCCGGCACCGACGTGTGGGGTCCGGGCGATGTGCGGTCCTACGCCGCCTGGCAGCAGAAGCTGGGCTTCACGGGCAGCGCCGCCGACGGTGTGCCCGGCCGGGTCAGCTGGGACCGGCTGCGCGTGCCCGCCTGACCGCCGGGCGCACCCGGGGGGTGAAGTGCGTGATCGTGGGCAGAGGGTGGGGGTGATCTTCACCGGGTGGTGTCAGGAGGGGGATGCCGTGACCGCGTCCGAGTTCCGTGAGGTGCCTGACGGGCGGCGGCGCAGGTTCGATCTTCGGTCGACCGCGCTGTTCTTCGTGCTGCTCGCTGTGGTGGTGAGCGTGGCGGGGTTCGCGGCTCGCCTGGCGGCGGAGGCGGTGGAGCGGCGTCCGGTGTGGGTGTTCGTGCTGGTGGCGGTGGGGCTCGCCGGGGTGACGGGGGCGGGGCGGAAGGTGCGGGTGGCCAGGGCGGCCCGGCGGGCCGCCGCGGCACTCGACGAGGCGGCGAGGGAGGCGGCCCGCGAGCTGGAGGACCCCGCGATCCCGGCTCGGCGGACGGTGGTGGAGGCCGGTGCGGGTCGGTTCGTCGGAGACGTTCCGCACGAGGCAGCGGACCACGGGGATCTGACGCCCGATGAGTTCGAGCAGGCGGTGGCCGGTCTGTGTGAACGGGACGGGTGTTCCGGTGTCGAGGTGGTGGGCGGGGCCGGGGATCTGGGGGCGGATGTGGTGGCCGTGCTGCCCGGCGGGCGGCGGATGGTGGTCCAGTGCAAGCGGTACGGGGACTCCCATCGGGTCGGATCGCAGGATCTGCAGCGGTTCGGCGGGACGTGTTTCACGGTGCACGAGGCGGATGTCGCCGTGCTGGTCACCACGAGCGAGTTCACCGCGCCGGCGTTGGAGTACGCGGAGCAGTGCGGGATCGTGTGCGTGGACCGCGAGTCGCTGTGGGCCTGGGCGGAGGGCAGCGGACCGTGTCCCTGGGAGGGGGCGACGGAGGTTCCGGGGACGGGGTGCGGTGAGGTGCGGGCTGCCGGTCCGGGTCCGTGACGGGAGAAGGCCGCTGCCACGGAGGCCGAGTCCGTGCCGTGGATGCTGATTCCCGTGCCGTGGGGCCCGGTTCCGGAGGCGCGGATGCCGATCGCGGTGCCCGCAGGTGCCTTTTCCGGCCATCGGTGAAATGGGTCCGCGCGTGGCTTCCGGGTCCTGGGGGTTGTCCGTATCCTCCTGCGGCGGACGGGTCGGTCACCTGTGGTAAGAGGGGGCGTGGATGGGCGGTTCGGGTACCTCACGGCGCACGTTCATGGCGGGGACGGCGGCGGCCGGCGGCGTGGCCGCGCTGGGCACCGGCGGTCCCGCACGGGCCGCGGGCCGGGCTCGCGCGGGCCGCTCCCCCGCGGCGGGCGCCGCCGGGTCGGTCGCCGTGCTGGGCGGTGGGGTGGCCGGGCTGACCGCGGCGCACGAGCTCGCCGAGCGCGGCTTCCGTGTCACCGTGTACGAGCGGCGGGCGCTCGGCGGCAAGGCGCGCAGCATGGGGGTGCCGGGCAGCGCCCGTGGCGGGCGGCGCGAGTTACCCGCGGAGCACGGCTTCCGCTTCATCCCCGGCATCTATCACAACCTGCCCGACACCATGCGGCGCATCCCGTTCCCGGGCAATCCAAACGGGGTGTGGGACAACCTGGTGGCCCCCTCCGAGATGTCCTTCGCCCGCACCGGCCGGGAGGATCTGCGGCTGCCGCTCCCCTGGCCCGGGCACCGGCCGCCCGACCTCGGCCTCGACGACGTCCGCCGGGCGCTGACCGCCGTGCTGGAGACGATGCGCGGGATCCCCCCGCACGAGGCGGCGTACTTCGTGAACCGGGTGCTGGTCTTCATGACCAGTTGCGACGAGCGGCGCAACGACACCTGGGAGGCCACGCCCTGGTGGGACTTCATCCGGGCGGCCCGGATGAGCCGTGACTATCAGCGGCTGCTGGCGATCGGGGTCACCCGCAACATCGTCGCCACCAAGGCCGAGGAGGCCAGTACCCGCACGGTGGCGAGTCTGCTCGAGGCGTTCCTGTTCAACGGGATGGGGCGCGGCGCGGACGGCCCGCTCGACCGCATTCTGAACGCGCCGACGAACGAGGCGTGGATCGATCCGTGGGTGGCCCATCTGACGTCGCTGGACGTGGCGTTCGAGGTCGGGTGGACAGTGCGGGAGGTGGTGTACGAGAGGGGAAGGGTCGCCGGGGTGCGGGTCACCGACCCGGGCGGGCGGACGCAGACGGTGACCGCCGACCACTATGTGTGTGCGATGCCGGTCGAGCACGCGCGCCGTACCTGGGGACCGGCGCTGCGGTCGGCCGATCCGCAGCTGGCGCGGTGCGACCGGCTGAAGACGGACTGGATGACCGGCATCCAGTTCTATCTGACGGAGTCGGCTCCGCTGCTGGACGGGCATCTCAACTGCGTGGACTCCCCCTGGGCCCTGACGGCCATTCAGCAGGCCCGGCACTGGGACGGGCGTGACTTCCCCGCCGACTACGGCGACGGCAGCGTGGTGGACTGTCTCTCGGTGGACATCTCGGAGTGGGACAAGCCCGGGATCCTCTACGGCAGGACGGCGAAGCAGTGCACCCGGGCCGAGGTCGCCAAGGAGGTGTGGGAGCAGCTGAAGGCGGCGCTGAACGACACGGGCAGGACGGTGCTGCGGGACGGTGCGCTGCACTCGTGGTTCCTGGACCCCGGCGTCGACGGCATCGGGACTCCGCATCCGGTGAACGAGGACGAGCTGCTGATCCACCCGGTGGGAACCTTCCACAACCGGCCGACGGCGGCGACGAGGATCCCGAACTTCTTCCTGGCGGGCGACTACGTCTCCGTGGACATCGATCTGGCGACCATGGAGGGTGCCAACGCGTCCG
The DNA here is from genome assembly GCF_012034205.1 of Streptomyces composti. GTDB lineage: Bacteria > Actinomycetota > Actinomycetes > Streptomycetales > Streptomycetaceae > Streptomyces > Streptomyces composti. The sequence continues at coordinate 11,595 of NZ_JAATEM010000005.1, forward strand.
CGCGTGCCGCGGTGAACGCGCTGCTGGACCGGGTGGGTTCGCCTGCGACGCGCTGCACGATCACACCACTGTACCGGGCCCCGGAGTTCGAGATGCTCAAGCGTCACGACCGGACCCGCTACCGCTGGGGTCTGCCGAACGCGCTGGACCTGGGCTAGGAAGGCGTGTGCACGGGCCCGTCTCCGCCCCGTGCCGCAGCACCGCCCGCTCCGCGGCGTCCGGGCGGGCCCCTCCCCCACGGACATGCGAGCCCGGTGCCCCAGGACTAGCGTGGAGGGTGGACCGGTGCGGCAGCCATCGGCTCAGGCGGGGAGGGTGACGCCCCATGCCGGACGACAAGGGGACCGTTCTGACACCTGCCGACGAGCGGGCCATGGCGGACGAGCTCCGTGCCCGCTTGAACGGCGAAGTGATCGACCGGGCGCATCCCGCGTACGACGGAGCGCGGGCCGTGTGGAACGGGCTGATCGATCGACGCCCCGCGGTCATCGCCCGGTGCTCCGGCACGGCGGACGTGGTGGAGACGGTGCGGATCGCGCAGAAGTACCGTCCCGTGGTCAGCATCCGCGGGGGCGGGCACCAGGTGGCGGGCAGCGCGGTGTGCGACGACGGTCTCGTGATCGATCTGTCGGGCATGAAGGGGGTGCACGTGGATCCCGCCGCGCGGATCGCGCGGGCCCAGGGCGGGGTGACCTGGGGGGAGCTGGACCGTGAGACCCAGCTGCACGCGCTGGCCACGCCGGGCGGGGAGATCTCGGCGACGGGCATCGCCGGGCTGACCCTGGGCGGCGGCTTCGGCTTCGTGATGCGGACGCTCGGGCTGAGCTGCGACGGGATGAGGTCGATCACGGTCGTCACCGCCGACGGTACGGTGCGGGTGGCGAGCAGGGACGAGGAGCCCGAGCTGTTCTGGGCGGCACGCGGCGGCGGCCGGGGCATCGGCGTGGTCACCTCTTTCGACTACGGCCTGCAGCCGCTGGGGCCGGAGGTGGACTGCGCACTGGTGATCCATCCGTTCGACCGCGCCGAGGCGGTGCTGCGGGCCTGGCGGGACGCGACGGAGTCGGCGCCGGACACGGTCACGCCGGAGCTGCTGCTGTGGACCGTCCCGGCCGACCCCGAGGTGCCGCCGGAGCTGCACGACGTGAACTGCGTGATGGTCAGCGCGGTCTACGGGGGCCCGGCGGGGGCGGAGGCGAAGGCGGCGCTGGCGCCGCAGCGCGACTTCGGTCCCGCGCTGCTCGACCTGAGCGGATCGCTGTCGTACGTCGAGCTGCAGAGCGCCAACACCTGGCGGTTCCCGGACGGCGACCGGTACTTCATGAAGTCGCACTTCATGGACGAGCTGAACGACGAGGCGATCTCGGTCCTGGTGGACTGGTACTCGCGGCGGCCGACTCCGGACTGTCTGATCGTGGTGCGGACCCTGGGCGGTGCCGTGGCGCGGGTCGGCCCGGACGACAGCGCGTTCGCGCACCGGTCGGCCCGGTTCAATGTGAGCATCGACGCGGGCTGGCAGAACCCGGCGCTGGACGACGAGGCGATCGGGTGGGCCCGGTCGGCGTGGGACGCCGTCAAGCCGTTCTCCAGCGGTTCGTATGTCAACTTCGCCGGGCTCGGGGAGGACGCCGGCGAGCTGAGGAGCGCGGTGTACGGCTCGCACGAGGAGCGGCTGGAGCGGATCCGTGCCGCCTACGACCCGGAAGGGCTCTTCGCGCCGGCCGCACGCCGGCCCTGACCGCCAAGGCCCGGGAAGGGACGGTCACCAGGGGCGCCCCGGCCGGGCGTCGCCGCCCGACGGGGTGCCGCGCAGACGGGGGCGCACGGGCAGCATGCGGGTCAGCTGCGGGGACGGCTCCACGCCCAGTTCCTCCTGCAGGAGCTTGCGGAACGCGTCGTAGTGGCGCACGGCCTCGCCGATGTTGCCCTCCGCGAGGTGCGCCGCGATGACGGCCCGGTGGGCGCTCTCGCGCAGGGGCTCGGCGCGCACGCTCGCCCAGGCGGCCTCCATCGCCAGCGCCCGCTTCCCCTCTCGTGTCAGGGCCTCGGCCAGTGCGTCGAGGGCGTGCAGGCGCAGCTGCCGCAGGCGTTCGCGTTCCACCAGGACCCAGTCCTCGTCCCACCCCGGCAGCAGGTCCTCCCCCGTGAGCAGGCCGAGCGGCGGCTCCCCGTGGGAGGGCGAGCCGCCGCCGCTCTCGGCCATGCCGAGTGCGGTGTGGGCGAGATCGTGGACGTCCACACGCAGGCCCGGGGTGATCAGCAGGGTGTCGCCGCGGCTTCCGATCAGGGGCGGCTCCTCGCGTGGCAGCTTCCACAGGGTGGTCCGCAGGCTGCCCCTGGCGTGCTCCTCGGTGACCTCGGGCCACAGCGTCCCGGCGACGACCGTACGGCACACTCGTCGCCGCAGCGCCAGGAAGGCCAGCACCCGCTGACCGTTGCGGCACAATTCGACGGTGCCGGTTGGGAGTTCGAGCCGGAACTGGCCGAGCAGCCACAACCGGGGATGATCAGACACCACCCTTGATCGCCTCGCTCACCGACCCTCGCGCGAGCACGCTGTGGGCTGCCGGCCTCACCGACGGCGCGTCACTGCTCGTGCTGTCCCTCGACTCCGCAGGCGTGCCGCGTTCTTTCGAGGAGGCTGTCGTCATCAGTCTCAGCCCGCCGTACGGGCTGTGCAACTCCTCCGGGCGCAGGCAGGGCTGCCTGCCTCGGCCGGACGGCGGGAGGGCCGGTGACGAGGGGGTGACGCCGCGCTGACGGCAGGACCGTAGGTTCGGACTGTGGCGGAGACAGGGGGCGCCGTCACGGCCACGGAGACGGCCGCGGCGGTCGCCCCCACCCGCACTTCGGTCCCGAACCACGGGGAGGCCCGCATGTCCTGGCGAGTCGCCAACAGCCTGGAGACGCTGCGGCGTCAGCTCGACACCCGCTTCCCCGCGCGCAGCAGGTCCGCTGACGGAAGCATCGGTGACGCAACCCATCAGCGGCGCGGGAGCGCCAGTGACCACAACCCCTGGTTCGGGCCCGGCATCGTCACCGCCCGCGACTTCACCCACGATCCGGCGCACGGTCTCGACATCGGGCTGGTGGCCGGGCAGCTCCTCGACAGCCGCGATCCGCGGATCAAGTACGTCATCGCCAACCGCCGGATCGGGACCAACCGGAGCTGGCGGTGGGAGCCGTACGGCGGCCCGAACCCGCACGAGGCGCACTTCCATCTGTCGGTGGTGGCGGATGCGCGCTGCGACGAGGCGCACGACTGGGTGCTGCCCGTGCTGGGTGAGACGCCGGACGGGGGCGGTGGCGGCGCTGCCGAGAAGGGGACGTCGTTCGTCACCTGGGGCACGCGGGTCAACGTGCGGGCGGAGCCCCGGCTCGACGCCGCGGTCGTCGCGGTGCTGGCCGGGCCGACGCGGGTCACGGTGCAGTGCCAGAGCCGGGGCGACACGGTCAGCACGGCGGGCCATGTCAACGACGCCTGGAGCTTCGTGCCGGAACTGGGCGGTTACGTCTCCAACATCTTCATCGATCATCCGGCGGCGTGGTTGCCGGGCGTGGGTGAGTGCTGACGGATCCCCACCGGCCTGCCGGCGGACACCAGGAGCTCATCATGGTCGCTTTGTCCAACGTCCGGTTCGGAGCGAAGAACGAGGACGTCCGCACCGTACAGAAGGCGCTGATCGCGCGGGGCCGGAAGATCCCCGAGGGGGCCACCGGATTCTTCGGTGAGCAGACCAGGGCCGCCTACCGGGCCGAGCAGCTCGCCCAGGGATTCAAGGGCAAGGACGCCGACGGCATCCCCGGCTGCGTCTCGCTCACCACCCTCGGCCGCCACGCCGGCTTCGGTGTGAACTGCAAGGGTGCCGCGGCGTCCGGCGCCGGGCGGGGCGGCAGCGGCGGCAAGGGGCACGTGGCCACGCCCGTGCCCGGCAGCAGGATCACCCGCCAGTTCTACTCCCCCGGTCCGTATGCGTGGAAGCCGGACGGGAGGGGCAGGCACACCGGGGTGGACTTCGGCGCTCCCAGCGGCGCCCCGGTCCTCGCCGTGCGCAGCGGAGCGATCGCCTGGTCCAACGGCAAGGGCGGGGCGTACGGCCAGTGGATCGGGCTGCGCGCCGACAACGGGCACGTCTACACCTACTGCCACCTGTCCCAGCGCGAGGTGAGGACGGGTCAGAAGGTCAAGGCCGGGCAGCGCATCGGCAAGGTCGGCAGCACGGGCAACTCCACGGGGCCGCATCTGCACCTCGAGATGTCGAAGGGCTCCTCGTGGGCGTACGGCAACGTGGCGAAGCCGGTCTGGTGAGCGCGCCATGAGTGCCGTCCCCGGACTGGACCTGGAGCGTTTCGCCGCCGGGCAGATCCCCGAGAGGGTGGACATCGACGCGCCGCTGCCGCCGGTGCGGCTGCGCGGGCGGCTGGAGCGCAGCGGTGACTTCAGCCGGCTGTCGGGCGTGCTGAGCGCCTCGCTGCCGGTGGCCACGGCCACCGCGTTCGGGGAGGCGCGGCTCAAGGGACAGGGCAGCCCGTCGTTCCTGGTGCTGCTCGGCGCGACGTTTCCCGAGCCGGGCCTGCAGATCGGTTTCGGTTTCGCGCTGAGCGGCGTCGGCGGGGTCGTCGGTGTCAACCGGCGGGTCGACCGGGAGGCGCTGATCGCCGCGATCGCGGACGGCACGGCGGGCGAGCTGCTGTTCCCGCCGGACCCGGTCCGGGCGGCGCAGCGGGTGCTGCCCCGGTTGCCGGCGCTGTTCCCGGTCGCCCGGGGGCGGCTCGTGGTCGGCCCGATGTTCAAGCTGTCCTGGGGCGCGCGGATGGTGTCCCTGTCGGCGGCGGTGGTCGCCGAACTGCCCGACCCGGTACGGCTGTCCGTGCTCGGGGTGCTGCGGGTGGCCGTGCCGGACCCGGCGGTGCCGCTGATCGAGCTCAACGCCAGGTTCGCCGGCCAGTACGACAGTGCCGAGCCGAGCGCGTTCCTGATGGCGAGCCTGAACGGGTCGCACATGGCGGGCATCCCGCTGAACGGGGACGTGCTGGTGCTGAGCCGGGGCGGCCGGGACGCGACCTTCGTGCTGAGCGCGGGCGGATTCCATCCGGCGTACGCCGTGCCGCGGGGTGTGCCGCAGTTGCGCCGGCTGAGCATGAACCTCTCACCGGTGCCGTGGATCCAGATGCGCTGCGAGGCCTACTTCGCGATCACCAGCAACACCGTGCAGTTCGGTGCGCAGCTGTTCCTGGTCGCGGAGATCGCGGGGTGCGGACTGCGCGGCCAGTTCGGCCTGGACGTGCTGGTGCACTTCGAGCCGGAGCTGAGGTTCACGGCCGCGATACGGGGCTCGCTGGCGGTGCGGGTGCTCGGCCGGACCCTGATGGGGATCGGGTTCTCACTGACGCTGGAGGGTCCCGCGCCCTGGCACGCCGTGGGCCGCGGCAGCATCGACCTGTTCCTGTTCGAGGCGTCGTTCGACTTCGAGGAGACCTGGGGCAGCCGTCCGCCGCCGCTGCCTGCCGCGCCCGCCGACCTGGAGGGCGAGCTGCGCAGGGCGTTCCGGCAGCAGAGCGCCTGGACGGTGCTGCCGCCGGGCGACACGCGCTCCCCGGTGCGGCTGTCACCGGCGGCGAACCGGCTGCTGGCGTCCGGCGGCCGTGTCCACCCGCACGGCCGGCTGGTGGCCCGGCAGAAGGTGCTGCCGTTCGGTGTGGACGTGCAGCGGTTCGGACGCACCCCGGTGGAGCCGGCCCAGCACTGGGACATCGCCGTCGCCCAGCTCGGGGAGGACGCGGCGAAGGGCGGCAACACCGTCGACTCGTTCGCTCCCGGCCTGTTCCGCTCGCTGAGCGAGGAGGAGCAGCTCAGCAGTCCCGCGTTCGAGGACTTCCGCTCGGGCGTGCGGTTCGTCACCGACACCGGGGTGCCCGACGACAACATGTTCGTCACCGCGACGCTGGCCTGGGAGACCCAGGTGGTCGAGGAGGGGCGCCTGAAGGTGCTGCGGCGGACGGCCCGGCTGCTGGAGCTGATCGATGTCGAGCTGGTCGCGCTGGCGCCGTCCGTGCTCAGCCGGCAGTGGTGGCAGCCGCGGCGGCAGCCGATGAAGGTCACCGAGCGGCCGCACCTGGCGATCATGTCGACCTGGTCGATGACCCCCGTCCCGCCCGAGGAGGCCGGTCTCACCCCGGCGGGCGAGGCGGCCGGCGCTCCGGTGGACGCCGAACTGCGGCTGCAGACGGGCTCCCGCAGGGGCCTGAGGGCCGTGGAGAGCTGGGAGGTGCAGGGCTGATGGCGCAGGAGCTGCAGTTCGCCCCGTACATGCAGAGCTCGATCGGTGCCGCGGTCGCCTCCACCGCGCCCCATCTGCTGCCCACGCTCAGCCCGCGTCTGGTCCTGTCCGGTCCGGGTGGCCGGCAGGTGCCGATGGATCCGCCCGAGACCGGGTTGCAGATGCTGGGGCCGGAGGGCGTCATCGGTATCGATCCGCGGCACATCCTGCGCATGGAGCCGGCGCCCGGCAGCACCGGCACCGAGCCGAACTACCTCGCCTGCATCGAGTTCGACGCGCCGGAGCTGCCGTGGCTGTTCACTCCGGCCCGCGCCGATCGTGGCCGGTTGCGCCCCTGGCTCGCCCTCGTCGTTCTCGAGCGGGCGGAGCACCAGGTGCAGCCGGGCCGGCCGCTGCCGTTCGTCGACGTGGACCCGGTCCGCCTGCCGGACCCGGCCTCGTCCTGGGCGTGGGCCCATGTGCAGCGGCCGGCGGGGCGCACCGGCCCGCTGATCTCCCGTCTGCTGTGCCCGAGGAGGCTGGCGGAGAGCACCGCCTACGTCGCGTGTCTGGTGCCGGCCTTCGAAGGCGGGCGGGTGGCCGGGCTGACCGACGGCGGGCAGATCGTGGACGCACGCGGCGACGCCTGGTCGGTGGGCGGCGGCGTGGTACGGCTGCCGGTGTACCACCACTGGGAGTTCACCACCGGCACAGCGGGCGATTTCGAGCAGCTGGCCAGTGCCGTGGTGCCGCTGAGGACGGAGGAGGTCGCGGCGCTGGGCGGTGTCACCGTCGACGTGACCGAGCCGTGGCGCAACGGCGAACCGCTGCGCACCTCGGACGGCTCGGCCGGGCGGCAGACGATCGTCGTCCAGGGTGTGCTGTCGCTGCACGCCCCGCCCGCGGACACCGTGGACCCCGCGGCGGTGCAGGACTTCATGAGCCGGGTCGCCGCGCAGATCGACCGCGGCGCTCAGGACGACGTGACCCTGCCCCTGTACGGCGGGCACCACCTGGTGAAGCGGACGATCGACCCGTCCGAGTCCGGCTGGCCCGCCGACCTCAACCTGTGGCCGGAGCGCCGGATCCCGGCCGCGCTGGGAGCCGATTGGGTGCGCGAGAACCAGGAGTTCTTGATGGCCCGCGCCTGGGAGCAGGTGGAATCGGTGCGGGAGGCCAACCGCCTGCGGGCACGGGCGGCCTTCTGCAGCGAGGTGGCCTCCTCGGTGCACCGCCGCGACGTCGGCACGCTGTCGCCGGCCGAGCTGGTGCGGCTCGCGGGCGGTGCCGCCGACCGGATCAGGACGAGCAGCGGTCTGCCGCTGCGCACCGAGATCGCGGTGAGCCCGGCCCCGACGGCACTGGCCGAACCGGCCCTGCACCGGCGGGTGCTGCGCTCCCGGGGTCCGGTCGCCCGGCGGACGGGGGCGCGGCCCGGCACCTATGTGGCGCGGTCGCTGCGCGGTGAGCTGGTTCCGCCCGTGCCCACGCCGCTGCTCACCGCACCGGAGGCCACCGAGCAGCCGGCCGGTGAGGACGGCGACGACCTGGCCGCCCGGGTGGGGTCCGCGCTGCGCGGCGACGACGCCAGGCGGGCGGGACGGCTGCTGCGCGTGCTGTCGGCCGTGGCCCTGTCCGCGGAGGCGAACGGCTTCGCGGACCAGGCGCGCACGCTGACCTCGGTGGTGGCCGGCCCGGTGCTGCGGATGGCGGCCGGTCAGGACGGGGAGCCGGCGGACGGCGCGGCGGAGGAGGCGATGCCGGCGGCCCGTCTGCTCACCCTGGAGCGGGCCTTCACCGCCGCCCGTGTCGCACCGCTGACCGGGGAACTCGCCCGGCGGTTCGGGGAGATGGCGCAGGGCGGCGTCCTGACCGTGCCGGCGCTGCACCGGGTGCTGCCCCAGGAGTCGGTGGCGGACGATCCCGGCGGTCATCTTCTGGAACTGGGGGTGCCCGTGGACCAGGCGGCGCTGGGCGAACGGCTGGCGGCCGCGCTCGAACCGGGCCCGCTGCTCGCGGCGCGGCTGAGCCACCTGGCGGAGCCGGAACCCGGCTTCGTGGCGGCCGAGACCCCGGCACCGACCGACCCGGTGATGGCGGGCCCGGCGTTCCCCGCGCCGCTCGCCCTCGCCCTCAAGGATCGCCGGCCCGACTGGTTCCTGCCCGGCTCGGCCACCATCCCGGACAACCGTGCCGTGCTGCTCAAGGCCAACGCGGAGTTCATCGCCGCGTTCATGGTGGGCGTCAACGACGAGTTCAACCGGGAGATGCGCTGGCGGGAGTACCCCACCGATCTCAGGGGCACGTCGTTCACACAGTTCTGGCCGCGCACCGACGGTGTGGCCGACACTCCGCCCATTCACACCTGGACACCCGACGGGGCGCTCGGCTCCCATCTGGCGGCCGGGGCGGGCGGCCTCGACGTACTGCTGATCCGGGGGCCGCTGGTACGGCGCTACCCCGACCTGACCGTGGCCGCGCTGCCGCCCGAGGCACGGCATCAGCCGGACCTCGCCGAGGGCACGTGGAAGCGGCCCGTGATGGTGCTCGGCCTCGACGAGCAGACCGCCGCCTACGCCTTCGAGCTGCCCGAGAGCGACGTGCACGACTGGTGGTTCGTGCTCGCCGAGAACTCCCAGCGGGTGCGGTTCGGCTTCGACACCCCCGAGACCCGGGCCGCGCAGGCCGAGGAGGGGACCTTCGTGGAGCAGCCGGCGCCGCCGTGGAGCGACCTGGACTGGAGTGCCGTGGACGCGGGCCGCGGCTTCGCCGAGATCGACGGGCGTGTCCTTCCCGCGGCCGGGACGCCCGCACCGATGATCGCCGGGCAGTGGAACGCGGCCGAGGTGGCGAACATGGCCCTGCAGCGGCCGTTCCGCGTCGTCCGCTCCGCCCGCAGTCTGATCGGAGACCCCTGACGTGGACACCCGTATCGCGCAGGCGCACCGGGACGTCGCCGACGCCCGGATCGCACTGAACTGGTCCAGGGCCGGTCTCGCCGGGCTGGAGAAGCGTGTCCTGGCCGAGCCGCCCGGCCCGGACCTGCAGCAGGAGATGCTCGACCAGCGTCAGGAGGCCGACGCGGCCGAGACCCGGCTGCAGCAGGCCAGGGAGGTCTACCGCGAGGTCGCAGGCGAGGCTCCCCCGCTGTGGCCGGACGGCCCCACGGACCCGGTGCTGCTGCTGCCGCTCCGCCTGGAGACCGTCTTCCGGACCGCCGAGCGGCCGGAGCTGTGGATCCGCGCCTACCCGGACGAGATCCATGTCGACTCCCACGAGAGAGGCCTCACCGCCGCCGAACGCGCCGCCACCGAGGCCTACTGGAGGACCGTCTGGGCCGCCGGAGGCGATCAGGACCGTCTGACCGCCGCGTGGAACGGGCTGGTGACGATGATCGGCCCGGGGCGGGCGACCTGGGCGACGAAGGCGTACCGCCCGCAGGGCGAACCGCCGCGGACCCCGGCGCCCGACGGTGCCGAGCCGCCCGGCCCCGGGCCGTTCACCGCGGAGCCGGAGGCACGCGAGAGCGCCTGGACCCGTGCGGCCCGCACCTGCGTCCTCCCCGACCGGCTGGTGTTCTCCGGCTATCAGGTCACCGGCGACGGACAGATCGGGCTCGTGTGGCGGCAGGAGGGCGAGCCCGTCCCCGCCGCGCTGGATGTCGGTCTGGCCCCCTCAGCCACCGAACCGCCGCTGTGGCTCACCGATTTCGACGAGGCCGTCAAGGTGGGCATGGGCGTGCGGGTGCCCCTGACCGACACCCTTCCGCAGCGGTTCGACCTGATCACGGTCGCCGGCGTCCGGTCAGGCCCGGCGCAGGACACGGCGAACCTGGTGGGCACCCTGCTGGAGGCCCACCGCTGCACCGACGGGCTGAGCGTGCTGCCGGCCGGCACCGCCACCAACAACACCGCGCAGCAGCGGTCCGCCTGGCACTCCCGGAGTCCCCAGGCGGCCCCCGAGCGGCTCGCCGCACAGCGGGCCGCGTTCCGGCCCGGCAGCCCCCAGGCGGCGGCCCGCATCGCCCATGCCCTCGGCCCGGCCGCCGGAGAGGTGCTCAAGGACGTCCCCGACGGCCTGGCCGAGGACGATCACGAGCTGCTGCTGCATCTGCGGGCCGCCCTCGGCGCCCTGGCCGCCGCCTCCTCCAACTGGCGCCCCGTGGACCCCGAGGGCGAGCCGACGCCCCTGCCGGATCTGCTGTTCCTGGTCTCCCACTACGTCGGCCATGTGAACGGACGCGGCCCGCTGCCCAGCCTGCGCGTGGGCCGCCAGCCCTACGGCGTGCTGCCCGTCACCTCGCTGGACCTGTGGCACGGCACCGAGGTCGACCTGCGGATCCTGAACCACATCTCGGGCTTCCGCACCTTCGTCGAGTCCCAGGGCTGGCGCGCCCCGAGCGTCGCCGCGGGCGGCGACCCCGACGCCGTGATCAACGATCTGCTGCACCGGCTGCCGGCCTCCCGCCGTCTGAGGTACCTCCGCCAGACGCCCAACACCCCGCCCTTCGCCCCGCCTCCCGACACGCCGACCGGCTCGATCCCGCACCGCAGCGGCTTCGCCTGGGCCGAGCCGCCCGGCCTGGAGGAGGTGCCGCCGGCCCCGCCCGAGGAGTTCTTCGCCGCGCAGGAGACCAGCACGGAACTGCGCGAACTGGTGGGCCGGGCGCCGCTGCGGGGGATCTGGGACTGGTGGCGGGAGACCGCCCCGCTGCTGGCCGGCGGGCACGAGATGACACCGGAGCGCACGGAACGGCTGCGCGCCTTCGAGGTGGTGATCAACGGAGCGGCCACCGGCAAGCTCGGTCTCTTCTACCACGTCGCCATGACGGTGCTGCGGATGCACCGGGAGGCGCTGCGGCTGCAACTGGAGAGCGAGAGCAGGCGGGTGGAGCCGGGGGTGCGCCTGGTCGACGGCCGGCTCACGGCCGAGGCCGGCTTCGCCCCGGACGCCTACGACTGGATCTGCCTGGCCCTCGGCGAGCTGGCCGAGGCGGAGGACCGGTCGGGCGGAGACCTCGCCCGTGTGGAGCGACTGCTGTGCGAGGTGCTCGACACGCAGACGCACCGGCTCGACGCGTGGATGACCTCGGTGGCCTCGGCGAGGCTGGACCGGCTGCGCAAGGACAGCCCGGCGGGCACGCACATCGGGGCGTACGGGTGGGTCACCGGCGTCGGGCCGCGTGAACAGGAGCCGGCGGTCGGGCAGGACACGGGCGGCACCGGGGAGGGGGACGCGGGCGGCGAGGTCACGGACGGGGACACGACCGACGGGGCGGGCGAGAACACGGAGGCGGACGCGGCGGACGACGCCGGGGAGGGTGACGGAACGGACACCGAAGGCAGCTTCGAGCCCTCCGGGATCCGCGACGGTTATCTCGTCGCCCCCTCCATGCACCACGCCACCACACTCGCCGTGCTGCGCTCGGGCTGGCTCAGCCACGCCGACCGTCAGGCCTTCGGCATCAACCTCTCCTCCGGCCGGGTGCGCCGGGCCCTGGCCACCATCGACGGCGTCCGCTCGGGCCAGTCCCTGCGCGCCCTCCTCGGCTACCGTCTCGAACGCGCCCTGCACGACGCCCAGCTGGACACGCTGATCCGCCCGCTGCGGCTCGTCTTTCCGATGCCGGACCTGGTCGACGGCGCCACGGAGGGCAGCGAGGCCGCCCGCACGGCGATGGCCGAACGGTCCGTGGTGGACGGTCAGGCGCTGCTCGACGACTGGCTGATCCACGGCAGGACGCTCGCGGACCTGGGCCTGGACGTCACGGGGGCCCAGCTGCCGCTGCTGGCCCAGGCCGATGTGCTCATGCGGGACCTGGAGACGACGGTCGACGCGGTCGGCGACCTGCTGCTCGCGGAGAGCGTCCATCAGCTCGTCGGGGGCAACCCGGTCCGGGCGGGAGCGGCCGCGGACGGCATCGCCCGGGGTGAGGGCCTGCCCCAGGAGTTCGATGTGATCCGCACTCCCCGGGCCGCCGTGGCGGTCACGCACCACCTCGGTGCCGTCGCCCCGGCCGACGGCACCGGCGGCTGGGCCGCCGGGCGTCCGCTCGCCGCCCTGGAGCCCGGTCTGGAACGCTGGTGCCAGAGGCGTCTGGGCGACGCCTCGGCCTGGCGCTTCGACTTCGGCGATCCCGCGGCACCGGTCACGGTCGCCCTGTCCGACCTGGGGATCTGCGCCCTCGACGCCGTGCTCGGCTCCGCTCTCACCGACGACCGCACCGAGGACGTCCCGGCCCGGGACGATCCGCTGGCCCGGCGGCTGCTGCGGCACACGGCGGCGCTCTCGGCCGGTGCCGGATCCGCCCCTCCCCAGATCACGCCGGCGTCGGCAACCCGTTTCGCCGAACTCCAGCAGCTGTGCCGTTCGTTGGGCGCGGTGCTCCGCGACGCCCGCCCGCTGACCGGCTCGGACCTGGACGACACGATGGCGGACGGGTGGGCCGGCGCCGATCTGCGGGAGCTGTGGACGCGGGTGACGACCTGGCTGAACGGTGTCGGCACCAACCTGGCCTGGCTGCGCGAGCAGGTGAAGCTGCTCCCCGACGGCGCGGATGCGCTGGTCCGGCATCTCGACGCGCTCGCCGACCACGGTGTGCACGCCGCGTACACCCTGGGGACGCCGGGCGACGAGGCGGCCCTCGAGACCCTGCGGGATCAGGCCTGTTTCGTCCTCGACCGCTTCGACGCCTCCCCCGTCGCCGCCCTGCCCGAACCGCCGCAGGACCCGGCGGCGGTGCTCGAATGGGCGACCGCGGTCCGCACGGCCGTGGCGGGCGTGCTCGGTGAGCAGCTCCCGGTGCTGCCGGTGCTGAACCTGACCGGGACCCCGGCGGGCGACGCCCTGTCCGCCGCACGGCCCGAGGGCGCGGACGACGACGCGGTCGCCGACTGGCTGACGGAGATGGAGCGCATCCGGCCCCGGGTCCGTGCCCTCGGTGACGCGCTGGCCGCCTCCGAGGTCCTCGCCTCGGCCGCGCCGAGCGGCGTCCATGTCGCCCAAGTGCCCGCCGGGCAGCGGTGGATCGCCCGCGGACCGGTGCCCGTGCCCTCCCGCAGCGAGCCCGCGCCGCTGCACTGCGCGGTGCTCAGGACGGACGGCGCTCCCCCGGACGCGGCACGCGTGGCGGGCATGGTGGTGGACGCGTGGAGCGAGACGGCGCCCGAACCGGTGGACGAGGAGATGGGAGCGCTGGCCTTCCACTACAACCAGCCCGACGCGCGCGCCCCGCAGGCGTGGCTGCTCGCCGTACCGCCCGATCCGTCCCGCGGCTGGTGCATGGAGGACGTGCACGCCGTGGTGGAGGAGGCGTTCGCCCTGGCCCGGATCCGCGGGATGGACCTCAACGACATCACCGAGCTGCGCGGAGTGCTGCCCGTGCAATGGGCCGAACCCCCCACCGGGGGCATTCACTAGATCCGGGGAGTTGTCATGGCGATGTTCCGCTACGAGCCGGTGCCGCGCGACACCGGCATCGAGGAGGCGCTGGCCGCGGTGGTGCACGACGCGGCGTGGTTCCTCGCCCGGCAGTACGCCTTCGGCGAGTTCACGGGGGACGACGCGGCCTCGCCGGTGCACGTGTCGGTCGCCCAGGAGCGGCATCCGCTGGACGGCTGGCGCGGCGGGCAGGACGATCCGGAGGCCTGGCAGCCGTACGACCCCTCGGCCATGGTGCTGGAGGAACTGGTCGAGGAGGAGGCGGGCGACGGGCCCGATCCCCGGCTGGTGCTGGCGGGCGGGCTGCGGTGGCGGCGCGCGCTGGCGGCGGCCGGGCTGCTCCCGCTGCTGCCCGCCTTCGCCCGGACGTGTGCCTTCGGCCCGTCCGGCGCCCTGGCACCGGCCCCCTCCGCCGCGACCGTACGGGAGCGGCTGCCCGACCCGGCCGCCCTGGTGCCCTGGCTGGAGCGGCTGGCCGCACGGGACGCGGAGGCCGCGGCACGGTTCGGGGCGGCGGAGGAGAACCGCGAGGCCCTCGCGACGGCCGCCGCGCAGTGGCTGGCCTGGTGGACCGCCCGCGCACCGGCCCGGTCCCGGGGGCCGGCGCACACCTGGGACCCGCACCGCATGGAGTACTCCTTCGCGGTGCGCGCCTCCGGCGTGCCGGACGTGCCGTTGCAGGCGGCCGAGTACCACGGCGGGCATCTCGACTGGTGGGCCTTCGACGCGGTGCCCGCCCGGACCCCGGTGGCGGAGGCAGCCGTCGTCCGCGACGCGCGGACGACCGTGCCCACGCCCGCCCGCTACGGCGGGATGCCTCTCTCCCGCTTCTGGGAGCTGGAGGACGCACGGGTCGACCTCGGCTCGGTCGACGCGTCCCCCGCCGATCTGGGTCGGCTGCTGCTCGTCGCGTTCGCGACCGTCTACGAGAACGACTGGTTCTGCGCCCCGTTGCCGGCCCTGCCCGGCTCGCTGTCCCGGGTCGTCGAGTGCACCGTCACCGACGTGTTCGGCGGGGTGACCACTCTGGCGCCCGCGGCGGCCGAGGGCCCCGAGTGGAACGTGTACACCCTGAGCGAGCCGCAGGGCGCGGCCGCAGGGGCGGGCGAGGGCACGAGGACCTCGCCGCCGCCGTCGCCGTGGTTCTACCGGCCCGCCTCGCTGCCCGGTGGCCTGGAGAGCCCGCCGGTGGAGTCCGTGCTGTTCCTGCGTGACGAAGGGGCCAATCTGGCCTGGGCCGTGGAGGAGAAGGTCCCCGACCGGGCCGGCGAGCCCATCGACCGCTACGCCCGGTGGGCCGCCGCGGCCCGGCCGGCGGCGGAGGCGGGGCCCGGGGACGGCGCTTCCGGCAGTCCTCCGCGCTACCGGGTGGCCACGACCGTTCCCGCGCACTGGTACCCGCTGGTGCCGCAGCTGCAGGACGGGCAGCCGGATCAGGACCAGTACCGGCTTCGGCTGGTCCGGCTGGCCCGGGACGCGTCCGAGCCGCCGAGCCCTCTCGGCCGGCTGCTCGAGGAGACCGACTGGCTGCACGAGGAGGAGGTGCCGCGCTCCGGCGTCCGCGTCGAACGCAGCCGCCAGTACAGCCGCTGGCGCGACGGCAGTGCCCACTCCTGGATCACCCGCCGCAAGCGCAGCGGGACCGGCGGCGGCTCGAGCGGGCTGCGGTTCGACGTTCTCGAGACGGGTTAGGAGGGCGCTCATGCCCCGGCACAATCCGTATCCGGTTCCGGACGAGCCCGGGCGCATCGTGCCCGTCGAGGTCAGGGGCTGGCAGGACGGTTACGACGCGGGCATCAGCTCCCCGTCCCGCGTCCCCCCGACGCCGCTGGTGCGGGACCCCGGCTACGCGGACGGCTGGACGAGGGGCGCGCGGGCGGGCAACGCCGACGGGGGGGCCGAGGGCTGGCGATGGGCCTGCTTCGACGGTGCCGCCCGGCCCTCCCCCGGTGAGGCGGGCGGTCGCTACGCGCACCGGGACAGCGGTGAGCGGTCCGCGGAGTACGCTCAGGTCTTCACCCGGTGCTGGCCGTGCGTCGGCGAGCGGCCACTGCTGGTGCTGCTGGCGGCCGTCGCCCCCGGACAGCACGGCGGTGAGGGCCTCACCGGCAGGGTGCTCGCCCGGACGTGCGCGGGCAAGGGCGTCTCCCAGCTGTACCTGCCGGTGGGCCTGAAGCCCTCCCCTGCCCCGGACGAGGGGGCGGGCGATCCCCTCACGCACGCGGGCTACTGGCACGGCGGGGTGCATGAGTCGCTGGACGAGGCGGCGCCCGAGGCGATCGACCATGTGCTGGTGCGCGTCGTCCGCTTCGCGGCGCTCGTACGGTACCGGCCCGCGGCCGAGCACCATTTCTTCGACCTGCTGCCGGTGTACGACATGACGGCGCCCGGCCGGCCGGCCTGAGCCGGGGGCGTCAGCGGCGCCTGCGCCTGAGCCCTTCGGCCAGGAGGGAGAGTCCGATGCCCAGGATCCACACGTCCTTGGCGAGGGGGGTGCCCTGCTCGGTGGGGAGCACGCTGCCCTCCTGCCGCATGCCGGGAGTCCGCAGGTAGAGGCCCAGCGTGCCGGCCGAGAACGCGGTCACCGCGGTACCGGCGACCGGGGCGGGCACGACCGGCAGCAGCAGCGCGGCGGCGATCGCGACCTCGCCCGCGGAGAGCAGCCGCACGAACCGCCGGGCGTCCAGCTTGTCGAGGAACGGGTAGGTGCCGGCGGCGAACCGGTGCATCTGCTCGGCCGCGGCGTCGTCCGCGCCGCGTTTGGACAGTCCGGAGTTCAGGAAGAATGCGCCGACCGTGAGTCTGAGCGGGAGCTGCCGGGCCGCGGAGCGCCATCCTCGTCGAACTGCCATGCCGGGTCTCCTTACGCCGTTCACCCCCGTCCACCAGCCTGACACCGGCTGAGCCCCTGTCAAACGGAGGTGACCGGCCGGTCGCGGGAGCCGGCCGAGGCATGGCGGCCGGCGGGGCTGTCGCCCGGGAGGTGCGGCCCGCCGTCCTCCGCAGGGGCTCCGCGGTACACGACGATGACGGCCGCCAGGCCGAGGGCCAGGCCGGCGGCGGTCTGCGGGCCGAACGGCTCGGCGAACATCAGGGCTCCCCACACCGCCGTGACCGGCGCCATGAGGAACATCAGGGTGTTGACCCTGGTGACTCCGGAGCGCTTCAGGATGAGCCAGTACAGTCCGTATCCGCCGAACGTCGGCAGCACGACGAGCCAGGTGATCGCGGTCCAGAACGCCGGCTCGGCGGGCGGGGCCGCCGCTCCGGCGGTCACCGCGAGCGCGGAGAGGACCGCCGCGCTCGTCACGCAGTGGACGGTCATCGAGACGACGGGGTCGGCCGGCGTGCGGGAGCGGCTCTCCACGAAGGTCGCCGCCACCAGCGAGAGCATGCCGAGGAAGGGGACGGCGTAGGCCCAGGAGGGTGCTCCGGTGCCGGCGGTGGCGTCCGCGGTGGTGACCACGAGGGCGCCGCTCACTCCAAGGCAGAGTCCGAACCACTGTCTGACCGAGACGTACTGGCGCAGCAGCGGCCCGGCGAGGGCGCCGGCCACCAGGGGCTGGACGCCGTCGATCAGGGCCGTGGTGCCGCTGGAGACGCCGAGCTGGATCGCGTAGTAGACGGTGAGCAGGTAGCCGCTCTGCGAGAGGAGGCCGATCACGGCCTGCCGGGCCGCGTCCCGGGCCGTGAGGTCTCGCCAGGCGGGCCGGCGTGCGGCGGTGAAGGCGATCAGGACGACGGCGAGCGGCAGGAAGCGCCACATCAGGACCGTGAGCGCGTCCGCGCTGCCCGCGCCGAGCTTGGCCCCGATGAACCCCGAGCTCCAGCAGAGCACGAACGCGATGGAGAGCAGGATGTTCATGCCGCACCGCCAGTAAACAGATCGGTCTACCTCACCCACTATACAGATCGGTATACCCTGGAGCCATGGAGACTGCTGAGGCGAGGACGCCGCGGAGGATCACGATGACCCCCGCCGCACGGCGGGCGCTGGACGCCGCTGGGCGGCTGTTCTACGAGCGGGGCATCCATGCGGTCGGCGTGGACCTGATCGCCGCCGAGGCGGGGGTGACGAAGAAGACTCTCTACGACCGGTTCGGCTCCAAGGAGCAGATCGTCGTGGAGTACCTCGCCGACCGCGACGAACGCTGGCGCGCGTTCCTCGCGGAACACCTTCGGGCCGCTGCGCCCGCGCCGAAGGCGCGGATCCTGGCCGTGTTCGACGCCTCGGAGGCCTGGGTCGCCGAGCACAGCCCCAAGGGGTGCAGCATGGTCAACGCACACGCCGAGATCAGCGATCCGGCCCATCCGGCGTACCCGGTCATCACCGGCCAGAAGCGATGGATGCTCGGCCTGTTCACCGAGCTGGCCGGCGAGATCACCCCGGACGGGGCGGCCACCCTGGGGCGGACCCTGATGCTGCTCCACGAGGGGGCGCTGGTCGCGCACGGCCTGGGCATCCTCCCCGATCCGATCCGGCATGCGCGGCGCCAGGCCGAGGAGGCGCTGACCGCCCTCGCCGGGCAGCGGCCGGGCTGACGCCCCGCCACTTCAGGGCCTGGAGCGTGTCGTTATATCGACGAGTCGACTCATCGTCCCGAGCGGCAGCGGCAAGGGGCCGGCCCGGCCGTCGAGTTGAGTCGATGGCTGTCAACTTGAGCCAGTTAGAACTTGTCAGGTTTCTTGCCGTCGGCTATATGGATGAATTGACGCGAAGTCGATAAGTCTGGAAGGAGGTTGCACGGTGAGCGCCCTGCTGTGGCTGCTCATTCCCCTGATCACCGGTATGGCCGCCAGCATCTGGGCCTGGAGTGCCGGACGCCTCGATCCCGGCCCGCCCGACCACGACACCTGGGAGGACCTGGACCGCTACCAGCGGATGCGGACCGTGCTCGGGCATCACTGATCACGCAGCCCGGCCACGCAGGGCGGAGCGCTCAGCGCACGGGGCGGGCGGCGGCGTCGAGCGGGCGGGCGAGCGGGCGAGCGGGCGAGCGGGCGAGCGGCTCAGCCGTACCGCAGAACGCGTGGCACGACGGTGCTCTCCGGCCCGTCGGCGCGGCCGACCGACCACACCGTCCCGGTGCCCGGCACCGGTGCCAGCCGCAGCGTGCGGGACTGCCCCTCCCCCGCGACCGCCGGTTCGTCGTAACCGGTGAAGGACCGGCCGTCCCAGGAGAGGAAGTCCGGGCCGGGGATCAGCGGCGGGCTGCTGCCGGGCGGCCCCCACTTCTGGGAGCCGTCGACCGAGACCCAGGCCAGCGCGCCGGACGCGTCGGCGGCCAGGGAGCCGATCGAGCCGAAGTCGGTCGGGACGGTCACCCTGCTCCAGGTCTCCCCGTCCCAGCGGACCAGCAGGGGCGGAACGGGCCTGCCGGGCGGGCCGCCGACGAACCCGGCCGTGCCGCCGGCCCACACCTCCGTCGGCGACACCGCCAGCACACTGCCGACGGCCGAGCGGGGTCCGCCGTACACGATCGTCTGCTGCCACGCCTGCCCGTCCCAGTGGGAAACGGCCGCCCCCTCCGCGGTGGCTCCGGCCGCCCAGACGTCGCCGGCGGCCCGGACGTGCAGCCCGTACACCGAGCCCGGCGGCACCGGCAGCTCCTGCCAGCGGCCGCGGTCCCGGCGCAGCAGCACCTGTTCGCCGTCCCGGGTACCGATCAGCCAGGTCTCACCGCCTCCGGTGACGACCCTGGACAGCAGCACACCCGCCGGCGGCGGGCACGCGTGCCAGGCGGAGCCGTCGTGACGGAGCAGCCGGGTGCCGCCGGAGGCGTCGCGGCCGACGGCCCAGACCTGCCCGGGTGAGGTTCCGGAGACGGACAGCAGCTCTCCCTGCCAGCCGGTGCCCGGCAGGGCCTGGCGCTGCCAGGTGGTGCCGTCCCAGCGCAGTATCAGCGGGGAGCCGGGCGTGTTGCGGGCGGCGCCCTCGGCCCCGACCGCCCACGCCCGGTCCGGGCCGAGGGCCACGGCCTCGTTCAGCCCTGCTTCCGGGCGGACTTCCGCGGGGACGGGTACGTGCTGCCAGGACGAGGGCGGTGCGGCGGCCGAGGTCATGGCCGCCGCGACGGTCATGGCGACGGCGAGTACCGCGATGAGAAGTCGGCGTGCCATGGTCGGCCTCCCAGCACTCGCTCATCGCGGAACCCGCGGAACTCAACTGGCGTGGGCGCACAAGCTATTGGCGTTCGGCCGCCGTGAACAGTCGTCATCCGGCCGAAGCGGGGCAGCCGTCCCCGTCAGCGCTTCGGTCCCTCGTCGCCACCCTGCTGGAAGGCGTCCGAGATCGCCTCCACGGCCCCGGAGAGGACTCCCTTGGTCTTGCCGTGGGCCCCGGACTCGGTCATCCGGCCCGGGAGTTCGGTCAGTCCGGCCGGCTTGCGCGGTCCCGATTCGAGGTCGAGCCGGTTGCACGCCTCGGCGAAGCGCAGATAGGTGTCGACGCTGGCCACCACGATCCGGACGTCGATCTTGAGTACCTCGATGCCGATGAGGGAGACCCGCACGAAGGCGTCGATCACCAGCCCCCGGTCGAGGATCAGCTCCAGTACGTCGTAGAGGCCGCTGGAGCCTCCTCCGCCCCCGCCCTGCCGTGCGACCGTGGTCATCCTGTCCGCCCTTCCCGTGCCGCGCCCTGGCGTTCGAGGTCCGGGGCCGGGTGCGGACGTCACCCGCTCTGGCGACGCGCTCTCCTGGCGCGCCCGGCGCGGGATACTGGTTCGCCTCGGCGGCCCTCGGGACCCTTCGGCTACCCCGGCTCGGGCGGGTCACGCAGGCGGTGTGCGCAGCGAGGCGTCCAGCTCGGCCATGAGCTGCGCGGCACGGCTCCGGCCGCGGGGCGCCGGCGGGTACCGCTCGAGGATGTTCCTGAGGACGGGTGTGGCACGCGCGCAGGCCTCTTCGAGGACCTTGCCGCCGGCGGCGGGGTCCTCGCCCGCGCGGATCTCGGCGACGCGTGCCGCGTTGGCCGCGGCCCGCAGGATGTGACCCACCTGGTGGGCCTTGGCGACAGGGTGCAGATAGGCGGCGGACGCGGCGTCTCCGGCGGCCTGGGCGGCGAGCCGGGCGGTCTCGGTGCCCGCCTCCTTCGCCGCCCGGTGGGCGTCCATCGAGGCGACCCGCTGCAGCCGCGTTCTGGGCGCGCCGCCGATGAACTCCCGTGCCGCGTCGACGGCTGCCCGGGGCCGGACGTCGTCCGGGTGCACCTCCTCGAACACCGGCAGCAGTTCCTGCGCCGTGCCGGCGACATAGCGCGCCACGACGCGCAGTTCGTCCATGGTCAGCTCGAAGTCCCCGTGCACCCTCGTCACGCGTGCGATCCTCGCACAGCCGGGGGATGCGTGCCGGTGCGGACCGGGGGCACACGCCTGGCACCGGGCCGGTCGGTCCGGATCGAGCAGTCCTGTCGAGCAGTCCTCACTTCGGCATGCGGAGCCCCTCATGATGATCGTCGGCATTGTCGCGCTGTGCGTCGTCCTCGCCGTTCTCGCCTTTCTGCTTCCCCGGCTCTCCCGGCGTCCGCAGAACGGGACCCAGCGTGCCCTCGGGCTGGGATCCCGGGCCGGTTCCAAGGCGCCGGGGCCGCTGGGGCGGCTGCTGAGCAAGCCGTTCAGCTCCGGCTCGCGGGCGGTCGGGCGCAGCGGGGCCGCCGGGCGGCGCACGCGCGGCAAGCTGCCCTTCTGAGGTCTCCGGCGCGCCACTCCGCCTTCACCGGTGCCCCGGCGTGGCCGTGCGGCTTCCCTCCAGTCGTGGCGTGGCTTTCCCGCTTCCGTGCCGGTGCGTCCCCGGCGTGCCCGCCGGCTTCTCCGACGTCCAGGCGGGACGTGCCCGCCGGGCGGGTCAGGCGTCGGCGCCCGCGGCGGCGGGCTCGGCGAGGGCGGGGGGTCCGGCCGCCATGGCGTGCAGGGCCGACCTGCCTGCCGTGAGGATGCGCAGGGCGCGGGGGAAGTCGTGCAGCTGCTCGGCGAGGATGTCCAGGCCGACGAGCAGGGAGGCGGCGGGCACCTTCCGGGCTTCCAGCAGGTGGGCGGTCCAGGTGAGGAAGGTGAGGAAGACCTCGGCGTCGTCCACATAGAGGGCGGTGGCGAGGAAGTCGATGATGTGGGCGATGTCCTCGGCCGTGCGCTCGCGCTGCTCGTCGTCGTAGCCGGCCATGGCGGAAAAGCGCGTCTCCAGGTCGAGCACGGTCTGCCTGACCAGCCGGGGGCGGGCCTGGACGACCATCGTGTACTCCTGGTCCGCCAGGTGGGGCAGGTCGTCCAGGGCCTGCCGGCCGGCCGAGGTGACGGACCGGGTCAAGCCCTCCTCCAGGAGGGCGGCCGCCGCCCGGGCGTCGGGGGCCCAGCCGTCGGCTCCGAGGACACGGGCGTAGCGGCCGTCGGCTCCGAAGGCGCGGCCGCCGGCCACCACGGGCACTCCGGTGGCCTGGCAGGCGGTGACGGCCCGGTGCGCGTTCGGCAGGTGGGTGGGGATGGACCCGGAGAGCAGGACGGCCGCCGGGTTGGTGCTGTGCAGATGGGCGATGAGGTGCGGGGTGGGGGTCTGGGCGCCGAGGTAGTCGACCTGCCAGCCGCGCAGCTGCAGGATCTCGGCGACGAGCCGGGCGGGGAAGGCGTGCCACTCCCCGTCGACGCAGCAGACCGTGACGCGTCCGCGGGACGGCTTGCCCTGGCGCATGGCGCGGTGGTGGGACAGGGCGGTGACGACGCGCTCGTTGATGGCGGTGGCGGCGTGCTCCTGGGCGACGGTGAGACGGTCGGCGGCCCATTCGCTGCCGATGCGTTCCTGCACCCGGGCGATGACGTCGAGCAGCAGGTCCTCCCCGCTCACGCCGTCGTCCATGGCCTGGACGACGAGGTCGACGGCGGCGTACTCGTCGGCGGCGACGACCGCCTGCCAGAGCTGCTCGTGCAGACCGGCCGTGGTGGTGGGGCGGTTCACCGGTTCCTCCTGGTGGTGTCCTGCGGGGTGACGGCCGGTGCCGGCCCGTTCCTGTCCATGCCGATCGCGACGACGGCCATGTCGTCGTGGCCGCCGGGGCCCAGCCACTGGGAGGCGAGCATCTGGACGTGCTCGACCACCGCCTCGGCGGGCATGCCGCCGCAGGCGGTGAGGGCGCGCCGCAGCCGCTCCTCTCCGTAGAGCTCGTCGCCGAGCGGGCCGCCGCGGGCCTCGGTGATGCCGTCGGTGTAGAGGAGGCAGATCTCGCCGGGGGCCAGTGTCGTCTCGTACGACTGGGCGGTGACCTCGGGCAGTGCCCCGACCAGGGTGCCGCGGGTGCCGGCCTCCTCCACGGTGCCGTCGGCGCGGACGAGCAGCGGCGGCAGGTGCCCTGCGCTGGTGAGGCGCAGGTCCACCCGGTTGCCGTCGCGGCGCACGGAGGCGAGGACGAGGGTGACGAAGCGGCCGTGGTGCGAGGTGAGCAGCGCCCCGTTGAGCAGGCGCAGCACCCGCTGGTGGTCGTCGGCGAGGGGCAGCAGGGCGTGCAGCGTGTTGCGGATCTTGCCGGTCAGCACGGCCGCGTCGAGGCCCTTGCCGGCGACGTCGCCCAGGGCGACCAGGGTCTCCCGTGAGGGGTCGGGGCCGGGGTGGACGTCGTAGAAGTCGCCGCCGACGCGTTCGTGGTCGGATGCGGGGCGGTAGTTGCCGGCGTAGGTGACGCCGTGCACGCTGCTGAGCGCCGGAGGCAGCAGTTCCCGCATCAGGGTGGCGGTGATGGCGGTCTGCTCGGTGTAGAGGCGGGCGGCGGACAGTGCGGCGCCAGCGCGGGCGGCGAACAGCCGGGCGAAGTTCTCCTCGCCTCCCGAGAAGGCCCGCTCGGTGCCTGAGCGCAGCAGGATCAGCACGCCGGCGGGGACTCCGTGACCGGGCAGGGGCGTGACGATGACCGAGCCGACGGCAGCGGTGAAGCCGGGGGGTAGCACCCAGTCCGGGATCTCCCCCGGGTCGAGCCAGCGGGCGGGGACGGGCGGGAAGCCCTGGAGGGCCTCGGGCAGTCCGGGCACGCTGTAGGGGTCGATGCGGCGTGCCACCTGGCGGACGTCACCGTACCGGCAGGCGTAGGTCAGCTGGTGGTGACGGCCCTGGGACGGGGAGACGAGGACGGCGGCCTCGGCGAGGTGCTGGGCGGCGAGGGCGGCGGTGACCTCCATGCAGCGGGGCAGATTGAGGGTGGAGAGCAGCGTGGAGGAGACGTCGGTGAGCAGTTCGCAGCGCTGCTTCTCGCCGCGCAGTTCCGTCTCCGCCCGGTGGCGGTCGGTGTCGTCCAGCAGCCACCACACGACCTCCCCGTCGGGCGAGGCGGTGGGGCGGGCGGTGACCATGCGGTCGCCGACGGGGCCGGTCAGCGGGGCGGCAGCGGAGGCGGGCGGTCCTTCGGCGAAGCTCCGGTGGGCGTCGACCAGCCACGGGGGCGCCACCTCGTGCAGCCAGCCGCCGGCCTCGGCGAGCGGCAGGAGCGTGCGGGCGGCGTCGTTGAGCCTGGCCAGACGGCCGTGCCGGTCCGCCACCAGCACGGGAAAAGGGACGTCGGCCCACGAGGTACCGGCCTGGCTGCCGGTGTCGCGGGATCGGGCGGACGCCCCACGTGAAGCCTTCACCATCTGAGGCACGCTTCGTGCGCACCCCACCACCTTCCTGCGACTTCGTGCGTGGAACGGCAACGGTCCCGCACCTGCCCCCGCGGACGCAACCCAAAGGGCGCGCAGGGCTGCCGAACGTGAGATATGACGCCTCGCCGGGACGGCCGGGGCCCCCGGCGCGGTCCGCGTCGTGCCGGTGAGTGACGTGACGGTCGCACGGTCAGGTCTCCTCGAGGCCGTGGACGGTGGTGAGGCGGGTGAGGCCGGAGATGGTCAGGACCGGGGCGAGCAGCGGGGTGGCGACGATCTCCACGCGGTCGGCGTGGCGGAAGAGCACGCTCAGGCCGGCGCTGTCCAGGTGGTCCACGGCGGTGAGGTCGACGATCAGCGGCCCCTGGGTGGTCTCGATCGCGGGGGCCAGGGTGCCGATGTCGCTCATGTCGATCTCGCCGGCGACCGTCAGCCGGGTGGCGCCGGCGGGTGCGTGCCCGGGGGTGAGGGTGAGCGGGCCGGTCATCGGGCGATCCTCGTGTACATGTCGACGGTGGTCCCGGCCGTGCCGGGGACGATGGTGACGTCCTGCATCAGAGCGCGCATCAGTGCCATGCCCCGCCCGCGGTGCGGGCTGCGGTCGGGCCGGGGCGTCTTCCAGCGCCCGGTGTCGGTGACGGTCAGGCGCACGTCGTCGACCCGGGCCTCGGCGCGGAGCCTGACCGGGCCGGGGATGTCGCGGTGACCGTGCTCGATGGCGTTGGCGCACGCCTCGCCGACCGCGACCAGGATGTTCTGCACGGTGTGCGGGGGCATCTCGCACCGGGCGAGCCAGCTGCGCAAGGCCGTGCGGACGGGCGCGAGTTGGGCCGACTCGGCGGGGAACTCCATGTCCAGCGGGGCCGGGTGGCGGTACAGCAGCAGTGCCACGTCGTCGTCGTAGCCCCCGGCGGGCGCGAGCCGGGTCATGATCCGGCTGGCGAGTTCGTCGACGGCCAGGCCCCGCCCGTCGTGGACGGCGGCGCCGGCCTGGTCGATGCCGGCGGTGAGGGGACGGCGCCTGCGCTCCACCAGACCGTCGGTGCAGAGCAGGAGGGTGGCGCGTGCGGGCACGGTGCACGTTCCTTCGGGGCGGGTGCGGCCGGGACGCACGGCCAGCGGCACGGAGCGTCCTTCGTCGAGGAGGACGGTGGTTCCGTCGCGGTGGGTGAGGATACCGGGCGGGTGTCCGGCGCTGGAGTAGGTGAGACGTCCGGTGCGGGGGTCGAGCACGCCGCAGAAGACGGTGGTGCACAGCGCGCCGGGGATGCCGGCGGCGAAGTGGTCCAGGGCCATGAGGGTCTGGGCGGGGCCGACGTCCTGGAGCAGCAGGGCGCGGCAGGCGCTGCGCAGCTGCCCCATGACGGTGGCGGCCTTCAGTCCTCGGCCCACGCAGTCGCCGACGACGATCCCTGTGCGCCCGTCCGGGAGGGCGACGGTGTCGTACCAGTCGCCGCCGACCTCGAGGGGGCGGGTGGCGGGCTCGTAGCGGACGGCGAAGCCGTCGGGGAGGCTGGACGGGCCGAGGATGGCGCGCTGCAGCGCGAGCGCGGTCTCCCGCAGCTGGTCGATCTGGTGGGCGCGGGCGAGACCCTGGGCGAGCTGGCCGGCCGGCAGCGACAGCAGCAGATGGTCCTCTCCGGTGAAGGGGCGGTGGTCGCCGAGGTCGAGCCACACCACCATGGTGCCCTCGGGGTGGCTGATGGTGACGGCCGCGCCGGTCGCGTGGTCGACGGGGGTGAGCAGGGGCCTGCCGAACGCGTCGGTGAGCCGGTCGCGGAGGCCGGCGGGCAGGTCCGTCCAGCCGAGGCCGGGCTCGGTGGTGGTGACCGACGGCCTCCCGGCGCCGTCGGAGAGGGCGGCCAGGACGGTCTCGGCCCGCCAGACGCTCCTCAGTTCGGCCAGGGCTCCTGACAGGGCCTCGGGCAGGCTGGTCGCCTGGGTCAGCCGCAGCCCGAGGGCCGCCTGGGCGCTCTTGCGCCGTACGGCGTAGTGCTCGGCGGTGACGTCGCGGAAGGTGCCGACGGTGACCTGGCGGCCGGTGCCGGGGTCGTGCGCGTGGTTGAAGGAGGCGCTCACCCACAGGCGGTGTCCGTCGCGGTGGCTGACCGGGACGGTGTAGGAGCCCTTGGGGTCCTCCATCAACTGGGCGAAGGCCGCGGCGATCCGGCGGTGCGCCTCGGGGTCCTTCACGGCGTCCGGCCACCAGGGGTGGACGGGACGGTAGGGCAGTTCCTCGGGGCCGTAGCCGAGGATGTCGGTGAAGGCGGTGTTGATCTCGACGACGGCTCCGTCCTCGTCGCAGACGAAGAACGCCTCCTGCAGCGAGTCGACCAGGGCGGTGTGCCAGCGGGCCTGCAGGATGCTCACCGCGGTCCGCAGACTTTGCGGCCACTGCCCGGGCGGCCCCAGCGGTGTCGACGCCCAGTCGACCGCCGCGAGGTCCCCGCCGGCCTCCGCCTCGGCGGCGAACACCCCGGTCACCGCCCCGGCCGGCTCCCGCCGTGCCTCCCGCGGACGCGTCACCCGACACCCTCCTCGCACGCCGGCCCCACCGAATGCGCGCCGGAAGCGGACGGCGTCCGTCGTCGTGTTCGCCTGAGGCGTCGCACGAGGACGAGGGGCCGGCCTGACGTTCGCGGTGTCGCGCTCATCATCTGCTTGTCCGCCGGTACCCGCAGACTCGGGGAGTAGGCCGGAGTTCCGCGGGAACCTGCACGGACGGAATCATTGCTCTGCCGCGCTCTGCCGCAGGGGCGAAGGTGTCAGCGGCGACACGGCTGCCCTCTCTCTCGTGTCTGCGCCCCTCGACCGTGATCAGGAGAATCGGTGACCGAGCCCGTCGACCTGCTGACCGTGACCTCACGGCGGTTTCCCACCGGCCCCCATGTGCTCGAGGTGGCGGGCGAGCTGGATCACCACACGGGCCGGCTGCTGACCCGCGCGGTGGAGGAGACCCCGTTCGCAGAGCACGGTCTGGTCATCGACCTGTCCGGGATGACGTACTGCGACTCGACCGGCATCACCGTGCTGATCACCGCCTATCAGCGGGCGGAGGCGCTCGGCGCGCCGCTCGGCCTGGCGGGGGTCGGCCGGGACCAGATGCGGGTGTTCGAAGTGGTGGGTCTGGACCAGGTGTTCACGTTCCACGGCACCGCGGAGGAGGCCGCGGCGTCGCTGCGCGGCTGAGACCGTGCGGCCGGACGGTGCGGCGGCGACGTGCGGCGCTGGGGCGCTGGTCGCCCGGGGGCTGGGGGAGCCCCGGAGGGATGAGGGATGAGGGCTCGAGGAGGGGGGTGAGGGCTCGTGGGCGCGAGCAGGCTCAGAGAGCGATGCGGGCGGTGACGCGCTTTCCGCCGGGTTCGCCCTGTATGTCGATGTCCAGGCTCAGCGCGGCGACGATCTCCAGACCGTGCTGGCCGACCCGGGTCGGATCGGCCGCGCGCTGTGCGGGCATGACCGGCTCACGGTCCCGGACGGTGATGGACAGCACGCCCTGGGCCACGGCCAGCGACAGCTCCACGGGAGGGGATCCGTACTTGATGGCGTTGGTGACCAGTTCACTGACCACGAGCTGTACCGCCTCGGCGGTCCGGGGCGGCACGGGCGGGCCCGACGCGGGCAGGCCGGCGAGGAAGCGGAGGGCGAAGTGGCGTGCCTCCGCCACGGGGAAATCCGCGTGCTCGAAGGTCACGGACACGTCGCTCGCGCCCACGCCCTGCTGGGCCCGGGCCCCGTTCAGTACTTTGTCGCCGTCCGGCACAGCCTTCGCGCCCCCGTGAGCACGGAACACGTGCGCCTTCCGTGCGGGTCAGAACTCTTCTCGCCCCTGTGACAGTACCCACTGCCATGCGGCCGTCCCGTCGGGTCGCGGCCGGCGGGCCGGGTCAGGGGGCGGCAAGCATACCGTCCCGCAGTCGTGCGAGGAGGCGGGAGATCAGGCGGGAGACATGCATCTGGGAGACACTGAGGTGTTCGCCGATGTCCTTCTGGGTGAGCTCCTCGACGAAGCGCCAGTGCAGGATCTGCCGGTCGCGTTCGCCCAGCTCGGCGATCATCGGTGCCAGGGCGTGGAAGTCCTCGACCAGTTCCAGGGCGGCGTCGTCGGAGCCGATGAAGTCCGCCAGGGCGGCCTCGCCGTCCTCGCTGCCGTGGATGGTCGCGTCGAGGGAGGCGGAGTTGTAGCCGTTGGACGCCAGGCGGGCCTCGACGACCTCCTCCTCCGAGAGGCTCATCAGCTCGGAGAGCTCCTTGGTGGTGGGATTGCGGCCGAGCCGGCTGCGCAGCTCCTCCGTGGCGCGGGCCAGCTGCACGCGGGCCTCCTGCAGACGACGGGGCACATGCACGGCCCAGGAGGTGTCACGGAAGAAGCGCTTGATCTCGCCCACGATGTAGGGCACGGCGAAGGAGGTGAACTCCACCTCGCGGGTCAGCTCGAACCGGTCGATCGCCTTGATCAGGCCGATCATGCCGACCTGGACGATGTCCTCCATCTCCTCCGGGCCCCGGCTGCGGAACCGGGAGGCCGCGAAGCGGACCAGGGACATGTTCATCTCGATCAGCGTGTTGCGCGCGTACTGGTACTCGGGGGTCCCCTCCTCCAGCACGGCGAGCTGGTCGAAGAACAGCTTGGACAGCTCCCGCGCGTCCTTGGGCGCCACCTTCGACGGTTCGGTCATCTCAGGCATCTCGGTGGAGCGCCCGGCGGTGGTCCGCACGGTCGTCTGCATGGTGTTCCCTCCCGGTGTGCGGCCGGCGAACGGTACTCGGCGGCCAGAGCCCTCCGTATACCCCCGCTTCGGGGGTGCATGCCTACCGGTTTCGCTCCGATGTGGAAGCAGCCGGAACGGACGTGGGAACACCGTCGGACGCCGCTCGGGGCGGGCCCGCCTCCCAGAGGCACCAGGTCGACCACAGCAAGAGTACGAGAAAGGCGACGAGCAGCCCGAGCAGGGTGAGCGTCTGCCGTGCCGTGCCGCCGCCCTGGAGCAGCGACAGCAGCAGACAGAAGGTCCAGGCGGCCACGCCGCCCGCGTACAGAGCCCTGAGCTGCCGCAGCTGACCCGTCGACTTCATTCCCCACCTGCCGAGTGCGTCCGATGATCGCCGCCGTCCCGGTACCCCGCCCGCCCGGTTTCATGACGGACGAGCCGGCAGGGGGTGGGCGGGGCGCTCAGGCGGCCGCGGTGTACGCCGTCGTCGAGATGGCGGTGTCGGTGCGGGCGTGGATGACCAGGCGGATGCCGCTGGTGTCGGCTTCCTCCTCGAGCCTGCGGCGGGCCAGGGCGCTGTGCGTGGCCACGGACATCATGATGCCGAGGCTGCTGCACAGCCGGTGGGCCCGCAGGACGACGTCCAGTGCGGTGCGGTTCGCGGCGGGGTCCGCCAGGATGATCACGACGGGGGCAGGCGCGCAGGCGTGCACCAGATCGGTGATGTCCGTGAGAAGGGCGCCCCGGCCGCCGTCCGCGCCGTCCGCGCCGTCCGCGCCGTCCGCGCCGTCCGCGACGTCGGCGCCGTCCGCGACGTCGGCGTCGTTGATCGAGAGCACGAGTACGCCTTGTTCCAGTGCATGTGAAAGCATGCTTCGCTTCACCGTTTCCTGCTGTGCCTTGCTTCGCCTGCATCCCCGTGTGCCCCGGAAGCCGGGAGGCACGCCGCCGGGGGCGGAACGAAACGGACGGGAACGGGAAGTACTCGATCGGCTTCGACGGGGCAGACGGATGAGGCACCGTTCCCCGGCACCCGAGGAGTACCACCCCATGCCCCAGACGCAGGACGTCGTCGAGCTCATCCTCCAGGACCACCGCCGCATGGAGGACCTCTTCCGGCAGATGCGCAGTGTCGAGGCCGACCGCGCGGGCGCGCTGCGCGAGTTCTCGGCGCTGCTGGTCGCTCACGCCGTGGCCGAGGAGAACGAGGTCTACCCGGCGCTGAAGCGGTACAAGAACATCGACGACGAAGAGGTCGAGCACGGCGAGCACGAGCACGACGAGGGCAACGAGGCGCTGCTCGGGCTGCTCCAGGTCGAGGAGGCCGGGTCCGAGGAGTGGGACTCGAAGCTGGAGGAGCTGGTGGAGGCGGTCACGCACCACGCGGACGAGGAGGAGCGCACGATCCTCAACGGGGCGCGGGAGAACGTGGCGATGCCGCGCCGGGAGGAGCTGGGCGCGGCCTTCCTGGAGGAGCGTGAGCGTCAGCTGAAGGCGGACTGCGGGAGCGTGGAGAACGTGCGGCGCATCGTGCAGTCCGCGAAGTCCTCCTGATCCGAGCCTTCGGGCCCGTCCTGACCGGAGTCCTCTCCGTCTCCTGACCGGTCGCCGCCGCGACGGCCGGGAGACACACCGGATGATCACCCTCATGGCTCGGCGCACGCCACCCGGACGAATGGTCTTGGCGTCCATTGGGGCCTACGGCGACGCGCAGCACAGGCGGCCGGGACGGAGGCGGGGCTAGTTTGCGCTGGGCCGCACCCCGCGACGACGGGGGCGGCCCAGCGGGGCCCTGCCCGTCTCCGTCCCTGCCGCTGATGCCGCCCCTGCGCTGCTGCCGAAGAGGAATCCGATGGCGACCCAAACCGAGCCCGTTGCTCCAGTTCCGGCGGCCGAGCGACACCGCCGCGGTCGGGTGATCATCTCCTGGCTGACCACCACCGACCACAAGAAGATCGGCCACCTCTACCTGATCACGTCGTTCGTGTTCTTCCTGGTCGGGGGAATCCTGGCGATGGCCATCCGGGCGGAGCTGGCCCGGCCGGGAACGCAGCTGCTGTCGAACGAGCAGTACAACCAGGCGTTCACCATGCACGGCACGATCATGCTGCTGCTGTTCGCCACCCCGACGTTCGCCGGGTTCGCCAACGCGGTGATGCCGCTGCAGATCGGCTCCCCCGATGTGGCCTTCCCGCGGCTGAACATGTTCTCGTACTGGCTGTTCCTCTTCGGCGGGCTCATCGTGCTGAGCAGCCTGGTGGTTCCCGACGGCGCCGCCGACTTCGGCTGGACCGCCTACACGCCGCTGAGCGGACCCGAGCGCACCGCGCACCTGGGCGGTGATCTGTGGATCATGGGGCTGGCCCTGGCCGGGTTCGGCACCATCCTCGGTGCCGTCAACTTCATCACCACGATCATCTGCATGCGCGCCCCGGGCATGACCATGTTCCGGATGCCGATCTTCACCTGGAACGTGCTGCTGACCTCGGTGCTGGTCCTGCTGGCGTTCCCGGTCCTCGCGGCCGCGCTGTTCGCTCTGGAGGCGGACCGGAAGTTCGGTGCGCACGTCTACGACGCGTCGAACGGCGGGGCACTGCTGTGGCAGCACCTGTTCTGGTTCTTCGGCCACCCCGAGGTCTACATCCTCGCCCTGCCCTTCTTCGGCGTGGCCACCGAGATCCTGCCGGTCTTCTCCCGCAAACCGCTCTTCGGCTACATGGGGCTGGTCGGTGCCACCATCACCATCACCGGTCTGTCCGTGGCCGTGTGGGCGCACCACATGTTCGCCACGCAGGCGGTGCTGCTGCCGTTCTTCTCCTTCATGAGCTTCCTGATCGCCGTCCCCACCGGAGTGAAGTTCTTCAACTGGGCCGGCACGATGTGGAAGGGCTCGATCTCCTTCGAGCCTCCCATGCTGTGGGCGGTCGGCTTCCTGGTCACCTTCCTCTTCGGCGGTCTGACCGGCGTGCTGCTCGCCTCGCCGCCGATGGACTTCCATGTGACCGACAGCTACTTCGTGGTGGCGCACTTCCACTACGTGCTGTTCGGCACGATCGTCTTCGCGATGTTCGGCGGCTTCAGCTTCTGGTGGCCGAAGATGACCGGGAAAATGCTCGACACCCGGCTGGAGAAGGTGCACTTCTGGACGCTGTTCGTCGGGTTCCACACCACGTTCCTGGTGCAGCACTGGCTCGGCGCGGAGGGCATGCCGCGGCGCTACGCGGACTATCTGGCCCTCGACGGCTTCACGGCCCTCAACACGGTCTCCAGCATCGGCGCCTTCCTGCTCGGCCTGTCCACGCTGCCCTTCCTGTACAACGTGTGGTGGACCGGCCGCTACGGCAAGCGGGTCGAGGTGGACGATCCCTGGGGCTACGGCCGCTCGCTGGAGTGGGCGACGTCCTGCCCGCCGCCCCGCCACAACTTCGTCACGCTGCCCCGTATCCGCTCCGAGTCGCCGGCCTTCGACCTGCACCACCCGGATCTGGCGCAGCTCGAGGAGGCGGAGAACGTCGGCAAGCGGGACGCCGTGCCCACCGACCGCCACAAGGGCGAACCGCGATGAGACGCGGCGAGCGCGGACCGGTGCCGGACGGGCGCGGGAGCGCCCTGGCCGACCGGGTCGAGGGTTATCTCCTCGCCCGCACCCACCACGAGCAGGCTCGCCGCGAGGCGGAGGCCCTCTGCGCCCGCCTGCCCTGGCTGACCACCGCTCAGGCGGAGGACGTCACCCGTCAGTACGTCCGTCAGCGCATCGACCTGACCCGCACGACGATGCTGCACACCCTGGAACGCGCGGAGCAGATGCGCGGCGAGTACGAGGCCCGGTACGCGGCCCTGCGCCGCGGTCTGCTCCGCCGCCACGCCGCCTTCGCCTGCGCCGTCGTCGCCTGCGCGGGGGCCGCGGGCACCGCGGTGTGTCTTCTCGGCCGCTAGCCGCATCCCAGCGGCGCGGGTGCCGCGTCCGGCCGCCGCGGCTGCTCGCAGGTGGTCGCGGATGCTCACAGGTGCGGGCGCATCGCGGCAGCCACGAGGGGTACCTGGCTCGTGCCCGCGCGGGACGCCCCGGCGGCCGCGCGGGCGGGCGGGCGCGGCCCTGACCGGCGTTTCCGTGAGCGGAGAGGAGCGACCCATGGCTGTGAGCATCGAGGAGCAGACGGTCGTCCAGCTGGGCGGTGCGGCCAGCGTCCTGGCCCGGCAGCGACGCGATCACGCCGAGATGGACCGGCTGATGGACCGCTGGGGCGCTCTGGCCGACGGTGCGGAGCGTGAGCGGCTCCTGAAGGAGCTCGTGCAGCTGGTCTTCAGCCATGCCTTCGCAGAGGAGACCGTGCTGTGGCCGGCCGTGCGGCGGTCGGTCGAGGGCGGGGACGAGCTGACCTCCCGGGTCGAGGAGGAGCACCAGCAGATCAACGATCTCGTCGCGGAGATCGAGCGCCTGAGCCCGGGGTCCGCCGGGCGGGAGGAGAAGGTGCGCCGGGTGTTCTCCCTGATCCGGCAGGACATCCGCGACGAGGAGGATGTGGTGCTGCCGCGCCTGCAGGAGGCGCTCCCTGCCGCGCAGCTGCGCCGGCTCGGCACGGCATGGGACACGGTGCGGCGGACTGCGCCCACGCACCCCCACCCTGTCATCCCGAGGCGCCCGCCCGGCAATGCGCTGCTGGGCGTGCCGCTCGGCGCCTGCGACCGGATCCGGGACGCGGTCGGAGCGGGCAGGGCCCGAAAGGGCCGGGCGAGCGGGGCGGGCGGGGCGGCAGGAGACGCCGGCGACGCGGAGACACGGCAGAAGAGGCTCGAGATCCTCCTCAACGATCACCTGGCCGGGGCGGCCGGCGCCGCGGAGCTGGCCCGGCGGATGGTGCGGGAGCACGGTGAGGGCCCGGACGGCGACAAGCTGAGGGACCTCGCGCGGCAGTGCGCGCAGGACCGGCTGGCGCTCCAGCGGCAGCTCGGCGAGCTGGGCATCCCGGTCAGGCACTACAAGGTGTACGGGGCCTGGCTGGGCGAGAAGGCCGGACGGCTGAAGCCCAACGGCCGGCTGCTGCGCGGTACCGGGCTCTCACTGCTGGTGGAGCTGGGTGCGTTGCGGCTGGCGGCGCAGGGCAAGGCGCTGTGCTGGCGCGCCCTGCTCGCCGCGGCCCGGCGGGACACCCGGCTGGACGCGGCCCGCCTGCTGGAGCTGCTGCGCCGGGCGGAGCAGCAGATGGAGACGCTGGACGCGCTGCACGACGAGGCGGCGGGGGCTTTGCTGGCCGGTACGGCGACGGCACGGCACGACGCGTGAACGGCCCGCCCGGCGGCGAGGCCCGCACCCGGCTCGCGGTCCCCGGTCCCCCGTCCGCCGCGCGCCGTTCCGGGCTACGTTGTCCGGCATGACAGCACTCGGAGCCGTTGCCTGGCCGCCTGAACCGATACGCACCGGACGGCTCGTGCTGCGCGAGTCGCGGGCCGGGGACCGTGCGGCGTTCGTCGAGTTGTTCGCGTCGCCTCAGGTGCGTGCCCATCTCGGTGGCGCTCGCCCGCGGGAGGAGCTGGAGCGGGAGGTGCCGCCGGTGCCCGGGCGGCGGCCGGGGGTGTTCGTGGTGGAGCTCGGCGGGGCGATGATCGGCACGGTCACCATCGAGCGGCGTGCCGCGGAGCGGCCGGGGCACATCCGGCCCGAGGGCGGTGAGGCCGAGATCGGCTACATGCTGCTGCCGGAGGCGTGGGGGCGGGGCTACGCCGCGGAGGCGTGCACAGCCGTTCTGGAGTGGTTCGCCGGAGTACGCCCGGGAGAGCCGGTGCTGCTGTGCACGCAGACGGCCAACGAGCGCTCGCTGCGTCTCGCCGGGAAGCTGGGATTCACCGAGGTCGAACGCTTCCAGGAGTGGGGGGCCGAGCAATGGCTGGGGGTCCGGTCGCCCGCCGAGGGCACCCGCTGAGCGTGCACCGGGGCGCCGACGTATTCTTCGGGTTTCAACCGCTTGCCGGATGCGCGAAGCGGCCCACTACCAGGATCCCGCACTGAACACCAACTCTTTGTCAGCCAAAGCGAGTTGACCGCCAAGCGGCATTTTTCGCCCATACCGCCAGGGCCGGCCGGCCGGTGCCGTCATCGGGCTGCCACGAGGCGTGAGCAGGAGCGGTATGGTCCCTGCCGAATGCCACCAGCACATGCGCAAGCCGCAGGTCGGTGGCGGCACGACCGTGCCGCCTCGAACCCGCACCTCGCCGCTCCCCCGCTGCTGCACGCCCTCGTCCGGGACCAGGAGATCCATGTCGCGCGCCCTCGCCGCCGTCCGTCCAGCCGAGTCGTCGGTCTCCGCGTGCCCGGCGGGGAGACGCTCCCGGGCGACGCTGCGTTAGGGCGGTTCGCAGGTGACCGGCCGTGTCAGGACGTTCGCCGCACAGCCGCCGCAGGCGCGCGGTGCCGGGGCCACGGGCGCCGGAGGCGGGCAGGCGGCCGGCCGCGCGCGCCGGGTCCGTCCGGCCGCGCGCGTCCGGGCCCGGCTTCCGCTCTCCCCCAGCCCACCGGCCCAGGCCCGCCCACGATCCCCGCACTCCGACGGCTTCCCCCTCTCGTGAGGACCTGATGATCGAACTCATAGTGACCGCCGCCGCGTTGCCGGCGCTGGCCGGCGCCGGAACCGCCTGGCACTTTTGGCGCAAAAGCGATCGCGCCGAGCGTCAGGCCGAGTTGTTGCGCGGCCACAACGACCGGCTCACCCAGCAACTCGTCGCCGCCGAGCAGTGCGTGGGGCATCTGGCGGCCACCGTGGTTCCGGCGGCCGTGAGCGACGGCCGGTCCCGTGGCGGGCAGGGCGCCGGGCTCGTCGTACCGCCGCATCTGGACGGCACTCCGCTCGCCGAGCATCTGCGTGCCCTGCCGGGTGCGGTGACCGCCGCGGTGCAGGAGGTCAGGGCGCAGGAGCGCGCGGCCGCCGTCCGTGCCGCCGAGGAGGCCCGTCAGGAGGCCGAGCTCCAGGTCGAGAAGGTGCGGCAGGAGTCGGTGGGGGTGGCGCGGGCCGCGGTGCGCGGCTTCGCCAACAACGTGGTGGCCCGTGCGGCGCGGCTGGGCCGGGCGGTCAGCCAGGGTGTGCGGCGGCACGTCTCGGACGAGGCGTACGCGACGCTCGTGGAGATCGACCATCTGGCGCAGCAGATGCTGCTGACCGCCTCGGGGTACGCCGTCCTGGCCGGTGACAAGCTCTCCCGGCGCTGGCCCGCCACCACGCTGACCGACATCGTGCAGGCGGCCATGGGCCGGATCGAGGGGTACGAGCGGATCAAGCACCCGGAGATGGGGTCCGTGGCGGTCGAGGGACGCGCGGTGGAGGCCGTGGTGCACACCCTCGCGGTGCTGCTGGACAACGCCCTGCGCTACTCGCCGCCGTCGGCGAGTGTGCACGTCTCCCTGGAGCAGGGGCACCACGCCTGCTTCCTGATCGTCGACGACGCCGGGCTGCGCATGGACGACGAGCGCCTGCTGTGGGCGAGCGACGTGATGTCCGGCAAGCAGCGCGACGACATCACCCGCCTGGGCGCCCACCCCCAGACCGGGTTGCGGGTGGCCTCCGTGCTGGCGGAGGACTACGGCTTCCGGGTGGAGCTGACCGCGCCGAACATCTACCAGGGCACGCGCGCCATGCTCGTCCTGCCGAAGCATCTGCTGACCTCTCCGGCTCCGGCGGCCCCGGCCGCATCCGCCTCCCGCTCCGCCTCGCCGGACGCCCCGGGCTCCGGTGCGCAGGGGGCCGTGGACTCCGCCTCGCAGGCGGTGGCCGGTTCCTCCTCCCCCGCTGCCGCCGGGGCGATTGCCGGTGCCACCGAACGGCCCGCAACCGCCGCCACGTCCGGGGACGGAGCCGGGCCGGCCGCGGAGCCGCCGGCCAGGACGGCCAGCGGGCTGACCGTGCGCAAGCGCTCCAAGGCGCCGGCGGTGCCGCGGAGCACATCGGCCGAACCTCCCGCCGCCGGGCCGGGCCGTCCCGCGATCGCCGCGGCGTGGGCCGAGGGGACGCGCCGCGGCCGCAGGGACGAGACCTCCCAGACGCCCGCCGGACACGACGCCGCACACGACGAAGGAAACTGACCGTGCAAGACACACACTCCAACAGCCTGGGCTGGCTGCTCGACCAGGAACTCGGCACCGTCGAGGGCGTCCGCTACGCGGTACTGATGAGCAGCGACGGGCTGCTGAAGGCCCGCACCGAGACGATCAGTCAGGACGACGGGGAGAAGTTCGCCGCGCTCACGGCGGCGCTGCGGGCCGCGGGCAAGGCCTGGGACGAGTTCACCGGCGGTCAGGGCATGCGCCAGCTGCTGATCGAGTCGGTCGGCTGCATCGGCCTGACGACCACCGCGGCGAAGAACACCATGCTCTCGGTGTGCACCACAGGACCGGACGCCGATGTGGGCCTGATCTCCCATCACATGGTGCGGCTCGCCACCCGGGTGGGGCACGAGCTGGGTGTCGCCGACCGGGTGCCGGCCGCGGAAGGCGGCTCACCGGCATGACGGGGCCGCGGCGTGACCCCGACATGGTCAGGCCCTATGTCCGCACCGGCGGTCAGGTCCGTGCCCGTGACGACGTCCGTCCGGAGAGCGTGGTCGTCGCCGCGAACGCGCCCACCGAGGGTCTGAGTCCGGACGCCCGCCGGGTGATGCGTCTGTTCGCCGGGGCGGGCGGCGGCCTGGCCGTCGCCGACATCGCCGCCGCGCTGGAGCTGCCGCCGTCGACGGTGCGCATCCTCGTCTCCTCGCTGATGGACTCCGGCCACCTGGCCGCCCCGGTCGCGGCGGCCGGCCATCAGCCCGACTTCGACCTGCTGCAGGAGGTGCTCCGTGGACTCCGCTCCATGGTCTGACCCGCCCGTCACCTACGTCCCGTCCACGGTGACGCGGTCGGCCAAGATCGTCGTCGCGGGCGGCTTCGGCGTCGGCAAGACCACGCTCATCGGCAGCGTGTCGGAGGTGAAGCCGCTGCGGATGGAGGAACCGATCACCCAGGCCAGCGTCGGGGTGGACGATCTGCGCGGCACTCCGGAGAAGACCACGACCACCGTGGCGATGGATTTCGGCCGCATCCACATGGCCGGCGGCCGGCTGGCGCTGTATCTCTTCGGGCTGCCCGGGCAGGCGCGCTTCCAGCCGCTGTGGGAGGACCTCACCGAGGGCGCGCTGGGCTGCCTGGTCCTCGCCGACACCCGTGACCTGGACGCCTCCCACGACGCGCTGGGCCTGCTGGAGACCTGCGGCGTGCCGTACGCGGTGGCCATCAACGCCTTCCCGGACGCGCCGAGTTACCCCGAGGCCGAGCTGCGTGAGGCTCTCGCCCTGGATCCCGGCACTCCCCTGACGGTCTGTGACGCCCGCGACCGCACCTCGTCCCTGCACGCCCTGATCACGCTCACCGAGTACCTCTCCGAGCGTCGCTCGGCCGCCCTTCTGGAGTCCCGACCATGACGATGCCTTCCGCCGCGTCCGCGCCGGCCGGTGAACCGGAGCGAATCGCCCTGTACTCCCCGGAGTTCGCCGCCGACCCGCACGCCATGTACCGGCGCATGCGCATGACTCACGGTCCGCTCGTCCCGGTGGATCTCGCTCCCGGGGTGCCGGCGACCCTGGTGATCGGCTACTACCAGGCGCGCCGCATCCTCAACGATCCGCTGCACTTCCCCGCCGACCCGCGGGCCTGGGAGAAGCTGATACCCACGTCGTGTCCGGTCCGGCCGATGATGGAGTGGCGTCCCAACGCGCTGCGCTCCAGCGGCGCCGAGCACGCCCGCTACCGGGCGGCGAACACCTCCGCCATCGACGCGGTCGACCAGCACCAGCTGCGGGCCCTGGTGGAGAAGATCGCCTCCGGCGCCATCGCCGGCTTCCGGGCGACCGGTGAGGCGGATCTGCTGACGCAGTACTCGTTCCCCATCGCCTTCCAGGTGCTGAGCGCGCTGCTCGGCTGCCCGGACGAGATCGGCCGGCGCATCGCCGACGGCATGGCGAGGATCTTCGAGACCACGGACGCCGAGCGCGGCAACGAGATCCTCAGCCAGGCCGTCCTGGACCTGGTGGCGCTGCGCCGGCGGGAGCCCGGCGACGACATCACCTCCCGGCTGATCGCGCACTCGGCGCGCCTCGACGACGTGGAGATGAGCCATCAGCTGGTCACGCTCTACGGCGCGGGCATCGAGCCGCTGACCAACCTGATCAGCAACACCATCCTGAAGATCCTCACCGACGAGGACTTCTCCGCCGATCTGCACGCCGGGCTGTCCACGGTGCGCGACGCCCTGGACGCCGTGCTGTACACCGACCCGCCGATGGCGAACTACTGCATCTCCTATCCGCCGTATCCGATCGACGTGGACGGGGTGCTGCTGCCGGCCGATCAGCCGGTGGTGATCTCCATGGCGGCCGCCAACAACGATCCGGCGCTCACCGCGGGGGTGCCGGAGGGCCGGCTGACCGGCAACCGGGCGCATCTCGCCTGGAGCGCCGGCCCGCACACCTGCCCCGCCCGCTCGCACGCCTACCTCATCGCGGAGACCGCGATCACGTATCTGCTCGACGCGCTGCCCGAGACCGACCTCGCCTGCCCGGCCGGCGAACTCACCTGGCGCCCGGGCCCGTTCCACCGGGCCCTGGAGTCGCTGCCCGTCATCTTTCCCGCCGCACGTACAGGAGTGCCGTCATGACCCAGCAGCCGCCGCTCGTCCTCGACCCCGCCGGTGCCGACCACCACGCCGAGCACCGCGCCCTGCACGCCCGCGGCCCCGCCAGCCGGGTGGACGTACTCGGTGTCCAGGCCTGGTCGGTGAGCGATCCTGCGCTGCTCAAACAGCTGCTGACCAGCCCGGACGTGTCCAAGGACGCCCGCGCGCACTGGCCCGGCTACGAGCAGGCGGTCGCCACCTGGCCGCTGGCGCTGTGGGTCGCGGTGGAGAACATGTTCACCGCGTACGGACCCGGCCACCGCAGGCTGCGCCGGCTGGTGGCGCCTGCCTTCAGCTCCCGCCGGATCGACGCCATGCGGCCGGCCGTCGAGAAGATGGTGACGGACCTGGTGGAGCGGCTGGCGTCGCTGCCGGAGCAGGAGCCGGTCGATCTGCGCCAGGAGCTGGCCTACCCGCTGCCCATCGGGGTGATCGGGCACCTGATGGGCGTGCCGGAGAGCCGCCGGGCGAACTTCCGTGCCGTCGTGGACGGGGTCTTCGACACCACGCTGAGCCAGGAGGAGGCGCAGGCCAACACGGCCCGCCTGTACGCGCATCTGGACGAACTGATCGAAGCCAAGCGGAGCGAGCCGGGGGACGACATGACGTCCCTGCTGATCGCCGCGCGGGACGACGAGAGCGACGGCGCCCGCCTGTCGCCGACCGAGCTGCGCGACACCCTGCTGCTGATGATCAGCGCCGGATACGAGACCACAGTCAACGTCATCGACCAGGCGGTGTGCACGCTGCTGACCCGCCCCGACCAGCTGGAGCTGGTCCGCGAGGGAACGGTCACCTGGAACGACGTGGTGGAGGAGACGCTGCGGCACGAGCCGGCCGTCAAGCACCTGCCGCTCCGGTACGCGGTCAACGACATCCCGCTGCCCGGCGGGCAGACCATCGCGCGCGGCGAGGCGATCCTCGCCTCCTACGCCGCCGCCAACCGTCACCCCGACTGGCACGACGACCCCGACACCTTCGACGCGACCCGCACGGTCAAGGACCACCTCGCGTTCGGGCACGGCGTGCACTTCTGCCTGGGCGCCCCGCTGGCCCGCCTGGAGGTCGCCCTGGTCCTCGAGCACCTCTTCGACCGCTTCCCGGACATCCGCCTCGCCGTACCGGCCGAGGAGCTCCAGCCCCTCGGCTCGCTCATCAGCAACGGGCACCAGAGCCTTCCGGTGCATCTGCGCTGAGCGGCGACCGCCGAAGCGAGCACGCGCCGCCGCCCGCCGACCGGGTGGCGGCGCGTGCTCGTTCCGTCCCTGGTCGTCCCGCCCCGGCCTGCGGACATCCCCACCTCCGGCGTGCGGCTCACCCCAGGAACGGCCGGGTGGCCGCCGCACCGCCGTCCGGGGGGTGGCTCCATGGTCCGGCACCATCCCTGCTCCGTACGGTCGTTCGGACCGGGCGGTGCGGCAGGCGTCGCCGTCCGCATCACCGACGTCCACCCACCTCACGGAGTCGCCGCATGTCCTTGACCGCCGAGACCGCGCCGGCCCGCCCGAAGAGCGCACCGCTCCCACCTGAGCGGGGCAGCGAGTTCACGCCGCTGCTGCGCGACATCAAGGAGCGGGGGCTGCTCGGCCGGCGCACCGGCTGGTACGCGCGCACGATCCTGGTCAACGCGCTCTGCCTGGCCGCCGTCGTCACCGCCATGGCGCTGCTCGGCGGTTCGTGGTGGGTGCTCGCGCTGGCTCCCGTCCTCTCCGTCCTGTGCGCCCGCACGGCCTTCATCGGCCACGACGCGGGACACGCGCAGATCAGCGACGCCCGGGCCACCAACCGCCGCATCGGGCTCCTCCACGGCAATCTGCTGCTCGGCATGAGCTACGCCTGGTGGAACGACAAGCACAACCGGCACCACGCCAACCCGAACCACATCGGCAAGGACCCGGACGTCGCCGCCGACGTGCTCGTCTTCACCGGCGAGCAGGCCGCCGGACGGACCGGTTTCCGGGGCTGGCTCACCCGGCACCAGGCCTGGCTGTTCTTCCCGCTCACGCTCCTGGAGGGCCTGGCGCTGAAGGTGTCCGGGGTGCGGCACGTGCGGCGGATGCGGGGCCGTGAGCGCCTGGGGGAGGGCGCGCTCCTCGCCGCTCATGTCGCGCTCTGTCTCACGCTGCTCCTGACCACCATGCCGCTCGCGCAGGCGCTCGCCTTCGCCGCGCTGCACCAAGCCCTGTTCGGGCTGCATCTGGGCATGGCCTTCGCGCCCAACCACAAGGGCATGGAGATGCCCGACCCGGACGGCGAGAAGTGGGGCCATCTGCGCCGCCAGGTGCTCACCTCGCGCAACATCCGGGGCGGCGCCCTCACCGACTGGTTCCTCGGCGGCCTGAACTACCAGATCGAGCACCACCTGTTCCCCAGCATGCCCCGCCCGCATCTCCGGCTCGCCCAGACCCGGGTGAAGGCGCACTGCCGGGATCTGGGCATCCCCTACGCCGAGACCGGTCTGCTCGACTCCTATCGTCAGGCGCTGCGCCACATGCACGAGGTGGGTGAGCCGCTGCGGGCCGGCAGCCGCTGAACCGCCGTGCGGCTGGCCGGCGTCGGGTGATGTGCGCCGGTGTGCGCAGGGAAGTGCGGTGCCGGGAGCTGCTTCTTGACGCGGCCCGGTGCCGGGCGGAGCGTGCCTCATGCTGTTTCGCTCCCCGGTGACGCAGAACAACGCCGTCGCGCGGCGCATGCGTGGCTTCTTCCAGCGGCTGCCGTCCGGTCTCGGCGATCCCCGTGCCGTCGCCGTGGAGTACGGCCGGTATCTGTGGGATGCCGGGGCCGGCCGGCCGGTCGATCAGAAGAAGCTCTCCCGATCCCGCTTCTCCGTAGGGCTGTCCGTCGACGAGACGGAGCTGGCGGACCTCACCAAGCGCGCCACGCTCATCTCCGACACGCTGCTGCTGACGCACCGGGACCGCTCGGGACATCCCGCGGTCCCCGAGCGCCAGAGCGGCTGTCCCGCGCACCCCGGGGCCGGGGTCACACCACCGCAGCGGATCGGTCCGATAGCCGGCCGGTCTCGCGGGTACCCGCGGTCGCGGAGAGAGGAGTTCTGGTATGAGCACTGTCAAGGAGACCGTGGAGGTCGAGGTCCCGGTGGGGACCGCGTACAACCAGTGGACCCTGTTCGAGGAGTTCCCGCACTTCATGGAGGGGGTGGAGGAGGTCAGGCAGGTCGACGACCGCCACAATCACTGGACCACGAAGATCGGCGGCGTGCGGCGGGAGTTCGACACGGAGATCGTCGACCAGCTTCCCGACGAGCGGATCACCTGGCGCACCACGAGCGGTGACGTGCAGCAGAAGGGCACGGTCCGCTTCCAGCGGGTGGACGACACCCACACGCGGGTGGAGCTGGTGATGGACGTCGAGCCGGGCGGGATGGCCGAGAAGGCCGCGGACATGACGGGGATGATCGACCGGCGCATCAAGGGCGACATGCAGCGCTTCAAGGAGTTCATCGAGAAACAGGGTGGTGAGTCCGGGGGCTGGCGGGGCCGTGTCGCGCCCGGCGGCTGAGCGCTCACGGCGGGCACACGCGCGGTGCGGGCGGGTCCAGACGACCCGGCCCGCACCGTCGTGCGCGGGCGAGGCGGTCGTGCCGCAACGGCCCGGTACACGGCGGGAGCCGGTGCGCCGGGCATTGACGCCCCTGCGGTCTGCTGGTTGAGTGGCTGAGCCACTGAGCCAATAACCCCGAGGGGAGACGCACGTGGAGCCACTGCCGCGGGAGACCATCGTCGACGTCCTGGAGGAACGACTGCGGGAGGACATCCTCACCGGGCGTCATCCGGCGGGGAGTTATCTGCCGCCCGAACGGACGCTGGCCGACGGCTACGGCGTCACCCGCACCACCCTCAAGCACGCCTTCGGGCGTCTGGTGCAGGCCGGGCTGCTGGAGACGCGCCACGGAGTCGGCACCCGGGTGCTGGACTATCTGCGGTTCGGCCGGGCCGACCTGCTGCCCATGCTGGTGCGGCACAGCCCCGACTGGATCGGTGAGGTCTTCGAAGTGCGGCGGCACATCGGCGCGTTGATCGCCGAGCGGGCCGCCGCCCGGGCGACCGGGCGGCAGTGTGCCGAGCTGCGCGAGCTGCTGGCGGAGGTGGCGCAGGCGGAGACGGCCGACGCGGTGCAGCTCGCCGACATCGAGGTGCACCGGGCGCTGGCGCGGGCCACCGGCAACCGCGTCTACGTCCTGCTGACCAACACGCTGTTCAACGCGTATCTGCCGCTGCGCTCCTCGCTCGTCGCCCCGTTCACGGACGCGCGGGTGGCGCACGGGCGGCTCGCGCCGGTGGTGGAGGCGGTCGCCGCGGGCGACACGGCCGCGGCCCGGCGTGCGGCCGAGGAGTATCTGACGACCACCGAGCGGATCATGCTGGAGGGGATGTCATGAGCGCGCCCATGGGAAACGGGGGTGCGTCCGGCGCACTCGACGGGGACGCCGAGTCGGCAGACGGGACGGCCGCCGGCGTCGCACCCGGCACGGACGTCCCCGGCGCCGCACGCGGCACCGGATTCAGCGAGACCATGCTCGGCACGCTGCGACTGGACGGGGACCGCCGGCCGCGCCGCGTCCGCCTCGATCTCGACGTCGTGGCGGACCGGGTGCTGCGCGTACTCGGCACGACCGCGGCCCGCGCCACCGGCCGGATACGGATCGAGGACTGGGCCGACGACCGGGGCGCCGAGGGCGAGCTGGAGATC
Source organism: Streptomyces composti (assembly GCF_012034205.1). Lineage (GTDB taxonomy): Bacteria > Actinomycetota > Actinomycetes > Streptomycetales > Streptomycetaceae > Streptomyces > Streptomyces composti. Next base: position 56,030 of record NZ_JAATEM010000005.1, read on the forward strand.
TCACCGCTCGCCCGGCGCCGCATCCGCTACCGCATCCGCTTCACCGCAGGAGGCCGGCGGCTGCTGCTCGACGGCTGGAAGTCGGTGACCCCGCTCCGTCCCGTGGCCTCGATGACCACGCTGCCGTACACGCTGTACGAGGACGGCGCGCGGATGGGCACCGGCACCCTGCGCTTCCCCCTGACCACCCAGCTCGTGCCGTTCCTGTCGAGCTTCCGCTTCCCGCGCCGGGCGAGGCCCGGAGCGCTCCTGGAGCCCCGCTGGAAGGGTGAGGCGGGCCGTACCGAGGTCTGGTACACCACGGTCACCGATCCGAGGACCGGGACGGGACTGTGGCTGCATCACGAACTCGTCGCGCCCGCCGACGGATCCGCGCCCTACGCGCACGGCTGGGTGGCGCTCTTCCCCGCGGACGGGCCCGTGCGGCACGCCCGCTTCGGACCCGGCCGCTGGCCCGGCGAGCGGACCGGCTTCCGGTCCGACGCCGTGACCGTGCGGCCCGGACGGCTCACCGGCAGCGCCGAGGACGGCGCACTGGCCTGGGAGCTGACCGAACGGCCGCTGGACGGGCCGTTGTTCACCTTCCCCCGCTGGTCGTGGCGCCGGCCGCTGCTGCCCGCGGCTCAGATCCTGCCCGCCGCGCGGGCCTCGTACGACGGGACGGTCACCGTCGACGGGACCACGCTGTCGCTGTCCGGAGCGCCGGGAGCCTCCGCCCGGATCTACGGCCACGGCAACGCCCGTCGCTGGGCCTGGCTGCACGCGGACCTCGGTGACGGGGACGTGCTGGAGGTCGTCGCGGCCGTCTCCATGCGGCCGGGGCTGCGCCGGCTGCCGCCCCTGGTCTTCCTGCGGCTGCGCCGGGGCGGCCGCACCTGGCCGCGCCGCCCGGAGCGGACCGCCGTCGGCTGGGCGGGCGCGGGGCGTTTCCGCGCCGACGTGGGCCTCCCCGGCTGGTCGGTCACCGGCCGCGCGGGGCTGCGCCGGATCCGCGTCGAGGTCCACCAGCCCGCCGAGCGCACGCTCGCCCTGGAGTACACCGACCCCGACGGCTCGCGGGCGACCTGCCGCAACAGTGAACGCGCCGACGCCCATGTGCTGCTGGAGCGCTGGTGGTTCGGCGGCTGGCGCACCGAGGCCGAGTGGCGGCTCGACGGCACCGCGCACGCGGAGGTGGGCACCCGATGAGCCTCACCGGGATGGTGGCCGCGCTCGTCGCCGACGACGGCACCGCCGACTGGCCCGCCCGGGTGCCCGCGCGGCTCGAGTCGTTCCTGGCCTCGCTCCCCCGCCCGGCCCGGGCCGGGATGCGGGCGGCGGCCCGCGCTCTGGACGCCTACGCGGTGGCACGCACCGGGCGCACCCTCGCCGCGCTGAGCCCCGGCGAGCGGGAGTCGCTGCTCGCCGGGCTGGGGCGGCGGCCCGGCCTCGTCCCGCTTCTCGACGTGCTCAAGGTTCCGGTACTGCTGGCGTCCGGGACCGAGCACATGCTCGAGCGGCAGGGCCTGCCGCGGGTCGCGGCACCGCCGGATCCGCCGCTCGACTGCACCCCCGCGCACGCGTGGCCGGCCAGGTCCACCGCGGACGCGGTGGTCGTCGGCTCCGGCGCGGGCGGTGCCATGGCCGCGCGGACCCTCGCGCGGGCCGGGCTGAGGGTGGTCGTCGTGGAGGAGGGACGGCACCACTCCACCCGGTCCTTCGCCGCCCGACCGCCGCTCGAGCGCTTCGCGGAGCTGTACCGGGACGGCGGAGCCACGGTCGCCCTCGGCGATCCGCCGCTGCTGCTGCCGGTGGGCCGGGCGGTGGGCGGGACCACGGTCGTCAACTCCGGTACGTGCTACCGCACTCCGGACCATGTGCGCACCCGCTGGAGCAGCGAGTTCGGGTTCGTGGCGGCGGACGGTCTCGACGAGCACCTCGACGACGCCGAACACACCCTGCGGGTGGCTTCCCAGCCGCTCGACGTGCTCGGCGACAACGGTCGTCTGGCGCTGGACGGTTCCCGCAGGCTCGGCTGGCGCGCGGCGCCGCTGCGCCGCAACGCCCCCGGCTGCAAGGGCTCCTGCCAGTGCGTGGTGGGCTGCCCGACCGGAGCCAAGCAGAGCGTGCAGCTGTCCGTGCTGCCCGCCGCCTGCGCCGCGGGTGCCCGGATCCTGACCGAGGCGCGGGTGGACCGCATCCTCGTCGACGCGGACCGCCCGGGAGGGCCGAGGGCGGCCGGGGTGCGCGTAGGCCGCGCGGGCGGCGGCCTCGAGATCCTCGCGCCCCTCGTCGTGGTCGCCGCGGGCGCCCTGCACACGCCGCCGCTGCTGCGCCGGTCCGGGCTCGGCCGCCATCCGTACCTGGGGCGCAACCTCAGCGTCCACCCGGCCACCAGCGTCGCCGGGCGCTTCGCCGAGCCGGTCACCGCGTGGCGGGGCGTGCTGCAGAGCGTCGGTGTGGAGGAGCACCATCACGCCGGGGTCCTCATCGAGGCCACGGCCACCCCGCCCGGCATGGGGTCCTTCGTGCTGCCTGGCCTGGGCAGGGAGCTGCGCCGGGAGCTGGAGGGCGCCGACCGGCTGGCCACGCTCGGCGCCATGATCGCCGACCTGCCCTCGGGCCGGGTGCTGGGCCGTGGCCGCCCGCTGCTCCGCTACGACCTGCACCCTCGGGACACCGGCCGGCTGATGCACGCGGTGCGCTCCATGGGGGAACTGCTGTTCGCGGCGGGCGCCGAGGAGGTGCTCACCGGGATCGCCTCCCGGCCCCGGGTGCGCAGTCTCGCCGAACTCGACACCCTGCTCTCCGGTGCGAGCGCGCGGCAGCTGCATCTGTCGGCCTACCACCCGACCGGCACGGTCGCCGCGGGCGGCGACCCGCAGCGCAGTCCCGCCGACCCGCTGGGGCGGCTGCGGGGTGTGCGGGGTGTGCTCGTCGCCGACGCGTCGGTGCTGCCCAGCTGCCCCGAGGTCAACCCGCAGCTGAGCATCATGGCGGCTGCCTCGGCGGTGGCCCGCGCGCATGTGGAGCGGTGACGCCCCGGCCGGCCACCGGGTCCGGGTGTGAGCGGGTCCCTCCGCGCCGGGTACGAGCCGGGTCCGTCCCGGACCGGGTGTGAGGCGTGCGGGGCGGGTGTGACGTCGTCGCACGCCGTCGGTGTCCGGACGGGGATCACCGGCGGCATGCGGAGCGGTGCGGGCGGGCGCGTGATCGAAGCAGGGCGGACGCCGGGGGCGGGCACTTGGTGACGCGATCGACTCCCGGCAGGGAGGCTGAACGGCGGCCTGCTGGGAACACGGGAGGCGACCGCCGCCCGGGGTGGCGGTGACCGCCGGCAGGGGAGATGAGGACATGGCAGATCCGGACGACCGGCGAACGGCCGGCGGGCCTGTTTCCCCGCTGCCCGCCGCACCTCCCGAGGGGGCGCTGGACGCCATCGGCACGGGCGCCTACGTCGTCGACGAGCAGGGCCACATCCTCGCGGTCAACGATCACGCCGTGGCGCTGCTGGCCCGGTCGCGGGAGGAGATCCTCGGCCGGGACGCGCACGATCTGCTGCACCGGGACGGCCACGGGCAGCCCCTGCCGACGAGCCGCTGCACCATGCGTCCGCCCTTCCAGGAGGGGCGCACCGCCCAGGGCCACGGCGAGTACCTGGAACGCGGAGACCACACCCTGCTCCCCGTCTCCTGGCTGCTCACCCCGTACGACCTCGGCGGCCGGGGCCCCGGCACACTGGTGCTCTTCCACACCGGGCCGGAGCCCAGGGCCGGGTCCCGGCCGCGGGACACGGAACTGCCCATGCCGGAGCTGGACCGGCTCGCGCTGCTGGCCGAGACCACCACCCGGCTGTCCTCCACGCTCGACGTCGACGAGGCGACCCACCGGCTGGTGGAGCTGGTGGTGCCGCGCCTGGCGGACTGGGCCGTGATCGACCTGATCACCGAGTGGGACGAGGTGTGGCGCACCCTCGTGGTGCACGCCGACGGCGACAAGCTGGTGCGGCACGAGGAGCTGGAGGGCCCGATGCCGCCGGTCCCGCAGGAGTCGCAGATGCCCCTGTCCAGGGCTCTGCGCGGGGTGGCGTCCACGCTCGCCGGCCCGCACACCTACCAGGTGACCCCGGACTCCGGCATCGCGGTCGAGCAGCGGCGGCTGTTCGAGGTCACCGGCATGCACTCGGCGGCCATCGCACCCATCCGCAGCACCCGTGAGGTGCTGGGCGCCCTGACCCTGGGCCGCGCCCGGCAGCCCGAGGAGTTCACCGCCGACGGGCTGCCCCTGCTGGAGGACATCGCCCGCCGCGCAGGACTGGCCCTGGACAACGCCCGCCTCTACCAGCGCCAGCGCAAGGTCGCGGAAACCATGCAGAACCACCTGCTGCCCCAGATGCCGCGCGTCCCCGGGCTGGAGATGACGGTGCGCTACGTGCCCGCGCCGGACGCCTCGCACGTCGGCGGCGACTGGTACGACGCCTTCTCCCTGCCCGGCGGCGCGACGGCGCTGGCCGTCGGCGACGTGGTGGGCCACGATCTGGAGGCCGCCTCCGGCATGGCGCAGCTGCGCAACATGCTCCGCGCCTACGCCTGGGGCATCGAGGAACCCCCCAGCCGGATCGCCACCCGGCTGGACGAGGCGATCCTGCACATCACCGACGTCAGCATGGCCACGATGATCTTCGCCCGGGTGGAGTCGGGCGGGGACGACAGCTGGCGGCTGTCGTGGACCAACGCGGGCCATCCCCCGCCCCTGCTGGTCAGTCACGACGGCATGGCCGGGTTCCTGACCGAGGGGCACGGGCTCCTGCTGGGCACGGGTGCGAATCTGCCGCGCACCGACGCGAGCGCCGTGCTGCGGCCCGGCTCCACCCTGGTGCTCTACACCGACGGACTGATCGAGGAGCCGGGCCGCACACTGGACGACGGTCTGCACCGGCTGCGCCGGCACGCCGCCTCCCTGGCCCACCGCCGCCTGCCGTCCTTCGCCGACCAGCTGCTGCGCCGGGTCAGGCCCGTCGCCAACGACGACGACGTGGCCCTGCTGGTGCTGCGGGTGCCCGCATGGTCCCGGCGGCGTCGGTGACCGGAAATCCGGCGGCAGACGGCGGCCCCGCCCGCTAACGTCGGCCGGTATGACTCCTTCTCTCGAACGCCCTCCCTTCCAGGCCGACGAGCGCACCGCCCTGGTGGGCTGGCTGGACCTGCAACGGCAGATCCTGCGCTGGAAGTGCGAGGGGCTCAGCGAGGCGGACGCGCACCGCTCCGTTCTCCCGACCTCACCGCTGATGACGATGGCCGGGCTCATATGCCATATGCGGTGGGTCGAGCACAGCTGGTTCGAGGTGCTGTTCCTCGGCGGGGACCGGACCGTCAACCCGGCCCTCGACCAGAAGGCGCCGGAGGACGCCGACTGGGACACCGGGGGCCGCACGCTGAAGGAGCTGCTCGCCGACTACGAGGCGCAGTGCGCCCGCAGCAACGAGATCGTGGCCACCGCCTCCCTGGACGACGTGGGCCGCCACCCCGGGTTCCGCTCCGCCAGGGCCGATCTGCGCTGGATGCTGATTCATCTCATCGAGGAGACCGGACGGCACGCCGGTCACGCCGACATCGTCCGCGAACTGCTCGACGGATCGAAGGGCTACTACTGACGGGCATGACGATCGACCTGGGCGTGCCGGGTCCCGGCGGACTCGCCGGGACGGTGGGCGTGTTGCGCGACCGGCAGAGCGACGAGGCGTTGATCCAGCTGCTCCCGGGCGACGTGGGCTGGTTCTGGCGTCTCGGTGCGGCCAGGACCACCGCGGCGCTGCGCACGTGGCGGCGCGGCGGGCGGGTGCGCGCGGCCGGTCTGCTGGACGGCGAACGGCTGCTGCGCCTGGCGACCGCGCCGGAGGCCCGGCGGGACGAGGAGCCGGCCCGGCGGATGGCCGCCGACATCACCGCGCCGGCGCGCGGGGTGCTGCCCGCGGGACGGGCCAACGTCGAGGCGCCCGCCGGTTCTCCGGTCCAGGAGCTGCTGACGGGGAGCGGCCGGCCGACCGACGAGCCCTGGACGCCGCTGCGCCGGGCCTCGGCGCACCGGTGCCCGCACCGGCCGTGCGGATCGAGGTGGTGGGACCGGAACGGGCCGCGGTGCGGGCCGCCCCGTGCCGCGGGCCTCGTTTCGACGGGGCGACGTTCTCCGAGGGGCACTGGCACGCGATGGCGTCCGGCGCCGCCCACCGGGACGCCCGGTGCCTGGCCGGGTACGACGACGAGGGCGCGGCGGTGGCCGTGGTGACGGTGTGGCCGGCCGGTGAGGGCAGACCTGGGCTGATCGAACCGATGGGGGTGCACCGGGGACGCGGCCACGGCACGGCGATCACGGTCGCGGCGGTGGCAGCGCGGCGCGAGTTGGGCTCGTCCAGCGCGCTGGTCTGCACGCAGAGCGCCAACCTGGCGGCCGTGGCCCCTACCGGGCGGCGGGCTTCCGGCCGTGCCCCGAGGTCAACGACCGGTACCGGCAGCGCTGATGCGCCCTGACACCGGTGAACCCCGGCCATGGCAGCCGGGGTTCACCTCTGTCCGGCGGCGGAGGGCTCAGCAGCCGCCGCAGTTGTAGTACGTGACGTCCCAGTGGTTGCCCTCGTCGGCGTAGACGTTGCCGGATGCGGAACGCCACTGCGGGGCCCCGTCACCGCGCACGCCGATGTAGGTGAAGGTGTTCTTGACGTAGTTGCCGACGCAGGTGTTCTTGCTGAAGTCCAGCTTGTAGCCGTTCCAGTGCGAGTACGTGCCGGAGGCGTGGCCGGTCTCCGTGCCGCCGGTGATGTTCAGCGCGCAGCCGCTGGCCCGCTTGAGGGTCTGGGCGCCCTGGGCGGTGGCCAGGTTGAGCTGCTCGAAGGATGTGCAGGTGGGGGTGTTGCGGTCGGAGCAGTTGCCCGAGGACGACCAGGTGATGCCGGCCTCGCGGAACATCGAGGTGGCCTGGGAGTGGCTGATCTTCGTGACGGCGAAGGCGTCGCCGGCGGTGCCCATGACGACGGCGCCGGGGGCCACGACCAGGGAGAGGACGGTCACGATTGACCTGAACCTGACAGCCGTGGGGGATTTGGGATGTTTCACGTTTAACCTCCTGCGAATGCCGTGTGGGGGTTGACCGTGCAGGTGGTGCTGGGTGTTGCGAGGCCGTGCCGGCGGTGCGGGGCGCACCGGGAGTGCCGGCCGTGCAGGGAGATGATGCCGGGGTCTACGCGCGTTGGCCAGAGGGCGGGCGTCCCGGCAGCTCGTCGGTGAGACGGGTGGCCAGGCGGTAGATCACCTCGATGTCCCGGTACTCGTGGCCGGCCACGACCGAGTCGGGCAGGTTGACCCGCCGGCTGCGGGACACCGAGTCGCGCTCGCCCGTGCCGGAGAAGGTCACCTCGGTGAGGGGCTGCTCGTCGATGCGGAGGCGGTCGCCGCGGACGGTGGCGTCGAAGGAGATGTCCGGCTCAGGGCCGGCCGTTCATGGCGGATCGGCGGGCTCCTCCGGGGGGCGGCGGCGGACGGGCCGCTTGGCTCCGGCCGACCGCCGTTTGGCGGTGCGCGAGGCGGGGGCCGGCTTCTTCGCGGTACCGGCCGCCGCATCCTGTGCGGTGCCGCCCGCCTCCTCCGCGGTGTCGCCCGCGGTCCGGGAGGCCCGGCCGCCGCTGCCCTCCGCCGTGCGTGCGGCCCGGCCCCCGGTCTCCCCCGCGGTGCGAGCGGCGCGGCCTCCGGCCTCCTCCGCGCTGCGTCCGGCCCGGCCTCCGGCCTCCTCAGCGGTGCGAGCGGCCCGGCTGCCGGCCTCCTCCGCCACGCGTCCCGCCCGGCCTCCGGCCTCCTCGACCGTCTCCCCGGCACTGCCGCCTACGTCCTCCACGGTGCGCCCGGCGCTCTCACCGGCCTCCTCGACGGCGCGACCGGCGCCCTCCGCCGCACGCCCGGCACCGGCGCCTGCCTCCTCGACAGCGCCCCCGGCAGCACTGCCCACATCCTCGACGGCCTCCCCGGCACCACTGCCCACGTCCTCCACGGCCTCCCCGGCACCACTGCCCACGTCCTCCACGGCCTCCCCGGCACCACGGCCGACCTCCTCCACGGCCTCCCCGGCACCACGGCCGACCTCCTCCACAGCTCCCCCGGCACCGCGCCCGACGTCCTCCACGGCACTGCCCGCTCCCCTGCCGACCTCCTGCACCGCTCCCCCGGCGCCCTCGCCGACGTCCTCGACGGCCCGCCCCGTGCCCGTGCCGATCTCGCGGACCGCCTCGCGGGCACCACCGCCCACCTCCTCCACCGCGGCGCCGATGCCGCGGGTCAGGTGCTCGAGCATCTGGGGGTTGCGGTCGAGCGTGGTCAGCACGCGGTCCACGATCCGGGCGACGTTGTCCAGACGCACCCTGAGCTGGGCCTGCGCCTCCACCCCGGCGATGCGCAGATGGACCCTGCCCAGGCTGACGTCGGCGCCCACGCTCAGCCGCAGCAGGTCCAGCACCTCCGCCTTGAGCGAGACATGCGCCCGCAGGTCCTGGACCTCCAGGTCGATCTCCTCGACCTGGAGCTTGGGCACGTCCAGGAAGACGTCGGGTGTCGTGGCGTCGTCCCCGTAGCCGTTGCGGTCGCCGTAACCGCTGTCGTAGCCGTCGGCGCCGGCTTCCTCGTACTCCTCGGCGTCGCCCTCGTAGACCTCGGTGTCCTCGGGGTTCTTCTCGGCATTCTCGGCGTTCTCGGCGTCGTCCTGCATCGCTGCGCCTCCGTATGCCCGCGCGGCCGGTGCGCGCGGTCCCTGCAAGTCTCCCACTCAGGGGCACTCCGGTCATTTCAGGCGAACTGCTCCGGATCGCGGGGCGCGGCCCGTTCCGTACCCTGGCGGCATGCGGATGCGCCCCACTCTGAGCTGGACCCCTCCCGCGGACCTGCCGCCGGGCAGCACGGACCTCCAACCGGTCGTCGACGCGCTGCGCACCGGTGATGTGCTGGTGCTCAGCGGTGCGGGCATCTCCACGGAGTCCGGGATTCCCGACTACCGGGGCGAGGGCGGCAGCCTGAGCAGGCACACCCCGATGACGTACCAGGAGTTCGTCGCCAGTGCACGGGCGCGGCGCCGGTACTGGGCCCGCAGCCACCTGGGCTGGCGGACCTTCGGCCGGGCCCTGCCCAATGCGGGGCACCGGGCGGTGGCGGCGCTGGAGGCGCACGGTCTGGTCTCCGCCGTGATCACGCAGAACGTGGACGGACTCCATCAGAGGGCCGGCAGCGGGAACGTGGTGGAGCTCCACGGGAGTCTCGACCGGGTCGTCTGCCTCGGCTGCGGTGCCGCCGGTCCGCGCGCGGAGCTGGCCCGGCGGCTGGAGGAGGCCAATCCCGGCTTCTCGCCCACAGCCGCGGGCATCAATCCGGACGGGGACGCCGACCTCAGCGACTCCCAGGTCGGGGACTTCCGCGTGGTGCCGTGCGCGGACTGCGGCGGGATCCTCAAGCCCGATGTGGTGTTCTTCGGCGAGGCCGTCCCGCCGCAGCGCGTCGAGCACTGCCGCCGCCTGGTCCGCCGGGCCGCCTGTCTGCTGGTCCTGGGCTCCTCGCTGACGGTGATGTCCGGGCTCCGGTTCGTCCGCCTGGCGGCGCAGTCGGGCAAGCCGGTGCTGATTATCAATCGCGACCCGACCCGGGGCGACGCCCACGCCCTGACCCGGGTCGCCCTGCCGCTGGGGGCCGCCCTGACGGACGTGGCCGAGCGCCTGGGCGTCCAGGTCACCGAGGGAGAGGGTGTCGCGTCGGTCTGACGCACCGGACTCCCCGGCGTCCGGCGGTCACAGGTCCTGGATCCGCCGGAAGGGCTGCTCGGCCTCCAGCTCGAACGCGACCTCCAGCAGCGTGCGTTCGCTTCCGGGGCGCCCCGAGAACATGACACCGATGGGCAGTCCGTCGTCCGTGGCGCTCGCGGCGGGGAGGGACATCGACGGAGTGCCGACCACGTTGTCGACCGGGGTGAAGGCGACGTAGGCGAGGATCCGTTCGACCAGCGTGCGGTACGGGACCGTCGGACTGAGGTGGCCGAGCGGCGGCGTGGTGTGGGCGAGCACCGGGGAGAGGAGCAGGTCGAAGCCGCGGAAGGCCGCCGCGTAGGCCAGCCTGGTGCGCTTGAGCCGGCGCAGCACCCCCGGCGTACGGCGCCAGTTGCGCAGGTAGTCCTCGCGCAGCCCCCGGCTGAGGCCGTCCATGCGCCGGTGGTCGAAGTCGGGGCCGAGGGTGCGGCCCGTGACGCCGAGCAGGAAGGACAGCATGCCCCAGAAGACGAGGAAGTCGCCGGTGAAACTGGGGTCGATGTCCGGTGTCACCGGCTCCAGGGTGTGGCCGAGCCGTTCGAGCCTCGCCGCGGTCTGCTCGACGGCGGCCCGGGTGGCGGCGTCGGAGCGGACGCCGTTGGGCGAGTCCAGCATGAAGCCGATGCGCAGCCGTCGTTCCGAGGGGCCCTCGACCAGGCCGACCGGCGGGAGTTTCGGGTTGCGCCGGTACGCCTCGGCTGCGGCGAGGAACGCGGCGGAGTCGCGCACGGTGCGGCTCACGACGCCGTCGCTGACGATGTCGATGGGAAGCTGACGGCTCTGCGCGTTGGCCACCACCCGGCCGCGGGTGGGTTTGAGCCCGACCAGTCCGCAGCAGGCGGCGGGGATCCGGATGGAGCCGCCGCCGTCGTTCGCGTGGGCGATCGGCACGGCCCCGGCCGCGACGAGCGCGGCGCTGCCGCCGGACGAACCGCCCGCCGAGTAGCCCGTGTTCCAGGGGTTGCGGACGGGTTCGGCGCCCTCGTACTCGGTGGTGGGGCTGAAGCCGAACTCCGGCATCCGGGTCTTGCCCAGCACGGTGAGGCCCGTGCTGAGGAACTGCCGGGCGAACGGGGCGTGCCGGCGGGCGGTCCGCGGGGTGAAGGCGGCGCTGCCGTGGCCCGTGGGCAGGCCCTTGTAGTCGGTGTTGTCCTTGACGAACGCCGGCACCCCGGCGAGCGGGCCGTCCGCCCGGGTCGCGTGCTCCGGTGCGTCGATGAGCAGTTGGACCGCGTTGAGCCGAGCGTCGACGGACCGCACCCGTTCGGCCGCGGCCCGGGCCGCCTCGGCGGCGCTCACCTCGCCGCGCCGGATCGCCTCGGCGAGACCGACGGCGTCGTGGTCTCCCAGTGCGTCGTCACGGAAGGCGTGCACCGTGGTCCGTTCTTCGAATGTCGTCACCGCTGTTCGGCCCCCGGCTCTGTGGAACGTTGGACCTCCATCATTCCTTACCCACGAGTAACACGCGAGGGTTTCGCGGATCCTCGCGTGTGACAGCCGGAGCGAGTGCCACAATGCGGGGCGATTGGGGCATGGCTGCCTCGTCCGGAGAGGGAGACACGGATGACCCGGCACACAGGCAAGGTGGTCTGCGACATCACGGTCTCGGTCGACGGGTACTCGGCCGGGCACAACCAGACCGAGGAGCGCCCGTTCGGCGACGACGGCGGGGACGGCACGGGCGCCGCGCTGCACGCCTGGATGTTCGACACGCCGGACGAGAACCGGGCCGAGCTGGCGCGGATGGGCTCTGCCCGGGCGTTCGTCATGGGGCGCAACATGTTCGGCCCGGTGCGGGGCGAGTGGGACCGTACGTGGAACGGCTGGTGGGGCGACAACCCCCCGTTCCACGCACCGGTGTTCGTGCTGACCCATCATGCGCGCGAGCCGCAGCCGATGAAGGGCGGCACCACCTTCCACTTCGTCACCGACGGCATCGAGTCGGCCCTGGAGCAGGCGCGCGCGGCGGCCGGTGACGGCGACGTGGCGATTCAGGGCGGCGCGACCACGGTCAACCAGTACCTGGCGGCCGGTCTGATCGACGAACTGCGCCTGCACATCGCCCCGTTGACGCTGGGCGGCGGCACGCGCCTGTTCGAGGGCGTGCCGCCGCTCGCCCTGGAGCAGGCCGGTTCGCGGACGGCGAGCCAGGTCACGCATGTGACGTACCGTCTGCCGCGCGGGGACACCGGCTCCTGAACACGACGCCGGGTCCGCGGCTCCCGAGCACGGACGGCGCCCGCCCGGCCGGTGCCGGGCGGGCGCCGTCCCTCAGCCGTGGACGCGACCCGGGTCTAGGAGACCTGGGCCTTGTCGTAGAGGGCCTTGGCGGTGTCGCCGAAGTACGGGCCGAACATGCGGTTGGGCAGGAAGGTGTAGCCGAAGCTGTTCACCGAGACCTGCAGACCGGTGCCGGAGGCCTCGTCGAAATCGGTGAACCAGGGGCCGCCGCTGGACCCGCCGGTCATGTTGCAGCCGAGGCTGTGGTCCTGGGTGAGGAGGAAGTCCTTGGAGCTGTTGCCGCTGCAGTAGATCAGCTCGGAGCCGTCGTACGGCGAGGCGGCCGGGAAGCCGAAGGCGTACATGCGCTTGTTGTAGCCGCCGTTGAACTGCAGGCCCTGGGCGCCCACCACGTCGGTGAGCCTCTTGCCGTCCAGCGGGGCGACGACCGCGGCGCCGACGTCGTGGTTCATGTCCTCGCTCGCCTCCCACTGGGGTGTGGTGAGGGTACGGGTGGCGGTCCACTGGCCGTAGGGCGCGTTGCCGTTGTCGTAGGCCGGCACGAAGACCCAGTTGGTGTGCCAGCTGCCCTGGTACTTCACGCAGTGCCCGGCCGTGATGACGGTGCTGGCGTTCTGGCTGGTGACGGCGTTGCCGGAGCAGGAGGCGGTGCGGCCCTGGAAGGTGAAGAACACCCGGCCCGAGGTGGTCTGCACGGCTCCGCCGCCGGTCCACGGGCCGCCGGGCTGGGGGAAGGCGGCCGGGGTGGCGGGCACGACCGTCGGTGTGCGGTCACCGGCGTCGGGGGCCTCGAGGCTCTTGGGCGGCGAGGTCAGTTCGAGATCGAGGGGCTTGGCGCTGCGCATGCGCTCCGGGGTCCAGAAGGTCTCGGCGGCGCGCTGTTCGGCGAGCGGGACGGTGCGGGACTCGGCCGGCGGAGCCGCGTCGGTGCCGGAGGGTGCGGCGCCGGCGGAGGCGGAGTTCATCAGCCCGCCGGCGAACAGGGCTCCCGCGGCCAGCAGGACGCCGGTGGCAGTGCGGTGTCGTCTCACGCAGGTCTCCTTCTGCCGTGCCGGGCCCGTCGTGCGGATCCCGGCAGGGTGGGGGATGAAGAGCGGTGCGGACAGACGTGCGTGAGGCAGAGTGCCACGGAAACCGCCCTTTGTCAGGACCGCGTCAGATGCGGAATCCTGCGCGCACCGGCATCCGGCAGCTGAGACGAAGCCGAAGAACGATGCGCGTAGTTGACCGGCCGTCACCGCGCGCCTGTGTGAAGCTGTCGGCATGGAACCAGCGCATGACGAGCTCAGGGCACGGCTGCAGACCGACCGACCGCATTCCGCCCGGGTGTGGAACTACCTGCTCGGCGGCAAGGACAACTATCCCGTGGACATCGAGGCGGGCGAGGCGATCCTCTCGACCTTCCCCGAGTTCGCCTCCGTCGCCCGGCAGCAGCGGCGGTTCCTCGCACGTGCCGTGCGTTTCCTGGCCGAGGAGGCGGGCATCCGCCAGTTCCTGGACATCGGCACCGGGCTGCCCACCGCCGACAACACCCATGAACTGGCCCAGCGGATCGCCCCGGAGAGCCGCATCGTCTACGTGGACAACGACCCCCTCGTCCTGGTGCACGCACGGGCGCTGCTCACCAGCAGCCCGGAGGGCGCCTGCGCCTATGTGGACGCCGACGTCCGCGACCCCGACCGCATCCTGGCCGAGGCGTCGAAGACGCTCGACCTGGACCGCCCGGTGGGTCTGACCATGCTGGGCATCCTGGGGCAGGTCGCCGACGAGGACCGCCCGGCCGAGCTGGTGGGCGCCCTGCTGGACGGCCTGCCCACGGGCAGCTGGCTGGCCATCAGCGACGGCACGGACACCAACGAGGCGCTCAACCGGGCGGTCGAGATGTACAACCGGCAGTCGGCCAACACCTATCACCTGCGGTCACCGCAGGAGATCGCCTCCTTCTTCGCCGGCCTCGACGTGGTGGAGCCGGGGGTCGTTCCCACGGCCGAGTGGCGTCCCGAGCCCGGCCGGGAGGACCAGGACGCCGCCCAGGTCTCGGTCGCCGGGGTCGCGGCCAAGCGCTGACGCGCGCCCGGCCCCGCGCCGTGCGGCTCGCTTCCGGGGCCGTCGCCCGTGGGCCGTGCGGCTCAGATCCTGCGGCCCGCGCGCAGCTCGAGCCGCTCCCCGCCGAAGCGGGCGCGGAAGTCCCGGTCGTGGGAGACCGCGACGACCGCGCCCGGGTACTCGGCGAGCGCGGCCTGGAGGTCCTCGACCAGGTCCGGTGCGATGTGGTTGGTCGGCTCGTCGAGGACCAGGAGGTCGGCGGGCCGGGTGACCAGGGTCGCGATCTGCAGGCGCCGCTGCTGCCCCGCGGACAGAGCGGCCACGGGGAGGTGCAGGTCCTCCTCGCGGAACAGCCCGAGGGAGAGCAGCTGTCCGGCGTACTCGTCCGGCAGTCCGGGCCGCCCGGCGGCGAAGGCGGCGAGCAGCGGCAGCCGGGTGGAGCGCGCGGGCAGCTCCTGCTCCAGGTGTCCGATCCGGGCGCTGCGGCGCACCCTCCCCGCGTCCGGTTCGAGGTCTCCGGCGAGCACGCGCAGCAGCGTGGACTTGCCCGCACCGTTCTCACCGGTGACCAGCAGCCGCTGGCCGGGCCGGACGGTCAGCAGCCCGTCCAGGCGCAGGCGGCGGCCGACGCGTACGTCCTCCAGTTCGACGAGGGGACCCTGAGCCGCCGCCCCGGTGGCGGCCGGAACCGCCGTGAAGCGGAGCGGCCGCGGGGGCTCGGGCACCGGGTTGCGCCGCAGTTCGGCCAGGCGCTCCCGTGCCGCGCGCACCCGCCCGCCGAGCTTGGCCTCGCTGGAGCGGCGGTGCTTGCCGAACCCCTGCTTCGGGTCGCGGCCGGTGGTGGCCAGGCGCCGCCCGGCGGCTTCCAGCAGCTCCTCCATGCGCCGGACCTCCTCGGTCCAGTCGGCGTAGCGCTGCTCGGCGCGGCGACGGGCGGCGGCCTTGGCGGCGCGGTAGCCCGCCCAGCCGTCGCCGTAGCGGTGCACGGTGCGCTCGTCCCGGTCGACCTCGAGGACGGTGGTGGCGATGCGCTCGAGGAAGCCGCGGTCGTGGGTGACGGCGACCACGGTGCCGCGGTGAGCGCGCAGCCGCTCCTCCAGCCAGTGCGCGGCCGCCGCGTCGAGGTGGTTGGTCGGCTCGTCCAGGAGCAGCAGTTCGGGAGCGGCGGCCAGCACGCAGGCGAGCGCCAGCCGCGACTGCTCGCCGCCGGAGAGCGTGCCGAGCGGGCGGCCACGGGTGATCCCGGCGAGCCCGAGCCCGTGCAGGGCGGCGTCCACCCGGGCGTCGGCCGCGTAGCCGCCGCGCTCCTCGTAGGCGGTCAGCAGGTCGCCGTAGGCGGCCAGCTGCTCGTCCCCGGCGTCGGCGAGGGACTGCTCGGCGGCGCGGAGCCGGCGTTCCAGGTCCCGCAGGTCGGACAGGGCGAGGTCGACGGCGTCCTGCACGGTGCAGGCGGGGTCGAGGTCCAGGGTCTGGGCGAGGTGTCCGGTGCCTCCGGGGAAGCTGACGGTGATCTCTCCGGAGTCCGGCGCCTCGGCTCCGGCGAGCAGCCGCAGCAGGGTGGACTTGCCGGATCCGTTCTCGCCGACGACGACGGCCTTCTCGCCGGGGCGCACGGTGAAGGTGACCTGGTCGAGCACGGTATGGGTGCCGTAGGTCCTGGTGACGTCCTTGACGGACAGCTGCGCCACCGCGGCCGGGGCGGCGGTGACGGCGGGGCGGGCAGCGGTGGGGGCGGCAGTGCGGGCGCGGTCGCGCATATGACTTTCCCTGGTGGGCGAAGGGTCTGCGGGCAGGAAGGACGGCGGCTGCGGCCGTGCCCGGAATCAGACGAAGAAGAAGAGGAAAGCCATGGCCGTCACCATAGCAAGACGAACCGTATCGTTCCAGTGGTTGCCCTGTCGCACCCGTACCGCACTGTCCGCTCGCCGCCACCCGCAGGAGTGATCCGCCCCCGAACCCGGCTCGGACGGCGGGTGCGGCTCCCTACGATCTTGGCCTCACCGCATCGGAGGCAATGAGCCCCCCCGCATCGGAGGTAATGATGAGCGATCGGCCGGTCCACACGGTCGAGGTGCCGCTGGACGACTGCAGCGGCGAGGCGGTCCGGGTGCAGATCCGGGAGGTCGACGAGGCCCTGGTCCGGGTGGGCCGAGGGGGCCGTTCCGTGGCGCGGGCCGAGCGGTCCTTCGGGCAGATGCTGGACGCCGTGCGGCCGGTGGCGGAGAGCTTCGTGGGGCGGTTCCGGAACCTGGCCAGCGCACCGGACGAGATCACGCTGGAGTTCGGGGTGTCGCTGTCCGCGGGGGCCGATGTGGTCATCGCCAGCACGGCGACCGCGGCGAACTTCTCCGTGACCCTGACCTGGCACCGGCGCGAGGACGCACCGGCGGCCCCGTCCGGAGTCCCGGCGCAGTCGGCGGTCTGAGCCTCGTGCCGGGTCAGGAGATCACACCGCGGGCGAGGCCGGCGGCACCGGGCGCGGACGAGCTGCCCGCCGCGGGCGTGGCCCGGGTGGGCGGCGAGCACGGCACCCCGGGCGGCGCGGGCTGCCTGGTCACCGCCGACCTGGTGCTGACCTGCGCCCATGTCGTCTCCGACGCGCTGGACCGGCCGCGGGAGGACACGGTCGCCGCCGGCACCACCGTGCGGGTCGGGTTCCCCCTGGCGACGGCGGGCGACCGCGGTGCGGAGGTGCCCGCCGAGGTCCTGCACTGGGTGCCGATCCGCCCCGACCGGTCCGGGGACCTCGCGGTGCTGCGGCTCCGGGAGCCCGCCCCGCAGGGCGCGCGCCCGCTGCCGGTGACGTGGGTGAGGGACGTGTGGCATCACCGGGCGCGCGCCGTGGGGTTCACCGGCGGCGAGCCGGGCGGGATCTGGTTCCGGGGGCGGCTCGGCGGGCGCACCGGCGAGGGGTGGCTGCAGCTGTCCCGCGCGGACGGGCAGACCACGCATGTGCGGGAGGGGTTCAGCGGAGGTCCCGTGTGGGACGAGGAGCTGGACGCGGTGATCGGACTGGTCGTGGCCGCGCAGACCGGGCAGGACGGCCAGGCCTTCGTCCTGCACACGGGCACGATCGCACGGGAGCTTCCCGACCTCGTGCCCTTCCTCGATCCCCCCTCGCCCTTCCGCGGTCTGGTGACGTACGAGGAGGACGACGAGGACGTCTTCTTCGGGCGGGCCGGGGACATCGAGGACGTGCTGACCGCGCTCTCGGGCACCGCCGCCCCCGTGACCCTCTACGGGCCCTCCGGGTGCGGCAAGTCGTCCCTCGCCCGCGCCGGTGTGCTGCCGCGGATGCGGCGCGACGGGTACGAGGTCCTGGTCGTGGACGCCGGCAAGGTGGCGTCCCCGCGGGCCGCACTCGCCGTCGAACTGTGGCGAGCCGTACGGGAGGACCGCCCGGGCCCGCAGCGGGCGGCCGGCGTGGACGAGGTCGAGCGGATGCTGGCCGCGTACGGGCTGACGGACACCCTGCACCGGCTGCGCGGCCGGCAAAGTGACCGGCTGCTGGTCCTGCTGGACCAGGCAGAGGCGCTGCTCGACCGCACCGAGCAGGAGGTGGCCCAGCTGGTGGAGCTGCTGTTCGCGCAGCGGACCGGCCCCGGTCCGCGCGCACTGCTCACCCTGCGGGCCGACTTCATGGACGCCGTGCTGAGACATCCGCTGCTCGGCCCCGCGCTGCGCGGCGGGCGGACCCTTCCGCTCACACCGATGTCCCGTGCCCAGCTCGAGGAGGTGGTCACCAGGCCGGTCGCCCGGATCCCCTCGGTCGAGTACGACCCCGGGCTCGTGCGGCGCATCCTGGACGACGCCGGCAGCGAGCCGGGCGTGCTGCCGCTGCTCGGCTTCGTGCTGCAGACCCTGTGGGAGCGGCGCTCCGGCGGGCGGCTGCCGACCACGGCGTACGAGGAGATGGGCGGCGTCCTGGGCGCGCTCCGGCGGCATGCCGACCGGGTGTGGGCGGAGTGCGTCGGCGGACCCGGCGCCGACGAGTGCGAGGCGCGGGCGCTGCTGACGGGGCTGGTGCGGGTGCTGCCCGGCAGCGAGACGCCGCTGCGCCGCAGGCTCACCCGGCGGGAGGCGGGCGAGGTCCGCTGGGAGCTGGCCCGCAGGTTCGCCGAGCGCCGGCTGCTGGTCCTGCACGGCCAGGAGGGGGAACCGGAGTCCGCCGAGCTCGCGCACGAGGCACTGATCACGGTGTGGGACAGGCTGCGGGAGCGGATCGCCGAGGACGGCCAGTTCCTCGCGGCCCGCGCCGAACTCGCCCACGACCTCGACCGGTGGGTGCGAGGTGAGCGTTCCCCGGACCTGCTGCCGGGGCCGGTCCAGCTCGGCGCCCTCGAAGCGCGGCTGGCCCACCGGGAGGACCAACTCGACGCGGAGGAACGGGACTTCCTCGCTCGTGCCCGGCGACGCCGTCGGGCGGCACGGACCCGGGCCAGGATGGCGTGGACGGCCGTGGCCCTGGTGCTGGCGCTCCTGGTGGGCCTCGGAACCTTCCTGGTGTACCAGTCGCACATCAGCGAGCAGCTGGACGCGCAGGCGAGGTCCCGCGCCCTGGCCACCCTCTCCGACGAGCAGGCGGGGCGGGATCCCGGCCTCGCCTCGCTGACCGCCGTCGCCGCCTACGACGTCTCGCCCACGCACGAGGCCCGCAACGCCCTGCTGCGCCGGTACGCGGCGCTGAAGGAGTACGACTGGATCCTGAGCGGTGCGGAGGGCACGCTCCGCGCGGTGGCCACCAGTGGCGACGCGTCGGTGACCCTGGTGACCACGGAACGCGGCCGCGTCACCCTGTTCGTGCGACGGCCCTCCGGCACGGTGGTGCGCACCCATCTCCGGCTCGCGGTCAACGCCGTGGCCCCGCTGGTGAGCCGGGACGGGCGCCGCATCGCCTATCTGTCGGCGCACCGGAACCATGTCTCCTGGCACGAGGTGGATCCCGCCGCCCGCGAGGTGCTCGGTCCGCGCAGGACCGTCCGGGCGGAGGGCTACCGCCAGCCCGGGCGGGCGTCGGACACCGAGGGCTCCCCCGCCGGCCTGGCCGCCTTCTCGCCCGACGCCCGGCGTGTGGCGGCCGTGTCGGACGACGGACGCCTGTGGCTGTGGGACCTGGATTCCGGACGCTCCCGCCGGCTCCCCGCGCCGGCGCAGCCGGCCCGCGGTGTGGCGTTCGGCCCGGACGCGGGCACACTGGTGACACAGCTTCAGGGCCCGGGTGCCCCGGACACGCAGGTCACGGTGGCGGCGGTGGACGCCCGCACCGGAAGGGCCCGCACCCTGGCGCGCGAGGTGGCCCTGTCGGACGAGGTGGCCCGGATCGCGTTGTCCGGCGACGGACGGGTGCTGGCCTACTGCAGGGCTGCCTCGAACGGCGACCCGGTCGTCTACCGGGCCGTTCGGGTCACGGACGGCCGGGAGACGATGCGGTACCGGCCCGGCTCCTCGTTCCTGTGCGGCGACCTGGCCGTGGACCGGACCGGCGGCCGCGTGGCCGTCCACGACTCCGGCGCCCGGTGGACGCTGCTGGCACCGGGCAGGGACGCGAAGCCGGTGCGGGCCACCGGTCCCATCATCGGGAGGACGACCGGGCTGCCCCTCCTCGGCACCCGCGACAAGCCCGTCGCCCTGGTGTGGGACGCGATCGCGGTGACAGCCCGGCCGATGTCCACCTCCTCCTTCTCCATCAGCAGCCCCCCGGTGCTGCTCGGCGACGGTGACCTGATGCTGGTGCATCAGGGCGAGCGCGGGGAGCATCTGGCCCTGGTACACGTCGGGAAGGCGGCGACGGGCGGAAGGATCTCGACGGTGCGCCGGGTGGACCGGGAGCCGGCGGCGGCACCGCTGACCGGGCCGCTGCCACGGATGCAGGTCAACCGGTCCGAGACGCTGATGGCCGATCTGGTCGACGGCAGGAAGGTGGTGATCCGGCAGCTGCCCTCGCTGCGGCGCGTCGCGGAGGTCACCCTCGCCGCACCGCCCCCGGGAGCCGCGACGGACCCGCCCTACTTCGGGTTCCTCGGCGACGAGGAACTCCTCACGGTCTCCGGGGGCCTGATCGAGCAGTGGAACGCGCGCAACGGGCTGCGGCTGGAGCGGACCATCGACGTCCGCCGCATCGGGCTCACCGACCGCCCGTCACCCGGGTTGTTCGTCCGCGGCCACCCCGAGCCCGGGCATCTGCTCGTCCATGTGCCCGGCCGGCCCACCGTCCACGCCGTCGACCGCCGCACCGGCAGGGAGAACAAGGCCCTGCGTCTGCGCTTCGGCGACGACTTCGTGTCCGGCGGATTCACCGAGGACGGACGGCACGCGCTGGTCGCCACCATGGGCGGGCTGCTCGAGGGCTGGTCGGTGAGCGGCGGGACCGCCCGACGGGTCCTCGGACCGCTCGGGCCCGCCGTGCGGTCCGACCAGTCGCAGCTGAGACCGGTCGGCAGATCCGCCTTCGTGGTGGCCAGTGGCACCGCCGTCCGCTTCCTCCACTTCGACGACCTCGACCGGATCGACGCCTACGACTTTCTGGAGGAGCAGACGTTCCACGCGATCTCGCCGGACGGCTTGACGGTGCTGCGCGGAACGGCGAGCGGTATGGAGGTGTTCCGGCTCGACCCGGCGCTGTGGAAGCGCCATCTGTGCGCAGTGGTGGGCCGTGACCTGAGCGAGGACGAGCGCCGGGGTCTGCACTGGGAGGTCGGCCGGGTCTGCCCTCGGAAGACCTGACTCTCGGGCCCTGCGAACCCCTTGCCGGCAGGAACCGCGCGAGGTCGACGGCCGGCCGTCATGGCGTCTCGTGGAGCCGTCCCTCGGGCGTGCCGGCGGGTGGGGCCGGCGGGAGGGGCGGCAGGCCGTGGGCGAGGCCGGGCAGCAGCACCGGTTCCAGCCGCAGCCGGTCCTGGGCGGTGAGGTACCACTCCAGCCCCGGCGGCCGGTAGCCCGCGTCGCGGTCGTAACGCTCCTTGGCCGGCACCGCCAGGAACTCGTTCCCGTCCGGCTCGCCCTGGTCGTTCACCGCCGCACCCAGCGCCCGGTGCGCGGGCCTGGACAGCCGGTAGAGGCCGGTGCGCGAGAAGTGCAGCGGGCCGGCGGTGTCCGGCCGGACCTGGAAGTCGACGCTCTCCTGAGGCCGCATCACCTTCGGTCCGGCCTCGCTGAGTACCTCGGTGTCGAATTCGAGGCCGTACCGGCGGGCCTGGTCCACCATCCACAGCAGGGCGATGTCGCAGAGGCCGGTCTCCTTGTATCCGCCGCCGACATCGGAGTGTGCCCCGGCGAACCAGACCTGCTTCAGTTCCTGGCCCTGCCCGGCCACGCCGGGCCGCTGGTGCCACAGGGCGGGCCGGAACGCCGAGCGCTGCTCGTCGATGGCCAGGGCGTGGAAGGCGCCCTGGATCCAGCTGCTCAACTCCGTGTTGTGGAAGGCCCATCGGCGGTTGAACCGGGCGACGGCGGGCCCCAGCCAGGCGGCGTCCGGGACCGGGATGCCGAGGGCGCCGACGGTGTCCCACACCCCGACGAACCTGATGTCCGTCTCATAGGCGTAGGAGCGGCGGAACAGCGTGGCCGCCGTGCCGTTGGGCTTCTCGATGCGGTCCCGGTACAGCGCCCAGGCCTCCGGGATGCGGTCGGCGTGGCCGCGGCGCAGCACGCCGCAGTACCGCAGCAGCCCGGAGAGGCTGCGGGCGGTGAACGCGCCGCGGCTGAAGCCGAAGAGGAACAGCTCGTCACCGGGTTCGTAGGCCTCGACCAGGAACCGGTAGACGTCGACGACGTCGCGCGAGAGGCCCGCGCCGAACGCCCCGCCCCGCAGCCGCTCGCGACGCCGGGTGCCGACGCCGCTGTGGTAGTGGACGCGCTGTTCCCCGCCCGCGGCGCTGCCCCGGCTCACCGCCAGGGCGACCTTGGCGACATTGGTCTTGCTGGGCTGGTCCGCGAAGTTCCAGGTGCCGTCACAGCAGACGACCAGACGTTGGGTCATGTCCAGCCCTCCTCACGAGGGGCGGAGCGGCTCGGAGCACCACTTCCATGCTGTCACCGTGCAGGTGGCCCCGCCACGCGAGTCCGCCCCCGGCAACAAGGGTGCCGGGGGCGGACATGAGGGCCGCGGCCGCTACGGCTTCCTGCTGAGTTCGCCCGGCCACCACGCCTTGGCGCCGATGTCCCGCACCAGGGCGGGGACCAGCAGGGAGCGGACGACCAGCGTGTCCAGCAGGACGCCGAACGCCACGATGAAGGCGATCTGCACCAGGAAGGCGAGCGGGATGACGCTCAGCGCGGCGAAGGTCGCGGCGAGCACCACACCGGCGGAGGTGATCACGCCGCCCGTGGTGACCAGTCCGCGCAGCATGCCCTCGCGCACGCCGTGGCGCAGCGACTCCTCCCGCACCCGGGACATCAGGAAGATGTTGTAGTCGACGCCGAGCGCCACCAGGAACACGAAGCCGTACAGCGGCACCGAGGGGTCGGTCCCGGTGAAGCCGAAGACGTGGGTGAACACCAGGGAGGCGACACCGAGCGTGGCGAGGAAGTTGAGCCCCACCGTGGCCACCAGCAGGGCGGGCGCCAGCACGGAGCGCAGCAGCCCCACCAGGACGAGGAAGATCACCGCGAGCACCACGGGGACGATCAGCGAGCGGTCCCGTTCGGCGGTGCGCAGGGTGTCGTACTGCTGGGCGGTGTAGCCGCCGACGAGGGCGTCCGCTTCCGGCACCGAGCCGACCGCGTCGCGCAGCCGGGCGATGGTCTCCTTGGCGTCGTCGCTGTCGGCCGCGGAGGCGAGGGTGACGTCCACGCGGGCGCGTCCGTCGACGACGTACGGCTCCCCTCCGGGGCGGCCGGAGCGGCTCACCGGCGCCGCGGAGGCGACTCCTTCGGTGTCGCGGGCGGCCGCGACCACCTTCTGCAGCGGGCCGGCGTCGGTGATGATCACCGCCGGGTTGCCGGAGCCGCCCGGGAAGTGCTCGCCGAGTGCCCGCTGGGCGGTGACGGACGGGGCGTCGTCCACGAAGGTCTCGTCCAGCGGCACGCCCTTGGAGGTGAGCGTGGGTGCCAGGGCGGCGCAGGCCAGCAGGGCGGCCAGGGCGAACGCCCAGACCTTGCGCGGGGCGGTGTCGACGAGGTGCGCGATCCGGCGCCAGATGCCGCCGGTGGCGCCCTGTGCGTCGCCGGTACGGGGCTTGGCCGGCCAGTAGGCGGCGCGACCGCACAGCACGAGGGCGGCCGGCAGGAAGGTGAGCGCGCTGACCACGGAGCAGACGATGCCGATGGCGCCGACGGGGCCCAGGGCCCGGTTGTTGGTGAGGTCGCTCAGCAGAAGGGCGAGCAGGCCGAGGGCCACGGTGGCCGCACTGGCGACGATGGCGCCCCAGGACTGGCGCACCGCGGCGCGGGCGGCGGCGAAGCGGTCGTCGCGGGAGGCGAGTTCCTCCCGGTAGCGGGCGGTGAGCAGCAGGGCGTAGTCCGTGGCCGCGCCGATCACCAGGATGGACAGGATGCCCTGCACCTGGCCGTCGACGCGGACGACGTCGTGGTCGGCGAGCGCGTAGACCACCGCGCAGGCCAGGCCCAGGGCGAAGACCGAGCCGAGGATGACGACGAACGGCAGCAGCAGGCTGCGGTAGACCAGCAGCAGGATGGCGAGGACGGTGATCAGCGCGACGAGCAGGAGCAGGCCGTCGATACCGGCGAAGGCGTCGGAGAGGTCGGCCTGGGTGGCGGCGGGTCCCGCGATACCGACCGTGGTGTCCGGCACCTTCTCGGCGGTGGCGCGGATCCGGTCCAGCACGGGAGCGAGTTCGTCGCCCAGGTCGGGCCGGAGCTGGACGACGCCCTGCAGTGCGGCACCGTCGTCGGAGACCAGCGCGGGCGAGGGTCTGCCGGTGACGCCCGGAGTGTCCGTGAGCGAGGCCAGCGCCCGGGTGGCCTCGGGCTGTACGGACTTCGCGTCGCCCTTCGTGGTCCATACGACGATGGCGGGCACCGACTCGTCCTGGCTGAAGGCCCGCTGCTCGTCGATGACCTTGGTGGACTCGGCGCTGCGCGGCAGGAAGGAGGCCTGGTCGTTGGTGGCGACCTCGCCGAGCTTCCCGGCGTAGGGGCCGAGCGCGCCGCCGATGCCCAGCCAGGCGATCAGCAGGACGACGGGGACGAGCCAGCGGGCTCGTCGGGTGGTGAGGGACATGGTGCTCCAGGCGGCGTCGAAGGCAGTCGGCCGGACTGACTCGATGAACAAGAACCTCGATCATCGAGATATCTCGGCGTGATCGTAGGCGACACCCTTGTCCCCCTGACGGCGGGCTGCCGGATACGCCCCGACCCGGATGCCCGCGCCGGGCCGGCGGAAACCCGGGCGGCCGGGGACCCGGTGGCTTCAGTCGTTGCGTGAACGGACGGCGACGAGTTCCTCGTTCAGCGCGCCGAGGAAGCGCAGCACCACGCTCATCTCGGCGTCGGTGAAGCGCCGGGTCGCGGAGCGGGCGGCGTCGGCGAGCGGGCGGAAGTGGGTGCGGGCGGTCTCCCGGGCGTCCTCGGCGTAGTGCAGGTGCACCACGCGGCGGTCGCTGCTCTCCCGGACCCGGCGGATGTGACCGGCCCGCTCCAGCCGGTCCACGCAGGCGGTGACGGCCCCCGAGGTCAGCCCCAGGTGTTCGCCCAGCCGCCCCGGGGTCATCGGCTGCTCGGCGTCCAGGATCGCCGCCAGTGCCTGGACGTCGGTCGCGTGCAGTCGCCGCTCGGCGGCGAAGCGGTGGACCAGGCGGTTGATCTCGCCGTTCATCCGCCGCAGCCGGACCGCGAGGGCGTGCAGGGCGATGTCCTCACCGGAGCCCGGCGGCGCGGGTGCGGCCGGCTGTGCGGGGTCGGCCCCGCTGTCGTCCCTGTCTGCTCCGGCCACACGATCAGCCTATAGAGGGCTGCGAGGCGGGCACCCCGCACCCCGGCGGGACGGGGACGGGGCCGGCGCGTCCGCACCGTGGGGGCCGTGCTGTCCCAGGAGCCGTTCCCCGGGCGCCGCTGGGCACCGCGATGCCGCCGGCCGGACACGGCGGCAAGGGCCGGGACCTCCTGTCCCCCGGACGGCCGTGCCACGCTGGTCGGCCGGGGCGGCCGGTGATGCGCTGAGGGCAGACGTCCGTGCTGCCAGGAGGCTCACATCATGATCCGTCCGTCCCGCACCGTCCGTTTCCTCGCCGCCGCGCTGTCCGCGGGTGCCCTGCTGGCCACCGCGGCCTGCTCCGGCGGCGGGGACGAGGAGACCCGGTCCGCCGGGGTCGCCGCGTCCCCGAAGGAGTCCCGGGCCGCCGCTCCCGCCGCCCGGCAGACCAGCACACCCGCCGGTGACCTGACCGAGGAGGGCGCGCGGGCGGCACTGATCACCGAAGCGGACATCGAGGACGACTGGACGCGGGTGGACGGCGCCGAGAAGTGGCGGGACAGCCTGCTCATCGGCGACGTGGACGTGGACGACTTCGTCACCGCCGAGGCGGACGCCGCCGACTGCCAGCGGCTGCTCGACGGTCTCTACAGCGAGGAGCTGCTCGGCAAGCCGTCCGGGGCCGTTGCGCTCACCGGGTTCGCCCAGGGCGACTCGCGGCTGCTGTACCAGGTGGCCGCCTACGACCGGGCCGATCTGGACGACGCGATGAACTGGCTGGAGTCCCTGCCGGAGAAGTGCGACCAGTTCACGGCCACCGCGGCGGGGGGTGAGGAACGCACCGTGCAGGTCGTCGAGTACGAGCTGCCCGACGAGGGCGACGAGCGGCAGGGTCTGGAGGTGACGGTCCAGGGCACGGCCGACGGCTCGCCGGCCACGCTCACCCTGGACATCGGCGTGGTGCGGGTCGGTGCGGACGCGATCACGGTCACGGCCGGCGGCCTGAACGGCGGTGAGAAGGACTCCGTGGAGGCCGCCGTGCAGCAGGGCACCGAGCGGCTGAAGGACGTGCTGGCGGGCCGCACGCCGCCCGCCTCGCCGACCTCCTGACCGGAGCGGTCCGGCCGCTTGGACGGCGCCGGCTCGTGAGCGCCGCCGGTGTCACCGTTATGCGTGCGGGCCGGTGCCGTCGGTTTGCAGCGGCTGGGCTCCCGCGACCAGCAGGGCCACGTCGTCGTGGCCGGCCGGGTGCGGCAGGCGCCTGAGCAGCCGGTCGCAGGTCTCCTCCACCGAGCCGTACGGCGGTGACAGCTGGCGCAGCAGGAAGTCCAGGCGTTCGTCGATGGGGTCGTGCCGGGTCTCGACCAGCCCGTCGGTGTAGAGGATCAGCTGGTCACCGGGGTTCAGATCGAGGGTGGTCGTCTCGAAGGGGACGCCGCCCACGCCCAGCGGGGTGCCGACGCGCAGGTCGAGCAGCCGGGGCGGCCTGCCCGCCTGCAGGAACACCGGCGGGAGGTGTCCGGCCGAGGCCACCACCAGGCGGCGCGAGTGCGGGTCGTAGACGGCGTACAGGCAGGTCGCCAGGTACGGGTCCAGGCTTCGGGCGATCTTGTCCAGGTGGGTGAGGATCAGGGAGGGGCCGAGGTCGAGGTCGGCGAGGGTGGAGGTGGCGGTGCGCAGCCGGCCCATGGTGGTGGCCGCCGGGATGCCGCTGCCCATGACGTCGCCCACGGTGAGTGCGGTGCGGTCGCCGTCGAGGGGGATGGCGTCGTACCAGTCGCCGCCGACCTCGCTGAAGGCCTGCGCGGGACGGTAGCGGGCGGCGATCTGCAGACCGGGGTGGCGGGGCGAGAGCCGGGGCAGCAGACTGCGCTGCAGGGTCTCGGCGGTGCTGCGGATGTGCTGGTGCAGCACCGCGTTGTCCATGCTCAGCGCGGCGGCGGAGGCGAGTTCGAGGGCGAGGGCGACGTCGTCGTCGTCGAACGGCACGGGATTGCGGGCGCGGGCCAGCGCCATCACGCCGATGATCTCGCCACGGGCGATGAGGGGGACGGCCATGTCGGTGTGCACCCCGGCCCGTTCCAGCAGCCGGGCGGCCGCGGGATCGGCGGCGATCCGGGCGAAGTCGCCCTTGACGTGGGTGATCAGCTGGGGGCGGCGGGTGCGGATGCAGCGGGCCGCCGGGTGGTCGGCGTGGTACGTGGTCAGATGGCCCGGCGGGACGATGGCCTGGGCGGCGTCCGTGGGGTAGGCGGTCTTCACGGCGAGCGCGCGGAACAGCGGCGGGCCCTCACCGAGGCCGGTACGGCCGGTCTGCAGGACGGAGTCGAGCAGGTCGACGGCGACCAGGTCCGCCAGGTCGGGGACCACGACGTCGGCCAGCTCCTGCGCGGTGCGTTCCACCTCCAGCGTGGTGCCGATGCGGGAGGAGCCGCTGGCCACCAGGCGCAGCCGCTGCTGCGCGCGGTCGGCCCGGCGCGCGGCCCGGAACTGGTCGGTGACGTCGACGACGACATTGGCGATGCCCAGCACATGGCCGCGGTGGTCCTCGAGACGGTACAGCGACATGTTCCAGGCCCGGTCCTCGTCCAGGTCGGTGCCGGTGGGACCCACCACCTGCTGGTCCACCACGGGGACGCCGTCCTCCAGCACCCGCCGCATCGCGGCCTCGACGCCCGAGTACGGTTCGGCGGGCAGCACCTCGCGGAAGCGGCGGCCCAGATGCCCGGGGACGGGGACGCCGTCCATGGCCGCCAGCGCCGGGTTGACGGCCAGGTAGCGCAGCTCGGTGTCGAGGACGGACAGACCGATGGGGGCCTGGGCGACCAGGCGCTCGGAGAGGGCGAGCTTGCGTTCCATCTGCCGCACCGTGGACCGGTCCGTGGCCAGTCCCAGGGCGAAGTGCTCACCGTCGCTGTCGGTGAGGCGCATGGTGCGCAGCTCGATCATCCGGGTGTCGCCGTCCTTGTGCCGGACGGGCATGGCTCCCGCCCAGCCGCGGCCGGTCACCATGACCTCGGCGAACAGCCGCAGCACGGAGCTGCGGTGCTCCGGGTTCAGCAGCAGGGGTGCGGCGTACCGCCCCACGGCCTCGGCGCGGGTGTAGCCGAACAGCTCCTCGGCCTGCGGGCTCCACATGTCGATCCGGCCGTCGGGCTCGACGAGCACCGCGGCCACGCCCAGCAGGTCCATCAGGCCGCTCGGACTCGCAGCCCCGTCCTCGGCGCCCACCCGCCCGAAGGGCTGCTCCGCTCGGCTCATCGCACTCACTCCCTCTGCCTGCCTACCTCACGGGCGCCCCCGCTGCAGCGCACCAGGCAGGTACGGCCGTCTCCGGCGCGGCGGCCGCTCCCACCACGATGCGGCACCCGCGGTCCTGCGGCGAGGGGACCCGCCGGAGGGCCCGGCGACACGCGGTCCGGGCGGCCGGTCCGTGTGCCGGATCGGCACCGGCCGCGCGGTCGGCCGGACCCGGGGCACCCCGGCGGTGCCGGGCACCTCCGGCGTAGGCTGCCCTCGGCATGCGAGACGGCTCGGGTGGGGGACGGCATGGCAGTCGAGGCAGGTGGCGGGGCGTGGGCGTCCGCGCTCGACTCGGTGGTGGTGTATGCGCAGGGCGCGCTGTGCCGCCGCCGGGCGCGGGGCCGGGTGCCGGCCGGCGGGCGGGTGCGGGTGCGCGGGCTGCCGCGTTCCCTCGACCCCGGCTCGCTGCGGGCGCGCGTGGTGGGGGCCGCCGGGGTGCGCGTCACTCAGGCCCGGCTGGAGGTCGAGGCCGAGCCGGCCGGCCCGGACCCCGCCGACGCCCTGCGGCGCGAGGTGGAGCGGCTGAGCGAGGAGCGCGCGGCGGCCAAGGACCGGCGCGACCGGCAGCTCGCCCGGATCGGGGAGGTCGAGGCGCTGCGCCCGGTGCCGCCGCCCCGCGGGAAGGACGACGACACGCACCGGCGCACCCCGGTCGACGCCTGGCTGGAGCTGGCCGGCTTCGTCGACGAGCGGCTGACCGGGCTGCACGCCCGGCTCGTGGAGCTGGAGGAGGAACTGCGCCGGATCGAGCACGAGCTGGCGATCGCCGTGGACCGGCAGGTCCGCGCCTCGAACGACGCTCCGGCGGCACATGTGGAGACCGCGATGTGCGCGGTGCTCACCCTCGACGGCACGGACGGCGCCCAGGACGCCGGCGACACCGGCGAGGTGGAGATCGAGGTCGAGTACGGGGTGCCCGGCGCGCTGTGGGTGCCCGCCTACCGGCTGACGCACGACCGGGGCGACGGGGAGGCGCGTCTGGTGCTCCGCGCCTCGGTGGCCCAGCGCACGGGTGAGGACTGGACCGGGGTGCGCATCGCCTTCGCCACCGCCGACCTGCGGCGCCGCACCGATCTGCCGCGGCTGCGCTCGGTCCGCATCGGGCGGAGCCAGCCGGCCCCCGCCCCGTCCGGCTGGCGCGAGCCCCCTGCGAGCCTGGCCGATCTGTTCGCCGGGTACGACTCGGCGGGCGCGCGGGACCGGGCGGCCACGGGCGCGCGGGAGACGGCGGTGGGCGCGGCGGCCGGGCCTCCGGTGCCCCCGCCGGCCCCGATGCCCGTGGCCGCGTACGGTTCCCCGCCCCCGGCCCCCGGCGGCCGGGCCTCTGACGGCGACGAGGCCCTCGACGACCTCTTCGAGCACGAGGTGGAATTCGGCGGGCTCCCCTCGGACGGTCCGGACGGCGCTGCGCCGCGGGCCAGACCTCGTGCAGCCGCGGCCTGGGCGCGCGGCGGCCGCGGTGGCCGCGGCGGGCCCGGCGGCCCCACCTCGGCCCCTGGCGCACGGGGCCGGACGGCCACGCCCCCTCCCCGGGCCGCGCCGGCGGCGCCCGCCGCTCCGGGCGGGTACGGCGCGCCGGCCGGATACGGCGCGCCGCCGTCCGCACCCGGCGGGTCCGCCGCTCCGCCCTCCGCGCCCCCTGCTGTCGGCCCGCCGCGGCCGAGCGGCGAGGAGCTCGACTACTCCGCCCTGGTGCTGAGCGGTCCTGAGGAGCCGGAGGGGCGCCGGGGCCTGCTGTTGCCCGGTGCCGCCGTCGACCCGGTGACCGCGGAGCACCGCCGGCGCGCGGAAGGGGTCGCCGCGCTGCCGCTGCCGGGGCGCGCCGTGCCGCCCCGGGAGTCGGCCGGTTCGTTCGACCACCGCTACGACGCCGCCGCCCGCGCCGACATCCCCTCGGACGGGACCTGGCACACCGTCACCGTCGCCGAGATCCCGGTCGGTCTGCGCACCGAGTACGTGTGCGTGCCGTCCGTGGAGGAGGCGGTCTACGCGACGCTGGTGCTGCACAACGCCACCGACCGGGCGCTGCTGGCCGGTCCCGTGGAGGTCACCGCCGACGGGGAGTACCTGGCGACGACGTCGCTGCCGACGCTCGCTCCGGGCGGCGGGTGCCGGGTCGGGCTCGGTCCGGCCGAGGCCCTGGCGGTCACCCGCAGGACCAGCCTGCGGGAATCGGCCGCGGGGCTGCGCAACAACGTCACCGTGCTCGAGCACCGGGTCCGCGTCGAGCTGGCCAACCGGCTGGCGCAGCCGGTCGCGGTGGAGGTGCGTGAGCGGGTGCCGGTGACCTCGGAGGCGGACATCCGCATCGAGGAGCGGGCCGACTGGAGCGCGCCGGAGGAGGCCGGTTCCGGGGCCGGTGCGCAGCGGGAGAGGCAGGCGGAGGCCGGGGAGCACGCGCCGGGCACGCGCCTGTGGCGGGTCACACTGCCCGCGGGCGGCACCGTCACGCTCGACGGCGGCTACGACATCCGTATCCCGGCCGGCAAGGCCCTGGCAGGCGGCAACCGCAGGAGCTGACACACGCATGTCCACCACACCGGAGACGATCGCCCTTCCCGTCACCGCCGTCACCTGCCTGGAGGACCGCGCCCACGTCGAGCGCAGCGCCTCGCTCGAACTGCGGGCCGGAACCCAGCGGTTGCGTCTGGGGCCGGTCAGCGCGCTGGTCGTCGACCGCACGCTGCAGGCCGAGGTGACCGCCGGGACCCCGGTCACCGTGCTCGACGTGCGGACGGTCCGCACCTGGACGCCGCGCGGGCCGGAGCCCGCCGAGGACGACTCGGCGTTGCGGCGCCGGGTGCGGGCCCTGGCGGAGGAGCAGGTCGCCCTGAAGCAGCGGCGCGCCCGGCTGCGGGCCCGCGCGGATCTGCTCGCGAAACTCGCCGCCGATCTGCTGCGGGAGATCGGCGAGGGCGCCGGCCGCGGCGAGACGGACCGCGACCGCTGGAGCCGTGAACTGGACCGGGTGGACGCGGAACGCGAGGACTGCGGCGAGCAACTGCGGTCGCTCGACGGCCGGTTGGCGTCCCTCACCACCGAACTCGATGAGGCTCTGCGGGCGAAGAGCCTCGCGGAGACCGAACCCGCCGAGCTGACCGGCCACATCGAGCTGACCGTCGACGCCACCGCTGCGGGACCGGCGGAGCTGACGGTACGTCATCTGACTCCGTGCGCGCTGTGGCGGCCCGCGTACCGTGCCGCGCTGGACGGGGACTCGCTGACGCTGGACACCGAGGCGGTGGTCTGGCAGCGCACCGGCGAGGACTGGTCGGACGTGCGGCTCACCTTGTCCACCGCGCGGTCCGCTCACTCGACCGAACCACCGCGGCTCGACGAGGACCGGCTGACGCTCCAGGACCGCTCCCCCACCGAGCGGCGCACGGTGCAGGTGGAGCTGCGTGAGGAGGAGCTCTCGGACCTGGGTCCGGCCCCGGTGCCGGGCCTGCCGGGTGTGGACGACGGCGGGGAGGTGCGGGTGCTGCACTCCCCGGCCCCGGTCTCCGTGCCGGCGGACGGCCGCGCCCACCGGGTGCCGCTGTCCTCCTTCACCGCGCCGGCGGTGAGCGAGTACGCCTGCGCACCCGAGCTGTCGCCGCTGGTCACCCAGGTGGTGCGGTTCGACAATCGGTCGGGGCACGCCCTGCTGGCCGGACCCGTGGACCTGATCCGCGACAGCGGGTTCACCGGCCGCGGCACCCTGGACTTCACCGCCCCCCAGGCGCCCGTCCGGCTGGCCTTCGGCAGCCGGGACGACCATCGCGTGCTGCGGCACACCGAGGAGACCCGCGAGACGGGCCTGACCGGGCGGACCCTCACCACCCGGACGGTCCGGCTGCACCTGTCCCGCTTCTCCCCTCCCTCGGAGCGCGACGAGCGGGTGATCGTGGTGCGCGAACGCATCCCGGTCTCCGAGGTGTCCGCGGTGGAGGTGCGGCTGCGCGAGGAGGCCTGCTCGCCCGCGCCGGACTCGGTCGACGCGGACGGCATCGTGCGCTGGGACGTCCCGCTGGCTCCGGGCGGCCGCCGCACCGTCACCCTGGTCTACGACATCGCGGCGAGCGGCAAGGTCAGCGGCCTGTGACCGGCAGTCCTTCCGCGCGCACGGCCGGGAAGGAGCGGTCGCCGAAGAGGACGCGGCCGGCCGCCGCCCGGCCGAGCGGTGTGCGCAGCAGGGCGAACGCGGCACTCGCCGCGGCGGGCGTCCTGACCAGGCCGAGCCCGCGGCGCAGGGTGAGGCGCCCGCGGAACTCGGCGCGCAGCGCGGCCCCGTCGTAGCGGTCGAGCGGTGATTTGCTGCCGGTGCGCAGGGCCGTGTGGAGGACGTCCGCGGCCAGTTCGGAGAGCCGCAGGCAGGGGTCGAGGCCGCCCGCGGTGAGCGGGGAGACGGCGCCCGCCGCGTCCCCCACCAGCAGTCCGTTGGGGCAGCCGATGCGGCGCAGCACGCCGCCCACGGGTATCGGTCCGCCGCGCCGCTCCACGGCGCCGGGACGTGGCACGCCCCGCAGGCCGGGGGCCGTGGCGCTGAACCGGGTGAGTGCGCGGCGCAGGCCCTCGGGGAAGCGGTCGGGGTAGCCGGCGACGCCGACGTGGGCGTGCCGGCCGTCGTCGACCACCCAGGCCAGATAGCCGGGGGCGAGCGACGGGTCGAGCACGCAGTGGAAGGCGGGCGGTGCGTCGTGCGCGGGGACCTCGAACACCTCCTCGGCGCCGACCAGCAAACGGCGGTTGCGGTCCAGGCCGAGGTCGCGGGCGACGCGTGAGCGGGCGCCGTCGGCGCCGACGACGAAGCGTGCGCGGACGGTCAGGGGCCCGTCGCGGCCGATCAGGCGCACGGTGCCGTCCCCCTCGCGGCCGGCGTAGCGGGTGCCCAGCGCCACGCGTACGCCGGCCGCGGCAGCGTCGGCCGCGGCCGACGCGTAGAGCGGTCCCATGTCGCCGACCCGGTACTCGTCGCGGTCACTGACCAGGTCGACGGGGCGGTCGAGGCCGGGCGGGTAGAGCACCACGCGGCGGATGGGCGGGCCGAGATGGGCGGCGGGCAACGGGAAGTCGTCGAGCGTCTTGCGCACGAAGATCCCGGTGGTGCGGATCGCCCCGGTGAGGCGGGTGCGCCGTTCGGCGAGGAGCACGTCGTGGCCGCGTCCGGCGAGCAGCGTGGCGACGTGCAGGCCGGCCAGCCCGGCCCCGACCACCAGGACGTCGGTGCGGGTCTCGGCGCCCTGACGGTCGGAAGCAGCGACGGATATCGGCATGACGGCAGCACCTCTCGATCGAATGACGATGGGAATCTATCGATATTCGATACCTCCCGCAAGCGGGACACTGGACGTGAGAGCGGCCGCCGGATGCCGCCGTGCCATGCCGGACGGACGGCGCCAGGGCCGCCGGTCCAGCCGAGAGCACTCGAGGAGAGGAGCTGGGCATGGTGACCGATCCCGTCGGACGATTCCTGGCGGCACTGGCCCCGGAGCGCCGGGAGGACGTCGGCTCCGCACCGCGCGAGGATCAGGAGCGGCTCGCGGCGGCCTGGGAACGCGAACTGGAGAGCGACGACGAACTGGACACGCTCGACGAGCTGTCGCCGCCGGCGGCGGAGGCCGAGGCGGCCCGCCGGGTGCTGGCGCGCCACGCGGTATAGCCCACCCCAATCCTGTCGCCTCTCGACGGGGGTCGGGCGTCCTGCCGCTTCTCGACGAGGGTCAGGCGCGCCGCCGGAGGTGGGTGAGCACCGTGCGCATCGCCCGTCGCACGGCCTCGCGCGCCTCCTGGCTGTGGTCGAGGGTCTCGAAGGCGTGCGGGGCGTCCGGCACGTCGATGATCTCGACGCCGGGCTCCCGGCCCTCGGCGGCGGCGAGGAACCGCTCCACGGTCGCGGCGATCTCCGGCGACTCCCGGCCCACCCGGGTGAGGACGAACGGGGGCAGGTCCCCGGCGTCCGCCAGCGCCGCCACCGGACGGAACCGGCCGTCGTTCAGACCCCAGCCGGGCAGCGGCGCGAGCACCGGGTAGGTGGCCGCCAGGCAGCGCAGCCACGGCGGGGGCGCGGCGATCCAGTCGGCGCTGAGCAGTCCGCCGCCCGAGAAGAACCACAGGGCGATCCGGTCGGCGTCGACGCGCGGGTCCTTGCGCACCAGCTCCACGGCGGCGGCCACGTCCGCGGCGGCGAGCGGGTAGGCGGAGAGGTCGTGCAGGCGGTGGTCGAGGACCGCTCCCATCACGCCCTCGGATGCCGCGTACTGCGCGTATCCCCTGAGGGCGGGCCAGTCGCGCGGGGTGGGGCGGGCGTCCGTCGGCAACGGACCGCCGTGCACGAAGACCACTGCCGGGTGCGGTCCGTCGCCGTCGGGGAGATGGAGGTCGACCGCTCCGTGGCGCTCCCGGGGGCGTTCGGGCACGTCCAGCAGGAACGGCCGCAGGTGCGGCGGGAGCTGACCGGCGCCGACCGGCTGGAGCCGGTGGCCCTCGCCGGCGGCGGCCTCCAGGAGCACCTCGGCCAGTTCG
Organism: Streptomyces composti; assembly: GCF_012034205.1. GTDB lineage: Bacteria > Actinomycetota > Actinomycetes > Streptomycetales > Streptomycetaceae > Streptomyces > Streptomyces composti. The sequence goes on from NZ_JAATEM010000005.1 coordinate 90,802, forward strand.
CCGGGGCGGGAGAGCATCGGCCAGTGCCCGGTGGCCAGTTCGAAGAAGGTCACCTCGGGGCGGGCCAGCACCTGCAGGGCGGGGTCCCCGAAGTCGACCAGACGCTGCACCATCTCGATGCCGGTGCCGTTGCCCGTGCACAGGACGCCCGTGGTGGGCAGCGCCGCTGCGGCGCCGGTCAGGCGCAGCGGCTGGATCAGAGTGCCGAGCGGTTGCGGTGCGGCGAGGGCGGCCAGGGTGTCGAGCGCGGCGGCGGACAGGCCCTGGACGCTCCCCCAGCGCGCCCAGCCCTCGCCCTCCGGCGGCGGCAGTTCGCCGTCGGGTCCCTCGCTCCCGGCGCGCGCGGCCACCTCGGCGCGGACCGTGCCGTCGGGCACGGCGGCGAGAGCGGGGACGCCGTCCCGCGGCAACCCCGCGTCGAGGTGGACGATCCGGCTGATGCGGTCCGGCCTGCGGTCCGCGGCACCCACCGCGGGGTGGATCCCGTAGTCGTGGCCGACCAGCACGATCTTCTGCCCGAAGGCCGACCACACCGTGTCCAGGGCCGCGACCACGTCCTCGATGTGGGTCTCCAGCGAGACGCCGGAGGGCACGGGAGTGCGGTCGCCGGAGAGCCCGGTGAGGGCGACCGGGTGCGCGTGGGCGCCCGCCTCGGTCAGCCGCGCGGCCGTGTCCCGCCAGATGCGGGGGCCGGTGAACACGCCGGGCACCAGGATGAAGACGGTCATGGAGACTCCTCGGCAGATCGTCGTCAGCGGTCCCGGATCGGCCCCGGGCCCGCACCGGCCGGTACCGTAGGAACTCCCCCTGAGGGAGGTTCAACTGTCCATGGCGCACGACGGTCTGTGGAGCATCGGCGAGCTCGCCGAGCACGCGGGCGTGACCGTCAAGACCGTCCGCTTCTACTCCGACCAGGGGCTCCTGCCGGAGGCCTCGCGCAGCGCGGGCGGGCATCGCCGCTACGGCCCCGGCGCGCTGGAGCGGCTGCGGCTGATCCGTTCCCTGCGCACCCTCGGCGTGCCGCTGCCCGAGGTGCGGCGGATCCTCGCCGAGCAGGACCGGCGGGAGGAGAACGGCGAACGCGACGGGGCGGGCGGGGCACTGGAGAGCGCCGTCGCGGGACGGCTTCGCGAGCTCGGCTCCGAGCTGAGGGCGCTGCGGTGGCGGGAGGCGGCGCTGCGGCTGGTGCACGAGTGCCCGCCCGGTGAGCGGGCGGAGCGGCTGATGCTGATCGGCTCGGTGGAGGTGCCGCCGAGCACGGCGCCGCTGGCGCGGTTCTGGCGCGGCTGGCTGCCGCCGCGGATGCCGGCCCGCGCGGTCGACGCCTTCCTGCAGGTGGCCGTCCCCCAGGTGCCGGACGATCCGGCACCAGGGCAGGTGCTCGCGTTCGCCCGGCTGCACGCCCTGGTGTCCCGTCCCTGCTCGGGCGCGGCCCAGCCGCAGCCCGCCGCGCACAAGGCGGCCGGGTCCGAGGGAGCGGCCGTGCTGTACGCCGGGCTCGACGAGGCGTACCGGCTGGCGGGCGTCCGGATCGGCCGGGGTGAGGCGCCGGGGCCCGGGGAGGCGCTGGACGGCTTCGTCGCCGCGTACGCCGCCGCGTACCGCACCAGGGACACGCCGGACTTCCGCCGCCTGCTGGCCGGGCAGCTGGCCATCGACCCCCGGCTGGACGGGTACTGGGAGCTGGCCTCCGTGGTGGCCACCGCGCCGGGAGGCCGGCCGGAGCCCACCCCGGGTGCGGCCCACGACTGGCTGCTCACCGCACTGCGCGGACAAGTGGCGGCGGACGCCTGAGCCGCAGTCGCCCGCGCCGTGCCGGCGGAGCCCCTGGCCGCCCGAGGTGCGCGCCCTCGCGTGCACGCCGAGAGGAATGTCAGTGGCGTGCGTCACAGTTGTGGAAGAGGTGGGCGCCGAACGGCGACGTCCGCGACAGCGCGAGAGCCGCAAGGGGAATCCCATGACCTACGCGATCCAGGCGGAGGGCCTGGTCAAGCGGTTCAAGGACACCGAGGCCCTGGCGGGGGTGGATCTGGCGGCCCGGACCGGTTCGGTGCTGGGCGTGCTCGGTCCGAACGGCGCGGGCAAGACGACCGCGGTACGGATCTTCGCCACGCTGCTGCCGCCGGACGGCGGGCACGCGCGGGTGGCGGGACACGACGTCGTCAGGGAGGCGTCCGCCGTCCGTTCGCTGATCGGCCTCACCGGCCAGTACGCGGCGGTCGACGAGAATCTCACCGGTACGGAGAATCTGCTGCTCATCGGCCGTCTGCTGGGCATGAGCAGACGGGACGCGCGGGCGCGGGCCCGCGAGCTGCTGGACCGGTTCCGGCTGAGCGACGCCGCGGGACGCGCGGTGAAGACGTTCTCCGGCGGCATGCGGCGACGGCTCGATCTGGCGGCCAGTCTGGTCGGGCGGCCCAGCATCCTGTTCCTGGACGAGCCCACCACGGGGCTCGACCCGCACAGCCGCGGCGAGCTGTGGGACATGGTGCGCGGTCTGGTCGCCGACGGCACCACCGCCCTGCTGACCACCCAGTACCTGAACGAGGCCGATGTACTGGCCGACGACATCGTGGTGATCGACCGCGGCCGGGTGATCGCCGAGGGCACGCCCGACCAGCTGAAGTCCGAGGTGGGCGGTCAGGTGCTCGAGGTCCGCCCGCTCGGCCCCGCCGACCTGCCCGTGGTGCACGCTCTGGTGAGCGAGGCGGCCGGGCCGGACACCCGGATCGAGGGCGAGGTGATCACCGTCCCGGTGAAGGACCCGGAGCTGATGCCGACGGTGGTGCGGCGGCTGGACGGGGCCGGCGTCCGGGTCGGCGAGCTGGCGCTGCGGCGCTCCTCGCTCGACGAGGTCTTCCTGGCCCTCACCGGGCACCGGGCGGAGCCGCGGACGGACGACGACGCGGAGAGCGACGACGCCGAGGGCGCCGGGGCCGCCGAGCCGGAGAGGGCGGTGAGCGCACGATGACCGGCGCGACGATGGCCGCCCCGCTCACCGGCCCGGGCCGGGTGCGGCCCCTGGCCTGGGCGAGCCAGACCCTGACGATGGCGTGGCGCAGCCTGGTGGCGGCGAAGCACAACCCGCTGGAACTGGTCGACTACAGCGTCACGCCGATCATGTTCGTGTTCCTGTTCACCTATGTGCTGGGCGGGCAGATGGCGGGCTCGTCGGAGGCGTACCTGATGTACGCACTGCCCGGCATCATCGTCCAGAACACCCTGTTCATGACGGTGTACACGGCGATGGCGCTGAACACCGATCTGACCAAAGGGGTGTTCGACCGGCTGCGCAGCCTGCCCATCGCCCGGTCGGCGCCGCTGATCGGCCGGATCACCGCGGACCTCACCAAGCATGTGTGGGCGATGCTGCTGATGATCGGCATCGGGACCCTGATGGGGTTCCGGATCACCGGCGGGCCCGGCGGGTTCCTGCTGGGCGCGCTGCTGCTGGTGGTGTTCGCGGCCGCGGCCTCCTGGACGGCGGTGCTCATCGGGATGCTCGCCGGGGACCCGGAGAAGGTGCAGGCGTTCTCGTTCACCGTGATCTTCCCGATCACCTTCGCCAGCAGCGCCTTCGTGGTCGTGGACACCATGCCGGGCTGGCTGCAGGCCTGGAGCGACGTCAATCCGGTGACGCATCTGTCCGACGCCTATCGCGGGCTGCTGGTCGGCGGTCCGGTGGCGGAGCCGGTGATGTGGTCGCTGGTGTGGGCCGTGGGCATCGCGGCGGTGTTCGCCCCGCTGGCGATGCGGGCGTACCGGGCGAAGGTCTGAGCTCACGCCCGCGCCCGCCGGGAGAGGCGTCTTGCCGGGTCGTCACACCCGGGACCGTGACGCCACCGGGCTGCGCAGCCGCTGGTGGCGCAGGCAGGAGACGACCACGAGCAGCGGGCAGACGGACTGGACGAAGGTGACGAAGCGTTCCGCGACGCCGAGGGCGCCGTGCCGCTGCATCTCGAACAGGAACCACAGGGCGCCCAGGCCCATCACCGCGGTCGCCGCCAGGCAGGGGCCCCGGCGCAGCGCCCACGCCGCCGTGCCGTCCGGGTCGTGGGCCAGGACCGGCCACACGGCGAGCAGGACGAATCCGACCGCCGCCGGCGAACCGTGCTGCAGGGAGCCCCCGCTGCTCGGCGCCGGGAACAGCGCCACCACCACGGCCGCCGCCCCACCGCCGCCCAGGGTGAGCCGCCCAGGGAGCGCGGCCGGCCTCAGCCCCAGGCGGTGGCCAGGTGGCACAGCCCGAGGACGACCAGGGCCGCGGTCATCACCCAGGCTCCGGGGGCGCCGTCGGCGGCCAGCACGCTGATGGTCTGGGTGGCGGGGTCGTAGGAGCTGCCCGCCATCAGGCCCGCGACCACCCAGCCGGCGGTCAGCGCCACGGGCGCCAGTCCCGACGAGAGCAGGGTCCACCACGGCACACGTCGCATCGGATCACCGTAGATCATCCGGAATCGCCCGCCCCGGTGCACACGCAGAGCGCGGCCGGCCGCCGGCGGGCAGGCGTCCGGGAGGTCCGGTGGGCCGGCGTCCCGGTGGCGGCCGGGCGCGGCCCCGCGTTGCTCCGGACGATGTACGGGGGCAGTCTTGACCCATGAGCGGCGGTCCCACGCTGATCACCTCCGTGCAGCGCGCCTTCCGGTTGCTGGAGGCGGCGGCAGGGCACGAGAACGGCGCACCGGCCAAGCAGCTGGCGCGGGAGACGGGGCTGCCGCCGGCCACCGCGTACCACCTGCTGCGGACGATGGTCCACGACGGCTATCTGCAGAAGCTGGACGACGGCGGGTTCGTCCTCGGCGACCAGCTCCGCACGCTGCACGAGGGCGGACGCACGCAGGCACTGCTCGCCCGGGTCCGCCCGGCGCTCGCGGCCCTGCGGGACGAGCTGGCCGCGGCCGCGTATCTCACCTTCTACGAGGACGGCGAGATCCGGATCGCCGAGATCGTCGACGGGCCGCGCGCGCCCCGGGTGGACCTGTGGGTGGGGTTCGAGGAGGCCGGGCACGCCACCGCGCTCGGCAAGTCCGTACTGCGCGAGCTGGACGACGCCTCCCGCCGGGACTACCTCTCCCGGCACCGCCTGGAGGACCTCACCCCGCGGACCATCACCAGCGAGCGGGAGCTGCTGCGCCGGCTCGACGCCGACCCCGAGGAGCCCGCGGTCATGGACCGGGAGGAGTACGCGCTGGGCACCCTGTGCGTCGCGGTGCCCGTCCACGGCGGCGGCCGGCTGGGCTCGATCGGTGTCTCCATGCGCACGGAGCGCCTGATCCGGCTGGACGAAGTGCGCCGGCTGCTGATCCCCACGGCGGGCCGGGTCACCCGCAACCTGTCACTCACCATCTGAAATCGGCACTCTTGCAGCAATACGGTATGTCCGGGTTTGCTTGAACATGAGAGGACATCCGCCGGACAGATCTACTAGGCGGCGCCCGCTGCGCTGCCGGTGAGGACTGCAGACACCACATGAGGCACGCCCGACAGCATGGTGACGACGGCCATCTGCCGAAGCTGCGCAGCGGGAAGAGGAGCAGGACCACGGATCGCGAGTCGTCGCCCCGGACGCGCGCTCTGGCCCACTGGGCCGGCACCACGCCTGCGCTGCCCCTCCTGGTCGTCTGCGTCGTCGTCCTCGTCGACATTCTCGGGGGCAGGGGGATGCTGTGGCTGCCCCTGCTCGCCACCGGCCCCGCTCTGGCGGCCGCCACCAGTGGGTGGCGGCAGGTGACGGGGGTCGGCCTGCTCGCCACGGTCGCCGGTGCGACGACCGGCGTCCGCGGCGGGGTGCCCGGCCGGGAGCTGACCGTCATCCTGGCCGCGCTGGTCACCGTCACGCTGGCCAGCGCCCTGGCCAGTGCCCTGCGCGGGCGGCGGGAGCGCGTGCTCGCCGCCGTGCGGTCCGTCGCCGAGACCGCGCAGCACGCGCTGCTGGCCCCCGTACCCGGCAGGGTCGGCCCGTTCGAGGTGGCCGTCCGTTACAGTGCCGCCGCGGCGGAGGCCCGCATCGGCGGCGACCTCTACGCGCTGATCCAGACCCCGCACGGCGTGCGGATGATCGTCGGGGACGTTCGCGGCAAGGGGCTGCCCGCGGTGGGGACGGCCGCGCTGGTGCTCGGCGTCTTCCGCGAGGCGGCGCACGACGAACCGGAACTGCTCGACGTCGTCGAACGGATCGAGCGCAGCCTGGCCCGGAACCTGGGGCCCGACGACTTCGTCACCGCGGTGGTCGCCGGGTACCCGGGCGGGGGGCACCTGGAGGTGGTCAACTGCGGCCACGCTCCCCCGCTGCTGGTCCGCGACCGCGAGGTGACCGCGGTGGTGCCCGTCCGGCCGACGCCGCCGCTGGGACTGCGCGCCCTGTCGGGAGAGGCGCCCTGCCTGCACACGCTGCCCTTCGGCGACGGGGACCAGCTGCTGCTGTACACCGACGGGGTAACCGAAGCCCGGGACGCCGACCGGGAGTTCTACCCCCTCGCGCAGGGGCTGGCCCGGAACGTGTGCGACGAGCCGGACCGCACCGTCGCCGCCCTGCACCAGGAGCTGCTGCGTCACGTCGGCGGCCGGCTGCACGACGACGCGGCACTCCTTCTCCTCCGCAAGCCGGTGCCGTCGGCACAGGCGGCGGGCGCGGCGCAGGACGGCACGCCGCCGGCGGGCGGCCGGGGCGCGGGCGCCCCCAGGGAACTCGACGCGTTCGGCGACGGCTTCGGCAGCACGGAGACCGCGGCCTGAGCGTGACGTCGCCACCGTGCCCCCGCCGGGGCATGCGCCCCCGGCCACGACGGCACCGGACACGTGCCCCCTGAAACACGACGAACCCCGGCCTCCGCAGCACGGAAGCCGGGGTACGTCGCCCTCGGAGCGCTGGGCAGGCCTTGCACCTGCATCTCCCCGCGGGAAGCGAGGCGTCTTTCCTTGGACCACCAACGCGCGGCCCCCTCAAGGGTGTTGCTCCCGTGGGGCCGGGATCGACTCTAGCGTGATCGGCTCCCCCGCGCGAATCGGCGACGCCGCACACCGGTCATATCACCCGATCGGCCCTCCAGTCGGACCACCTCTCCCCACTTTTCCTATCGATTTACTAGGGAAGTGTTGACCCCGGCCGACGCCGCTGCGCACGATGAGGACCGGCCGACTTCAGAGGAGACCACCTCCATGGGCATACCCCCTGGGCCGACCGTCGCCGAACCGGACGCGGACCGGGCCGGGCCGAGCCGGGAGCACTGGCTGCGGGTGGCCCGTGAGGCGGCGGACGATCTGGCCACGGACGCCGCCGCCCGGGAACTGGCGGGCAAGGTTCCGTTCGACGAGGTGTCACGGCTGCGCGAGGCGGGGCTGCTCACCCTGCTGACGCCGGCCGCACCCGACGGCGGCGGTGCGCAGTGGGCCACGGCCTGCGCGGTGGTGCGGGAGATCGCCGCGGCCGACGGCGCGATCGGTCAACTGCTCGCCGGCCACTACTTCCTGTCGTTCAGCACCCGCTTCCTCACCGAGCCCCAGCGCGCCACCCGGCTGCTGTCGCGTTCGGCGGCCCTGGAGTGGTGCTGGGGCGGGGGCTTCGCCCACCAGGCGGCACCGCCGACGCTGACGAAACGGCCGGGCGGCCATGTGCTGAACGGCCGGCAGAGCTACGCCACCGGGGTGCTGGTCGCCGACGTCCTCGCCGTGCGGGCGGTCCGCCCCGACACCGGAGAGCCGCTGGCCGTGGTGGTCGATCCGGTGTCCGACGGTGTCGTGGCCGGCGGGGACGCCGGCACCTTCGGGCAGCGCCTGGCGGGGGGCGGCAGCGTGGAGTTCGACGCGGTGCCCGTGACGGACGACGACATCCTGGGCTCGCTGTCGGCCGACGAGGACGAGATGCCGCCGCCGGCCGCGCTGGTCTCGCCGGTGGGCCGGCTGCTCTCGGTGCAGCTGCGGCTGGGACTCGCGGAGGGTGTGCTGGCCGAGGCCCGCGAGTACCGCCGCACGGGCGGCTGCTCGTGGGAGCCCGGCGGGCCGGAGCACGCGCTCGACGACCCGCGCGCGCTGACCGTCTACGGCGAGCTGACGGTGCTCACCCGTTCCGCCGCCGCGCTCGCCGGCCAGGCGCTGGACGCCGTGCGGCAGGCGCTGGCGCGCGGCGAGGAGCTGAGCTACGGCGAGTACGCGGAGACCTCCGTCCTGGTGGGCATGGCGGAGGCCGCCGCGGCCAGAGCCGCACAGGAGTGCACGGCCCGCGCGCTCGAGGTCATCGGCGCCCGGGCGATGTCGGCGCGGCTGGGCTTCGACCGTTTCTGGCGCAACGCCCGCACCCACACCCTCTACGAGCCGGCCGCCGACCGGCTCCGCGACGTCGGCGACTATTTCCTCAATGGCGCCTACCCGCCTTTCTCCCTTCCCGTCTGACACCACGTCACTTTCTTCGCCCCCTCTCCCCGGCATCGTTCGTGAACCATGCGCGTGGATTCCCGTCCGCTGTTGTGTGAACGGCGTACGTCGTTCGCATTTCAGGGTGTTGAGAGTGTGCGACGTGAGCCCTCGAGGCGTTGACCGGGCCTCGGAACCGCTGGTTCGCTCGTGACTGCGAGCAGGAATCGTCTTCCTTCCGCTCGCTCGTTCCACGCAGTAATTCCGGGCGGTTCTCCCGGCCTTTCGGACGCTCTCGACAAGGACCCTTTCACATGGCCACGACGGCATCGACCAGACGCCAGTTCCTCACCCTGCTCGGCCTTTCGGCGGTGTCCGTGAGCTGCGGTGCCGCCACCGGCGCACCCTCCGGCAAGGGCCAGACGAAAACGCTCAGGTACCAGGGCTGGGCCGGCCAGGTGACCCCCGCCGAACTCGCCGCGGACCTGGGTTATCTGGAGGACGTGGAGCTGGAGTGGGTCGGCAACACGATCAGTGGTCCGCAGGACATCCAGTCCGCTGCCACCGGTCAGGTCGACTTCGGCGGGGCGTTCAACGGAGCGGTGGTCAAACTCGCCGCCAACAATGCTCCGGTCAAAGCCGTCATCAGCTATTACGGATCCGACGAGGAGGCCTATCAGGGCTTCTACGTCCTCGAGGACAGTCCCATCCGCTCGCCCCGCGACCTGTTCGGCAAGAAGGTCGGAATGAACACCCTGGGCGGACACGCGGAGGCCCTGCTCGACATCTATCTGCGGCGCAAAGGGCTCAGCGCGGCCGAGGCCGCCAGGGTGGAGCCGCTGGTGGTGCCTCCGGTCAACACCGAACAGGCGCTGCGGCAGAAGCAGATCCAGGTGGCGGTGCTCGGCGGAATGCTCCGCGACAAGGCACTGGAACGGGGCGGCATACGCCCGCTGTTCACCGACACCCAGCTGCTCGGCTCGTTCAGCGCCGGAACCTATGTGATGACGAACCGGTTCCTGCAGCAGAACCCCGACACGGTCCGCACCTTCGTCACCGGGGTCGGGCGGGCCCTCGCCTGGTCTCGCGCCACACCTCGCGACGAGGTCGTCGACCGGATGACCGAGATCGTCAAGCGGCGGCGCCGCAACGAGGACACCACCGCGCTGAAGTACTGGCGGTCCTACGGCGTGGCCACCCCGGACGGCCGGATCACCGACAGGGAACTGCGGCTGTGGATCGACTGGCTGGGCGATCGCGGCGACATCGACAAGGACCAGGTCTCCCTGCCCGAGCTGTACACCAACGACTTCAACAAGGCCGGCCGGGGCAGCGCGCCCTCCGCCTCGACGAGTGGGAGCTGACATCGTGACCGCATCGACGTCGTCCCCCGTGCCCAAGCTCGTACTGGAGCAGGTGCGCAAGGACTTCACGGTCAAGCGGCGGGGCCGCGACGCCGGTTCGCCGGCGCGGGCCACGCGGCTGACCGCACTCGACGGCATCGACCTGGAGATAGCCGCCGGGGAGTTCACCGTCCTGGTCGGACCGAGCGGTTGCGGCAAGTCCACCCTGCTCGACCTGCTGGGTGGTCTCACCCGGCCGGACGGCGGGCGGATCCTGCTGGACGGCGCACCCGTCACCGGGCCCGGCCTCGACAGGGGCATCGTGTTCCAGCAGTACGCGCTGCTGCCGTGGCGCACCGCCCAGGGCAACGTGGAGTTCGGCCTGGAGGCCACCGGCGTGCCGCGCCGCGAACGCGCCGAGCGCGCACGTGAGTTCCTGGACCTGGTGGGTCTGGCCGGGTTCGAGGACCGGCATCCGCACGAGCTGTCCGGCGGCATGCGCCAGCGGGTCGCGATCGCCCGCAGCCTCGCCTACGACCCGGACGTGCTGCTGATGGACGAACCGTTCGCCGCGCTGGACGCGCAGACCCGCGAGGTGCTGCAGGACGAGCTGCTGCGCATCTGGCAGCGCACCGGCAAGACCGTCGTGTTCATCACCCACGGCATCGACGAGGCCGTCTACCTGGGGCAGCGCGTCGCGGTGATGACCTCCCGGCCGGGCCGCATCAAGCAGATCGTGCGGGTGGAGCTCGGCGCCCGCACCGACACGGACGACCTGCGCTCCAGTCCCGAGTTCGCCCGCCACCGGCACGAGATCTGGTCGCTGCTGCACGACGAGGTGGCCAGGGCCCAGCAGCTGGAGAAGGAGGAGGTTTCCGTATGAGCCCCACGACGACCGGTACGGCCCCCGAGGAGACCCGGAGGGCGGCATCGGCGCGGACGCCCGCCGCCGGGGCCCCCGGGCCGGCCGATCAGCTCACCACGGCGGCCCCGCCGGCGAATGCCTCCGCCCGTCCGGACGCACCCCGGTCCGGCCGGCTGTCCGGTGCCCTGAGGCGGCTGCCGCACCTGCTGCTGCACGCGGCGGCCAAGTCGGCGGCCGTGCTCGCCCTGCTGGTGCTGTGGGAGACCGCGCCCCGGCTCGGGCTGGTGGACCGCACCTTCCTGCCGCCGTTCACCGAGGTGGCGCGCGCCTGGTGGGAGCTGGCCGGTGACGGCCGGCTGCTCGACAACACCCGGGCCAGCCTGGCCCGTTCGTTCAGCGGCTTCGGCCTCGCGGTGCTGATCGCGGTGCCGCTCGGCCTGCTGATCGGCTGGTACCGGCCGGTGGCCGAGCTGCTCAACCCGCTGCTCGAGGTGTTCCGCAACACCGCCGCACTGGCCCTGCTGCCGGTGTTCGTGCTGCTCCTGGGCATCGGCGAGACGTCGAAGATCTCCATCGTGGTGTACGCGTGCACCTGGCCGATCCTGCTGAACACCATCAGCGCCGTCCGCAATGTCGATCCGACCCTGCTGAAGCTGGCGAGGTCGATGGACCTGTCCGCTCCCCGGCTGTTCCAGAAGGTGATCCTGCCGTCGTCGGTCCCGGTGATGTTCACCGGCATCCGGCTGGCGGGCGCCGTGTCCATCCTGGTGCTGGTCGCCGCCGAGATGATCGGCGCCAAGGCCGGCCTCGGCTATCTGATCAACGCCTCGCAGTTCAACTTCGCCATCCCGCAGATGTACGCGGGCATCGTGACGATCTCCGTCATCGGCGTGGCGTTCAACCAGCTCCTGGTGACCGTGGAGCGCCGGCTCAGCTCCTGGCGGATCCCGCTCGCCGGCTGACCCGCACCCTCCTGCCGCCCGCCGTCCTGTCATCCGTCGTCCGCTGAGGAAGAACCATGACCACGTCCCGCCCCCGTCAACTGCATCTGAACGCGTTCCTGATGAACGCGGGCCATCACGACGCCGCCTGGCGGCATCCGCGAACCCAGCCCGAGCGCGTCACCGATCTCGGCTACTTCCAGCACCTGGCGCGCACCGCCGAACGCGGCCTGCTGGACTCGGTGTTCCTGGCCGACGGGCTCGCCCTGTTCAACAAGGTGCGGCACAACGCCCTGGGCGGCTTCGAGCCGCTCACCCTGCTGTCCGCGCTGGCGGCCGTCACCGAACGCGTCGGCCTGATCGCCACCGTCTCCACCACCTTCAACGAACCGTTCCATGTGGCGCGCAAGTTCGCCTCCCTGGACCATCTCAGCGGCGGCCGGGCCGGCTGGAACATCGTCACCTCGGGGACCGTGGCCGAGGCCCGCAACTTCGGGCAGGACGAGCACCTCGAGCACAGTCTGCGCTACGAGCGGGCCCGCGAGTTCGTCGAGGTCGCCACCCGGCTGTGGGACAGCTGGGCGGACGACGCGATCGTGCTCGACCGGGAGCGCGGGATCTACGCCGACACCGACCGGGTGCGGCCGATCAACCACCGCGGTGCGTACTTCGGGGTCGAGGGGCCGCTGAATGTGCCACGCCCGCCACAGGGGCACCCGCTGCTGGTGCAGGCCGGTTCCTCGGAGGACGGCAAGGAGTTCGCGGCCCAGTACGCGGAGGCGGTCTTCACCGCGCAGCAGACGCTCGCCGACGGCCAGGCCTTCTACAAGGACCTCAAGTCCCGGCTCGCCCGCTACGGCCGCACCGAGGACCAGCTGCTGGTCCTCCCCGGCATCGCGCCCGTCCTGGGCTCCACCGAGGCCGAGGCGCGGGCCCTGGAGCAGGAGCTCACCGACCTGCAGGTGCCCGAGTACGGGCTGGCCCAGCTGTCGGGGATGCTCGGCGTCGACCTGACCGGGCTGCCGCTGGACGGCCCGCTGCCCGAGCTGCCCGAGGAGCGGGACATCAACGGCAACAAGTCCCGCTTCACCCTCGTCGCCGAACTCGCCCGGCGCGACGGGCTCACGCTGCGGGAGCTGATCGCCCGGCTCGGTGCCGGCCGCGGCCACCGGGTGTTCGCGGGCACCCCCGAGCAGGTCGCCGACCAGCTCGAGGAGTGGTTCACCCAGGGCGCCGCCGACGGCTTCAACGTCATGCCGCCGCTGCTGCCGGGCGGCCTGGAGGACTTCGTCGACCATGTGGTGCCGGTCCTTCAGCGGCGCGGGCTCTTCCGCACCGAGTACACCGGCCGCACCCTGCGCGAGCACTACGGGCTCGCCCGCCCCGAGAACGCGGCCCCGGCTCCCGCCTCCTGACCCGCCTGTGTCCCCCTGCCTCCCTCTTCCGGCCTCCGCTGCCCGACACACGAAAGGAACCGTCCCATGACCACCGGTACCGCCTTCGACATCCGCCGGATCGGCGGGCGCATCGGCGCCGAGATCCTCGGTGCGGACCTCTCCGGCGAGCTCGACCCCGCCGTGTTCGCCGAGATCAACGCGGCGCTCCTGGAGCACAAGGCCCTGGTCTTCCGCGACCAGAACCTCGACGACGCCGCCCAGCTGCGCTTCGCCGCCCTCTTCGGCCAACTCACCACGGCGCACCCCACCGTGCCGGCCGTCGAGGGGCAGCCGAACATCCTGCCGGTGGACGGCGAGGAGGGCGTCCGCTCCAACCAGTGGCACACGGACGTCACCTTCGTCCGTACGCCCCCGAAGGTGACCACACTGCGCAGCATCGTGGTCCCGCCCTACGGCGGCAACACGCTCATCGCCAACGCGGCGGCGGCCTACCGGGATCTGCCCGAACCGCTGCGCGAGCTGGCCGACCGGCTGTGGGCGGTGCACACCAACGACTACGACTACGCGGAGCCGAAGACCCGGAAGGCGGCCGAGCACCGCCGCCAGTTCGTCTCCCGCAAGTACCGCACGGCGCACCCGGTGGTCCGGGTCCACCCGGAGACCGGTGAACGCGGGCTGTTCATCGGCGGGTTCGCGCAGAGCATCGTGGGTCTGGGCAACTCCGAGTCGCGTGACATCCTGCGCCTGCTCCAGGCGTATGTCACCCGCCCCGAGAACATCGTGCGGGTGGTGTGGTCGCCGGGCGACCTGGTGGTGTTCGACAACCGCATCACCCAGCACTACGCGCCGGACGACTACGGCGACCTGCCCCGCAGGCTGCACCGGGTCACCGTGGCCGGTGACGTGCCGGCGGGCATCGACGGCCGGCAGAGCCATGTCGTCGAGGGCGACGAGGCCGCCCACTACACGCCCGCCGCCATCTGACGGCCACCGCTCACGCCGGCCCGGGGGCCGAGGGCCCCCCGGGCCGGCGGTCCGGGGGCAGGCCCCGGCGCGCGGCGGCCGGGGCCTGCGATAATGCCCGCATGCGGATCTCAGCCAGAGCGGACTACGCGGTACGTGCCGCACTGGAACTCGCCGCGGCCAAGGAGGACGCGCCCCTGAAGACCGAGGCGATCGCCGAGGCGCAGGAGATCCCGCACAAGTTCCTCGAAGGCATCCTCAACGACATGCGCCGCGGCGGTCTCGTCCTCAGCCAGCGCGGTGGCAACGGCGGATACCGGCTGGCCAGGCCCGCCGAGTCGATCAGCATCGCCGATGTCATCCGCGTGGTGGACGGACCGCTGGTCTCGGTGCGCGGAGTGCGCCCGCCCGACCTGCTGTACACCGGCCCCGCCCAGTCGTTGCTCCCCCTGTGGATCGCCCTGCGGTGCAATGTGCGGGAGATCCTCGAGGGTGTGTCGCTGGCGGACGTCGCCTCCGGCGCGCTGCCTTCCGAGGTCTCGGCACTCGCGGACACTCCAGGCGCCTGGATCAATCCCTGAACACATAAGTCCACCATGCGGACAGCCTCTTGGGGCGGACCCTGTCTTCTGCCACTATCCCTACCAGCCAGGTAGGAGAACTAGGGATCCCGGGGAGGCGGAGCCGTTGAGCATGCACCGGCATCAGGCACCGGCTCTGCCCCTGCTGACGTCGCGACGCCACATCGACTACGGCCGCACGTCCACCGCGCTGTGTCGGTTCCTCTGAGAGACCCGCGTCTCCTGGGCGCCGAAGAGCATCCACGTCTCCTGGGCGCCGCAGGCGCCGTGTGAGCGCCCACCCCTGTCGGTGAGCGCACGGACGTCTTCCGCGAGCACACCGTCCCGTCTCCCGAACGCGTCCGCGCCCGCCGAGCGCACACCCGGGGCGGCGACTCGACCGAGAGCACGCCCGGCCGGCTCGTGCGCCCGCACCGCCGGGCCCGCGTACCCGCGCCCGTTTCCCCTGTACGACCCTGTACGACCTTCCTGAGAGGACACCCTCGTGTCTGCCGCAAGACCGCGCACCTTCCTTCGTGCCCTCGCCGTGACCGCGGCGCTCCCCCTTCTGCTCACCGCCTGCGGCTACGGCTCCGAGTCCACGGACGACGGCGCCAGGGCGGACGTCGCGGCGGACGCCGAGAAGCTCTCCGCCGAGGAGGTGAAGATCGGCTACTTCCCCAACCTCACCCACGGCACCGCCCTGGTGGGTGTGCAGGAGGGCCTGTTCCAGAAGGAGCTGGGCGGCACCCGGATCAAGACGTCGACCTTCAACGCCGGCCCCTCGGAGATCGAGGCGCTGAACGCCGGGTCCATCGACATCGGCTGGATCGGCCCCTCTCCCTCGATCAACGGCTACACCAAGTCCCGGGGCAAGAACCTGCGCATCATCGGGGGTTCCGCCTCCGGTGGGGTGAAGCTGGTGGTCAATCCGGACAAGATCAAGTCCGAGGACGACCTCAAGGGCAAGAAGATCGCCACCCCGCAGCTGGGCAACACCCAGGACGTCGCCTTCCTCAACTGGATCGCCGAGAAGGGCTGGAAGGTCGACCCGCAGAGCGGCAAGGGCGACATCTCCGTGGTCCGCTCGGACAACAAGGTGACGCCGGACGCCTACAAGGCGGGCTCCATCGACGGCGCCTGGGTGCCGGAGCCGACCGCGTCCAAGCTGGTCGCCGACGGAGCGAAGGTGCTGATCGACGAGGCCGATCTGTGGCCGGACAAGAAGTTCGTGATCACGAACATCATCGTGTCGCAGAAGTTCCTCAAGGAGCACCCTGACGTCGTCGAGGCCGTGCTGCGGGCGTCGGTGAGGACCAACGAGTGGATCAAGGCCAACCCGGACCGGGCGAAGGAGTCCGCGAACAAGGCGCTGGAGAAGCTGAGCGGCAAGGCGCTGCCGGCCGAGATCCTCGACCCGGCGTGGAAGTCCATCACCTTCCTCGACGACCCGCTGGCCGCCACGCTGGAGACCGAGGCGTCCTTCGCGGTGAAGGCCGGGCTGCTCGACGAGCCGGACCTGAAGGGCATCTACGACCTGACCCTGCTCAACAAGGTGCTCAAGGCGGAGGGCAAGCCCGAGGTCGACGACGCGGGCCTGGGCGTGACGGGCTAGCCGTACCGATCGCGCCTGACGCCCGCGGTACGGATCACGAGTGGTCCGACGACCGCGAGCGGCGCGGCCGCACCTTCGAGGCCCCCGGCCGGTGCTCCCCCCACCACCGGCCGGGGGCCCTGGCGCGCTTCTCCGGCTTGTCCGGACGCGGGGCCTTGCGTCTGGTGGTCGGAGCCGGTCGGTGGTGCGACGCTTGGGGTGACAGAAGTCCGCAGGACGAGGGCCGGGAGGCTGACCCATGGGACGGGATGTCCCGGCACTGGTGTTCACGCGCGAGGACCGCCGCCGGTACCGGATCAAGATGCAGGAGTGTCTCGACGCGTTCGCCCAGATGCTGCGCGATGCGCGGTTCGAGGCCGAGCGGCCCCAGGTGGGGCTGGAGATCGAGCTGAACCTGGTCGACGACCGGGCGGAGCCGGCGATGCGCAACAGCGCCGTGCTGGAGGCGATCGCCGACCCGGCCTGGGACACCGAGCTGGGCCGGTTCAACCTGGAGATCAACATCGCGCCGCGCAGGCTCACCGCGGGCGGCCCGGACGACTGGGAGAAGGAGATCCGCGCGGCCCTGAACCACGCCGAGGAGCGGGCCCGGACGGTCGGCACACACCTGATCATGTCCGGCATCCTGCCCACGCTGCGGCAGGAGGACGCGGGCGAGGCGGCGCTGTCGGAGAATCCGCGCTACCGGCTGCTCAACGACCAGATCTTCGCCGCGCGCGGCGAAGATCTGCACATCGAGATCGACGGCCCCGACCGGCTGCGGACCTACGCGGACACCATCACCCCGGAGGCCGCCTGCACCAGCACGCAGTTCCACCTCCAGGTGCCTCCCGAGCAGTTCGCGGACTACTGGAACGCGGCCCAGGCGATCGCCGGGGTCCAGGTGGCCCTCGCGGCCAACTCGCCGTTCCTGTTCGGCAAGGAGCTGTGGCACGAGACGCGCATCCCGCTGTTCGAGCAGGCCACCGACACCCGGCCGCAGGAGATCAAGGTGCAGGGGGTGCGGCCCCGGGTGTGGTTCGGGGAACGCTGGATCAACAGCGTCTTCGACCTGTTCGAGGAGAATCTGCGCTACTTCCCGGCCCTGCTGCCGCTGTGCGAGGACGAGGACCCGATGGAGACGCTCGACCGGGGCGACATCCCGGAGCTGGGCGAGCTGACCCTGCACAACGGCACCATCTACCGCTGGAACCGCCCGGTGTACGCGGTCGCCAACGACAAGCCGCACGTGCGGGTGGAGAACCGGGTGCTGCCCGCGGGGCCGACCGTGGCCGACACGCTCGCCAACGGCGCGTTCTACTACGGGCTTACCCGGGCGCTGGTGGAGGAGGAGCGGCCGGTGTGGTCGCGGATGTCCTTCTCGGCGGCCGAGGACAACATGCACACGGCGGCCCGGCTGGGCATCGAGGCACTGCTGTACTGGCCGGGCGTGGGCGAGGTGCCGGTGACCGAGCTCGTGCTGCGGCGGCTGCTGCCGCTGGCCCACCAGGGTCTGGAACGCTCCGGCATGGACGCGGCCTGGCGGGAGCCGCTGCTCGGCATCATCGAGCAGCGCTGTGTCACGGGACGCAACGGCGCGGTGTGGCAGAAGGAGATGTTCCACCACATCGACGAGACCGAGCACTGCGGCCGGCACGAGGCGCTGCGCCGGATGACCCAGCAGTACATCGACTACATGCATCTCAACGCCCCGGTGCACACCTGGCCGGTCGACTGAACCGGGGACGCCGCCGCCGATCGGCTCCGCTCGCCGCGGATATCCGGGCACGGGCGTTCACCATGAGTAATACTTTCGCTATATTGAGTGACTGACTCCTGTGTCGAAAGTGGTTCAGCATGTCGGTGGTGGAGAGATCCGAGATTTCCGCTGAGGCAGCGGAACCCGTCGTGTCGCCGGTCTGGTCCCACAACGAGTGGGATCCGCTGGAGGAAATCATCGTCGGCCGTCTGGACGGGGCGACGATCCCCTCGAACCATCCGGTGGTGAGGTGCAACATTCCTCCGTGGGCGGCGCGGCTGCAGGGCCTCGCCGCCGGTTTCACCTATCCCCGGAAGCTGGTCGAGCGGGCGCAGGCGGAACTCGATCAGTTCGTGTCCCTGCTGGAAGGTCTGGGTGTCACGGTGCGGCGCCCGGATCCGGTGGATCACCGCAAGCGCTTCGCCACCCCGGACTGGTCGTCGCGGGGTTTCTGCAACAGCTGCCCGCGGGACAGCATGCTGGTGATCGGTGACGAGATCATCGAGACCCCGATGGCATGGCCGTGCCGCTATTTCGAGACGCATTCCTACCGGCCGATCCTGAAGGACTACTTCCGGCGCGGAGCACGCTGGACGTCGGCGCCCAAGCCGCAGCTCACCGATGAACTCTTCGACCCCGATTTCCGCGTTCCGAAACCGGATGAGCCGATGCGGTACATCCTCACCGAGTTCGAGCCGGTCTTCGACGCCGCGGATTTCGTGCGCGCCGGACGGGATCTCTTCGTCACCCGCAGCAATGTCACCAATCGGATGGGCATCGAGTGGCTGCGCCGGCATCTCGGGCCGGAGTACCGGATCCACGAGATCGAGAGCCGCTGCCGCACGCCCATGCACATCGACACCACGTTCGTGCTGCTGGCACCGGGCAAGGTGCTGGTCAACCCGGAGTACATCGACGTCGACCGGCTGCCCGAGGTGCTGCGCTCCTGGGACGTGCTCGTGGCACCGGAGCCGGAGCCGATCTCCGATCCGCTGCTGAAGGTCACCTCGATGTGCGGCAGGTGGCTCAGCATGAACGTGCTGATGGTCGACGAGAAGCGGGTGATCGCCGAACGGCATCACACGGGCATGCTGCGCGCCCTGGAGAAGTGGGGCTTCGAGCCGATCCCCTGCGACCTGCTGCACTACGCGCCGTTCGGCGGCTCGTTCCACTGCGCCACGCTCGATGTGCGGCGCCGCGGCACCCTCGAGTCGTACTGCGGCTGAAGGCCCCGCGGAGCCGGGGAGCCCGCCCGTGGGAGCCCGTGAGCCCGCCGGTGGCGGGGGAGCCCTGCCGGGTACCCGGACGGGGTGCCCGAGGGGGCACCGAGGCGTAGCGTCCTCCGTAGGAGTGAGGCCCGGCGTGACCGTCGGTGACGGCCGGGGCGGCGGGAGGTGCCGCATGACGAGTGCGGGTGAACCGGTCGCGGGTGCCGGCGCGCTCGACGCCGTGTTCGCGGAGACGGTGCACCGGACCGGCGCGTCCCTCGGCGCCCTCTACCTGCTCACTCCGGACGAGCGGATGCTGCGGCTCGAGGTGCTGGCCGGGGTGCCGGCCGAGTTCGCCGCGCCGTGGACCACGGTGTCGCTGACCGCTCCGGCACCGGTCGCGGAGGCGGCCCGCTCCGAGCAGCTGGTCTGGGTCGGAAGCAAGGGCGAGCTGGCCCAGCGCTATCCGCGCACCGCGGCCGCGCTGCCCTATCCGCTGGCGATGGCGGCCGCACCGGTCACGGGCGCCCGCACCTGGGGCGCGCTGCTGCTGATGTGGCCCGCCACCAGGCCGTCCCGGATGGGCGAACGGGAGTGCCACCACATCCTGTCCAGTTGCCGGCGTCTGGCCCGCGTGCTGGAGGAGGAGGCCGCCGGACAGGCACAGGGCACCGCCTCCCCCGCCCGGCCGCGCGTCCTGCCGTACGCCGCCGGGCCGACGGTGCCGGCGAGCGCCGCGGCCGACTTCGCCGAACGCCTGCCCGGCGGCAGCTGCGCGCTGGACCTGGAGGGCCGGTTCACCTTCGTCAGTTCCGCCGCCGGGCGGCTGCTGGGCCGCGACGCGGGGCAGCTGCTGGGCACACAGCCGTGGCTGACCCTGCCCTGGCTGGACGATCCGCGGTACGAGGACCGCTACCGGGCCGCGGTGATCACCCGGCAGCCGGTGTCGTTCACCGTGTGCCGCCCGCCGGACCGATGGCTGGACTTCTTCCTCTACCCGGACGCCAGCGGCATCAGCGTCCGCATCGTCCCCAGCGACTCCTACGCCTCCAGCGCGCCTCCGCTGCGCGCCCCGCCCGCCGACCCCCATGCCCGGGTGGGCCGCCTGTACCAGCTCACCCATATTGCGGCGGCGCTCACCGAGGTGGTCGGTGTCCAGGACGTGGTGGATCTGGTCGCCGACCAGGTGATGCCGGCCTTCGGCGCCCAGGGGCTGGTGCTGTCGATGGCCGAGGCGGGCCGGCTCGACATCACCGGGCACCGCGGCTACCCGCGGCATGTCATCGAACGCCTGGACGGTCTGCCCGTGGACACCGACTTCACCCCGGCCGGCCGGGCCCTGACCACGGGTGTCCCCTCGTTCTTCACTCACCCGGACGAGATGCGGCGCATCTACCCCGAGGCACCGCTGATCAGCGGCAAGCAGGCCTGGGCGTTCCTGCCGCTGATCATCTCCCGCCGCCCCGTCGGCTGCTGCATCCTGTCCTACGAGCATCCGCGCGACTTCCCGGCCGAGGAGCGGGCGGTGCTGACGTCGCTCGCCGGTCTGATCGCCCAGGCGCTGGACCGGGCCCGGCTGTACGACACCAAGCACGCCCTGGCGCACGGGCTGCAGCAGGCGCTGCTCCCCCGCGCGCTGCCCGCGGTGGACGGGCTGCGGGTCGCCGCCCGCTACCTGCCCGCCACCCGGGGCATGGACATCGGTGGCGACTTCTACGATCTGCTGCGGCTCGGCGACAGGAACGCGGCCGCCGTCATCGGCGACGTCCAGGGGCACAACGCCGCCGCGGCCGCGCTGATGGGCCAGGTGCGCACCGGTGTGCACGCCCACGCCACCCACGGCGAGGCACCGGATCAGGTGCTGGCCGCCACCAA
Organism: Streptomyces composti; assembly: GCF_012034205.1. Classification (GTDB taxonomy): domain Bacteria; phylum Actinomycetota; class Actinomycetes; order Streptomycetales; family Streptomycetaceae; genus Streptomyces; species Streptomyces composti. Next base: position 111,656 of record NZ_JAATEM010000005.1, read on the forward strand.
CCGGCTGCTGACCGACCTGGAGCCGGACCTGTTCACCAGTTGTCTGTGCGTCGGGCTGGACTTCGCCGAGGGCCGGCTGCTGATGGCCAGCGCGGGTCACCCGCCGCCCGTGCTGCGCCTGTCCGACGGCACCACGCGCGTCGCCGACGTACGGCCCGGTCCGCTCCTCGGCATCGACCCGGACGCCGAGTTCCCCCTCACCAGCGTGCCGCTCACCGAGGGCCTGACGGTCGTCCTCTACACCGACGGTCTGATCGAGACGCCGGGCGAGGACCTGGAGGACTCCATGGCCGCGCTGGCCCGCCGGCTCGGGCAGGCCGACGCGTCCGACCTGGACCGGCTCGCCGACGACCTGCTCGGCGTGTTCGCCAGGGACTGCAAGCGCCTGGACGACGTCGCCCTGCTGACGCTGCGCTGCGGCGAGCCGACGGGCTGACGGGCTGACGGGCTGACGGTCACGGCGTGGCACGGCGTGGCACGGCGTCAGCCTTCCGGGGGAGGCAGCCGGATGGCCCGGCGTCAGGGCCAGCGTGCGGGAACGGCCCCTCGTCAGCGGCCGTCCAGCCGCCGCAGCAGCCCGGTCACCTCCCGCCGTACGACGTCCCGGGCGGCCGGCGGGAGCGGGCCGAGGCCCGTGGCCGCCAGGCCGTCGAGCACCTCATCGGCGTCTTCCGCACCGGCCCCGCACTCGGTGCTCCCGGTCGCCACCTCGTAGCCGTCGCGGACGGCGGTGCGCAGCCGGTACCGCCCGTCGCCCCCGGCGGACAGGGCGGTGGCGACGACCAGCGGCGGCGGGCCACCGGCCTCCGCAGGGGCCTTGTAGTAGCCGCTGATCAGGGGGGTGCGCCAGCTCAGGTTCAGCAGCAGGTGCCGCTTGGCCACCACCTCGGCGAGGTCGGTCTCGTAGGGGCCGTCGCGGTCGAGCACGGTGGCCCGTGCGTCCAGGACGAGAGCGGCGGGCAGCAGGCAGCGCAGGGTGCTGCCCACGATGTTGCCGCCGACCGTGGCCGCGCGGCGGACGGCTCCGGTGCCTATGGTGCCCGCCGCCCGGTGCAGCACCTCGGGGACGCGGTCGTCGATCCGGTGCAGCAGCACGGCCGCGCCCAGCGCCTCGGGCTCGAGCACATTGGCCTCGGGCAACCGGCGCAGGGACATGGCCAGTTCGGGGAATCCGTCACGCTGCCACTGGGCCCAGACGAGGGTGGCGCCGCCGACGGGCACCGCCTGCTCGGCCAGGTGCTCGCGTGCTTCGGACAGGGAGGTGGGGAGACGCAACAGCACGACGGTCGACCTGCTTTCCTCAACTCGGGCGATCGAGACGGGACCCCGCTGCGTGATCAAGGACACTGCATTCTCCGCAGGCCTCCGGGGGCGCGTACAGGGCACACACCCGCGCCATGTGCGCCCTTTCGGGTCACCGGCGACCGCCACCTTGCGCCGGACGGGGTGAGTGCTCCATGGTTGACGCGCGTCACATGGCTCGTCATCCGGCCGAAACTCACTCTCCCCACAACGGAGTTCGCATGTTCAGACGTGCCGCACGACTCCTCGTCTCGCTTGTCATGCTCCTGACGGCCGCGTTCGCGGGAACCGTCGCCACCGCGGGCACCGCGCACGCGGACGGCTGCTACACCTGGACGCGCACCCTCTCCCAGGGGGCGTCCGGCGCCGACGTCACCCAGCTGCAGATCCGGCTCTCCGGCTACCCCGGTTACGGCGCCGTGCTCGCCGTGGACGGCAGCTTCGGACCGGCCACCGCCGCCGCGCTCAAGCGCTTCCAGTCGGCCTACGGACTCACCGCCGACGGCATCGCGGGACCCGCCACCTACAGCAAGCTCTACGCCCTCCAGGACGACGACTGCACGCCCATCCACTTCTCCTACAGCGAGCTGAACCGCTGCAACTCCACCTGGTCGGGCGGTGCGGTCAGCGCCGCCACCGCCAAGGCCAACGCGCTGCGCACCATGTGGAAGCTGGAGGCGCTGCGGCACGCCCTGGGCGACAAGCCGATCACCGTCACCAGCGGCTTCCGTTCGCACGCCTGCAACGACGCGGTGGGCGGCGCCGCCGGCAGCCGGCACCTCTACGGCGACGCGGCCGACCTGGGCGCAGGGCCGCACTCCCTGTGCACCCTCGCCAAGCAGACCCGCTACCACGGCTTCCGCGGCATCCTCGGCCCCGGCTACCCGGGCCACAACGACCACACCCATGTCGACCACCGCAGCAGCCGGTTCTGGTCGGCCTCCACCTGCGGCATCTGACCCACCGGGGCAGGCATCGGGTCGCGATCGACCTGCCTGCCGCATCAGCGGTGCCGGCCGCCTGCGGCGACTCGCGTGAGACGATTTGTCCATGAGCAGCGAACCGGAAGTAAGTGCTCTGGCGATCAATGTCGCGATCCCGCAGGCGCTCCGCTGGACGGACACTCGGCGCGGTGAAGCATTCACCCTGACCACACTCAACGTCCGGCTCCTCCCGGACGGTCACCTCGCCGTGAAGGCCTATGGCAGGCCGGTCGGTGGTGGTCGGGGCGCATACGTCTCGTTCCCTGTCCCCGACAGACCCGAACTGGCGGCCCTGGTCTCCGACGCCGCCGGCCGTGCCGGGGAGCTGTGGGCCGCGCATCGTGGTCTTCGCTGATCTCAGGGCGCATCCCGGCCGTGCGTCGATCGAGTCGTACCTGCCGGTCGGAGAGTACGGCCCCTGAGAGCGCACCGGGCCGCCCGGCGGGTGGTCCGCCCCCGGCCGGATGTCAGTCGGACACGATGTGCAGGAGGGCCGTGCCGTCGCGGCCCGTGGCGGCCTGGATGACGACCGCGTCGGGCTGGGCGGCGGGTCGTCCGGGATCGCCCAGCGGGCCGCAGGAGTTGCCGGAGCCGCCGGCGCGCAGGACCGTGATGCAGCCCCAGCCGGGGCCGCCGGCGGCGCCCTCGGCACGGCCGCCGCCGGACTTCACGGTGTACTCGATCTCGTTCCGGCCGACTGCGGTCACCGTCAGGGTCGCCCGGCCGCCGCCCGGGGCGGGGAAGCGGATGGTGACCGGTTCCGACACGGTGATCTCGCAGTCGCCGTCCGAGCAGGCTCCGGTGTCGTCCCCGTCGGCCGCCGTGACCGCGGGTGCGGCAGGGGTGCCGTTCCGGTCGGCGGTCTGCGGGGCGGAGGCCTCCGTCCCGGACGCGCCGCGGGAGCCGGAGGGCCCGGACCCCGTGTCGTCCGTGCCGCCGCAGCCGGTCACGGCCAGGGGCAGGGCGGCGAGCAGCACGAGGGCCGCGGCCGGGACAGGGCGCGGACGCGTCGGAGCCTGCTGTGTCCTGTTGCTTGTCGTCGGTGCGTTCGTGGCCACTGCGTCCCCCGCTTCCCGTGTGCCGGTGGGCCGATGGTGATGGGTGAGTGCTCCGGTGTTCCGGCGGCGAGTCTTCCCCGGGGCCGGGCGGGTACAACCATCGGCCCCTGCGGAGGGTCGTTCTGAGTGAGCGGGAGCAACGCGACCTTCCGCAGCAAGGCGATCATTTCCGACTCGTCCTACGGGGGACCCTCATGAACTCGACACGCTCGCGCACCCGCCGCGGCGCCGCCGCGGCGCTCACCCTCTGCCTGGCCGCGGGGCTCGGTGCCGCCGGCACCGGGGCCGCCGGGGCCGACAGTGGCGCACCGCAGGCCCGGAAGTCCGCCCAGCGGACGGAGCGACAGCAGATCGCCCGGTCCGTACTGGGCGACGACTACAAGATCACCCTCACCGCGCTCCGGTCGGCCGAGGACCCCTACGCCGCCTCCGTACGGCTGCGCGTCTTCCAGAAGTCGGACGGCTCCTGGAAGGAGTCGGACCGGGTGACCGTGGGCGAGGTGGACGGCTGGTTCTGGTATCCGCTCACCGGCAGGGGCGCCGTCTGCCAGTTCTCGGCGGCGAGCACCGAGCCGGCACCGCTGACGGTGAGCCTGCTGGTCACGCCGTCCATCGGCTGCTCCGACCCGGTGAACTACCTGGTCAAGGACGGCCGGGTGTACGCCGATTGAGCGGACGGAGGGGCCGCTGACGCGCGAAGCGTCCGGGACGGCTCGCGGGAGCCGTCCCGGACGCTTCCGGTGGTGCGGGATCAGGCGCGGCGGTCGGCCAGCTCGAACCGGTCGAGGTTCATCACCATGTCCCACGCCTTGACGAAGTCCGTCACGAACTTCTCCTTGGCGTCGTCGCAGGCGTAGACCTCGGCCAGGGCGCGCAGCTCGGAGTTCGAGCCGAAGACGAGGTCGGCGCGGCTGCCCGCCCACTTGACCTCGCCGGTGGCGGCGTCCCGGCCCTCGAAGGTGGTCTGGTCCTCGGAGGTCGCCTTCCACGTCGTGCCCAGGTCGAGCAGGTTGACGAAGAAGTCGTTGGTCAGCACGCCCGGGGTCTTGGTGAAGACGCCCAGCTGCGACTGCTGGTGGTTGGCACCCAGCACCCGCAGGCCGCCGACCAGGACCGTCATCTCGGGGGCGGTCAGGGTGAGCAGGTTGGCGCGGTCGAGCAGCAGGTACTCGGCGGTCAGCCGGTTGCCCTTGCCCAGGTAGTTGCGGAAGCCGTCGGCGCGCGGCTCCAGCGCGGCGAAGGACTCCGCGTCGGTGTGCTCCTCGGTGGCGTCGACCCGGCCCGGGGTGAACGGCACCTCGATGTCGAAGCCGGCGTCCTTGGCGGCCCGCTCGATCGCGGCGCAGCCGCCGAGGACGATCAGGTCGGCGAGGGACACCTTGCGCGCGGCCCCGGCGTTCCAGTCGGCCTGGACGTTCTCCAGGGTGCGCAGCACGACCGCGAGCTGGTCGGGGTCGTTGACCTCCCAGTTGCGCTGCGGCTCCAGGCGGATGCGGGCACCGTTGGCGCCGCCCCGCTTGTCGCTGCCGCGGAAGGTGGAGGCCGACGCCCAGGCGGTCGTGACCAGCTGGGAGACGGTCAGGCCCGAGTCGAGCAGCTTGCCCTTGAGGGCGGCGATGTCGTCGGAGTTGATGACCTCGCCCTCCCACTCCGGCAGCGGGTCCTGCCAGAGCAGGGTCTCCTCGGGCACCTCCGGGCCGAGGTAGCGGACCTTCGGGCCCATGTCGCGGTGGGTGAGCTTGTACCAGGCGCGGGCGAAGGCGTCCGCGAACTCGTCCGGGTTCTCGTAGAAGCGGCGCGAGATCGGCTCGTAGATCGGGTCGAAGCGCAGCGACAGGTCCGTGGTGAGCATCGTCGGCAGGTGCTTCTTGGACGGGTCGTGCGCGTCCGGGATGATCGGCTCGGCGTTCTTGGCGACCCACTGCTTGGCGCCGGCCGGGGACTCGGTGAGCTCGTACTCGTACTCGAAGAGGTTCTTGAAGAACGTGTTGTCCCACTTGGTGGGCGTCTCGGTCCAGGTCACCTCGAGGCCGGAGGTGATGGCGTCCTTGCCCTTGCCGGTGCCGTAGGTGCTCTTCCAGCCGAGGCCCTGCTCCTCCATCGGCGCGGCCTCGGGGTCGGGGCCGACGTGGTCGGCGGGGCCGGCGCCGTGGGTCTTGCCGAAGGTGTGCCCGCCGGCGATGAGGGCGACGGTCTCCTCGTCGTTCATCGCCATGCGGCGGAAGGTCTCCCGGATGTCGCGGGCCGCGGCGATCGGGTCCGGGTTGCCGTTCGGGCCCTCCGGGTTGACGTAGATCAGACCCATCTGGACGGCGCCGAGCGGGTCCTCCAGCTCGCGGTCGCCGGTGTAGCGCTTGTCGTCGAGCCAGGTGGTCTCGGGACCCCAGTACACGTCCTCCTCGGGCTCCCACACGTCCTCGCGTCCGCCCGCGAAGCCGAAGGTCTTGAAGCCCATCGTCTCCAGGGCGACGTTGCCGGCGAGGATCAGCAGGTCGGCCCAGGACAGGTTGCGGCCGTACTTCTTCTTCACCGGCCACAGCAGGCGGCGGGCCTTGTCGAGGTTGGCGTTGTCCGGCCAGCTGTTCAGCGGGGCGAACCGCTGCTGGCCGGAGCCGGCGCCGCCGCGGCCGTCGTGGATCCGGTACGTGCCGGCGCTGTGCCAGGCCATACGGATGATCAGCGGGCCGTAGTGGCCGAAGTCCGCGGGCCACCAGTCCTGGGAGGTGGTGAGCACCTCGGCGATGTCACGCTTGACCGCCGGCAGGTCCAGGGACTGGAACGCGGCGGCGTAGTCGAAATCCTCGCCCATCGGGTTCGCGGCGGGCGGGTTCTTGGCCAGGATCTTCAGGTTGAGCCGGTCCGGCCACCACTGGCGGTTCCCGCCGCCCTGCGTGGGGTGGGGGGCGCGCCCGTGCGCGACCGGGCAGCCGCCTGTCTCCTCCGCCTTCGCGTCGGTGACGATCGCGTCATGGTTCTCGGTCATCAGGATTCCTTCCGGGCGAAAACGATTCGCGCAGTTCAGCTCGTGCGGGAAGTGCTGCAGCCGGGGCACAGGCCCCAGAAGACGACCTCGGCCTCGTCGACGGTGAAGCCGTGGTCCTGGGAGGCGGTCAGACACGGCGCGCTGCCGACGGCGCAGTCGACGTCGGCGACGCGGCCGCAGGACCGGCACACGAGGTGGTGATGGTTGTCCCCGACGCGGCCCTCGTACCGCGCGGGGCTGCCGGCCGGCTCGATCCGGCGTATGAGGCCGGCATCGGTGAGCGCGTTCAGCCCCTCGTACACCGCCTGCAGGGACACATGCCCTATGCGTCCGCGCACCTGGGTGGCGAGGGCCTCGACTCCGAGGTGGTCGCCCTCGCGGACGGCGTCGAGCAGCGCGACACGGGCGGCCGTCACACGCAGGCCGGCGCCGCGCAGCTCCTCGGCGGTGGTGAGCCGGGATGCGGTCATGAGGCAGAACCTATCGCCCTAGACACGATTAATTCCAGAGTACGAACCGTTCCAGATATGGTCTCGTTCCTCGGGCGGCCTACCACCAGAATAGGGACACTACACCCATATCCGGCCGAAACCTCGACCGTGACGCCGGGCGGAGGCGACGGGTGGCACGGCTCATGGGCGGCGACGCCGCCCTGCCGGCGGCGGGAACGCCGGCCACGGCCCGGGCCGCCGCATCGGCGTCCACCGAGGTGGCGTGGTCCGCGGAACACGGCTCTCGGCACGCCGGCGTCCCTCTCCTCCCGGCCCGTCGGCCGCCAGCCGGGCGGCTCTATGCGGCCGCCCGGGCCGCCCGGGGGCGGGCGGTGCGGGCGGGGGCGGTGGGCTTGCGGACGGGGCGGACCCGGTAGGTGGTGCGCGCCGGGTCGGCGACCGGGTCTCCGAGCGTGATCCGGCCGGCGGCGAGCAGGGCCTCGCACTCCGCGGTCGGCAGGGCGACGTAGCAGCTGCCGCGGCCGGTGCGGGGGTCGAACGCCTGCCAGTAGCGGTACCGGCGGCGCCCGTCCGCGTGCACGGTGAGGAACACCGGGGCGCCGGTGTCGTGGAGGATGCGCATGATCTCGGCGGCCGGTGCAGTCAGGAGGCCGGCGGTCCCTCTGCGGGAGCCGGCGGCGCCAGGGGCGGGGCCCGGGAGTGACTGCATCGCGGTGGCCTTTCTCTGCGGCTCTCTGCGGCTCTCTGCGGCTCTCTGCGGCTCTCTGCGGCGGGGTACCAGGACCGTCTACCCGGCGCGGCCGGTGTCGATCTTGTCTGCCGCGCATTGTGCCGGAGGGCACTGACACCGCCGGTGACGCCGGGGGCGCGCTCGGCCGCCCGCGTCCCGCCGCACCGGGCGCCGAGGCGTCAGGACGCCCGGTCGAGGATCGCGTTCAGGGTGATGGCCGCGTCGATCAGGGCGAGGTGGGTGAACGCCTGCGGGAAGTTGCCCAGTTGACGTCCCGTGGGCGCGATCTCCTCGGAGTAGAGGCCCAGGTGGTTGGCATAGCCCATCATCTTCTCGAAGACCAGGCGTGCCTTGTCGGTGCGTCCCGCCCGCGCCAGGGCGTCGACGTACATGAAGGTGCACAGGGAGAAGGTCCCCTCCGAGCCGCGCAGCCCGTCGGGCGAAGCATCGGGGTCGTAGCGGTAGACCAGGCTGTCGCTGACCAGTTCCTCCTCCATCGCTTTCAGGGTCGAGGACCACCAGGGGTCGTCGGGGGTGAGGAACCCGACCGTCGCCATGCGCAGCAGCGAGGCGTCCAGTACGTCGCTCGCGTAGTGCTGCACGAAGGCACCCCGTCCCTCGTGCCAGCCCCTGGACATGACCTGCTCGTAGCAGGCGTCGCGGGCCCGCCGCCAGCGTTCGGCCTCGGCCGGGCGGCCGTTGGACTCGGCGAGGCGCAGGGCGCGGTCGAAGGCGACCCAGGACATCACCCGGCCGTAGGTGAAGTCCTTGCGGCCCCCGCGGGTCTCCCACAGGCCTTCCTCGGCCTGGTCCCAGTGGTCGGCCAGCCAGTCGAGGTTGGTCCGCAGCGCGCGCCATCCGCGGTGGTCGACGCGGATCCCGCGCCCGTGGGCGAAGTGGATGGAGTCCAGCGCCTCGCCGTAGATGTCCAGCTGGAGCTGGGCGGCGGCGCCGTTGCCGATGCGGACCGGTGCGGAGCCCGCATAGCCCTCCAGGTGCGGCAGCTCCACCTCGTCCAGTTCGGAGGAGCCGTCCACCGCGTACATGACGTTCAGCGGTCCGGTGTCGCCGTGCTCCCCCGCGCGTTCGGCCACCCGGTCGGCGAGCCAGCGGATGAACGCTCTGGCCTCGTCGGTGAAGCCCAGCCCGAGCAGGGCGTACACGGAGAAGGAGGCGTCCCGGATCCAGGTGAACCGGTAGTCCCAGTTGCGCTCGCCGCCGAGCTGTTCCGGGAGCGAGGCGGTGGGGGCGGCCACCACGGCCCCGCTCGGGGCGAAGGTCATCAGCTTCAGGGTGATCGCGGAGCGCTCCACGGCCTCCCGCCAGCGGCCGGTGTACGTGGACTTCCGCAGCCAGGAACGCCAGTAGTCGACGGTGTCGTCGAACAGCCGCCGGTACTCCGCCAGGCGCAGCTCCCTCGGCGGGCCCTCGGCGCCCCACTCCAGGACCGCGCCGCGCTCCTGGCCCGCCTCCAGGGTCAGGGTGAAGTGCAGGGCGTCCTGCCGGTCGGCCACCGCGTCCAGCAGGCGTGCGTCGCCGGGTTCCCTGATCGGGTGCACGGTGAGGCCGGTGCCGTCCTCACAGGCGAAGACGACGCCGTGCTCGCTGAGGTCGACGGCGTGCCGCTTGCGGCCGTAGTCGAAGCCGGGCTGCACCACCACCTCGAAGATCATCCGGCCGCGCACACAGCGCACCATGCGCACCAGCCGGTGGCGTTCGGTCACCGAGGTGCCGGTGACGGCCATGAAGTCGATCACTTCCCCGGCTCCGGCCCGGGTCATGAAGCGGGTGATGAGGACGGCGGTGTCGGGCAGGTACAGCTGCTTGGTCGCGTAGGTCTGGTGCAGCGGGCGGATGGTGCAGTGTCCGCCCCTGTCCTTGTCGAGGAGAGAGCCGAAGACGCTGGGCGAGTCGAACCTGGGGGCGCAGAACCAGTCGACGCTGCCGCCGGTGGTCACCAGCGCCGCCGTCTGGAGATCGCCGATCAGGCCGTGGTTCTCGATCAGCGGGTAGTCGTCCATCGGGCGCCGCCCTTCCGGTGCGTGATCCACCGCGAGCCCCCTGGCAACAGGGTAAGCAGGGGGGACGGGATCGGCGCGGGAGACGGGGCGCGACCGGTGGGCGTGACCGAGATCGTCGCCGGAGTCGTGGCGGGCTCGCGCCGCGCTTCGGCGGCCGGCCGGTGGCCGGATGGCTGGCGGGCATCATCGTCAGCCTGCCGGCCCACTCCGGCTGCCACGACGTGGGGCTGCGGGACTTCGGGCTGCTCCTCGGCGCGGTCGCGCCGGCCCGGCCGGCTCGGCGCCACCACGGTTCGCGCGGCCACGAGGCGTGAGGAACGCCTCGAGGGGCGCGCTGTTCCCGCGGGCCGGTGCCCTCAGCAGAGCACCCGCAGCGCCCCCGGCAGGCCCCGGGCCGTGACCGGGAGGACGGCGTCGACCTCGCCGTCGGCCCCGTAGGGGACCTCCCGGTCGGCGGCGATGCGTATCTCGCGGCCGCGCAGGATCCGCACCTGGGGCCGGCGGACGTGGGCGCCGGTCTTCAGCTCGTTCATCAGGGTGAAGAAGAGCCGCCGCGGGGCGTCCTCGATCATCACCACGTCGAGGAGGCCGTCGTCGACCCGGGCGTCGGGGGCGATGACGCGTCCGGAGCCGTAGTAGCCGGAGTTGGCGGCGACCACGGTGTAGCCGGTGAAGCGGTGCTCCTCGCCGTCGACGGTGACGGTGTAGCGGGCGGCCCGCCAGGTGGTGACGGCGCGCAGGCCGCCCGCGTAGTAGGAGGCGGAGCCCTTCAGCACGGTCGAGCGGTTGGCGTGCCGGTTGGCGAGGGCGTCCACGCCGGCGTAAACGCTGCCGAGCACCACGGTGCGGTCGTGGACGGCGGAGCCGACCTCGATGGTGTCCACGGACCGCGGCTCGTGCTCCAGAAGGACACGGACGAGCGGCTCGGGCTCGTGCGGCAGCCCCAGGGCGCGGGCGAAGTCGTTGCCGCGGCCCGCCGGGACGAGGCCGAGGACGGCCCCGGTGCCGCTGAGGGCGCCGCCGATGCCGCCGGCCATGCCGTCCCCGCCCACCGCGAGGACGACATCGCCCCGCTCCCCCGCCTCACGGGCCAGGTCCCGGGCGTGGTCCAGGCTGCGGCTGTACTCGGTCCGCAGCCCGGCTCCGGCCTCGCGCAGCAGCCGGGCGACGGCGAGCAGCGCGGCCGCTGAGCCGGCTCCGCCCGCGGTGGGATTGACGACGGCGGTGAACTGTCGCATCTGGGCGCCTCCGGGCGGCCGACGAGGTGGGATGACGGGACTGGCGATGGGTCGGGCGGTGGTTTCAGTCCGCGGGCAGCAGCACGCCGGGGTTGAGCAGTCCTGCCGGGTCGAGGCGCTGTTTCACGGCGCGCAGCGCGCCGATGCCGAGCGGGCCCGCCTCGCGGACGTACCAGTCGCGGTGGTCGGTGCCGACGCCGTGATGGTGGCTGATGGTTCCGCCGGCGGCGAGGATCGCCTCGTTGGCGGCGTGCTTGGCCCGCATCCAGTGGGCCACCGGGTCCTCGCCCTGGGCGGAGACCACGGTGAAGTAGAGCGAGGCGCCGTTCTCGTAGACGTGGGAGATGTGGCACATCACCAGCGGCGGGGTGCCGGCCTCGGTGAGCGTGCCGGTGAGCGCGTCGCGGACGGCGGTGTAGAGCTTGGGGATGCGGGACCAGAAGGTGGCCGTCTCCAGGGTCTCGGCGAACGCGCCGGCGTCGAGCAGGGAGTCGCGCAGGTAGGGGGCCGAGTAGCGGCCGTGCGCCCAGCGCTCTCCCGGCTCCTCGCCGAGCGGGGTGCCGCCGCACTCGCGCAGCACGGCCGCGGCGCGTTCCCTGCGGTGGGCGGTGTCCTCCGCGGTGCCCTCGTAGCCGGCGACGGCCGTGCAGCCGGCGGACTGCGGGCCCCCGGAGCCGATCGCGTCGGGCTGGGCCAGGCCGACCAGGGTCTCGGTCTCGTCGGACAGGCGAAGGACGGTGGGCCGGGGTCCGTCCTGGGCGAGCCGGCGCAGGGCGGCGGCGCCCTCGTCGAAGGAGGCGAAGCGCCAGCCCTCGTAGACGCGGGTCTCGGGGACGGGCCTGATGCGCACCGTGACCGAGGTGATGATGCCGAAAGCCCCCTCGGAGCCGAGGATCAGCTGGCGCAGGTCGGGTCCCGCGGCGGAGCGCGGTGCGCGGCCGGTGTCCAGGATGCCCTCGGGGGTGGCGAGGGTGAGGGAGAGGACCATCTCGTCGAAGCGGCCGTATCCGGCGGAGGCCTGTCCGCTGGAGCGGGTGGCGGCGAAGCCGCCGATGGTGGCCCACTCGAAGGACTGGGGGAAGTGGCCGAGGGTGAAGCCGTGCTCGGCGAGCAGCGCCTCGGCCTGCGGGGCGCGCAGTCCGGGCTGCAGGGTGGCGGTGCGGGAGACCGGGTCGAGGTCGAGCAGCGCGTCCATCCGCCTGAGGTCCAGGGCGACGAAGGGGCCACGCCGTTCGGGGGCGAGGCCGCCGACGACGGAGGTGCCGCCGCCGAAGGGGACCAGCGGCAGGCGGTGTCCGGCGCAGACGCGCAGAACGGCGACGACCTCGTCGTGCGAGGCGGGCAGCAGCACGGCCGCCGGGATGTCGTCGAGTTCGCCGGCTCGGATGCGCAGCAGATCGGGGGTGGACTTGCCGCGGGTGTGCCGGACGCGCGTCTCCGCGTCGGTGCGCACGTGCTGCTCGCCGCCCAGGGCGTCGGCGAGGGCACGGTGGGCGGCCGGGGGGAGGCCGGAGTCGGGGACGGTCAGCTCCTCGAGGGCGGGCGGCGCGCTCTCGCGGGGCTTGACGCCGAGCAGGTCGCGCAGCAGCCCGGTCACCGTGCCGGGCAGCGGTGTGGCCTTGGCCGGGTCGCCCCAGCCGCTCCACAGCATGTCCATGACTGTCGTCCTCACCGTCGAAAAGAGCGATGCCGTCGCCCGACGGCCTCACGTGGCGTTACACTGTGACACATGACGCCTATTCGTCACAACGGCTCGGACAACGACGCGGTGCTCGACGCGGTGCGCGACGCCGTCCTGGCCGTCGGAGTACGCCGCACCACGCTCACCGACGTGGCCCGCCGCGCCGGGGTCTCCCGGATGACGCTGTACCGGAGATGGCCCGATGTGCGGTCGCTGGTCGGGGACCTGATGACCCGGGAGTGGATCGCGGTGGCCACCGGCGCCATGCCGGAGCGCAGACCGGGGGTGACCACCCGCGCGCTGATCGTGGACGGGCTGGTGGCGGGGGTGCGCGCGTTCCGCGGACACCCGCTCTTCCGCAAGATCGTCGACGTGGACCCCGAACTGCTGCTGCCCTACGTCCTGGACCGGCGCGGCGCGAGCCAGGAGGCCCTGCTGGAGCTGCTGGCCGGTTCGCTGCGCGAGGGACACGACGACGGGTCGGTGCGTGCCGTCCCGGTCCAGCGGCAGGCGCGCTCGGTGCTGCTGATCGTCCAGTCCTACGCCCTGTCCCTGCGGACCATGACCGACGAGGACGACCCCGAGCTCGGCGAAGAGGCCTTCCTCGCGGAGCTGCGCCTCATCCTGGAGAGGACTCTCACCCCATGACCCCCGCCAGTGGCCCGCCCGCCGCCTCCTCCCTGTCCGCCGCACGGCGCGCCCGTGAACTGACCGCGACCGTGGGCGGTCCCGCCGTGGACGTCCTGGTCGTCGGCCTGGGCGCCACCGGCGCCGGGGTCGCTCTGGACGCCGCGGCGCGCGGCCTGAGCGTGGCCGCGATCGACGCGCACGATCTGGCCTTCGGCACCTCCCGGTTCAGCAGCAAGCTGATCCACGGCGGGCTGCGCTACCTCGCCTCCGCCCAGCTCGACGTCGCCCATGAGAGCGCCGTGGAGCGCGGCGTCCTGATGGAGCGCACCGCTCCCCATCTGGTCGCCGCCCAGCCGTTCGTGCTGCCGCTCACCCCTCTGGTCTCCCGCGCGCAGGCGGCGCTGGCGCGGGCCGGTTTCCACGCCGGGGACACGCTGCGCCTGGCGGCCCGCACCGCGCGGGCGACGCTGCCGCCGCCGCGCCGCCTCTCCGCGGTCGAGACCCGGCACCTGGCCCCCGTGGTGCGCGGGGACGGGCTGCGCGGGGGCCTGCTGTCCTGGGACGGCCGCCTCACCGACGACGCCCGCCTGGTGACCGCCGTCGCCCGCACCGCCGCCGCACGCGGGGCGCGCATCCTGACCCGGGTGCGGGCGCTCACCCTGACCGGCACCGGGGCCCGGGTCCGTGACGAACTCACCGGCGAGGAGGGCGAGATCCGCGCCCGTGCGGTGATCAACGCCACCGGTGTCTGGGCGGGCGGCCTGGTCGAGGGCATCCGGATCCGCCCGTCCCGCGGCACCCATCTGGTGCTGCGGCCCGACTGCCTCGGCCCGCTGCCCGCGGGGCTGCACATCCCGATCCCCGGCGAGAGCAACCGCTTCGTCCTGGTGCTGCCGCAGGACGACGGCCGGGTCTACGTCGGACTGACGGACGAGCCGGTCGACGGCGGCATCCCCGATGTGCCCGAGGTTCCCGAGTCCGACATCGGCTTCCTGCTCGACGTGCTGGGCTCGGTGCTGGACGCGCCGGTCCGCCGGGACGACGTGGTGGGTGCGTTCGCCGGGCTGCGCCCGCTGCTCGACACCGGCGGCAGTACGGGCCCGGCGCCGCGGACCGCGGACATCTCCCGGCGGCACGCGGTGCTCACCTCTCCCGACGGGGTGGTCACCGTCGTGGGCGGCAAGCTCACCACCTACCGGCGGATGGCCCAGGACGCGGTGGACACCGCAGTGCGCGAACGCCGGCTGCCCGCCGGGCGGTCGGTCACCGCTTCGCTGCCGCTGGTGGGCGCGGCTGCGCCGCGGACCCTCGCCGCGCTGCCCGCGCCGCGCCGCCTGGTGCGCCGCTACGGCACGGAGGCACCGGCGGTGCACGCCCTCGGCCTGCGCGACGAACGGCTGCGCGAGCCGGTGCTGCCCTCCTACCCGGCGACCGGCGCCGAACTGCTGTGGGCCCTGCGCCACGAGGGCGCGCTCGACACGGCCGACCTGCTGGACCGCCGCACCCGGATCGGCCTGGTGCCGGCCGACCGGGCGCGGGCCCGGGAGACGGTGCGCGAACTCCTCGCGGAGGTCACGGAACTCACGTGAGACCGGTCCCCCGGGGGCCGGCCCGCGGGAGGCCGGTGCCGCGGGGCTGAGGGCCGGCGTCAGCCGGCGTGGACGCCCACCTCCCGCAGCGAGTAGCCCCACTGAGTGCCGCGCTCGAGGAGCTGGATGCGCAGATGGCGGGCCTGTGACGGGGTGAACCGCGCGGTGTCCAGGCCGCCGTCGCCGGCGGCGGTGGACCAGACGGTGCGCCAGTCCGTGCCGTCGTCGGAGAGCTGGATGCGGTACGCCTTGCCGTAGGCGCGCTCCCAGTCGAGGGTGACCCTGCCGACCCGGCGGGTGGCGCCGAGGTCGATCCGCAGCCACTGCCCGTCGCTCCAGTCACTGGCCCAGCGGGTACCCCGGTCGCCGTCCACGGCGCGCCCCGGCGCATAGCTGGTGAACAGGCTCCACTCCGTGGAACTCGCTGTGGCCGCCGCTCCCTCGGCGAGGTTGGCGCCGGCGGTGTGCCGCTGGGTGGCGGCCCAGGTGTCCAGGTAGGACTCGGCGCCCCGGAACAGGTCGTCGACCACGTGCCGGCCGCCCACCCGGCGGATGTCCTCGATCCAGTCGGGCACCAGGCCGTAGTGGGCGGCTCCGTCGGTGTTGAGGTCCCAGGTGCGCTCGCCGGTGGTCTGGCGGTCGAGGACCGAGCCGCCGTCGACGCTGCGGAAGGGGTAGGTGACCGGGTTCGGCGCGTCCTCGCCGCGCGGGGCGGGCCAGCCGCCGACGCCGTTCATGTCGGTGCCGAAGCCGTAGCCCACGCCGTACTTGTCGCGCAGCGCCTCGGTGCGGCCGGCCTCGTCGATGAAGTGCTCGGAGCCGTTCATGTACTGGGTGATGAAGCCGCCCAGGCGGTAGACCCGCTCGGTCCAGTTCTGGTCCATCCAGCTGTGCGAGGAGATCACACCGGGGTAGGACCCGGCCTCGAGGATGTCCAGGACCCGGCCGACGGCCTTGACGCTCATGTGGTCGATCTCGAGCATCATGTGACGCTTCATCATGCCGCGCACCGCGTACTCGCCGAGGTCGGTGAGCCCGCGCACATTGCACTGCGCGTCGGCGGAGTAGCCGGGCACCTCCACACCCGCGGGCAGCTTCTTCTCGGCCTGGGGGGCGGAGGCCAGGCCGATGGGGTTGTCGTGCTGCGGCCCTGTGCACTTCTCGGTGCGCCAGAACGTGCCGGTGGAGAGGAACTGGCCGACGTTGACGGCCGTGCCGAGGCTGCCGGAGTCGAAGCGGACGCCGCACAGCGCGTTGTCGAACTTGTGGCACAGGAACATGCTGCGCACGCCCAGGTCGTACAGCTCGTCCAGGCCGCGGTCGATGTCCGCCTCGCTGCACTGCGGGATGTCCAGGACCTGTTTGCAGCCGAACGGTTCGGACGTCTCGACACCCAGGATCACGGCGAGCTTGCCCTGCTCGACGACCTTGCGGGCCTGGGCGGCGTCGGTGACGATCCGGAACCAGCCCCTTCCCGGGCCGCCGTACATGCGGTCGATGTAGGCCTGCATGTCGTACGTCAGCTTCGCCTGCAGGCGGATCGAGGTCATCTCGTCGCAGCTGCGGTCCTTGAAGAAGTACACCGAGCAGATCACGCCGTTGGTGACCAGGTCGTTGACCAGCACGCGCTGGCCGCCGCGCCAGGCGCGCTCGATCCAGGCGTAGTAGTTCTGCTGGTGCGTCAGGGAGTCATGAGCGGGCCAGTCCTCGAAGGTGGGCCAGCCGACCGGGTCGTGCCGGCCGTCACCGCCGTTGGTGATGAAGTCGAAGACGGCGAGCGAGCCGTCCGGGTAGTGCTCGGGGCAGTCCTTGAGCGCCTCGGCGATGCCCTGCTCGGAGAACGCCTTGCCGCAGATCAGGCGTCCGCCGAAGGCCTCGTTGGACATGATGTGGTTGTGCGCGTCGACAAAGCCGCGCACCTCGCCGCGGGCGTCGGTGCCCTTGAACGGCTCGCCGGTGACCCCGATCCGCGAGTCGGGGGCGGGCCGCGCCACCGGCTCCCACCAGTCACCGTCCGCCGCGGAAGCGGGGGACGGGGCCAGGGCCGCGGCCAGCACGAGAAGGAGCAGCGTCACGACGGCGGCGAGGGGCCGCCGTCCGCGATACGGGAGCCGAGCGATCCTCACTACCCACGTCCCTCCGTCGGCGGGGGCGCCACCACGGTCTTGTCATGACCGGCGCAAAGTACTCGCCGAGGATCGCTACCGGCGCGTAAGGAGTCAAGAGACCGGAACGGACGGATCGCGCCGGCGCAGCGCGATCCGCCCCCGGGAGCGCGGACCAGGAGCGCGCCTTGTCCGCCCGGTGACAAATTCCGGGATGGCGGCGTACGGCGTCACCGCCCCGGCGGCACGCGGCCGGGGCGTGCCGGGCCGTCTCATCACCCGCCGCCGGACTCGTAGTGCAGGGCGATGGACCGCAGGACGTCGGCGGAGGTCATGTCGGTGCGGCCCGCGTCATGAACCTCGGCGAGCTGCACGAAGGCGAAGGTGAGGGCGGAGGCGATCTGGACGATGGCGGGCCCCAGCTCCGCGGTGATGATCTCCGCCACCTCGCGGGCGCTCGCGTCCCCGGGCAGCTGGATGCGCGGCAGCATCTCCTCCAGCAGCTGGGCGACCGCGCCGTTGCTGGTGACGTCGGCCTCCGGGTCCTCCCTCAGACGCCGCCGCATGTCGAGCGCCTCGGTCAGGATGCCGACGGCATGCTGCATGATCTGCTGCTGCTCCATGCGGACAGACTGCCGCATGGACGCCCGGCCCCAGCGGGGTTTCGCGACAACCACCCTTGGACGGCCCCGGCCCCTGGCCCCTGGCCCCGCCGCGCTTCGTCGCGGCTGTGCGGCCGGCCGCACTCCGATGGGCGGACGCCTCTCCGCCGCGGCCGCGATTGGCCGCACTGTCCGATTTCCTACTATCATCCGTTGAGCCCCGAAGAGGGTGATATGCCCACGAAAGCCGTCACCGAGTGTGACCGCGCTCGCCCGGATGAGTGATCCATGTCCCGCACCAGTCCCGCGGACGACGGCGACGAGTTGCTGCACAGACTCGGGACGCTGACCGCCCAGGCGCGCGCGCAGGCCGCGGTGCAGCGCTCCCGCGTGGAGCTGGCCCTGGCGCTGCAGCGGGGCATGCTGCCCCGGGACCTGCCGGTCGCCGAGGGCGTGCGGCTGGCGGTGCGCTACGCGCCCGCGTATCAGGGCCTGAACGTGGGCGGCGACTGGTACGACGCCTTTCTGATGCCGGACGGCCGGATCGGACTGTCCATCGGCGACGTCCAGGGGCACAACATCGAGGCCGCGGCCTTCATGGGCCAGGTGCGGGTCGGACTGCGCGCGCTCGCCTCCGTGAGCAGCGAGCCGGGCGAGCTGCTGTCGCGGACCAACGACCTGCTGCTGTCGCTCGGCTCGACGCTCTTCGCCACCTGCACCTTCATCCGCCTCGACCCCGCCACCGGTGTGCTGGAGAGCGCCCGCGCCGGTCATCTGCCCTGCGTGTGGGCCACCGCGGACGGCAGGGCGGGCATCACCGAGGACGAGGGGGGCCCGCCGCTCGGCATCAGCCGCGGCATGGTCTACCCGGTCACCCGCTACCGGCTCACCACCGGCGGCGTGTTCGTGATGCTCACCGACGGCGTGGTGGAGGGCCCGTCCATGACCCTCGACGAGGGCCTGGAACAGGCGGTGCGGCTCGCGGGCGTGGCGGCCGTCGCCCGGATGGACGCGGACGCGCTCGCCGCCGCAGTGATCAAGGGCGCGGAGCGGGTCGGGCACGACGACGACGCCGCCGTGCTCGTCATCGGGCACGACGGGGTCCGGGCGACTCAGCCATAGGGCCGCAAGTCCCCGCCCTCCGCCTAGCCGACGGCGCGGCCTCGGTGTCTGATGGCATGTGTGGTGGCTAGAGAGGATCTGCGAGGACCGGGCGTCCTCGTGCTCCAGACCCTGGGGGTCGCCGCCTGCTACTACGTGGCCGGGCGGCTGGGGCTGCTGCGCGGCCTGGTCGTCGAGGGCGCCGTGGTCAGCCCGATCTGGCCGCCCACGGGGGTGGCGCTGGCCGCCCTGCTGACCTTCGGCCTGCGCTGCACGCTCGGCATCGCACTCGGCGCGCTGTTCGTGCTGATGTCGATCGACACCCCGCAGCCGCAGTCGGTGATCGTGATCGCGGGCAACACCGCGGCCCCCGTGATCGGGTACCTGCTGCTGCGCAGCCAGCACTTCAAACCCGACCTGGCCCGCCTGCGGGACGGTCTGGCGCTGGTGTTCCTCGGGGCCGTCGCCGCCATGCTGATCAGCTCCACCACCGGCGCGGTGCTGCTGCTGGCGGAGGGCAGCCTCTCCGCCGACAGCTTCTGGTCGGTGTGGCTGGCCTGGTGGGCCGGCGACGCCATGGGTGTCCTGATCGTCACTCCCCTGCTGCTCCTGCTCCGGCGCGCGCACTGGCCCGTGCACCTCTCCCGCTGGAAGGAGGCGCTGCTCCTGGCGGCCGCCACCGCCACACTGGTGCCGGTGGCCACCCACGCCCGCTCGAGCATGCTGTTCGCCATCTATCCGCTGCTCGTCTGGTCGGCGCTGCGCTTCCAGCTGGCCGGCAGCATGCTGTGCGCGCTGTACGCCTCGGTGATGGCGACCATCGCGGCGACGGACCACAGCGGCCCGTTCTCGGTCCTGGACCGGATGGACGTGATGATCAACCTGCTGATCTTCAACGCGGCGGCGGCCCTGACCGCGCTCCTGCTGTCCTCGATGATCAGCGAGCAGCAGCACATGCGGCGTTCCGTGGAGCGCGCCTGCCAGGAGCTGGTGGAGGTCCTCGAACATCTGACGGCGGGCGAGACCGCCTCCAACCGGGCACCGCCGGAGGAGGACGGCCGGCGGCGCGGCGAGGAGCTGTGACGGCGGGGCCCTGGCCCCGGGCCGCCGCGCGGCACAGTGCTGCTCACCGCCGCGGCGCGGCATGGCGCGGCTGGCCTCACTTCTTCCACGACTGGGCGTCTCACTTCTGCAGCGACTGGGCGTCACCCATCACGATCACCGGACGGCGGGCCGGGTCCAGCGCGCGCAGAAGCTCCTTCATGTGCTCCTCGGAGAGGCTCACGCACCCCTGGGTGGGCCCCTCGTGATCGACGTGCAGCCAGATGCCGCCGCCCTTCTCCTCGCCGAGCGGCCGGGTCGGATCGAGCGGGGAGGTGCCGGGCACCCGGTTGTAGTCGATGGCGATGACATGGTCGAAGGCCCCTTCCAGGGACTCCCCCGCCAGTCCGGGACCGCTGATGCCGAAGCCCTCGTCCTGGTAGTACGGCAGCCGGGTGCCGGGATCGGGCAGCAGCCCGCCGGCGTCGGTGAGGGTGAAGACGCCGATGGGCGAGCGCAGGTCGCCGAGCACGTGGTTCTCGGTCCAGCCCTTCTGCGCGTTGCGAGCCGGCCAGGGCGTGCCCGCCCGCCATCCGGCCGGTGTGCGCGAGTACAGCACGACCTCGGAGCGGTTGGCGTCCCGGGCCCGGCCGGTGACCACCACGACCTGGCGGCTGCTGTCGGGGATCTGCGCCCGGGTGCGCGGGCCGAGACCGGGCAGCGCAGCGGGGGCATCGGCGGGGGGCTCCGTCCTGCCCTCGGTGGCGCTCGCCGTGCCGGGTGCGCCCTGCGGGGACAGCAGGCTCTGCGCGGAGGGGGTGCTGCGGGGGGCGGGGGCGCCGCCGTGGGCCGGGGCGCCGCCCGCCGGTGAGGCGGGCGGGCGGCCGTCCCGTGCGGGGTTCTCCGCGAGCGCCGCGCAGCCGGTGAGCGCCACGGTCATCAGCAGTGCCACGGCCGGCCGCGGCAGGCGGGGGATGGGCCGGGGGAAGGCGGGCCACGGGTCACGCCGGGAGGAGCGGCTCCCCCGGTGCGGGTGGTCGGTCGATGAAGCCATGCGCTCAGCCTGACTTCGGTGACGGTGAAACCCGCTCGCGCGGCGCGCGAGTCCGGGCAAGGTCCCCCATCTGCGCGCTCGGTGTCCCGGCCCGGCCCCCTTGCGCGGCGCGTCGCCTCGGCCGTTCGTGCGACGGCTCGTCCCCCGGGTGGAGCTGGCTGCCGCCGCGGGCCGGGGGCCGGGGACCGGGGCTCGTGCGGACGGCCGTGAACTCCCTTGCGTACGCGCGTTCGCGGGCTCTGCGTTCCTGCGGCGGGCGGGGAACGGCGTGGGCGGCGCAGCCGTACGATGACTGGCCACCAGGCAACCTACGAGAAGGGGCACCGTCATGTCCGACAACGCGGCCTCCGTCACGGACCTCACCTCGCAGTACACCGCACAGGTGACGGGTGACCTGGAGCGCAACGTCAAGGAGCAGGAGCGCGTCGAGGCCGAGATCGCCGCGCTGCAGGAGCAGTTGGCCACGCTGCGGCGCGATCACGCCGTTCTGGTGAACATGCGTCAGGCACTGGAGTCGGCGGCGCAGCGGACGGAGACCGACGGGGGTGGCGAGCGCGGCGGGACGTCCGGGGAACCCGCCGGCGCCGGGGAGCGGACCGCCGGGCGGGACTCGCGGACGCGGGGCGCGAAGGTCCCCGCTCCCCGTGGAGGGAGCGGCGCCAAGGCGGGCGCCGGCGAGCCGAAGCGCGCGAAGAAGGCGTCCGCGGGTGCGCCTGCCGCCGCGAAGAAGCCCGCGCGCAGGTCCACCAGGCCCGCGGCGGAGGCGAAGGGCAGGGCGCAGGCCATCTCCGGGGCGGAAGCCGGTGCCGGGAAGGGGACGGCGGGCAAGGCCGGAGGTCCCCGGCTGGTGGATCTCGTACGGGAGCACCTGGCGGAGCAGAAGGAGCCGCGTTCGGCGGCGGAGATCGCCACCGCCCTCGGTCAGGCGCACCCCGGGCGTTCGGTCAAGACGACGGTGGTGCGCAACACCCTCGAGGCTCTCGTCGCCCGGAACCAGGCCCAGCGCAGCAAGCAGGGCACCTCGGTCTTCTACACCGCGCCCGAGACCGGTTCCGTTCCGGGGAGGGCGGGCGAGGAAGCCTCGGCGTCCTCCTGACACACGCTCAGGAGCCGTCCGGCGCACCGGAGTCCGGCCTGCGGATCTGCATGCCGGGGCGGCGGCGGTGGACGGTGAGATACGTCAGCCCCTCGGGGCCCGCGGTGAGGCTGCGGGTGGAGCCGTGCGGGAGCCAGGTGAGGGTGCCCCGCTGCAGGGTGCGGGTGCCGTCGGGGGCGGTGAGCGTGCCGCTGCCGGCGAGGACCAGGTGCAGCACGTCGAGGTCGGGCTCACGGTGGGTGCCGACCTGCTGTCCGGGCGGCAGACGCACCACGTTGGCGTCGAGCTGGCGGCCGGACTCGGCGAGCCGCCAGAGCGCACCGGCGGGGGCGTCGTCGAGGGCCGCCAGGGCGGCGGTGTCGCACAGGATCTTCGGAAGCGGCGCGTCCTTCGGGGGGTGACCCGAGGTCGTGCCGTCCGTCGCGGACGGGCCGGGGGTGTGACCGTCCGCGCCGGAGGGCCGACCGGGGGTGTCGTCGCCTGCTGCCGTCATCCGGTGTCACCGTCCTTGAAGCCTGAACACGCCGGTCGCGGGCCGGACGCCGGCGGTCCGGGCCGGCCGCGGCCCGGACGGGAAGTTAGCACGGGCGCCGGGGCGGGGCCCGTCCGTCGGCCGCGCCCCCGGCAGTGGCACGCTCGACGGGATGCTACGGCGTCAGCGGCCAGCCCAGAGGGTGCACCTGGGAGACGGGCGGTTCGCCGCCGGCCTCGTTGAAGGCCGTGAGGGCCTCGATCAGGGCGGCGCGCTGGCGGGGCTCCAGGCGCTCCACGATCGCGGAGATCTCCGCCCGGCGCCGCGCGGTGACGTGCTCGACGATGCGGCGGCCCTCCCCGGTGAGGCTCAGCAGGGTCTCGCGGCGGTTGGCCGGGTTGGTCTGCCGGGCGGCGAGCCCGGCGGCGATCAGCCTGTCGACCATGCGCATCGCGGTGGACGGGGCGACCTGGAGCTGCTCGGCGAGCGCCACGAGCTTGGTGTCGCCACGGGTGTGGAGCACCATCAGCATGCGGAACTGGGGCAGCGTCACCCGCTCCTCGACGGCCGCGAGCGACCGCGCCGACACCGCGACCAGCAGCCGCGAGGCGGTGAGGAACGCCCGCGTGACCGCCTCGGCGTCGTCCGTGGCCCCGGCGGGGCTCTCGCGCGGCTCCATTCCTCCTTTGTACCGCTCCCGTGCGCCCCGGTCCCGCGCGGGGCGCACACCGGGCCGCCGAGTCGGCCTCTGCCCCGCCGGCGCGGTCACCGGGGGAAACCCGTGTCGCCGCCGCTGCCGTGGGCGCGGTAGCGCAGCAGGAGCATGGCGGCGTCGTCGCCGGGCGGGCCGCCCGCGTGCCGGACCAGGTCCTCGCGCAGTGCCTCCAGTGCGCGGTGCACGTCGGGTTCCTTGAGCAGCTGGGTGCGCTCGGCCAGCGGATAGAAGCGCCCGTCCCGGTCGCGGGCCTCGGTGACACCGTCGGTGTACAGCAGCAGTTGGTCGCCCGGTGTGAAGGCGACCCGGTAGGGGCGGGGGCCTTCGGCGCCGTGCGCGGAGAGGCCGAGCGGCAGCGCGTACGCGGGCGGTTCGGGGAACTGTGCGCTGCCGTCCCGCCGTACCAGCAGGGGCGCGGGATGGCCGTAGTCGAGGAGGACGACCTCATGGTCGCCTCGGATCTCGGCGAGGATCGCGGTGACGAACCGCTCCCCCTGCAGCTCGCGGGCGACGCTGCGTTCCACCCGCTCGCCGAGGCCGACGAGACCGGGCTCGTCGTAGGCGGCCTCCCGGAAGGCGCCGAGGACCACGGCGGCGGTCTCCACCGCGGCCAGGCCCTTGCCCTGCACGTCGCCGACGATGACCCGCACGCCGAGCGGCGAGGCGACCACCTCGTACAGGTCGCCGCCGATCCGGGCCTCGGCGACGGCGGAGGTGTACGACACCGCCAGCTGGAGCGGGCCCGCGGTCAGCGGCACCGGGCGCAGCAGCACCCGCTGGGCGACCTCCGCGATGGACCGCACGCTGGCCAGCTCGGTCTCCCGGCGGGAGCGCATCACGGCCGCGGCGACGCCGACGCCGGTGACACCGGCGACCGAGGCCATGGCCGCGTAGCCGCGCCGTTCGGCGAACAGCCCGTTGTACAGGCCCAGCGCGGTGCACAGCAGCAGGGCCAGCACGCCGATCAGGGCGGTGCGGCGCCAGCTTCCGACGAGTCCGGCGAAGGCGGGTCCGAGCGAGACCAGCGGCAGCAGCCCGACGCCGGGACCGGCCGACACGTCCATGACCGCGATCACGGCCATCACCGCGAGCGGCATCCAGGCCAGAACCTTCTGACTCGGTGTCGGATTCCTGTCGGTCAATGCTGCTCCAGCGGTGTCCGGGCGCTCGAGAGCCGTCCCTTTCCTCCACAGACGCCCCTCCCGCCTTGAGACTATGCAAAGATCCGGTCACCCCGAGCGGTCGCGCGGGGCACCTTTATGGAATCGAGGCCGGTGTCCGATGACGTCCGCGGTGTCCGGCGGCGTCCCGGGTCCGCCGCACGCACGACGCCCCGGACAGGGGTCTGTCCGGGGCGCCCGTCCCGCGGCAGCCGCTTCTTTCGTATGCCGCGGTGTCTGTGACGTGACCACAGTGGCACGTGGGACCCGTGGTGCGAAGCGGAGTCGGGTGCGACGTCAGCCACTCGTAAGGGGCGGGCCCGCCACTCGTGAGGGAAACCGGCCGCAGAGGAAGCTGGCGGGGGACACCGGCCGCACAGGGGGCCGGGGGCGGGCACTGTGGTCCGGCGTCTTGGCACTGTGCCATGATCCTGGCGAACACCGGCACGAGAGGGGAAGGAACGGACGTGACCGCGCAGCGGCCGGAGGAGGGCGGGACGCCTGAACCGCCAGGCGGCGGCCCCTTGCTGCCGGACGACGTCTGGCAGCGGTTCCTCGACGACGACGAACGTGCCATCCGGGCCTCGGCGCCCAGGGAACCCTCCGCGCGTCAGCGGGCGGAGGGAGAGCGCACCCGGCCCCCTCGGGCCGGCGCGTCCGGCCGGACGGCCGGGGACGCCGTCGGTGAGATGTGGCGTCCCGAGGACCCGTGGGACGCCCCGTCCTGGCGGAATCTGGACGGCCGTGCCCGGCTGCGCCGCGTCGGCCGGTTCGCCGGTACCGCCGCCGCGATCGCGCTGGTGCTGATGGCCTGGTCGCGGCTGGCCACCACGGCGGACGGCACGCCGCAGGGCCCCGGCGACACGGTGCTGCAGCAGTCGGAGGAGGTGCCCGCGGAACTGCCGGCGGCCACCTCCCGGCCGGCGGACTCGCTCGCCCCGTCGCCTTCCTCGGCCACCACGTCCGCCGTGCAGGCCGGCTGACCTCCGGCCGCCGGGCGGGCCAGCGGCGCCGCCCGGCCCGCCCGGCGGTGGCTCAGCCGCCCAGCGCGGTGAGGACGACCGACTTGGCCTCCTCCTGCACCTGGCGCAGGTGGCCGGCGCCGCGGAACGACTCGGCGTAGATCTTGTAGACGTCCTCGGTGCCCGAGGGGCGGGCCGCGAACCAGGCGCTGTCGGTGGTGACCTTGATGCCGCCGATGGACGCGCCGTTGCCGGGGGCCTCGGTGAGCACCGAGGTGACCGGGTCGCCTGCGAGGGTGTCGGCGGTGACCTGGGCGGGCGACAGCTTGGCGAGCTTCGCCTTCTCCTCCCGGGTGGCGGGTGCGTCGATGCGCTCGTAGGCGGGCGAGCCGAAGCGGGCGGTGAGGGCGGCGTAGTGCTCCGAGGGGGTCTTGCCGGTGACGGCGGTGATCTCGGAGGCGAGCAGCGCGAGGATGATGCCGTCCTTGTCGGTGGTCCACACCGAGCCGTCGCGGCGCAGGAAGGACGCGCCGGCGGACTCCTCGCCGCCGAAGCCGAGGGAGCCGTCCATCAGCCCGTCCACGAACCACTTGAACCCGACCGGCACCTCGACGAGCCGGCGTCCCAGGTCGGCGGCGACCCGGTCGATCATCGCGGAGGAGACCAGGGTCTTGCCGACGCCGGCCGCCGCCGGCCACTGCTCGCGGTGGGCGTAGAGGTAGTTGATGGCCGTGGCGAGGTAGTGGTTGGGGTTCATCAGGCCGGCGTCGGGGGTGACGATGCCGTGCCGGTCGGCGTCGGCGTCGTTGCCGGTGGCGATCCGGAAGCGGTCGCGCTGCCCGATGAGCGAGGCCATGGCGTGCGGGGAGGAGCAGTCCATGCGGATCTTGCCGTCCCAGTCCAGCGTCATGAACCGCCAGGTGGGGTCGGTGAGCGGGTTGACCACGGTGAGGTCGATGCGGTGCTGCTCGGCGATCCGGCCCCAGTAGGCGACGGACGCGCCGCCGAGCGGGTCGGCGCCGATGCGCACGCCGGCCGAGCGGATGGCGTCCAGGTCGAGCACGCTCGGCAGGTCGTCGACATAGCGGCCCAGGAAGTCGTAGCGACCGGTGGTCTCCGCGGCCAGGGCGCGGGCGTAGGGGATGCGGCGGACGTCCTTCAGGCCGCCGCGGATGATGTCGTTGGCTCGGTCCTGGATCCAGGAGGTGGCGTCCGAGCCCGCGGGGCCGCCGCTCGGCGGGTTGTACTTGAACCCGCCGTCCGCGGGCGGGTTGTGGGAAGGGGTGACGACCACGCCGTCCGCGAGGCCCGAGGTGCGGCCGCGGTTGTGGGTGAGGATCGCATGCGAGACCGCCGGGGTGGGCGTGTAGCCGTCGGACTCGTCGACGAGCACCGTGACGCCGTTGGCGGCGAACACCTCCAGCGCGGTCACCCGGGCGGGTTCGGAGAGCGCGTGGGTGTCGGCGCCGAGGAACAGCGGGCCGTCGGTGCCCTGCTGGGCGCGGTACTCACAGATGGCCTGGCTGGTCGCCGCGATGTGGTCCTCGTTGAACGCGGCCGCCAGGGACGAGCCACGGTGTCCCGACGTCCCGAACGTGACGCGCTGGCCGGGGTCCTCCGGGTCGGGGTGCAAGGCGTAGTACGCCGTGACCAGCCGAGCGACGTCGACGAGATCCTCGGGACCGGCCGGGCCGCCCGCTCGCTCGTGCTGCATGTGCCCACTCCTCCGCATGGGTCGATACTTCTCCTGCGGAGACATCTTTCCTTGTCAGGGACGTTTCGCGCGAGCGGGCCCCTGGCCCGGTCCCGGCGGGCTGCCGCCGGTGCCGCGGGCGGGGGTGTCCGCCGGTCAGATGCGTCCGCCGGTCCACCTGGTGAGAGGACCGTGCGTCTGGCGTCCCGCACGGCGGCCGGCCGCGTACGAGGCGGCGCTCAGCGCGGTGAGTCCGGCGCCGACGCCGGCGGTGACGAGCTTGCGGTGGGCGATCGCGGTCCAGGCCGTCCTGGCGCCGGCGGCGACCTGGCCGGAGGTGGCGACGACCGCGCGGCGGCCCGCCTCGACGCCCTTCACCGCGCTCTGCGCGGCGCCCTCGGCGGCCTGGGCGGCCCGCCGGGTGCCGGTCGCTGCCGCTGACGCGGTGTCAGTGGCCTTGGCGCCGGTGTCCTTCGCCGCCTTGCCGGCCGGGGCGGTCGCCTTCCCGGCCGGGGCGGTCGCCTTCTCCGCGGACCCGCGCGCCTTGGCGCCGGTACGTTCCTGGGTGTTCTTCGCCTGCGAGTTCTTGTTCGGTTCACTCATGCACACCGACTTGCCTGCGATTCCCGCCGCAAACCCGCCGGGCGGGACGGAAGTGGCGGGACGGCACCGTTCGCGGCCGGCCAACCGCGCGCTGAGCAGGCGCACTTGACGGTACGTGGAAGGCGGGCGATGGCCGGGGATCCGGACCGTGCCCCGGAGCGTGGTCTCGGGCGCGCCGGGAAGGGTAGGGGGCCCGGTGCGAGCACACTGGAGACACAGGACGACACAGGGCACGGCACCGGCCGTGCGAGGAGAGAGGAGCCCTTGATGGCAGGCATGATGGACAAGATCAAGCAGTTCGCGCAGAGCCCCCAGGGCCGGCGGGCGGCGGAGCAGGTCCGCCGGGCGGCGTCCGACCCGAAGCGCCGTGAGCAGGCCCAGAAGCTCCTGGGCAAGCTGCGCGGCAAGCGCCCCTGACACCCGCGTGACGGCGGGCCCGGCTCCCCGGTGACGGCGGGCCCGGCTCCCGAGTGACCTCGGGCCGGCGGGGCGGCATACGATCGGGCGGTTCGATCCGTCGTGAGGAGTGCCGTCCGGTGACCGCTGTCGTTCCGCCGCCCCGCAGCGCCGAGGGGCTGCTGTGTCCGCGCCGGCTCAGCAGGGTGGAGGAGGGTGAGCGGCTGGAGTCGCTGGTGTGGGTGGCCGGGCCGGGCTGGCGGATGGCCAGCAGTGCCGTGCTGGGCGGCGGGATCGGTGAGCGGGCCTGGGTGCTCAACGCGCAGGTCCCTCACGGCTACCGGCGCACCGACCCCCACCGGCACCTCGCCTCGCTGGCCGCCGCGGCCGGGCTGCCCGGTCCCGGAGTCGGTCTGATGACGGCGGCCGACGTCACGGCGTACGGGCACGCCCGTGACTCGGGGGCGGAGGCGCTCGTCACGTCCGGGATCGAGGTGCGCGGCTGGGCCGCCGCCCCGGACCCGGCCGGTGAACCGCACGGCCCTGGGACCATCAACATCGTGGCCGCCGTGCCCGCGCCGCTCACCGACGCCGCGCTGGTCAATGCGGTGGCGACCGCCACGGAGGCCAAGGTGCAGGCCTTGCTGGACGCCGGTCTCGACTGCTCCGGCACGCCGACCGACGCGGTGTGCGTGGCCGCCCGCACCCCCTCCCCCGGTGACGAGCCGTGCGCCTTCGCCGGTCCCCGTTCGCTGTGGGGCGCGCGGCTGGCCCGTGCCGTGCACCGGGCCGTGCTGGACACCACGCCCGGCGCGCGCTGAGCGCACCGGCCGGCGGTACGAGAAGCGACCTCATCCGCTCCGGCGGGCGGCGAGGTCGGCCTGTCCGCCGGCGCCCAGCACGCCCGTGGGGCGCAGCGACTGCTCAGGCTCCAGCCGGGTCAGCGCGCGGCGGGACACCCGCAGCACCAGCGGCGGCAGGGCCGCGCGGGTCGCCTGCACCAGGCGCAGCCAGCGTGGGATGTAGACGGCGGTGCTGCGGCGTTCGACCGCCGATGCCAGCCGTGCCGCGACCAGTTCGGCCGGGTACACACGGCGGGCCGGGGGCGGCATGTGACCGCGCAGCTCGCGGAGCACGGGATAGCGGTCGCCGTCGCGGATCATCTCGGTGTCGGTCCAGTTGAGGTAGCCGATGCCCACGGCGACACCGCGGTGGGCGACTTCGGCGCGCAGGCTGTGCGCGAAGGCCTCCACTCCGGCCTTGGAGGCGCAGTAGGCGCTCATCATGGGCGCGGCGCCGAAGGAGGCGAGGGAGGCGACCTGGAGGTAGTAGCCACGGGTCTCGAACAGGTCGGGCAGGAAGGTGCGGGCGGTGACCGCGCTGCCGTTGAGGTTGACGTCGACGACGCGGCGCCACGCGGCGAGGTCGGAGTCGGCGAACGGGGCGCCCTCGGCGACGCCCGCGTTGGCCACCACGGCCGAAGGCGGGCCGAGGCGCCCGCGTACCAGGTCGGACGCGCGCTCCATCGCGGCCTCGTCGGTGACGTCCACCTCGTGGGCCAGGGCCGGGGTGGGCAGTTCGGCCGCGAGGGCCCGCAGCTGGTCCGGCTCGTGGCCGAGCAGGGCGAGCCGGGCGCCGCGTCCGGCCAGGTCGCGGGCGACGGCGGCCCCGATGCCGCGGGCGGCGCCGGTCACCACCACGGTGCGGTCCAGCAGCGGGTTCGGGCCGGTGGGCGGTGCCTTCATGGTTCTACCGTTCCTCGCTGCGGATGCGGTCGGCGGGAGTGGTGTCCGGCCGGGCGGTGTGGTCGGGGTGGCCGGCGGTGCGGCGGGCCTCCTTCATCTCGGCCTCGTAGAGGTGGTCGCGCCCCTCGGCCAGTTCGTCGACGGCGGCGCGTTCGATCTCGCGGAACGGCTGGTAGTAGGTGCTGTCGTAGGCCTCGACGATCTGGAACGTCCAGTGCCCCGGGATGACGTTGCGGCCCAGCACCTGGGTGCGCACGGTCTCCGCCCACTCGGGGTGGCCGGCCTTGCGCAGCAGCTCCACGGCGCGGTCGAGTTCGAGGTCGGCGGTGCCGGTGAGCTGGTGGAAGCTGTAGAGGTGTCCGCGGGCGCGCTCGACGGTCTCCAGTGCCTTGGACAGGGACCCGAGGGCCTCCACCGTCTCGTCGCTGACCCCCTCGGGACGCTGATGGGCGCGGTCGGGGCCGTCGCCGTCGTGACCGGTCATCGTCTCGCCTCCGTCTGTCGCATGCGGTGGTCCGTCCCTGGTGTCGGTCGTCGTCACTGGTCTTCGCGGTCGGTCGTCGTCCGGTGCGTGTGCGCCCCTTCTCGTCGGTGGCCTTCGTGTCCGGTGACCGTCGACGGCCCGTCCGTCTGGGTGGTCGTCAGTCGCGCTCGCCGGAGCGCCGGGTCAGCAGGCGCTGTGCCTGCGGCAGTCCCGGGGCGCGGCGGCGGCGCAGCGCGGCGCGTGCGGCGTTGGCGCCGGCGGCGCCGTGCACACCGCCCCCGGGGTGGGCTCCGGCGGAGGCCAGGTAGAGACCCTTCACCGGGGTCTCGGGGCGGCCGGTGCCGGGGACCGGGCGGAAGAGGAGCTGCTGGTGCATGGCGGTGGTGCCGCCGTTGAGGGCGCCGCCGTGCAGATTGCGGTCGAGGGCCTCCAGGTCGGGCGGGGCGAGGATGCGGCGGGCCCGGATGCGGGAGCGGAAGCCGGGCGCGAACCGCTCGACCTGGCGCTCGACGCGGTCGGCCATGATCTCCCGTTCCTTGGCGTCCCAGGTCCCGGTGAGCTGCTCGTCGCCGGCGTCGCCGGTGATGTCGTGCGGCACGTGCGTGTAGGCCCAGGCCGACTCGGTGCCCTCGGGCGAGCGGGACGGGTCGGAGGTGGTCATCTGGCCGAACAGGCAGAAGGGGCGGTCGGGCACCTGACGCATGGCGATCTGCGCGGCGAAGCGGGTGAGTTCGTCGATGCCGTCGGCGAGGTGGACGGTGCCGGCGCCCGCGGCCTGCTCGGCCTCCCAGGGCACCGGTGTGTCGAGCGCCCAGTCCACCTTGAAGGTGGCGAAGTCCCACTGGAAGCGCCGCAGGTCCTCGAGGAGCCGCCCCGGCAGGTGCTCGGGCGCGACGAGCTGCCCGTACAGGGCGGGCACGGAGACGTCGGCCAGGACGGCCCGCCGGGCGGTGACGGTGCCGCCGGAGGCGGTGCGCACCCCCCGGGCCTGTCCGTCGCGCACCAGGACGCGGGTGACGCGCTGCCCGCAGCGCAGTTCGCCGCCGCGGGAGCGCAGCCGGCGGACCAGGGCCTCGGTGAGGGCGCCGGAGCCGCCGGCCGGCACCGGGAAGCCGAAGGTCTGCCCGAGCATGGCCATCAGCCAGCCGAAGCCGCCGCTGCCCGCCGCCTCCGGGGCGAGGTCGGCGTGGAGGGCGTTGCCGGCCAGCAGCAGTCCCCCGCCCTCGCCGCGGAACTCCTCCTCCCCCATCCTGCGGACCGGCAGCACCAGGGTGCGGGCCACCCGGAGCCCGCCCGCGGCGCGCAGCCGGAGCGCCAGCCGGGCGGCGGGGCGGACGGGCGGGAACGGGGTGAACAGCGCGTCGATCACATAGGGCCGCAGGTGCTGCCACATCCGGTACAGCTCGCGCCAGGCGGCGCCGTCGCCCGGTGCGAAGGCCTCCAGGGACGCGGCGGTGACGTCGATGCGGCGGTCGAGCACCACGCAGCGCCCGTCGGTCAGCGGGTGGGCGAGAACGTGCGGGGCGTGGCTCCAGCGCAGGCCGTGGTCCTCCAGGCGCATCCCGGTGAGGACCGGGGAGGCGGCGGCGAGCGGGTAGAAGGAGCTGCACAGATCGCTGACGAAGCCGGGGTCGACGCCCCGGTCGTGGCGTACCGCGCCGCCGGGCTCGGGCTGCTCCTCCAGTACGAGCACGCTCCAGCCGGCGTCGGCGAGGAGGTTCGCCGCCACGAGACCGTTGGGGCCCGCCCCGATCACCACGGCGTCAGGCACGGGCGGCTCCCTCTCCCGTGCCCGGCACCACCACCTGCCCGAGCGGGCGGCGGCGTTCCTCCTCGGCGGCCACCTCCTCGCACAGCTCGGCGAGCCGGGCCAGCATGGCCCGGTGGCGCAGCTGGATGAAGGCGTCCACGGCCACGTTGTGCAGGGTGCCGCCGATGCCGTGCAGCGGGTGCTCGTCCACGATGACGAGGCAGTGGTTGCCCCAGGGGCGCAGCTCGATCGCGATGCGCGCGGTGCCGAGCATGCCCGCCCGGGCCTCGAGTTCCAGCTGCTCGCCGTGGACGCAGCGGCGTACGACGGTGGTGTTGGCCAGCTGCACCGGGCCCAGGCGCACCGTGTAGCGGATCGCCGCTCCGAGGTCGGGCCAGTGGCCGTGCTCCGGTTCCGTGGTCTCGGTGCCCACCACCCACTGGGCGTAGCGGCTGCCGTCCGCGAGGACGGACCAGACGATCTGCGGGCTCGTTCTGATCAGCCGATGTCGGACCGCCACGACGACCTCCCAATGTCCTTCACGGGGCTCCGGTCAGCACTGAGTGCCCCGTGTGGCGAAGGTCAACCGGAGCCGGCCGGGGGAACCGGCCGCTCCTCCGTCGTTCCCGCTCCCCCGCTAGGCCTCGCTCCCCGGCTGTGCGGCGTCGCGCGGTGGCAGCACCCAGCGGATGCCCGCGGTGACGGCGGTGCCGAGCGGGCGTACGCACACGCCCTCCGCCGGGGGCAGGCGCGGCACCCGCAGGGCGCGGGTGGCCCAGGCGGGCAGCAGCGACACGGCGTTGGCGGCCAGCACGCCGTAGGGCAGGCGGGCGATCAGCGGCACGGGCGGGCGGAGCAGCAGGAAGCGTGCCGTGCTGCGGGCTTCCGGGGTGGCGCGCAGCTCGCCGCGGTAGGCGGCCAGCCTTTCCTCCAGTGCGGCGCGGTCGGTCGGCGGGTCGAGCACGCCGAGTGCGGCGCCCACCCGGGCCATGTCGGCGACGTAGGCGTCGCAGCCCGCGTCGTCCAGGGGGCGTGCGCCGTACCGCTGGTGGGCGCGGAGGAAGCAGTCGACCTCGGCGATGTGCACCCAGCACAGCAGCCGGGGGTCGTCCGCCCGGTACTCCTGGCCGTCGGCGGTGGTGCCGCGGACCGTGCGGTGCACGGCCCTGACCCGGTCGACGGCCTGCTGGGCGGCGCCTGCGGTGCCGTAGGTGGTGACGGCGAGGAAGGTGCTGGTCCGCTGCAGCCGTCCCCAGGGGTCGCCGCGGAAGCCGGAGTGGCCGGCGACGGCGGCCATGGCGAGCGGGTGGAGCGACTGCAGCAGCAGGGCGGCCAGGCCGCCGATGAACATGGAGGCGTCGCCGTGCACGCGCCTGACCGGCCGGTCCGGTCCGAACCAGCGCGGGCCGGGCGTGCCGTGGATCCGCTCGCGGTTGAGCCGGCCGTCCGGTCCGGCGACTCGGGTGAGGATCGCGCCGCCGATGCGGTCGCGCAGCGCCGAGCTGCCGTCCGAGAGGACTCCCATCGCTCCCTCCGCTTCCCGCGTCCCCGCGTGCGTGCGCCCCGCACGGCCCTTCCTGAGCCGACGGGCGCGACCTCCCGGGACGCGCGGCTGCCTGCCTGGTGCCTCCACGGCTACGTCTGCCCCGCCCCTGTCTCCGCCACGCGGCCCGGGGGCTCAGGGGATGTCGCCGCGCCACTCGAACACCCGCTCGCCGGTGCCGCGTGGTGCGTAGACCGCGCGGCCGCCCGCCCCGTAGCGGCCTATCTCGGTGCGCAGGCGGACACCCTCCTCGCGTTCCGCCCGCGGCAGATCGGTGACGTCCAGCAGCAGGCCGTCCAGCGGACCGCCCACCAGCTCGACGTACGCGCGCCCCTCGCGCGGTCCGGGATCGTCGTGGTCCGCCCCGTAGACCCGGCCGCGCATGAACTCCAGTTCGTCCATACCGGCAGGGTGGCATCCGGCACTGACAACGCATCCGGCACCGGCAGCGGGCGGGGCCCCGCCTCGCGGAGCCCCGCCCGGTCGACCGTCCCCGGCGGGCGGGAAACGCGCTCGGATCCTCAGTGCCTGAAGACGTCCTTGGTCTTCTCCTTCGCCTGCCGTGCGTCGCCCTTGGACTGCTCGGCGCGGCCCTCGGCCTCGAGCCCCTCATTGCCCATGACGCGGCCCGCCGCCTCCTTGAGCTTGCCCTTGGCCTGCTCCGTCTTCGCCTTGGCCTTCTGCTCCTCAGCCACCGTGTCTCACTCCCAGTCGCGCAGTCGATCAGTGTCCGTGACAAGCGGGTGGCCGCCGAGGCTCAGCTCAAACCTCACGCGAAGGCGGGTGCGTGATCTCCGGGCGTGCCACCATGGGACGGGGGACGGACCGGAGCGGCCGGGAAGGCGGACCGTGGACTGGCGGGGTTTCGCACAGCAGATGGCGTCCCTGGCGCGTGACCTGCTGGCCGAGCACACCCTCGACGACACGCTCAAGCAGATCACCTCCTCGGCGGTGGACCTCGTGGACGGCTGCGACGCCGCCGGGATCCTGGTGCTCCAGGGCCGGCGGGTGATGTCGCTGGCGCCGACGGACGAGATGGTCGCCGAGAGCGACCGCCTCCAGGAGCGGCTCCAGGAGGGGCCCTGCTTCGACGTGGCCCGGCCGGAGAGCGGCGAGCAGGTGTTCCGCATCGTCGACTTCACGGCGGGCGACGACCGGTGGCCGGTGTATGTGCCGCGGGCCGCCCGGCTGGGCGTGGGCAGCATGATGGGGCTCCTGCTGTACACGCGGGAGGAGGAGCTGGGCGCGCTCAACATGTACTCCCGCAAGCCCGGCGTGTTCACCGAGGACAGCGAGACCGCGGGCTGGCTGCTGGCCTCGCACGCGGCGGTCGCCTTCGCCACCGCCCGGTCCGGCGCGCAGCTGCAGGAGGCCATCGCGACCCGGCATCTGATCGGCGAGGCGATGGGCATCCTCATGGGCCGCCATCACATCAGCGAGGACCAGGCCTTCGAGATCCTGCGCGTGCACTCGCAGCGCACCAACACCAAGCTCCGCGAGGTGGCCCGGCAGATCTGCGAGACCGGCGCAGCGCCCGGCTGAGCGCACCCCGCGGCACAGACCGGTCCCGGGTGGCCCCGGGGGCCGGCGGGCGCCGGCACCGGACGCCTCCGTACGCACCGTACGCATGGGACGCACCGGACGCCCTCGTACGCACCGGCGGGCGCCCGCCCCGTGAGCGGGCCGGGCGCCCGTGCGGCACCGGGGACGGCTCAGCGGGCGCCGGTCCAGTCGTGGGCCACGTCGATCACGACGCGGTCGGTCAGCTGCAGCACCCGGAACGGCAGGCGGGCGCGGACGCCGAGGCCGATCTGGGTGTCGCCCTCGAAGCTGCCCGCGAAGCGGGCGTCGCGGAAGGTGCGGTACCCGGCGAGGTCGACGTCCGGGAGCGGGCGTCCGGCGCGTGCGGGATAGGTGGCCGCGCCGGTCCCTGGGTCGTAGGCGGGCGCGTGCACCCGCACCTCGAGGACCGCGCCGCCTGCGACCGGGATGTGCCGGCCCGAGCCGTCCTGGTGGAGACGGTCGACGTAGCGGACGGAGTACCCGACGTCCCGGCCCGCGCCGGGCAGGTCGACGACCATCCGGTCGTAGCAGTCGTGCCGCCCGGTCCTGACGTCCCGCACCGGCGTGGTGGTGGAGGTGGTGCCGGTCTTGGGGAGACTGCCCCAGCCGGTGGGGCAGGCCGTCGCGCTCATGGGCGCGGACTGGGCGGCGACGGCCGGGACCGCCGCGGTCCCCAGCGTGGCGCCGACGAGCACAAGAGTCGCGCAGATCGTTCTGGTTCGTATCATTTTCGCCCCCGAGGTCGGCATCTGCCTGATATCAGGCGAGTGCCTGATATCAGGTGAGACGCCCCACTGACACCGAAGGTTGCGCCCATCACCGGCCTTGTCGCCGCATCCGCCGCGCCTTTGCGTCACTCATGGCACATCCTGGTGACAAGCGAACGAATCCTGTGCGTCCGCACCGGGAGGACGCGAGATGGAAGAGGAAGCCGCCGCACCGGACGGAGCGCGGCGGACAGGCAGGGGCGGACGGAGCGCGGAGCGGATCCGGACCGGGGAGCCGGCCAGGATCGAGGACGCGCTCGCGGAACCGGTCCTGGCCGCCGTCCGGGCGCTGAACGGGTACGGCGGCCTGGTCTACCTGCGCTCCCCCGACCGGCGTTCCCTGGTGCTCTGCGTGGTGACCGGAGTGCCGCGCTCGCTGCTGCGGTCCTGGTGGCGGGTTCCGGTGGGCGGGGCGCTGCCGATGTCCGAGTCCTACCGGAACCGCGAGAGCCTGTGGCTGCCGGACGAGCGGGCGACGATGCTGCGCTTCCCCCAGTTCACCGCCGCGCTGCCGTACCCGTTCGCCTCCGCCCATCACCCGGTGACCGTGGACGGCGAGGCCGTGGGCGTGCTGGTGGTGCTGCGGTCGGCGTCCCTGGAACCGGTGGCCGCGGAGGAGGTCGACTTCGCGCTGCGGACCGCCGAGCGGGCCATGGCGCACAGGCTCACCGAGTATCTGCACGGCCTCCCCGCGCCCGCGCACCCGGGCGTCCCGGTGCCGGAGATCGAGTACGACGGCCAGCCGGTCAGTGTGCAGCTGCACGCCCCGCCGGCGCGGGCCGTGCGCATCGGCGGTCTCGAGTGGGACCTGGAGAACGATCTGTGGACCCTCGACGACGAGGCGCTCGGGCTGCTGGGTCTCGAGGCGTCCGCGTTCGGCGGCACCTCGGCCGAGGTGGAGAGCCGGGTGCGCCCGGAGGACCGGTACGAGCTGCGGGCGAGCCGGCGCGCGGCGCTGACCGCCGGCGTCGTCAGGGGGCGGCGGCTGCGGGTGCTGGAGGAACCGTCCGAGGACGGACAGGCCCGCTACCGTCCGCTCGAGCTGTGGGGGCACGTCCTGCGCTCCCTGCCGTCCCGGCGGCTGTTCATCGGCGCGTTCGTCGACGCCTCCGGGTCGGCCACCGCTGCCGAGGCCGCCGAGCGGCTGCCCGACGGGCTGTTCTCGCTCGACCAGGACGGCCGGGTGACCTACGTCAACCAGCGCTGTCTGGAGCTGCTGGGGTGCGAGCGCGAGCAATTGCTCGGCCACTATCCGTGGCATGTGATCACCTGGCTGCGCGACCCGGCCTACGAGGACCGCTACCGGGCGGCGATGCTGTCGCAGCAGCCGGTGTCGTACCTGGTGCACACCACGGACGGGCCCTGGCTGGGATTCGTGCTGTATCCGGGGGTGCACGGACTGACCGGCCGGGTCTTCACCACCGCGCCGCCCAGCGCGGCCCGCGCGGGGGGCCGGCCCACGGCGCCGGGTGACCTGGTGGTCCCGGCGGCCGCGGAGCAGGCCGCACCGGCACGGGCGGGCGCGCTGTACCACGTGGTGCAGATGGCCAGCGTGCTCACCGAGGCGGTGACCGTGCAGGACGTGTGCCGGGCCGTCTCGGAGCAGCTGCTGCCGGCGTTCGGCGCCCAGGAGCTGGCCCTCTACACGGTCAGCGACGGGCGGATGTACCTGCTGTGGGAGTCGGGCTATCCGGAGGGCTTCCTCGACCGCTTCGAGGGGGTGCCGCTCGACACCCAGCTGCCCGGTGTGCACGCCCTGACCACCCGGTTCCCGCTCTTCTTCGAGTCGCCCGAGGCGCTGAGCAGCGCCTATCCGGGGATCGCCCTGGACCGGATGAACTCGTGGTCGTTCCTGCCGCTGATCGCCTCCGGGCACGCGGTGGGCTCCTGCATCCTCGGCTGGGCGGACCGGCACCGCTTCACCCCCGACGAACGGGCCGCGCTGACCGCGCTGAGCGGGCTGGCCGCCCAGGCGCTGGAGCGGGCCCGGCTCTACGACGACGAGTCGGCCGTGGCCCGCGGGCTGCAGGAGGGGCTGCTGCCGCACCGGCTGCCCGAGATCGACGGCCTGCGCGCCACCGGCCGCTATCTGCCCGGCACCCGGGGCATGGCCATCGGCGGCGACTGGTACGACGTGATCCGGACCGGCCGCAAGGTGGCCCTGGTGATCGGGGACGTGGAGGGGCACAGCGTGAGCGCCGCGGCCGTCATGGGGCAGCTGCGCAGCGCGGTGCACGCCTTCGCCGCCAGCGGGCGCCCGCCGCAGGAGGTCATCACCCACACCAACCGGCTGCTGTCCGAGCTGGAGGCGGACGCGATCGCCACCTGCTGCTACATCGAGCTCGACCCGGCCAGCGGCCGCGCGCTCGCGGTGCGGGCGGGCCATCCGCCGCCGCTGCTGCGCCACCCCGACGGCCGAGCCGAGGTCCTCGATCTGGTCGGCGGGGTGATGCTGGGCGTGCAGCCGGAGGCGGTCTACCCGGTCACCGCGCTCAGCCTGGCGCCCGGCAGTGTGCTGGCGCTGTACACCGACGGGCTGGTGGAGATGCCGGGCAGCGACATCGAGACCGGCATCGACACGCTGCGCAGCACGCTGGCCGCCGGGGCCCCCGACTCGGTCGAGGAGCTGGCCGACCAGCTCATCAAGTCGGCGCACCGCACCGAGGACCGGGTGGACGACGTGGCCCTGCTGCTCACCGCGTTCGGCCGCCCCCGGGAGGGGCCGGGCTGAGGCGCGGCCTGGCGACACCCGCCCCCTTCCCGACGGTCTGCCCAAGATGCCGGGATTGCGCCTCGCCCGTGTAATGGAGCCAGAGCCGGGAATCACCCGGCGGGCCGGAGGAGAACGGGCCCATGCCGTCCATGCGCAAGGGCGGGAGCAGGAGAAGGCCGAAGGCGGGGCTGCTGCGGCGGCTCGGAGAGTGGTGCGCGCACCACTTCGTGGTCGTCATCGTCGCCTGGCTGGCGGCATTGCTGGCCCTCCAGCTGTCGAGCCGTTCGGTCGGGGCGGACTACTCCGACGACTTCACCCTCTCCGACACACAGTCGCAGCAGGGCATCGAGGTGCTGCAGCGGCACGATCCCCAGGCGGGCGGGTACAGCAGCCAGATCGTGCTGCACGACGACCAGCGGGAGCTGACCTCGTTCGGCTCGCAGATGTCCACGACCGTCTCCGGCCTGCAGAAGCTGCCGCACGTGCTGTCGGCGCAGAACCCGCTGTCCGCGTCCGGCGCCGGTCAGGGCGGCTCGCAGCCGGACGTCGGTCCGCTCTCCTCCGACCGGAAGACGGCCTACATCACGGTCCGCTTCGACGTGCAGCCCTCCACGCTGGGCGACGGCTACCTGAACGGGGTGGACGACGCGGTCCAGCCGCTGCGGCAGGCCGGGGTCGAGGTGGAGTACGGCGGTCCGCTCGGGGAGCTGGCCCGGCCCGCCCCGGACGACCGGCTGAGCGAGGCGATCGGCTTCGGGGTGGCCATCGTGGTTCTGCTGATCGGCTTCGGCAGTGTCGTCGCGGCCGTGGTGCCGTTGCTGACCGCGCTGATCAGTGTGGTCGGCGGGCTCGCCATCCTGGGGCTGCTGGCGGCCGCGTTCACCTTCGCCACGGTGTCGCCGACCCTGGCCACGATGATCGGCCTGGGCGTCGGCATCGACTACGCGCTGTTCCTGATCACCCGGTACCGGCAGGACATCATGAACGGCCGGGACCCGGTGGAGGCGGCCGGGCACGCCGCCTCCACCAGCGGGCGGGCGGTGCTGGTCTCCGGCTGCACGGTGATCATCGCGCTGACGGGTCTGTTCGCCTCCGGCGTCTCGTTCATCGGCTTGCTCGGGCTCGCCGCGGCCGTCACGGTCGTCTCGGCCGTGGCCGGCGCGCTCACCCTGGTACCGGCCCTGCTGGGCCTGATCGGCCGGCGCATCGACCGCTACCGGGTGCGCCGCCCGGTGGCCGAGACCGACGCCGAGCCGGGGGCGGCACCCCAGGGCGCCTGGCACCGGTACGCGCAGCGCGTCGAGCGCAGGCCCTGGCAGGTCCTCGCGGCGGGCCTGGCCGCCATCGCCGTGCTGGCGATCCCGGCGTTCTCGATCCAGCTCGGGCACATCGGCGACGGCGCGGACCCCACGTCGTTCACCGACCGGCGGGCCTACGACCTGATGACCGACGCCTTCGGGCCCGGCTCCAACGGCCCGCTCACCGTCGTCATCGACCAGTCGTCCGTCCCGCAGGCCGACCGGTCCGACCTGGTCTCGAAGGCCCAGAAGACCCTGGACGGCGTGCAGGGCGCGGCCGTGGTCACACCGCTGACCGCCACCCAGGACGGGGACGTCCTGGTCGGCACGGTGTACTCCTCGACGTCCCCGCAGAGCGCCGCCACGACCGACCTCACCAACCGCCTGGTGGACGACACCCTGCCGCAGGCCGTGCGGGGCACGGACGCCAGGACCTACGTCACCGGGACGACAGCGGCTCAGGTCGACTTCCGCGACATCGTCGCCGACCGGCTGCCGCTGATCATCGCCGTGGTGGTCGCCCTGGCGTTCCTCATCATCCTGGCCGTCTTCCGCGGGGTGCTCGTGGCGGTGAAGGCCGCCGTGCTGAACGTCCTGTCCATCACCGCCTCCTACGGCGTCGTGGTCGCCGTCTTCCAGTGGGGGTGGGGCGGTTCCGCGCTGGGCGTCAACGGCACGGTGCCGATCGAGAGTTATGTGCCGATGATGATGTTCGCGATCATCTTCGGCCTGAGCATGGACTACGAGATCTTCCTGCTCTCCCGCGTCCACGAGGCGTGGAAGCGCACCGGCGACGCCAGAGCGGCGGTCGCCCACGCCCTGGAGATCACCGCGCGGGTCATCACCTGCGCGGCACTGATCATGGTGAGCGTGTTCGCGGCGTTCATCATCAGCGACAACGTCGTGGTGAAGATGCTCGGCCTGGGACTCGCGGTGAGCGTGCTCATCGACGCGACCGTGGTGCGGCTGCTGCTGGTCCCGGCCGTGATGACCCTGCTGGGCCGGCACGCCTGGTGGACACCGCGATGGCTGGACCGGGTCATGCCGCACATCGACGCGGAGGGGACGGCCCCGGAGGCCCCCCGGCCGGCTTCCGGAACGCCCGCGTCCTGACTCCGGGCGTTCCGGAGACGGCGAGGCGGCAGGCCCCCGGTACGGGGACCTGCCGCCGTCAGGGGATCAGGCGTTGCGCCGCACACTGCGCAGGACGAAGAAGCCGAGGATCACCAGCACTCCGCCGAGCGCGGCCGGCCACATCTGGGCGCCGGTCTCGGCCAGGCTGCCGGTCTCGGCCTGCGCCTGGGTACGGTCCTCGAGCTCCGGCAGGCTGCCGGGCACCTGAGCGGCCTGGGCGGCCCGGCCCCCGTCGTCGCCCTTGCCGGCGTCGCCGCCGTCGTCCTGGGCCGGGGTGGAGGCCTTCACGCCGGGCTGCTCGGCCTTCTGGCCGCCCGCGGGCTCCTCCTCGGCGGGCTCGGTCTCCCGCGGCGGCTCGGACGGGTTCTGCTGGTCGCCCTTGCCGTCGTCACCCGGCTTGTCACCGGCGTCGCCGCCCTTGTCACCGCCGGCGTCACCACCCTTGCCGCCACCGGCGTCACCGCCCTTGTCACCGCCGGCGTCACCACCCTTGCCGCCACCGGCGTCACCGCCCTTGTCACCGCCGGCGTTACCGCCGTCGTCGCCACCGGCGTTACCACCGTCGTCGCCACCGGCGTTACCACCGTCGTCACCGCCGGCATTGCCGCCGTCGCCGGCGCCCGCGCCGCACTCACGGCCGCTGTTGATGCAGTCGACCATCTCGTTCATCAGGTCCTCGTCGAAGACGTTGATGAAGTCGCCGTGGTCGGTGATCGGCTTGTGCAGCTGCTCGGGGAAGGAGTCCACCGCGAACAGCGGGGTGGTCTTCCCGCCGTCCTCCAGGCTCGGCGCGTCCACGTCGTAGACGATCCGCTGCACCAGCTGCGGGATCGCCTTGAAGCCGGACGGGCAGTTGCCGTTCCCGTCCGTGAACGCCATGTGCGTACGGTGGTTGGCGCTGTCGATGTTGCGGCCGTCCCAGCAGCTCTGGAACTTGAAGGTGCGCA
Organism: Streptomyces composti; assembly: GCF_012034205.1. Lineage (GTDB taxonomy): Bacteria > Actinomycetota > Actinomycetes > Streptomycetales > Streptomycetaceae > Streptomyces > Streptomyces composti. The sequence continues at coordinate 153,267 of NZ_JAATEM010000005.1, forward strand.
CCACGTCGCTGCCCTCGGGGCACAGCGGGTACTTGTCCTTCAGCTGGCGGTCCTCGAAGCCCGTGCAGCTCCAGGAGGCGTTGGCGTTCGCCGGGCCGTTGACGAAGGACTTGGCGTCACCGGTGATGATGCGCAGCAGGCGCGGCATGGCCACGACCTCGGACTGCGGGTTGCCGACGAAGGTGAGGGTGACGTCCTTGGGCGTCACGATCTCGCCGACGTTGCCCTCGATGCCGCCGCCGGGCTGGTCGGCGTCCCGCTCCTGCTTGCCGTTCTGCAGGCGCAGCACGGGCCAGTAGTACGCGGACTTGTCGCGCTGGTCCTCGCAGCTGGTCTCGGCCGCGGCCAGGTCCTCGTCGCTGGAGAAGGCGTTGGTGTCCTGGTTGCCGATGTAGTCGTGGAAGTGGTGGGCGCCGTTGCTCACACCGGGTGCCGCGATCACATTGTCCGAGTTGAACAGGCCGTTGGCGTTGACACCGCACTCGCTGGAGAAGGTACCGGTGGAGGCGCCGGCGCCCGGCTCGGGCTCCTTGACGTTCGGCTGGACGCTCTTGATGTCCACGTAGTCGCCGGGGACGGGACCGTTGCCGGCCTGGCCGCCGTTGCCCTCCTGCCGGCCCTGCTCGTCACCCTGCTGGTCCTGGCCGCCCTGGTCCTGACCGTCCTGCTGGCCCTGGCCCGCCTGGTCCTGGCCGCCGTCGCCGGCCTGACCGTCCTGCTGGTCCTGTCCGTCCTGCGCCGCGGTGTTGTTGCCGGACTCGCGCACGGTGCAGGCGGCGAGCTCCTCCAGGCCCTCGGGCCGGTCGCCCACGCGGTCGATAACCGTCGCGATGCGCGCCAGGGTGGCGGAGCGCTTCTCCTCCAGCGGTCCGGCGATCGCGTTCTGGGCGAAGTCCGGGTCCTGCTGGAGCTCCTTGGCGGACTCCGAGATGCGCTGGTAGGCGTCGGCGATCTGCTGGTCGAGCGCCGCGAGTTCCTTGTCCACCTCCCCTCGCGCCTGCTCGGGCACCTCGGTCAGCCGGGTGGCCACGTCGGGGCAGTCGATGGTGGCGCCGTTGAGCACCTGAGCCTGGTTGTCCCCGTCCACGGTCGCGGAAGCGTAGACATTGGCCGCCATCAACCCCCCTCCGCCCAGCATCAGTGCGAACGCGGCCAGGGTCGCTCGCTGTTTCGGGCGTCTGCGTGTGTTGCGTGCCAAGGCAGTACTCCTACGCTTCAGTCGCGGGGGGTCAGCATGGAATTCCCACGCCCCATACGTAGGACGGCCGCCGTGTGTTCAATCGCCTCACAGGTTCTTCGGAACATCTGCAGAAACGCCGCTCACCGGTGACGGTGCGTCAGGGCCGCTCCGGGTCGGCCGTCGAGCGTCCGAGGCAGGTCACCGAGGAGTCCATCGGCACGTCGAGCACCTCGAAGCCCATCCGGTCGTAGAAGGCGCGGGCCGGCTTGTTCGCATTGGACATGACCAGATGGACGGCGGGCACTCCCCGGTCCCGCAGCGCGCGCAGGAAGGTGCGCATCAGCTCCCGCCCGAAGCCGCGGCCCTGCCACTCGGGCAGCAGGTCGATGTGCAGATGGGCGGGGTGGCCGGCGAGTTCGGGCAGGACCATGCGCTCGGGGTGGTGCAGCAGGCGGGCGATCGCCTCGTCCGGGGTGGCCGGCTCCCCGGAGGGCTCCGGGTACCGCGCGGCGACCAGCGGCAGCCAGGAGGTGCGGAACTCCTCCGCGAAGCGCGGGGTGTCCGCGGTGCCCAGGATGTAGCCCACCGCGCTGCCGGTGCCGTCGTCGAGCACGAAGGCGAGGTCCGGCTCCAGGTGGACGTAGGGCGCGGCGAAGGTGGCCGGGAGGATCGAGGGGTCGGCGTAGACCGGGCGGCTGTCCAGACCGTTGTGCGCGGTGCGGATGCAGATGTCGTCGAGGGCGTCCCGGTCCCCGGCGCGGTAGGGGCGGATCGTCGGCGTTGAGATCATGAAGGAATGGTGCCCCAATGGGAGCGCTCCCACAACCAGTTTCGGATGCGCTTCCGCTCACGGGGTTGGCTCCGCCCGCTCCTGGTTACCCGACGCCCCATGAAGCTGCACATGCCGGGCCGGAGCGGCCACAGGACGGACCAGACGGCGGACGAGGCGCCGGCGGCCGGGGAACCGGGCCCGGACGCCGAGGTGGAGCGGGCGGCACCGGACACGCCCACCGGGCTGCCGAAGCGGTCGTGGGGTGCCGCACTCAAGGGCAGTCTGCGCGAGTTCAAGGACGACCAGCTGACCGACCGGGCGGCGGCCCTCACCTACTACGGGGTGCTGTCGCTCTTCCCCGCGCTGCTGGTACTGGTGTCGCTGCTGGGCATCGCGGGCAAGTCGGCGATCGACCGGGTGATGGAGCAGGTGGAGGATCTCGCGCCCGGAGCGGTGCGCGACATCCTCACCCAGGCGGTCTCGCAGCTGCAGGGCGGGGCGGGCACCGGTTCGATCGTCGCGCTCGTCGGCCTGGTGCTCGCGGTGTGGTCCGCCTCGGGCTATGTCGCGGCGTTCATCCGCTCCGCCAACGCCGTCTACGACATCCCCGAGGGCCGTCCGGTGTGGAAGGTGCTGCCGGTGCGGGTCGGGCTGACGGTGGTGCTGATGGTGCTCGCGGTGATCAGCGCGCTGATCGTGGTGTTCACCGGCGATCTGGCCCGCCGTGCGGGCGATGTGCTCGGCCTGGGCGACACCGCGGTGACCGCGTGGTCCATCGCCAAGTGGCCGGTCCTGGTCCTGCTGGTCGTGCTGATGATCGCCCTGCTGTACTGGGCGGCGCCCAACGCGAAAGTCAGGGGGTTCCGCTGGATCACCCCGGGCAGCTTCCTGGCCCTGCTGATCTGGCTGGTCGCCTCCGGCGGCTTCGCCCTGTACGTGGCCAACTTCGCCTCGTACAACAAGACCTACGGGACGATGGCGGGCGTCATCGTGTTCCTGGTGTGGCTGTGGATCAGCAATCTGGCGATCCTGCTGGGCCTGGAGTTCGACGCGGAGATCGCCCGGCAGCGGGCCATCGCCGGGGGCCATCCGCCCGAGGCCGAGCCGTACACCCAGCCGCGCGACACACGGGCGTGGGACGAACAGGACCGCCGGCGGATGGACTGAGGCGACCGCCCCGCAGGCCCGGTGCTCACCTCATGGCCCGGCCCCGCGGGGCCCGTGCTCACTCCGCGGGTCCGGCCCGCGGGCCGGTACTCACTCCATGAGCCCGGCGGCGACGGTGGCGCCCAGCTCCCAGCAGCGCTCCAGCGCCCGCTTGTCGGGCGCGCCGGTGACGGTGACAGTGTCGACGGCGCGGCGCCAGCCGAGGCCGGTGGTGACGGACTCGATGCCGCGCAGCGCCCCGGTGACGTCGCTGCCGCCGTGCACGAAGACGCCGAAGGGCCGGCCGCGGGTGGAGTCGAGGCAGGGGTAGTAGATCTGGTCGAAGAAGTGCTTCAGCGCCCCCGACATGTAGCCGAGGTTGGCGGGGGTGCCGAGGAGGTATCCGTCGGCCCGCAGCACGTCGCTCGCGGTGGCGGCGAGCGCGGCCCGGCGCACGACCTCGACGTTCTCGATCTCGGGGGCGGTGGCGCCGTCGACGACGGCCTCGAACATCGCCTGGCAGTTGGGCGACGGCGTGTGATGGACGATCAGCAGTGTCGGCACACCCCGACCCTGCCGTGCGCGGCCGCCGCCGCGCAAGCCGCGCCCGCACCCGTACGGCCGGGCGGCGTTGTGGGCGGTGCACTCCGGTGGGACGATGCCTGCGCGTCGGAGAATGTCAGGACCGAGTACGACGGGGTGCGTAGTGGCCGATGAGAGGCGCAGGCCGCCCGCGGCGGTGGTGTTCGATGCGCTGGGCAGCCGGTACGAGGCGGCGTTCGCCTCCTCCGAGGCGCACCGCAGATCGCTGCGATGGCTGAGCGAACGGCTGCCGCCCGGCGCGCGGGTGCTGGACGTCGGCAGCGGCACGGGCCGGCCGACGGCCGCCGCCCTCGCCCGGCAAGGTCACCGGGTGCTCGGGGTGGACGTGTCCCCGGTGATGGTGGAGATCGCCTCCGGTCAGGTGCCCGAGGCCGAGTTCGAGTGCGCGGACATCCGCACGATGCCGCTGGAGGACGGCTCGTTCGACGCGGTCTGTGTCTACTTCTCGCTGCTGCAGATGTCGCGCACCGAGCAGGCCGCGCTGGTGAAGCGGCTGGCGCGGGCGCTGCGGCCGGGCGGTCTGCTGGCACTGGGGACCGTGCCGCTGGACGTGGAGAACTTCGACGGCGTCTTCATGGGGCAGCCCGTGCGGGTCACCAGCTTCGCCGCGCAGGAGGTCGTCGCGGTGGTGCGGGCGGCGGATCTGACGGTGGAGTCGCAGGAGAGCGTGATGTTCACGCCGGCCCATCCCGACGCCCGGCCCGAGCCGCACCTGTTCGTGCATGCCCGGCGTCCGGACGGCGGCACGGAGGCCACGGACGGCTCACGCACGGAGTGACCGGCGCCGGGCCCGCGGACCTGGACGGACGAGGGCCCGGGACGGACGGGTCAGCCGGTCATCCGCTTGCGCCACATGGGCTCGACCTGCTGCCACTCGGCCTCCCACTGGTCGAGGACCCGTTGCCGGATCCTCCTGCGCACCAGCCATCCGGCGCCCAGGACCAGTCCGCCGCAGGCGGCACCGGCCGTGACGCCGCCCATGACCACCTGGAAGTGCGCCTCAACGCCCTCGGGAGGCTTGGTGACCAGCCGGCCGCTGCCGTCCGTCCACACGGTGACGGTGCTGCCGGCCTTCCTGCCGGGCGGGACCTCGGCGCGGCCCGTGCGCGTGTCGCCGTTCGCGTCGGTCCACCGGACGGTGGTCCAGACGCCGGCGCTGCCGTCGTCGGTGACGGGCGCGGGCGTCGCGTCGGCGGTGCCCTTGGTCAGGACGGCGGTCACGGGGCGGGCCTCGGCCCGCCGGTCGGCGAGGGAGGAGCCGACGGCACCGGCCGCCAGGAGGCCGACGCACACCGCGGTCACCAGGGCGAGGACGTGGCCGGCGAGCAGCACCCAGGCCTCGGCGACGTCGCTGCGTCGCCGCAGCGGGTTCCGGCGCCGGCGCCACAGACGCTCCCAGGGCCGTGCACCGGGTGTCCGCGCCATCGCGCTTCACCTCCTCGCACGCGGGGCTGAGGTCAGGACGTCTGCTGCACCGGGACGACCTCGTGCTGGGGCACGCCGAGGACGACCTTGAGCGCGCCGGTCTCGGCGGCGTTGCCGAAGACGTCGTACGCCTCCTGCATCTGGTCCAGAGGGAAGGTGTGGGTGACCAGCGGCCCGGTGGGCAGACGGCCGGCGGCCAGCATGCGCAGCAGGGTGGGCGTGGAGTGGGTGTCGACCAGGCCGGTGGTCACCGTGACGTTCTTGATCCACAGGCTCTCGAGGTGCAGCGTGGCCGGGGCGCCGTGCACACCGACGTTGGCCACGTGCCCGCCCGGCCGCACCATGCGGGTGCACAGTTCGAAGGTCTCGGGCACGCCCACCGCCTCGACGACCACATCGGCGCCGAGCCCGTCGGTGAGGTCCTCGACCAGTTGCTCGGGGCCCTCGCGGGCGTCCACGACCGCTTCCGCGCCGAGGTCGCGGGCGGCCTGCAGGCGGGGCGGTGCCAGGTCGACGGCGATGACGCGTTCGGGGGAGAAGAAGTGCGCCGTGGCGACCGCGGCGAGCCCCACCGGTCCGGCGCCGACCACCACGACGGTGTCGCCGGGCTTCACCTTCCCGTTGAGCACGCCGACCTCGTAGGCGGTGGGGAAGATGTCGGCCAACAGCACGGCGTCCTCGTCGGCGACCGCGCCGGGCAGTGCGTGCACGGACAGGTCGGCGTAGGGGACGCGGACGTATTCGGCCTGCGTGCCGTTGATCAGATGGCCGAGGATCCAGCCTCCCCCGCCGCGGCACTGACCGTACATGGCCTCGCGGCAGAAGCGGCAGCGGCCGCAGGCGGTGATGCAGGACACGAGCACGCGGTCTCCGGGACGTACGCTGCGCACGTCGCCGCCGGTCTCGACGATCTCGCCGACCGCCTCGTGTCCGAGGACGGTGCCCGGCTGCACCTCGGGCACGTCGCCCTTGAGGATGTGCAGATCCGTGCCGCAGATGGTGACGGCGTCGACCCGCACGATCGCGTCGGTGGGTTCCTTGATGCCGGGATCGGGGACTTCTTCCCAGGCGGACTGCCCGGGGCCGTGGAAGACGTAGCCCTTCATGCCGTTCCTCACCCTTCTTGCTCCCGGCGGGCAACGGCGTCGGGCGCTGCCGCGCCCGCCTGCGGCGGCGGGCCCGGGGAGGGGGTCCTGAGGCCCGCCCTGCATCTACCAGTCTGGGCGAACTGCGGCGTATCCGCGCGGGCCGGAGGTCCCGGGTGCATGGGCTGCCCGGCACCTCTGCCGGGCTCGGCCACGACACCTCCGGGCGGGCGATGCCGCTGTGCAGCAGGTGGCGGGCCTCCTGGGCGTGGGCGCCGAGGCGCAGCAGCAGGCGGGAGGCGGCGTCGTAGGGGCGGCCCGCAGGGCGGCCCGGTCCCCGGCCGCGTCCTCGACGACGGTCACCACCCGCCGGGACAGCCCGCCGTCCCCGTACGCGGTCAGTACCTCGGGGTGGTCGAGCAGTTCCGCGGAGACGCACCCGGGCGCCACCACGAGCGGTTCACCTGCTTTCGCCCGTCCTCGGCCGTGCGCGGCCGAAGCGCCTTCCCGGTGCGCCCGAGCCGGGCGCCGCCGGCCGCGGGCGGGCGCCGCACCGCCGGGCGTGCGTGCGCGGGCGGCGGACGCTCGGGGGGCCGCAGCATGCGGTGCGCCGGGGACCGCAGCGTGCGGTGCGCCGAGGACCGCAGCGTGCGGTGCGGCGAAGGGAGTGGCCCGTGCCGGAGAACGGCGAGGACACCGCTCGTGCCCGGCGTCCGGGCGTCCCGGGGCTCCGGCTGGCCGGGGGCCACGGGCCCGGGGCGGCCGGCGGCGTCGGCGCCTCGCGAGGCGGCCGGGCCGGGCTTCCCCGGGACCGCGGTCAGGCGGTCCCGGAGACGGCCGGGCAGGTCGGCGGGGTGCTCGGGCAGGGCGGCCGTCGCCTCGCGCCGGCGGGCAGTGCCGCGGTGTACGCCCACGGCGGCACCGGCGGTCTCCGGCAGGACGTCGGCTTCCCGCCGCACCTGCCACGTCCGCCCTCTGCGGGCCCGTCAGGCGGCGACCGCCGCAGCCCGTGGGAACGCGCCCGGCTGACTCTCCGTCAGCCGCACTCACCGCCCCTCCCCATGGGCGCCACCGGCCCCGCGCCGGCGGCGCCTTTCGCGTTCTCCGCAGCAGCTGCCGACGGCCCGCTGCCCTCTGTGCGTACCGCCTCTTGTGTGAACTGCCCGCCAGGCACACCAGTTTTGAGCATTTTGTCTGCTTAGCATGCAGGCTCCGCGCCCCGCGGCCGCTGTTCGCCACACATCAGCCGGGGGCGCGCCCGTTCGCCGTCGGATCACCCCGCCCCGCACGAGAGGACACCGCATGGCGCTGCCGGGCCGTACCAGACTCGCTCCGGACCACGCCTTCTCCCCGCACGACGCCGCACTGCGCACCGCAGCCCCGCACCTGGCCCGCCGGCGCTTCCTGACCCTCTCCGCGGCCGCGGCCGCGCTGGCCTTCTCCACCAACCTGCCCGCCCGCGGCGCGTTCGCCGCGCCCCGGCTGCAGCCGGGGCGGATCACCGAGGACCCGTTCACGCTCGGGGTGGCCTCCGGTGACCCGCTGCCCGACTCGGTGGTGATCTGGACCCGGCTGGCCCCGGCCCCGTTCGCGGCCGACGGAGGGCTCGGCCAGCAGCGGGTGGAGGTGGAGTGGGAGGTGGCGCTCGACGAGTACTTCGCGCTGACCGTGCGCAGCGGCACCGCCACCGCCTATCCGGAGTACGGGCACAGCGTGCACGTCGACGTGCAGGGCCTGGAGCCGGGCACGCCGTACTACTACCGGTTCCGCACCGGCACCTGGATCAGCCCGGCCGGCCGCACCCGCACCGCCCCCGCCGCCGGTGAGGCCACCGGCAGCCTGCGCCTGGCCGCCGTCGCCTGCCAGGCCTACCACGACGGCTACTACACCGTGCACCGGCATCTGGCGCAGGAGGACGTCGACGTGGTGTTCCACCTCGGCGACTACCTCTACGAGTACGCGGTCGACTCCGCGGGCGGGGCGCGCAACTACACCGACCGGGTGCTGCCCGAGGTGTTCAACCGGGAGACCATCACGCTGGCGGACTACCGGCTGCGCTACGCCCTCTTCAAGAACGACCCCGACCTGCGGGCCGCGCACGCCGCCCACCCGTTCGTGGTGACCTGGGACGACCACGAGACCGAGAACAACTACGCGGGCGCCCTGGACGAGAACGGCAGCGCCCCCGAGCAGTTCCTGGTGCGGCGCGCCGCCGCCTACCGGGCCTACTGGGAGAACCAGCCGCTGCGCGCCGCCCAGTTGCCCAACGGCCCCGACGCGCTGCTCTACCGGCGGCTGCACTGGGGCACGCTGGCACAGTTCGACATCCTCGACACCCGCCAGTACCGCTCCGACCAGGCCTACGGCGACGCCCCGCACCCGCCGGGCCCGGAGTCGGACGACCCGGCCCGCACCCTCACCGGCGACGCCCAGGAGCGCTGGCTGCTGGACGGCTGGGCCGCCTCCGGCGCGCTGTGGAACGTGATGCCCCAGCAGGTGTGCTTCTCGCAGCGCAAGCTGGACCTGACCGCGAACGCCAGGATGTCCATGGACGCCTGGGACGGCTACCGCGCCTCCCGGAACCGGCTCGTCGCCGGGGCGAAGGCCGCCGGGGTGGACAACTGGCTGGTGCTCACCGGGGACGTGCACGTGGCGTACGCCTTCGACATCAAGGAGGACTTCGACGACCCCGGCTCCGCCACCCTCGGCACGGAACTGACCTGCACCTCGGTCACCAGCGGCCGGGACGGTGCGCAGCGGCCGTCCAACTGGGACACCTACATGCAGGCCAACCCGCACATGAAGTTCTACGACGGCCGGCGCGGCTATGTGCGGCTCGAGCTGAACCGGCGGAGCGCCCGGGCTGACTTCCGGACGGTGCCCGTGGTGACCTCCCCCGGCGCCTCGGTCTCGACGGCGGCGTCCTTCGTCACCGAGGCGGGTGCGCCCGGTCTGCAGCCCGCCTGATCACGGGCGGGCCCGCACGTCGCGCGCTGGTACTGCACATGGCGCGTCCGCGTCACCAAAGCGCGAAAGTGCGGCGCTCCTGACATCGCGTCGGCCGCCGCGGGCTAGACCTATTGCGCCCGCGGCAGCCAACCCGAACGAAGGAGACGTACCGCATGGTCCACAGACATGCCAGGACCGCGCGCCGGACCGCTCTCGGCGCTCTCGGCGCGATCGGCGCGCTGGTCCTCGCCGCCCTTCCCGCCTCCGCCGGGGGGGACCCCGAGCCCACCACGGGACCCGTGCCGGGCGCGGCCCAGACCCTGGGCGCCGACCGGCCCTCGCCGCAGCTGCTGAACGCCCTGCAGCGCGATCTGAAGCTGACTCCGGCTCAGGCGTCCGAACGGCTGGTCAACGAGGCGGAGGCCGGCACCCGCGCCGGCCGGCTGCGCAACGCGCTGGGGGACCGGTTCGCCGGTGCCTGGGTGCGGGGCGCCACGGCCGAGGAGCTCACGGTCGCCACCACCGACGACGACGACGTGGCCGCCATCGAGGCGGAGGGCGCGACGGCGCGGGTGGTCGAGCGGCCGCTCGCCGAGCTGCGGGCGGCGAAGAAGAAGCTGGATGCGGCCGCCGAGCGGCTCGACACCCTGGAGACCCCGGTGTGGTACGTGGACGTGACACAGAACCGGGTCATGGTGCAGGCGACGAGCCTCACCGCCGGTGCCGCGTTCATCAAGGCGGCGGGGCTTCAGGCGGAGGACGTCGGCATCCGCGCCACCAAGGACCGGCCACGGCTGCTGAAGGACATCACCGGCGGCGACGCCTTCTACATCGAGGACTCCGCGCGCTGCTCGGTCGGCTTCTCGGTGACCGAGGGCAGCCGGGGCGGCTTCGTCACCGCCGGTCACTGCGGTGACAAGGGCGACTCCACGACCGGCTACGACCGCACCGCCCAGGGCACCTTCGAGGACTCGGTCTTCCCGGGCGTCGACATGGCCTGGGTGTCGGTCGGCGACGACTGGACGCCCACGCCGGACGTCAAGGCGCAGAGCGGCCAGGAGGTCCAGGTCACCGGCTCGGTGCAGGCGCTGGTGGGGGCGTCGGTGTGCCGCTCCGGTTCGACCACCGGCTGGCACTGCGGGACGATCCAGCAGCACGACACCAGCGTCACCTACCCCGAGGGCCGGGTGAACGGATTGACCCGCACCACCGTGTGCGCCGAGCCGGGCGACTCCGGCGGCCCGTACCTGGCCGGCTCCCAGGCGCAGGGCGTCACCTCGGGCGGCTCCGGCAACTGCACCTCGGGCGGCACCACGTACTACCAGCCGGTCAATCCGGTCCTCAGCGAGTTCGGGCTGACCCTCACCACGGCCGGTACGGGGGCCACGCTGCCTGCCCCGCAGGACGGCTCGTCCGAGGAGTGGACCGCCGGCCGGGTGTACGAGACCGGCACCACCGTGGTCCGCGACGGCGTGCGCTACCAGTGCCTGCAGACCCATCAGGCGCAGGGTGCCTGGGCCCCGGCCGCCACGCCGGCGCTGTGGCAGCGTCTGTGACCTCGTGGGCGGGCTGAGCGGTGAACGCCGGCCGCGGCTCCGTGCCGCGGCCGGCGTTTCACCGTGTCCTCATGGCGGCATGGCGAGACAGCGGCCATGACGGTGCCGACGGGCGCGGGCCCTGACCGTCACGGCGTCGGGCCGCCCGTTCGGGGCCGGCGATCCGTCACCTCGTCACCGCTGGTCGGCGAGCAGCGCGTAGGCCGCGGCGACGAAGGGGTCCCCGGAGCGGAAGCGGCGGGTGCAGGCCGCGGCGACGGCGGTGCCGGTGTCGGGGCGGAAACCGAGGAAGGCCTGCTGGCCGAGGGTGGCGCCGCTGTGGAAGTACAGGGGGCCGCCGTCGGTGGGGTGCCGGAACCAGGCGATGGTGTGCACATGCCGGTACTTGAAGCCCCGCCGCAGGACGGGGGTGCGCACGGCGTGCAGGGCGGGGGCCAGCGCGGGGGCGCGGGAGGGGTCGAGGTGGGCCTCGAGGAAGGTGAGCAGGTCGTGGGGGGTGGCACGGATCGCTCCCGCCGCCTGGAAGCCGCCCGCGTCGAAGGCCGGCACCTCGGCGCCGTTCCTGCCGTGGCCGACCGCGTCCGGCCCGGAGTCGTCGGGTCGCAGTGCCGTGCCCTGCAGGCCGAGCGGCTCGAGCAGCCGGGTGGCGACCAGGTCCTGCCAGGTCATCTCCGCGGCGGCGGCGAGGGCGTGACCGAGCACGGCGACGCCGAAGTTGGAGTAGCACCAGCGGGTGCCGGGCCGGTGCCGCGGACGCCCGCGCAGGAAGGCGTCGACGACGCGTTCGCCGGAGTAGCGGGCGTAGGGGTTGGTGCGCCAGGCGGGCAGGGCGCGGACGTAGAAGTCCGGCGGGAGGGCCGGCAGGCCGGCCGTGTGGGTGATCAGGTGGGCCAGGGTCACTGGAGCGGGGTCCGGCGGCCGGGTGGGGTCGAGGAGGTGGGCGGCCGGTTCTCCGCCGGTGAGCAGGCCGCGTTCGACCAGGTCCGCCATCAGCAGCCCGGTGAACGCCTTGGTGGCGGAGCCGGTCTCGTAGCGCACGGCGCCGCGGGGGCGGTGCGGGGGCGGTGCGGTGCCGCCGGTGCGCACGATGCGCCGACCGCGGTGCGAGACGGCGAACACCGCGTCGGGCGCGTCGGCGGCGGCCACGGCGGCCTCCAGCCGCGCGCCCCAGTCGTCGTGGTGGGGCTCCGGCTCGCCGGTGCGACGCGGCAGGTGCCGGACCGCCGGCTCGTCGTCGCGGCCCAGCGGGCTGCCCGGCCAGGGGGTGCGGTACGCCGTCGTCATGAGGCGCCGGCCAGTTCGCTCAGGGCGCGGGAGGTGGCGAGGACGGAGGCGAAGGCGGCGACGAGGGTCGAGTGGTAGACCACGTCGAAGACGTCGTCGGGTTCGCCCTCGGGCATCTCCCGGATGGCGGGCATGGCCCCGTCGGGCTGCTGGGCCGCGGCGAACGCCTTCCAGGCCCGCTCGTCGAGGGTGGGGCGCGGCAGGCAGGCGTCGACGACGAGGAGTTCGCCGAGCAGGTCCCAGCGTTCCAGGTCCAGCCAGTCGTCGATCCACACCGGCAGCCAGGTCCGGAGGTAGTCGGCGATGTCCGCGGGCAGGCCCTCGGGGCGCTCGCCCCAGTCGGTGAGGTGGAAGACGCAGTGGGTGATGTCGTAGGCGATCCGGCCCTCGACCATCCAGGGTTCGGGGGTGCGGGCGAGCCAGGTGCCCTTGACCGCCTCGGCCTCCGGGGGGCGGGGGGTGAGGCCGAGGCGGCGCTGGAAGGCGGAGAGGCCGAGCCGGCGGGTGGGGGTGGTCTCGAAGACCTCCCAGCCGTCGATCCGCTGGAGCATGGCGGCCCAGCGCTCGATCTCGGGCTGGCTGTAGCCCAGTTCGCGGTAGGGCAGGTAGACCTCGAACGGGATGGGCGACATCGGTTCGATGCGCTGGCCGCGCACCAGCATCCGGCCGCCGTCGAGGGTCTCGCGCCAGGTGGTGTCGAGCAGCCTGCGGGCCAGTTCGGCCTGCCGTGAGCCGGCGACGCCCTCGCGGAACAGGACGCCGCAGATCATGGCGAGTTCCCCGATGGGCTTGAAGCGTTCCAGGAAGCCGATCTCGGGGTCGACGCCGGGTTCCAGGCGGAAGCCGTCGCGGTGGGCCCACAGCCATTCCATCGCGCCCACTCCGACGTTGTGGATCAGGCGTGTGTCGGTCATGCGGGCGCTCCTTGTCCGCTGTGCCGGGGCCCCTTCCGGCCCGTTCCTTCCGTCCCTTCGCCCGCGGGGCCGCCCGGCCGGGCGGTGGTCAGCACGGCGGCGAAGGCGGCCATGAGGGTGGAGTGGTAGTGGTTCATGAAGTAGTGCGGGTCGTCGTCGGCTCCGGCCGCCTCGGTGTCGCCGGAGTGGTGTTCCAGTTCGGGCAGGGCGCCCGTGGGGCGCTGGGCGGCGCGGATGCGCTCCCAGGCGCCGCCGAGGGCGGGGTCGCCGGTGAGGCGGGGGACGGTCGCGGCGACCGACAGGAGTTCGCAGGAGAGGTCCCACATGCCGGCCTCCAGGCAGGTGTCGAGCCAGGCCGGGAGCCAGTCGTGCAGGTAGTCGGCGAGGGCGGGGGGCAGCCCCGCGGGGTCGCGTCCCCAGTCGGTGAGGTGGAAGACGACATGCGTGGCGGCGTAGCCGGCGTCCCGTTCGAAGGTCCACGGTTCGGGCCGTCCGGCGAGCCAGGTGCCGGCCGGCAGCAGTTCCTCGACCGGGGCGCGCCGGATGCCGCTGCGCTCCTCGGCGCTGAGGACGGCGAGGCGTCTGGTGGGTTCCTGCTCCGTGAGCCACCAGCTGCGGGTGCGTGCGACGACGGCGGCGGCCTCCTCGTAGGCCCGGTGGCGGTACCCGGCGGAGGCGAAGGCGCCGTACACCTCCAGCGGGTAGGTGGCGAAGGGTTCGAGGCGCTGCATGTGCCGGAACAGCTCGCCCTCACCGGTCTGGCCCCAGGCGAAGTCCAGCATCGCCGCGGCGCGGGTGTGCAGCGGGTCCTGGGGTGCTGTGTGGTGGGACACGGTGGCGCACACCTGGGCGAGTTCCCCGAGGGGCTTCCAGCTGTGGTCGACCTCGCCGTCGGCGGACAGGGCGTCCTCGCCGAGCGCGAACGCGGCGAGGTGGGCGTCGGTCCAGGCGAGGGCGTGCTCGGCGACCTCCCGGATCTCCCGGGTGCCGGTCGCGGTCACACGAGTGCCCCGGTGCGGGCGAGCAGCCGGGCCGCTTCCAACTGCAGGGCCACCTGGGGATCCTGACCGCCCATCAGCTCGACGAACTCCAGACCTGCGCGCAGGCCCAGGGTCTCGGGGACCCCGGGGAGCAGGGTGAGCCAGCGTCCTGCGCCGGCCGCCTGCCGCCAGTCCCTGCGGCGCACGGCGCGGACGAAGCCGCGGGCCACGTCGACGGTGCGGCGGCCTGCGGCACGGGTCACCCCGTCGTCCTCGCCGGGCAGGGCGAGCGGTGCCAGGACGGCGAGTTGGTGGGTGAGGAACTGCCAGCTCGCCCCGTCGAGCCATCCGGTGCCGGGCTCGTCGGGGCGTTCGAAGGTGCCGGACGGGTCCGCCCGGTGCAGGGCGCGCGCCATGGCCCAGTGGCTCCAGCGGACGGTGGGCGCGGCGTCGGCGCGGGGCGGGTAGGCCTCGACGGCCTTGCGGAACACGGCGAGGCCGGCCGGGTCCGGCGGGGTGCGCAGCAGGGTGCCGGGCAGCAGGGCGTCGGCGCCCAGGACGCGTACGGCGGCGAGAGTGACGTCTCCGGCTTCCTCGGTCCCCGCGGGGAGGACATGTGTGTGGTCTCCGCTCCGGAGAGCGGAGACCACTGAGGAAGCGAGGTCCTGCACCGCGCCCTGCAGGAGGGTCGAAGTGCCTGACTGCTCCATCGTGCTACTCCCGTCGACTCACTCAGCCCTTCTTCGGGCGCGGGGTCGGCGGGGAGAGCAGCAGCTTGCCGCCGCCGGCGAACAGAGCCAGTCCGGCGCACTCCCTGCTGTCCCGGAAGACGCCGTCGGCCTCGGCCGGGTCGAGTGCGGCCTCGATGTCGGCGCTGCGCACACCGGCGAGCTTGTCGAGGACCTTGTCTTCGGTCTGCATGACACCATCTCCCTGAGATGTAGTGAGTACCTGCACCTCCCGATTTACCCATATCGGACAAATAATGCCAAGTTATCCAAATACAACTTCCGTAACATGTTCAACCATTGAGGCATCGCCGGGCCCCGAGACGGCCGATACGCGGCACCCCCGCGGCACATGACGGCCCGGCAGCAGGCCAAGGGGCGCAGGTCTCAGCGCACGCCGGCCATCTGAGAGCCGCTGCGCGGACGGGTGGGGACCCGGTGCACCGGGATGGTCAGATTCTGCGCCGGTACCGTGTACTCCATTCGGGCCAATCGGCTCGCCAGCGCCTCCAGCACGCCGACGGTCAGGCCCTCTCCGGGGCAGCGGTGTCCGGCGGCCGGGTCGCCGCCGCCCTGGGGGACCAGCTCGTCCCGTCCGGCGGGCCGGTCGAGGAAGCGCTGCGGGCGGAAGGCGTACGGGTCGCCCCACAGCAGTGCGTCGTGGTTCTGCCCGTACACGTCGAGCAGGACCAGTCCCCCGGCCGGGACCCACTGGCCGCGCCACATCAGGTCACGTGCGGCCAGCCCGCCGAGGAACGGCACGAACGGGTAGAACCGGCGCACCTCGTGGGTGAAGGCCGCGGCGAACGTGGCGTCCCCGTCGGCCAGCGGGGCGCGGTACCCGGGGTGCCGGTGCAGCGCGTGCTCCTGGGATGGCGGGGGTGCGGGACCGGCCGGGTTCCCTGGTGGCGGGCGGTCATGCCGTGCTGCCGGGACGGCCGGCGGGCCGTCCTCACCAGTACCGGGTGGTCAGGGCCGGCTGGTGGAGGGCCTCCACGGCGTCGCGCAGACGCAGGGCGACCCCGATGGTGGCGCGCAGGGCGGAGGGCCGCGCGGTCTGGGCGGTCTCGGTGGCCAGCACCAGCAGGCAGTTGGCGGCCTGCTCCACCACGGAGACCGGCAGGGTGTAGTCGTCGTCGGCGGCGGCCCGGAACGCCTTGAGCGGGATCCCTGCACCGTCGACGGTCCGCTGCGCGGCCTTCTCCAGATGCTCGACGGCCTCCTCGCACAGCGAGGCGGGCAGGGTGAGGGTGCGCTGGAACGGTGTACTCGTCATGATCCAGTGGTCCCCCGGCCCGGGCCCCGGCGATCCGCGGCGGGCGGGAATTCACCGTCCCGCGTGAGCGGTTGACCGCGAATGTCCCGCCCGCCGGTTGCGTGGTCGCCGAGGGCTGCTCAGCGGGTGACGACGTGGTGCTCGTCGGGCACGCAGTGGGTCATGGTGAGGCCCTCCACGTCGCGCGGCGGGTTGTCGCCGAGGTTCGCCAGCCGCTTGCGGTCCTCGTCGGTGAGGTCCTGGCTCGCCAGAGGCTCCAGGGCGGCGACGTCCCCGGGCGTGATGCCGAGCCCCTCGCCGACCCGGCGGCCGAGGTCGTTCTCGGCCAGCAGGAAGTGCCAGACCATGCGCTCCTGCACCGGGCGGTCGCACTGGGAGAGCAGGGTGACGAAGTTGTGCACCAGGTCGTCCCGCTCCCAGTCCTCCATCAGCAGATAGCGCTGTCCGGCCTGCTGGTAGTCGTTGGTGCGCGGGATGCGCTTGCGGGTGAGCCGGCCGCGGATCTCGGGACCCTGCTCGTCGTGCGTGGGGTATTCGGCCTCGCGCAGTCCGCCGAGGATCGACGGCTCGTAGTTGACGTGCGGGTTCTCCCCGTGGCCGTCCTGGTGGTAGGCCATCAGGCCGTCCCGCTGGTTGGTGCGCACCTGGGCGTTCTTCGCCTGGTTGACGGGGAGCTGGAGGTAGTTCGGGCCGACCCGGTAGCGCTGGGTGTCGCTGTAGGAGAAGGTCCGCCCGACGAGCATCTTGTCGTCGGAGAAGTCCAGGCCGTCGACGAGGACGCCGGTGCCGAAGGAGATCTGCTCGTTCTCGGCGAAGAAGTTGTCCGGCATCCGGTTCAGCACCATCCGGCCCACGGGCCGGGGCGGGAAGTCCTGCTCGGGCCAGGTCTTGGTGTCGTCGAGCGGGTCGAAGTCCAGTTCCGGGTGCTCGTGGTCGTCCATCATCTGGACGAGCAGTTCCCACTCCGGGTACTCGCCGCGTGCCACGGCCTCGTACAGGTCCTTGGTGGCGTGACCGAGGGACTGGGCCTGGACCGCGGCGGCGTCCTCCTCGGTCATGGAGCGCACGCCCTGCTTGGGCATCCAGTGGTACTTGACCAGCTTGGTCTCGCCCTCGGCGTCGACCCACTTGTAGGTGTTCACGCCGAAGCCCTGCATATGGCGGTAGTCGGCGGGGATGCCGCGCGGGCTGAACAGGTTGACCAGCATGTGCATGCTCTCCGGCGTCTGCGACATGAAGTCGAAGATCCGCCTCGGCTGCTGCTCGAAGGTGACCGGGTCGGGTTTGAGGGCGTGGATGACGTCCGGGAACTTGATCGCGTCCCGGATGAAGAAGACGCCCAGGTTGTTGCCGACCAGGTCCCAGTTGCCGTCCTCGGTGTAGAACTTCACGGCGAAGCCGCGCGGGTCCCGGGCGGCCTCGGAGGAGTCGCGTCCGCCGATGACGGTGGAGAAGCGGACGGCGACGTCGGTGCGCTTGCCCGGCTCCTGGAAGAGCTTGGCGCGGGTGTAACGGGAGACCGGCTCGTCGCCCCACTTCCCGTACGTCTCGAAGTACCCGTAGGCGGTGACGCCGCGCGCGTGCACCACGCGTTCGGGTATGCGCTCGCGGTCGAAGTGGCTGATCTTCTCCAGGAACTGGTAGTTCTCCAGCGTGGCCGGGCCGCGGGCGCCGACGGTGCGCTGGTTCTGGTTGTCGTAGACGGGGTGACCCTGGCGGTTGGTGAGTACGCCGCGCTCGTCGTCGGGGGCGGGACCCCGGCTGGATACGTCCGTCATGATCGTGGGCTCCTCGGGGTGCTGGTGGCGGCGGCGGGCCGGGGCAGGGCGGCGCCCGGCCGGCCGCGCGTGGCGGACCACCCGGGTACCCGGGTCCACCAGGTCACTCACGCCCCGGCCGCCGCATTCGCGACGCGGGTGCGTGGTCCCGCCGGGGCCCGCCGGGAGCGGCGGCGGAGCCCCTGCCCCGGCCGGCCGGGAAGGCCCCGGCCCGTCAGCCGCCGGCCCGCGGCCCGGAGAGGAACCGGTCGAGCGCGGCGGTGAGCTCCGCAGGCTTCTCCACGGGCAGCTCGTGACCGGCGTCGATGATCCGCACCACCGCGTCGGGATAGTGCGCGGCCATGCGCAGTACCTGCTTCACCGGGAACTGGATGTCGTGGAGGCCGTGCACGATCAGCGTGGGCACGCGGATCTCGCCGACCCGGTCCAGCACGTCGAAGTCCCGCATGGCGTCGTAGAGCGTCATCACCACCTCACGGGGCGTGGCCGCGGAGGCGCGGATGTACTCCCTGACCTCCTTGCGGGGGTACCCGGGGGCGAAGGCGCGGTGGATCTGCGCGGCGATGAACAGCTTGAACGGCACCCGCCGGGAGGCGGCCATCAGCAGTCCGCGTCCCCTGCTGTAGACCATGCGGCTGATGGAGTCCACCAGCACCAGGCGCTCCACCCGCTCGGGGTGGGCGAGGGCGACGGTCTGGGCGATCATGCCCCCCATCGAGTGCCCGACCGGGATGAACCGCTCGACCTTCAGATGGTCGAGCAGGGCCATCACGTCGCGGGCGAGCTCCTCGACGGTGCGGGCCGCGCCGCCGCTGCTCTCGCCGTGTCCGCGCAGGTCGAGGCGGATCACCCGGCGGCCGGCACAGAAGTGCTCCATCTGGTGGTCCCAGCGGTGCCGGTTCGCGGTCCAGCCGTGGATGAACACCAGGGGCACGGCGTCGGCGTCGCGCGGCCCCTCGTCGTCGTAGATGAGTTCCGCGCCGTCGGCAGCGAACTGCGGCATCCGGCCTCGCCTCCTGGGTCCCGTTGGGTTACTGATCGGTAGGGTAGCGTCGGCGCGGACGGCCGTCAGCGGTGCTCGCCGAGGAACTCGAGGATGTGCCCGTAGACGTCGAGGGCGGCGCCCCGGCCGAGGAACGTGTCCAGATGGCCGTATCCGGGGATCTCGGTGTAGCGCACGTCGAGCTGCGGCTGCCGGCGGGCGAGCACCTGGTGGCAGAGCTTCTGCGAGTCGAGCCACAGCCCGTTCTCGCTGCCGGAGATCAGCAGCACCGGAGTGTCGATGCGGCCGGCGGCGTCGAGCGCGTTGGGCGGCAGGGCGCGGTAGCGGTGGTCGGTGTCGTGCCAGCGCACCACGGTGCGGGCGAGTTCGATGCGCCGCAGATGCGGCAGGATCCACAGCGGCGCGGGGCCGAGGAGGTCGGCGAGCCGGCCGTGCGTGGTCTCGCTGAGGTGCTCGTGCACGAAGAGCGAGGCACCGGTCCCCCAGGCCGAGTGGTGCAGGATCCGGCAGGTCGGGTCCGGGCAGCCGGCCTTGCGGGAGGCCAGGGCGAACAGCGGGGTGTACTTCGACCACAGGCCGACGGAGCGGAAGTCGACCGGGATGTGGTCGATGCGGGACCTCAGCAGCTCCCCGGCGAGCGACATCCGCAGCGAGGTGCGGCCGGCCAGCTTGGGGGTGAGGAACACCCCCTGGGAGACCACCCCCGCAAGTCCCGGCACCAGTCCCGCGGTCAGGCTCAGCGACAGGCAGAGCGAGCCGATGCAGTGGGCGACCACGAACAGCGGCCGGTCTCCGATGCGCTCGCGGATCCGCGCGACGGCGGCGGGGATGTCGTACAGGGCGACGTCGTCGTAGGTGTAGCGCGCGCCGGTCGCGTTGTAGGGCAGCCGGCAGCTGCCGCGCCAGTCGAGCAGCCAGGGCTCGCAGCCCTCGTCGAGCAGGACGTCGACCAAGTTGCGGGTCTCCGGCAGCAGGAACATGTCGGCGGAGGCGGTGTGCCCGTGCAGCAGCAGCACGGCCGGCCGGTCGCCGCCGCTGTCGCCGCCGATGCGGGTGAGGCCGAGGCGGACCCCGTCGCCGGCGCGCAGCTCGATCTCCTCCACGGCGGACGGGTCGAGCCGGTGCTGCAGCGGGCGCAGGGCGGGTGCGGTCCTGACCCGGCGGAGCGCGGGCGCGGCGGTTTTCCTGGTCCTGGACTCGAAGATCATCGGTGGCGCTCCGTGAGAGTGGTGGTGCGGCGCAGGTCGAGCAGGTCGGCGGCGGCGCGGGCGAACGGACCGATCAGTCCCCGGCCCATCTCGAGGCCGAACCAGGCGAGCCAGGTCAGCTTGGCGGCCCGCTTCTCCCGGCCGGTCAGCCGCGGGTCGACCTCGATGCCGTCGATCTGGTCGCGGACGTAGGAGTCGGCGGGTACGACGACCTCGCCGGCCAGCGTGGCCGGCTCCCCTGCGGGGCCGATCTCGACGGTGAGGGCGCGGGTCTGCCGCCACAGGTCGCGGCGGGCGCGGGCGTGCTTGCGGCCCTCCAGCCACCAGCGCCCGCCGCTCGCGTCCACCAGTTCCAGGCGGTAGCGCAGCAGTGGGTGCTTCATGCCGTGCCGCTGCGGGATTCCCTCCTCGGGGCGGACCCAGACGTCGCCGCGCTCCACGGTGAGCGGTTCGGTGTGCAGCGCGGGGCAGGTCAGGGTGCCTCGCACGTCGACCCGGCGCTCGCTCACCAGCTGGTGCATGCTCGCGATGGAGAGGGTGAGCGCCATGGAGCAGGGCACGTCGGCGGGTGCGCCGACGGGTCCGACCGTTCCCTCGGTGGTCTCGGAGAACCACAGGTAGGGCGGGTCGTCCCTGGCCGGGAGACGTCCCAGACCATCCTCGGCGAGCTTCTCGAACGTCTTCAACTGGGCGCGCGCGTCGTAGCGCCGGGCGGGCGGGAGGCCCAGCGCCTCGACGAGGGCGGCGGTGCGTTCCATCTCGGCGGCCGGTCCCCTGAGCGTGGCCTCGCACAGCTTCAGTGCCGTGGGGCTCCGCAGCACGCGGGTGAGGAAGGCGAGTCCGGGGACCGGCTCGGCCTCCAGCCGGGCCAGGGTGCCGGTGCGCCACTCGTCCCAGTCCTGGACGCGGACGTGCATGCCGCCGAGGGCCATGTCCCGTACGACGTCGTCGAGGGTGCTGGGGACGCCGGTGAGGTTGTAGTCGAAACCCCAGGCGTCCGGTTCGCACACGACGGCCGCGGCGACGCGGCTCACCCAGTCGACGGGGGCGGCGTTCAGGTACCGGAAGGCGGGCACGGTGCGGAAGCGGCCGAAGGCCGAGATCAGGCCGCTGCTGAGGTCCTGCGGGTTGTAGGCGCCGGTCCTGGTGTGGCCGCCGATGCCGCCGGGGCGCAGGGCGGTGACGATCAGACCGTGGTCCCGGGCACGGCGCAGGGCCACCTCGGCGGCCCACTTGGACTGGTCGTAGCCGGACACCAGGCGGTCGATGTGCGCGAGCGGGTCGTCCTCCCCCATGGAGGCGATGCCGACCTCGTTGAACACGGCGATGGAGGAGATGTGGTGCAGCGGCTTGGGCCGCCCCGTCGCGGCCAGTTCGGCGAGGGTGAGCGGGCCGAGGACGTTGCTGCCGCGCAGCGACTGGTAGCCGCGCAGGAAGTCCACGGCGGCGGCCACACCGACGATGCTGTCCAGCTCCCGGGCGAGCCGCGCCCAGGTCTCGTCGGTCAGCCCCAGGTGCGGGCGGCGCAGGTCGCCGGGGAGGACGGTGATGCGCCGGCGCACCTCCGACGACCAGGGCAGCCGGTAGCTCTTCAGGGCCTCGCCGAGCCGGGTGAGCGCCGCGTCCTCGTCCTCGGCGCGCACCAGACAGTACACATGGGCGTCGCTGTGGCGCAGCAGGTCGAGCAGCAGGTGCCCGCCGAGGAACCCGGTGGCCCCGGTGAGCAGGATCCGGCGGGGCGGGAGGGGCTCCGGGTCGGCGACGAAGGGCAGCCGGTCGGCGAGCGCCAGGTCGGCGAGGATCTGCTCGAGATCCTCGGGGCGGGCGGTCGCGGGTCCGGCGGAGGTGACGGCCGCCGGTGTGGCGGTGGTGACCGCGGTGCCCTGGGGGGCCGGTGGCACGGGGGCGGGCGGCACGGGGACCGGGGGTGCGGCCTCCCGCGTCGCGCTCCCGGACGGCGGCGGGGCGTGGGGGACGCGGCGGGCCAGGCTGATCGGGCGGGCGTCCGCGAACACCTCGTCGAGGTCGAGCGCGATGCCGAGCTCCTCCTCCAGTGCGGCGGCGAACTCGACGGCATCCACGGAGGAGCCTCCGGCGTCGAAGAAGTCGGCGTCCACGGCGAGTTCTCCGCCCGGCAGGAAACGCCCGGCGACGGCGGAGACGGCGGCGGCCAGCGCGTGGACGTCCCGCGCGGCGGGGCGCCCGTGCCCGGTGCCCTCGGCCTCCGTGCGGGACGCCGGGTTCTCCGGCCCGGTACGGGACTCGTGGCTCTCCGGCTCGGTGGGCGACGCCCCCGCCACCGCACCGCCGGCTCCGCCGCCCGGCGCCGGGCCGGCCGCGTCCCCCGGCTGCGTGCGCCGGCGTTCGGAGACCTTGGCCAGCAGTCCGGGGACGTCGAGCGGGCCGCCACCGCGTTCGATGGCCTCGGCCTCCGCAACCGTGTCCTGGTTCACCTCACGCATGGGAGCCCTTCGCTCTTCACCGGTTCCTGTTCCTCTCATGCCGCTGCCGCCCCGGGGGGCCTACTGCTGCCGCCAGGACCGGAACGCCCGCAGGTGTTCCGGTGTGACGACGGCTTCCAGACGCTCGTCGTTCTCGTCTCCCCCGCCGAGCGCGGCGAGCAGCCGTCGTGCGGGGGCGTTGCGTTCGGTGCGCTCCGCCGTCAGCCGGACCTTGGTGCAGCCGAGTTCCCCGGCCCGGTCCGCCATCCACCGCAGCAGGCGTTCCTCCACGCCCCGGCCGAGCGCCCGGCAGCTCATCGACCAGGCCAGCAGGTCCAGCAGGTCGCCCTCGGCCCGCACGGCGAGCAGGGCGATCTGCCCGTAGTCGCCGAAACGGTCGCGGGCCGCCGCGGTCCACACCTCGCCGCGCTCGCGCCACCGGGCCAGGTCGCCACCGTCGGCGGAGCGTGCCCGCAGGGTGAACTGGTTGGTGCGGCGCACGAGTTGTTCGCCGCGCGGCACGTCCTGCTCGGTGAGCGGCCGGATGTCGACCTCCAGTCGCAGCCCGGCGAGGAAGTCCTCGAACGAGGTCTGCGCGCGCACCGCCTCGCGTTCCCGCTCCTGTGCGTAGAAGCGTGCCCGGAGCGCGTCCTCGGCGGTCACCGCGGCCGGTGTCAGCGGCCACAACCGGCGCAGGAACCCGGCGAGTTCGCCGGCGGGCGGACAGGTCACCGACAGTACCTGGGGGTGGGCCGCGCGCATCCTGGCGATCTCGGCGGGGTTGTCGTCCAGGAAGAGGAAGCTGTCCAGGCCCAGGCCGAGGGTGCGGGCCGCCGCCGCGAGCCGTTCCGGCTTGGGTCCCCACTCCGCGGAGAGCACGCTGAAGTGCTCGGGCTCGAGGATGCTGTCGGGGCGGTCGAGCACCGCCCGCACCACGTCCTCGTCGTTGTTGCTGACCAGCACCAGCAGCGCGCCGGCCTCCCGCCAGCGCAGCAGGCGGCGGGCGAGCAGGGCGCGGGGGCCGGTCAGGTCCACCGACTCGGGGCCCGTCTCGCCCGCGACGCCGCCCCAGAGGGTCTCGTCGCCGTCGACCGCGATCACCTTGGGCCGGCGGCGCGCCGCGCGGAGCGTGTCGGCGAGCGTGAGCGCCACGGCGGCCTGGAACTCGGTGGTGAACGGCAGATGGGCCAGTCGTTCGGTGCGCTCGTCGAAGACCCGCTCCACGGGGTGGTTCCGGGTCCAGTCGTCGGGGCCGAGGACGGCGAGGCCCGGCTGCTCGGCGAGCCCGGCGGCCAGTTCCCGTTCCCAGGCGGTGAACCGGTCCTCGGGCCGGGCGGTCGGCAGGACGCCGACGACCAGCGGCTTCCCGGTCCGCTCGGCGAGACCGCGCAAGGCGGCCGGGTAGGCGGTGCGCAGCTCGGTGAGCAGCTCGTCGCCGACGGCTCCGAAGCGTTCCAGGTCGGCGCCGCGCAGGAGCACCACGCCCGCGCGGGTCGCCGGGTCGGCGAAGACGCCGGAGGGGTCCTGGAGCGCGGCGAGCACCTGGTGGTACGGCGCCTCCGCCACCTCGGTCGGTGCCGTCCCCGCGACCTCGTCGAACGCGGTCTCGCAGATCAGCGGCAGGCTGCCGAGCGCGAAGGTGGCGGCGAGGGCGACCCGGGTCCGCGCCGGTCCGGCTGCGGCGGAGGAGTCCGCCCGGGGGGCGTGCGCGGCGCGCTCCCCCGGTTCCCCGGGCTTCCCGACGGGCGTCGCGGGTGTCTCCGCCGCCTCCTCCAGCAGCCGCAGGTACTCACCGGCCAGCTCGCTCGTCGCCCGGGCGTCGAGGATGTCCAGGTTGTGGTCGAAGCGGATGCTGTGGGCGTCCGGGGTCATGGTGATCATCAGGTCGAGGTCGGAGTAGCCCGTACCGGCGGGCAGCACCTGGACCCGGCCGAGCCGGCCCGCGGCGGAACGGACGTAGTTGAAGTAGACCTCCACCAGGGGCGCGTGCGGCCGGTGCAGCCCCTGCCGGGACAGCACGGGCAGCACGTCGGAGAACATCGCGCCCTTGGCCAGGATCCGCTGGAGCCGGTGGTCGGTGCGGCGCAGCACCTCCTCGACGCGCTCCCCGGGGTGTGCCTCGGCCGGGAAGGGCACCGGCACCCCGAAGAAGCCCACCGCGTCGTAGGCGTCGGCGTGGATGCGGGTGTCGACGGGCACCGCGAGCACGAACCGCTCGCGTTCTCGCAGGCGGGCCAGCAGCACGGTCAGGACGCCGAGGCAGAACGCGGCGGGCGTGACGGCGAGCCGGCTCGCGGCGGCGGTGATCTTCTCGGTGAGCCCCTCGGGCATGGTCACGGTGACACTGCCCGCGCGGTAGGACCGTGTGGCCGGGCGCTCGTGGCTGAGCGTCAGGTCGAGGCGGTCGGCGCCCTCGAACGCCTCGTGCCAGGCGGCGGTGGCCGCGTCCTGCCCCGGGCTGCCGCCCTGCTGTGCCTCGAGCAGCAGGTGGACGTCCCGGTTGGTGAGGGTGTCGTCGAGCCGGGTGCCGGACAGCTCCCGGTCGATCTCCCCGGCGACCAGCAGCAGGGACTGCAGGTCGCTCACTGCGTGGTGGGCGCCGAGGACGAGGACCTGCCCGTGCTCGGCCCCGCCGTCGAGGAGTTCGAAGCGCCACAGGGACGGCAGGGCCAGGTCGAACGGCGGCTCGAGGAGGGCGCGCAGGCGGCTCGCCGGGTCGATGCCGCCCTCGTCCGTCACCGTCGTCCAGCGCAGGAGCGGCCGGGTCACCTCCCGGTGGACGCACAGCCGGCGTCCGCCCTCGGGGCCGCTCACGATGCCGGTGCGCAGGGCCGCGTGACGGGCGGTCAGCCGGGCGAGGACGCCGGTGAGGGCCTCCTCGGTGGTGGGTTCGGTGAGCCGCAGGGCCAGGCCGATGCCGTGGGCGGCGTCGGGCATGCCGGGTCCGGCGCTGCGCAGCAGTCGCAGCACGTCCCGGGTCGCGGGCAGCAGTTCGGTGCCGGGCACCTCCTCCGCGGCGCCCGGCTGCTCCTCGGGGGCCGGCTCCCCCTCGGGGGCGGCAGCGCGTCCGGGCAGGGCGGCGGCCAGCATGCGGGCGAGGCCGCGCGTATCGGCGGCCGAGAACACCTCGGCGGCCGGGAGGTCCACACCCAGTTCGCGGGCGAAGTCGTTGCGCAGCCGCACCAGCATCAGGGAGTCGAGGCCGAGTTCCTTCAGGGCCGTGGTGGCGGAGACGTCGGCGACGCCGCCGGAGACGGCGGTGATCCTGGCCCGCACATAGGCCTCGATCCACAGGGTGCGGTCGTCCTCGCTGGTCGCGGCGAAGATCTTGCGGACGAGTCCGTCCGCGCCGCCGTCCCGGGCCGCGCCGCCGACCAGGTCGGCGAGCATCGGGCGGGTGCGGGCGATCTCGGGGGCCAGGGCCGGCGTCTCCCGGTCGAGGGCGATCGGGGCGAGCTGGCGCCGGGAGTCGGACAGCAGGCGGGCGAAGAGTTCGCCGCCCTCCTCGGGGGTGAACGGCACCAGGCCGGTGCGGCCGGTCTCGGCGGCCCGGGTGCCGGAGGCGGCCACCATGCCGACGCCGGTCCAGGGGCCCCAGTCCAGGCTCTGTGCCCTGCGGTGGCCGAGGTGGTGGGCCCAGGCGTCGAGGAAGGCGTTTGCGGCGCTGTAGGGGGCCTGTCCGGCGTTGCCGAGCAGGCCGGCCGCGGAGGCGAACAGCACCAGGTTGCCCGCCTCGGGGACCAGTTCGGTGAGCAGGGCGGTGCCCAGCACCTTCGGCGCGAGGACGCGCAGTACCCGGTCGTCGGCCAGATTGGCCACGGTGGCGTCGTCGAGGACGCCGGCGGCGTGCACCACGGTGGCGACGGGCCCGGCCGCCTCGCGCACGGCGTCCAGGGCGGCGCTCAGCGCGGCGCCGTCGGCGACGTCGGCGCGGACCAGGTGCACGGCGACGCCGCGCTGCTCAAGGGAGGTGATCCAGGCGGCGGCGTCCGGGCCGGGCGTGCCGCGGCCGAGCAGGGCCAGTCGCCGTGCGCCGAGCCGGACCAGGCGTTCGGCGACGACCCGGCCGAGTCCGCCCAGGCCGCCGGTGATCAGGTGGACGCCGTCGGGGCTCACGGTGCCGTCGGCCCGGTCGTCGGGGCGGGTGCGGGCCAGGCGCGGCACCAGGCGGCCGGAGTCGCGCAGGGCGACGAGCCGTTCGTCGTCGGCGTGCCGCAGCTGGGTCCACAGCGCGTCGGTCCCGCCGGTTGCGGGCAGGTCGACGAGGGTGGTGGCCAGCTCCGGGTACTCCTGCGCCACGGCGAGGGCGAAGCCCCAGGCGAGCGCCTGCTGCGGGCACGTGACCCGCTCCCCGGGCCCGGCGGCCTGGGAGGAGCGGACGACGACGAACAGGCGGGGTGCCGGACCGCCGCGGCCGGTGAGCGCCCGCACCACGTGCAGGGTGCTCAGGCAGCACAGCCGAGCCGCCTGCCCGGCGCTCGCCGCGTCGGTGACCGGCGGTGCGTCGAGCGCGGTCAGCAGCACCACCCGCTCGGGCGGCGCGTCCGGGAACGCCTCGTCGAGCAGGCGGTGCATCTGCGGCTCGTCGGCCGGGTCGAGGACGTAACGGCCGGGGCCTTCGGCGGTGAAGGTGCCGCCGCGCCGGGCCAGGACGTGCCGCCCGGGCGGTCCCAGGCGCTCGGCGAGCGCCTCGGCCACGCCGGTGGTGTCGGCCAGGATCAGCCAGCGGCCGTCCCCCGCGGGTTCCCGCGCCTCGGGGCGGGGCTGCCAGCGGGTCTCGAACAGCGCGCCGTCCAGCGGGGAGAGCGCGGCCAGCCGGAACTCCTCGGCCTCCAGCAGGAGCTGTTCGTCCTCGTCCCACAGACGCAGGTCCAGGGTGGCGGTGTCGCCGTCCAGGGACCGCAGGGCGCAGGTGACCCAGGCGGGTGCGGTGCGCCGCCCGGTGTGGCGCAGCCGTCCGACACCGGCGGGCACGAACGCCCGGCCCTCGGGGGCGTCGCCGGGCAGGCCGGCGGTGTGGAAGGCGGCGTCGAGGAGGGCGGGGTGGAGCAGATGCCCCTCGGCGGGCCGCTCGGCCAGACGGGCGAGCACGTGGGTGGCGTCCCGGTGGGCCTCGGTCAGGCCGCGGAAGGCCGGCCCGTACTCGATGCCGAGGGTGCCGAGCCGCGCGTACAGGGCCTGCGGGTCGGCCTGTTCGGCGCAGCGGGCGCGGAGTCCGGACGGCGGCTCGGGGTCGCCCGTGCCGCCGTCCCCGCCGGTGAGGATCCGGCCGGTGGCGTGCCGCTCCCAGCCCGCGCCGGGCGCCGCGGCGGCGACGGTGAACTCACGGGCACCGTCCCCGGCGGGCCGGAGCACCAGCTGGAGCCGTACCGGCCGCTCCTCCTCCAGCCGCAGGGGCCGCAGGAAGGCGACGTCGGCCAGCCGCACCTCGCCGTCACCGGCTCCGCCGTGGGCGGTGACGGCGGTGGCGGCCTCCAGGGCCATGGTGAGGAAGGCGGAGCCGGGCAGCCACACCTCGCCCGTGACGCGGTGGTCCGTCAGATAGGCGAAGCGGCGGTCGCGCAGGTCGATCTCGCTCTGGAACAGGTGGTGGCCGGGTGTGTCGCTCGCCTCGACGTGGGTGCCGAGCAGCGATGAGCCGCCGGACGCGCCGGCCGGGGCGGGGGCCAGCCAGTGCCGGGTACGGGCGAAGGCGTAGGTGGGCAGGCTCACCCGGCGGCCCGCAGGGAAGAGGGCCTTCAGGTCGGGGGTGTGACCGGACGCGTAGAGTTCGCCGACCCTGCGCAGCAGTATCCGGCGGCCGTCCTGCCGGCGGTGCAGCGAGCCTACGGCGGCCGCGTCGGCACCCGTCTCGGCGGCCACGGCCTCGACGGAGGCGGTGAGGGACGGGTGCGGGCTGAGTTCGACGAAGTACCGGTAGCCGTCCTCCAGCAGGCGGCGGACGGTGCCGGCGAAGCGGACCGGGCGGCTGAGGTTGCTGAACCAGTAGGCGGCGTCCAGTTGTTCACCCGGTACGGGTTCGGCCAGCACGGAGGAGTAGAGCAGGGTGTGCGGCTCGCCGGGCCGCACCCCGCCGAAGCGTTCCAGGAGTTCGTCCCGCAGCGGTTCCATCAGCGGGGTGTGCGAGGCGAACGGCGTGCTCAGCCGCCGCACCGTGACGCCGCGCCCCTCCAGCAGGGTGCGCAGCTCGGCGAGGGCACCGGCGTCGCCGGAGACGGCGGTGGAGCGGGGGCCGTTGTCGGCGGCGACGAACAGCCGTCCCGCGTAGGGCTCGAGGAGTTCCCCGACCTCGGCGGGCGGCAGTTCCACGGCGATCATCCCGCCGCGGCCGACCAGCGGCACGACGGCGTGGGCGCGGCCGGTCACCACGGTCACGGCGTCGTCGAGAGTGAGGGCGCCCGCGCTGTAGGCGGCGGCGATCTCGCCGAGGCTGTGTCCGGTGACCGCGTCCGGGGTGACGCCCAGCGCCCGCCAGGCGGCGGCCAGCGAGGCGTTGACGGCGAACAGTGCGGGCTGCAGGTACTCGGTGCGCTCCAGCGGGGAGAACTCCTCGGGGGCGCGCAGCGCGTCCAGCACCGACCAGCCGGCGTGCCGCCGCACGGCCTCGTCGATCCGGGTGAGTTCCGCGCGGAACGCCTCCGACTCCTCCATCAGCTCCAGGCCCATGCCCGGCCACTGGCCGCCGTGCCCGGCGAAGACGAAGGCCACCTTGCCGTCCTGCTCCGCACGGGCGGGCGGCACCGGCATCCGTCCGCTCGCCAGCGCCTCGAGCCGGGCGAGCAGTTCGTCCCGGCCGGCCGCGGCGAGTCCGGCGCGCCGCTCGAAGTGACTGCGGTGCCGGGCCAGGGTGTACGCGACGTCCGCGAGCGGGGTGTCGTCGTCGGCCAGCCGGCGGGCGAGGCGGGCGGCCTGTCCGCGCAGCGCCGCCTCGCTGCGGGCGGACAGCAGGAACAGTCCGGCGGCGGGGGGCGCGTTCCGTCGGTCCCGGTCACCGGCCGGGGCGGGCGGCGCCTCCTCCACGATCACATGGGCGTTGGTGCCGCTGATCCCGAAGGCGCTGACTCCGGCCCGCCGCACCCGTTCGCCGGACGGCCAGGGCACCGGCTCGCGCAGCAGGTGCAGTCCGCTGCTCTCCCAGTCGACGTGCCGGCTCGGCGTGTCCGCGTGCAGGGTGGCGGGCAGTGTCCCGTGCCGCAGCGACTCGACGACCTTGATGAGCCCGGCTGTGCCGGAGGCGGCCTGCACATGCCCGATGCTGGACTTCAGCGATCCCAGGTACAGCGGGCGGCCCGGCGGGCGGGTGGCGCCGAAGACCCGTGCCAGGGCGTTCGCCTCGATGGGATCGCCGAGCGTGGTGCCGGTGCCGTGGGCCTCCACGTGGTCGATGTCGGCGGGCGTCAGTGCGGACTGCTCGAGCGCCCGCCGGATCACCTCTTCCTGCGCGGGGCCGTTGGGCGCGGACAGGCCCTGGCTGCGGCCGTCCTGGTTGACGGCGGTGCCGCGCAGCACGGCGAGCACCTCGTCGCCGTCACGGCGGGCGTCGGAGAGCCGCTTCAGTACGACCATGCCGGCGCCCTCGGCCCAGATGGCGCCGTCGGCGTCGTCGGAGAAGGAGCGGCAGCGGCCGGTCGGGGACAGCCCGCGCAGCCGGCTGAACTCCACGAAGGTCTGCGGGGTCACCATCAGGGTCACTCCGCCGGCCAGGGCCAGGTCGCACTCGCCCGAGCGCAGTCCCTGCACGGCGAGATGGGTGGCGACCAGGGAGGAGGAGCAGGCGGTGTCCACCGTCATCGCGGGGCCGTGCAGGCCGAGGGCGTAGGCCAGGCGGCCGGAGGCGACGCTGGGCGCGGAGCCGGTGCCGACGTACCCGTCGAGCTGGTCGAGGCGGGCGCCCGCCAGATAGCCGCTGCCGAACATGCCGACGTAGACGCCGGTGGTGCTGCCGGCGAGGTCGGCGGGGACGATCCCGGCCCGCTCCAGCGCCTCCCAGGCGGTCTCGAGGAGCAGCCGCTGCTGCGGGTCCATGGCCGCGGCCTCTCTGGGGGTGATGCCGAAGAAGCCCGCGTCGAAGGACTCGATGTCGTCGAGGAAGCCGCCCTCCCGGGCGTAGGAGGTGCCGGGGTTGTCCGGGTCGGGGTGGTAGAGGGACTCCACGTCCCAGCGTCCGGCCGGGAAGGGGCCGACCGCGTCGCGCCGTTCCTCCAGCAGCCGCCACAGCGACTCGGGGTCATCGGCGCCGCCGGGCAGACGGCAGGCCGTCGCCACCACGGCGACCGGCTCGTCGGCGGCGGGCGCGGACCTGCCCGCCGGGGCCTGCCGGGGAGCCGGGTGCCCGGCGGCGGTGCGACCGCCGGCGAGCACGGTGGAGAGCAGGTGGGCGGTGAGCCGCGCGGGGGTGGGGTGGTCGAACAGCAGTGTCGCGGGCAGCCGTGCGTCGAAGCGGGCGCCGATGCGGTTGCGCAGGTCGAGGGCGGTCACCGAGTCCATGCCGAGCTCGCGCAGCAGCTGTTCGGGGCGTACGGCGTCGGGGCTGCGCAGGCCGAGGGCGCGGGCCGCCTCCTCGCGGACCAGGGCGAGGACCCGTTCGGCACGCTCGTCCTCGGGCAGCCGGGCCAGGCGGTCGGCGAGCCGGTCCGCGCCGGTTCCGGTCCGGGGCGCCGCGGGCAGCAGGGTGCGCCAGAGCGCGGGCGTGCCGCCGGGCGCGGCGGTGAGGGCGGCGCGCAGGCGCGGCAGGTCGAGGGGCCAGGCGACCAGATGCGGGGCGGGTCTGCGCAGCGACAGCTCGATCAGGTCCCGGGCCTGACCGGGTGTCAGCGCGCGGTGGCCGAGGCGGGCCATGCGGTCCAGGTCGGCGTGTCCGGCGGCCAGCCCCTGCCCCGCCCAGACGCCGAACGAGACGGACTGGGCGGCGAGTCCGAGGGCTCTGCGGCGATGGGCGAGCTGATCGAGGAAGACGTTGGCGGCGGCGTAGTTGCCCTGACCCGCGTTGCCCGCGACTCCGGCCGCCGAGGAGACCAGCAGGAAGAGGTCGAGGTCCAGGTGGGCGGTGAGCCGGTGCAGATGCGCCGCCCCGTCGGCCTTGGGGCGCAGCACCCGGGTGAGGCGTTCGGGGGTCAGGTCGGCGACGACTCCGTCGGCGAGGACGCCGGCGCAGTGCACCACGCCCCGCAGGGGCGTTTCCTCCGGGATGCCGGCGAGCAGTCCGGCGAGGGCGTCCGCATCGCCGGCGTCGCACGCGGCCACCTCGACCTCGGTGCCCAGGGCGGCGAGTTCGGCGGTGACCTCCGCGGCCCGGGGGTCGTCCTCGCCCCGGCGGGAGGTCAGCAGCAGGCGCGGGGTGCCGTGCTCGGCGAGCAGGTGGGCGACGGTGCGGCCGACGGCGCCGAGACCGCCGGTGATCAGGACGGTGCCCTCGACGGGGATCCGGTTGGCGGGTGCCTCCGCGCCGCCGGCTTCGGAGTCGGAGTCCGAGTGGCCGGCTTCGGCTCCGGTGAAGCGGGCGCGGACGAGGCGCGGGGCCAGCACCTCACCCCGCCTGCAGGCGAGTTCGGGTTCCTCGCGCTGGGCGGCGGCGGTGCGCAGCACGGCCGCCTCGTCCTCGCTGTCGTCGTCGAGGTCGAGGAGGACCAGAGGAAGGCCGGGGTGCTCGGCACGGGCGCTGCGGACGAGGCCCCACAGCGCGGACCGGGCGAGGCCGGGCACCGCGTCCGACGCAGCGGCGGCGACCGCCCCCCGGGTCACCCACAGGATGCGCGCGGGCGTCTCCTCGGGCGGCAGGGCGACGAGGTCGCGCAGCTCGCGGAGGGCGGCGGTGGCGGCTTCGCCGGGCAGGGTGTCCGGACCGCTGCGCGGCCAGAGGCGTACGACCACGTCGGGGCGCTCGTCCGGGGCGGCGAGCGTCTCCCCCGACGCCGTCAACTCCCTCTCCACGGCTGCCGTCTCCGGGCTCTCGCCCAGGACCCGCCAGGTGCCCGCCGGGGCCGGCTGCGCGGCGAGGGGCGTCCAGGCCACCTGGTACAGATGCCGGGCGCTCTCCGAGGAGGCGTCGAGATCGGCGGGATCGGCGGCGCGCAGCCGCACGCCCTCCAGACGTCCGGCGGGGAGGCCGTCCGCGTCCCAGAGGCCGACGTCGAGGGTGACGTCGGTGCCGGAGGCGGAGGTGCGGCGCACGGACACGGTCAGTTCGCCGGGGTTGCCGGGCGGCAGCACGCAGCGGCCGACGGCGACCGGGAGCAGCGCCCTGGCCCCGTCCGGGTCGAGCCCGGCCGCCACATGGAGGGCGGCGTCCAGCAGCGCGGGGTGGACGGGGTAGAGGTCGCCGGTGTCGCGGGCGGACCGAGGGAGGGCCAGCCGGGCGAGGAGGGTGCCGTCGCCGGTGCGGACGGCCTGCCGTACGCACCGGAAGGCGGGGCCGTAGCCGAGACCGAGGGCGGCCAGCCGCTCGTAGGTGTCCTCGCTCCATGCGGGGTCGGCCCCGTCCGGCCAGGCCGGGGGCGCCTCGCCCGTGGTGGCCGTCGCCTCGTCGGCGGCGGTGCCGGTCGCGGTGGCGTGCAGGGTCCAGCCGGCGGCCTCCTGCCCGCGCGGGCGGCTGTGCACGGTGATCTCGGGTGCGGGGCCGGAGGTGACGACCTCGACGGAGACCTCGGTGGTGCCGTCCGAGGGCAGCGCGAGCGGGGCGAGCAGGAGGAGATCGGTGATGTCCGAGGGGGTGCCGGGGCGGGCCACGGCGAGGGCGGCGCGGCAGAGTTCGGTCAGCGTGGTGCCGGACACCACGGTGCGGCCGAACACGGTGTGGTCGGGCAGCCAGTCCGCGGTGGCCGCCGACCATTCGTTGCGGAAGGTCCAGCGGGTCTCGTCCGCGGACTGCAGCTGCACACCGAGGAGCGGGTGCGTGGCCCGGTCGAAGAGGCCGGGCGCCGCGGCGGCGACGGCCGCCTCGGACCAGTGGCGCTGCTCGTCCCAGGCGTAGGTCGGCAGGTCGGCCGGTGCGGTGCCGGGGACCAGGCGGCGCCAGTCGACGGTCCTTCCGTGGACGTGCAGTTCGGCGGTGGCGCGGTCCAGGCAGGCCAGGGCGTCCTCGTCGCGGCGCAGCGAGCCGACGGCGACGAGGTCCTCGGTCCCGGTGTCCTCGGCGACGGTGCGCAGCGCGGTGAGCAGGGCGGGGTGGGGGCTCAGTTCCACGAAGCAGCGGTAGCCGTCGGCGATCATCCGCTCGGCGGCGGGACCGAACCGCACCGGCTCACGGAGGTTGGTGTACCAGTAGCCGGCGTCCAGTTCGCCGGTGACGGGTGCGCCGGTGACGGTGGAGTACCAGGCGATGGGCGCAGGTGTCGCGACGACGCCGTCGAGTTCTTCGACGATCTCGGTGCGGACGGCCTCCACGGCGGGGCTGTGGGAGGCGTAGTCGACGTCCAGGCGGCGGGCGAAGACCTGTTCCCGTCCGAGAGCGGCGAGCAGCTCCTCGACGGCTCGGGTCTCGCCCGCGACGACGGTGGAGCGGCCGCTGTTGACGGCGGCGACGGACACCCGGTCGCCGCCGAGTGCGGCGAGCCGGGCCTCGGTCTCGGTGTGCGGCAGGGCGACGACCGCCATGGTGCCGGTGCCGGACAGGGCGGTCAGTGCCTGGCTGCGCAGGGCGACCACGGCCGCCGCGTCGTTGAGGCTGAGGGCACCGGCCACGCAGGCCGCGGCGACCTCGCCCTGGCTGTGTCCGATCACGGCGTCCGGGCGGATGCCGCGGGCCCGCCAGACGGCGGCCAGCGACACCATCACGGCGAACAGCACCGGCTGGACGACGTCCACGCGGTCGGGGGAGGGCGCGCCGGCGTCGCCGCGCAGCACGGCGAGGGCGGACCAGGAGGTGAAGGGGCGCAGGGCGGCGTCGCAGCGGTCGAGTTCGTCGGCGAAGACCGGGTCGCTCTCGAGGAGGTCGCGGGCCATGCCGGCCCACTGGGAGCCCTGGCCGGGGAAGACGAAGGCCACCTTGCCCTGCGGGAGGGCGAGGTGCGGGCCGGCGATCCGGTCGGGGTCGGTCTCCCCGGCGGCGAGCAGGCGCAGGGCGGCACGCAGGGTGTCGTGGTCGCCCGCGGGGATCACGGCCCGGTGCTCGAAGTGGGTGCGGTGGTGGGCGAGGGTCGCCGCCACGGCGTTCAGGGGCAGGCCGGGTCGTGCGGCGAGGGCGTGTTCGAGGCGCTCGGCCTGTCCGCGCAGTGCGGCCGGGGTGCGGGCGGAGAGCGGGAAGAGGAGCCGGCCGGCGGGGCCGGGAACGGGTGCCGGCTCCTGCTCCGTGTCGCGCGGGGCCTCCTCCAGCACCACATGGGCGTTGGTGCCGCTGATGCCGAAGGCGCTCACCCCCGCGCGGCGCGGGCGGTCCTCGGTGCGCGGCCAGGGGCGCGGCTCGGTGAGGACGCGCAGGCCGCTGGTGTCCCAGTCGATGTGCTCGGTCGGGGTGCCCGCGTGCAGGGAGGCGGGGAGCGTCTCGTGCCGCAGGGCGAGCACGGTCTTGATGACGCCCGCGATGCCGGCGGCGGCCTGGGTGTGGCCGAGGTTCGACTTCAACGAGCCGATGTGCAGGGGGCGTTCTGCGGGGCGGCCGGCGCCGAGGACCCGGGCCAGGGCGCGGCCCTCGATCGGGTCGCCGAGCGGGGTGCCGGTGCCGTGGGCCTCGACGTAGTCGATGTCGTCCGGGGTGAGCCCGGCGGCGTCGAGGGCGGCCCGCAGCACGCGCTCCTGCGCGGGGCCGCTGGGTGCGCTCAGGCCCTGGCTGCGGCCGTCCTGGTTGATGGCCGAGCCCTTGATCACGGCGAGGACGCGGTCGCCGTCGCGCCGGGCGTCGGCGAGCCGCTTGAGCAGCACCAGGCCGCAGCCCTCGGCCCACACCACCCCGTCGGCGTCCGCGGAGAAGGGGCTGCAGCGTCCGCTGGGCGACAGTCCGCGCAGCCTGCTGAACTCCACGTGTCCGCGCGGGGTGACCATCAGGGTGGCCCCGCCGGCGAGGGCCAGGTCGCACTCCCCGCCGGCCAGGGCCCGCGCCGCGAGGTGCAGGGCGACCAGGGAGGAGGAGCAGGCGGTGTCGACGGTCACCGCTGGGCCCTCGAGGCCGAGGGTGTAGGCGATGCGTCCGGAGGCCACGCTGGAGGCCGAGCCGGTGCCGACGTGCCCGTCGAGCCGGTCCAGTCCGGCGGAGGCGAGGTAGCCGCTGTCGTAGAGGCCGATGTAGACGCCGGTGGAGCTGCCGCGGAGGCTGCCGGGGGCGATGCCGGCGCGTTCGACGGTCTCCCAGGCGGTGCGCAGCAGCAGCCGCTGCTGGGGGTCCATGGCGTCGGCCTCGCGGGGCGAGATGCCGAAGAAGGCGGCGTCGAAGCGGTCGATGCCGGTGAGGAATCCGCCGCGCAGACTGTAGGCGGTGCCGGTGCTCTCCGGGTCGGGGTCGTACAGGCCCCGGGTGTCCCAGCGGCCTGCGGGCACCTCGGTGACGGCGTCGCGTCCCTCGGCGAGCAGCCGCCACAGGGCCTCCGGGTCGTCGGCGCCGCCGGGCAGGCGGCAGGCCATGGAGACGATGGCGATGTCGTCGCCGGTGCGCCCGTGTCCGGTGCGCTCAGGGCCGGCGGCCTCGGTGACGGTGGCGAAGGCCTCCGGTGCGGGGCTCCGGCCCGCGTCCAGCAGAGCTCGGGCGAGGGCGTCGATGGTCGGGTGCTCGAAGACGACGGAGGCGTCCGGGGTGCGGCCGGTGCGTGCGGCGAGTTCCCCGGACAGCGCCACCAACTGCCGTGATCCGAGACCGAACTCGGCGAGCGGCCGGTCCGGGGCGACGCTGCGCGGGTCGAGTCCGGTGGCCTCGGCGACGGCCGAGACCAGCCAGGCGCGCACCTCGTCCACCGACGTCAGGGGTGTGTCGTCGGGTTGCTTCGGGGGCTCGGGCGCGGACTTGTCTGACACGGGGGGTCCTCGGGAGCTCGGGCGCCGGCCGGGTGGGCCGGTGCGGCGCGCGGAACGGGGCGGCGGGCCCGCGGAGTTGCGGGTGCGCCGGGATGCGGTGGAGGCGCCGGCGGCCGGCCGGTGCGGGGCCGGCCGTGCCGCAGGCGCGCGGGGCCGTCCGGGGGTGAGCCGGGCACCGGGCGGTGAGCCGGGTCATCCGGCGGTGGGCTCGCCGATCACGGAGAGGGTGCCGTCGAGGTAGGCGGTGCGGCAGGCGCGGCGCTGGATCTTGCCGCTGGAGGTCTTCGGGATGGTGCCCGGCTGGACAAGGACCACGTCACGGACGGCGACGCCGTGGGAGTCGCCGAGGGCGCCGCGGATCACCTCGGTGATCTTCTCGGCGTCGCCCGCGGCGTCCGGGGCGGCCTCGGCGACGAGGACGACCTGTTCGCCGCCCGTGCCCCCGGTGCCGGTGTCGACGCCGAAGGCGGCGGTGCAGCCGGGCCGCAGCGCCGGGTGCGCCATCTCGGCCGTGAGTTCGAGGTCCTGCGGGTAGTGGTTGCGGCCGTCGATGACGATGAGGTCCTTCAGCCGTCCGGTGACGAAGAGTTCGCCGTCGCGCAGGAACCCGAGGTCGCCGGTGCGCAGGAAGCGCCCTGTGCGGCCGGTGACCCCGGCGCGGAAGGTCTCCCGGGTGGCGAGCGCGTTGCGCCAGTACCCCTTGGCGACGCTGGCGCCGGCGACGCGGATCTCGCCGACCTGCCCCTCGGGGAGTTCCTCGTGGGTCTCGGGGTCGGCGATCACCACGGTCAGTCCGGGGCCGGGCCGTCCGGTGCCGACCGCCGCGGCGTCGGCCTCGCCCGCGTGCGGGCCCTCCCCGGCGGACAGGAGGGTGGGCGGGGCGCCGGTGGAGCCGCCGGTGACCATCAGGGTGGCCTCGGCCAGCCCGTAGCAGGGGTAGAGGGCCTCGCGGCGGAAGCCGGCCGGGGCGAAGGTGTCGGCGAAGCGGCGCAGGGTTGCGGCGCGTACCGGTTCGGCACCGTTGAAGGCGACCTTCCAGTCGCCGAGGTCGAGCCGTTCGACGAAGCCGGGGCCGGCGTGCCTGAGGGCGAGTTCGTAGGCGAAGTTGGGGCCGCCGCTGGTGTGCGGGCGGTAGTGGCTGACGGCGTCGAGCCAGCGCTGGGGCCGCTGGAGGAAGTGCAGCGGGGAGAACAGGGTGGCGGTGCCGC
Source organism: Streptomyces composti (assembly GCF_012034205.1). GTDB lineage: Bacteria > Actinomycetota > Actinomycetes > Streptomycetales > Streptomycetaceae > Streptomyces > Streptomyces composti. Next base: position 190,741 of record NZ_JAATEM010000005.1, read on the forward strand.
CCGTGTACACGGTGTTGAGGACGGGGCCGATGAGGCCCATGTCGTGGTAGACGGGCAGCCAGCTGACGAACAGTTCGTTGCCGTGGGCGTCGAGGGCGTCGGGGGTGTGGCCCATCCGCTCGGTGATGATCCGCTGGTTGTCCAGCAGATTGCCGTGAGTGACCATCACCCCGCGCGGGGCGGAGGTGGACCCGGAGGTGTACTGGAGGAAGGCGACCGAGCCGGGGTCGCATCCGGGTGCCTCCCAGCCGGCGCCGGCCTCGTCGGGGATGTCCTCGGTGGCGACGCGGGTGACGTCGGCCAGTTCCGGCAGATGGGGCGTCATGGAGTCGAGCGCGTCGATCACCTGGCGTCCGCCGAGGACGACGCGGGCGTCGGCGTCGGCCATCAGGCGCTTGGTGCGGGTCAGGGCGCGGTGGTTGCCGGCGCGTCCCTGCGGGGGCACGGTGGGCACGGCGACCACCCCGGCGGCGAGACAGCCGAGGTAGCCGGATATGAACTCCAGCCCCGGCGGGTACATCAGCATGGCGCGGGCGCCGGCCGGGTTCCGGTCCTGCAGCCAGGCGGCGACGGCGCGGGTGCGGGCGGCCAGACGCCCGTAGGTGACGGTGTGGATCTCGGCGTCCTCGCCGGCGCAGTCGCCGGTGACGAGAAAGCGGTAGGCGGTCCGGTCGGGGTGCTCGGAGGCGTGCGCGAAAAGTAGGTCGACCAGGGAACGGGCCATAGGAGGAGACTCACCTGTTCTTGCGTCAGTGCGAGGAACCGGAGTGTGAGGGCCGCGCCTCGGGTACGCGCGAGACTGCGACCGGCCTGGCCTCCTTGCCAGACCGCTGCCGCTGGAAACGCGGGGAGCGATGGTGCGGTCAACACCGGCTCCCCGAACCCCCGTTCGACTGCTACCGGCGAGTAGCACGATAGCAAGTCCGTCCGCCCGGCAAGGCAGGCGGGTGTGAACTCCGCGTAACCACCCGTGTGGAACGCGTATGCGACCGTAGCAGACCCGTTCGGCACGTTTCGACGGACATGGCAAAGGCCCGGCCACGTCTCGGAGCGACGGGCCGGGCCTCACGAACGGAGCGCGGGAGCGCGACCGGTCCCCCGTTCCGGTCGTGCCCCCGCGGCTGAAAAGAAGCTATGCGCCCGCCGGTGGGTCTGTGTACCGCACCGGTGCCCGGCTGTGCCCTCTCCGGGACTCACCGGTGCACAACCGCGCCCGAAACATACCGGTAGGAGCCCCTCCGTTTCACGACCCGGGTGACCTCTCGAATGGATGTTCACGCAGGTGAGGAGGTTTGCGCCGGACCGGCGAACACCGGCTGCGGCAGGTCACCCGCGGCGAGCATGGCCAGGACCACCTCGTAGAGATCGGTGCCGGCGGCCAGCAGCTGGCGTTCCAGGATCGGCTCGGCGCTGCGCACATGCTCGCGGACCGTCTGGGCGTGCACGCCCAGGCTCTGCGCGGCGCGTTCGGCGTTGCCGCCGGAGGCGACCCAGGCGCCGAGGGTGCGGCGCAGATCGCGGGAGTCGTCCTCGAGGGGACCGAGCAGCTGCTGCGCCCAGGCGCGCACGGCCTCGCCGGAGAGCAGGTCGGCGAGGCCGGGCGGGTCCGCGGCGGGATCGGCGACGGCCTGGCCGTCCTGGAGGTTGATCTGGGTGTGCAGCGCGAGATGGGCGACGGCACGGGCGGCGACGTCGTCGAAGTCGGCGCCCAGCATGGTCTCGACGCGCTCCATGCGGGCGCGCACGGTGTTGCGGCTGACCCCGAGGATCTTGGCGGTGCTGACGGCCGTGAACTCCAGGCCGAGGCGGGTGGTGGCGAGGAGTTCGGCGCGGGTGTGGTGCGGCAGGGCGTCGAGCGGGCGCAGCAGCCGGGCGGTCCAGGCGCGCAGCGCCGCGGGGTCCATCAGCCGTTCGGGGTGGATGCGCTCGGCGTAGACGGCGGCCTTGTCCGGCCGGAAACGGGCCACGGCGAGGGCGCTGACGGCCTGCCCGTAGGCGGTGGCGGTGCGGGCGAGACTCTGCCGGGCGCTGCCGCCGAGGTAGGTGTCGTCGTGCCGTACCACCAGGGAGCGCAGGTCGCTCGCGATGGTCTCCCGGGGGCTGAGCACGATGACATGGCCGTCCATGGCCGGGCAGCGCACCACCAGTGCGTCTCCGTCCGTGGCGTCCAGGGCCTCCTCGGCGAGCCGGTCGCGGCGGGCCGGTGTCGATTCGACGACATAGACACATGCCGTGTCGGCGTCCAGCAGTCCGGGCCACAGCCCGGCGGCGACCCGGCGCGCGGAGACGGTGTCCTCCACCATCAGCAGCTGCAGGATCGCCAGGCGCAGGTCGGCGGTGGCCCGGCGCAGCAGCTGCCCGGCGGTGGCGGTCTCACGGGCGGTGAGCAGCAGCTCGAGCACCTGGGCGGTGTGCGTGACGACATCGGCTGCGCGCCGGTCGAACGGGGTGCGGCGGGAGACCGCGAGCACCAGGGCCCGCGAGGGGTGCTCGACCCGCACCAGGCGCAGATGACGGCCCTCGCCCTCCCAGGCGGCGGAGGCGATCCGGCCGGTGGTGAGGTCGGCGACGAGATCCCCGTCCAGCGGCAGCCGCCGTCCCGCGAGGAGTTTCCCCTCGGCGTCCTGGAGGGCGACCTCGGCGTGCACGGTCGCGGCGAGCCATTCGGCGATCCGGCGGACGTCCCGGCCGGAGGGACGCAGATGCTCCAGCAGCTCCCGCGCCCATGCCGGGGCCTCCCCGGCCGCCGGCTGCTCGCCCCGGTTCTCGCCCCGGATCGCGTCCCTGCGGCCTGTCACCTCGGCCTTCCCCTCATTCGCCGGTATCGGTCCCGGTCGGGCACGTTACCTCACCCGCCCGCCCGGCTCATCCCTTCTGCCCGGCTCGTCCCGTCCGGTCCGGCTTCCGTGCGCACCGGCGGCGCGGGGTCCCGGCCCGGTCGCCGAGGCCGCACCGGCACCCGCGTCATAAGCTCGGTGAATGGCGAAGTACTTCGACGTGCACCCCGACAACCCGCAGCCGCGCACCATCTCCCAGGTCGCCCGGAGCATCCGCGACGACGACGCGCTGATCGCGTACCCCACGGACTCCTGCTACGCGCTGGGCTGCCGTCTCGGCAGCCGCGACGGCATCGACCGCATCCGCACCATCCGCAAGCTGGACGACCGGCACCACTTCACGCTGGTCTGCCGGGACTTCGCCCAGCTCGGCCAGTTCGTACGGATCGACAACGACGTCTTCCGCGCGGTGAAGGCGTCGACCCCGGGCAGCTACACCTTCATCCTGCCCGCGACCCGGGAGGTGCCGCGCATGCTGCAGCACCCCAAGAAGAAGACGGTGGGCGTGCGCATCCCCGACCATGTGGTGACCCTGGCGCTGCTGGAGGAGCTGGGCGAGCCGCTGCTGTCCAGCACCCTGCTGCTGCCCGGCGAGGACGAGCCGATGACCCAGGGGTGGGAGATCAAGGACCGCCTCGACCACGTGGTGGACGCGGTGCTCGACTCCGGGGACTGCGGCACCGAGCCGACCACGGTCATCGACTTCTCCGGCGGCGAGGCGGAGATCGTGCGGCGCGGCGCGGGCGACGTCTCCCGGTTCGAGTAGCCCCGCGAGCGGTCCGGGCAGCCCGCGACGCCGACGCGAGCGGCCGTCACCGGCCGGGCAGTTGAGGCGCGCACCACCCCTGCGCCCCCGCCGGGCACCGTTGTTACGGTGCCCCGATGTCCAACTCCTCACGCGACACGGCCGAGGGCGCAGGCTGGGGCTCCGCGGAACGCGGCACCTACCGGCGGCTGATGCCCGGCGGCACCGAGAAGGTCTTCTGGCTCGACCCGCGCGTGCTGTGGGCCGCCCGCAACGGCGTCCTGGCCTCCTGGCTCGGGGACCCCACCGGCCGTATGCGCAGCCGCTGGACGGCGCGGCGGGCGGCGGCCGGCGCACCGGCCGACAAGGTGATCCGGCGTGACGACCCCGACCGCTTCTCCTTCCTGGTCATCGGCGACACCGGCGAGGGCGGCGAGCCCCAGTACGCGGTGGTGCCGGGCCTGCTGAACGCCGGCCGGGACACCCGGTTCGCCGTGCTGGCCAGCGATGTGATCTACCCGGTGGGCAGCGCCGACGACTACGCCGACAAGTTCTTCCGCCCGTACGCCGGTTACCGGGCACCGGTCTACGCGATACCCGGCAACCACGACTGGTACGAGGACCTCACCGGTTTCATGCGGGTGTTCTGCGACGAGAAGGCGCCCCTGCCGCCCGAGGAGCGTCCCCGGCCGCTCACCCGCGCCTGGCTGCGTTCCCTGCTGTGGCACCGGCCGCGCCCGGGCGACGGCGAACGGCTCGCCGGGGCCCGGGCCCTGCGCTCCGCGCCCGAGCAGCAGGCCGTGCAGCCGGGCCCGTACTGGGCGATCGACGCGGGGCCGATACGGATCGTCGGCATCGACACCGGACTGCTGGGGACCGTCGACGCCGAGCAGGGCGCGTGGCTGCGCGAGGTCTCCCGCGGCGACCGCCCCAAGATCCTGGTCACCGGCTCGCCGCTGTACGTGGACGGCGCGCACCACCCCTGCCCGATCGAGGGCGGCGGCACGGTGGACGAGATCGTCCGCGACCCGGACCACCGCTATGTGGCGGCGATCGGCGGGGACATCCACAACTACCAGCGCTACCCGGTGCGGCTGCCGGACGGGCGCACCCTGCAGTACGTGGTGGCGGGCGGCGGCGGTGCCTTCACCCACGCCACCCACACCATCCCCCGGGTCGACGTCGCCGGGGTGACCGAGCGGGACTTCCGCTGCTATCCGCTGCGCGGCGACTCGCTCGCCTTCTACAGCGCCCTGTACGGCCGCCGGCTGCGGCTGCGGCGGCCGTTCACGCTCACCGAGGCGGAGGCGTCCGCGGTGATCGCCGAGCGGCTCGGCATCGGACCGACCCGGCCCACCGACCCGCCCGGGCGGGTCACCCGGCGGGTGCGGCTGATCGCCGCGCTGCTCGGCACCGGCCGCCGGCCGGACCGGGCCAGGCGGTTCCGGCTGCCCGTGCGCAAGATCTACACCCAGGTGTTCTCCCCGGGCTCGGCCACCTACAGGCCGCCGTTCTTCAAGAGCTTCTTGCGCCTGGACGTCGAGCCGGAGCGGATCCGGCTGCGCTGCCTGGCGGCCACCGGCAACCGTGCGCACGAGACCGACCCGCCCGTCGAGGACGAGGTGATCATCCCGCTGGGCGGGTGACCTGGCGGCCGGGCGGCCGGGGTCACCAGCGGCCGGGAGCGGTGCCCGCGACCGGCACGGACGGCCGTCCGTCGACACCGACCGGGACGTCACCGGCGATCATCACCCGGTGCATGATCCGCGGATGGTCCAGGTGGGCGGTGTCGCCGGGGGCGAGATGGATGGTGGCCCGGTTGTCCCAGAAGGCGACGCTGCCCGGCTCCCAGCGGAACCGCACGGTGTACTCGGGCCGGGTCGCCTGCTCCAGGAGCAGCTCCAGCACGGCGGCGCTCTCCGGCCGGGACAGGCCGGTGATCTGCTCGACGTAGTAGCCGTTGACGAACAGGATCCGCTCCCCCGTCTCCGGGTGCACCCGCACCAGCGGGTGCACGGAGGCCACCTGATGGTCCAGCAGATGGCGGACGTAGGCGTCGTCGCCGGGCCGCGGCTGGTAGCCGACGCCCAGCCGGTGCTCGGCGCGCAGCCCGTCCACGAACGCCCGGAGCGGGGCGGACAGCCCGGCGTAGGCGGCGGCCAGGTTGGCCCAGGTGGTGTCGCCGCCGTAGGGCGGCACGGTCTCGGCGCGCAGGATGGTGGCGGCCGGCGGGTCGATGCGGGCTCCGTGGTCGCAGTGCCAGCCGCGCAGCAGGGTGTGCCGGCGGCGCCGCAGCCACTCGTCGTGCGGCATGCCGAAACGGCCGCCGAGCTCCAGCCGGTCGGCGGTGGTCTCGACCTCCGGGACGTCGGGCGGGGAGGCCCTGCCGCGCCGCGGCAGTACGACGGGTTCCCCGAATCTGCGGGCCAGCGCCACGTGGGCGGCATGGTCCAGGCGCTGCCCGCGGAAGAACACCACCTTCCAGCGCAGCAGCGCCGCCCGGATGGCGGCGACCACCGAGGCGTCGAGGTCACCCGCCAGATCCACCCCGGCGATCTCGGCCCCGATGTGCCCGGCCACGGGCCGCACGTCCAGCCCCGCCCCGCCGGGCTGCGCTCCTGCCGGTCCCGCCCCGGCCGACGGCCCGCCGGCCGCCGCCGCGCCACCCCTGTCGCTCGTCATCCGTCCTCGCCTCCGTCGTGCCTCCCAACGGCCCCGGGGGGCCGCCTCTGGAAGATCGTGACAGCCGGGCGCCGGCTTGGCGACAGGGCATCACCGCACCCGGCACGGACCTCTCCGGTTGATCACAACCGGGCGGGTCACCCAGGCTGGAGCCACGACATCGCCAACGGGAGGTCCTTTCGTGAGCAGCGTCCCGACCCGAACCCTCAACGACGGCACCACGATCCCCGCCCTGGGCCTGGGCACCTGGCCCCTGGACGACGACGAGGCGGAACGCGCGGTGAGCAGCGCCCTGGAGCTGGGGTACCGCCTCATCGACACGGCGGCGAACTACCGCAACGAGACCGGCGTGGGCCGCGCCGTCGCCCGCGCCGGCGTGCCCCGCGAGGAGATCGTCGTCACCACCAAACTGCCGGGCCGCCACCACGGCTACGAGGAGACCCTCGCCTCCTTCGAGGAGTCCCGCAGGCGGCTCGGCCTCGACTACGTCGACCTGTACCTGATCCACTGGCCGCTGCCGCGCCTGGACAGGTACGCCGAGTCCTGGAAGGCCATGATCAAGCTCCGGGAGGACGGCCTGGTCCGCTCCATCGGCGTCTCCAACTTCACCCCCGCCCACATCGAGCGGCTGGAGAAGGAGACCGGTGTGCTGCCCTCGGTGAACCAGATCGAGCTCCACCCCTTCTTCCCGCAGGAGGAGCTGCGCGCCTACCACCGGGAGAAGGGCGTCCTGACCGAGAGCTGGAGCCCGCTCGGCCAGGGGTCGACACTGCTCGACGACCTGTCCGTGGCCGCCGTGGCCGAGGCGCACGGGGTGACGCCCGCCCAGGCGGTGCTGCGCTGGCACATCCAGCTGGGGGCGCTGCCCATCCCGAAGTCGGCGGACCCGGACCGGCAGCGCGCCAACCTCGACGTCTTCGGCTTCGCACTGGACGAGGCGCAGATGCGGACCCTCTCCGACCGCGCCCACCGGCGCCTGGGCGGCGACCCCGAGGTGCACGAGGAGTTCTGATCCGGCCCGGGGCCGACCGGCCCGTCGCCGCCGTGGCGGAGGGCCCTACAGCCCGGACAGCGGCTGCTCCGCCCAGATGACCTTGCCCGTGTTGGTCTGCCGGCTGCCCCAGCGCTGGGTGAGCTGGGCGACCAGCAGCAGCCCCCGGCCGCCCTCGTCGAAGGCGTGGGCGCGGCGCATGTGCGGGGAGGTGGCGCTGCCGTCGGAGACCTCGCAGATGAGGGTGCGGTCGCGGATGAGGCGCAGCTGCACCGGCGGGGTGCCGTAGCGGATGGCGTTGGTGACGAGTTCGCTGACCACCAGCTCGGTGATGAAGGCGATGTCCGCAAGCCCCCACTCGGTCAGCCGTTCGACGGCCCACTGGCGGGCGGCGCCCACCTCCACCGGGTCGTACGGCACGTCCCTGGCGGCGACCTGGCCCGAGCCCAGCGCCCTGGTGCGGGCGAGCAGCAGGGCCACGTCGTCGCCGGGCTCCTCGGGCAGGACGGCCTTGAGCACGTTGTCGCACAGGGCGTCCAGAGAGGTGGCCGGCACGGTCAGGGCGCGGCACAGCTCGCCGGTGGTGTGGTCGACGTCGCGGTCGCGGCCCTCGACCAGCCCGTCGGTGTAGAGGGCGACGACGGAGCCCTCGGGCAGCTGCACCTCCGTCGCCTCGAACGGCAGCCCGCCGACGCCCAGCGGGGGTCCCGCGCTGAGCTCGATCAGCTCGCAGGTCCCGTCGGGCAGGACCACGGCGGGCGGGGGATGTCCGGCGGCGGCCGCGGTCAGCCGGCGCGAGACGGGGTCGTAGACCGCGTACAGGCAGGTGGCGCCGACCTCGGCGACCTCCTCGTCGTCGCCGGAGGCAAGGTGGATGACCAGGTCGTCCAGGTGGGTGAGCAGTTCGTCCGGCGGCAGGTCCACGTCGGCGAGGGTGCGCACGGCCGTGCACAGCCGTCCCATCGTCGCCGTCGAGGGGATGCCGTGGCCGACGACGTCCCCCACCACCAGGGCGACCCGGCTGCCGGACAGCGGGATGACGTCGAACCAGTCGCCGCCGATGCCGGCCGCGGATCCCGAGGGCAGGTAGCGGTGGGCGACCTCGACCGCCGCCTGCCCGGGCAGCCCTTTGGGCAGCAGGCTGTGCTGGAGCGCCAGTGCGGTGCTGCGTTCGCGGGCGAAGCGCCGGGCGTTGTCGACGCAGACGGCCACCCTGCTGGCCAGCTCCTCCACGAGCGCCCCGTCCTCGGGGGCGTAGGGATCGGGGAACAGGTTGCGGACGGCCACGGCGACGCCGAGGGTCGTGCCGCGGGCGCGCAGCGGAACCGCCAGCAGGGAGTGGATGGGCGCCCGGCGCGAGTGGTCCGGCGGGGCGGGGGCGCCTCGCGAGCCCAGCCAGCGGTCGAACTCCGGCTGCCCCGCGAGACCCAGGACCGGCCTGCCCTCGCGCAGCGCCCGCGCGGGCGGCGAGTACGGCGGGTACACGTCGGCGCCGCCCAGGCGGACGGCGCTGGCTGGGGATCCCTGGGTGGCGGAGCCGTGCGCCACCCGGCGCAATTCCACGTCGGATCCGGTGAGGGCCAGGGGTTCGTGGGTGCCGAGGACCCAGTCGAGCAGGTCGACCGCGGCGAAGTCGGCGAAGGCCGGCACCAGCAGCTGGACGAGTTCCTCGGCGGTGCGGACCACGTCCAGGGTGGTGCCGATGCTGGTGGCGGCCTCGTTGAGCAGTGCGAGCCGCTGCCGTCCGCGGTGCTGTTCGGTGCTGTCGAGCGCGGCGAGAGCGGTGCCGATCAGCTCCCCGGAGGGGCCGCGGACCGGCCACATCTCCACGTTCCAGGCGTGGAACCGCTTGCCGGAGGGGGCCCGGCCGAGGGTCTCGTAGTGCACGGGCTCGCCGGTCTCCACGACCCGCCGCAGATGCCACTGGAGCCCCTGCTGAGGACCGGCCGCGTCCCCCGTGTCGCGGTAGGGCCGCCCGATCATCTCCTCCTCGCTCGCCCCCACGACCCGGCAGGAGGCGTCGTTGAGCCGCAGATACCGCTGCTCGGTGTCGAAGACGGTCATCGCCATGGACGCCTGCTGGAAGGCGCGTCCGGCCAGGGAGGTCTCGGCCGCGCCCGCCGGCTCGGCGTGCAGGACGTACCCGGCGGGCTCGCCGTCCGGGCCGCTGAGCGGGATGACCGTCGCCCGGGCCCGCACCGGGTGCCCGTCGCGATGGCGCAGCACGACGCCGCCCGTCGGCACGGGCGGGGTTCCGGCGGGTGCCTCCCCGGCGAGCAGCTCCCTCACGGCCCGCCCCACGGCTTCCCCGGCCGGATGTCCGGTCAGCCGGCGGGCACCCTCACTCCACCCCGTCACGATGCCGCGGGCATCGACGACCACCGCAGCGGAGGCCTCCTCCATTCGTCCAGGATCAGCCCATCCTGTCCCCTTATCAACCGCGGCTCGCGGCCCGGGTCAGGCGCGGTGCCCGCGCAGTGCGGCGAGCGCCCGGTCGGCGTGCACGTTCATCCGCAGCTCGCTGCGGACGACCCCGAGGACGGTGCGGTCCCGGCCGATGACGAAGGTGACCCGCTTGGTCGGCGCCAGGGCCGTCCCCCGTTTGACCCCGAACCGCTCACGGACCGTGCCGTCGGGGTCGGACAGCAGGGGCATGCCGAGCCCGTGCCGCCCCGCGAACTCGGCCTGCCGTTCGACGGCGTCCCCGCTGATGCCGACGGGCCGTGCCCCGACGGCGGCGAACTCGGCGGCCAGGTCCCTGAAGTGGCAGGCCTGTGCGGTGCAGCCGGGGCTGAGCGCGGCCGGGTAGAAGAACAGTACGACCGGCCCTTCGGCGAGCAGGTCCGACAGGCGGCGGACGGTCCCCGTCTCGTCCGGCAGCTCGAAGTCCTCGACGACGTCGCCCCTGCCCGGTGCGGCGCTCATGACCGGCCCCCCGCGTTCCCGGTGTTCCCGGCGTTCCCGGCGTCCCTGGCCACGCCGCGCGCCCACAGCTGCAGCGGCAGCCGCCCGAGGGCGGCGGCCCGGTAGGGGGCGGGGCGGTGCCGCCGGTCGACGGCCATCTTCACATGGGCGGGGAACACGCCGACGAAGTGGGCCGCGGCGGCGAGGGCGGCGGCCCTGCGGGTGCGGGGCAGGGCCGCTCCCGCGGCCTGCGCCGGCTCCGCGGCACCGCCGGCCCGGGTCCAGGTGCGGGGCGATCCCGGCAGGGAACGGGGCACGATGCTGTCGAACGGGCGCGGGCTGACGACGTGGGCGGTGCCGGCGACGGCGAGCGGGCCGGCGAACAGCAGGGGCGAGCGATCGGACCGTGACACGGTTCCTCCTCCGAAGACCTGCACCCGGACACTACCCGACGGTAAGTTCCGGTCGGGCCGCGGGACGGGGGCGCCCCGAAGCCGTGAAGGGTGATGCAACGCGGCGGCTGCGCGCGGAAGGAGCCGGGCGCGCGGTCCCCCGATGGAGGTGCTGCCGGGCCGCTTCCCGGAGGCGGCGGGAGGAACCCCGCGACGCCGTTCAGGGGATCCCCCGGCCGGAACCGCATAGCGCAGCCGGCCCGCGTACACACCTCACCCCGTGACCCTGCCCCTGATCCCGCCCATGCTCGCCACCCCCGGCACCCTGCCGCCCCCGTCCATGGACCACCGCTGGGCCTACGAGACCAAGCAGGACGGCCAGCGCGCGGTGGTCTACCTCCCCGGCGACGGCACCATCGTGCTGCGTGCCCGGTCCGGCCAGGACATCACCGGCGCCTACCCCGAACTGGCCCCGCTGGCCCGCGCGCTCGGAAGCACCCCGGCGGTGCTGGACGGCGAGGTGCTGGCCCTGGACGAACACGGCCGCGCCAGCTTCCAGTTGCTGCAGTCCCGGATGGGTCTCGCGCACGCCCCCGCCAGGGCGGCCCGCCGGGCGGCGAAGGTGCCGGTCCACCTCGTCCTCTTCGACGTGATGCATCTGCGCGGGCGCTCCCTGCTCCGTCTGCCCTACGTCCGGCGCCGCGAGGAGCTGGAGGCGCTCGGTCTCGAGGGGCCCTCCTGGTCCACTCCGGCCGCGATCGTGGGGCACGGGGCCGAGGCCCTGCGCGCCACCCGGGAGCACGGTCTGGAGGGCCTGGTCTGCAAGCGGCTGGACTCGGTGTACGAGCCGGGGGTCCGGTCCCGGGCCTGGATCAAGATCCGCCATATGCGCAGCGAGGACGTGGTGATCGGCGGCTGGCTGCCCGGCAGGGGCAGGCTGACGGGACTGCCGGGCGCGGTGCTGGTCGGCCAGCGGGCGGCGGACGGCCGGCTGCGCTACGTCGGCGGCGTCGGCACGGGCTGGAGCGAGGCCGAGCGCACCGAGCTCGCCGCGCTGCTGCGGGCCGCGGCGAGTGACGTGTGCCCCTTCGACCCGGTGCCCCCGGTGGCGGGCGCGCACTGGGTGGTCCCCCGGCTGGTGGGCGAGGTCCGCTACAGCACCCGCACCCGTGAGGGGTTGCTGCGTCAGCCGTCCTGGCTGCGCCTGCGACCGGATCTGACGCCGGAGGAGTCGGCGGCCGACCTGCCCGACGACCTGGCCTGAACCGCGCGCCGGCCGTGCCCGCGCGCGGGGCCCCCGGACCGCCGCAGCCGGCTCCCCCGCACGGACGACGGGCACTCCGCAGCCGACCTCTTGGCATGGACGCGTCTACCCGGAATGATGCTGAACTCCTCAGCCCCCCACAGACGTTGGGCTGCGCCCGCACCCGAGGAGAACGCAGTGCAGTCGAGCACGCTCCGCAGACACCGCAGACGGTGGCTCACCGGCCTCGCCGGAGCCGCCGCCCTGGTCATCGCCTTCCCCGCCACCGCCTTCGCCGCCCCGCCGCCGGCGCTGCCCGGGAACGCCGACGCCCTGGAGCGCACCTACCAGCCCGCCTTCGACTACGACACCGACGGCTGCTATCCCACCCCCGCCATCGGCCCCGGCGGCGACGTCAACCCCGGCCTGAAGCCGACCGGAGCCCTGAACGGCAACTGCCGGGACGCCGCCGACCTGGACAACACCAACGGCTACGCCCGCGCCAAGTGCAACAACGGCTGGTGCGCCGTGGTCTACGCGCTCTACTTCGAGAAGGACCAGGCCCTGCCCGGCATCGGCCTGGGCGGCCACCGCCACGACTGGGAGCACGTGGTGGTGTGGGTGCGGAACGACACGGTGCAGTACGTGGCGACGTCGAACCACGGCTCGTTCACCATTCACCCCCGCTCCTCGGTCCGCTTCGAGGGCACGCACCCGAAGGTCGTCTATCACAAGGACGGCATCAGCACGCACTGCTTCCGCATCGCGAAGGCGCACGACGACCCGCCGGAGAACCACAAGGGCACCTGGCAGTACCCGGCCCTGATCGGCTGGAACGGCTATCCGCCGGGGATACGGGAGAAGCTCGTCGCGCACGACTTCGGCAGCGCCCACTTCGGCCTGAAGGACGGCAGTTTCGAATCGCACCTGGCCAAGGCCAGGCCCTCGGACGTCCCCTTCGATCCGAACGCCTGAACACCCGGGGTCCTCCGCGCCCGTTCCGGCACGAGGGCCGGGCCCGGAGGGTCTATCGTGTCGCCATGTCCGCCCCCGAGCTGATCCGCATCGTGTCCCGCGACTCGCCCATGGCACTCGCCCAAGTGGACCGGGTCCGTGCCGAGTTGACCGCCGCACACCCCGGAGTGCGCACCGAGGTCGTGCCCGTGCGCACCACCGGCGACGCATGGCTGGGCGACCTGTCGAAGGTGGAGGGCAAGGGGGCGTTCACCAAGGAGGTGGACGCCGCGCTGCTGGCCGGCGAGGCGGATCTCGCCGTGCACTGCCTCAAGGACGTGCCCGCCGACCGTCCGCTGCCGGCGGGCACGGTGTTCGCCGCGTTCCTCGAAAGGGACGACATCCGTGACGCGCTGGTCCACCCGGGCGGGCTGACGTTGGACGAGCTGCCGCCCGGCACCCGCATCGGCACCTCCTCGGTGCGCCGGACCGCCCAACTGGCCGCCACCCACCCGCATCTGACCTGCGTTCCGTTCCGCGGCAACGCCAACCGGCGGCTGGCCAAGCTGGCGGCCGGCGAGGCGGACGCGCTGCTGCTGGCCAAGTCGGGCCTGGAACGCATCGGCCGGTCGGACGTGATCAGCGAGGTGCTCTCCGCCGAGGCGATGATGCCGCCGATCGGCGCCGGCGTGCTCGCGCTGCAGTGCCGGGAGGACGACACGGATCTCATCGACGCGGTCAGCGCCCTCGGTCACCCCGCCACCCACCGTGAGGCCACCGCCGAGCGCATGCTCCTGCATGTGCTCCAGGGCCACTGCAACAGCCCGATCGCCGGCTACGCCCGGGTGGACCGCAGCGGCGAACTCTCGCTGCGTGCCTGCGTGTTCACCCCGGACGGCAAGACGCGGCTGAACGCGCACGAGTGGGCGGGGCGGCTCGACCCGGCCACGCTCGGCACCTCGGTGGCGGTGGCGCTGCTGCGTCAGGGCGCCCGCGAGATCATCGACGCGATCCCGCACTGACCCGCAGGGCCGGCCGGTGTGGGAAGGCCGCGGAGGCGGCCGATGCGCACGGGGCCGCCGTCAGGCGGTGCCCTCCTCGGCCTGCTCGCGCAGGAAGACGCTGACCTGATGGGCGAGACTCTCCCGGCAGGCGCCCGCCGGGGTTCCGGCGGACAGCTCCCGCAGTCCGATGCCGCCCGCCCACAGCCGGCGTCCGGTCCACTCCTCGTCGACGCGCAGCTGGACCTGGACGTCCACATGGCTCAGCGACGCCTCGGGGCCCGCGGCGAAAACGACGGCCGTCGCCCGGCGCAGCGGATAGACGTCGAATCCCTCGATGAATTGCGAGTTGCGCCAGTCGATGAAGGCGCTCTCCCCGTCCGGGCCGACCCGGACATCGATCTGACCGTCCTCGAGGTGAATACCGAAAGGCCGGCTCCCGCGGTTCTCCACGGTCACCCGGACACTGAAGTAGGTGAGCCCTTCGGCGGCGTCGTCGCGTCCGCGCGGCGGCTCGCCCGCCTCAAGTCGGTGGACGCGGACCCGCAGACCGGCATGCTCCTCGTACTCCTGCCAGTCCCCGACCACGTTCGGCTCGTACACAGTGCACCTCTCGACATTCTGTGGCTGCTTCCTATCTGTGGGCTCGGCGCACTGTCAAATGGGCGGAATGGGCCGTGGGCAGGCGGTTTCGCCGCAGCTGATCGCTGATCAAGCGCTGCGCTGGCACTATCCGCCGAAGCGGTCGGCCACCCCGCCCACGCGGCGTGCCGTACATCACGTCCGCACCGTGATCACAGGTATGGACCGGTCACGATCACGCGCGGGCCCTGGGGGAAGGCCGGGGTCCGGCACCCGGGCACGGCCGCCGCCCGCCCGCCGCCTCCCCCGCATTTCACTCATCGAATTGCTCCGATTTCAATGCGTCGCGGCACCGCCGGAATTCCGGCCTCGTTGAATTCCTGATCTGTTTCGGAATGGCGAGGGGCGGGAAAAGGTGGTTCAGTGCTTCGGACAGGAGGCACGTCCGTGGGAAACGGTCGGCCGGCCCGGGCTGCTTTGTGTCGTGAAGCGTCCGGCCTTCCCGCGGTGTCTGTCCCACCGGCACCTGCTCAGGGAGGTGCGCATCATGCGTATCGCCGGAAGCACCACCACCAGGCCGCACCCCCACGACGACGCCCCGGACACCACCGAGGACTTCGCCCGTCTCGCCCGGCTCCCCGAGGGCCCCGAGCGCACGGCGCTGCGCAACGAACTGGTACGGGCCTGGCTGCCCATGGCCGAGCGCATCGCGGTCCGGTTCCGCGGGCGCGGCGAGACCCTGGAGGACCTCTACCAGGTGGCGGCCCTGGGGCTGGTCAAGGCGGTGGACCACTACGACCCTGCGCGCGGCCACGCCTTCGAGGCGTACGCCGTGCCGACCGTCACCGGCGAGATCAAGCGCCACTTCCGCGACCACATGTGGACCCTGCACGTGCCGCGGCGGGTGCAGGACCTGCGCAACCGGGTGCGCAGCGCGATCAAGGAGCTGTCGCAGACGTCACCGGGCCACACCCCGACGACCGCCGAGATCGCGGAGCACGCGAGACTGACGGAGGAGGAGGTGCGGGCCGGCTCGGAGGCCCTGGAGTGCTTCTCGGCGCTGTCGCTGGAGGCGGAGATGCCGGGCACCGACGGCTACGCCCTGGCGGACGCGCTCGGCGGCCCCGACCCGGCGTACGACACGGTCGTCGACCGGGTGGCGGCCCGGCCCTGCCTCCAGGCGCTCCCGGAGCGCGAGCGGGTGATCCTCTATCTGCGCTTCTTCCGGGGCATGACCCAGAGCACCATCGCCGAGCAGCTCGGGATCTCCCAGATGCATGTCTCGCGGCTGCTGAGCAGCTGCTTCGCCCAGCTGCGCGAGGAGCTGGCCGCCGAGGGCGGCTGAGCCTCGGTGCGCTGCGCGCGGCGCACCGAGGAGAGCCGGCGGGGAGACGCCGGAGCGCGGCGCTCAGCAGTCGGGCGGGCGCCGGGACGCGCTGGGCGGCCCCCGTCCGTGGGCATGGTCGCCTCCCGATCCGGTGTGCCGCTGCCGCATCGGCTCCGCACAGTGCTTGAGTGCCTTCACTCAGTGTCCGGCGCATCCGTCGCCGCACTCGCCGCGCAGCCCGCCACCGGGCGGAGGGAGGCGTTCCGGATCGGTTCCGGATCACCGTTTCGGCATCGTCGCCGGGGTACTCGGCAGGCGCCCGGAGCGGTCCGGGCCGGACACTGATGTCATTCCGGTGCCACCCGGCCGACGAGATCAGGACGCGACGCCATGAACCACGAGATGCCCTCCCCCGCCGGCACGAAGGACGTCTTCTCGACCGAATCCGTGTTCGGGGCGCCCTGCTGGGTGAGCCTGACCAGCCGTGATCTGAAGACCACCGAGGAGTTCTACAGCGCCGTGCTGGGCTGGACCTGGCGGCCGGTCCGGCTCGGGGACCGCTTCCGCATCGCCCTGGCGGACGGCACACCCGTGGCGGGCATCGCCGCGGTCGCCGGGATGTGGCAGATGGCGGTGGCCTGGACGCCCTACTTCGCGGTGCGCAGCGCCGACGAGGCGGTCTCCCGGGTGCAGGAGCGGGGCGGCACCACGGCCGTGGGGCCGATCTCGCTGGCGCCGGGGCGGGCGGCGCTGCTGGCGGACCGGGACGGGGCGACGTTCGGGATCTGGGAGGGCGAGCTGTTCACGGACTGGCCGGCCTGGCGCCGCGCCCAGCCGGCCTTCGTCAAGCTGCACACGCGCGACGCCTTCGACGCGGCGATCTTCTACGGGGAGGTCTTCGACTGGGCCTCGGACAAGCCGGGCTGCTGCGAGGTGGAGTACGTGGGCGACGAGGTGGTGCTGCGCAGCGCCGGTGACGTGGTGGCCCGCATCGAGTCGGGTGCCCTGGAGTCGGCGCCCGACCCGACGATCCGCCCGCACTGGCAGGTGCACTTCGCGGTGAAGGACGTCGCCGCCTGCGTCCGGGCCGCCGAGATGCACGGCGGCAGCGTGCTGTCCCTGTCGGAGGAGGAGGCGGTCCTGCGCGACAACGAGGGCGCCCAGTTCACCGTGACGACCCGCCGCAGCCGCTGACGGCGGGCCGTCCGCGGCGACGGCCCACCGCGTGCCCTCCGCCGGCGTCGCGCGGCGGGTCGTGCCGGGTGGCCCTCAGCGGGCGGTGGTGCGCGTGTGCGGCGGGCGGGTCAGCACGATCAGGCTGCGCGGGGCGGCGCTGACGGTGGTGCCGGCCTTGTGCTCCGCCTCGTCCGGCGTGCCCTCGGGGTCGGCCGTGTCGATCAGGGCCGTCCAGCGCTCGCCGTAGCGGGCGTCGGGCAGGCGGAAGTCCACCGGCTCCCAGTGGCTGTTGAGCAGCAGCAGGAACGAGTCGTCCACCACGGGCCTGCCGCGCGCGTCGGGTTCGGCGATGGCGTCGCCGTTGAGGAAGACGGCGATCGAGTGGGCGTCGGAGCGTTCCCAGTCGTCGTCGGTCATCTCCTCCCCGTCCGGCAGCAGCCACACCAGGTCGGGCAGCGCCCGGCCGGTCCGGCGCAGGGTCTCGCCGCGGAAGAAGCGGCGGCGGCGCAGCACGGGGTGGGCGCTGCGCAGGGCGATGAGCCGGCGGGTGAAGTCCAGCAGCTCGCGCTGTTCGCGGCCGAGCCGCCAGTCGATCCAGGAGATCTCGTTGTCCTGGCAGTAGGCGTTGTTGTTGCCGCGCTGGGTGCGTCCCAGCTCGTCGCCGTGGGAGAGCATCGGGATGCCCTGCGACAGCAGCAGGGTGGCGAGGAAGTTGCGCTGCTGCCGGGCGCGCAGCTCCCGCACGCCCGGGTCCGCGGTCCCGCCCTCCGCCCCGCAGTTCCAGGAGCGGTTGTCGCTCTCGCCGTCCCGGTTGCCCTCGCCGTTGGCCTCGTTGTGCTTGTCGTTGTAGGAGACGAGGTCGCGCAGCGTGAAGCCGTCGTGCGCGGTGACGAAGTTGACGCTGGCCCGGGGCCGGCGTCTGCTGTGGGCGTACAGGTCGGCGGAGCCGGTCAGGCGGGAGGCGAACTCGCCGAGGGTGTGCTCCTCGCCGCGCCAGAAGTCCCGTACGGCGTCGCGGTACTTGCCGTTCCACTCCGACCACAGCGGCGGGAAGTTGCCCACCTGGTAGCCGCCCTCGCCCACGTCCCAGGGCTCGGCGATGAGCTTGACGCGGCTGATCACCGGGTCCTGCTGGATCAGGTCGAAGAAGGCGGAGAGCCGGTCCACCTCGTGGAACTGCCGGGCGAGGGTGGCCGCGAGGTCGAAGCGGAAGCCGTCGACGTGCATCTCGGTCACCCAGTACCGCAGCGAGTCCATGATCAGCTGCAGCACGTAGGGGTGGCGCATCAGCAGGCTGTTGCCGGTGCCGGTGGTGTCGTAGTAGTGCGCCCAGTCGCCGTCCACGAGCCGGTAGTAGGAGCTGTTGTCGATGCCCCGGAAGGAGAGGGTGGGGCCCTTCTCGTTCCCCTCGGCGGTGTGGTTGTAGACGACGTCGAGGATCACCTCGAGGCCCGCGGCGTGCAGGGTGCGCACCATCTCCTTGAACTCGGCGACCTGCTGGCCGCGGGAGCCGCGGGCGGCGTAGGCGTTGTGCGGGGCGAAGAATCCGATGGTGTTGTAGCCCCAGTAGTTGGACAGGCCCCGGCCCTGCAGCACGCCGTCGTGGACGAACTGGTGCACGGGCATCAGCTCCACCGCGGTGACACCGAGGGAGGTCAGATGCTCCACCACGGCGGGGTGGGCGAGCCCGGCGTAGGTGCCGCGCAGTTCGGGGGGCACCTCGGGGTGGGTGCGGGTGAGGCCCTTGACATGGGCCTCGTAGATCACGGTGTCGGCGTACGGGCGGCAGGGGTGCCGGTCGTCGCCCCAGTCGAAGGCGGGATCGGTGACCACGCCCAGCATGGTGTGGCCGGCGCTGTCCGCCGGGTCGGGCCCGCCGGGGTTGCGCTCGTACAGCGAGGGGTGGTTGTCGATCTGCCCGTCCACGGCGGTGGCGTAGGGGTCGAGCAGCAGCTTGGCCGGGTTGCAGCGGTGGCCCGCACCGGGATCCCAGGGGCCGTGCACCCGGTAGCCGTAGCGCTGGCCGGGTCCGACGCCGGGCACATAGCCGTGCCAGACGAAGCCGTCGACCTCGGTCAGCGCGACGCCGGTATGTCGGCCCTCGTCGTCGACGAGGATCAGTTCGACCTGCTCGGCGACCTCACTGAACAGCGCGAAGTTGGTGCCCTCGCCGTCGGGGGTGGCCCCGAGCGGGTAGGGGCGCCCGCTCCAGGCGGGCGCCCCTGTGCGGTTCCTCCGCCGGGTCACCGGGCCTCCTCCAGGACGCCCTCGCCCGTGCGGACCCGGCCGGTGGCGTGGGCGACGCTCACCTCGCGGGGCAGGTCCAGGCCCTCACGCTCGCGCGGGTCGGGCGCGGTGGGCACCAGCGGGACCCGCTCGCCGGCGCGGGCGCGCTGCGAGAACCAGGTGACCTTGCCGCCGGTCTCGGTGGCGCAGCAGCCCCAGCCGTCGCTGCTGGCGGCGATGTGCTCCAGGCAGCCGCGCAGCTCCTGGTCGGGTCGCAGGGCGCGGTCGTTGTCCCCGACGGCCGTGATGAGGTGCTGACCGTTCCACCACATCTCGATCGAGACGTTCTTGTCGCTGGCGTGGTCGTCGATCGCCCGCAGCAGCATCTCGGTGCCGCCGCAGACGCGCTCCCTCAGGTTCTCGAGGTCCCAGTACCTCAGGTGGGCGGCCAGGATGCGGCTGACCTGTCCCACCCTCTCCGGGCTGACTTCCACGTCCAGGTGGTAGTAGCAGGGCACTGCGGTCTTCATGGTCGTCGGCTCCTCACCGCGAGACTCGCGTTCCTCCTCGCCCCTGCGGGACGAGGCCCACCCTGATCACGGAACGTGAGCGGCTGTCGCTTCTGAGTCACCCTCAGCGTGAGCGCGTTGACCCATTCGTGCAACACGAGCGCACGCCTGAGGCGCCTGAGGTGACAACTGAGCACAACCAGGGGGGTATTGGTTGAAAATCCAACAAGACGCGGAGTCACCGTGCGTGCACCATGTGTGAAGACCTCGATCGCCGTTACGGTCCGTGCCGCCGTGCGCACGGCCGCCGCCCGCCCCCGGGAGAACGTGCCCCCATCGAGCCACGGAAAGGTGACGGCGCCATGCTGCTACCCGCCAAAGCCGAAGTCGCCCGGCAGTTGCGTCGCTACCGGGCATGGGAACGCGTGATGCTGGCCGCCCCGGCGGACCGCACGGTACGGGCCACGTTCGAGGACTCCGGCTACACCCTCTGCGTGCTGATGGGCAAGCGCTGCGCCCGCGAGGCGGCGGACGCCGCCGAACGGTACCTGCGCGCAGGCCACCTCACGCATCCGCAGGAACCGGCCGACAGGCCGCGTCCGGCCGCCACGGTCAGACGGGGCCCGCCGGTCGCACCGCACTCCACGGCGGGAAGGCCATGAACCTTCCGGCAGCGTTCCAGCACGGGAAGGCCAGGACCTTCCCCGGCAGTGCTTCACGGCGGGAAGGCCAGGACCTTCCCGCCGCCGTTCGGTCCCCACGACCGGGCACGGGCCCGGCGTTCGAGCACGGCGGAGGTGCCAGACGATGAAGACGACCCGGAGCATCGGGCGTGTCCCGGTGCGGGACGTCCGGCCCTCCGTCGAGTGCGGCAGGCGGCCGGCGAAGGCCGTCGTGGGCGAGACCTTCCAGGTCACGGCGACGGTGCTCCGCGAGGGGCACGAGGCCGTGGCCGCCAATGTGGTGCTGAGGAACCCTCAGGGGCGGCCGGGGCCGTTCACGCCGATGCGTGAGCTGGCGCCGGGCACCGACCGGTGGGGCGCCGAGGTCACTCCCGACGCCACCGGCCTGTGGACGTACCACGTCGAGGCCTGGGGCGACCCGGTCACCACCTGGCGCCACACCGCCGGCGTCAAGGTGCCCGCCGGGATCGACACCGGCCTGGTCCTCGAGGAGGGCGCCGACCTGTACGAGCGGGCGGCCGCCGGAGTCCCGCAGGACGAGGGGCAGGACGTGCTCCTCGCCGCGGCCGAGACGCTGCGCGACGACTCGCTGCCCTG
>NZ_JAATEM010000050.1 GCF_012034205.1 Streptomyces composti
ATGACGGAGGCGGTCGGAAGCTGACCCGGCCGGCGCCTGGGCGGCGGACGTCAGGCGCGGCAACGCGTCGTGGGTGCGAGCGGTGACCGGCGCTCGCCGCTCGCACCCACGACCGGCCGCGCGGTGCGGCCGGGCCTGCTCCTGCCGGCAGCGGTCCTACGACCGCTTCCGGGCGTTCCGGCCCCCGCGCCGGTGGTGAACACCTGGCGGAGGAAGCGCTGAAGGCCGTGTCTGAGCCCCCGTCCGCGAACCCTCCGCCCGGAGTGAAGCGTCATCACTTCGGAAGTCCCGGCGTTCCACGATTCGGTCGGGCACGGCGGCGCCCAGGCACGGGCACGGCGAGCGGTGGAACGGGTGGAACCGGTGGAACAGAGCACGCCTCGCAACGGGTTTCCCACGGGTGGAGTCCTGGCATGTGAATGAGGCGATACGCGGACAACTCAGATCAATACCGGTCTTCGCGGACCTGCCGGCAGCCGAGTTCCGGGAGAAGGATCTCCCGGACAATCCAATCCCGATGATCGCGGAATGGATCCTCGCTGCACATGCCGCGGGACAGCCGGAGCCCCATGCGATGAGTCTCTGCACGGTCGGTCCGGCCGGCGTTCCGTCCAGCCGGGTTCTGCTCGTCAAGGACATCGACGACCGTCAGCTGTACTTCGTGACGCCCGCAAGCAGCCGCAAGGGCTTGGAGATCACGGCGAATCCGCATGTGGCGGCCCACTTCTACTGGCCCGCCACCGGACAGCAGGTGCGGGGCGTGGGGACCGCCGCCGAGCAGGACCGCGCCGCCTCCGAGCGCGACTTCGCCGAGTCAACCGCAGCTCCCGCCTCGCCGCCCGCCTGACCGGCCGGGACCGCTCACCGGCCGGCACAGCGCACTGGCCGAGTTCGTGCGCCTCGGCACGGTCCACCCCGGCGAGGTGCCGTGTCCGCCGGACTGGACCCTGTACGCCGTCTCCCCCACCGAGGTGGAGTTCTGGCAGGCG
The DNA here is from genome assembly GCF_012034205.1 of Streptomyces composti. Lineage (GTDB taxonomy): Bacteria > Actinomycetota > Actinomycetes > Streptomycetales > Streptomycetaceae > Streptomyces > Streptomyces composti. Next base: position 990 of record NZ_JAATEM010000050.1, read on the forward strand.
AGTCCCGACCGGGTCCACCACCGGGCGGTGTACCGCAGGGATGCGGCCGGGGCGGGCGGCTGGAGCCACGAACCGATGTGGCCGTGAGGCCGCGCGCTCGCGTGGTCGTGCAGTCGCCGCGTGATCGTGCAGTCACGCAGTCGCGTGGTCGCGGGTGTCACGCGGCCAGGTGGATGAGCGGCGCGGGTTCTCCGGAGTGCCCGAGTGCCCGGGGAACCGGTGCCGCGGGTGTTGTCATGCTCACGCGAGCCGACCACCACCTCCGGATGACCGGACCGGCATGCAGTCCAGCACAAACGCACATGCCGCCTCACACCCATCATCATGCCCGCTCATGCAAAGAGACAGCTGACTTTTTCCTTGCATCTGCGACAGTATTATCGGCTCAGGCACACCCACGGGGCCGGAGAGCGGACGGGCCGGACCGTACCGGCGGGTGGTGACGCTGGTGGTCCGGGAGGACCAGGGGTGAGTGAGTCCGTCAGGACCAGAGGGAGTGGATTCGTCATGACCCGTACCGTGCGCCGGAACCACCGGAACCACCGGACCCTGCACGCGGCCGGCGCCGGTGTCGCCGCGCTGCTGGCCCTGAGCGCCTGTTCGTCCTCCGGCGGCTCCGCTGCGGCGGAGCCGGACTCCCCGGCATCCGCCGGGGGCTCGGACCCGGGCAAGGTCACCGGTGACGTCACCGTCTTCGCCGCCGCCTCACTGAAGGAGAGCTTCGAGAAGCTGGGCAGGGAGTTCGAGCGGCAGCACCCCGGCACCAAGGTCACCTTCAGCTTCGGCGGCAGCGACTCCCTCGCCGCGAGCATCACCGGCGGGGCACCGGCGGACGTGTTCGCCTCGGCGAGCCCCAGGACGATGAAGATCGTCACGGACGCCGGGGACGCCTCCGGGACGCCGGCCACCTTCGTCCGCAACCGGCTGCAGATCGCGACCCTGCCGGGCAACCCCGACAAAATCGGCTCCCTGAAAGACCTCACCGACCCAAACCTGAAGGTCGTGCTCTGCGACAAGACGGTGCCGTGCGGCGCCGCCGCCCAGAAGGCCCTCGACGCGAGCAAGCTCGAGCTGACGCCGGTCTCGTACGAGGAGGACGTCAAGTCCGCCCTCACCAAGGTGGTGCTGAAGGAGGCCGACGCGGCGGTCGTCTACCGGACCGATGTGAAGGCGGCAGGCGAGAAGGTGGAGGGCGTGGAGTTCCCCGAGGCGGCCGGCGCCGTCAACGACTACCCCGTCACCGTGCTCGAGGACGCCTCCAACCCCGTGGCCGCGAAGGCATTCATCGAGCTCGTGCAGTCCCCCGAGGGCCAGAGGGTTCTCACCGAGGCCGGGTTCCTCCAGCCGTGACCCCCACCGACAAGGCCGGCGCCGCACCCGGCACCCTGCGGGACGGGCGGCGCCTGCGCATCCGGACGGGAGACGGCCGGGGCGTGCCGCTGCCGCTGCTGCTGCCCGCGCTGGCCGGCCTGGCGTTCCTGCTCGTGCCGCTGGCCGGCCTCCTGGTGCGGACCCCGTGGCACAGCCTGCCCGGGCTGCTGGCCGGCGCACAGGTCTGGCAGGCGCTGCAGTTGTCCCTGATCTGCGCCACCGCCGCGACCGCGGTGAGCCTGGTCGTCGGAGTGCCGCTGGCCTGGCTGCTGGCCCGCGTCGAGTTCCCCGGACGTGGACTGGTGAGGGCCCTCGTCACGCTCCCCCTCGTCCTGCCGCCGGTGGTCGGCGGTGTGGCGCTGCTGATGGCGCTCGGCCGCAACGGCATCGTCGGGCAGTGGCTGGACTCGTGGTTCGGGATCACACTGCCGTTCACCACCGCCGGGGTCGTGGTCGCGGAGGCGTTCGTCGCCCTGCCGTTCCTCGTCATCAGCGTCGAGGGCACGCTGCGCGCCGCAGACCCCCGTTACGAGGAGGCCGCCGCCACCCTGGGCGCCTCCCGCTTCACCGCCTTCCGCCGCGTCACGCTGCCCCTGATCGCCCCGGGCATCGCAGCCGGCGCGGTGCTGGCCTGGGCGCGGGCGCTCGGCGAGTTCGGCGCGACGATCACCTTCGCCGGCAACTTCCCGGGACGTACCCAGACCATGCCGCTCGCCGTCTACCTGGCCCTGCAGAGCGATCCGGAGGCCGCCATCGCCCTCAGTCTCGTCCTGCTGGCCGTCTCCATCGCCGTGCTGGCCGCGCTGCGCGACCGATGGGTGGCAGCGGGATGACCGGGAACCACGGCGCCGCCGCCGAAGAAGCACGTGCCGGGTTCCGCGCGGACGGACTCGATGCGCGCCTCGTCGTCGAACGCGGCACCCGGCCCGGCGGCGGGGCGGCCTTCCGTCTCGACGTCACGCTGACCGTCGCCCCCGGCGAGGTGGTGGCCCTGCTCGGCCCCAACGGCGCCGGCAAGACCACCGCCCTCCGCGCGCTCGCCGGCCTGATGCCGCTCACCGAGGGTCATCTGCGGCTGGACGGCGTGGCGCTGGAGCGCACACCGCCCGAGTCGCGCCCCGTGGGCGTCGTCTTCCAGGACTACCTGCTCTTCCCGCACCTGACCGCCCTGGACAATGTGGCCTTCGGCCCGCGCTGCCAGGGCGCGTCCAAGGCAGCGGCCCGAGCGCAGGCCGCCGCGTGGCTGGACCGCCTGGGGCTTGCCGCCCACGCCGACGCCAAACCCCGCAAGCTCTCCGGCGGCCAGGCCCAGCGGGTCGCCCTGGCCCGCGCGCTCGCCACCCATCCGCGCCTGCTGTTGCTCGACGAGCCGCTCGCCGCGCTCGACGCCCGCACGCGCCTGGAGGTCCGCGCCCAGCTCCGGCGCCATCTGGCGGACTTCGAGGCCGTCGCCGTCCTGGTCACGCACGACCCGCTGGACGCCATGGTGCTCGCCGACCGTCTGGTCGTCGTCGAGGAGGGCCGCATCGTCCAGGAGGGCAGCCCGTCCGACATCGCCCGCCACCCCCGCACGGACTACATCGCCCAGCTGGTCGGCCTGAATCTCTACCGGGGCAAGGCCGACGGCCACACCGTCCGTCTCGACACCGGCCCGCTCCTCACCACCACGGAGGCCCTGACCGGACCGGTCTACGTCGCCTTCCCGCCCAACGCGGTCACCCTCCACCGGGACCGCCCCACCGGCTCCAGCGCCCGCAACCTCTGGCGCTGCGAGGTCGGCGGCCTGGAGACCCACGGCGACCAGATCCGCGCCGTGCTCACGGGTGAGCTGCCCCTGGTCGCGGACCTGACCACCGTCGCCGCCGCGGAACTGGACCTCTACCCGGGCGCGGAGGTCTGGGCGGCGGTGAAGGCGACGCAGACCCACGCCTACCCCGTCTGAGGACGCCCCGTCCGGCACCCCCTTCTGTTCGTGCCCCCCTGTTCGTGCCCCCGTGCCCCCTGTTCGTGCCTCTCTGTTCGTGCCCCACTGTTCCCGCACGCCCTGGGCAGCGCAACGCGACGGCGGCATTGCGCCCGGCCGTGGCCGGCCACGACTACGGTTGACCCCCAGCAGGACAGAACCAGGACATATCCACACCTTCCGGCGAGGTCATCCGTCATGAGCCTGAGCATCCGCAACCAGATCCCCGGCACCGTCACCTCCATCACGCCGGGCGAGGTCATGGCGACGGTCAAGGTGCGCCTCGACGGGGGCCGGGAGCTCACCGCCGCCATCACTGCGGAGTCAGTAGAGGACCTCGGGCTCGCCGAGGGATCCGCCGTGCGCGCGCTGGTGAAGTCGACGGAGGTCGCACTGGCCACCGGACCGGTGCCCGGCCTGTCCATCCGCAACCAGCTGCCCGGCACGGTCACCGGCGTCACCACCGGCGGCGCCATGGCGTCCGTCAAGATCACCGTCGGCGCCGACGAACTGACCGCGGCGATCACCAAGGACGCGGTCACCGACCTCGGTCTGGAGCCCGGCACGTCCGTCGTCGCGCTGATGAAATCGACGGAGGTCGCACTGGCCACCGCGTGAGAGGGCGCGCGCGGGGATGCCGACCGCCCCGTCCCGCACCCCCGCCGACAGCCCCGTCCCCCTTCGCCCGGGAGCCGGCGAGCACCTCACCGCCCGGCACACCCGCCCCCGCCGCCCTGCGGGTGACCCAACTGCGCATCGACGCCCGCCCGTTCATCCCCCGCGGGATTTTCCCGGCAGACCGTCACGTCCGCGCATCAATCACCGGCAGGTCATCTATCCGCGTAGACAAGAATCGTCCACAATGGCGCCGCACTCGTACGAGCACGTCCCGCTGTGCGCCGCACAGCGGTATCTCCGACATGCCCGGTACCGGGCGACCCCCCTTGTCTGGAGGACATGGTGTTCGCAGAGAGACAGCTCCGCGCGGCGCTCACCGTACTCGCCCTGAGCGGCCTGACCCTGACCACCCTTCAGGGAACCGCAGGGGCCGCCGACGCCCCCACCCCCACAGCCACGGCCCCGGTCACCGCCGCGACCTCGCCGGTCGCCTCCATCGAGAAGGCGACGGCACGCGCCCTGGCCCGTTCGCTCGCCGAGCCCGCCTGGCACAAGCAGGTGGCGAAGGCGGCTCTCGCGGACGAGGAGGTGGATCTGCTGGCCCTGACGGCCAAGTCCGCCGCCAAGCCGGCCGAAGGCCTCCGGAGGACCCTCGTCGCGGCGGAGACGGACATCGCCGAGGCCAAGGGGCTCGCCGGCACGGACGCCGGGTCCCTGTTGCGGGTCCGCCTCACCGGAAAACCGGTGAGCGAGCCTGCGCTCACCAGCACTGCACCGCTGGTCGCGTCGGCGCCGGCCGATGACGACGCCGACGTGGTCATCGCCTACGACACCGCGGGCAATGCGCACCAACTGGACGCGCACAAGGCGCCGGAGCGGCCGGTCTACGTCGTCGGCGTGGACGGGCAGAAGGCCCTCGCCGCCGGCCTCGAGGTGATCGACAAGGAGCTGGCCGCCCAAGGGCTGGGCACCCCGAGCGCCCGGAAGACCGGCCCGTCTTCGGCCGGTGCGGCCGGTCCCGCCTCGGCCGGGTCCACCGGGTTCTGGACCACCCGCATCACGTCCATCCGCGCGGCGGACCTCAAGGAGCCCTGGTTCAAGGGCGACGCCGAGGTCTTCGCCCTCGTCACCGGCTTCGGCACCGACGGCAAGGTCCGCGTCGACACGGTCACCATGCCGTACCTCGACGAGGAGGACACGACCTACTACCCCGGCCAGATCCTCGTCAACTGGTCGAACTACAAGTACAACCTGGCCGACGCCGTCCTCATGGAGGACGACGGCGACACCAACTACTCCTCGCTCGCCAAGGCGCTCGCCGCGGCGCTGCTGACCATCACCGACCAGGGCGCGTACATCCCGCTCGTCGACGCGATCATCGACGCGATGCCCGCCTCGTGGTGGACCGACGACGCCGACTACGTCGACTCCTTCTACACGCTGGCCAGGGAGACCACCGGCAGCCGCACCGGAGCCTCGGCCAACGCCCGCATGACCGTGGAGCGCTACTACGTCTCCGCCCTCTGACGCAGTCTCCGCCCTCCGAGCAGGACGCCCTGCCCTCGCCGGACAGGCCGCGCCACCCCGGCGGGCCCCGGCGGGGGCTCGGTGCACAAGGAGCTCCAGGCGTTCCGCGCGCCGCCGGCGCCGTACCGCCCACGTCCCCTCAGCCCGCAGCGGCCCGCTCGCATCGCCCTTCGCCTGATCGGCGGGCCAGTCCGATCACCTGGTCCGGAGCACGGGCGCCGCCGGCTGCGCAAGGCCGCCGCCGGGCACACAGCCGAGCGATCCCCCGTTATCTTTTTCGCGGTCCTGCAAGAGGGCCGCTGGCCTCCGGGCCCGGCATGACTGTGTCCCCCTGTCGATGGGATGACCTGGGGGGTGGTGTCACCGGGCCCGGGAGGTGTTCGTCGGAGACGCTGATGAGAGGTCCGGCCACCGCCCGGTCCGGCGCAATGCCGGACAGCTCGCGGGCGGCAGGTCTGCATAACGTGGATGCGCGCGTACGACACCCGAGCCGAGGCCGGCACCGTCAACACCCCTTGGGAAGGGGCACGATGTTCGACACCGAAGACGTGGGCGTGTTCCTCGGCCTGGACGTCGGCAAGAGCAGCCATCACGGCCACGGCCTGACCCCGGCCGGGAAGAAGGTCTTCGACAAGCAGCTGCCGAACAGCGAGCCAAAACTGCGGGCCGTCTTCGACAAGCTGACCGCGAAGTTCGGCACCGTGCTGGTGATCGTGGACCAGCCCGCCTCCATCGGCGCCCTCCCGCTGACCGTCGCCCGCGATGCGGGCTGCCAGGTCGCCTACCTGCCCGGACTCGCCATGCGCCGGATCGCCGACCTCTACCCGGGCGAGGCCAAGACCGACGCCAAGGACGCCGCGGTCATCGCCGACGCCGCCCGGACGATGCCCCACACCCTGCGCTCGCTGGAACTGACCGACGAGATCACCGCCGAGCTGACCGTGCTCGTCGGCTTCGACCAGGACCTCGCCGCCGAGGCCACCCGCACGTCCAACCGGATACGCGGCCTGCTCACCCAGTTCCACCCCAGCCTCGAACGCGTCCTCGGCCCTCGTCTCGACCACCAGGCCGTCACCTGGCTCCTGGAGCGCTACGGATCCCCGGCCGCCCTGCGCAAAGCCGGCCGCCGCAGACTCGTCGAACTGATCCGCCCGAAGGCGCCGCGCATGGCCCAGCGGCTGATCGACGACGTCTTCGACGCGCTCGACGAACAGACCGTCGTCGTGCCCGGCACCGGCACCCTCGACATCGTCATCCCCTCCCTGGCCGCCTCGCTCGCCGCCGTCCACACCCAGCGCCGGGCGATGGAAGCCCAGATCAACGCCCTGCTGGAGGCCCACCCTCTTTCCCCGGTCCTGACGTCGATGCCCGGCGTCGGCGTCAGGACCGCCGCCGTCCTGCTGGTCACCGTCGGCGACGGCACCAGCTTCCCCACCGCCGCCCACCTCGCCTCCTACGCCGGCCTGGCCCCGACCACGAAGTCGTCGGGCACCTCGATCCACGGCGAACACGCCCCACGGGGCGGAAACCGGCAGCTCAAACGAGCCATGTTCCTGTCCGCCTTCGCCTGCATGAACGCCGATCCCGCCTCCCGCACCTACTACGACAAGCAACGAGCACGCGGCAAAACCCACACCCAGGCCCTCCTCCGCCCGGCCCGCCAACGCATCAGCGTCCTGTTCGCCATGCTCCGAGACGGCACCTTCTACGAACCCCGAATCCCCGAGGACGTCGAACTCGCCGCATGACCCCCACAAGCCAAACCACCCCAAACCGAACCTGGGCGCCTTGACGGAAGACATAGAGGCACCCCCCGGGGGGCGGTTTCAACAATCATTCTGACGGTACCCAGAGGAATCGTCGCGGATCAACCGTTTCACCCGACCGCCCCGGGACGGCGGGATCATCAAGACAATGCCCGGGGACATACACCGGCACTTTTGTTTTTCAGTTTTCACACACCCATGGTTTTTCGCCCCTCCCAGGGCAGGCTTTCGTTTTTCGCGAAAAACAAGTAGCTTCCATGCCGCGGCAGGCCCGCACCACCACCGCATCGCGGCGGGCCCCCGACGAACACCACTCGAACGCGCCCCAGGACACCACCGGTATGCCACCTGAACAGGGATGATGCAGGTCCGGCCGGGCATGCCGCCACCCGGCCGCGCCGCCTCACCGCGCACCGGCGCCACACCTGAGCCGGTGCCGCGCCGGCGCCCCCCGCGCGCGGCACGCCTGCTCGGCACATCGACGGCCGACTGACCGCCACCCGCGCTTCCCTTGCTGCCCATCGGCGCCCCGGTGACATTTGCGCGCCGGGCCGGAAAACCCTGCGCCGCGGAAGCCGCAGAATGCGAAAAATACTGGCCGAAAATCACGGCCGACCGCTTTTTCGAAGCCCGCCGGTTCGGATGCGATCCGGCCGCCCGACCCCGCAGAAGGAGTGCCGATGACCGCCGAGACCGTCCCCGTGGGGAAGGATCCGGCCGCCACGGAGGAGACGAGCGGCGCCGGTCCGCGCGGCGCGCCCCCGGGCGTCCGCCGATGGCTGCTGGCGCGGATGCGGCCGTTCCGCCCGTACATCGCCCTCCATCTGCTGGGCAGTCTCGTCTGGCAGTCGCTGAACGCGGCAATCCCCCTGACCGTCGGCCTGGCCTTCGACGCGGTCCTCGAACACGGCGGCACCGCACCCGACCGGGCCGCATTCCACGCCGTCGTCGCCGGTCTGCTGGCGCTCGTGATCGTCCGGGCGGTCGGCGGCATCGTCGCCACCTACTGCCTGGAGGCGTTCGCCAGCGGGCTGGAACGCGATGCCCGCGCCCGGGTCTTCGCGAGCCTGCTCCGCAAGAGTCAGGGCTGGTTCAACCGACGCCGGATCGGCGATCTGTCCGCCCGCGCCACCGGCGACGCCGAGTCGCTGAACCTGATGATGGTGTCGCCCGGCTACGACATGGCGGTCGACCTGGCGCTGAACGTGCTGATGCCGGTCGTCTTCATCGCCTTCATCGACCCCCGGCTGCTGCTCTCCCCCGTCCTGTTCGTCCTGTTGTTCGCGCTGGCGCTCGTCGAACACGGGCGGCGGCTGGAACCCGTGTCGGACCTGGCCCGCGAGCGCTTCGGCGACATGACCGCCCAGGCGACCGAGAGCATCGCCGGTGTCGAAGTGGTCGAGTCGACCGGCAGCGCGGACCACGAGCGCGCCCGGTTCGCCGAGCTGGCCACCGCCTGCCGGGACGCCTCCCTGCGCCAGATCCGCACCCAGGCGCTGTCCCTGCCCCCGCTGCTGCTGACCCTGGCCACCGCGGGCGCCCTGGTGCACTCCGTGATCCTGCTGCGCGGCGGCTCGCTGACCATCGGTGAACTCGTGGCCGTCCTGGGACTGATGAGCGCGCTGCGGGCGCCCACCCAGCTGGCCTCGTTCAGCATGGGACTCATCCATCTCGGTCTGGCCGGGGCACAGCGCATCAAGGAGGTCGCCGACGCCCCGGACGACGAGGACGAGCGCGGCGGCACCCATACCGCGCGGATCACGGGCGACGTCGCCATGGAGCACGTCACCTTCGGCTACGAACCGGGCAGGCCGGTGCTGTGCGACGTGTCGTTCCGGGTGCCCGCCGGCAGCACGGTCGCCGTGGTCGGTGCCACCGGCAGCGGCAGTCCACCCTGCTGCACCTGCTGAACCGCACCTACGTCCCCGACGCGGGGCGGGTGTCGATCGACGGGGTCCCCACAACCGAAGGGGACACCGGGTCGCTGCGCTCCCAGATCGCGGTCGTCGAACAGGACGTGGTGCTGTTCTCCCGCACCATCGCCGAGAACCTCGCGCTGGGTGCCGAGCGCGGCGCCGGCCGTGCCCGGCTGGAGGCCGCGGCCCGTACGGCGCAGGCCCACGCTTTCATCACGGCGACCGAACACGGCTACGACACCGTCCTCGGCGAACGCGGGGTCACCCTGTCCGGCGGGCAGCGCCAGCGCCTGGCCATCGCCCGCGCGCTGGTGACCGACCCGCGCATCCTCGCCGTCGACGACGCGACCAGCGCCGTCGACGCCGTCACCGAGCACGAACTCCAGCGGGCCATGCGGCAGGCGGCGGCCGGTCGCACCACGTTCCTCGTCACCGCCCGGCTGTCCCGCATCCGCGCCGCGGACCACATCCTCGTGCTGGACGCCGGCCGGATCGCCGGCCAGGGCACCCACGAGCAGCTGTTGCGCAACTGCCCGGTCTACCGACGGATCTTCACGCCCTACCTGGACGAGCCGGTGCCGGGCCCGCGCACCCTGGACGCCGAGAAGGAGAGCCGCTGATGGCGCATCTGCTGGACGGCATCGACGCGGTCGGTCACGACCGCCACTACGGCGACCGCGAACTCGCCCGCCGTATCGCCCCGTACTTCCGCGGCAGAGGCGGCACCGTGGCCTTCGTGGCGTTCGCCGTGGTGGTCGCCGCGACGGCCGGCAGTGCCGTGCCCCTGCTGCTGGCCAGAACCGTCGACTCCGCCCTGGGCGACGACGGCAGCGGCCAGGTGTCCTGGCTGGTGGCGGCCGTTCTCGCCTCGGGCACGATCGCCTGGCTGTTCACCTTCCTCCAGGAGCGGACCGCGGGAACCCTCGTCCACGACGTCGTCCTGGGGTTGCGCCTCCGCGTGTTCGAGGCAGCCATGCGCCAGGACATGGCCTTCCACGACTCCCACCCGAGCGGAGCCGTCGTCAGCCGTGTCACCAACGACGCGCAAACCTTCGCGATGCTGATCACGCTGGTGCTCAGCCTGCTCGGGCAGGTCCTGATGATCGCCGTCCTGCTGACCGCGCTGTTCCTGATCAACGTGCCGCTCGCCCTGGTCACGGCGCTGGTCGCCGCGGTCGTCGTCGCCGTCAGCCTCGCCTTCCGGCGGGCAGCGCGCAGCGCCTCCCTGCGGCAGCAGGAGGCGCTGGCCGAGGTCAACGGCTATGTGCAGGAGACCCTGCGCGGTATCGCCGTGACGCGCAACCACAGCCATCAGCAGGCCGCGCAGGCCGGACTCGACGAGGTCAACCGGCGCTGGTTCCGTGCGAGCGTCCGGCTGAACCGCATGTTCAGCGGCATCTTTCCGCTGCTCATCTCGCTGACCGGTCTGGGCACGGTCGCCGTGGTCCTGGTGGGCGGTCATGGCGTGCACACCGGCAGCGTGTCGGCGGGCGAATGGGTGCTGTTCCTGGAGGCGCCGGCCCTGTTCTGGTCGCCGCTCACCTCCATCGCCTCCTTCTGGAGCCGGCTCCAGCAGGGCCTGGCCGCGGGGGAACGGGTCTTCGGGCTGATCGACCGCGAGCCGGCGGTGCGTCAGCAGGGCAGCCTCCCCGTCCCGCGGCTGCGCGGCGAGATCACTCTGCGCGACGTCCGCTTCGGCTACGACTCGCGCGATCCCGTCCTCAAGGGCGTCAGCCTGGCCGTCCCGGCGGGCCGCACCGTGGCGCTCGTCGGACACACAGGCGCCGGCAAGTCCAGCCTCGTGCGGCTGATCACCCGGGCGTACGAGTTCCAGGAAGGCCGCATCGAGGTCGACGGGCGGGACGTGCGCACGCTGGACATCGAGCAGTACCGGCGCTGCCTGGGCGTGGTGACGCAGACCCCGTTCCTCTTCTCCGGGACGGTCGCGGACAGCATCGCCCGCGGCCGCCCGGGCGCCACGCGCGAGGACGTCGAGGCCGCCGCCCGCGCGGTGGCGGGCGGCGACTGGCTCGCCCAGCTCCCGCAGGGCCTGGACACCCCCACCGACGAGGGCGGACGCAATCTGTCCACCGGTCAGCGGCAGATCGTCGCCCTCGCCCGGGTCCTCCTCCAGGACGCGCCGGTGCTGATCCTCGACGAGGCCACCGCCAGCATCGACCCCTTGACGGAGGCTCAGATCCAGGAGGGCCTGGACGCCCTCGCCAAGGGCCGGACCGTCATCGTCGTCGCCCACCGGCTGCCCACCGTCCGCAAGGCCGACACGATCGTCGTCGTCGACGGCGGACGGATCGTCGAGCAGGGCGATCACGCGACCCAGCTGGCCCGCGACGGCGCCTACCGCCGCCTGTACGACCGCTACTTCCGTCACCAGCGCCCGGACGAGGCCCCGGCCGACGACCCGCGCCCGCTGTCCGCCGCGGAGAGGAGGGCATGACCCGTGACCGGCGCCCCGGGCCCCGCGTCCGCTCCCGCCACCCTCGACGGCCTGCTCGACACCGCGGCCCGCACCCGGCCGGACGCCGTCGCGGTGCGCTGCGGCGACCGCTTGCTCACCTACGGGCAACTGCGCGCCGGGGTGCGTGCCACCGCGCACCGCTGGCGGTCCCTCGGCCTCACAGCGAACGGCACGGCGGCACTGCTGACGGAGAACACCCCGGACTGCGTCGTGGCCTTCCTCGCCGCCGCGCATCTCGGGGCGCGCCTGATCCCCCTCGAACCCGGCACCACCCGGGCGCAGCTCACCGCCGTACGGGCCGAGGCGGGCCCCCTGTTCGTCGCCGGGCACGAGGCGAGACTGCGCGCCCTGTCCGCCGACGAGCCACGCGACGACCTGGTTCTCGTCGCCGTGGACGGGCTTCAGGACGCCACGGACCGCCCGGCACGGCAGGACCGGCCGCCCCGGAACCACGGCGACGGCACACCCGGGCCCGCCACACCCGACGCGCCCTTCCTCGTCCAGTACACCTCCGGCTCGACCGGCGAGCCCAAGGCGGCCGTCCACAGCCAGCGCAACCTCGTCAACGGCGGCGACATCTACGCCCGCGCCTACGGCATCACCGAGGACGACCGCATCCTGGCAGCCGTCCCGCTGCTGCACTCCTTCGGGATGGTCGCCGGAATGGTCACCGCTCTGCGCGCCGGGGCGCAGCTCGTCCTCCTCGGCCGCTTCACCCCCGCACGCCTCCTGGCCGCCCTGGACGAGCACGCCTGCACGGTGCTGGTCGCCGCGCCCATGGCCTACGACCTGACGACCCGTGCCGTCGCCGGCTCACGCTCCGGGCGGCCGCCGGGTGCGCTGCGGCTGTGCCTGTCCTCGGGAGCCGCCCTCCCGCCGGCCGTGGCACGGCGCGCCCGGGAGCGGCTCGGCCTCGGCATCCGGCAGGTGTACGGCTGCACGGAGGCCGGCGTCATCGCCGCGCACCGGCCCGACGACGGCCCCGGACCCGACGCGGCCGCCGGGGTGGGCCGTCCCATGCCGGGCGTACGGGTCCGGGGCGTCGGCGAGGACGGCCGGGAGGTGCCGCGGGGCGAGGAGGGCACCCTGCTGGTCCGCACACCGGCGATGTTCACCGGTCATCTCGGCCACCCCGAAGCCACCCGGCGCGCGTTCCGCGACGGCTGGTACGTGACCGGCGACATGGCCCGCATCGGCCCGGACGGACATCTGCAGCTGATCGGCCGCAAGGACTCCTTCATCAACGTCGGCGGCAAGAAGGTGAACCCGGTCGAGGTGGAACAGGCCCTGCTCGCCCACCCGTCGGTCGGCGAGGCGGTGGTGTGGGGCGAGGAGACGGGCGACACCGGTGAACGCGTTCGGGCCGCTGTCGTCACCCGGGCTCCGCTGCGGGCGGCGGACCTGACGTCTCACTGCCGGTCCCGCCTCCTCCCCCACCAGGTCCCCACGACGGTGGACTTCGTTCCCGCACTGCCGAAGAGCCCCCTGGGCAAGCCCCGCCGGGCGGCGGTCCGCACCGCCTCGCCCGCCGGCGGCGACCGCCTGCGGCGGCCCGGCGACGAACCCCGCCGGTGAGAGCCGAGCCGGACCCTGCCGCGTCCGCGCGGCCGTCGGTTCAACGTCTCGCGTCGCCCCCGCGTTGTTGCGCGCCCGTGTGGTTCCGGAGGACCGGCGGCAGTCCGTGGGCGTCACGCCCAGGTGCGGGGTGAAGTGGCGGCGCAGGTCGGCCGCCGTGCGCAGGCCGCTCAGCTCGCTGACGCGCTCGATCGGCAGGCCGGTGGTCTCCAGCAGGGTCTGCGCGTGCGCGAGGCGCTGCCCGAGCAGCCACGTGAGCGGGGTCATTCCGGTGGCGGCCAGGGAACCGCCGCGCACCGGGGCGTTCGCCCTCGTGGAGGCCAGGCTGCTGGACGGCCGCCGGGCCGCCGCGCACCGGCTCGACACGGCAGACCTGGCCGGGCGCTACCGTTTCTCGACCCTGCCAGTACGGCCGGCCGCTGGGTCTCAACGGTCCGGTGGCCGGAACGCCCGATGGGCCACGGGTCAGTGGCCGGACTTCTTCTTCGAGCGCCGAGGGGCGGCGGCCCGGGTGAGGCGAGCGCCGGCCTCGGTCTGCCGGGCGTCCAGGGCGTGCGTCACGAGCTCGCGTGCGTATGCGGCGTCCAGTCGGCCGGGGCGGAAGAGGATGCGGTACATGATCGGCGCCACGACCCGGTCGATCACGAGTTCCGTCTCGGGCACCGGTTCCCCCCGCTGCGCCGCACGGGCCAGCACGACGTCGATCTGCTCTGCGGCATACGCCGAACACTGACCGGCATTGGTTCCGTCGGGGTCGCCGAGCAGGGCGTCCCGGATGTAGGCGCGGCCGGGCGGCGAGGCCATCTCGTCGATGAACTGTTCCGCCCAGGCGTCGAGATCGGCCCGCAGGCTTCCGAGGTCGGCCGGATCCGTCTCCGGGCGCAGTCGTTCGACGGCCACGTCCGACAGGAGTTCCTGCAGGTCGCCCCAGCGACGGTAGATCGTGGAGGGGGTCACGCCCGCCCGAGTGGCCACCATCGGGACCGTGAGCGCGTCGCGGCCCACCTCCGCCACCAGTTCCCGTACCGCCGCATGGACGGACTGCTGTACGCGTGCGCTGCGCCCGCCGGGGCGGACCATGGGCCTGGGACTCATGCGGTCCAGCTTAATGCGATTTTGTTGCTTCTAGGCGGTGGCCGGTGCCGGCGACCCGCGGGACCGCATGTCCGGGCGGCCGAGCACGGCGGACGCCCCTCCAGCGACGCGACCGCATGCCGGCTCGAACGTCCGCCTTCCCTCAGGCGGGGAGGGGAGCGAGCCGGCCCGCGCAGGCCACCGACTCCTCGTAGACCCGGCCGACACGGAGCACCGTCGCGTCGTGGAAGGGACGCGCCATCAGCTGCATACCGACGGGCAGTCCGGCGCGGTCGTGACCGACCGGCAGGGTGAGGGCCGGGACGCCGGTGATGTTGGCGGGGGCACAGAGGCGGACGTAGCTGTCCGACACGGTCTCGGTCGTGCCGTCGGCCCACTCGACGGCTTCCTGCCCCGCCTCGACGGCGGTCATGGGCACCGTCGGCGCGGCGAGGACGTCGATCCCGTCGAACATGCGAGCCCAGGCGTCTCGCATCATGGTGCGGGCCCGCTGGGCGCGGAGGTAGTCGCCCGCGGAGGTGAGTTCGCCCGCCTCCAGCAGGAGGCGAACGTCGGCCGCGTACCGGTCGGGGGTGGCCCGCAGCGACCGCTCGTGGTAGGCGGTGGCCTCGGGAACCATCAGCCCCCACTGAACGGCCTGGACGTAACGCGCCATCGGGACCTCGACGGCCACGAGTTCCGCCCCCAGCTCCGCCAGCCGCTCGATCGCACCGCGTACGGACTCCTCGGTCTCGGGCGCGACCCGGTCGAAGTAGTGGTTGCGCGGTACGCCGACCTTCAGTCCGCGCAGGTCGCCTCCCGGGAAGCGGTCCAACATCGGGCCGGACACGCTCGCCGGGTCGCGCGGGTCGTGGCCGGCGATCGCCGACAGCACCAGCGCGGCGTCCTGGACGGTGCGGGTGAGCGGGCCCACGTGGTCCAGGGACCAGGACAGCGAGGTCACGCCTGTGCGGGGGACCAGGCCATAGGTCGGCTTGAGGCCCACCACGCCGTTCAGCGCAGCGGGGACCCGGATGGAACCGCCCGTGTCCGTGCCCATGGCGAACGTCGCCTCGCCGGCGGCGACAGCCACGGCCGAGCCGCCGCTCGACCCTCCCGCGACCCGGCTGTGGTCCCAGGCGTTGTGCGTCTGCGGAGTGATCAGGCCGTAGGCGAACTCGTGCGTGTGCGTCTTGCCCAGGAGGACGGTCCCGGCGGCGTCGAGCCGTTGGGCCACCCAGCTGTCGCGTTCCGCCACATGCCCTGCCCGGACGTGCGAGCTCGCCGTGGTGGGCATCCCCGCCGCGTCGATCAGATCCTTGAGCGCCATGGGGATCCCGTGCAGTGGCCCGCGCAGTCCGCCTGCGCAGATCTCCCGTTCCGCGCGGGCCGCTGCGGCCAGGGCCGCGTCGGCGGTGACGGTGACGTAGGCGCTCAGCCGTCCTTCGACGGCGTGGATACGGGCGAGCACCGATTCGGTGAGTTCGACGGGGGACAACTCCCGTGCGCGCACCGCACGGGAGGCTTCGGTCAGCGACAGCTCAAACGGCTGCATCGGCGTTCCTCCGTCCGGCTCGGTAGGCGAACGCGGGAGGGGTCTCGCCGAAGTCGAGCTCGCGCAACGTGCCGATCACGCAGTGGATGTGGTTGGCCGTCATGGCCACTGCTTCGTGTCGGCCGTCATCGAGGAGGAGCCCCGCGCGCAGCGCCCATCGGGCTGCCTCCTGGGGGGTGAGTTCGCTGGTCATGGTTTCCTTCCGGATCTGTACGGCGCGACGGACCGGGGGCTGGTACAGGCCTCCGGCCGCCGGGGACCTGCGCGGCGGCCCGCGTTAAAGCCAATGATTTGCTTTAGCCGATCGTAGGATCCGCGACGACTTAAAGCAAACCAATCGCTTTTAGCTCTGGAGGACCCGCAAGCAGAGCGTCCCCGCGGACCTCTCGCCTCCCGCACCTCGCCGTCCGGACGCCTGCCGTTCGCCTTGCACGCCTCGACCCCGATCGCGCTGCTCGCCGCTTCCAGCGCGCCGACCCCGCTGCACCCCCGCCACCAGGCCCAGTGGCGGTTGTCGTCCCTCGACATCACCGTGGTCTTCAGCGCCTGCGCCCCGGCCCTCCTGACCACACCGCTGACGACCGGACCCCACTCCGACCACGCCGGACGCCGCGTGGCCGCGCTTCTCGATGCCGAGTTCGCTGATGCCGTCGGCGGCGATGAGGCAGCAGTCGATCGGCTCGACCTCGTGCGAGCGGTGCCGGCGCAGCCCGGCCCGGCCGTCCGGGGTGACCGCGTACTGGACGCGGGTCCGCCAGGCCGGGACCTCGCCCGCGGGCACCTTGTCACCCTCGGCGGGCACCACGGTGCCGTCCCGGCCGGCCTCCTCCGGCGTGAGCCCGGCCGGCCGCTTCAGCTGCTCGGCGACGACCTCGCCCTTCAGCCGCCGCTGCGCGCCCGGCTTGGCGTGCCGCCGGTCGCAGCCGCCGCCGTGAGCAGGATGCCGTCGGAAACGTGCCAACGCCCCGTGAGGACCAGGGCCTCGGCCGTCAGGTACGCGGTGAACGTGCCGGTCTCGGGGGAGAACGCGACCTCCGCGTCCTCGAAGTGCAGGGCGCGCAGCGTGCGGGACGAACACGCCTTGTAGACGGACTCCTTGGCGCTGAAGAGCAACCGGTCCCAGTGGACGCCGGGACGGATGTCGTGCAGCCGGTCGAGGTGCGCGCGTTCGGACGCGGAGGTGATCCCGTCCCGGACGGCGGGGGGCACGGGGGCGTGGGGCTCGGCGTCGATCCCGAGACCGGCGAGGTCGGCGGTGCGGGCCGCGGCGGCGGCGCGGTAGCCGTCGCAGTGGGTGATGCTGCCGGTGACTCCGGCCGGCCAGACGGGGGCCCCGGTGGGGCCGACGGGTAACGCGACCGGGGCGAGGCCCAGCCGGGCCAGGGCGCGCCGTGCGCACCGGCGGGCGGTGGTGAACTCCCGGCGGCGCTTGTCGCCCGCTCCGGCCACCTCCCGTTCCTCGGCGGGGAAGAGGGCTCGCTGCCCGGCTGCGGGCGGAGGGTCGCCGTGCGCCTCTTCCCCGACGGCGACCGCCGGCAGAACGCGTTCGATGAGCAGACCCTGGTTCAACTCCTGTCGAGAGAACGTTGGTTCGCGATTCACGGTTCGAAGTCTCCTGTTCCGACGCCTGTTTGAATCTCTAGGTCACGTGACCTAGTATCGTCGGCGTGGACGATGACATCCAGCTCGATGTGACCGGACCCGTACTCGTGGTCGGCGGCTATGGCACAGTCGGCGGCGACCTGACCCGGCTCGCCGCCCCCTCCTGGCCCCTGCTGCTCACCGGACGCAGCCCGGAGCGCGGCCGGGCGCTCGCCGAGGAGACCGGGGCGTCGGTGCGCCGCTGGGACCTGAGCGACCGGGAGCCGTTCTCGGCGCGGGTCCGGGCCGTGATCAGCACCGTGAACGACCCCGACGACCGGGTGCTGCGCGCCGCGCTGCGGGGCGGTGTGCCGTACGTGGACATCACGCGGTGGACGGCTCGGTTGCAGAGGGCCGCCACGATCACCGCGCTGACGCCGCCGAAGGCTCCGGTGCTGCTGTCGTCCAGCTGGATGGGTGGGGTCAGCGCGCTGGTCGCCGCCGCGCTGGCGGCCGACCTCGGCGAGGCGGCGGCGGTGGAGGTCGCCATCCGGTACGACCTGAAGGACCGGGCGGGCACCGACTCGGTGGAGTTCATGGACCGCCTGGGCCTGGACTTCGAGGTGATGGAGAACGGAGAGCGGCGGATGATCATGCCGCTGAGCGACGCCGGGTACGTCACCGTCGGCGGACACCGCACGAAGGTCGCCCGGATCGACACCCCCGAACAGTTCACGCTGCCCCTGACGCTGGGCGTCGACACGGCCGTCACGCGGATCGGCTTCAGCGCGAACTCCTCGACGTCGGCCCTGCTGGCCCTGAAGAAGACCGGCTTCTTCCGCTGGGGCCGCGGCGACCGGCTGGAGTCGGTACGGCGGTCGCTGCTGTACTCGCCGGGCGAGGGCGGCGAGGCGCTGCTGCGGATCGACGTGCGCGGCCGGAACGGCGGCCGTCGGACCGCGGTGGTCCGGGACCCCGCGGGGCAAGCCCACCTCACGGCGCTCGGCGGACTGCTGGGGCTGCGCCGGGTGCTCGGCGAGGACGGTTCCCCGGCGCCGGAGGGCGTGGTCTTCGCGGAACAGACGCCGGCGCCCCAGGAGGTCGTCCCCGCCCTGGAGAAGGCGGGTGTCGAGGTGACGGTGTCATGAGCGGTGCCGCCAGAGAGGAGAAGACCGCGGGCGGCAAGCCGCAGTTGACCCAGCAGGGCAGCATCCGGCGTATGAGCCTGCTGGACGCAGCCGAGACCGTGCTGGTCGCCAAGGGCAACGCGAACGCGTCGCTGCGGACCATCGCCGACGCGGCGGGGGTCCGGATCGGGCACCTGCAGCACTACTTCCCGACCCGGGCCGATCTGATCAAGGCCGTGCTGGAGCGGGCGCTGGACCGTTCGCTGGAGCGGCTGGCGGACGCCACCGGACTGCGGGTGAGCCCCGACGACCCGGCGGACATCCAGTCCCCGCAGGGCCGGGCGGACACCGCCGATGTCGTGGCGGTGGTCCTGGCCGAGCAGGACGATCCACAGATGGTCCGGCTCTACGTCGAGGTGTGGGCACTGGCAGCCAGGGACGACGAGATAGCCCAGGTCGTCCGCGAGTTCTACCGGAAGTACGTCACCCATGTGGCGGCCCTCGTCCACCTCAACCGGCCCGAGTGGCCGGCCGACCTCTGCCGGGCACGGGCGGAGACGTTCGTGGCGCTGGTCGAGGGTGCCGCCCTGCTGCGGTCGGGGATCGCCGGCACCCGGTCGGCGGCGGTGGACGCCGAGCTCGCCCGGCAGGCCGAGCGGCTGCTCGGCGAATGACCCACGCGGCCGGCCGAGGAGCCGGCCCGCGTTCGGGCGGGGATGGTCACGGGAGCGGCCGGATCTCGTGCGGGGGCACCGGCCGGCGTTCCCGAAGTTGTCGAACAACAGGGGGAGTTACCTCATGACCGAGGTGTTGGATCTCGCCGGGCTCGCGGCGACGGCGGATCTGGAGCAGGAGCTGGACCGGCTCGCCAGGAACCACGGCATCATCCGCACGCGACAGCTCAACCAGCAGGAGACCTGGACGGTGCTCGGCGCGGCCCTGACCCGTCGGCTGCTGAGCGATCCACGGCTGTCCAACGACGTGCACACCCACGCCCCGCACGGGGCGCTGGTCCCAGGGATGTCCGTGATGCTTCTGGAACAGGACGACCCGGACCACTCCCGCTACCGCCGGCTGGTGGCCGCGGCCTTCGCCTCGCGGGCCGTACGGGAGCTGGAACCGCGCATCGTGGCGATCACCCGGCGGCTGCTGGACGACCTCGGGGACAGCGGAACGGCGGACTTCATCGGCGCGTTCACCTACCCCATGCCGCTGGAGGTCATCTGCGACCTGCTGGGCGTGCCGGACGAGGAGCGGGAGCCGTTCCGCAAGTGGGCCATGGACATCTCCGCCGCACCGTCGGCGGAGGCGATGCAGACGGCCGCCGCCGAGCTGTTCGCCTACTGCATCCAGCTGATCGGCGCCAAGCGGCGGCAGCCCACCGAGGACCTGCTCAGCGAACTGATCGCGGCCCGGTTCGAGGACGGGACCGCGCTGACGGACGAAAAACTGTCCTCCTTCGCCGCGGTGTTGCTGATCGCCGGCCACGACACGGTGACGAACCTGCTCGCCAACGCGCTGTACGACCTGCTCACGCACCCCGCGCAGCTGGCCGCCCTGCGCTGGGACCCGTCGCTGGCCGGCAGCGCCGTGGAGGAGGCGCTGCGGTTCCGGAGCTCGGCGATGACCACGGTCAACCGGGTGGCGCTGGAGGACATCGAGGCCGGCGGCGTCACCATACGCAAGGGGGACCTCGTGCGGTTCCTGCTGAACGCCGCGAACCGCGACGAGGAACTGCGGGCGGACCCCCACACCTTCGACATCGGGCGGGCCACCGTGCAGCACGTCGCCTTCGGGATGGGGCCGCACTTCTGCCTCGGGCAGCGGCTGGCGCGCCAGGAGGCGACGATCGCACTGACCGAGATCCTGGACCGCTTCCCCACGCTGGAGCTGGCGGTGCCCCAGGACGAGGTGCGGTGGCTGGCCTCGGACGCGATCCGGGGTCTGGAGGAACTGCCGCTGCGGTACGCGCGCTGAGGCGTGACCGGACCATCACCGACGAGGCCGGACTGTCATCGACGAGGCAGCACCCGGCCACCGCTGCTAGCAGGAGCAAGAGGGGGATCGGCTGTGCGGATCACGGTGGATCACGGGCTGTGCGACGGGCTGGGACAGTGCACCCTGGTCGCGCCCGAGGTGTTCGCGCTGAACGACGACGAGCGGCTGGAGGTCGCGCCGGACCCGGCGCCGGAACTCACGCAGAAGGTGACCGCCGCGGCGCGTGCCTGCCCGGTGCGGGCCATCACGGTCGAAGGTGCCTGAAGCCGTGCGCGAGGTCGTCGTGGTGGGCGCGGGCCTGGCCGGCGTGCGCGCCGGCGAGGCACTGCGCGCGCAGGGGTTCTCCGGGAAGCTGACCCTGGTGTCGGACGAGCCCGAACCGCCCTACGACCGGCCACCGCTGACCAAGCAGGTGGTGACCGGCACCCTCACGGAGGCCGACATCCGGCTGCCGGGCACGGCGGAGCTCGACGCTCGCTGGGTCCGGGGTGTCGCGGCCGTCGGACTGGACCGGGAACGGCGCCGGGTCCGGTTGGCCGACGGCACGGAACTGCCGTACGACGGGCTGGTCCTGGCGACCGGGGCGCGGGCCCGGCCCTGGCCCGGGGAGGTGCCGGCCGACGGTGTTCTGACGGTGCGTGGGCTGGCGGATGTGCGCCGGCTGCGATCGGCCCTGGCCGGCGGTGCTCGCGAGGTGGCCGTCGTCGGCGCGGGCTTCGTGGGGGTCGAACTGGCGTCGTCGCTGGCCGCGCTGGGCGTGCGGGTGACGCTGGTGGAGCCGTTCGGGCTCCCGCTCAGGGTCCTCGGCGGATCGGTCCCCGGCCTGGTGGCGAAGGCGGCTCGGCGGGCCGGGGTGCAACTGCTCACGGGCACGGGGGTGCGCGGCTTTCACGCCGAGGGGGAGCAGGTCCGCGGCGTCGAGCTGGCCGACGGGTCCGTGCTGCCCGCGCGGCTGGTGGTGGTCGCCATCGGAATGGTGCCGGCCACCGAGTGGCTGCAGGGCTCGGGACTGGCACTGCCGTCCGGGCGCGTCCACTGTGACAAGCGGCTGTTCGCCCGGACGCCGGATCCGTCCGGGCGGGGCGATCCGCGGATCGTGGTGGCCGGCGACGTGGCCCGGTGCGACGCGGTGCGCTCGGCGGACGGCCCGGTGCCGCTGGAACACTGGAGCAACGCGGCCGCACAGGGTGAGCTGGCGGGGCGGAACCTGCTGGCCGGTCCGGACACGGCACAGCCGTACGCACATGTGCCGTCCTTCTGGATCTCGGCGTTCGGGCTGCGCATCCGGTCGGTCGGCCTGCCGGGCACCGGCGACCGGGTGGCCGTGGAGGCCGGGGACCCGGCCACGGACGCGGTTCTGGAGGCGCACTACCGCGAGAGCCGGCTGGTCGGCGCGGTGAGCGTGAACCAGGGGCAGCTGCTGGCCGCCTATGCCAGAAGGCTCCATCAGGCTCCAGAAGAAGCGTTCCTTGACTGAAAGCATATAATCTACGGCGCGATTTTTTCCTTACCGACGAGTTAAATCATCGGCTATCCGGATTCCTTATCACTGAGCTCATTCGAAAGCCGCTCGGTCGCGTGACCTATCGCACATTACAGTGACTGGCCGCCCGGTTTTCTGATAGTGTTTTTGACAACGCCTCGCGGAGAGGCGGGCGCGCTTTCCGTGCATGCCTGGCAGTGTGGCCGGCGACGGAAGTGCGCCTTTCCCATAGGCGTCGGTTTCGGGGGTCTTCTGTTGCGATGTTCGCCTGAGTAGCGTCCCGTCGCGCTCTCTTCCAGGTCTTACGCTCCCTCAGGAGCATTTATCCGCCCTGCAGCGGCATGGCGGCATGCCGTCGGGCGCTCGCGGCCCAATGGCCGGTATCGCATTCCCTCATTGCCGTCCGCATCCGCGAAGCAATAGTCCAGCCGTCGTTTCCCTCTGAGGATTTTCCTGCCAGTTGAAGGGCCTGACGAAGGTACGTGGAAATCCCAGGCCACAAAGGAGATAACCATGCGGAATCCCTTCGCGAAAGAGCAGATTCACGACATTGTGCGCGAGGGTCTGGCCCAGGTCCTGGGCACCCCCGTCAACGCGATCACGGACGACGCCACGCTCGTCGCCGATCTGGGCGCCGAGTCCCTCGACCTGGTCGAGTTCCGCTACGAAATGGAGAGCAGGCTCGGCGTGGCGCTGCCCAAGTCGAACGTGCTGGACGAACTCGCCACCGCACTCGGCGGCTCCGAGCGGCTGTACGACGAGCGCGGCGGCATCACGGAACTGGCCGCCGAGGTGCTGCGCCGCAGCGCCTTCGGCTACACCGAGGAGCAGGTGCACGCCGGCATGCGGCCCTATGAGGTCGCCGCCGCGGCCACCAGCGCCCACTGGGCCTCCTTCACCCACGCGATCTTCGACCGCCTGCCCGAGTCCTGCAGCGAGTGCGGCGCCGGAGAGACGGAGATCGCCGCCTCCGGCCGGGCCGTGTGCGCGGGCTGCGGCGCTGCGGTGGAGGCGGCCACCGGCGACGAAATCCTCGCCGAGGGAGTCCGTGTGGCCCTGAAGGAGATCGAGAACGCCCAGCCCGCCGGCTGACGGTGCGGCGGGCATCCCGGCCCGCAGCCCACAGCCGGCGGACGCCACGTCGCAGCTCGTCCCGAAAGGAAAGACGTGACTCCTCCCACAGCCACCGCGGCCGGCCATGAGGTCGTGGTGACCGGATTAGGACTGGTCGCCGGCCCTCTGACAGACCCAGAGGAGCTGTTCGACCACCTCGCCGACGGACACAGCCTCATCACCGAACACCCCCGCCACGCGGAGTGGGGCGTCCCCTGCGCCGTCTCGGCCCACATAGCTCCCGGCGTCCAGCGGACCCTGCACGACGCCCTGCCCGACGAGGCCGGATCCCTCGGACCGGCCGGAGTCCTCGCCTGGCACGCCGCCGCCCAGGCCTGGGAACGCAGCGGACTGCCCCGGCGGCTGGACTCCGAACGCGGCGGTGTCTTCCTGGCCTGCAACCGCATGCTCATGGAGCCGGACGAACTCGTCGGCGTGGCCGCCCACGTGGACCACGAGACCGGCACCCTGGATCTGGACGCCTACCTCGACGCCGACGACGGACCCGACCCGCAGCGCTACGCCCGGATCCAGCCCGACACCGCCACCGCCGTCCTCGCCGACTACTTCGGCGCCACCGGCGCCATGGAGACCCGTGCGGACGCCTGCGCGGCAGGCGGCATGGCGATCGGCAGCGCGTACCGCCACATCCGTACCGGCACCCTCGACGTGGCGCTCGTGGGCGGCGCCGAGAGCCTGACGACGCTCGCCGCCGTCACCGCCTTCCACCAGGTCGGCGCGCTCGCCCCGGCCGGGGGACAGCATCCCGCGCGCGTCAGCCGCCCGTTCGACAAGGACCGCAGCGGCTTCGTGATCGGCGACGGCGCCGCCTTCCTCGTCCTGGAGTCGCGCGCCCACGCCGAAGCGCGCGGGGCCCGTGTCCTGGCCAGGATCGCCGGTTACGCAGGCGTCGCCGAGGCCGTCCAGATGACGTCCAGCTCACGGGACGGCTCCGACTACGCAGCGTGCATCCGGGCTGCTCTCGCCGACGCGGGACTCACCCCGGATGAGATCGATCATGTGAACGCTCACGGCACCTCGACGCAGGCCAACGACGCCTGTGAGGCGGCAGCCCTGCACACCGTGTTCGCGGACCGGGCCGGCCACGTCCCGATCACCGGCAACAAGTCGGCCATGGGCCACTCCCTGGCCAACAGCGGCGCGGCAGAGGCTGTGCTGTCCGTCCTCAGCATCCAGCGCCAGACCCTCCTGCCCACGCTGAACTTCACCGAGCCGGACGACGTGACCCGCGGGCTCGACATCGTCACCGAACGACGCGACGCACCGGTGAGCGCGGTCCTGTCGAACTCCTTCGGCTTCGGCGGCCAGAACTGCTCCCTCGTCCTGACGAAGGCCGGGTGAGCGCGGCCATGACGCATCTGCACACGGTGCGCCTGAGCGCACCCGCCGTGTACACGGCGACCGGCACGGATCCCGCGGCTCTGTGGGAGGCCCTGGTGGCCGGCAAGGACACCAGCAGCCCCTGCGAGCACCTCGCCGGACCCTGGCCGCCGTTGGACAACGTTTTCCTCGTGGACGACCCGGACGCGGCCACCCTCGGCGTGCACCGCAGGGTGCTGCGCACCTCGGAGAAGCAGGCCCGGATGGCGCTGTACGGCGCCCGGCTGGCCCTGGCCGGACCGGCGGCCGACGGACCCGTGGGCGGCCCCGACTGGGGCCTGTACCTCGGACTGCCCACAGTGGACGAGGAGTTGCTGCGACTCGATGCGCTTCAACGCCTCCACAAGATCGCCGGGCAGCCCGGCGAGGTGGCCGCCCTCTACGGCCGGGAGGTCCCCCCGTTCAGCGGGCTTTCCCACCTCAACAGCACCGCGGCCGCGCACATTTCGGCGGCCTTCGGGCTGATGGGCGCGATGGCCGCCTACTCCCCGTTCTCCGACGCCGGGCTGCAGGCCCTCATCGACGGGGTGCTGTCGGTCGCCGAGGGCGAGAACGAGGCGGCGGTCATCGGCGCGGTCAGCCCCAAGGTGCACCCGCTGCTGTTCGCCCAGTACGAGAACCTCGGGTGGAACGGGGCGGCCCCGGGGGAGGGCTCGGCCTTCCTGCTCGCCCGCCGCACCCGCGCCGGGGACACGGGGCCCGGTGTCCGGGTGGCTGGCTACGGCCGGGCCTTCGGCGCCGGTGAGGACACCGGTGGTGCTGCCGGTGACGACGCCCGCGCGGACGCGATCGCCGAAGCCGTCCAGGCGGCGCTGGAGATGGCCGGCACGGATGCCGACGGCATCGGCTGGGTACTGCCCGACGCCGTGTGGACCACGTCCGCCGAACGGGCGCAGAACGCGGCGCTGGACCGGGTCTTCGCGCACGCCGCCCGCCCGCCCGCGGTGTGCACCAGCGTGCGCGTCACGGGCGTGCTCGGCCCCGCGCACCCGCTGGCCCACACGGTGCTGGCGCTGACCGGACTGGCCACCGGCCGCAGGCTGGTCACCGAAGACGGCACCGTACGCGAGGAAAGACTGCCGGCTCCGCGGGCGCTGGCGCTGGCCTGCGGTGTGCGCGGCCAGGCGTGCGCCGTCGTACTGGAAGGGGTGGGGACATGACGCGCCGCGTCGTGGTGACCGGGCTGGGCGCCGTCTGCGGACTGGGGCTCGACTGGCAGACCATGTGGGACGGGCTGTGCCAGGGCCGTTCGGCGATCCGCGCCTGGCGGCTGCCCGGCATCGACGACTTCCCTGTGCGCTACGCGGCACCGGTCGACGACGAGGCCTTCGCCGAGCGCTACGGCGCCGACGAGGAACTGAACCGGCCCATGGAGCGCCGGGCCCGGTTCGGGCTGGCGGCCGCCGGGCAGGCGCTGGCCGACGCCGGGTTGGACACGTCCGGCGCACCCGGCCGCATCGGGACGGCCGTCGGCTCGGGCGTGCCCGAGCGGGACACCCACGAACTCCTGCTCGCCGTGGGCGACGACGGCAGGCCCAGCTGGCAGACGCTGCTGGCTCGGCGCGCCGGGCTCGACCCGGCCAGCGGTCTGCTGTGCACCAACGACGCGCTGGCCGCCTCCATCGCCGTACGCCACCGGCTGCGCGGTCCGGCGCTGAACTTCTCCACCGCCTGCGCGGGCGCCGCCCACGCCATCGGCCACGGCCTGCGCATGATCCGCCGCGGAGAGGTGGACGCCATGCTGGTCGGCGGGGCCGACTCGGTGCTCAACCTGCCGACCATGACCGGGCTGCACCTGCTCGGCGCGCCCTCCACCTCCGAGCTGTTCGGGGACCGGCTGTGCCGGGCCTTCGACCGGGACCGCAGCGGGCTGGTCGCCGGCGAGGGTGCGGCCATGCTGGTCCTGGAGAGCGAGGAGAGCGCGAGGAGACGCGGGGCGCGTATCCACGCCGAGCTGGCCGGTTTCGGCAGTTCGCTGGACGCCCACCAGGTCACCGCCCCGCACCCCGAGGGCAAGGGCGCCGCCCTGGCCATGAGCCGGGCCCTGGCGGACGCCGGGGTGGCACCGGAGCAGGTGGACTGCATCAACGCCCACGGCACCTCCACCCCGCTCAACGACCCGATCGAAACCCGCGCGATCAAGGACGTGTTCGCCTCGGGCGAGCACTACCGGAAGCTGGCGGTCACCGCCAACAAGACCATGCTCGGGCACCTCATCGCGGCCGCCGGCGCACCCGAGCTGATCGCCACCGTGCTGTCCGTACGCGACGGCGTCATCCCCCCGACGCTGAACCTGGAGAACCCGGACCCGGCCTGCGACCTGGACTACGTGCCGGACGAGGCGCGGTACCAGGAGGTGTCGGTGGCAGTGAGCAACTCCTTCGGCTTCGGCGGCCTCAACGCCAGT
>NZ_JAATEM010000051.1 GCF_012034205.1 Streptomyces composti
AGTGGGACATGAGACGCTCCCTCCATGACCACCACTCACACGGAGGGCGCCTGCCTGCCCTCGTATCGCACCGCGCCCATACTCGCGCTTGCTGCGCCGGAGGACCACATCCGTGAACTGACCGACTGGGTGGAGCATGCCTCGGGCGGTGGGGCAGCCGAGCAAGCCAGTTGGGAGAACGCTTACAGGTGGCTCCGTCTTGCCCAGGGGCTGCGTGCGGTTACCCTCGATATGTCCTACGACGACGGGGGCATGTGTGCGGCCGGCGGCGACTTCGACGTCGTCTGGTCGGAGATGATGGAGGAGTGGCAGCTGCACCTCGTGCGGCTCGGCTATGTTCGGGCGGCGCTCGAAGGATTCGTCAGAGTGCTGTACCCAGACTGCGCGCAGCCTGTTGCCGCCATCGAGAGGGCGGAGCGCCAGTTGTCTCACCGCACCCACGTCTGGCCAGTGCACTCACGCGCGGTCGCTGAGCACCTCACAGGTCACGTACGCAATCAGCCCAGCGACACCGCTGCGTCCGTCGCCTCCGGTGTCGCCGCAGCGATGGCGTTGCACCGGCAGACGGTGCACGGGCTCGCAGGAGTCCCGGCGCCGATCGACGATGTGGATGCGAAGATCCACGCAACTGGTCACGAGGAAATCTGTGCTGCCAGGGAAGCGACCACGGCCGTCATGCTGGGCATACAGGTTCTGCTCGCTGCGGCCCTGGACGAGGGGGGTGTTGTGCTTCTCGATGAGGACAAGTACCTCTTCGACGGCAGGTTGATCCCAGATGGCGCTGACGGCAGTCGGTGGGTGGATGAGGAGATGCCCTACAGCGAATACCTGGCGGTTCTCCACCTTGAGCCTGGCGAGCCGCCGGAGCTCTGACCTAGGGATCCGACCCGACCGGTGGTTCGATCGTTGGTGCGAAGCGAAGGCCGGGGGCGGAAGGATCAGCTTCCGTCCCCGGCCGTATCCCTTGACTCAGGTCATGCACCAGCCGGAGTCGCATGAACCGTCCCCGTCGTCGGCGTCACAGCTCGCCGAGCCGTCTTCAGGGATTGCCTGCGCGAGCGGGCGGCCGTACCGCGTGAGGTAGACGGCATCACGTCCGAGTGCAGCCCGGCGTTCGTTGATCGTCTCTTCCAGCTCCACCGACAGGGCGAACAGCTCGGGTTCGTGTCTGCGCTGGTGCCGCCAAGCGTCGACAGTGCGGAAGGGGCAGAAGAAGCAGGAGCTTTTCGGCGGCACTGGCAGGCTCGCCTCCGTGATGAGGCGCTCACAGTCGGTCCTACGGAGTCCGAGATCGAGAAGCGGATACTCGATGATCTCGTGAGGCTCTCGCCGACGCCGGTTGGCGCGGTGGATCTCGTCGAGGGATATACCGATACCCACCGCAGCCGGATGCTCTGCGGTGGCTCCGTGCTCTCGAAGCCACCGTCCAATCACCTTGATCTTGAAGTCCGCCGTGCAGTTGCGTCGGCCCGGAGCCCCGTTTGCCATACGCACAGGGATTGGGATCGACCTCGTAGCCGGCCGATGCAAACGCTGCATGAGCGTCTCGCTCGTTCCATCACGCCGGCGCCGCCTGAGCTCTTGGACATCGAGGCCCGCCTGGGCGGCGTACGGCATGGCGACCTCACGAACATAGGCGAGTGTTGCCGGGTGTTCGCTGTCATCGCCCACGTTGGCGAAGAGGAAGGTCTCGAAGTCGATCTCCCTACGGGCCGCCAGCACCAGCAGTGCCGTCGATTGCACGCCGCCTCCGTAGGAGACGACCTTCATGGGGTCGGGCTGGCAGGAAGCGGTCTGCGGGACGGAGTCGGTGGGGTTGGCGTCATGGGCTCCGTGGGTGCGCGGCAAGATCGACATGTGAGAGACATTATGGATGGCGTCTGATTAAGGCAAGTGTTTCTCTCACTGCTGTCGGCGAACATCGAGTTCAACGGGGGCGTGGGCTGGCATGGGCCGTGATGATGAGTTATCGCCGGGGCTTGATGGTGACGGAGTATCCCTGGGCCAAAACGGACGCCAGAAACTCAGCTGCGGCGCTGTGGTTATCGCTGGTGAACGTCTGTGCAGCAGGCGGTGGCTGTCGCGGCGGACTTGCCTCCGGGGCGCTCAGCCTTCGGCCACGGGGCTTCTGAGGAGTGCGCTGTCCTGCACGGAGCGCGGCGACTTCGGAGGCCACGACGGTTCGCTGCCGCTGCCGCGCGTCGTCCAGGATCGTTTCAAGGAGCCAGAGCGGCGAGCCGGAGACGAGCAGGTCGGCCTCTGCGATCTTGTGCCGGTTCCGCCACCGAGAGATGGTCTGCGCGTTCTGGCCGAGCACGCGTGCGGCTTCCTGGATACCGACGACGACTGGGAGGTTCTCCTTGTCCTCTGGGTCGTAACCACGGGGGATACGGGCCTTGTAGGTCGCCAGCCGTTCCCGGTCGGCGATGCGGTCGCCTTCGCCGTCGAGGCGCATGGCCGTGCTCAGCAGCCAGTACGGGTTGCCGGATGCGATCAGGTCGGGCTCAGCGAGCGTGCCGGCTGTCCGCCATCTCTGGGATGTCTGCCGCTCAACGTGGAAGAGGAAGGCGATCTCGGCGTGCCCGAGGAGGAACGGGACGCGTACCTCTGCCATGAGACGGCCTTCCCCATCACCCTGTGCTCGTGTTCGTCGGCGGTGTGTTGGCCACGCCGCGGCTGTGATCTTAGGCGTGCTCTATGCCGGGTCGCAGCTCCCACGAGCCCACTTCGGTGTAGTACCGGCCGAAGTGCTGGAGCCAGGCCGCGAGCGTCTCGGCCGTTCTGCGCGCCTGATCTTCTGTGTCCCCCGTCCGCTCGGCGATGGCCCGCTGGAGCTCGATGTTGCTGAGACGCTGTTCTGTGGTCAGCTGACCGAGTTCCGGAATCGCATGCAGACGAGCCTCGACCTCGCTGTTGAAGGCGTCTTCCGGGAGGCCGGCGGGAACATCGAGCATGGCCAGGTCTCGTACGATGCCGGCCTCGACCAGCGAGGTGAATCTCTGTCGCCCGCTGTAAAGGGCGTAGACGTTCGCTGGTCTCCTGGTCTCCGGGAACCAATACGGGGCTGCTTCGTCCTCAGACGGCGGAGTGACGCGCTCGCTTCTCAGGAGTTCTGCCTGCTGCCGTACGAGCGCTGCCGTGTGGGGTGTGGCTGTGGTCGAGCGGGTGTTGATCTGGCCGAGGACGCGCTGAACTTCGGGGTGGTCGATCGGCACCTCTAGCAGGAGTTCCACGTTGGCGTTCGGTACGCGTCCAGTGGCTTTGCCGGTCAGGTTGGCAGAGCCGACCAGACAGCGGCCGTCGGCACGGTAGAGCTTGGCATGGAGGGACGGACACAAGGCAATGGAAATGCGTTCGTCGCTCTGGGCAGCTTCGACGATCTCCGGGTCCGAGACCCCGGCGGCTACCTCCGCCGGGGTCCAGCGCGTGACACACGTGATCCTCTGGACGGAGGAGGGCACCGCCGCGATGATCTCTTCGAAGATCGCCTTCTTGATGAAGGGGGCGATGATGACCACCTCCTCGGCGGCGTCCTCCATCAGGTCCGCGATCTGCTGCCAGACGTGGTCCGGCTGGGTCACTCCTCTTCGCTCCCGTCCTCGATGAATTCACGGGCGTACCGGCCCCAGTCGCTTCTGGCATCCGCGATGACCCGGCGCGCCTTCTTGCTGGGGATCTCGTCCTCCATCCGCGCCCAGGAGAAGATGAGCAGCTTGAAGGTCTCCGTCGCGCGGGCGAGCCGCTGGCGGAGCTCTGCGTCGCTGGCGTCCTCGGGCACGTCCTCAAGAACGGCCATCAGCTTGCTGTGCAGGGGGTGTTCGGTGTTGAAGGACACCTGGAGCATGCCGGCGAGCAGGTCGATGTTGAAGAAGGCGGATGAGTCCTGAGGGCTCGAGATCCAGCGGACGCGCCAGTCGTTCTCCAGGGCCTCGTCGACCAGGGTCTGTGCGGTGTCCTCGTCGACGTGGTGTCGCTCGGTCAGCGCGGTCAGCTGCTCCTGGCGCTTGTCGGCATCCGTCGCCTCCTCGGCGAGGAGGTCGGTCGTACCGGTGTACCCATCTTCCTGTCGGCGCTTGACGGCGTCCGTGGCCTTGGAGGTGACGTCCTGGTCGTACCGCTTCTTGCCCTTCCGGTCGCCCAGCGTCTGCTGCTTTAGCTTCTTGCGCATTTTGCCCAGGAGACCCTTGAGGTACTGGGCGAGGTCGATCAGCGGCAGCCGGGGGTCGCCGAGTTCCCGCAGACGGTCCTTGAACTGCTTGGGTGTCTCGTCGGGGTCCTGTTCGGCCGACCAGTCGAAGTCGGCGAGTGACGAGAACACGACGGCCGTCTGCTTGTTATTGGTGACGCCGAACACCTCGTCGAGCTCGGGCGGGAAGTCCACCTCGACGCCCCACCACCGCTCCACAGGGTCGTAACCGATCGCCCACGAGGTATCGAGGTCGAGCTCGCGGCCCTTTCGGACCAGCGAGACGCCGACATTCCGACGAGCGTGCTTCCCCCACTTCTGGTCACCCGGGGCCCGGTTCGGGTTGGCATCGTCGGGCCACGGATGGCCGGAGACATCGGAACGGCGGGCTTCAGGCCGGGCGATGGAGGCGCGCACCGTTACGGTGTGCTGTGTGCCATCGACCGTGATGGGGTATCGGTAGACCCCGGGCTCCGCCTCGTTGCCCATGGGGAAGGGCTCGAACATGGGGGTGCTGTTGAACGGCGCGGGCGTTCCGGTCTTCTCCATGAGGTACAGAGGGTCGTTGGGTTCGGCGTAGTAGGCGCCGTTGTCCCCTTCGTTGACCTTCTCGATGACCTTCCCGTCGCGAACGGGCGCCATCTTGATGTCCACGGAGCCGTCGTTCAGGTAGTGCCGGTACACGCGTCCGATCAGTTCGGCCGTGTTGCGCAGAGTGGCGCCGGCACTATGCCACTTGACACGGTCCAGGTTCGTCCAGACGACGAGGGTGCCGCTGGTGCCCAGGGGCACCTCGCTCAGGTCGTCCCAGTACTCCGGCACACGACGAGGTACGGGGTCGGGAACCTCATCCCGGCCTTTGGTGATCTCGTCCAGATCAAGGTAGGTGTACAGAGCGTTAGCAGCGCCGTTCTTCCACGACCAGACCTCGACCTTGGTGCACTGGGACATGCTGGAGTTGGGCAGGCCCATGCCGAAGCGGCCGATTCGGCTGCGGTCGTCGCCGAGACCGTCTCCGTACTTCAGAGCGCGGCGCAGGAGTTCGCTGTCCATGCCCTTGCCGTTGTCGAGGACGGCGATCTTGTCCACCCGATACCTGGTCTGGGCGGCACCCTCGATGGGACTCTCGCAGGCGAAGACCTGCACCAGCGTGGCTTCCGCGTCGATGCTGTTGTCGATCAGCTCGGCGAGCGCGTAGGCGGTGTTCTTGTAGCCGCTGTCGCGCATGGCCTTGACGGTCAGCGAAGGGCTGACGATCCGGTAGTTGTTTCCTTCGCCGCTCACGCTGTCTCCCATACATCTTCCCAGTTGGTGAATGCTTCGGCGACATCGCCGAACCCGGGGAGCTCCGGGTCGACGACGGTGACGATCTCGCAGGTTTCGGTTCCGCCGGCCTTGGGGCCGCGGATGACCCGGCCGACCATCTGGCTGTAGAGCACGAGGGACTTGGTCGGCCGGGCGATGACGGCGGCGCTGGCCGCCGGCGCGTCGAAGCCTGTGGTCAGGACTCCGAAATTGCACAGGACCATCGGGCGCCGCGCCGCGCTCTTGAAGCGACGGATGGCGTCGCTTCGGTGCCGCGGAGAGGACTCGCCGGTCACGAACACAGCGTCGAGGCCGGCTGCGGACAGCACGGAGGCGATGAGTCGGCAGTGCTGCACGGATGCCGCGAACACGAGGATGCGGCGGTGCTGCTTCTCAAGCAGCTCCATGATTGTCTGGACAACCTTGAGGTTCCACTGCTCGTCCTTCGCGAGCTCGGCGATGATGCTGTCCGGGATCTCGAACGCTCGCGCCAGGTTCTGCTGATCCCGGGCGGACAGATGCATGCCGGCTTCCGCAGCCACCGTGCGCATGATCGGTTTGGCCAGGTAGCCCTGGTCGATAAGGGCTGTCACGGGGTTCGTGTAGCCCTCGATCTCCAGCATGACCTTCTGCCGGGAGAAGAAGTCGGCCAGTTCTTCGTCCTTGGCGATGTCCGCCCAGGTGCGGCCCGGGGTCGCGGTGAGACCCAGCAGACTGGAGTCGTGGCGTACCGTCAGGTCGTCCACTACGCCCTGAAACGTGGGGGCGATGATCTGATGTGCCTCGTCGAACACGGTCAGAGTGGTGCGGGCGGCCAGGGTGCGCAGGAACTGTGGGTCCGACTTGGCGGTTGAGACGGCCTTCTCCAGCCCGAGGACGACCAGCCCATCGGTCACGCCCGCAAGGTCAGGGGAAGCGCTGCCCCACACACGGAGAACCGGCAGGGGACGGTCGCCGACCTTGCTCCAGGCGCGCTCGAACTCGGCCGCGGCCTGCTCCAGCAGTTCCTGCCCGTGGGCCAGCCACACCACCAGGGTCGGTCCGTACTGTCGCAGGTGGTCGCAGATCATGCTCATGCCGGTCCGTGTCTTGCCAACGCCCGTCGGCAGGTGCAGCACGGCCCGGCGGGGGCCGTCGTACAGCAGCTCCTTGGTCCGGCGCGCCGCGCGGAGCTGATGGGGGAATAGGGCGTAGTCGGGTGCTGTCTCCCGTTTGTAGGCGGGGACTTGAGGCTGTGCGCGCTCTACCGTGAAGCCGAGGAATTCCAGAAGTTCCCGGCGTTCGTCAGGCGTCCACTTCAACGTGTGCAGGTAGTGCAGCGGTTGCTCGTCGCCCAGCGACCCGAGTCGTTGGGCCAGTTCCGCCTGCTTGGGACCGGGAACGAGGCCGAGCAGTACGGCGCGCTCGTCCTCGTCTGCCACCAGGAGCTCGGCGTCGATCGCGATCGCGGCGATGGCTCGCAATCGCTCATCACCCGCCGTGCCTCCTTCGATGAGGTCAAGGAGGCCGCACAGCTCCTTGCCGAGGTGCCGGCGGATGTAGTCCATGGGAGCGTTTGCCAGGACTGCCTCGAAGGGTATTCCCGGTGACCAAGTCGTCACAGCCTCACCTGACCGATGCGGCTGACGGCAAGCCGTGAGCCGCCCGCACAGGACCAACCAGCATCGTGAAGTTCCTCCCCCAGCTCAACGCACACCAAGCAGCGCTTCAACGTGCAGATACTGCGACGTTGCAGCGTTCGGACCACCCTAATCGGGGCCACTGACAACAGGAGCAGCATCAGGCTAAAAGCCCAGCCAGGGAGGGTATTTGGCCGTGCAGCCGCCCGTCTTCCCGCCCGCAACCCGGATCTTTCGGCATGCGGCTTGCCTGTGAGCGCGAGATATAGAACATTCATTCGGTAAATGGCTTGCGACACCACGCGTTCGAGTGATTCAAAGAGTGGATCTCGGCTCGCGACTAGGATCACGGCGCTGCTGGTGGAACCCCGGATGCGGGGTGAGGCTTCCCCCAGCAGTACATTGGTGTGCGACACGAGCGAGGTGGGGTGGCAGATGATGAACGGGCCAAATGGGGCGAGTATGTCCTATTTTGACTACAACGCCACCGCTCCGATCCGGCCTGAGGCTCTCGCAGCCGTCGTCGAGGCCATGCAATCGGTCGGCAACGCTTCAAGCATGCACCAACCGGGCCGGCAGGCGGCTCATCGGGTCGATGTCGCCCGTCGGCAGCTAGCCGATCTTCTTGGCTGCTCGCCCGGCGAGATCATCTTTACCTCCGGGGCGACCGAGGCGAACAATCTCGCCCTCCGGGCCGCGTTCTGTGCTGGAAGCCCCTTGGTCACAAGCCCCGTTGAGCATCCGGCTGTCCTTGAGACGGCCCGCGCGGTCACCGCCGAGAGCCCCGAAGATCTTGTACTTCTGCCGGTCGACGGCGACGGCCTGGTGGATCTCGGCGCCCTCGATCAGGTCTTCGCTGCGCGTTCCGGTGGAGTGGTTTCCCTGATGGCGGCGAACAATGAGACCGGCGTCCTCACCGATCTCCGCGCCGCGGCCAAGGCAGCCCGTGAAGCCGGCGCGCTCGTCCACACGGACGCCACGCAGCTCGTCGGCCGCCTCCCGGTGGATGTCGCTGAGCTCGACGTCGACCTTTTGTCACTGTCTGCCCATAAGTTTGGCGGACCACAGGGAGTCGGTGCCCTGTATGTGCGCCGTGGGTCGCCGCTCCCGCACCGGCCGCTCCTTGTGGGCGGCGGACAGGAGCGGGGCTGGCGCGCGGGCACCCTGAACGTGGCAGGGATCATCGGCATGGGAGCAGCGGCCGAGGCCGCGGCGCGCGGCCTCGGTGAGGAGGCCGAGCGGGTCGCAGCCCTGCGTGACCGCCTCGAAGACCTTGTCACCGGCGCTCTGCCTGATTGCCGTATCAACGGCCGGCGCGATCAGCGCCTGCCGGGCGTGACGAGTATTACTTTTCCGGGGGTGCCTGCGGACGCGGTCCTGGCTGCCATGCCCGACGTCGCTGCCTCGGAGGGCAGCGCCTGCGCGTCCGGCGCTCCGACGCCGAGCCACGTGCTCCTGGCGATGGGGCTGTCCCGCGCGGATGCCGACAGCACGATCCGCTTCTCGCTGGGCTACGCCACCACGGATGCCGAGATCGATCACGCCGCGCGAGCCATCAAACGCGCTGTGTCGCAGGTTCGGGCCGCGCTGGCCGAAGCCGACGGTCCACGCTGACCGTTACCCCGTTTACCAACCTCGTTAGAACGATCGCATTGGACACAGAGAGGCCCCGGATGTCAGACAGCCGGCTTGGGGAAGCCGCCCTTTATTCCTTCGCGCGACACGAAACGTTCGCGCCCCGCTTCGGCTGGCTGCACAAGGCATACATGCAGGTCAAACGCGATCAGGGTGCGTTCCTCGCGGCTGATGCCCCGGTGCGGTTCGGCGTGGGCAAGAACATGGTCAACGCCATGCGCTACTGGTCGCGCGCGTTCAAGCTGACTCGTGAGTGCAATCCGACGAAGGGCACACAGGCCAAGTTTTCTTACCCCACCTGGGAAGCACGCTGGCTCCTGGACGAGGACGGAGCGGACCCGTATCTGGAGGAGAACGGCAGCTTGTGGCTGTTGCACTGGTGGTTGGTGTCGTCCCGTCCCGGGGCGAAGAGCCACGCGCCGGCCTGGTACACGGCCTTCCACCTCGCGCCGTTCTCCCGGTTCACGGTCGCGGACATGACGCAGGTGGTTACCCGGCATGTGAACTTTTCCTACGACAAGAGCCCGGAGGAGGCGTCGATCGTCAAGGACATCGAGTGCCTCACCAAGATGTACGCGCGTAGCGCCCCGGAGAAGGCGGGTTCGCCGGGCAGTTACGAGGACCTGCTCGCATGCCCGTTCCGCGACCTTGACCTGCTGACCTTTGTCGGGACGCGCGGAAATGCCGAGTGGCAGTTCACCAGCGGGCACCGCACCTCGTTGCCTGCCCGGGTCCTGGCCTATGCCTGTCTCGACTACGCCGCCAAGTTCTCCCGCAAGGCCAACTCGATCTCTGTGGCCCGGCTCGCCAACGAGCCGGGCTCCCCGGGGCGTGCCTTCCGCGTCCGGGAGAACGAGATCGTCACGGCGCTGCAGAAGGTCGCCGCGGATCACCCGCAGCTCGACCTGACCGAGGCCGTGGGGCAGCGCAGCCTCGCCTTCTCGGCAGACCCCTTCGATCTGGCGTGGGAAGTGCTCGACGAGCAATACGACTTCGTCACCCGCCGTCCCGGCTTCCCCACCCGCGAGGAGTGGGCCGCCACGTTCCCCAAGCTCGCCGAGGCCGAGCAGAAGGAACTCGCCACGAAGGCCACGGACGCCACAGACACGGACGACACCACCGACACACTCTTTGCTAAGGAGACCGCGTGACCACCGCAACCTCCACGCGGACCCCGAGTAGCCCGTCGAGCTCCGCTCCGCAGTTCCCCGCCGGCATCGAACTCGTCGGCTCCCAGATGCGCTCGACCAACCTCGAGCGCGACGTCGAGGACGCGCTGCACGATCCCTACGTCGGCGCGCGGGCCGTGGACGTCCTGGAACGCATCGCGAGTGCACTGGCCGATCAGCGCCGCACCCGAGCCTGGTCGTTCACCGGCCCCTACGGCTCCGGCAAGTCCACCCTGTCCAACATCATCGACGCGCTGCTGGGGCGGGATGCCAAGCGCCGCAGCGAGGCCGAGCGCATCCTCGAAGAGGCTAGCCCCGCCCTCGCTCAGCGCCTTGCCGCAGCCCGCGATGCCATCGCCCCCGAGGGATTCCTCGGCGGCGTGGCCACCGCGCGCCGCGAATCCGTCGTCGCCACCCTCTCCCGCGCCCTGCACACAGCGGCGGCGCGACGCTGGGGCAAGCGCGTCCCGAAGGCCATCTCCACCGCCCTAGAGGCGTGCGCCGACTCGGACCGGGCCGGGGCCAAGGAGATTCTCGGCGCCGTCACGGCTCTGACGGCGGACGGACAGCAGCCTCTGCTCATCGTCATCGACGAGTTCGGCAAGACGCTGGAACACCTTGCCAGCCACAACGAGTTCGCCGACGCCCAGCACGACTTGTTCCTACTGCAGGAACTCGCGGAGAGGGCGGCCGGCCCCAACGGGCTGCCCGTCTACCTGATGACCTTGCAGCACCTGTCGTTCATGGACTACGCCTCACGGTCCAGCGAACTCAAGACCCGCGAATGGGCCAAGATTCAGGGACGCTTCGAGGACATCACCTTCGTTCCCCACCACGGCGACTCCCTGCACCTGCTGCGCCGCCGCCTCGACCGCTCGGCAGTCGACTCTGCGGGGCAGGCTCTGATTAACGCCTCCGCCGAGGCATCCGCGGATCTCTGGACCCAGCACGGTCTCGGCGTTCTCGCCGAACTCGGCTCCGACCACTTTGCCGACCTCTACCCGCTGCACCCCATCACGGCCCTGGCTGCGCCGATCCTTGCCGCCCAGATCGGCCAGCACGACCGCAGCCTGTCGGGTTTCCTCAACAGCGGGGAGCCCAATACGGTCCGCCACTCGCTGGCCCAGCACAGCGACCAGAACGCAGAGCACGCCAGCACGGTGCGGCTGCCGCAGCTGTACGACTACTTCCTCAACTCCGGGCGCACGACCCTGCTTGCTTCCGCCAACGCAAGCCGGTGGATCGAGGTCGACTCACGGATTCGGGACGCCAACGGCCTCCCGGATGCCGACCAGGACGTACTGAAGACCATTGGCGTCCTCAACCTGATCGACTCCGATGGGGCCCTCAGCGCCACCGCGCCGATGATCCACTTCGCCCTCCACGACCCCACCGAGGTCGCTGATCCCGCCGCCTTCTCGGCACTCGAAGAGCGGCTTGCCGACCTCGTCCGCCGGGGCTTCGTGGTTTACCGCGAGTTCAGCGGCGAATACCGAGTCTGGCAAGGAACCGACGTCGACATCGACGGTCGGCTCAAGGACATCATTAGCCACTTCGACGACGCTGCGGTCATCGACCGGCTCGGCAGTCTCATTCCCCAGGCTTTCGTGGCCAGCCGCCACAGCCAGATCACCGGCATGATGCGCGTGTTCTACACCGCGGTCAGTGGCCCGGAGACCAAGACCGTCGCTGCCCCGGACGAGCTGAGGGAGCCCGCCGACGGCCTCGTCGTCTTCCACCTCGGTACCGATGCCGACCGGCCCACCGTGCACTCGCCCCTGCCGGTTCTCGTCGGTACTACCGCCGACTCCGACGTGGTGCTGACCACGGCCACCTACCTCGTCGCGTTGAAGGAACTCAGCAACCAGCAGGACATCGACCACGTCGCCCGACGCGAAGTCATGGAGCGCCTCGTGCAGGCCGAGGCCGAACTGCTGGAGCTGCTGCAGGACGCCTTCTACCCGCCCTCCTCCCAAGCGTCCTGGAGCCTGTGGCACACCGGGATCGCCCCTGGCGAAGAACCCGCCGCATCCGGCCTGACGGCCCGGAGTCTGAGCGGCCTAGTCTCCCTCGCCTGCGAATCGGTGTACCCGCACACCCCGCACATCCGCAACGAGATGCTCGGCCGGCACGTCCTGACGAGCCAGGCCGCCCAGGCCCGCGGCATACTGCTAACGGCCATGCTCTCTGCCTCGGGCAAGGAGAACCTCGGCCTCACCGGGTACAAAGCCGAACGAGCCATCTATCACGGTGTTCTGGCCTACCTCGGCCTGCATCGCGAGAACGGAGAGGCGCAGGCCGAGAGCCAACACGAAAGCCTGCTGCCGTACGGCTTCTCCCCACCCGGTGAGGGCCACGAGCACGCCCAGCCCGCCTGGAATGCCCTCAATGAGGTACTGACCGGTGCCACCGAGCGGGTCAGCATGGAAGAGGTCATCCGTGTCCTGATGAGCCCCCCCTTCGGGCTCAAGGCCGGCGTTGTCCCGGTCTTCCTGGTTCCGGCCCTGATCATCCGCCGGCACGACGTCGCCCTGTTCGAGGAAGGCACCTACCTCCCCCGGCTGACCATTGACGCCGTCGAGCGCCTCGTCAAGGGCCCAGGACGCTTCTCGGTGAAGTACACGCCAGCCGGAGACGGCCAGCGGGGCAGCATCATCAAGAAGCTGATGGTTTCTCTCGGTGTAGAAGCACCACGCTCCAAGGCTCTACGCAACCCCGACCTCCTCGCCGTCGCCAGTGCGCTGATCACGCGGGTGGCCGACCTCAACAAGTACGCCCGCACCACCAAGAACATCTCCGCCGATGCCCGCGCCGTGCGCACCGCCATCGCCAAGGCGGTGGACCCCGATGAGCTGGTCTTCCACGCGCTGCCCAAGGCCCTTGGGCTCCCCGAGGTTCCAGCACGCACACGGGCCAGCGCTGAGGCGGCGAACACCTACGTCGAACGCCTCACCGCGGCCGCCGACGAACTCGTCGCCATCGAAAATAAGCTCCGCGCAGAGGTCATCCGCGTCCTTGCCCAGGAGTTCCGCCTGCCGGCCGAGCTGTCCAAGCTGCGCACTCAGCTGGCAGCCCGGTTGCGAGGCTTCGCAGACGCCGTGCTGACACCAGAACTGCGGGGCTTCGTCGACTTCGTCCTCAGCGACAGCCTCGAAGACGACGACTGGCTGGAACCCATCGTCGTGCGTCTGACCAACTCCGCCCTCGGAGACTGGGACGATCACGAAGCCAAGGTCTTCCCCCAGAAGGCCCGGGCGATGGCCGCAGCTCTCGACCGCGTCGGACATCTGCACCACGCCGGACGCGAAGTCCGGAGCCGGGAAGAGAAACTCGACGCCCAGTTGTTGACCTTGACGGACAGCGCAGGCGTGGAGCAGCGCACGCTGATCTACGTACCCGAGCAGGCACGCGGCGAGGCCGACACGCTCGCTGCGGACGTCCTGAAGCGAGCGGAGAAGGCACTCGGGCCGGACGGTGCACGGATCCTTCTCGCTGCCCTCGCCCAGCGCGTTACCGAAGCCGCGACAGCGGCGAGTGAAAGGAAGGCACAGGGATGACCGACGAAGCCGACACCAAGAAGGTCCGGCACGTGCTCGGCATCTCCGGTGGCAAGGACTCGTCTGCGCTCGCCGTCTACATGCGCGACCGAGTTCCGGAGATGGAGTACTTCTTCTGCGACACCGGCGCCGAGCTGCCAGAGACGTACGAGTACCTGAACCGGCTTGAGGCCGCGCTGGGCAAGTCGATCGTGCGACTTAACGCCGACCGCGACTTCGACCACTGGATGGAGGTCTACCAGGGCACCCTGCCTAGCCCGCAGATGCGCTGGTGCACCAAAAATCTCAAGATCAAGCCTCTGGAGGACTGGGTCGGTGACGACAAGGTCATCTCCTATGTCGCCATCCGCGCCGACGAGAACCGCCTGGGCTACGTCAGCACCAAGCCGAACATCGAGGCCGTCTTCCCCTTCCGAGAGGATGGCATCGACAAGGACGGCGTGATGCGGATCCTTGAAGAGGCCGGCATCGGCCTACCCGGCTACTACGAGTGGCGCACGCGCTCCGGCTGCTACTTCTGCTTCTTCCAGCGCAAGCACGAGTGGGTCGGCCTCAAGGAGCGTCACCCCGACCTCTTCGACCGCGCCGTCGAGTACGAAGAGAAGGTCCGCTACCGGCACACCGCCATGAAGGGCCGCAACTACACCTGGTCACAGGGCGAGTCGCTGCCGGAGCTCATAGAGCGCAAGGAGGAGATCGAGGCCAAGCACCGGGCGGCCCTGGAGCGCGCGGCCAAGCGCATCAAGCCCAACAGGCCCCTCCTGGAGGTACTCTCCGACGCGCTCGACTCCGACGACGACGAGGCCGGCTGCTCCGTCTGCCACCTCTGACGCGCAAGCGCAAGGACGGCGTGGCCGATGCATAACGGCCACGCCGCCCTTTTGCCAGAGCCTCCGAGGACGCTCTCCCGTGAGATGGCTTTCGGCGCATCCTGGCCCCCATGCTGCACGCAGGCCCGTGGTGGGCAAGGGCGAGCGTATGAAGCGGGGGTGACGAATCGTCATGTATTGGGGCAGAGATCGCGTCGGATTGGTCCCTCCGTGCCGCTGTGCTGGCCTCATGTGCGACCATGAAGGGCAGCTCACTGACGGCCACCGGGTAGTAACGGGGAGAAACAAAGGGCATGGAGACTAAAGAGATCTTCGATGCGGCACCTCTTTCAGTTTCTCAGTTCCTGAGTGAGACCGGTCAAGGTCTCTATATCCCTCCGTACCAGCGGGCGTATAGCTGGGAGCTGCCGAAAATCCGGCGCTTGCTCAGTGATGTCGCACACGGCCTTGATCAGCTCGCTGAGTTCGAAGACTCGATCTGCTTCCTCGGCACTGTCATTGCCCTCCGGGATATCAACTACACGACCGTCGAGCCGAAATATCGGTCGCAAGTTCCTTCCAAGGTGATGACTATCATCGACGGTCAGCAGAGGATGACCACCCTTCTCCTATTGACGACCGTTTTGCATGAGGAGATTCGTGTCCGGGCGGAGAAGCTCACGCGCGACGATGAACCGTCGGTCTGGTGCTATAACCAGGCGCTCGATGTGACGGGTCGCTTGTCAAATTGCTTCGAAGAGGACATGCGTTATGGGGAGCACCGTTACTACCCGCGACTGATTCGCTCGTACTACGACGTGTGGTCTCGCAACAAGGGTGAAGCCCGCTACCGCTCACCCATCGGTTACTACCTCGAGTCCTACGGTGCGTACGCCCGAGACGCGGATGCTGTCAAACCCTACCGGCACGTGCCGATCGATCCAGACAAAACTGACGGCGTGGACTTGGAAGCCTATCGGCACTTGGACCGTATGCGCGACCAGATGAGGTCGATGCTGCGCAAGGCGGTAGGGGCAGGCGTCAAGCGCGAGGACGACATCCAACTGCCCACCGGAACCGACATAGGGCAGTCGCAGAACCTCCAATTCGCCCTCTTCAACAGCGAGTTTCCTCCATCGGTCGTGGAAAAGTTGGAGGACGATGCCAAGATGACGCCGCTGACGCGGCTCATCGTCTTCGCGAACTACCTCCTGCATCGCGTTACGGTGGCTGTCGTAACAGCCAAGCGGGAAGACTATGGCTTTGACATGTTCGAGGCCCTCAACACCACGGGACAGCCACTCACGGCAATCGAGACGTTCAAGCCCCGGGCCATCAAGGAAGAGGGTTTGGATGAGTGGCAGGAGTCCGAGTCGAAGTTCCATTTCGATGTGGTCGAAGCGTACCTTGATCGAGAGGGGAGTTCCTCGGCTGACAAGCGTCAGACTGTCACTAGCAGTGTTCTGCTTCCCTTCGCGATGTTTCAGGATGGGACCAAGCTCACAAAGCGTCTCAACGATCAACGACGCTACCTGCGCACGGTCTTCGACAAGGACCCCGACATCGTGGCTCGTCGCAAGGTTCTCGCGGGCCTTGCCCAGGTAGCTCGTTTCTATGAGGGCCCCTGGGGCAGTCCCACGAAGGTTCCCAGCTGTGACGACGCCACCCTGCGGACGCAAGCGGGGATCGCCCTCGCAGCGCTGCGGGAAGGCGGACACGACATTGTTGTCGGGTTGTTGACTCGGTATTTTGCCGCACACCGCTTGTCTTCGCCAGAAACTGTGGAGTCTTCGGCTCGACAGTTTCTGCTTGCCGCCCGGTCGTGCGCTGCCTTTTACGCGCTCTGGCGGGGAAGCTTTGGAAGCACCGCAGGAATCGACGGCGTTTACCGATCTCTCATGACCCACGTCGTAGAGGAAGGCATGCCGCGGTTCGCGCGATTCGAGCGGGATCTCACAGAAGTCCCGCCGGTCGAAGCATTGCAGTCCTATCTGAAGGAGCAGCTTCGCAGCGAAGGTATTTACGACAAGCAGCAATGGGTGGCACGGGCAGCCATGACACCCGTGTACCAGCACTCGAAGCCGCTGACCCGTCTCCTCCTTCTCGCGGCGTCCCAGAACTCGACTCCGGACAGTGCGACTCCAGGACTTGTCGTTCGTGGAAAGAGCGGGCTCCTTGAGACACTTGAACTTGACCGCTGGAATGACGAGGCGTTCGCCACCATCGAACACGTAGCTCCTCAGGCGCCAAGCAGTAACGGTAGCTGGAACGCGGACCTGTATGAGGATCCCGAGCTCATCAACAGGATCGGAAATCTGACGCTTCTTCCGGCGGTCGAGAACGCCTCGGCGAGTAACCGGGCTTGGCACCTGAAGCGCCTCATGTTCCGAGCCCTCTCCGCGGCCACGGTTGAGGAAGCGGAGAAGACGCTGGCCGACGCGGAGGCGCAGGGGCTGAGGCTGGGTAGTGGAGCCGGAGAGATCGTCCGCCAGGCCCGCTACCTGCCTCTCGTTGCTGCACTTGCCCAGCGAGAGGAAGAGTGGACGGCCGAGTTCGTGGAGGCCCGCTCTCAGAGGCTGTGCAGTCTTGCCTGGGACGCGCTGACTCCATGGCTGGGATTCGAGCCGTAATCGACGCATAAAGGCCGGACTCGAGCGATGGCCTGATCCCACATCCTTCTGCCTAGAGGGCAGGCTAGTTCTCTACAGGAGATGCCGGGGCCTTTTGGGAAGGCCCCGGCAAGGCAATGAGTTCGCCCTAACGAGCTCGTGCACGGTAAGCGGTGAGG
>NZ_JAATEM010000052.1 GCF_012034205.1 Streptomyces composti
GCCGGACGGGCCTCGCCGCGCAGCGCCTCCACCGCCTCGAGCAGCACCTTCCGCTCGCCGGAGCCGGGCACCCCGGCGGCCGCCCGCTCGTACAGCCGGGCGCCCTCCTCCAGCACCACCTCCGTGTCGATACCGGCCGGGATCTTGATCTGCGCATGGTGGCGCCAGGTGGTGACCGGATCGCCCCAGGCCTCCACGTGGTACGTCCACAGGCCGGTGGCGTCGGGAGTGACCTCGGCGC
Source organism: Streptomyces composti (assembly GCF_012034205.1). Taxonomy (GTDB): domain Bacteria; phylum Actinomycetota; class Actinomycetes; order Streptomycetales; family Streptomycetaceae; genus Streptomyces; species Streptomyces composti. The sequence continues at coordinate 242 of NZ_JAATEM010000052.1, forward strand.
CCCACCGGTCGGTGCCCGGCGCCAGCTCACGCATCGGCGTGAACGGCCCCGGCCGCCCCTCGGGGTCGGTCAGGACCACATTCGCGGCCACCGCGTCATGTCCCTCGCGGAACACGGTGGCCGAGATCTGGAACGTCTCGCCCGGGACCGCCTTGGCGGGCCGGCGGCCCTCGCGGACCATCGGGCGCACGTCCAGGACGGGTATCCGCCCCACCGAGGTGGCGGGTGCCGCGGCCACGGGCTCCGGCGAGGGCGGGGGACCGGCGTCGGCCGGGCGCGCGGCGGCAGGATCCGCGGTGCCGCGCCGGGAAGGGGCTCTGCGGCCGGAGGGCGGGGGTGACGAGTGGTGCTTGGCGGGCATGACCGCTCCTGTCCGCGTCAACGAGGGTGGGCGGATGACTGTGGGGAGGTGGGTCCTGCGTGTCTTGCAGAGGTGTGTACCCGCAGGAGCCTTCCCACCCTCATCGGGTGGGCAATCCGGCACTTTGTTAACTACTCACGCGTATGTCGACACACAAGACCGGCCTCGTCCGGAAAGGGCGAAGCCGGTCCCGGTGAGCGCCCGCTCCGGCGCACGCCCGGCGCCCCGCGCGGCGTCCGCCGCCCCGTACACGTACGGGCCGCATACGGGCCCCGCTACGAGGGCGGCACCTGCAGCAGCCGGTCGGGCGAGCCGAGTCCCCGGCCCTTCACCTTGCCCCGCGCGGCCTGCTTCACCAGTGCCTTCGCCACCTGGGCCGGAGAGGCCCGCCGGTGGTCGGCGAGGTACAGGGCCGCCGCCCCCGCGGCGTGCGGCGCCGCCGTCGAGGTGCCCGAATACGTGGCCCGGGCCCGGTCGCTCGCGGCGGAGGCCGAGGTGATCGCCACTCCGGGCGCGAAGAGATCGACGGCCGAACCGGTGTTGGAAAAGGCCGGTTTCTTGTCCCGCCGGTCCGTCGCGCCGACCGTGATCGCCTGCCGCACGCTCGCCGGGGAGTACAGCGCCGCCGGACGCCCGTCGTTGCCCGCGGCGACCGTGTAGGTGACGCCGGAGGCGATCGAGGCGCGCACGGCCGCGTTGAGCTGGGCGTTGTACGGGCCGCCCAGGCTGAGGTTGGCCACGGCGGGCTTCTCCGCGTGCCGGGTCACCCAGTCGATGCCCGCCAGCACCTGCGCGGTGGTGCCCGCGCCGTCGCCGTCCAGGACCCGCACCGAGACGACCCTCGCCTTCCTGGCCACGCCGTGACTGCGGCCTGCGACGATGCCGGCGACATGGGTGCCGTGACCGTTGGCGTCCTGGGCGGTCCGGTCGTTCTGCACGAAGTCCCAGCCGTGCACCGCCCGGCCCGCGAGCTCCCGGTGCGAGGTCCGGACGCCGGTGTCGATCACATACACCGTGACGCCCGCGCCCGCGGACTCGGGCCAGGTGCAGCGACGGTCCAGCGGCAGGCCCGGCTGGTCCACCCGGTCCAGGCCCCAGTTCGGCGGGTCGGCCCGGGTGTGCTCCAGCGCCACCCGGCTGTCCTGCGCCACCGAGGCCACCCGCGGGTCGGCCGCGAGCCGCCCGGCCGCGGCGGCGTCGGCCCGGATCGCGAAGCCGTTGAGCACCGTGCCGTAGGTGTGGCTGATTCTCGCCCCGTAGCGCTCGGCCAGCTCCTGTGCCGTCGCCGAGCGGGCCCCCGCCCCCTCCTTCAGCGTCACCAGATAGCTGCCGGTCACCGAGCCCGGTGCGTCGGCGCCGAGAATCCGTCCCTGCTCGGGTGCGGCGTGCGCGGGCAGGGCGGCGGCCGCGACCGCCGCGGCGGTCAGCGCCGCCGTGAAGCTTCCCACCCGGCGCAGACGCCCCGTTCGCGTCCGTGCCATGGTCCGAGTTCCCCTCCTCGACTCGGGCGTACGGCCCCGGTGAGCGCCCCATGCCGGCATCGCGGGCCGGTACACCGCCAGGGGGTGTCCGCCGTGCCCCCGCTCCCCTCGGACACCTCCGTGGGCAGACTCTCGCGGGCGGCCGGGTGCCACAAGAACGCCCATGCGGGCGGAATCGGCCATATCCGGATGGGTCCGTCGTAGGCCGTTCAGGGCGAATGACGGCATGCGGGCCGAGCGCCCGGCGAGGGGGGTACCTCCCCCGGTACCGTCGACTCGACGGCGCGGCACACACCGCGTCCTTCCAGCGAACGCGCCGAGGTGGAATGTGAAGGCGATCCGTCGATTCACCGTCCGACCCGTTCTCCCCGACCCCCTCCGGCCCTTGAGCGACCTGGCCCGCAATCTGCGCTGGTCCTGGCACGCCGGCACCCGGGACCTGTTCGAGTCCGTCGACCCCGGACGCTGGGCGGCCGCCGGGTGCGACCCGGTACGGCTGCTGGGCAGCGTGCCCCCCGCCCGCCTCGCCGAACTGGCCGAGGACCGCTCCTTCCTCGACCGTCTCGACGCGGTCGTGGCCGACCTCGACGCCTACATGACCGGCGACCGCTGGTACCAGGCCCAGACCGGCCGGCTGCCGGAGGCGATCGCCTACTTCTCTCCGGAGTTCGGCATCACCGCGGCCCTGCCGCAGTACTCCGGCGGCCTCGGCATCCTGGCCGGTGACCACCTCAAGGCCGCCAGCGACCTCGGCGTCCCGCTCATCGGCGTCGGCCTGCTCTACCGGCACGGCTACTTCCGCCAGTCGCTGTCCCGCGACGGCTGGCAGCAGGAGCACTACCCGGTGCTCGACCCGCACGAGCTGCCCCTGGTCCAGCTCGAGGAGCCCGGCGGCAGCCCCGCCCAGGTGCCGCTCGCCCTGCCCGGCGGCCGGCTGCTGCACGCCCGGATCTGGGTCGCCCAGGTCGGCCGGGTGCCGCTGCTGCTGCTCGACTCCGACGTCGAGGAGAACGACCTCGGTGAACGCCAGGTGACCGACCGGCTCTACGGCGGCGGCAGCGAGCACCGGCTGCTGCAGGAGATGCTGCTCGGCATAGGAGGGGTCCGGGCGGTGCGCACCTACTGCCGGCTCACCGGGCACCCCGAACCGGAGGTGTTCCACACCAACGAGGGTCACGCCGGCTTCCTCGGCCTGGAACGCATCGCCGAACTGCGCGCCCGGGGGCTGGACTTCGACTCCGCGCTCGAGGCGGTCCGGGCGGGCACCGTGTTCACCACGCACACCCCCGTCCCGGCCGGCATCGACCGCTTCGACCGCGAGCTGGTCGCCCGCCACTTCGGCCCCGGTGCCGAGCTGCCGCACCTGGAGGTCGACCGCATCCTCCGGCTGGGCATGGAGACCTACCCCGGCGGCGAGCCCAACCTGTTCAACATGGCCGTGATGGGCCTGCGCCTGGCGCAGCGCGCCAATGGCGTCTCCCTGCTGCACGGCCAGGTCAGCCGGGAGATGTTCGCCGGGCTCTGGCCCGGGTTCGACCCGGAGGAGGTGCCCATCACCTCCGTCACCAACGGGGTGCACGCGGCCACCTGGATGGCGCCCGAGGTGTTCCGGCTCGGCGCCCGGCAGATCGGACCCGAGCGCGCCGAGGAGGCGTTGAGCCTCGGCGACTCCGACCGCTGGGACTCCGTCGCCGGCATCCCCGACCAGGACATCTGGGACCTGCGCCGCAACCTGCGCGAGCTGCTGGTGATGGAGGTGCGCGAGCGGTTGCGGGCCTCCTGGCGGCAGCGCGGAGCGCACAGCGCCGAGCTGGGCTGGATCGACCGCGTCCTCGACCCCGACGTGCTGACCATCGGCTTCGCCCGGCGTGTGCCGTCGTACAAGCGGCTGACGCTGATGCTGCGCGACAAGGACCGGCTGATGGACCTGCTGCTGCACCCGGAGCGGCCGGTGCAGATCGTGGTCGCGGGCAAGGCGCACCCGGCCGACGACAGCGGCAAGCGGCTGATCCAGGAGCTGGTCCGGTTCGCCGACGACCCGCGGGTGCGCCACCGCATCGTCTTCCTGCCCGACTACGGCATGGCGATGGCGCAGAAGCTGTACCCCGGCTGCGACATCTGGCTCAACAACCCGCTGCGCCCGCTGGAGGCGTGCGGCACCAGCGGGATGAAGGCCGCGCTCAACGGCTGCCTCAACCTGTCCGTGCTGGACGGCTGGTGGGACGAGTGGTACCAGCCCGACTTCGGCTGGGCCATCCCCACCGCCGACGGCGCCGGCACCGACCCCGACCGGCGCGACGACATAGAGTCGGCGGCGCTGTACGACCTGCTGGAGCAGCGGATCACGCCCCGGTTCTACGAGCGCGGGGAGAGCGGGCTGCCCGACCGGTGGATCGAGATGGTGCGCCGGACGCTGAGCCTGCTCGGGCCGAAGGTGCTGGCGGGCCGCATGGTCCGCGAGTACGTGGAGCGGCTGTACGCGCCGGCCGCGCGCGCCCACCGCGCCATGGACCCCGACTCGGCGCGGCAGCTGGCCCACTGGAAGGCGCGGGTGCGCTCCGCCTGGCACGGCGTGACCGTCGACCATGTGGAGACCTCGGCGACCCCGCCCACCGCGGAGCTGGGCTCCACCCTGGCGCTGCGGGTGCGGGTCGGGCTCGGCGCGCTCGGACCGGACGACGTGGAGGTGCAGGCGGTGGCGGGCCGGGTGGACGAGGAGGACCGCATCACCGACGGCACCCCCGTGCCGCTGAAACCCGCGGGGGCCCCGGACCAGGACGGCCGCTGGGTCTACGAGGGCCCGCTCGCCCTGGACCGCACCGGTCCCTTCGGCTACACGGTGCGCATCCTGCCCGCCCACCCCCTGCTCGCCTCCGGCGCGGAGCTGGGCCTGGTCGCGGTCCCGGCGGAGGACGTCACGGACGGCGGGGGACTGCTGATGCGGTGAGCGGGTGAACGGTGAGCAGCGCGCCGGTCCCGGGGCTCAGTCCTCGAGGCCGGCGGTGGCCAGGCGGCGGAGGGCTCTGCCGCAGCGGCGGGCGTAGGCGGCCTGGAAGGCGCGGGTGGCCGGGCCGCCCGCGCGGGTGTACCAGCGGGCGGGTTTGCTGAACGCCTCCACGGTCAGCCAGACCGTGCCGTCACCCGTGCGGTCCACCACGAAGGACTCCTCCCCGCACTCCGGGTGCCCGGCCAGCGTGCCGTACGCCCAGCCCGCCTTACGGTGCTCCTCCAGCGTCCAGACGACCCGGCAGGGCGCCTTCACCACACCGGCGAGGGTGATCGTGACATCGACACCGGGCGCGGCGCGGTCGGCGGCGGCGTCCACCCCTACGCCGAGTTCCCGGTGGAGTTCCCAGGTGAGCAGTGCCTCGGTGGCCCGGCGGAACACCTCCTCGCCCTCACCGAGCCGGGTGCGGACGTGCATCGGGTGGAAGCCCGGAGGGCAGAACCCCGCTTCCCGGGTCGCGCCGACGTGGTCGTAGGTGAAGTCCGCAACAGACATGCGACCCAAGCCTAAAGCGGTGCCCCCGCCTCGGTGGAAGGCGGGGGCACGGCTACCGGCCACGGGGCCCGGTCACGGGCTCACAGGTCCCGCTCACGGGAAGGTGAGCTTCCAGCTGTCGATGTAGCCGGTGTCGCGGGCATAGTTGTCCTGCACCCGCAGCTGCCAGACGCCGTTGGCGGTCTCGGAGGACGCGTTCACCGTGTACGTGGTGTCGATGTCGTCCGCGCTGCCGCCGGTGCCGTAGTCCTTCAGCGTGTACACCGTGCCGCTGGGACCGACCAGCTGCACCCGGAGGTCGCCGATGTAGGTGTGCACGATCTTCACGCCCACCTGGAGGTTCGACGGGGCGTTGCCCGACCGGCCGGAGACGGTGATCGAGGAGGAGACGGCGGCGCCCCGGTCCGGGATCGCCACGTCGTCGGAGTTCTCGAACGAGGTGCCGCCACCGTTGCCGTCACCGGGGCGGGAGCCCACGTTGACGCCGGCCCAGGCGTGGGCCACGGCCTTGTACTCGGCGCTGTCCGTGCCGTACAGCTCACCGGCCGCCGCGAGGGTGCCGGTGCGGGCGCCCGCGTAGTTGGTGGTCGAGGTGAACTTGGTGGTCAGCGCGCGGAACCAGATCTTCTCCGCCTTGGCGCGGCCGATGCCGGTGACCGGCAGGCCGTCGGAGGTGGGCGAGTCGTAGGTGACACCGTTGATGGTCTTGGTGCCGCTGCCCTCGCTCAGCAGGTAGAAGAAGTGGTTGGCCGGCCCGGACGAGTAGTGCACGTCGATGCTGCCGATGCCGGAGTACCAGTAGTCCTTGGACCGGCCGTCCTTGCTCGGCTTGTCCATGTAGCGCAGCGGCGTGCCGTTGCCGTTGATGTCGATCTCCTCGCCGATGAGGTAGTCACCGACGTCCTCGGAGTTGTTGGCGTAGAACTCGACCGTGGAGCCGAAGATGTCGCTGGTCGCCTCGTTGAGACCGCCCGACTCGCCGCTGTAGATCAGGCGGGCGGTGGCCGAGGTCAGGCCGTGGGTCATCTCGTGCCCGGCGACGTCGATCGAGGTGAGCGGGTTGACGTTGCCGGAGCCGTCGCCGTAGGTCATGCAGAAGCAGCTGTCCGACCAGAAGGCGTTGACGTAGTTGTTGCCGTAGTGGACGCGCGAGTAGGCGCCGACGCCGTCGCCGCGGATGCCGCTGCGCCCGTGCACGTTCTTGTAGTAGTCCCAGGTCAGCGCCGCCCCGTAGTGGGCGTCGGCGCCGGCCGACTCGGCGTTCTGCGGGGTGCCGTCGCCCCAGACGTCGTCGGGGCCGGAGAACAGGGTTCCGGTGCCGGAGGAGCCGCGGTTGAGGTTGTAGGTCTTGTGGTTGCCGCGCGCCCCGTCGGTGAGGTTGTACGTCGAGCCCGACCGGGTGGTGGTCAGGTCGACGGTGCCGCTGTAGACGGTGTGGCCGGTGCCGGTCTGCACGGCCTGCCACTCGTGCAGTTTCTCGCCGGTGGTGGCGTCCGTGACGACGTGCAGCTCCTGCGGGGTGCCGTCGTGCTGGAATCCGCCGACGACCGTCTCGTAGGCGACGACCGGCTTGCCGTCGGCCGCCCAGATCACCTTGCGCGGGGCGCGGTCGACCTCGGCGCCCTTGGCGTCGTCGGCCTCGGCGGCGGACAGGGCCTGCTGCTCGGCCTTGGCGGCCGGCACCTTGGCGGCGGTGGTGGCGGGCTCGAGCGCGGCGTGGGTGGCCTTGACGACCTTGTCGGCCTCGCCGGCCTTGTCGCCCTGGACGATCAGGTCGCCGCCGAGGACGGGCAGCCCGTCGTAGGTGCGCTCGTAGCGGACGTGCACGGTGCCGTCGCGGTCCTTGAGGACGTCACGGACGACGAGCTTCTCCTTGGCGCCGAGACCGAGGTCCTCGGCGGTCTCGGCCCGGGTGGCGTTGGCCTCGCGGATGAGTTCGGCGCGCTGGGCGGGGGTGAGCCGGACCGACTCGGCGCCGGGATTCGCGGCGCTCGCGGCCGGGGGTGCCTCGGGTGCGGCGGTGGCGCTGCCGGACTGCACCGCCGTGGCGATCAGCGCGGCGACCCCGGCCAGGGCGACCGCGGCGGCGCGGCGGTGGGTGGTGTGGGGGGTGCGTCTGTGGGAGGACTCGCTTCTCAACACTGACTCCTTCTGCACGACCGCGGATCACGCGGCCTGGGGAGACCGGCCGGCGAATGAGCCGTCCGGGCAGAACAGGGCGGTTCCGTGGAACCACGTGCTGCTGTGCGGGAGCTCTGGCGGCGGCACAGCGCGGTGCGGACGTCACGCTGTGGGGTTGCTGTGCAGCGGCCGTGGGCAGAGTGACAGGCGATCAGGTGTCTTGTCAGGAGCGCGTCAGAAGATTGGCCGGAAACGGTTCGTTGTCCGGGAATGCGCGTTCGCTATGCGGACCAGCCCCGGCGTCTTCAGTGAGCGGCCGGACACCGTTCACTGAAGACGCCGGCCGCCGGCCGGGCGCCGCTCCCGCCGCCGCCCTCAGGTCAGGCTGTCCCGCCAGGCGCGGTGCAGGTCGGCGAAGCGGCCCGTGCCCGCGATCAGGTCGGCCGGGGTGCCGTCCTCGACGATGCGGCCGTGCTCCATCACCAGCACCCGGTCGGCGATCTCCACCGTCGACAGGCGGTGGGCGATGACGACCGCCGTGCGGCCCTCCAGCACCGTGGCCATCGCCCGCTGCACCGCCCGCTCCCCGGGGATGTCCAGCGAGCTGGTCGCCTCGTCCAGGATCAGCACCGCCGGGTCGGCGAGCAACGCCCGCGCGAACGACACCAGTTGGCGCTGACCGGCCGAGATGCGGCCGCCCCGCTTGCGCACATCGGTGTCGTAGCCGTCGGGCAGGGCGGCGATGAAGTCGTGCGCGCCGATCTCCTTGGCGGCCCGCTCGATCTGCTCACGGGTGGCGTCCGGGCGGCCGAGGGCGATGTTCTCGGCGACCGTGCCGGAGAACAGGAACGCCTCCTGCGTCACCATCACCACCCCGCGCCGCAGTTCCGGCACGGCCAGATCGCGCAGATCGACGCCGTCCAGCAGCACCCGCCCCTCGGTCGGGTCGTAGAACCGGGCGAGCAGCTTGGCCAGCGTCGACTTGCCCGCGCCGGTGGAACCCACCACGGCGACGGTCTGCCCGGCCTCCAGGGTCAGATCGAAGCGGGGCAGCACCTCGCCGCCCGTGCGGTAGGCGAACCGCACCGAGTCGAAGACCACCGTCCGCCCCGGCTGTCCGGACCGCCGCGGAGGCAGCTCGCGCGGCGCCGCGGGCTCGGGCACGCCCGGCGTCTGCGCCAGCAGCCCGGCGATCTTCTCCAGCGAGGCCGCCGCCGACTGGTAGGAGTTGAGGAACATGCCGAGCCGGTCGATCGGGTCGTAGAGCCGGCGCAGATACAGCACCGCCGCCGCCAGCACACCCAGCGCCAGCGATCCGGTGGCGACCCGGTAGGCACCCCACAGCACCACCAGCGCCACCGTGGTGTTCGCGATCACCCGGGAGCCGACCACATAGCGGGCCATCTCCAGCAGCGCATCGCCGTTGGAGCGCTCGTGCCGCCGGTTCAGCACCCGGAAGGCGGCGTCGTTGGCGGCCTCCCGGCGGAAGGCGCGCACCGGCCGGATGCCGTTCATCGTCTCCACGAACTTCACGATCACCGCCGCCATCGCCGTGGAGCGCCTGCGGTACACCCGGCGCGCCCGGCGCTGGTAGGAGCGCACCATGGCGTACAGCGGGAGGAACGAGGCGACGGCGACCGCGCCGAGACCGAGGTCCAGCCAGAGCAGCAGCACCGAGATGTACACGCACGACAGCACGACCGTCACCAGCTCCTGCAGGCCCTCCTCCAGCAGCTCGCGCAGCGCCTCCACATCGGTGGTGGAGCGGGAGATGAGCCGGCCCGAGGTGTACCGCTCGTGGAAGTCGACGCTCAGCGCCTGCGCATGCCGGAAGATGCGCCCCCGCAGATCCAGCAGCACGTCCTGGCTGACCCGCGCGGAGGCGGTGACGAACGCGTACTGCAGCGCCCCGGCCGCCGAGGCGCAGAGCAGGAAGCCCACGGCGACCGCGAGCAGCGGCCCGTGGTCGTCGGCGCGGAACGCCGGCACCGCGTGGTCGATGGCGTACGCCACCAGCAGCGGGCCCGCCTGCACCGCCGCCTGCTGGAGCAGCAGCAGGACCGCGGTGAGCACCACCCGGCCGCGCAGCGGCGACAGTAGCGACCGCAGTAGGGTCCGGGTGGCACCCGGGGGAGAGGGCAGCACGTCGCGGTCGAACGGGTCGCCCGAGGCGGGCGGTTCCTTGTCCTCCTGGTCCGGGGCGGCTGCGGTGGTGGCCCCCGTCATCGCTCGGCCTCCCTCTCCCCCGCCGGGTCGGCGGCCATCAGATACGCGTACTCAGGGTTGGTGTGCAGCAGTTCGTGATGGGTGCCCACGGCGGCGATCCGGCCGCCGGACAGCAGCGCCACCCGGTCGGCCAGCAACACGGTCGACGGGCGGTGGGCGACGATCAGGGCGGTGGTGTCGGCGAGCACCCGGCGCAGGGCGGCCTCCACCGCGGCCTCGGTGTGCACGTCCAGCGCGGACAGCGGGTCGTCCAGCACCAGGAAGTCCGGGCGGCCGGCCACCGCGCGGGCCAGGGCGAGCCGCTGCCGCTGCCCGCCGGAGAGACTGAGCCCCTGCTCGCCCACCTGGGTGTCCACCCCGTCCGGCAGCCCGTATACGAAGTCGGCCTGTGCCACGCCCAGCGCCCGCCGAAGCTCCTCCTCCCGGGCGCCCATCAGCACGTTCTCCTTCACCGTGGCGGAGAACAGCGTCGGGTCCTCGAAGGCCACGGCGACCTTCGACCGCAGCTCCTCCCGCGGCATCTCGGCGATGTCCACCCCGTCCAGCGTGATCCGCCCGGACGTGACGTCGTAGAGCCGGGGCACCAGCGCGGTGAGCGTCGTCTTGCCGCTGCCGGTGGCGCCGACCAGGGCGAGCGACTCGCCGGGACGGATGTGCAGATCGACGCGGTCCAGCACGGGAGGGGAGTCCGGGGGAGCGTCCGGGTAGCGGAAGGTGACGTTCTCGAAGCGGAGGCCCGAGGGGACGGGCACAGCCGCCGGGCGCGGTGCCTCCGGGACCTCGAAGGAGCGCCGTGTCCCGAGGGCCTTGCACGAAGCCTGCGCCCGGGGTGCCTCGGGTGCCGGGGGCGCCTTGCGCACCGCCGGCTCCGGCCGGGCGTCCATCACCTCGAAGTAGCGCTCGGTCGCGGTGCCCGCCTCCTGGCTCATCGCGAGCAGGAACCCGATCGATTCGACGGGCCAGCGCAGCGCCAGCGCCGTGGACAGGAACGCCACCAGCGTCCCCGCCGACAGCTGCCCGTCCGCCACCCGCACGCACCCGAGCACCAGCGCCGCCCCGACCGCCACCTCCGGCAGGGTGACGATGACGCCGAGGATCGTCGCCAGCAGCCGCGCCTTGCGCAGCTCCATGCCGCGCAGCCGGCCGGCCAGCTGCCTGAAGGCCCTCGCCTGGCTCCGGTGCCGTCCGAAGCCCTTGATGATGCGGATGCCGAGCACGCTCTCCTCGACCACCGTGGTCAGGTCGCCCACCTGGTCCTGCGCGGCGCGCGAGGCCTCGGAGTACTTCTTCTCGAAGACCACGCAGGTGATCAGCAACGGCACCGCGGGCACCAGGACCACAAGACCCAGCGCCCAGTCCTGCACCAGCATGATGATCACGCCGACCAGGATCGTCACCCCGTTGACCAGCAGGAACGTCAGCGGGAAGGCGAGGAACATGCGCAGCAGCATCAGATCCGTGGTGGCCCGCGACAGCAGCTGCCCCGACGGCCAGCGGTCGTGGAAGGCCACGGGAAGCCGCTGCAGATGCCGGTAGAGGTCCGCCCGCATCTCCGCCTCGACATGCGACAGCGGCCGCGCCACCAGCCACCGCCGGAAGCCGAACAGCAGGGCCTCCGTCAGCCCGAGCAGCAGCAGGAACAGCGCCCCGAGCCACACCCCCGCCGGGTCCCGGCGGGCGATCGGCCCGTCCACCATCCACTTCAGGACCAGCGGGATCACCAGTCCGATGCAGGACGCGATCACCGCGACGAACGCCGCGCTGAACAGCCGCATCCGCACGGGCCGGACGTACGGCCACAGGCGCAGCAGGGTGCGCACGGTGGAGCGCTCCCGCGCCGCCCCGGCCTTGCCGGCCGGGGCGGCGGTGGCGGATTCGGGGTCGGGTTGGTCTCGGACTGCGGAGGAGGGTGTCGTGGTGGCCATCAGCAGCGAGATTACGGAACGCCACTGACAGTTCCCACCGAGTTTTGGCCCGGTCGTGTTCGGTCCGCGGTCCTGGGACCCGCAGCCCGCGCGACGGCCGTGCCGACTGCCCGTCAGGACCCGTAGCCCGCGCGACCCGACAGTCCGTCAGGACCCGCAGCCCGCCCACGCGGTGCCCGCCCCCGGTGCCCGACCCGGGCGTCGGGGAGCACGGCATGGACCCCGCCGGCGACGCGTGGCTCAGGGCCGCACGCGCAGCAGGAGAACCGTCCGCCCCGGCACCGTGATGTCCGTGCCCCCGGCGTGCAGGGTGCCCGGTGCGTCCGCCTGCTCCTCCCGCCCCGTGTCGACGACCAGCTCGTACCGCTGTGCCCACGGCGGCCCCGGCAGGCGGAACGTCACCGGGTGCTCCCCGGCGTGGAGGACGGCGAGGAAGCTGTCGTCGGTGATGCGGGCGCCCTGCTCGTCGCGTCCGGGGATGTCGCGGCCCGAGAGGTACATGCCGAGCGTGGCGGCGGGCGCGAACCAGTCCTGCTCGGTCATCTCGGTGCCCTGCGGGGTGAACCAGGCCAGGTCGCGCAGCCCGTCCGCGGAGTGCGCGCGGCCGGAGAAGAAGGCCCGGCGCCGCAGCACCGGATGCCGGTGGCGCAGCGCGATCAGCCGGGAGGCCAGGTGGAACAGGTTCCGCCAGGCGGGCTCCTGGAGCAGGCTCCAGTCCACCCAGCCCAGCTCGTTGTCCTGGCAGTAGGCGTTGTTGTTGCCGCGCTGGGTGCGGCCCATCTCGTCGCCTGCCACCAGCATCGGCACGCCCGTCGACAGCAGCAGCGTGCTGAGCAGATTGCGCAGCTGGCGGCGGCGCAGCGCCAGGATGCGCTCGTCGTCGGTCTCGCCCTCCGCGCCGCAGTTCCAGGAGCGGTTGTCGTCCGTGCCGTCCCGGTTGCCCTCGCCGTTGGCCTCGTTGTGCTTGCGCTCGTAGGAGACCAGGTCGCGCAGGGTGAACCCGTCGTGCGCGGTGACGAAGTTGACCGAGGCCCAGGGGCGCCGCCCGCCCCAGGCGTACAGGTCGCTGGAACCGGAGAGCCGGTAGCCCATCTCCCGCACGTCCGGCAGCGCATGCCGCCAGAAGTCCCGCACGGCATCGCGGTAGCGGTCGTTCCACTCGGTCCACAGCGGCGGGAAGGCGCCCACCTGGTAGCCGCCGGAGCCGATGTCCCAGGGCTCGGCGATGAGCTTCACCCGGCGCAGCACCGGGTCCTGGGCGATCACCGCGAGGAACGGGGAGAGCATGTCGACGTCGTGCATCGAGCGGGCCAGCGCCGCCGCCAGGTCGAAGCGGAAGCCGTCGACGCCCATCTCGGTCACCCAGTAGCGCAGCGAGTCGGTGATCAGGCGCAGCACCTGCGGCTGGACGACGTGCAGGGTGTTGCCGCAGCCGGTGTAGTCGGCGTAGCGGCGGGCGTCCGGCTGGAGACGGTAGTAGCCGCGGTTGTCGATGCCCTTCAGCGACAGCGTGGGCCCCAGCTCGCCGGCCTCGGCGGTGTGGTTGTAGACCACGTCGAGGATGACCTCGATACCGGCCGCGTGCAGGGCGCGCACCATCCGCTTGAACTCGCCGACCTGCTGCCCCCGGGTGCCCGTGGCCGCGTAGCCGGCGTGCGGGGCGAAGTAGCCGATGGAGTTGTAGCCCCAGTAGTTGCGCAGGCCGCGGCGGAGCAGATGGTCCTCGTGGGCGAACTGGTGCACCGGCAGCAGCTCCACCGCCGTCACCCCGAGCCGCACCAGATGCTCGATCGCCGCCGGGTGCGCCAGGCCCGCGTAGGTGCCGCGCAGCTCGGGCGGTACGCCGGGGTGCCGCTGGGTGAAGCCCTTGACGTGCAGCTCGTAGATCACCGAGTCCGCCCACGGCGTCTTCGGCCGGCGGTCGTCGGACCAGTCGTCGTCATCGTGGACGACCACGCCCTTGGGCACGAACGGCGCGGAGTCCCGGTCGTCGCGCACGGTGTCCGCGACATGCTGCTCCGGCCAGTCCCGGACGTGCCCGTACACCTCCGCGGGCAGCGTGAAGTCGCCGTCCACGGCGCGGGCGTACGGGTCGAGGAGCAGCTTCGCCGGGTTCCAGCGGGCGCCGGTCCACGGGTCCCAGCGGCCGTGCACCCGGAAGCCGTAGCGCTGCCCGGGCAGCACGCCCGGCACGAAGCCGTGCCAGATCTCATGGGTCAGCTCGGTCAGCGGGGCCCGGCTCTCCCTGCCCTGGTCGTCGAAGAGGCACAGCTCCACCCCCTCCGCCCCGCCCGCCCACAGCGCGAAGTTGGTCCCCGCCACCCCGTCCGGGCCCACCCGGAACCGGGCGCCCAGCGGTGTCGGCCGCCCCGGCCGCACGGGGATCGCGGGCAAGGGGACGCCCGGCCGCGCGCCGTTCACGGCGGCGGCCGGGCGTCCCTCCCCGGTGGCCCGCTCTCCGGCCACCGCCTCCTGCTCGGCTGCGCTGGACACCTGTCAGCCTCCCGCGGCTCGTGGAACGACGGGGGACAGGGGTGCGGCCATGGTCCCGGCTCCGCCGCGGCTCACCCTGCGCGTCGTTCTCCCCACTGTTCTGCCCATCGCGTGGCTCGCACTCACGTTTCCCCCGGGGCGGCCTGGTCGCTTCGGGGGAACGGCGACGTTTCCCTGGGAGGAGACCCGTCGTTGTGCATCGCGTGAGGCACGTACAAGGGCGCGCACGGCGCGCGTGGGCCGCGCTGGCCGCCGTAGTGACATGGGCAGGACTGCTCGCCGGGGCCGTCGGCTGCGGCCCGGACGGTCCGGTCGGCGGGGCGTTCGGGCCACCGGCCGCCGAGGACGTCATCCGGGTGGCGCCTGGGGACGGCGACAAGGACGTACGCCCCGGCGACCGGCTGCGGGTGTGGGTGCCCGACGGGCGGCTCGAGTCGGTGAAGGTGGTCAAGTCGCAGGACGCCCGGCAGACGCCGGTGCCCGGCCGGGTCTCCGCCGACGGGCTGAGCTGGACGCCCGACGAGAAGCGGCTGGCGCTGGCCGCCAAGTACACGATCGACGCGGTCGCCGTGGACGGCTCAGGGCGCCGCTCCGCCCGCCACACCACGTTCACCACGCACGTGCCCGGGAAGCGCTTCATCGGCTATGTCGCCCCCGACGACCGCTCCACGGTCGGCACCGGGATGATCGTCTCCCTGAAGTTCAACCGCGCCATCAGGGACCGCGCCGCCGTGGAACGCGCCGTACGGGTCCGCTCCGTCCCGGCCGTCGAGATCCGCCCGCACTGGTTCGGCCCCTCGCGGCTCGACTTCCGCCCCCGGCACTACTGGAAGCCCGGCACCAAGGTGTCCGTCGAGCTGCGCCTGCGGGACGTCGAGGCGGCCCCCGGCGTCTACGGCCTGCAGGACCGCACCTTCACCTTCACCGTCGGCCGCAGCCAGGTCTCCGTGGTCGATGCCTCCCGCCACACCATGAGGGTGCACCGCGACGGCGAGCTGCTCGCCACCGTGCCGATCACCGCGGGGGCCGAGAAGACGCCCACCTACAACGGCAAGATGGTGATCACCGAGATGCTCGAGGTCACCCGCATGAACAGCCGCACGGTCGGCTTCGGCGGCGAGTACGACATCCCCGACGTGCCGCACGCCATCCGGCTCACCGACTCCGGCACCTTCCTGCACGGCAACTACTGGGCCGACACCGAGGTCTTCGGCGAGGAGAACGTCAGCCACGGCTGCATCGGGCTGCGCGACGACAAGGGCGGCAACCCCGAGGCGCCGGGCGGCTGGTTCTTCGACCGCAGCCTGGTCGGCGACGTCGTCGAGGTGATCAACAGCAAGGACAAGTCGGTGGCCCCCGACAACGGCCTCGGCGGCTGGAACATGACCTGGCAGGAGTGGAAGGCGGGAAGCGCCGTGCAGTGAACGCCGGGGCCGTGGACCCCGGGGCCGTGCCGTGAACCCGGAGCCGTGATCCCCAGGGCCGTGAGGTGATCCCC
>NZ_JAATEM010000053.1 GCF_012034205.1 Streptomyces composti
TCCAGCTCCCACCGGCTGTACAGAGCCAGAGCCAGATTGCGCCGGGCGAGCCGTCCGACGGCGGTGGCCACCGATGTCAGACGTACCGCGTGCCTCAGTGCCTGCTCCGCCTCGCGCAATTGTGCGCCGTCCTGCATGGCCGCCCCGGCCTCCCGGAGCACCGTGCCGAGGTTGTGCCGCAGGACGGCCTCGTCGTCGGGATGGACGTGGTCACTGCCGAGTGCTTCGCGCAGGAGCTGCTCGGCCGCGTGGACATCCTCGCGGCGTCTCTTCGCCGCCAGTACCAGGGCGTGGTTGGAGACGCGTACGGCCCAGCCCGGTGCCATGCCCGGGTCGCGGGCGAGCAGGACGCCGCGTTCCGTGTGCACCCGTGCCCGCCTGTAGTCCTCGGCGTCGCCGTTGCGTTCGTACCGCAGGCGCAGCAGATCGCCCATGGCCGAGTGAAGAGCGGGAGTCTCCTGCCCCGCCTGCGGCTCAGGACACACCTGCAGGGCTCGCTCCAGCTGCTGGACGGCAGGGGTCAGATGATCCTCGTAGGGCTCCACCTCCTGCAGGGCCCGGTGGACCAGGCTCAGCCGCTGCCTGACCAGCCACTCGTTCCCCGTGCCGGTCAGGCCTTCCAGGGCCTGCCGGTACAAGCCGAGGATCTCCCGCAGGGACGCCGCGTCCCTGTTCCCGCCGAACTGGTGGTGGACGTCGGCGACCAGGAACACGTGCAGTGCGTGGTCTGCGGAACCCGGTTCGGACGGCGTTCCGGCCAGGGACTCCTGCGCCAGCCGGCAGGCCCATGCCCGGCTCTGCCGATCGAGCTGGTGGCGCTGGGCGATCAGGACGAGCAGCGTGCCGAGGTACCACTGGTAGTCACACCGAGCCCGGCCCGTCACGCCCATCTCCAGCGCCGCCGCCAGATCTGCGCGCGCGCCGTGGGCGTCCTCGAGCCGGCCGAGCAGCCGGTACCGGGTGACGCGCAGAACACCTCGCCGGGCGATCGGCCGGACCGGGTTGTCCGGTCCGCCTTCACAGGCACGTGCCCAGCAGGTCAGCAACCGGAGGGCCTGCCGGCAGTCGGGGTCGCTGTAGTGGGTCTCGTAGCGCTCCTGCAGGTACTTGCTCCGGAGATCGACGCACCGGATCCAGGTGTCGGTCCTGTCGTCCCGGTGGAGGACGAGCGGCCCTCCGAAAGCCTGCCGGGCCTCGTTCAGCAGCCGGGAGCAGGTCTGTTCGTCGTCCTCGAAGGCGGCGAGCTGAGCGGCGGCCAGGAGCACGGCCGTCCGCACGCTCGCCGTCCAGGGCTGGGGGGCGGCCCCGGCGAGGAGGGAGCCGAGCGTGCCGAGACACTCCCTCGCGCGTCGCGCCTCGGCCTGGTCACCGTCGCCGAAGCGCAGAACGTGGTTCTGGAGGATGCTCAGCCAGAGGTCGGCCCGCTGCCGAGGTGACCGGCCCCCGGCACCGGCCGCGAGCTCGTGCAAGAGCTCCGAGGACCGCCGCAGCCGCTCCGGGTCTCCTGCGACCAGCCACAGCTTGCGGTGACATCCCGCCACATCCAGTACGAGCCCGAAGCGCTGAGGGTGCCTTGCGGGGAGGGCGGCCAGCGCCTGTTCGAAGAGCGAGGAGGCGGTGTCGAGGCTGCGCCTGTCCGCGGGGTCGGCTTCCCATGCCTGATCGGCCTCGTGTGCCAGCCGCGCCAGTCTGCTCGCCCTGCTCGTACCGTAATCGGCCCGTAACAGTCTGCCGGCGAGCCCCGCCAGTTGGTCCGTTCCGCGCCCGTCGCTCACGCTTCGCCCCCCCGTCAGAAGCCGCGAGCACGCCCCCGGCAGGGCGGCTGCTCTAATGTGTGGCCGGTGCACGGGAGGCTAGCAAGCGGGAGGCGGGCGTGCGGGGCGAGTTGACGACCCTGGTGGAGGAGTCGCGGGACATACTTCGGGCCATCCCGGACCGCCGGCTTCATCCCTCCGGATGGCAGCGGGTGAGCGACTTGCTCGAGGCCCTGTCGGACGCGCTGGAGCGAGGTGACTGGGGGGCGTTCCGGCGTTCCCTCGGCCTGCTCGAGGACCTGGTGGTCGCCTGGCGTTCGCCCCGGGACCTCCCCGAGGAGACGGACGCTCCGGAGCCGGTCCTCGAGCGGCGTGCCGTGCTCCAGGACCGGCTGGCGGGCCTGGGCCGTCCGGGGGAGGAGTCTTCGGGGACACCGGATGGCCGCTGACCCGCGCTTCGGGCGCGAGGCGTTGCAGCTGCACTACTTCTTCGCCGCCGAGCGGTTCCCGGACGGGGGAAGCCCGCTGCTTCGCGTGCTGTGGGAGACGTGTGCCCAGGCCGGGATGGACGACTTCCCCGGCGGAGGCGATCCGGCTCTGCCGTCCTCCTCCCTCGCGCCGGGACTCGGGTATCTGTCCTTCGGCAGGCGCAGAGACGCCACCCGCATGCGGCAAGCGGTGCTCTACCGCTTGAACGATGTGATCGGGCTGACCGTCATGCTCGCGGCAGAGGAGGGGTTCGGCCGCACCCCTGCCCGCAGTGCGCAGGTCCTGCACGGGCTGGAACGGACCTGGGACACCGCTTGCCGCAGGGCGGCCGGCGTCGTCGGGCACCGCGGTGACGACGACCCCTCCGCTCTGGGCACGGTGCGTGCCTACCGCTCGCTCGTGCGGCCCGGCACGGCCACGCTGCCCGCCGACCTCCCGGTGGTGGGAGAGGCGCTCCAGCGTGAACTGGCCCCGTCCGCCCGGCTGTCCCGCCCGGTGGAACCGGGCGACGGCCTGGCGCTCTGGGAGATCCGCCGGCCGGCCCGGGGCGTGCCGGCCGGCCGTTCGCTGCTGCTCACGGCTCCGGCCGACGATCACCACGAGGGCCTGCTGGACGACTGGTCCTGGACCGCCGCGCAGGACGGTCTCGTGCCGCTCACCCGCTATCTGATCCACGCCGCCGTCCTCCGGGACCAGTACCGGATACGTCTGGAGAGCAGCGAGCAGCTCGATCGGCGTTTGCAGGACCTGAGACGGCAGGGCGACGAACTCACCCGGTCCTGGCAGGAATTGCTGACCGACTCGCTGGAGCGGCCGCGGACCGGACGGCGGGATCTGGTCCGCTGGGAGAGCCTTGCGGTCCGGGCCCAGCGGGTGCTCGCCGAAGAGCGGCTGGCGGGTTCCACTTCGGGCGCGCTGCAGGTCATGGCACGCACGGTGGACGTCGCGGGCACCGGGATGCGTGTGCTGGGCACGGGCGCGGACGGACAGCCGAGGACGCTGGACTCGGACGAGGAGTGCCGTGCGCGGCTGACCGCGGCGCTCGATGACGATCTGGCCTATCTGTCGGTCGCCCGTGAGCAGGTCGCCGAGGCGGCGCGGGTGGCCGCGGAATCGGCTGCCCAGCGGCTGCAGAGCCACCAGCAGCACCTCACCCTGATCCAGACGACGGTGATCGGCGCTCTTCTGATGACGCTGACCGCGGTGCAGGCGCTGGAGTACAGACTGCCCCTGCCCGGACGGCTGCACGCCCCGCTGATCACCACGCTCGGATCTCTGGGGCTCGGTCTGCCCCTCCTCGTGCTGCGACGGTGGCGCGCCGGTGCGGGCGGCCGGCTGAGCAGCTTCCTGGAACTGTTCTCGATGATCGCCATGGGCGCGGCCGTCGGGTGGCTCGTGGGCAGCGCGGTCGGGCACACGGCACCCGCGGTGGTGGCCGGTGCGGTCCTGTCCGGCGCGGCCGGATGGTGGATGACGCGGAGGCCGGACCGGCCCGCGCCGGCTTGAACCGAGTCGTCCGGTCCGTCACCGAACCGGCTCGCACGGCCGGCCGTTCAGCGCGAAGCCCGCCGGCGGGTTGTTGCTGCCGTTCCACGCTCCGATGAAGCCGAAGGCGATCTTCCCGCCGGCGGGGACGGAGCTGTTGTAGTGGGGGGCCGTGGCCGTGACGTGGCCGTCGCGCTGGACGACTCCGGCGTCCCACATCTGCCGGATGCGCTGGCCGTCGCGGAAGGTGAAGTCGACGCGCCAGGAGTCGACGGGGACGCGGGTGACGACCGTGACCTCGGCCTGGAAGCCGTCGGGCCACTGGTGGACCAGGTCGTACTCGGCCCGGCAGGCGGCGGGACCGGCGTCGCCGGTCGCACCGGGTGCGGAGGTGGCGGAGGAGGTGCCCTGGGGTTCGGGCTCGGGGTCGTGGTCCTCCGGGGACGCGGTCACGCTGCGGCTGGGGGCCGGTGTGCCGGTACGGGGCGCCGAGGGGCGGGGGTTGGTGGCGGCGGTGGTCGACGAGGCCTCGGGGGTGCCGGGCGGCAGCGAGACGCCGGGGCCGGACACGGGGTGTTCCCCTGACCTGGACTGGGCGAGGCGTTCGCCCGCCGGGTCGCCGCCGAAGGGCATCAGGGTGACGGCGAGGGCCAGGGCGGAGACCAGGAGCGCGGCGCCGAGCAGTCCGCCCCGGGCGAGGAGCCTGCGGTCGGAGGAGGTCTCGTCGTGGTCGGCGCCGGAGGTGTGCGGGGCGTCGAGTCGTGCGTCGGCCGCCCGGCGGCGGCGCTCCAGGTAGGCGGGGCCGCCCCAGCCGAGGACGCCCTCGGCGAGGGCCCCGGCCGGTCCTGCCGGGGTGGTGCTCAGGCAGGCGGCGGCCTCGGCGCAGCGCGGGCAGGAGGCCAGGTGGCGGGTGAGGTCGTCGGGCGTGTCGGCGGCGGGTGAGCGGGTGACGGCGTCGAGGAGCCGGGCGTAGCTGCGGCATTCGGCGTCCGTCGGGGTGTCGAGCTGGGCGCGGTGGCAGCGGTTGCGGAACTGGTCGCGGACACGGTCGAGTTCGGCGGCGGCGGTGTCCGGGTCGAGGCCGAGCCGCCGGGCGGCGACGGGCAGCGGCAGGGCCTCCACGTCGGCGAGCCACAGCAGTTCGGCGTCGGCCTGCGGCAGGTCGCGCAGTCCGCGCAGGGCGAGCGGCCGGGTGAGGGGCGGGCCGGTGTAGCGGGCGGCCTGCTCGGAGGCGAGCCACTGGCGCAGGCCGGGGTCGAGCCGGTCGCCCTGGGCGGTGTCCGCCCAGTCGGCCGCGGTGGTGCGGACGGCGGTCAGCAGCAGGGCGAGGCGCGGGAGGCGGGCGGAGCGGCGGCTGCGGGCCGTGCCGGTCTCGGCGGCGCGGATCTCACGGACGCCGCGGGCGAAGGCCTCGTGGGCGAGCTGTGCGGCGGCGGAGGGTCCGGTGGTGCACAGCTCGGCGTAGGACAGCACCGCGTCCCAGTACTCGGAGAACAGCGCCTTCTCGGCGTCGTCCTGAGGGGTCGGCAGGTCGGGCATGGGTCTCCTGCATCTGCGGTCCGCGCTTTCGAGCCCAACTCGCCGCATCGGTGGCCAAGTTGGACAACCTGGGGCGGTGGCCGCCGAGCCTTTCACGTTGCCGGCACACCTGACAAGCGCCGGCCGCGGTGCGGGCGCGGCGGCGCAAGCGAACCCCTCACGGGACCATACGCAAGGAAGGCCGGAACGTCTCGGTTCCGGCCTTCACTCATTCCTCAGAATTTGCTGAGGAATCAGAACTCCCTGATGAATCAGGCGGATCGCACCGCGGCGCCGGGGGCGCGCACGGAGCGCCTCACGCCTGGGCGTGCGCCTCCGCCGTGTCCCCGGTGGTCTCCTCGGCGGGCAGGCTGTCCATGAAGGAGCTGACGGAGAACACCGCGCGGCCGGGTCCGGGCGGGCCGTAGCCGGGGGGCGAGGTCAGGCCGAAGTCCTCCATGGTCTGCCGGTAGGCCTGGAGCAGCCGGATGTGGTACTCCAGCGGCGCCCCCTGCGGGTTGGCCTTGCCGAGCGGGGTGGTCGGCTCCGGGCACCAGGTGGTGAAGCGGGGCGTGATGCCGTGCGACATGAAGAAGCGCAGGCCCTCGGTGGTGGAGGCGATGGCCTCGTCGACCGTCTTGAAGCCGAAGGGCTCGGCCATCTCCACACCGGCGACGAAGTTCGGGATGACGTTGCGCGCGCCGAAGACGTCGGCGGAGTCGAGGATCCGCTTGTGCCACTCGTCGCGGCCGACGTACCGCTCCTTGCCGGGGCAGTACATCTTGAACAGGTACTCGTCCCACACCTCGTAGTTGGGGTGGTAGATCTGCACGCCGTAGTCCTTGAAGCGCTGCACGTCGGCCTTGGGCAGCGCCTGGGCGACGACCTTGCCGATCCAGCGGCCGGGGAAGCGCTCCTCGATGGCCTTGGCGTAGTGGCCGTAGAAGTCGGCCTCGTCGCGGCCGGCGACCTTGGAGGTGATGGCGCCGCCGGTGAGGGTGTAGGCGGTGGAGGCCCTGGCGGTGTCGTAGCGGTCGATGATCTCCAGGGCCTCGAGGATCTCCTCGACGTCCTTGACGCCGGTGTAGGGGCGGCCGGCCGCCTTGTGCTGGCGCCAGTTGTGGTTGATGTCGCAGTACTGGCACTCCTCCTTGGCGCCGAAGTACTGGCAGACGCGGAAGACGGTCAGGTAGATCAGGTAGCCCCACTGGATGGTGGGGGCGACCTCCATGACGGACTTCCCGTTGGACAGGGTGTGCCGGTAGTACTCGGGCATGGGCGGCACGCCGACGTCGGCGATGCGCTTGCCGTCGAGGTAGAGCCCGAGCATGCCGTCCTCGCCGGCGGCGACCCGGTAGGGCGAGGAGGGGTTCACCCGGACGGAGACGACGGTGCGGCGCAGGTCGTAGGGGCCGCCGGTGAGGATGATCTCCTCCGGAGGGCGGCGCAGCGCGGCCTCGCCCAGCTCGGGCAGGGTGCCGTGGTCGA
The DNA here is from genome assembly GCF_012034205.1 of Streptomyces composti. Taxonomy (GTDB): domain Bacteria; phylum Actinomycetota; class Actinomycetes; order Streptomycetales; family Streptomycetaceae; genus Streptomyces; species Streptomyces composti. The sequence goes on from NZ_JAATEM010000053.1 coordinate 6,735, forward strand.
AGGAGAAGATGAAGTAGGACTTCGGCTTGACCTCGCCGCTCTCGTTGTCGCTGAGGGCGGACGGGTCGAAGGCCACGCCGCCGCGGAGCAGGTCCTCCTTGAAGACGGCCTCCCGCGGCACATGCGGGAACCGCTCCATAAGATCTTCGACCAGCTCGGTCCGGCTGCCCATCCCGTCATCTCCTCCCGGTGCGGACGTACGACTCCTCACGGTATGCCCCCTGCGGCTCGGCTTCCCGCGCGGGGGGTCCTCAGACGCGCCGGGTAGGTTCCGCGGTATGACGGACATCACGGTGACCAACTGGGCCGGCAACATCACCTACGCGGCCAAGGCGCTGCACCGGCCGGACTCCCTGCCCGGGCTGCGGGCGGTGGTGGCGGAGAGCGAGCGGCTGCGGGTGCTGGGCAGCGGCCACTCGTTCAACGAGATCGCCGAGCCCGGCGCCGAGGGCGTGCTGCTGTCGCTGGCGGATCTGCCGCCCGAGGTGGACGTGGACACGGCGGCGCGCACGGTGCGGGTGGGCGGCGGCCTCCGGTACGCGCAGCTGGCCCGGCAGGTGCACGCGCGGGGCCTGGCGCTGGCGAACATGGCCTCGCTGCCGCACATCTCGATCGCCGGGTCGGTGGCGACCGGCACGCACGGCTCGGGAGCCGGCAACGGGCCGCTGGCCTCCTCGGTGCGCGAGGTGGAGCTGGTGACGGCGGACGGCTCGACGGTGACCCTGCGGCGGGGCGAGGAGCGGTTCGCGGGCGCGGTGACGGCGCTCGGGGCGCTGGGCGTGGTGACGGCGCTCACCCTCGATCTGGAGCCGGCCTACGAGGTCGAGCAGCACGTCTTCACCGAGCTGCCGCTCGACGCACTGGACGAGGACTCGTTCGAGACGGTGATGACGGCGGCGTACAGCGTGAGCCTGTTCACCGACTGGCGGGCACCCGGCTTCCGGCAGGTGTGGCTGAAGCGCCGCACCGACCAGCCGCTGCCCGACTTCCCGTACGCGGCTCCGGCGGCGGAGAAGATGCACCCGGTCCCGGGCATGCCCGCCGTCAACTGCACCGAGCAGTTCGGGGTGCCGGGACCCTGGCACGAGCGGCTGCCGCACTTCCGTGCCGAGTTCACCCCCAGCAGCGGGGCCGAGCTCCAGTCGGAGTACCTGATGCCGCGCCGGCACGCCCTGGACGCCCTGCGCGCGCTGGACGGGATACGGGAGGTGGTGGCGCCGGTGCTGCAGACCTGCGAGATCCGTCTGGTCGCCGCCGACGACCAGTGGCTGAGCCCGTCCTACGGCCGGGACACCGTGGCCGCGCACTTCACCTGGATCGAGGACGGCACGGCGGTGCTGCCCGTGGTGCGCCGCCTGGAACAGGCCCTGGCCCCCTTCGAGGCCCGCCCCCACTGGGGCAAGGTGTTCACCGTCCCGGCGGCCGGGCTGCGCGCCCTCTACCCCCGCCTGGACGACTTCCGGCGGCTGGCCGAGGACCTGGACCCGGCGGGCAAGTTCCGCAACGCCTTCGTCGGCGAGGTGCTGGCGGCCCGGTGAGGAGAGCCGGAGGGGCGTGGCCGCGGGGGCCGGCCGGAGTGGTCCGGCCTCGGCGGACCACCGCTCACCGGCCTCCCCCGCATCCATTAGGTTGCTCCCTGCACACACGCACGATCTCTCTTCCGGCCCTGTCGTCTCTCCCGATCGGAGGCCCCCTTGCCCCGTGCCGGGCTCAGCACCGACCGTCTGGTCTCGGCCGCGGCCGACCTCGCCGACGAGGCCGGCTTCGACCGGGTCACCCTGTCCGCACTGGCCCGGCGCTTCGGCGTCAAGGACGCGAGCCTGTACGCCCATGTGCGCGGCCTGGACGATCTGCGCACCCGCGTGGCGCTGCTCGCCGCCGGCGAGCTGATCGACCGGATCGCCGAGGCGGTCGACGGGCGCACCGGCAAGGACGCCCTGGCCGCCTTCGCTTGCGCCTATCGCGCCTACGCCCTCACCCACCCCGGCCGCTATGCGGCGACCCAGATCCGCCTGGACCCGTCCCGCATCGCCGGCTCCCCCGCCGTGCGCCGCACCGCCGAGGTCACCTACGGCCTGCTGCGCGACTACGGTCTGCAGGAGCCGGACCTCACCGACGCGGTCCGCCTGCTGCGCTCCGCCTTCCACGGCTTCTGCGCCCTGGAGGCCACCGGCTCCTTCGCGGCTCCCCGGGACCTGGAGGCGTCCTGGAACCAGGCGATCGAGGCCCTGCACATCACCCTGACGAACTGGCCCCGGGCGAGCTGAGCCGCTGGATCTCCGCGTACGAGGGCGTCGTGCCCTGCGGTGTGCGGCCCGAACGGACGGCGGTGGCCGCCTCCAGGGCCGCCCCGAGGGCCCGCCGGTAGAGGAGCGAGCCCAGGCTGACGCGTCCGACGCCCAGCTCCGCCAGGTGCTGCACCGAGAGGCCCTCGGGTGTGTGCAGGACGTTGAGCGGGACGTCCAGCTGCCGGACGAGGCGGGTGATCTCCTCCGGGTCGGTGATTCCCGGAACGAACACGCCGTGCGCGCCTGCCTCCTGATAGGCCATCAGGCGGCTCAGGGTCTCGTCCGGGTCGCCGCCGCCGAGCCAGTGGGTGTCGGTGCGGGCGTTGACGAACAGGTCGGGCGCGGCGGCACGGACGGCCTCGATCTTGGCGGCGTGCCGGTCGGCGGGGCCGAGCCCGTCCTCCAGGTTGATGCCGACGGCGCCCGCCGCGGCCAGTTCGCGGGCGAACTCGGCCACCTCGTCAGGATCGTCGCTGAATCCGTCCTCGGCGTCCACGGAGAGCAGGAACGGCTCGGAGCCGAGGGTGAGGGCGAGGCGGAGCGTCTGCTCGCGGGTGTGGCCCGCCCCGTCGGTCACTCCGTCCGCCGCGGCGACGGCGAGGCTGGTGGTGCCGATGGCGGGGAAGGCGTGCGCGGCGAGGATCGCGGCGGAGGCGTGGTCCCAGGCGTTGGGCAGCAGCAGGGGCCGGCCCGGCCGGTGCAGCGCGGCGAAGGCGGCGGACGCAGATGCGGCAGGCGGGGTGCGAGGCGTGCTGTGGCTCATGCGGTCACGCTAGGAGCGGGACGCTTCGGCACCGGCCGAAGCGTCCTGAGCACAGGCCTGGGGCACCCCGGTTCCGGTCGGGGTGCCCCAGGGTTTCATCCCACCCCGTTTCGGGGCCTGGCGCCAGAGGCCGTGAGCGGTCGGACCGGTCGGGGACGGAAAGGGGCACATCGCGTCACCCTCCGGCGGCCCGACTCCGTAGGTGCGGCGGCGCCGAGGCCGGCCGGCCACGACCTGCACGGAGGGCCGATGTCAGCGTGGGCCCGGCACGGTACCCGCTGCCTCACCCGGCACGGGTGACACAGGGGCCCGCCGTCCGGCCCGCTCCGGCCGCCGCACCGCCCACGGCAGGTGATCCGGCGCCCCGACAGGCGCGACGGGCGGGGATACAGTGAGATGGAGGGACACCCTCCAGGTGGGAGGCGGCGATGGCCGTGCCCGGTTCGCTCAGTGCTTCCCTGACCCCTGCCGAGCGGGCGGCGCACGGCCGCAAGGCCCGCAACCGCGCCCCGCGGTCGGCCCACGGCTGGTACGAGGCGGCCCAGGACCGGCCCGACCCCGTCGAGCTGATCAAAGGGCAGTCGGCGACCCGGCTGTCCGGCCTGGTCCCCCTCCGCTACGGCCGGATGCTGGAATCCCCGTTCCGCTTCTACCGGGGCGCCGCAGCCGTAATGGCCTCGGATCTCGCGCCGCTGCCCGGCACCGGTCTGACGGTGCAGCTGTGCGGGGACGCCCATCTGCTCAACTTCCGGCTGCTGGCCTCCCCGGAGCGGCACCTGATCTTCGACATCGACGACTTCGACGAGACCCTTCCCGGCCCCTTCGAGTGGGACGTCAAACGGCTCGCCGCCAGCTTCGCCATCGCGGGCCGCGCCAAGGGCTTCTCGGCCGCCGAGCAGGACGACGTGGTCTCCGCCTGCGTGAGGGCGTACCGGCGGCGGATCCGGGAGCTGGCCGGCATGCGGATCCTCGACATCTGGTACGCGCAGGACGACGCCGGCCATCTGCGGGAGCTGCTCGCCTCCTCGCACAACCGTGAGGCCGCCCGGCGGGCCGACGAGGCCGCCGCACGCGCCCGCACCCGCACCCACCTGCGGGCCTTCAGAAAGCTGACCCGGGTCACGGCGGACGGCCGCCGCATCACGCCGGACCCGCCGCTGATCACCCCGCTGCGCGATCTGCTGGAGGAACCCGCGACCGAGGCGAAGGCGCTGCACGAAATCCTGGAGACCTACGCACGCTCGCTGTCCTCGGAGCGCCGGCATCTGCTGCGCCGCTACCACCTGGTCGACGCGGCCCGGAAGGTCGTCGGGGTCGGCAGCGTCGGCACGCGCTGCTGGATCGTGCTGCTGCTCGGCCGGGACGACGACGATCCGCTGCTGCTGCAGGCCAAGGAGGCGCAGGAGTCGGTGCTGTCGCCGTACACCGGCGGCGACCGCTGGACGAATCAGGGCCGCCGGGTGGTGGCGGGCCAGCGGCTGATCCAGACCACCAGCGACATCCTGCTGGGCTGGACCCACGCCGTCGGCCTGGACGGCCGCCCCCGCGACTTCTACGTGCGGCAGCTGCGCGACTGGAAGGGCATCGCCCGCCCCGAGACCATGGATCCCGGCCTGCTGCGCCTGTTCGCGATGGTGTGCGGGGCCTGTCTGGCGCGGGCGCACGCCCGGTCCGGCGACCCCGTCGCCATCGCCGCGTATCTGGGCGGCAGCGACCGCTTCGACCGGGCGCTCACCCTGTTCGCCCAGGCGTACGCCGACCAGAACGAGCGGGACCACGAGGCTCTGGGCGCGGCCGTCCGCGCGGGCCGGGTGCGCGCCGAGCACGCGTGACGGAGGACGCACTCACCCGCGCGCGCCGGGTTCCGGGACGACGTTGACCAGCGCGTCCGAGAGGTCCGGCGAGGCGGATCTCATGGTTCACGCGAGGATCCGCGGCCGCCGGCCCGCCCGCGCCGCCCGGTGTCCCGCCGTCCGTTACCGTCGGCCGTATGCACCAGGTTCGCGACCTCGCCGAAGCGCTCGCGTCCGGCACGCTCGTCCTCGACGGCGGCATGTCCAACCAGCTCGCCGCCGCGGGCCACGACCTCTCCGACGAGCTGTGGTCCGCCCGGCTGCTGACCGACGCCCCCGAGGCGATCACCGAGGCGCACCTCGCCTACTTCGAGGCGGGCGCCGATGTGGCGATCACGGCCAGCTACCAGGCGACCTTCGAGGGCTTCGCCCGGCGCGGCATCGACCGCGACCGGGCGGCCGGGCTGCTGGCCCTGAGCGTGGAGTCGGCCCGCGAGGCCGCCCGCCTCGCCCGGGCCTCCCGCCCCCTGTGGGTGGCCGCCTCGATCGGCCCTTACGGGGCGATGCTGGCGGACGGCTCCGAGTACCGGGGCCGCTACGGCCTGACCGTCGCCGAGCTGGAGCGCTTCCACCGCCCCCGCATGGAGGCCCTGGCCGCGGCCCGCCCCGACGTCCTGGCCCTGGAGACCGTGCCCGACACCGACGAGGCCGAGGCGCTGCTGCGCGCCCTGCGCGGCCTCGGCGTCCCCGCCTGGCTGTCCTACTCCGCGGCCGGCGACCGCACCCGGGCGGGCCAGCGGCTGGAGGACGCCTTCGCCCTGGCGGCCGGGGCGGACGAGGTGATCGCCGTGGGCGTCAACTGCTGCACCCCCGAGGACGCGGACCACGCGGTGGCGCTCGCCGCGCGCGTCACCGGCAAGCCGGTCGTGGTCTACCCCAACAGCGGCGAGCGCTGGGACGCCAGGGCGCGCGGCTGGACCGGCCGCCCCACCTTCAGCACGGCCCGGGTGACCCGGTGGCAGGAGTCCGGGGCACGGCTGATCGGCGGCTGCTGCCGGGTGGGCCCGGAGACGATCAGGTCCGTCGCCGAGGTGATCAGGGCGGCGTAGCGGACTCGCACCACACGATCTTGCCGGGGGTGCCGCTCCCCCACACCCACTCGTCCGCCAGCTTGTCCCGCAGCTCCGCCACCAACAGCAGACCTCGCCCGCCCGCCTCCGGGCACCCCTCCCCCGGCTCCCGCACCGCCGGTACGCCGCCCCCGCTGTCGTGCACCTCGCCCCGCAGGACACCGCCGCTGTCGCCGTGGGCCGGCAGCCGCAGCAGGAAGCCCCCGGACCGGCGGTACCCCGTGCAGCAGGGCGTTGGTGACCAGTTCACTGACGCGCAGCAGCACATCGTCCGGGCGTCCGCGCACGACGTACGGCTCCGGGTGGGGAGTTCGGACCGCATGAGCACACGCAAGAACGCCTCGGCGATGAAGACGGTCGGGGCCCTCCTCGCTCTCCGGCGCCAGGCCGGCCGGTCACACCCAGAGGTCGCTGGGCGAGAAGTTCGGCCTCAGCGGCAGCAGGCGGCGTCGGTCGATGGAGGACAGGCGCCCGCTGCAGCCGGATGTCGCCGAGAAGCTCGACGAATTCCTCGGCACGAAGGGGGCGTTGTCCGTTGCGGTGAGCCGGCTTCGTGATCTGGGAAGCAGCACCCTCGTGACCGCCTGGGTGGGGACGCGGTGCGCCACGAGCAGCTGAGACACCTGCGCGAGTCCGCCGGTGTACCCTCGATCCCCTTGCCGGTGTGGCCCTTGGGCCGCACCACGCATGCCTGGCCGGCCGGCCCGTCCATTCTCTTGGCGACCCCCGGGTATCAACGGCTCGCGTGCGCCGAAAACCTCGCGGGAGCCAGCTGATTGCCGACCCGGACGGGGTGGCGATCCTCACCCGGGAGTATGCGATGCTGCGAACGCAGGCCCTCGACGTCGAGGACACGACGTGCCTGCTGGACCGACTTCTGGGAGAGCGATGAGGGGCAGCACCGCACTGGAGTGGTTCACGTCCGTCCACAGCGGCGACGACGACGGCGCCTGCGCCGAAGTCGCCTGCGACTGGCGCAAGTCCGGCCACAGCAGCGGCGAAGGCGGCGGATGCCTCGAAGTCGCCGCTCACCCCAGCGCCATCCACATCCGCGACTCCAAGACTCCGGGCGCTCCTCACCACATCGTCACGCCGGGGGCCTGGGCCGCGTTTCTGCCGGTGCTCTGACGAGGACGCGAGGGGAGCTGGTCATGCCACGGCCGTGCTGGTTCTGCGAAGTCGACACCCCCGCGTCGAAGCATGACCGGGTCCTGGGCCTGCAGAGGGACGAGGAGGTCGGCCTGACCCCCTTGGTCGTCGTCCTGCGCCACACCTGGAAGCAGACGGCCGTGACCGTACCGCGCTGCGCCCGTTGTCACACCGGTCACCAGATCGAGCGCACGGCGGGGATACTCGCCCTGGCCGCGCCGATCGCCTACGCCGCCAGCGGTCAGCTCGACCGCCTCGTCGGCCTCCAGGACGCGACCGGCCCGCAGCGGACCGTCGCGGTGATCTGGGCGGTCGTGGCCTGCCTGCCGCTCCTGGTCTGGATCGCGATACGGCAGGGCCGGCTGCCCTGGTCGCGGCTCGCGCCCCGCCGCATGGGCCATGCCCGCCACCACCCGGAGTACGTCCAGCTCCGGGAGGAGGGCTGGAAGCCCAGTTCCGGTCCCTTCCCGCACCCGCTGGGTCCCCTGCCCCAGCCGAAGCTGTCACGGTTCCGGCGGCTGACCGGAGGTGTCCTGTACCTGGTGGGCGCGGCCTGCGGCGTGACCGTCCCCATCGCCTACTTCCAGGGCTACGAGGAAGTGGCCGGCGCCTGCATCATCGCGACGGGGGCGCTGATCACTCTGGCCTCGAAGATCAGGTTCGAGGACTGACCACCGGTCTCAAAGAAGTCCGCGGCGGTCAGCCCGTCCGGGTGACCCTTCCGCCACTGCACCAGTTCGATCCGGTGGCCGCCGGACCGGTTCGAGCGAGGCCGCCGGTCCGCCGGCGCGACGGCCGGCAGAGCCATGCGGCTGCCGTCGCCGGGGCCGGCCCGGCCCGGTTCGGCGTCGCCCAGGGCGGTGCAGAAGCCGAGCGAGCGGTCCGGGCCGGTGACGCGGAAGGCGGCGAACAGCGTCTTGAGGTCCCCTCCGAGCGGCCCGCCCCGGGCGGCGGGCGATGCCGGCGGCGTCCGGTGGGCCGGCCTGCCGCGGGTGCGGTCGCGAAGAACGATGAGTTTCGCTCGCGTCCGCAGTCACTCCGCACACGGACACACCGCGG
>NZ_JAATEM010000054.1 GCF_012034205.1 Streptomyces composti
CCGGGACGGACGGCATACCGAGCGAGACAGCGGTCATCTCGTCACCCCTTCGCGGCGGAGGAGGGCTTGGCGTGGCCGGTGCCACCGGAGACCGTCTCGCGCATCGCGCGCAGCGACTCCTTCAGGGACCCCATGGTGGCGAGGACCGCGGTCGGCTCGTAGCCGCAGTGGGCCATGCAGTTGGCGCAGCGCGGGTCCTTGCCGCGGCCGTAGCGGTCCCAGTCGGTGTCCTCGATCAGCTCCCGGTACGTCGGCACATAGCCGTCGGCCATCAGATAGCAGGGGCGCTGCCAGCCGAACAGGGAGTAGTTGGGGATGGCCCAGGCGGTGCACGGGAAGTCGACCTTGCCCTCGAGGAAGTCGAGGAACAGCGGCGAGTGGTTCAGCCGCCAGCGGCGCCGGTTGCCGTTCGCGAAGGCCTTCTTGAACAGCTCCCTGGTCTGCTCGACCCCGAGGAAGTGCTCCTGGTCGGGAGCCTTCTCGTAGGCGTAGGCGGGGGAGATCATCATCTCGTCGACCTGGAGGTCGTCGTTGAGGTAGTTGAGCACCTCGATGACGGTCTGCGGGGTGTCGGTGTTGAAGAAGGTGGAGTTGGTGGTGACCCGGAAGCCGCGCCGCTTGGCCTCCTTGATGGCCGCCACCGCCTCGTCGAACACGCCCTCCTTGGCGACCGACTCGTCGTGCCGCTCCCGCAGCCCGTCGATGTGCACGGCGAACGCGAAGTACCGGGACGGGGTGAACTTGTCCATCTTCTTGCGCAGCAGCATGGCGTTGGTGCACAGGAAGACGTACTTCTTGCGGGCCACCAACTGACGCACGATCTCATCGATCTGAGGGTGCATCAGCGGCTCGCCGCCGGCGATGGACACCATCGGGGCACCGGACTCCAGCACCGCGCCGACGGCCTGGGCGACCGGCATGCGCTGTTTGAGCACCCCGGCCGGGTGCTGGATCTTGCCGCACCCCTCGCACTTGAGATTGCAGGCGAAGAGCGGTTCCAGCTCGACGATGAGCGGAAACTTGTCCCTCCGGCGGAGCTTCTGTTCGGCCAAGTATGTAGCGACCTTGATGGACTGGCGCAGCGGCATGGCCATCTGGCTCACCTCCTGGGGAGCAGCAAGGAACGGTGCCATTCGTAGAAAGCCGGGAGTACGGAACGAAGAACACGGAAAGCCGATATTCCACCGCGCACCGTGCCGATCCGGACCAGTTCATGTTCTGGAGCGTCCACGACCACCCGGACGGCCGCAACCGGGCGCGCTCCCGCGCGCACGGCGGTCAGCAGGGTGGCCGCCGACTCCATGTCGGCCGCGATCGCGCCGGTCGCCAGCAGAGCGGACCGTTCGTGACCGCGCACCACATGGTCGGACCCGGTGAGCGGCCCGGTGTGGACGGTGCGGCCGGGCACGGCGCGCACCAGCTCCTTCACCAGCCGCTCGGTCCCCACGCAGGGCACGCTGCCGCGCGGGTCGCGGGTCTCCTCGGCGACCACCAGGTCACCGGGGTGCATGCCGGGGGCGAGCCCCGCGCAGAAGCCGGTGGCGAGCACCGCGGCGTCGCGCAGGGCGGGGCCGGCGAGCACTCGGGAGACGGCCCGCTCGGCAGCCGCCGGCCCCATCCCGGTACGCAGCACGGTGACCGGCCCGCCCGCGCCGCCGCGCTCGCTCACCCGCAGGGCGAACTGCTCGATGCCGAGCGCGCAGGCGATCAGCAGCGGAGCAGGGGCGGGCTGGGTGGTCATCAGCTTCCCTTCGCCTCGGCGCGCCGGTGTTCCCCGGTGGCGGCGCCCTCCCGGCCGGCCGGCCGCTTCGCGAACGGGTCCCCGTTGACGTACCGGCCGAGCGCGGTGAGCGGGAAGACCTGCCGGTACAGGTGGTAGTTGATGGAGAAGTCCCAGGGGAAGCCGGTGCCGGTGAAGTACGGCTCGTCCCAGGAGCCGTCCTCCCGCTGGGTGGCGGCCAGCCACTCGATGCCGCGCTCCACGGCCTTGGACTCGCGTTCCCCGGCGGCGAGCAGCGCCATCAGCGCCCAGGCCGTCTGGGAGGCGGTGGAGGCGCCCCGGCCGGACCACTCGCGGGCGTCCTGGTAGGAGCGCAGGTCCTCGCCCCAGCCGCCGTCGTCGTTCTGCACCGACTCCAGCCAGGCGACGGCCCGCCGGATCGCCGGGTGCGAGCCGGGGATGCCGGCCGCGGTGAGCGCGGGGACGACGGATCCGGTGCCGTAGATGTAGTTGACGCCCCAGCGTCCGAACCACGATCCGTCGGGCTCCTGCTCGGCGAGCAGCCAGCGCACCCCGCGCCGGGTGCGCGGGTCGTGGGCGAGGCCCTCGGCGGCGAGCATCTCCACCACGTGCGCGGTGACGTCGGCGGACGGCGGGTCGATGACCTCACCGAAGTCGCAGAACGGCAGCCGGTCGGGGAGCGGGCTGGTGTTGTCCACGTCGAAGGCGCCCCAGGCGCCGTTCTTCGACTGCATGCCGAGGTTCCAGCGCACGCCTCGGGCGATGGCGTTGTCGACCCGTTCGGGGTCGTGGTGCCTGACGCGGCGCAGCGCGAGGATCACCTCGGCGGTGTCGTCGATGTCGGGGTAGTTGTCGTTGTGGAACTCGAACGCCCAGCCGCCCGGCGGGAGATGGGGCCGGCGCACCGACCAGTCGCCGGGGCGGACGATCTGCTCGCCGAGCATCCAGTCGGCGGCCTTGACCAGCTGGGGGTGGTCGGGGGGCAGGCCCGCGTCGGCGAGGGCGATGGTGGCGAGGCAGGTGTCCCACACCGGGGACTGGCAGGCCTCGATCATCCGGGCCCCGTCCTCGCGCCAGACGGCGAACCGGTCGAGGGAGGCGAGGCCCTCCCGCATCACCGGGTGGTTGAGGTCGTAGCCGAGCAGGTGCAGGGCGATGATCGAGTAGACGGCCGGCGGCTGGATGCCGCCCCAGCAGCCGTCGTTCTCCTGGCGTTCGATGATCCAGCGAGCGGCGGTGTTCATGGCCGCCCGGCGCAGCCTGCGCGGCACCACGCGGCGGGCGGAGTGCAGCGCCTTGTCGAGCCGCTGGAAGACGCCGTCCCAGGTGTTGGCCGGGGCGAGCGGCCTCGGCGGGTTGGGGACGGCGGGGTCGGTGTGCAGCTCGTCGAGCGGGAACGGCGCGGGCCGCACCGGCCGCTTGGCGGAGACGATCGTCAGCGGGACGATGGTCTGCCTGGCCCAGCAGGCGAAGTCGTAGATGTTCAGCGGCACCCAGGTGGGGAACCAGATCAGCTCGGGCGGGAGTTCGGGCAGGTCCTCCCACTTCCACCAGCCGAACAGGGCCAGCCAGATCCGGGTGAAGACGCGGGAGGCGGCGATGCCGCCCTGTTCGCGGATCCACGCGGCGGCCTTCGCCATGTGCGGGGCGTCGGGCGCGTCCCCGGCCAGGCGCAGCGCGACATAGGCCTCGACGGTGGTGGAGAGGTCGCCGGGGCCGCCGTGGAAGGTGGCCCAGGTGCCGTCCTCGCGCTGCTCGCCGCGGATGAACAGGGCGGCGGCGCGCGTGGTGTCCTCGTCGCGGATGCCGAGGAACTGACGCAGCAACAGGTCCTCGGCGTCCATGGTGACGTTGGTCTCGAGGTCTCCCTTCCACCAGCCCTCGTCGGACTGGCGGGAGAGCAGGAAGTCGGTGGCGCGCCGCATGGCGCGGGCGGCCGCCTCGGCCGCCCCGGTCGCCTGCGGGGTCTCGGTGTCGGTGTCGTTGGCCGCGGCCACTCGGGGCGGCAGGGCCGCCCCGGTGCTTCCGTCGGTCGTCGCTGTCATGGCTTCCCCTTCGTGCAGTCCTGCAAGCCGTGCGTCTGCTGTGGGTCCGCCGTCGGCCGGTGGCTCGCTCCCCTCACCACCGGCCGGCGACTACGCGAGGGTTGTTCGACCGATAGTGATCATCTCTTTCGTACGACGACGAAGTCCGCGAGCGCAGTGAACCGTTCCCGCACCTGCTCGGGCATGTCCACTGCGTCGAGGGCCTCGATGGCGATGGTGTGCTGACGGCGCGCCTCCTCGGCGGTCCACTCGCGGCCGCCCGCCTGCTCGATGAGCGCGGCGCGGGCCGCGAACTCCTCCTCGGAGAAACTCTCGAAGTCGCTGCTCTTGGCGTCGGCGGCGAGCAGCTCGCCGAGCTTCTCGGCGGCGGGTCCCTCGGCGGCCAGGGCGGCGACGACCGGGAGGGACTTCTTGCGCTGGCGCAGGTCGCTCCAGGTCTGCTTGCCGGTGGCCTCCGGGTCGCCCCAGATGCCGAGGAGGTCGTCGACGGCCTGGAAGGCGAGGCCGAGGTGGTAGCCGTACGTCTCCAGGGCGTCGGCGGTCGGGTCGTCGGCGCCGCCCAGCACGGCGCCGATGGAGCTGGCGCAGGCGAGCAGGGCGCCGGTCTTGTTGCCCTCCATCTCCAGGCACTCCTCGACGCTGACGCGGTCGCGGTGCTCGTAGGAGATGTCCTGGGCCTGGCCGTCGATCAGCGCGCGGGTGGCGCTGGTCAGGCGGCGGGCGGCGCGGCCGGCCTCCACGGTGCCGAGCTCCAGCAGCACCTCGTTCGCGAGGGCGAACAGGGCGTCGCCGACCAGGATGGCCTGAGCGGGGCCGTGCACCTTCCAGACGGTGTCGCGGTGCCGGCGCTGTTCGTCGCCGTCCATCAGGTCGTCGTGCAGCAGGGAGAAGTTGTGGACCAGTTCCACGGCCACCGCGCCGGGGATGCCGGTCTCCGGGCGGGCGCCGGTGACCTCGGCGGACAGCACCGCGAGGGCGGGGCGCACGGCCTTGCCGCCGTCGCCCTCCGCGGGCCTGCCGTGGGCGTCGATCCAGCCGAAGTGATAGGCCGCGACGGTGTCCATGGGCGGGGCCAGACGGTCTACGGCCGCCCGCAGCACCGGCGTGGCCAGGGTCCGGCCGCGCTCCAGCAGCGCGGACACGTCCACCGCGGTCCTCCGCTCGGCCGTCGGGGCCGGGGGCACAGTGGGCACAGTCTCTCCTCTTGTAGCGGTACCGGGGGTGCGGGGTTCTGCCGCGCCGGGCTGCTGATCGGACATCAGGCCGCCTCCTCGATCGGGAAGAGGTGCCTCGGGCGGGGCCGGCCCAGGGCGTGCAGCGCGGCGTCCGCCGCTCCGACGCCGCTGCGGACCGCACTCTCCATGGTCGCGGGCCACCCGGTGGCGGTCCACGCTCCGGCCAGGTACAGGCCGGGGGCTCTGGTGCGGGCGCCGGGGCGCAGCCGCCCGACGCCCGGTGCGGGGGCGAACGTGGCGGTGCGTTCGCGGGTGACGAAGAAATCCTCGACCCGGGCGTCGCGGGTGCGCGGCAGCAGCCGGTGCAGCTCGGGCAGATAGCGCTCGCGCAGCTCGGCCACCGGCGTGTCGATGTCGTCGTACGCCACGGACTGGGACAGCGCCAGGTACTGGCCGCGGGTCAGGCCGGAGGCCTCGGTGCGGTCGAACACCCACTGGACGGGGGTGCCGAGCGCGGCCAGGAAGGGCCGGGTGAGCACTGTGCGGTCGTAGACGACATGCACGTTGACGATGGGTGCGGTGCCGATGCCGAGGAGCCGTTCGGGGGCGTCGAGGGCTCCTGCGGGCAGCAGGTCGTGGGTCTCCCGCTGGGGCACGGCGAGGACGACGGCGTCGGCCTCGACGGTCTCGCCGGGGACCCGGACGCTCCATCCGCCGTTGCCGTCGGCGGAGAGGGAGGTGACGCGGGTACGGACCTCGGTGCGCACGCCCGCGGCCTCGAGCGCCTTGCGGGCCAGCCGGTCGTGCAGTTCGCCCAGCGGGACGCGCGCCCAGCCGATGTCGGCGGCGCCCGGCTCGGACAGCAGGCCGGTCTTGAACACCATCGCGGCGAGCGCCAGGGACGCTTCGGCGGCTCTCGCGTTGAGGGTGGCGGTCCCGACCAGGTCCCACAGGGCCTCGACGGCGCGCGGCGTCTGACCGTGCGCGGTCAGCCAGGCGCCGAAGTCCTGGGTGTCCAGCGCCGGATCGCCGGGGTCGAGCCGCTGGAGCGCGAGCGCGGCCCGGACGGCTCTGGCCCGGTCGGCGAGCGTGAGGTGCGGGTAGGTGGCGAGGCTGCGGCTGAGATGCAGCGGCACGGGCAGCGGGTCGCGCCGCAGCCGGCCGAGTCTGCGTCCCTCGGGTCTGCGGACGTCGACGACGGGCACGTCGAGACGGTTCTGCAGCGGGGCGAGGTCCGCTCCCCCGATGCGGTCGAGGAACCAGCGGTAGGCGGTGCAGCAGCGCAGGTAGACGTGCTGGCCGTTGTCGACGGTGAGTCCGCCCCGCTGGAAGGAGAAGGCGAGTCCGCCGAGTCTGGGCCGGCCTTCGAGCAGGGTGACGCGGACGCCCGCGTCGGCGAGCGCGAGCGCGGCGGTGACGCCGGCGAGCCCGCCGCCGACCACGACGGCGTGCCGTCCTTCCGTGGTGCCGGCGTACCGGCCCTCGGACCGCGTGACACGGGTCATCGTGCGCCCTCCCCCCGACGGCCGGAGTGCGTGAAGCGTGAACGACCTGCCGTCTCAGTCTGGGACGCACCCCTGCCGCGGAGGGTTGCCCGCCGCTTGCCGTCGGGGTCGTCGCCGGGGACGGGGGTCTCCGTTGTCTCCATCAGGCGCGCCTCCTGACGGTCCGCCGGGTCACGTGCCGGGCGTCCAGGCCGGACAGCCCGCGCACGGCGACATACGCCTTCTCGCGCCCGGGCAGCGAGACCCGGCCGCGCAGCACCGCCTCCGGGTCGCGTTCGATGCGGTCGAGGAGGCGGCGGTAGATGCCGGCCATGGCGGCGACGCAGGCGCCGCTGCGCCGGTCGAGCAAGGGAAGCAGACGGTAGCCCTCGGCGAAAAGGGCGCGGGCCCGACGCACTTCGAAGTGCACGAGGCCCGCGAAGTCGGAGCCCTCCGGTGGCCGTGGCCCGCGGAACCCGGCCGAGCAGCCGAATTTCGCCAGGTCGTCCGCCGGAAGATAGGTGCGGCCGCCCTCGGCGTCCTCCCGGATGTCCCGGAGGATGTTGGTGAGCTGGAGCGCGAGGCCGAGCGTGTCGGCATACTCGGGCGCGCGTTCGGCGCCGCGCGCCCCCGGTACAGTGCCGAACACGCCGAGGGAGAGACGACCGATGGCGCCGGCCACACAGCGGCAGTAGACCTTCAGGTCGTCCCAGGTCTCGTAGGTCTCGCCGCGCACATCCATCTGCACGCCGTCGATCAGCTCGTCGAGCCCGCCGAGGGGGATCGGGAAGTGCCGGGCGGCGTGCGTCAGGGCGACGGCCACCGGGTCGGTGTCGTCCTCCTCGACGGCCCCGGCACGGATCCGCCCGAGCAGGGCACGGGTCTCCGCGAGCCGGGCGAGCTTGACGTCGTCCGCCAGCACGCCGTCGCCGATGTCGTCGACGCGCCGGGAGAAGGCGTACAGCGCCGACATCGCGCGCCGCTTGGGCGTGGGCAGCAGCCGGATGCCGTAGGCGAAGTTGCGGGCCTGCTGCCCGGTGACGGCCTCGCAGTAACGGTAGGCGGCGAGTACCGGTGCGGACGCGTGCGGTTCCGACTCCACGGTCCGGATCACCCCTCTCCTCGCAGGGTCACGCCCGCCTCGCGCAGCAGCGTCAGCTTGCCGGGCCGGGGCGGGCCGGGAAGTACGTCGAACTGGGCGGCACGGATCGCGTCCAGCGCCGCCCTTCCCCCCGCCACGAACCCGGCGAGCAGCAGCCTGAGCCTGCCCCGGACGCTGCTCACCAGCGCATCGCCCTCGCGCAGCAGCGCCCGGGCGCGCTCCGCCTCGAAGGCGATCAGGGCCCGCAGCGAGGCGCCGGCGGTGGGGGCGGCGAGGTCGGCCTCCTGGACGTGGAAGCGTTTCATGTCCTCGGCGGGCAGATAGATCCGGTCGCGGCCGAGGTCCTCCGCCACGTCCTGGAGGTGCTCGACGATCTGCAGGGCGGTGCACACGGCGTCGGAACGGCGGACGCGCTCGGGGCTGACGGTGCCGGTGACGGCGAGGACGAGACGGCCGACGGGGTTGGCGGACAGCTCGCAGTAGGCGAGCAGGTCGTCGTAGGTCTCGTAGCGCGTGACGAGCTGGTCCTGCCGGTTCGCGGCGATCAGCGCGAGGAAGGGCCCGGGGGTCAGTGCGCGCCGCCGCACGACCGGCTGGAGACGGCGCAGCAGGGGGTGGCGGGGGGTGCCGTCGAAGACCCGGCGCAGGTCGGCCTCGAAGGCGTCCAGAAGAAGCAGCCGGTCGTGCGCCTGTTCGGGTGAGACACCGAGGAGGGCCGCGTCGGCGCCGCCGGGGGCGAGGTCGCCGTCGCCGATGTCGTCGACCAGCCGGGCGAAGCCGTAGACGGCCATCAGATCGGCCCGCCAGGCTCCGGGCAGGAAGAACGGCGCCACGGGGAAGTTCTCCGCGGCGGCCTTGTCGAGGGTGGCGCGCTCGGGGTCGGCGGCACGCGCCGTGCCGGGCGGCGTCATCGTGTGCTGCCCGGGGCGGGGACGGCGCATGCTGCGTTCACCTGGGGAGTTTCCGTAGCCATTGCCGTCACATCTCCCGTTCTACACCGCCGACCCAATACACACTATTTCGGACACGCCGCCGGGACTTCCGCCCGGTGGCCGCTCCGGACGTGTCGCGCATTATGGCCCTGATTGCCGCCTTTGGGCACCGGTACAGCTTACGTTGTACAACGCGAAACCGACCGCCGGGGTGAACCGCACATCACAACAACACACCGATCGGCGTCAAGATTCCTGCGGGAAACAGGAGTTGGTGTGTTCTTTGCACACGCCGGGCCCCGCGGAGCGTCTCCGGCGGGGCCCGCTGGGCTCATCGGGTCATTTGGAGGTGAACTTCTCGTACTCCTTGAGCACCTCGTCGGTCGGCCCGTCCATGCGCAGCTCGCCGCGCTCCAGCCACAGCACCCGGTCGCAGGTGTCCCGGATGGACTTGTTGTTGTGGCTGACCAGGAACACCGTGCCGGCCTGCTTGCGCAGCTCGCGGATGCGGGCCTCGGACCGCTTCTGGAACTTCCGGTCGCCGGTGGCCAGCGCCTCGTCGATCATCAGGACGTCGTGGTCCTTGGCGGCGGCGATGGAGAAGCGCAGGCGGGCCGCCATGCCGGACGAGTACGTGCGCATCGGCAGGGAGATGAAGTCGCCCTTCTCGTTGATGCCGGAGAAGTCGACGATCTCCTGGTAGCGCGCCTTGATCTCCTCGCGGGACATGCCCATCGCCAGCCCGCCGAGGATCACGTTCCGCTCACCGGTGAGGTCGTTCATCAGGGCGGCGTTCACGCCCAGCAGGGACGGCTGGCCGTCGGTGTAGACCTTGCCGCGCTCGGCCGGGAGCAGCCCGGCGATGGCGCGCAGCAGGGTGGACTTGCCGGAGCCGTTGGAGCCGATCAGGCCGATCGCCTCACCCCGGTAGGCGACGAAGGAGACCCCGCGCACCGCGTGCACCTTGCGCACGCCCCGCGCCTCGTCGTCCTTGCCGCGCCGCAGGATGCGGCTGAGCGCGGCGGTGGCGCTCCCCTTGCCGGACCGGCCGGCGTTCACTCGGTAGACGATGTGCAGGTCGTCCGCGATGACGGTGGGGACACGCCCGGACTTCGTGCCGTCGTTCTCCTCAGCCACGGCCGTACCTCTCCTCCGCCTTCCAGAAGTAGATGAAGCCCGCCACGCCGATCAGCAGCGCCCAGCCGATGCCGACCGCCCAGATGTGCGGGGGCAGGTAGGTGGAGTCGTACTCGTCGATCATGGCGAAGCGGACCAGGTCCATGTAGACCGCGGCGGGGTTCCACTGGAGCAGGTCGGGCAGCCAGCCGGGGACGTCCTTGTCGGCGAGCATCGCCGGGATGCTGAACATCACGCCCGAGGCGTACATCCAGGTACGCAGCACGAACGGCATCAGCTGGGCCAGGTCGGGGGTCTTGCTGCCCATGCGGGCGAAGATCAGCGCGAGGCCGGTGTTGAACACGAACTGCAGCAGCAGCGCCGGCCCGATCAGCAGCCAGGACCAGTCGGGATAGCTGCCGAACGCCAGCATCACCGCGACCAGCACGACCATGGAGAACAGCAGCTGCTGGAGCTGCTGCAGCGAGAACGAGATGGGCAGCGAGGCCCGTGGGAAGTGCAGGGCCCGCACCAGGCCCAGGTTGCCGGATATGGCCCGCACACCGGCCAGCACCGAGCTCTGGGTGAAGGTGAACACGAAGACGCCGGTCACCAGGAACGGCACGTACACGTCGCTGGGGATGCCCCGCTTGGCGTCCAGCAGCAGACCGAAGATGAAGAAGTACACGGCCGCGTTCAGCAGCGGCGTCGCCACCTGCCACAGCTGGCCGAGCTTCGCCTGGCTGTACTGGGCGGTCAGCTTCGCCTGGGAGAAGGCCATGATGAAGTGACGCCGGCCCCAGAGCTGACGGACGTACTCGATGAGGGACGGCCGGGCGCCGCTGACCGACAGCCCGTACTTGGCGGCGAGCTCGGCCGACGTCAGACCCTCGTCGGGCGACACGGGCGCGCTCACCGCGACCGTGCCGTCGTGCGTTGTCTCACTCACTGGTGGAAAACTTTCGTCCTCGAGATGCGCGGCCTTGATCGGCCATGGCCTGAGCCGGGGAGCCGAGGTGCGGCCCCGGGATGTTCCCGGATACGAGCTTGTCAGATCACCGGGGGCCGGCCCAGTCGGGTCAGCCGCCACACCGTACGCCACTTCATGGGCCGGCGCGGGCCGCAGGGTGTGGTCCACCCTTCCCGGAATCCGCCGAACCACGCCTTGAGCGCCGCGCGTGTGGGACGACGCACAAGGGTGAGCAGCACCCAGGCGCCCAGATAGACCGGGACCAGCGGCGCGGGGAGGTTGCGGCGGGCCAGCCAGACCCGGTTGCGGGCGATCATGCGGTGGTAGACCGCGTGCCGCGAGGGCGCCGTCGTCGGGTGGTGGAGCACCATGTCGGCGCGGTACTCGATGTGCCAGCCGGCGTCGAGCGCCCGCCAGGCGAGGTCGGTCTCCTCGTGGGCGTAGAAGAAGTCCTCCGGCAGCAGGCCGACCTCGGCGAAGACCTGGGTGCGCACCGCGTTGGCGCCGCCCAGGAAGGTGGTCACCCGGGAGGAGCGCAGCGGGTCGGAGGCGCGCAGCCGGGGCACGTGGCGGCGCTGGGTGACCCCGGTCTCGGGGTCGGCGATGCGGAAGCTGATGATGCCCAGGCGCGGGTCGGCGGCGAAGGCCTCCCGGCACAGCTCGGCGGTGTCGTGGCCGGCCAGCAGCCCGTCGTCGTCGAGGAACAGCAGGACGTCCACGTCGCGTCCGGCCGGGCCGAAGGCCTCGATGCCGGCGTTGCGCCCGCCGGGGATGCCGAGGTTCTCCGGCAGCTCGACGGTGCGCACCCCTTCGGGGAGGCCGGACACCGGCGAGCCGTTGCCGACGACGACGACCTCGACCGGGTCGCCCTCCTGCTTGGCCACCGAGTCGAGCAGGGCGCGCAGCTCGTCGGGGCGGTTGCCCATGGTGATGATGACGGCCCCGACCTTCAAGGCGCTCACCTCAGCCTGCTCGACGCGAGGATCGACACCAGGTGCAGCACGGTCTGCAGCATCGCGATACCGGCCAGGACGGCGGTGCCGAGGCGGGTGAAGAACAGGTCGCCGTGGATCTGGTCGGCGATCGCCAGGACCAGGATCAGCAGGGACGCCTCGATGCCGAGGATCAGCCGGTGGAACTTCAGCGCCGCGGCCGCCCTGCGGGCCAGCGCCATGCCGGAGGAGCGCGGCTCGGCGGCGGCCTCCTTCACCGGGGGCAGCCCGCCCTGGTGGCGGGCGACGCCGACCAGGTCGGTCTCGGCCTTCACCAGGATGGCGCCGAGCGCCGCGAGGGTGCCGAGGAAGGCCCACAGCCAGTCGATCCGCCCGGAGCCCCACGGGTCGGCGGCGCGCAGACCGAGTCCGACCAGGACGGCCGCGTCGCACAGGTAGGCGCCGACCCGGTCGAGGTAGACCCCGCCGAGCGAGAACTGCTTGCGCCAGCGGGCGATCTCGCCGTCGACGCAGTCGAGCAGCAGGTACAGCTGGACCATGACCACGCCGAGCACGGCGCCCCAGATCCCGGGCACCAGCAGGGCGGGCGCCGCGAGGACGCCGCAGACGGTCATCAGGTACGTGAGCTGGTTGGGGGTGACCCTGGTGTTCACCAGGTAGCGGTCGACCCGCAGGGACACCTCGCGCATGTAGAGGCGTCCCATCCAGTGCTCACCGCTGCGCCGGTCCTTGACCCCCTCGGGGTGCACGACCGGACGGAGTTCAGCTACCGATGGCCTTGACATAGTCGGCGTAGACGTCCTTGATCTGGTCGGTCTTCAGGTCGAGGTGTTCGAGGATGGTGTAGCGGCCGGGGCGGGTCTCCGGGGCGAACTCGACGGCCCGGACGAACTCGTCGACCGTGAAACCGATCTCCTCCGGGCGCACCGGCAGCCCGTGGCGGCGCAGCACCGCGGCCATGTTCGCCGACTCCTCGTGCGCCCCGCGCAGATACATCGCGAAGGCGGCACCGATGCCGACCTGCTCGCCGTGGGCCGCGGCCCGCTGCGGGAAGAGCAGGTCGAAAGCGTGGTTGATCTCGTGGCAGGCGCCGGAGGAGGGGCGGGAGTCGCCGGAGACCGACATCGCGATGCCGGTGAGGACCAGTGCCTCGGCCAGGACCTGGAGGAAGTCGTCGTCGCTCGCGCCGCCGGGGTGCCGCAGCACCGCCTCGCCCGCCTGACGGGCCATCGCCGCGGCCAGACCGTCGATCTTCTCGCCGTTGACCCGGTGGGACAGCTCCCAGTCGGCGACCGCGGAGATGTTGGAGATGGCGTCGCCGATCCCGGAGCGCACGAAGCGCACCGGCGCCTCACGGATCACATTCAGGTCGATGACGACGGCGATCGGATTGGGCACGCCGTAGGAGCCACGTCCTGCGTCGTTGTCGAGGGTGGCGACCGGGGAGCACAGACCGTCGTGCGCCAGGTTGGTGGCCACCGCCACGAGCGGGAGGCCGACGCGGGCCGCCGCGAACTTGGCGCAGTCGATGATCTTTCCGCCGCCGAGCCCGACCACCGCGTCGTAGTGGCCGGCCTTGATGCCGCTCGCCAGCCGGACGGCGTCGTCGATGGTGCCGCCGCCCACCTCGAACCAGGTCGCGCCGGGCAGCGAGGGCGCCACCCGCTCCCGCAGCCGGGCACCGGAGCCGCCGCTCACCGCGACCGCGAGCCGGCCCGACTGCGAGATCCGCTCGTCGGCGAGCACGCACC
>NZ_JAATEM010000055.1 GCF_012034205.1 Streptomyces composti
GCTAGTCCGCCGCTGCGGAGACCCTTCAGAGCGATGGCCCACGTCAGTTGGTGCAGGGGGCGCGCTGGCCCCAGACTGGGTGGACACTGTGGGTCTTCATGGGTCTCGCGCTGTTTCTCCTGGCTTTCGCCGCAGGTCAAGGAGCCCTCGGGGTGTTCGTCCTCGCGGCCAGTAGTTCAAGTGCAGTCTGCCGATGTGCAGTCTGGCCTTGAAGCATCACGCCCACCCCGAAGGCCTGGAGGAGGCGGCGCCGGATGGGTTCGTTGATCGGGGCACTCGAGGAGTTGGAGCCGCATCTGCCGCCTGCGGGTGGCCGGGGCGGCCGGTGGAACGACCACCGCACGGTGGTCAACGGGATCCTGTTCCGGATCCGGACCGGTGTCCCCTGGCGTGATCTGCCGGAACGCTATGGCTCGTCGAAGACCGTCTACGAACGGCATCGCCGCTGGTCTGCGGACGGCACCTGGGACCGGATCCTGCAGTCGGGTTTGAGGCGTCGTCCCGGGAAGCCCTGGGAGGGCATGCCGAAGGACCCCGGCCGTCCGGCGCGGGGTCTTCGGGCATGGTGAGCGAGAGCCTCAAGGAAGACCAGGAAGAGTTCTGAAGGGTTCCGTGGAACGAGCCCTTACGGAACGATCCTTGCGTCACGAGACTCCGCGGAACGAGCCTGCGGCGTCAGCCGCACTGGCAGGGGTTGCCCGACTGGCAACCGCAGCCGCAGCCCGAGCCGCAGCCGCAGGCGGCGATCAGGGTGAGGTTCCTGATCTCGGCCGGCTGCTCGGTCTCGCGGTCCTGCGTGGGGTCGGGCGTGGTGCTGGGGGATTCGGACATGGGTCCCTCCTCGACGCCGGTGCCTGTGCTCATTGGAAGCCCGCCCGACCGGGCGCATCAACGGCGCACTGAGGCTCGCACGCGCCCTGACCGGCCGACCGCACGCCCTGGCGGACCGGACACGGGTGACGTGCCACCGGCGGACGGGGGCGCCGCGCGCTCCGATCTCCCGCGCCCGGATCTCGCTGTGCCCGGTTCCCCTTGTGCCGGTTCCCCTTGCGCCCGGATCTCCTCCGCCCGGATCTTCCTGCGCCCGGATCTTCCTGCGTGCGCGGATTCCCCAGCGCCCGTACCTTCCTGCCGGCCGGGCGACTACGCCTGAATCTCCTGCTGCACGTCCGTCTGGATCTCGTCCGCGTGCTCCCCGGTCACCAGGTACACCACCCGCTTGGCGACCGAGACCGCGTGATCGGCGAAGCGTTCGTAGTAGCGGCCCAGCAGGGTGACGTCCACGGCCGTCTCGATGCCGTGCTTCCAGCGGTCGTCCATCAGGTGCTGGAACAGGGTGCGGTGCAGCAGGTCCATCGCGTCGTCGTCCTGCTCCAGCTGGAGCGCCAGGTCGACGTCCTTGGTGATGATCACCTCCGCCGCCTTGGCCATCAGCCGCTGGGCGAGCTGGCCCATCTCCAGGATCGTCGCGTGCAGGTCGGCGGGGACCGCGTGCGCCGGGTAGCGCAGCCGGGCGAGCTTCGCCACGTGCTGCGCGAGGTCGCCGGAGCGCTCCAGGTCGGCCGACATGCGCAGCGAGGTCACGACTATCCGCAGGTCGGTGGCGACCGGCTGCTGCCTGGCCAGCAGGGCGATCGCCCGCGCCTCCAGGTCGTGCTGGAGCCCGTCGACCTTCTGGTCGGCCTCGATCACGCTCTCGGCCAGCTTCAGATCCGAGTCGAGGATGGCGGTCGTGGCGCGCCCGATCGCCGATCCGACCAGGCGGGCCATCTCCACCAGACCGTCGCCGATCGAATCCAGTTCCTCGTGGTACGCGTCCCGCATCGGGCTTCCTCTCGTGGGTCTCTTCGGGGTCGTGCGGCTTCTCGGTACGCCTTTCCGGGGCACCGCCGGGGTCGGGGCTCCTTCCCACGCTCCCACGGTCCGTGCGTCACGCGTCCGTTTCCGTCACCTCGGATGAACCGTCCCTGGCGCCCAGGTGAACTCTGGGCGACGAGTGTTCGAGTACCGCCCCCGGCGGCTGGGGGCGCCGCCGGGACCGCGCCTAACCTGGAGACATGGACGTGAACGCGGCGGTCGCCGCAGCGGCAGCGATCGCCGGGGTGCTCACCGGTGTCATCGCCATGCTCGCGTTCCGGTTCAGCGAGCGCGAGCAGAGGCGCCCCACCCGCAGCTCCCTGCACACCGACCCGGTGCTGCCGCCGGGCGTGGACACCGTCCTGTCCGTGCTGCGCTCCTCCGCCGTGGTCCTCGACGAGGCCGACGACGTGGTCAAGGCCAGCTCCGCCGCGTACGCCCTCGGACTGGTCAGGGGCGGCAGGCTCGCCGTGGAGCCCATGCTGAAGATGGCCCGTGACACCCGGCGCGACGGCGAGATACGGCAGGTCGAACTGGACCTGCCGAGGCGCGGCACCGGGCGGGGCGAGGCCCTCGCGGTGTCCGCACGGGTGGCCCCGCTGGGTTCGAGGCTGGTGCTGCTGCTGGTCGAGGACCTCACCGAGGCCCGCCGGATCGAGGCGGTGCGGCGGGACTTCGTCGCCAACGTCAGCCATGAGCTCAAGACCCCGGTCGGCGCGCTGTCCCTGCTCTCCGAGGCGGTCATGGACGCCGCCGACGACCCGGAGGCCGTGCAGCGCTTCGCCGGGCGGATGCAGATCGAGGCGACCCGGCTCACCAATCTGGTGCAGGAGCTCATCGACCTCTCCCGGGTGCAGAACGACGATCCGCTGGAGGACGCCGAGCCGGTCCGGGTGGACGAGCTGGTCGCCGAGGCCGTCGACCGCTGCCGGCACGCGGCCGGCACCAAGCAGATCACCATGGTCTCGAACGTGGGGGTGCCCGAGGGGGCCGAGCAGAGCGGCGACGGGCGCCGGGAGAGCGACGGCGACCTGGCGGTGTGGGGGCACCGCGGGCAGCTCGCGGCCGCGCTGGGCAACCTCGTCGAGAACGCCGTCAACTACTCGCCCGCCCGCACCCGTGTGGGCATCACGGCCCGCAGGGTCGCCCAGCCCGGCGGGGACCTCATCGAGATCGCGGTCACCGACCAGGGCATCGGCATCTCCGACAAGGACAAGGAGCGCATCTTCGAGCGCTTCTACCGCGTCGACCCGGCCCGCTCCCGCGCCACCGGCGGCACGGGCCTCGGCCTCGCGATCGTCAAGCATGTGGCCGCCTCGCACGGCGGGGAGGTCACGGTGTGGAGCGCCGAGGGCCAGGGTTCGACGTTCACGCTGCGGCTGCCGGAGGCCGGGTCGGTACGTGCCCGCGCCGGCCGGCGGCAGGCCGACCGCGACGGATCCGAGGACTTCGACGACTTCGAGGCCTCCGACGGCGCCGGCGGTCTCGAGGGCTCCCGCGACCACGAACGTTCCGACCACCAAGACCACCACGACGACCACGACGGCTCCGGGCGCCTCGACGGCGAGACCGGCCGGCCGCGTCCCGCATCCTCTTCTGCTTCCCCCCACACAGCTGTCCCGTCCGACACAACCGCGTACGAAACGCTTCCCTCCCCGGAGGTCCTTCCGTGACCCGAGTGCTCGTCGTCGAGGACGAGGAGTCCTTCTCCGACGCCCTGTCGTACATGCTCCGCAAGGAGGGCTTCGAGGTCGCCGTCGCGACCACCGGGCCCGACGGACTCGACGAGTTCGAGCGCAACGGCGCCGACCTCGTCCTCCTCGACCTGATGCTGCCCGGGCTGCCGGGCACCGAGGTGTGCCGCCAGCTGCGCGGCCGCTCCAACGTCCCCGTGATCATGGTGACCGCCAAGGACAGCGAGATCGACAAGGTGGTCGGCCTGGAGATAGGGGCCGACGACTACGTCACCAAGCCCTTCTCCTCCCGCGAGCTGGTCGCCCGGATCCGTGCCGTGCTGCGCCGCCGCGGCGACGGCCACGAGGAGGCGGCCCCGTCGGCGCTGGAGGCCGGCCCGGTCCGCATGGACGTCGACCGGCACGTGGTGACCGTGGGCGGCACCAAGGTCGATCTGCCGCTGAAGGAGTTCGACCTGCTGGAGATGCTGCTGCGCAACGCCGGCCGGGTGCTCACCCGGATGCAGCTGATCGACCGGGTCTGGGGCGCCGACTACGTGGGCGACACCAAGACCCTCGACGTCCACGTCAAGCGCCTGCGCGCCAAGATCGAACCGGACCCGGGCGCACCGCGCTACCTGGTGACCGTCCGGGGGCTTGGCTACAAGTTCGAGCCCTGAGCCCGAGCCCGGCCCGCGGGCGGTGGGACGACGTCCGGCCCGGCGGCTCGGGCCCGTGAGACATTCCGGCCCCGGACACCCGGGCAGGTGAGACGCGTGGCCGGAGCGCCGGGCCGGTGAAACGTCAGGGGCGGGACCCGATCCGATCGGGTCCCGCCCCTGACGCTCACGAGCGATGCGGTCAGCCGGCCTGCCGGCTGGCGGACGCCGCGTCCGACGGGGTGCCCGACGGGGCACCGGACTCCTCGCCGCCCTCGGCCTCTCCGGCGGACTCGCCGGCACCGGCCGACTCCCCGGCCTCCGGGGACTTCGAGGCCTCGCCGGAGGCACCGGCCGACGGCTCGGCCGTGGCGCCCGCACCGGCGGGCGCCTCACTGGGGCCCCACTCCTTGTAGAAGTGATCGGCCGGGAAGACGAAGGCGCCCAGGCTCACGTCACCGGTCCTGCTGAAGGTGAAGGTGACCTTCTGGACGTTGCCGTCCTGGATGCTCTCGCGGCTGGCCGGCAGCACCGCGGTGGCGTTGTCCTTGCCGCCCAGGATCAGCTGCCCACCCGGCGGGATGGTCAGGCTCTTGCCCTTCGCGGGGGTGAGCTGCGCGGTCTTGCCGGTGCCCGGGACGGTGATCGACTCCAGCGTCTCGGGGGTGCTGCCCTCGTTGAAGAGGGTGGCGGAGACCACGGACGGGCCGGTGGACTCGCGCTCGGCCGGGGTGATGATCGTGGCGTTCTGGATCTTGATGTTGCCGACGGTCGTCGCCGCGTTGTCCGGCTTGACCTGCAGGGTCTGCGCGTTGTTGCCGGCCGCGCACGCGGAGAGCGAGGCGATGGAGATTGCGATGGCGGCGGCGGCGAGGGCGCCGCGTCGAAGGCTGCTGCTCACGGCGGCGGCAACTCCTTGACTCGAGCGTGGCGACGGTAAAGCCGCCTGGAGGGTCGGTAAGCGTCTGTCAGCGGCCTTAGGTTACCGAGCCGTTCCCGCGGGCTCGCACCCGACCCTCCCCGGTGGCCGGGCGTTCCCCCGACAAGCCCCACCCGGGTCCCGGGTCCGGGCCGCCATTCGAGCGCACCCGCGCTCACTCTCCGGCATTCGTATAAGGCGGGCTCATAGCGGGGCGCATAGCGGGCGCATTTTTCTCCTGGGAATGCACCGGAGGCTCCGTGAATTGATCACACGGACGATCACCGGCGTCTCCTCGTGGTGCTCCTCACGCGCGTGTGATCGGCTCCATGGCCGGCCCGGTGATGGGCTCCGTGATCAATTCGGGATTCGCCGGAACGGGCCCCGGGTCTCCGAACGGAGTAGCGGAAGTCGAGCGCAGAGAACCGGACATTTGGGGACGTTCGGTCGCTCGTACGGTCGTCCGGATGCGTGTAACGTGCGCGTTTCGCTTGGCCCGGAGAGGCGCTCCGACCTGCGAATACCTGCTTCCGCTCCGGCCGCGAAGCACGTTCATGTTGCGCTTGTCAAGCCCCGAGAATGGCCCTGACCTGCGAAAACGCCATTCAGAAGACGGCGTATCCGTGTTACCCTGGATAGCCACGGAAGGGGTACCTGTCACATGACGTTCAAGGTTGGCGACACCGTGGTCTATCCCCATCACGGGGCCGCGCTGATCGAGGCCATCGAAACTCGCCAGATCAAAGGCGTGGACAAGACCTACTTGGTGCTGAAGGTCGCCCAGGGTGACCTGACGGTGCGTGTGCCAGCGGACAATGCGGAGTTCGTCGGCGTGCGTGATGTGGTCGGTCAGGACGGGCTGGACCGGGTCTTCGAGGTGCTGCGCGCGCCGTACGCCGAGGAGCCCACGAACTGGTCGCGCCGTTACAAGGCAAACCTGGAGAAGCTCGCCTCCGGCGATGTCATCAAGGTCGCGGAAGTCGTACGTGACCTGTGGCGTCGTGAGCGTGAGCGGGGACTGTCCGCCGGTGAGAAGCGCATGCTCGCCAAGGCGCGGCAGATCCTGGTCAGCGAGCTCGCGCTCGCGGAGAACACCAACGAGGACAAGGCCGAGGCTCTGCTCGACGAGGTTCTCGCCTCCTGACCCGAGGCGGAACTGATCGCTCAGCGCCGCGCCCGTACCAGCACATAGCGCACCATCATGCCGCGGTGCCCGATGACACAGCACATGTCGCCGGGCGCTGCGGCATGTTCGCACCCGGAGAATGTGTTGTCCTTCACACGTCCCGCATCCGGTGTGCCGTCCCCGGGCGGCCGACTCGACCAGAGTCACGGAAGGGGCTGGCCACATCGTCACGCCCGGCACTTCCTCCGCTGCGGAGCGGAGGCTACGCCCAGGCCATACCCAGGTAGCCCGAGCACACAAACCTGACAGGAACCGATGTCTGACGATCCGCTCCCCGCGCCCGAGCCGAACACCGTGCCCGCGCGTCCGGCGCCCCGAACGGCGGCCGTGATCCCGGCGGCCGGCCGGGGTGTGCGCCTGGGGCCCGGCGCTCCCAAGGCGCTGCGCGCCCTCGGCGGCACGCCCATGCTGGTCCACGCGATCCGCGCGATGGCCGACTCCCGTGCCGTCTCCCTGGTGGTGGTCGTGGCCCCGCCCGACGGCGCCGCCGAGGTCAAGACGCTCCTCGACGCGCACGCGCTGCCCGAGCGCACCGACTTCCTGGTCGTCCCCGGCGGCGACACCCGGCAGGAATCGGTCAGGGCCGGCCTGGAGGCGCTCCCCGAGGACTACGACATCGTCCTCGTCCACGACGCGGCCCGCCCGCTGGTCCCGGTGGACACGGTGGACGCCGTGATCGAGGCGGTGCGCGACGGCGCCGTCGCCGTGGTCCCCGCGCTGCCGCTCGCCGACACGGTCAAGGAGGTCGAGCCGGCGGCCGAGCCCGGCGCCCCGGAGCCGGTACTCGCCACTCCGGACCGCTCCCGGCTGCGCGCGGTGCAGACCCCGCAGGGCTTCGACCGCGCGACCCTGGTGCGCGCCCACGAGACGGTCACCGGCAACGCCACCGACGACGCGAGCATGGTCGAGCAGCTCGGCCTCACCGTGGTCACCGTCCCCGGGCACGAGGAGGCCTTCAAGGTCACCCGCCCGCTGGACATGGTCCTCGCCGAGGCGGTGCTCGCGCGCAGGAGGCTCAACGA
Organism: Streptomyces composti; assembly: GCF_012034205.1. Lineage (GTDB taxonomy): Bacteria > Actinomycetota > Actinomycetes > Streptomycetales > Streptomycetaceae > Streptomyces > Streptomyces composti. The sequence continues at coordinate 7,317 of NZ_JAATEM010000055.1, forward strand.
TGGCTTCTGAGTCCTATCCGCTGCCCCAGGTCGGCATCGGCACCGACATCCACGCCTTCGAGGAGGGCCGGGAGCTGTGGTGCGCCGGCCTGAAGTGGGAGAACGAGGGCCCGGGGCTCGCCGGGCACTCCGACGCCGACGTGGTCGCCCACGCCGCCTGCAACGCCCTGTTCTCCGCGGCGGGCCTCGGCGACCTCGGGCAGCACTTCGGCACCGCTCGGCCCGAGTGGGCGGGTGCGTCCGGCACGGCGCTGCTGACCGAGGCCGCCCGGCTCGTACGGGAGGCCGGTTTCCGCATCGGCAACATCGCGGTGCAGGTCGTCGGCCCCCGCCCCAGGATCGGCAAGCGGCGGGACGAGGCGCAGAAGATCCTCTCGGAGGCGGCGGGGGCACCCGTGTCGGTCTCCGGCGCCACCACCGACGGCCTCGGCTTCCCCGGACGCGGCGAGGGCCTGATGGCGGTGGCGACGGCGCTGGTCGTCAGGGAGCGATGAGCGGACCGGCGGGCCGCCCGGCACCCGGGCGCGGCCCGCGGGCCGCCGGAGGCGCACCCACACCTCCGGGCCCACTACCCTGGATGCCGTGACTATTCGCCTGTACGACACCCGCGCCCGGCAGATCCGTGACTTCACCCCGCTCAAGCCGGGATGTGTCTCGATCTACCTCTGCGGTGCCACCGTGCAGGCGGCACCCCACATCGGGCACATCCGCTCGGGTCTGAACTTCGACATCCTGCGCCGCTGGTTCGAGTACCGCGGCTACGAGGTGACGTTCATCCGCAACGTCACCGACATCGACGACAAGATCATCGCCAAGTCGGCCGAGCAGAACCGCCCCTGGTGGGCCATCGGCTACGAGAACGAGCGGGCCTTCTCCGAGGGCTACCGTGCCCTGGGCTGCCTGCCCCCGACCTACGAGCCGCGCGCCACCGGCCACATCACCGAGATGGTCGAGATGATGCGCGGCCTGATCGAGCGCGGCCACGCCTACGAGGCCGACGGCAACGTCTACTTCGCCGTCACCTCCTTCCCGGACTACCTCCAGCTGTCCAACCAGGAGCTGGAGAACCTGCTGCAGCCCTCCGGCGAGGGGGAGACCGGCAAGCGGGACCCCCGTGACTTCGCCATGTGGAAGGCGGCCAAGCCCGGCGAGCCCAGCTGGGAGACGCCCTGGGGACGCGGCCGTCCCGGCTGGCACCTGGAGTGCTCGGCGATGGCGCACAAGTACCTCGGCAGCGCCTTCGACATCCACGGCGGCGGCCTGGACCTGATCTTCCCGCACCACGAGAACGAGATCGCGCAGGCCCAGGCCTTCGGCGACCGGTTCGCCCAGTACTGGGTGCACAACGCCTGGGTGACCATGAGCGGCGAGAAGATGTCCAAGTCGCTCGGCAACTCGGTGCTGGTCTCCGAGATGGTCAAGCGCTGGCGGCCCATCGTGCTGCGCTACTACCTCGGCACCCCGCACTACCGGTCGATGATCGAGTACAGCGAGGAGGCCCTGCGCGAGGCCGAATCCGCGTTCGCGCGGATCGAGGGCTTCGTGCAGCGGGTCACCGAGCTGGCCGGCGGGCCGGTCGAGCCGGCCCCGCAGGTGCCGCCCGCCTTCGCCGAGGCGATGGACGACGACCTGGGCGTGCCGCAGGCGCTGGCCGTGGTGCACACCACGGTCCGGCAGGGCAACAGCGCGCTGGCCGCCGACGACAAGGAAGCGGCCGTCGCCCGCCTCGCCGAGGTGCGCGCCATGCTCGGCGTCCTCGGGCTCGACCCGCTCGACGAGCACTGGGCCGGCGGGGGCGACCGCGGCGAGGATCTGCATGGCGTGGTCGACACGCTGGTGCGCATGGTCCTCGAACAGCGGGAGGCCGCCCGGGCCCGCAAGGACTGGCCGACCGCGGACGCCATCCGCGACCAGCTGAACCAGACCGGCCTGGTCATCGAGGACAGCCCGCAGGGTCCCCGCTGGAGCCTCGGCCCCCGCTGAGCCACGCCCGCCCCGCACACCACCCACCTCACTTCACGACTTCACGAGAGACGGAAACCTCATGGCCGCGAACAACCGCCGCATGTCCGGCAAGAAGGGCGCGCAGGTCGGCAGTGGCGGCAAGCGGCGCCGGGGCCTGGAAGGCAAGGGACCCACGCCCCCCGCCGAGATGCGCAAGGGCCACGCCAAGCAGCGCGCCGCCCAGGCCAGGGCGCGCCGCGCCCAGGGCCGCAGCCAGGCCCGGCGCGGCGGCGGCCGCTCCGCCGCGGAACTCGTCGTCGGGCGCAACCCGGTCGTCGAGGCGCTGCGCGAGGGCGTGCCCGCCACCACGCTCTACGTCCAGCAGTTCATCGACAACGACGAGCGGGTCCGCGAGGCGCTGCAGCTCGCGGGCGAGCGCGGCAACGTCAACCTGATGGAGGCGCCGCGCCCCGAGCTGGACCGGATGACCAATGGCCTGAACCACCAGGGCCTGGTCCTGCAGGTGCCGCCGTACGAGTACGCGCACCCCGAGGACCTGGTGGCGAACGCCCACGACGAGGGCGAGGACCCGCTGATCGTCGCCCTCGACGGGGTGACCGACCCGCGCAACCTGGGTGCCGTGGTGCGCTCGGTGTCCGCCTTCGGCGGTCACGGTGTCGTGGTGCCCGAGCGGCGTGCCGCCGGGATGACCGCCGGCGCCTGGAAGACCTCCGCCGGTACGGCGGCCCGGACGCCGGTCGCCCGTGCCACCAACCTGACCCGCGCTCTGGAGGCGTACAAGAAGGCCGGGATCATGGTCGTCGGGCTCGCCGCGGACGGTGAGGCCGAGCTCGGTGAGCTGGACGCCCTCGAAGGACCCGTGGTGATCGTCGTGGGCAGCGAGGGCAAGGGGCTGTCCCGGCTGGTCGGGGAGACCTGCGACTTCCGGGTGCGCATCCCCATGCCGGGCGGTGCCGAGTCGCTCAACGCCGGTGTGGCCGCAGGCATCGTGCTCTACGAGGCGGCCCGCCGCCGCGGCTGAGCGGGCGCGTCCGCGTTCCTCCCGGTCCTTCCCCGTGCTTCTCCCGTCCCTTCCCTGGTCCGTCCGGGGTCGTCCACACCTCGAACGGGGCCGTCCACACCTCGTACGGGTGTTCGTCGATATCACCCACATGGTGGATTCCGGGAGATCCGGGCAGGTTTGACGCGGCCCGGACACTTCCGGCGGTTCGAGGCAGTGTCCTAACGCCGCGTCACTCGGTTAGATGAGTGTGGACACCAGAACACCCCGCACACCCACGGGGGACCGCTCGTCGGGACTCGACGACGCTCCCGCGCTGAGCATGGTGAAGGTGCCGAGCGATCCGGCGCAGATCATCGTCAATCACGCCAGCTTCCGCGTGCAGCTGGGCGCCTCCTCGAGGCGCGCGGCCTCGCCCCGGATCGCCCGGTATGCGAGCGCCGTTCAGGACACCGCCCGTGTCCCGGTCGTCACCACCATGGGCGCCCCGGGCCGGACCGCCCCGCGTCGCCGGCCCGTCGTCTGGAGCGGCCGCTCGGCCCCCGACGACACCGGCGCCCACCGGCTCCTCCAGGCAGTGCGGCAGGGCGGCGTCCGGCACTCCGACGAGCCGCAGCACGCCGACCCCGGGGCCACCCAGGTCATCCCCCGCGTCGGCACCGGCCACGAGGGCTTCGGCTACGACGAGAGCCCGGCCGAACGCACCCTCGAGACCCCGGTCATCGGCGCCCAGCGCACCCAGGACGCCCCGCTGCTGCCGCCCATGCGCGGCGTCGGCAGCGCCTACGACGAACCCGCCTACGCCGGTCCCGGCCACGAGGACACCGGCTCCCGCGACATCTACGACACCGGCGCCCACGACGGCTACGACGACGGGCGGGAGGCCGGCGAGGAGGACACCGGCCGGCGCTCCCGCCGGCACGGCGACGACCCGGCGCGGCACGCCTACTACCCCGGCCGCCGGATGAACCTGGGCGTCGTCCTGCTCCCGCTGCGGGTCGTCCTCGGCTTCGTCGCCGTCTACGCCGGCATGGGCAAGCTCTGCGACCCGCACTACTTCGACGGCGAGCGCGGCTCCCTGGTGACCTGGCTGAACAGCCTCCACCCCTGGGAGATCGCCGCCCCGCTGCACCAGTTCGCCCTGCACCACCCCATCGGCACCGGGCTCGGCGTCGCCTTCCTGCAGATCGCCGTCGGCGTGCTGACCGTCCTCGGCTGCTGGCAGCGCGTCGCCGCCGCCATCGGCGTGCTGCTGTCCGCCGGGCTGCTGGTCGCCGTCAGCTGGAAGAGCAGCCCCGTCTACGACACCACCGACTTCCTCTTCCTCGCCGCCTGGTCCCCGCTGGTCATCGCCGGCGCCCCGGTCTACTCGGTCGACGGCCGCCTGGCCGGCAGCGCCTGGCGGCGCCTCGGCCCGCGCGCCGACATCTGGGACCTGCGCCGCTATGTGCTGCGCCGCGGCGCACTGATCACCGCCCTGGTGTGCGGGGTGTCCCTGCTGACCGGAGCGATCCTCGGCGGTGCCGTCCGCGATGCCGACCGGGTGGTCGTGCCCGGACCCGGCGAGTCCCCGCGCAACGAACTGCCCGGCTCTCCGCTGCCGAAGGAGCCCGCCGAGCGCAAGAAGCGCACCCCGTCCGCCTCCACCTCGCCGTCCAGGGGCGGCGCCACCTCCGGCGCGACCAGCCCGTCCGCGGGGACCGGCACCCCCCAGGCGCCCCGGAACACCGGCGGTGCCGTCACCGGCGCCCCCAGCCAGACCCAGGGCAGCGCCGGTCAGGCCCCGCCGCAGCAGTCCTCCCCGGCGGGCCAGGCGCCGAGCACCGGCTCGGGCGGCCCCACCTCCGGCGGTGGCACGGGCGGCGGCGGCACGGGCACCCCGAGCGGCGGCAGCGAGGGATCCGAGGAGGACCGCCCGGGCCTCGTGGGCGGCCTGCTCGGATAGCGGCCGGCCGCGGCGCGACGTACGCGGCACACACCAGTGGGGTCCCGCACGGAAGCGTTCCGTGCGGGACCCCACTCGCGTGTCGCCGGGGCGGCAGGCCCCTTGGGCCGGGACTTCGGCCCCTGTCCGGGCGGTGCGCAGGCCCGGGCGCCGTGACGGCTCAGCGGCCCTGGGCCGCCAGTTCCTTCGCCGCTTCCGTCAGGTCCTTGGCCGTGTCGATGGCCCGCCAGTAGGAGCCCTGCGGGATGGGGAAGCCGGCCAGCCGCCGCTCACGGGCCAGATGCGGGAAGGTGGTGCGCTCGTGGTCGCCGCGCTCCGGGAGCAGATCGGCGAAACCGGGGGAGAAGACGTAGACGCCCGCGTTGATCTCGAAGGTCGACGGCGGGGCCTCGATGAAGTCGGTGATGTGACCGAAGCCGTCGGTCTGCACCGCGCCCCAGGGCAGCCGGGGCCGGGCCAGGGCGAGCGTGGCGAGGGCGTCCCGCTCGGTGTGGAAGTCCGCCATGTCGCGCAGCGAGAAGCGCGTCCAGATGTCGCCGTTGGTGGCGTACCAGGGGCGGTCCGGGTGCGGCAGATGCGCGGCGGCGTACTTCAGACCGCCGCCGCGGCCGAGGGGCTCGGTCTCCACCACGGTGGTGACGGAGACGGGCAGTTCGGTGGTCTCCAGCCACTTCTGCAGGACCTCGGCGAGGTGCCCGCAGGAGACCACGACGTCCGTGACGCCCTCCTCGGCCAGCCAGGACAGCTGATGGCCGATGATCGGCGTCCCCGTGCCGGGGATCTCGACCATCGGCTTGGGCCGGTCGTCGGTGTAAGGGCGCAGGCGGGAGCCCTGGCCGCCGGCGAGGACGACGGCCTGAGTGGGGCGGGACGCGGCACTCGGATCGGTCATGCCCGCACAATACGCGGCGGCCCCGGCCCGCTCGGGGCCGGGCCGGGGCCGCCCTCCGCGTCCGGGAGCGCCGGTCAGTGGTGCGCGGCGAGCACCCCCGAGGCGAAGGCCGTGT
>NZ_JAATEM010000057.1 GCF_012034205.1 Streptomyces composti
TCTCAGTCTGGTGGTGCGTGGTTATGTGCACTGACATTCCCGACGAGATCGTTGTCACCGGCATCGGCGCCGTCCTGCCCACCGGGCGCGGACCCGGGGCCCTGTGGACGGCCTGGCGCGAGACGCGGCCGGCGCTCTCGCCCTACCGAGACCCCTACGTCCGCTCGCGCAGGATCACCCACTTCGGGCACGTCCCGGACGAGCTCCAGAAGCAGGGCCGGGACAGCGTGCCGCACAAGCTGCGCAAGTTCGGCACCCCCTTCACCTTCAATGCCGTGCTCGCCGTGCAGGACGCCCGGCGGCAGGCGGGCGAGAGCTGGGAGGCGATCCCCGAGGAACGGCGCGGGTTGTACGTCGCCCAGGACGACTCCACCGACCTGAGCGCCGCCGCCTTCACCAAGGCCCTCGACAGGGCCCGTACGGACACCTCCGCACAGGTGGGCGCCGACCTGCAACGCGTGGTGGCGGAAGCGTTCGGCAACGCGGCGACCTTCAACCCGTTCACCGTCATCCGTGCCCTGAACAACAACACCCTCGCCCTGGTCAGCATCGCCGAGCGGTTCCGCGGCGACTGCGCGGCCTTCGTCCAGGACGCCGGCGCGGCCCTGGGAGCCCTGGAGCGGGCCCTGTTCAGCCTGCGCCACGGGCACTGCGACACCGCCATGGTGGTCGGCGCGGGCAGCTACAACGAGGCGCTGAAGCTGGCCGGGCTGTACCGCGCCGGACAGCTCAGCGCGGGCGGCCACGGCCGTGACTCGGTGCGCAGCTTCGCTCCGGACCGGGACGGCACGGTCGTCGGGGAGGGCGCGGTCGCGCTGGTGCTGGAACGCGCCGAGGACGCCGTCGCCCGCGGTGCCCGCCCCCTCGTCGAGGTCCTCGGCACCCGGCTGCGGCCCGCTCTCGACGGCGGCGTCGGCCCCGCCGACCTCGCGGAGAGCGCCAGGGCGCTGCTGGCCGCACACGGCATGACGCCCGACGTGCTGGGCGCCGTCCTGGCCGACGGCAAGGGCACCGTGCACCACGACGCGGCGGAGATCGAGCTGCTGCGCACCCTGCTGAAGGACAGCCGGGTCCCGGTCAGCTCCGTACGCCCGATCGTCGGCACCCTGGGCGCGGCCGGCCCGCTAGCCGAACTCGCCCTGGCACCCGAGCTGTTCGCGGCCGGTGAGCTGCCGCCGATCGCACACCTGAGCGGCTCCCCGGACGAGGGCACCGACTTCGTCACCGGCAGCGCCAGGAAGCGGCGGATCGACTCCGTCCTCAGCCTGCACAGCACGTTCAACGGGTTCGCCGGAGCCCTGCTCGCCCGGCGGCCGCACACCATCTGAGGGGCACATCAGCCATGTCACAGTTCACCGAGTACGTGCAGCCCCGGATGGGCCGCGTGTTCACCGCCCTCGGGCTGGACGTCGAGTACGAACGAGCCGAGGGCAACACCATGTACCACCGCGACGAGCGGGGGGAACTGGTCCCGGTCCTGGACCTGATGGGCGGCTACGGTTCGCTGATCCTCGGCCACAACCACCCCGGGATCGTCGCGCACGCCAAGGCGCTGCTGGACGGCAACCGGGCCGTGCACGCCCAGTTCTCGCTGCGTGAGGAGGCGGGCCGGCTCGGCGCCGCGCTCAGCGCCGCGGTACGCCGGGAGACCTCGGCCAAGGAGCCCTACGTGGCCACCTTCGGCAACAGCGGGGCGGAGGCCGTCGAGGCGGCGGTCAAGCACGCGGAACTGGTCCGGGTGCGCAGGGCGGCGAAGCTCGCCGACGAGGTTCAGGCGCATGCCGATCAGGTCCGTCAGGCCGTCCGCGGGGGCGAGGCGCGCATCGGGGCCGACACCTTCCGGCAGCCCGGCGTGCGCGGGCGGGCGACCCCCGCCGACGGGATTGACGGGCTGCTGGCGGCCGTCGGCGCCCACAACGCGGCCGCCCTGGCCACCCCGCCGCTGTTCCTGGCCCTGGAGCGCTCCTTCCACGGCAAGCTCGTCGGCAGCGTCCAGCTCACCTACAACCCGGGATTCAGGGCGCCCTTCCAGAATCTGGGCACCCGCGTCCGGTTCGTACCCATGGACGAGCTCGGCCGGACGGAGACGCTGGAGCACATCGCCGAGGACGAGCGGGTCACGCTGCTCGACCCCGAGGTCGTGGACGGCCGGGTCCGCCTGATCGAGCGGGACCTGCCGGTCATCACCGCCTTCCTGCTCGAACCTGTGCAGGGCGAGGGCGGCATCCACGCGCTGACCACCGAACAGGGCCGGGCCGTACGGCTGTTCTGCAACCGCCTCGGCACAGCGCTGATCATCGATGAGGTGCAGAGCGGCCTGGGCCGCTGCGGCGCCTTCCTGGCCAGCTCCCTGATCGGGCTGCGCGGCGACTACTACACCCTGTCCAAGTCACTGGGCGGCGGACTCGCCAAGATCTCTGCCATGCTCGTCCGCAAGTCCCTCTACCAGGACGAGTTCGACCTGATCCACAGCTCGACCTTTGCGATGGACGACTTCTCCTCCTCCGTCGCCCGCAAGGTCGTCGAGATGCTGGAGGCCGACGACGGCCGCGTGTACCGGCAGGTCACCGAGCGGGGCGAACGGCTGACCCGGATGCTCGAAGGCCTCAAGGCGCAGTACCCGGACGTCATCGAGGAGGTCCGCGGAAAGGGGCTGTTCATCGGCCTCCAACTGCGCGACCAGGGCGAGGCCCGCTCGATGGTGCTGCGCGGCAGCGCCTACACCGGGGCACTGGGCTATCTGCTCTCCGGCTATCTGCTCCGCGAGGAACGCATCCGCATCGCGCCCACCGGCAGCGCCGGCAATGTCCTGCGCATTCAGCCGTCGGTGTACATCACCGACGAGGAGATCGAGCGGTTGCGCGGCGCCCTGGAGCGCCTGTGCCGCATTCTGCGCTACGAGGACACGCTCCACCTCGTCCACCCCGCCACCGACCGTACGATCCCCAAGCCGCGCGCCGAGATCCGCGACTTCCGGGGCGCGGTGGCACCCTACGAGCAGGGCGCGCCGCGGCCGGTGAGCGGGCCCGTGCGCAAGGTGGCCTTCATCAACCACCTGATCACGCCCGCCCACCTGCGGCAGGTCGACCCGGCGCTCGCCGACCTCGGCGACACGGCGCTGAGGTCCTTCGTCCTCGGCATGGAGCCGGTGAAGCAGGCGGCGCCCTACCCCGCGGTGCGGATCACCTCGCCGCTGGGCAGCGCCGTGGACTTCGCGCTCTACCCGCTCATGGTCGGCTCCGAACAGATGGGCCGCTACCTGGCCTCCGGGGACGTCACCGGGATCCGCGCGGATGTCGAGGAGCGGGTGCGGGCGGCCCGCGAGGACGGCTGCGAGGCCGCCGGCCTCGGGATGTACACCTCCATCGTGACCAACAACTGCACCTCGCTGAAGGTCCCCGGCATCGCGCTGACCTCCGGCAACGCGCTGACCGTCGCGATGGGCGTGCAGGCCATGGAACGCGGCGCGCACGACCGCGGCTTCACCCTCGCCGACTCCACGCTCGCGGTGGTCGGCGCGGCCGGCAACATCGCCTCCGTGTACAGCCAGCTGTTCGCCGAGCGCCTGCACCGGATCGTCCTGGTCGGCAGCGGCCGCGACGGCTCGGCACGGCGCCTGCGCAACACCGTGTACGGCATCTACCGGGAGTGCTGGTCGCGGATCGCCGACGGTGGTGAACTGACCGGCATCCCGGCCCGGCTGGCGGAGGAGCCGCTGATCACGAAGTGGCTCGCCGAGGAGCCGCCCGCCGACGAGACCGAGCGGGGCAGGGCCATCGCGCAGTACCTGGAGGAACGCTACGGAGAGGACCCGTTCCTCACCATCAGCCAGAGCACGGACGCGCTGCGCGAGGCCCAGCTGGTCCTGGCCGCCTCCAACAGCCCCGAACCGTTCCTGACCGGCGACCACTTCACCCCCGACGCCGTGGTCTGCGACATCGCGGTGCCCAACAATGCCGTCCCGGAGCTCACCGAGCAGCGGCCCGACCTGGCGTACATGCTCGGCGGCATCGTCGCCACTCCGAACGGAGAGAGCCTGCACCCCTCGGCACGCGCCTTCCTGAAAGCGGGCCAGCTGTTCGCCTGCATGGCGGAGACCGCGCTGATGGGTCTGGCCGGACTGGACCGGCACTACTCCTACGGGAACATCACCCGTCGGCAGGTCATCGACATCGCCGCGCTGGCCGACGCCCACGGTCTGCGGTTGGCCGACTACAAGAGTGCGCACTCGGTGTGAGCCCGACTCGAGAGGACCTCAGCGACATGGAATTCCAGGGCCAGGTGGCACTGGTGACCGGCGGCAGCCGCGGCATCGGGCGGGCCATCGCCGTCAAACTCGCCGAAGAAGGATGCGACATCGCGCTCAACTACCGCAGCGCGGCCGACGAGGCACGGCAGGTCGCCGACCGGATAGCGAAGCTCGGCCGCCGGGTCGAGCTGTTCCGGGGCGACGTCTCCGACCCGGACGTGCCACGCCAGGTCATCTCCGGCGTCCGCGCCGCCTTCGGCCGGCTCGACGTACTCGTCAACAACGCCGGCATCACCCGCGACGAACTCCTGGTCAACCAGAGCCTCGAGGACATCCGAGAGGTCGTGGACACCAACCTCGTCGCCCCGATACTCATGGTCCAGGCAGCGGCCGGCGTGATGCTGCGGCAGCGCTACGGACGGATCGTCAACATCTCCTCCGCGGCCGCCTCCAAGCCCGGCCGCGGCCAGTCCAACTATGCGGCGGCCAAGGGCGGACTGGAGGCGTTCACCAAGGCGATGGCCGTAGAGCTCGCCTCCCGCAACATCCTCGTCAACGCCGTCGCCCCGGGGGTGATCCGCACCGACATGACGGAGACCATCCGCGGCCGGGCCGAGGACGAGATCATGAACCGGCTGCTGGTGAAGGGCTACGCCGAGCCCGAGACGATCGCCGACGCCGTGTCCTACCTCGCCTCCCCGCGCAACACCTACACCACCGGCGAGGTACTGCACATCGACGGCGGCCTGAAGATGGCGTGAAAGGGAACCGGCACATGAACGACATCGACACGCCACCGCCCGGCCGGCGCCCCGCAGCAGGCGACCTGGCGGGCAGGACCGCCGTCGTCACCGGCTCCGCCGGAGGCATCGGCCGTGAGGTGGCCCTCGTCCTCGCCAAATCCGGTGCCTCGCACCTCGTCCTGCTCGACCGTGACGCCGACGGGCTGGAGACGGCCGCCAAGGAGGTACGCGGCCTCGGGGCCGAGGCCACCGCACTGGCCGTGGACCTGCGCGACCGCGACCGGGTACGGGCGCGGCTGCGTCCCGCCCTGCGGTCCCTGGGCCGCCTGGACATCCTGGTCAACAGCGCCGGCATCGCCGACGAGAACGCACCCGACGACGAGGACACCTGGCTGCGGGTGCTGGACATCAACCTGCACGGCACCTTCGCCGTCACCGCCACCTGCCTGGAACACCTCGCGGCGGGCGGCCGGATCGTCAACGCGTCCTCGATCCTCGGCAAGGCCGGCAAGATGCGCAACACCGCTTACTGCGCCTCCAAACACGGCCTGATCGGCTACACCAAGGCCCTCGCCCTGGACCTCGCCTCCCGCCGCATCACGGTCAACGCCGTACTGCCGGGCTGGACCGACACACCCATGCTGCGCCGGGAGATCGCCGCCCAGGCGGGCGAGATCGGCGCGGACCCGGAGCGGATGCTGCGCCAGGCCCGCAAGTCCATCCCCCTGCGCCGGCTCGTCGAGGCACGCGAGGCCGCCGACCTCGTCGGCTTCCTGGTGTCGGACCGGGCCGGCGCGATCACCGCGCAGAGCCTGACGATCGACGGAGGCTACACCCGTGGAATGTGATGCCGCGACGGCCATCCGGGCTCGCCGGTACCCGGAGCACGCGTTGGGGCCCTGGCTGCGCGGGCTCGGCGCCGAGCCCGCGCAGCCCGCCGCCCGACTCGTGTGCTTCCCGCACGCGGGCGGCGGCGCCGGCGCCTACCGCCCGCTGGCCGCCGCCCTCGCCGACACGGCCCGCGCCCAGCGGAGCGGACCGTACGAGACGCTCGCCGTCCAGTACCCCGGACGTCAGGAACGCATCCACGAGGAGCGGCTGGAGGACCTGACCGAGCTGGCGGAGCACGCGTTCCGGGCGGTCCTGCCGCTCGCGGACCGGCCGCTGACCCTGCTGGGCCACAGCATGGGCGCGATCGTGGCCTACGAGGTGGCCCGGCGCCTGGAGGGCGCCGGAGCCGCCCCGGCCCATCTGATCGTCTCCGGTGCCTGGGCCCCCGACCGGGTGCGGGACCGGGGCGTCCGGCTCCGGGACGACGACGGCCTCGTCGAGGAACTGCGCACCACCCGGGGCACCGACCCCCGGCTGCTGCGGTACCCCGACGTCCTGGCGATGGCCCTGCCGGTCCTGCGCGGCGACTACACGGCCCTGGAGACCTACCGCCACCGCCCCGGCCGGCCCCTGACCGCGCCGGTCACCGCCCTGGTGGGCGACGCCGACCCCGTCGTCGACGTCCCCGAGGCGGCCGCCTGGCAGCGGCACACGCGTGGTCCCTTCCGGCTGCGGGTCTTCCCCGGCGGCGACCACTTCTACCTCACGGCACACTGGCCGGACCTGGCTGGGCACGTGTGTGAACAGACGCTGCCGGAGCCCCGGGTCCCGCTCGGCCCGCCGGTCCCGGTTCTCGCGCGATGAGCATCCGCCGTACCAGCTCCCTTCCTGCAGGGGTTCGCTCGCGACCGGACGGCCCGCCGAGGCGGGCCTCCGCGTCCCGCAGGTCAGCGGCCCTCGCGCTGCGGCGGCTACGACTCGGCCGCCGGACGGACGCCGGCCTCCCTCGTGGACGGCACCCTGGACCCACAGACCCTGCTGCGACGGTCCCCCGCCCCGGGCGACCCGAGCCCAGCAGGAACTGCATGGAATCCGGGAGGTAGGTGTCGACGCCGAGGATCTTCACCGGAACCGGCTCGGCGTCACTGCCCAGGGCGGTGGGGCAGGTGATCGTGCGGGTCGTCAGCGGCAGGTGCAGGTTCTTCAGGCCACGGGAGCGGGCGTACTCCGTGGTGGTGGTGACGAAGACGTCGTGGAGGTCGCCGACGAGCGCGTACCAGGGGGACCGGAGTGCCTCCAGGAAGGCACCGGGCTCGTTGCTGGCGAAGACGGACGGCGGAGTGACGGTCGGACGAGGGAAAGGTGGCTGGGACATGGGGAGGTT
>NZ_JAATEM010000058.1 GCF_012034205.1 Streptomyces composti
CCTGCACGACCGCGGGCCGTCGCACCGACCGCGCAACGGTCCGGTGGCCCGCCAAGCAACCTGCGCGGCCTCCGCGCCTCGGCGGGTGAGACGGGGACCGTGGTGGTCAGAGGCGGGAGGCGTTGCGTTCGTAGACGAGGCGGAGGCCGATGAGGGTGAGCCAGGGCTCGTGTTCGTCGATGACGGAGGATTCGCCGAGGACCATGGGGGCGAGGCCGCCCGTTGCGATGACGGTGACGTCGTCGGGGTCGTCGGCCAGCTCGCGCGCCATGCGGTTGACCACGCCGTCGACCTGGCCGGCGAAGCCGTAGATGATGCCCGCCTGCATGGCCTCGACGGTGTTCTTGCCGATGACGGAGCGGGGCCGGGCCACCTCGATCTTGCGCAGCTGGGCGCCGCGGACGCCGAGGGCCTCGACGGAGATCTCGATGCCGGGGGCGATGACGCCGCCGACGTACTCGCCGCGCGCGCTCACCGCGTCGAAGGTGGTGGCGGTACCGAAGTCGACGACGATGGCAGGGCCGCCGTAGAGGTCGACCGCGGCGACCGCGTTGATGATCCGGTCCGCACCGACCTCCTTGGGGTTGTCGGTGAGGATCGGCACACCGGTCTTGACGCCGGGCTCGACGAGGACGGCGGGGACGTCGCCGTAGTAGCGCCGGGTGACCTCGCGCAGTTCGTGCAGCACGGAGGGGACCGTCGCGCAGATGGCGATGCCGTCGATGCCGTCGCCCAGCTCCTCGCCGAGCAGCGGATGCATGCCCATCAGGCCCTGGAGGAGGACGGCGAGTTCGTCGGCCGTGCGCCGCGCGTCCGTGGAGATGCGCCAGTGCTCGACGATGTCGTCGCCGTCGAACAGGCCCAGGACCGTGTGCGTGTTGCCTACGTCGATCGTCAGCAGCATGGGTTATTCCGCCGCTCGCAGGTCGAGGCCGATGTCGAGGATGGGGGAGCTGTGGGTGAGGGCGCCCACGGCGAGGTAGTCGACGCCGGTGCTGGCGTACGCCTTGGCGTTGTCCAGGGTGAGGCGGCCGGACGCCTCGAGGGCGGCGCGGCCCTTGACCAGCGCGACGGCCTCCTCACATTCGCTGGGGGTGAAGTTGTCGAGGAGGATCAGGTCGGCGCCCGCGCCCAGCACCTCGCGGAGCTGGTGCAGGGTGTCGACCTCGACCTCGATGGGGACGTCGGGGAAGCGTTCGCGGACCGCCTGGAAGGCCTGGGCGACGCCGCCGGCGGCGATGACGTGGTTGTCCTTGACCAGGGCCGCGTCGGAGAGGGACATGCGGTGGTTCACGCCGCCGCCGCAGCGCACCGCGTACTTCTCCAGGCTGCGCAGTCCGGGGGTGGTCTTGCGGGTGTCGCGGACCTTGGCGCGGGTGCCCTCGAGGGCGTCGGCCCAGGCACGGGTGGCGGTGGCGATACCGGAGAGGCGGCACAGGATGTTGAGGGCGCTGCGCTCGGCGGTGAGCAGGTCACGGGTGCGGGTGGTGACGGACAGGAGCACCTGGCCGGGTTCCACGCGGTCGCCGTCCTCGGCGTGCCGCTCGACCTCGAACTCCTCGGTGCAGACGACGGAGAGGACCGCCTCGGCGATGCGCAGTCCCGCGACCACGCCCGCCTCGCGGGCGGTGAAGTCGGCGGTGGCGACGGCGTCCTCGGGGATGGTGGCGACGGTGGTGACGTCCTCGCCGTCGGCCAGGTCCTCCTGGATGGCCACGTTGGCGATGTCCTCGACCTCCACGGGGTCCAGGCCCGCGTCGGCCAGCAGCTGGGCGAGGGCGGGGTCGAGGCCGCACTCGAGGTAGGTCTCCTCGTCGGCCCCGCAGCCGCAGCCGTCGCCGCAGCCACCGGAGGGGACGAGGGGGAGGTCGGGGGTGGTCACGGTATTCACTGCTCCTGGGTGGCGTGGAGGGTCGGGGGGAAGTCTGTGCCGTCGGTGGTGCGGGTGGCCAGCGTCCGGTCCGGATCGAGCCGTACCACGATGTGGCGGCGCCAGGCGGTGTCGTCGCGCTCGGGGTGGTCCTCGCGCCAGTGGCAGCCTCGGGTCTCCTGGCGCAGCCGGGCGGCGGCGACCAGGACGCGGGCCACGCACAGCAGGTTGGTGGCCTCCCAGGTGTCGACGCCCGGCTCGGCGGTCTTGCCGTGCTCGGCGAGGGCGTCGCGGGCCTCGGCGTGCAGGCGTTCCAGCTGGTCGGCGGCGGCGGCGAGGGAGGCCTCGGAGCGCAGCACACCGGCCCCGCGGGTCATGATCCGCTGGATGGCGAAGCGGGCCTCCGGCGGGAGCAGAGGGTGCGCGGGGCGTTCGGACTGGGGCAGCGGGTGCGGGTCGCGCGCCTGGAGGGGGCTGCGGGCGATGTCGGCGGCGATGCGCTCGGCGTAGACCAGACCCTCCAGGAGGGAGTTGGAGGCGAGCCGGTTGGCGCCGTGCACGCCGGTGCAGGCGACCTCGCCGCACGCGTACAGGCCGGGGACGGTGGTGCGGCCGTGGGAGTCCGTGCGCACGCCGCCGGAGGCGTAGTGGGCGGCCGGGGCGACCGGGATGGGCTCGGTGACCGGGTCGATGCCGTGGGCGCGGCAGGCGGCGAGGATCGTCGGGAAGCGGTGCTCCCACATCTCGGCGCCGAAGTGCCGGGCGTCGAGATACATGTGCTCGGCGTCCAGCTCCTGCATGCGGCGCATGATGCCCTTGGCGACGATGTCTCGGGGCGCGAGTTCGCCCAGTTCGTGGCGGCCGGTCATGAAGCGCACGCCGCCGGCGTCCACCAGGTGGGCGCCCTCGCCGCGCACGGCCTCGGAGACCAGCGGCTGCTGTCCCTCGGCGCCGGGGCCGAGGAAGAGGACGGTGGGGTGGAACTGGACGAACTCCAGGTCGCTGACCTCCGCGCCGGCGCGCAGTGCGAGGGCCACGCCGTCGCCGGTGGAGACGGAGGGGTTGGTGGTGGCGCTGAAGACCTGGCCCATGCCGCCGGTCGCCAGGACCACCGCGGGGGCGTGGACCGCGCCGACGCCGTCGTGCTGCCCCTCCCCCATCACGTGCAGGGTGACGCCGGCGGTGCGGCCCCCGGCGTCGGTGAGCAGGTCCAGGACGAGGGCGTTCTCGATGGTGCGCACGCCGCGCTCGCGCACCGCCTCGACCAGGGCGCGGGAGATCTCCGCGCCGGTGGCGTCGCCGCCGGCGTGGGCGATGCGGCGGCGGTGGTGGCCGCCCTCGCGGGTGAGCGCCAGGCCGCCTTCGGAGGACTCGTCGAACCGGGCGCCGGTGGCGATCAGCCGCCGTACCGCGTCGGGCCCCTCGGTGACCAGGATGCGCACCGCCTCCTCGTCGCACAGGCCGGCGCCCGCGACCAGGGTGTCGTCCAGGTGCTGTGCGGGGGTGTCGCCCTCGCCGAGGGCCGCGGCGATGCCGCCCTGGGCCCAGCGGGTGGAGCCGTCGTCCAGACGGGCCTTGGTGACGACGACCGTGGTCAGACCCGCCGCCTGGCAGCGCAGGGCCGCGGTGAGACCGGCCACTCCGGAGCCGACGACCACCACGTCCGCCGGGATCGACCACCCTGGGGCGGGCGCGTGCAGTCGTATGCCTGTGCTGGTCACGAGGCGTCTCCGAACGTTCCGAAGGTCAGCGGGATGTTGTCGATCAGGCGGGTCGAGCCCACCCGGCCGGCGACGGCGAGCACGGCCTCGCCGGTGAAGTCGTCGCCGATCTCCGTGAAGTCGGCGGGGTCGACCAGGGCCAGGTAGTCCAGTTCCAGCGGCGGGTCGAGCCGGGCGGCCTCGTCGAGGACCTGGCGGGCGGCGGCGCGGATCGCGGCGGGGCCGCCGGACGCCGTCGCCACGGCGTGCGCGTCGGCGGCCGCGCGGGACTCCCCTATGGCGCTGAGCGCCTCGGCCCGCGCCCGGCTGGAGGGCACCTCGCGGGCCCGGGCACGCAGCGCCTCCAGCGCGATGTGCCGGTCGCGGCCGGCGAACAGGGCCCGGGACAGGGCGAGGGCGGTGCGCCGCTCCTGGGGTGAGAGGTAGCGGTTGCGGCTGGACAGGGCCAGGCCGTCCTCCTCGCGGACGGTGGGCACGGCGACGATCTCCACGCCGAAGTTCAGATCGCGCACCATGCGCCGGATCAGCGCCAGTTGCTGGGCGTCCTTCTGGCCGAAGAACGCCACGTCGGGGCGGGTGAGATGGAGCAGCTTGGCGACGACGGTGAGCATCCCGTCGAAGTGGCCGGGGCGTGCGGCGCCCTCCAGCCGCTCCCCCATGGCCCCGGCGCGCAGGGTGACCTCCGGCCTGCCGCCCGGGTACATCTCCTCGGCGGACGGGGCGAAGACGATGTCGGCGCCCGCCTGCTCGGCGGTCTTCAGGTCGGCGTCCAGGGTGCGCGGGTAGCGGTCCAGGTCCTCGCCCTCGCCGAACTGCAGCGGGTTGACGAAGACGGTGACCGTCACGAAACCCTCGCGGCCGACGTGCTCGCGCGCGGCGCGGATCAGCGTGGCGTGGCCCTCGTGCAGCGCGCCCATGGTCATCACCACGGCGGTGCGGCCGGGGACCGCGTGCCGGCCGAGGGCGTCGTGCAGGTCGGCCACGGTGGGGGCGAGTGCGAAGGTGCGGCTCATCGGTCTTCCCCGTTCTCGGGTGCGGCCGCCCCGTCGGCGAGCACACCCAGCAGGTCCTCGGCGAGTTCTGGCTTGAGCAGGCCGTGGGCGAGGGCCCGGTCGGCCGTGGCGCGGGCCATCGCCAGATACCCGGCGACGGTGGCAGGCGCGTGGCGGCGCAGCTCGGTGATGTGCGCGGCCACGGTGCCCGCGTCACCGCGCGCGACGGGACCGGTCAGCGCGGCGTCCCCGGAGCGCAGGGCGTTGTCCAGGGCGGCGCCGAGCAGCGGGCCGAGCATCCGGTCGGGGGCGCCGACGCCCGCCGTGCGCAGCAGCTCCATGGACTGGGCGACGAGGGTGACCAGGTGGTTGGCGCCCAGGGCGAGGGCCGCGTGGTAGAGGGGGCGGTTCTCCTCGGCGATCCATTCCGGCTCGCCGCCCATCTCGATCACCAGGGCCTCGGCGGCCAGCCGCAGCTCCTCGGGCGCGGTGACGCCGAACGAGCAGCCGGCGAGCCGCTGCACGTCGACGGGGGTGCCGGTGAAGGTCATCGCCGGGTGCAGAGCGAGCGGGAGCGCGCCGGCGCGCAGGGCGGGGTCGAGCACCTTGGTGCCGTACCGCCCGGAGGTGTGCACCAGGAGCTGGCCCGGCCGCACCGCGCCGGTGTCGGCGAGCCCGGAGACCAGCTCGGGCAGGGCGTCGTCGGGAACGGTCAGCAGCACCAGCTCGGCCCGCTGCAGCACCTCGGCGGGCGGCACCACCGGCACCTCGGGGAGCATCTGCTCGGCCCGCCGCCGGGAGGCGTCGGACACGGCCGAGACGGCCACCGGGCGGTGCCCGGCGAGCTGCAGGGACGCCGCCAGGGCGGGGCCCACCCGTCCGGCGCCTACGACGCCTACGGTGAGCCGCGCGGGGCGGTCCCGGGGATCCGGCTGTGGGGTTGTGTTCACGCGAGGGCGGCCTTCCCGTTCCAGTCCGCTCTGGGTACCGGACGATTTCTCGTCATGCTAACGCGAGGGGTTCCGCGGGCGGCCGGCTGTCCACAGGCTGTGGGTCTCCGCCGTCCCCGTACGGCGGCGCACGGGATGATCGCGGGCATGAGCGATACGGCGCGACGGACGGAAGAGACGCAAGAGACGGAAGAGCCGGACGAGGAACGGACGGAGGGGGCCTCGCGGCGGGAGCGCAGGGCGCGGCTGCGGGAGCGGCGGCTGGCGGCCCACCGGTCGGCGCGGCGGGTGCTCTCCCGTCCGGTGACGGCCGCCTCCCTGCGGGAGCGGCTCGCGCTGCTCGACGGGGCGGGCGGCCTGTACGACCTGGACGAACCGGGCGACCTGTACGGCGACGGCGTGGTGGAGGTGCTGGAGGAGCGGACCGCGGCCCTGCTCGGCCTGGAGGCCGCCGCGTTCTTCCCCACCGGCACGATGGCTCAGCAGGTCGCACTGCGCTGCTGGGCGGGCCGCACCGGCAGCCCCGTCGTCGCGCTGCACGCGCTCGGCCATCCCGAGACGCATGAACGGCACGCCTTCAGCCAGGTCAGCGGGCTGCGCCCGGTCCATCTGACGGACGCGCCCCGGCAGCCCACCGCCGAGGAGGTGCGGGACCTGGACGAGCCGTTCGGCACGCTGATGCTGGAGCTGCCGCTGCGCGAGGCGGGGTTCGTGCTGCCGGACTGGGAGGAGCTGACCGAAACCGTCGAGGCGGCGCGGGAGCGGGACGCGGTGGTCCACTTCGACGGGGCCCGCCTCTGGGAGTCCACGGTCCGCCTCGGCCGCCCGCTGGAGGAGATCGCGGGCCTCGCGGACAGCGTCTACGTCTCGTTCTACAAGTCCCTCAAGGGCTACGGCGGCGCCGCGCTGGCCGGTCCGCGCACGCTCGTGGAGGAGGCCAAGGCGTGGCGGCACCGGTACGGCGGCTCGGTGTTCCAGCAGTTCCCGACCGTGCTGTCGGCGCTGGCGGGTCTGGAGCACGAGCTGCCCCGGCTGCCCGAGTACGTGGCCAACGCCCGTCTGGTGGCCGCCGCGCTGCGGGAGGGGTTCGCGACGGCCGGGGCGCCGTGGGCGCGCGTGCACCCGGAGGTGCCGCACACCCACGAGTTCCAGGTGTGGCTGGCCCACGATGCCGACGCCGCCACCGAGGCGGCGGTCCGGCAGGCCGAGGAGACGGGAGTGGAGCTGTTCTTCCGGCCCTGGCGGCCGGCGGGGCCCGGGCTCGCCGTCACCGAGGTCGGGGTGGACGCGGCCGGGCTGGAGTGGACGGCGGAGGAGGTGACCGAGGCGGTCGGCGCGTTCTGCTCCCGGCTCGGCGGGCGTACGGACGGCCGCTGGCGGCGGGGGCGTGGCGGGGGTGCAGCTGGCGGACCGGGGCGGCCCTGATGCGGCCCCGGCTGACGGCGGCGCGGGCACGGATACGGCCCCGGCTGACGGCAGCGGCAGCACGGATGC
>NZ_JAATEM010000059.1 GCF_012034205.1 Streptomyces composti
CCACCGGCAGCGGGTCCCGTTTGCCGTCCGGGGTGCGGCGCGCGTTGGCGATCTCCTTCAGCGACTTGCCGCCGACGTACTCCATCACGATGTAGCCGTCGAGGGAGCCGGTGCGCTGGTCCAGGTGCTCCACGAAGTTGTAGATGCGCACGATGTTGGCGTGCTCGATCTCCGCGAGGAAACGCCGCTCGGAGATCGCCGCGGCCATCGCGTCCTGGTCGCCGGTGTCCAGCAGGCCCTTGAGCACCACCCAGCGATCCGAGACGGCCCGGTCCACCGCGAGGTAGATCCAGCCCAGGCCGCCGTGCGCCAGGCAGCCGACCACCTCGTACTGGCCGTGCACCACGTCCCCGGGCCGCAGCTTGGGGATGAACGAGTAGGGGTGGCCGCACTTGGTGCAGTAGCCCTCCACGCGGCCCGGCCGGCCGCTGCGGGCCCGGCCCACCGGCGCGCCGCAGTCCGACCGCGAGCAGAACCGCTTGCGCTCCGGGACCTCCGGGTTCTGCAGCACCATGCTGCGCGGATCGGGGCGCGGGATCGGGGGCACCGTGACCAGTCCGGCGCCGAGACGGCCCCGGCCGGAGGAGCCCGCCGCCGAGCCGGAGCTGCGCACCGACACCGAGCGGCTCGAACCGCGGCCGGACAGCGAGCGGGAGAGACGTCCGGACACCGAGCGGCGGGACTTGGACGACTGGGACGAGGTACGGGAACTCGCACGCGAGCTGCGGCCGCTGGACCGCCCGCTGCGGCTGCCGGCCGAACCGCCGGAGGCCTTGCCGCCGGCCGTGATGCCGGTGGGGGCGGAGCCGACCAGGCCGGTGGCGGAGACGACCGGGGCGAGGCCGCAGGTGTCGCAGTACAGCTCGCCGCCGCCGACGTCCTCGTAGCTGCCGTCACAGCCGGGGCGCTGGCAGGGGCGCTGTGCCTGGGCGGCGGCGACCGGGGGCCGGGGCCGGGCGGCCTGAGCAGCTTGGGCGGCCTGGGGCGCTTGGGCTGCGCGGGCCGGTGGCTCGTTGCGCTGTGCGGGTGCGGGTGGGCTCGCGGGCTGGGCAGCGGACGGCTGTGGTGGGTTCGGCTGCGGTGGGGTGCGCGGCTGGGCCGGGATCTGCTGGAGGCCCTGGGCCGGGTGGGGTGCCGGCGTGGGGGCCGCGGCGTTCGACGCCGGAGCTGGAGCTGGAGCTGGAGCCGGTGCCGGGGACAGCGACGGCTTCGGTGCCGGTGCCGACGCCGGGTCGGGTGACGGGTGTGACGCCGGTGCCGACACCGGGTCGGCTGCGGGGTCCGGCGCCGGGGCCGGTGACGGGTCGGGTGACTGGTTCGAGGCCGGGGCCGCCGACGGAGCGGGTGCCGGGTCCGGCGCCGGGTCGGGCGAGGGGTCCGGTGCCGGGGCCGACGCCTCGTCGGGCGCCTGCGGAGCCGGGTGGTGTGTCTTGTCCGGTTCGCTCATGTCGCTGCCTCCCCCTCGTCGCTCATGCGCCGGACCGACCCCCTCCGGTCCTCCGGTCCTGCCTGGCCGGGCACCCGCGGGGCGGAGCCGATCAGTTCGGCCGCCGCCTGCTGGTAGCGGAGCACGGCCTGCTCCGCGGCGCGCAGATCACAGGGCGTGCTCCACAGCATGCGGCGCGCCTTCTCGTACCGCTCGACCAGCAGCGGGTCCTCCGCGAGCCCGTGCCGGGCCACCTTCGCCTTGTACGCGTCCAGCCGGCCGCGCAGCTCGGCGCGGACCGCCAGCGGCGCGGTGACCGCCGTCAGCGACTCGCGGGCGCGCAGCAGTTCGTCCTCCGCCTTCTGCTCGAGCGACTCCAGGAGCGGCGACAGGCGGTGCCACTGCGCCTGCCTGCGGTACTCCGCGGCCGTGGCCAGCTGTTCCTGCAGCACCGTCGGTGGGCCGCTGACCACCGGCACCTCCGTGGCGGCGATCTTCGCCAGCACCTCGCCCCGCGCGGTACGGGCCTCGGCGAGCGTGCGGTCGGCGCGGGACAGCAGGTCCCGCAGGCGGACGATGCGCTTTTCGGCGTCCTGGCGGACCGTCAGCACCGCCTCGATCTCCCGGCGGACGTCCTCCAGGGCGCGCGCCTCACGGTCGTAGACGGTGGTGTCGGGCTTGCCGCCGCCCGGTGCGGAACTGCCCTCGGCCGGCTGCCAGAACGCCAGCGGGTCGGAGACGACCTCCTCGCGCAGCCTGGTCAGGGTGCGGGTGATGCGCTCCAGGTCGTCGCCGGCCGGGTGTTCGCCGGGGCGCACGCCCACCGAGTGCGCCAGCTTGCGGGTGCGCTGCAGCTCGGCGGCGAGTAGATCTATCCGCGCGGGCAGCGCCGACCACACCGCGTCCGCGGCGACCACCACGTCCAGCGAGGACGCGTACAGGGCGTTCATCCGGTCGACCAGGCCGGCCAGCGAGTACCGCTCGGTGAGGCGGCCCTGCTGCTCGCCGTGCAGGGTGGGCGCGTTGGCGGTGGCGGCCGCCGAACCGGCCACCGTGACGCACTCGCCGCGCAGCAGCTCCGTCAGCTCCACCAGGTCCTCGCGGCTGGACCAGCGGCGGCGGGACCTGATCTCCCGGGCGGTGCGCAGCGCGTCCGTGTACGCGTCGAAGTACGTCCACAGCAGCGTGATCGCCGCCTCGGTGGACTTCCAGCGTTCCGCGGTGACGCCGGTCAGCCGGGCACCCTCCAGGAGTCTTCGGCCCGCGTGGTCCTGCAGGGCGAGCAGCGAGGTCTCGATCGCCTCGTGCTCGGCGCCGAGCCGCGCCAGCGCACGGTCCACCTCGTCCCGGTCCATCACCGGCCCGGTGGGGTCCGTGTCGCCCATCGATCACCTCTCGTTGCGGGTTGGATCCGGTTGTGGGTCGGCCGGAGTCCGCTCAGCTCTTGCGCAAGTACTCCGGTGCCGGTGGTTCCGACTTGGATGAATCCCCGGCAAGTGTCGCTGACAACCATGTGTCGTACGACGCCTGCCATCCGTTCTTGGTGTCCTTGCGCCAGTCCACCAGGATCTGGTTGACCCGGCGTACCAGGTCGTCCGCGTCCTTCTTCATCGCCACGCCGTAGTACTCGGTCGTGAAGGCGTCGCCCTTGAGCTCCACCGTCGGGTCCTGCGCGGCCTGGCTGGCCGCGAGGGCCCCGTCGTTGACGACGGCGTCCACCTCGCCGAGCTGGAGCCGCACCAGGCAGTCGAGCTGGTTCGGGACCTGGGTGGAGATGTCCGTGGAGGCGGGCAGGTCGCCGCTCTTCCTGTCCTCCTCCAGCTTCGCGTACGCCGTGGAGCCCTTCGCGGTGCAGATCCTGCGATCGGCCAGGGTCTCGTCGTAGCCGGTGACCGGTGAGGTCTTCGGTGCCAGGACCTGCTGGCCGGTCTTGAAGTACGGGGCGGAGAAGGCCACGTCCTTCAGGCGGTCGCAGGTGATCGTCATGGTGCGGACCACCAGGTCGACGCGGCCGCTCTGGATCGCGGGGATGCGCTGGGCCGTGGGGATCGCCTTGAACTGGACGGCGTCGGGGTCGCCGAGGATGTCCTCGGCGATGCGGTGCACCAGGTCGATGTCGAAGCCCTCGAGGCGGGTGCCGCCGCCGTTGCCGCTGCCGCCGGCGTCGCTGTTGGGGTTGCGGTAGCCCCAGCGGTAGCTGTTCTGGTCCACGCCGACGATCAGTTTGCGCTTCTCGCCGGGGCGGTTCTTGATCGCCTCGATGGCGGGGCCGTCGGCGTCGGAGGGGGACAGGGTCTGCTTCTCGGGGGCGGTGCAGTCCTCCGCCTCGGCGGCTGCGCCGGCCATCGTCCCGGGGGCGTGTGCCGTGCCGGGACGGGGTGCGGCGTTCGGTGCGTTCGGTGCGTTGCGTGCGGTGTTCGATCCGGTGTCTGCCGCGGGGGCGGCGTCGGGGGTGGTGCGGGCCGTGGAGCCCGTGCAGGTGAGGAGCAGGGCGAGGAGCAGGGCCAGGGCGCAGGCCGTGAACATGGCGCCCACGCCGCCCCAGCCCCGCAGACCGGCTCGCATCCGTCGTGCCTTGTTCAGCATGTCCGTCACGCCCCCTCTCACCGGTACTCCGACAGCCGGCGGCCGATGCCGAGCACCGCGCCCAGTGCGCCGATGACGGCGAGGACGGCGGCGCCGACGGGCAGGCCGGTCAGTGCGTCACGGCCGTCGGTGGCCGCCGACTTGAACTCGTTCTGTTCGTGCTTCAGGGCGGTGGCGAGGTTGGCGTCGACGTTGTCGAAGCACTCGCCGGTGGTGCCCCTGGGGCCGATGACCATGTTCAGGGCCTGCTGGTAGTTGCCGTTGTCGTCCTGTTTGCGGGCCGCGTCGTGGCGCTTCTGCCACTCGGTCATGTTGCCGACGGCGGCGGCCACGGGCTTCTCGCCGGTGCTGTCGTCGGCGAGCCGGCGGGCGTGGGTGAGGCCCTTGGCCAGGGTGTCCATGTTGCGTTCGAAGTCGTAGTCGTACGCGTCGACGGTCTCGTCGCCGACCTTCCGGGTCTCGGCGCCGCGGGCCACCAGGGTCAGGTTCTCGTTCCCGCGGGCCTTGAGGGAGGCGATCCGGGCGTCGTTGAGGACGGTGAGGGAGCGGACGCCGTGGTCGTGCGAGTCGTTCAGGCCGGAGCGGGCGAGGGTGTGGCCGACGAGGAGCCAGAGGAGGACCGCGGTGGTGGTGACGGTGGCGGCCACCAGGCCGTGGTTGAGGATGCGGTTGGTGCGCAGGTAGTTGCGGCGCTGGGCCCAGGCGAGGGCGGCGAGGGCGGCGGTGCCGAGGGCGATGGCGAGCCAGGGGTAGGGGGTTGCGCGTCCGTAGTCGGACCGCAGGCGCTGGTTCTCCTTGGTGTAGAGGTCCTCGGCGGCCGGGAGCATCTCCTGCTGCATCTTCTCGTTGGCATAGCGCAGATAGGCGCCGCCGACGGGGAAGCCCTGGCGGTTGTAGGTGCGGGCGCGTTCGACCAGGCCCTTGTACTCGGGGAGCAGGCGGTTGAGCTTGGAGATGGTGGGGGTGGAGGGGGAGTCCGGGTCGGCGTTGGCCGCGGCGGTGACGAGTTTGTCGGCGGCGGTGCGGATGCCCTTCTCGTAGCGGGCGCGGGATTCGGCGGTCTCCTGACCGCCCGCCAGAAAGCCGCTGGAGGCCGCGGTGTTGGCGTCGGCGAGGGAGCGGTAGATGTCGGCGGCGTCGGAACTGAGGGGCTGGCTGCTGGTGAGGACGTCGTCGGCGGCGGAGGCCCGGTCGGTGGTCTCCCAGGCGGTGACGGCGCCGAAGCCGAGGACGAGGGCGGCGAGGAGAGCGCCGATGATGCGGAGGCGGCCGGGTTCGGTGGTGGCGGCGTGGCGGAGCCGGTCGGCGCCTTCCGCGAAGGCGGTGCGGCGGGGCGGGGTGGGGGCGGGCGGCTCCGCCGGTGCGGCCGGTGGTGCTTCGGCGCTGCGCGTCTGTGTCAGTGTCACCTGACCTCCCCCATGGTCATACGTCGCGGCAAGTATTGCCGCTGGGACTGACATCTGCACCTCCTCACCAATACGCCTTCGGCCCCGGTTTCGGTTCCCGATGTGGGTGGGTGAGGGTTCGCGTTCTCCTGCGCCCGGCGGCGGGTGGATGAGGGCTCAGGCGCCATGCCCGCGGTGCGACCGCGGCTCCGGTGGGGGTGTACGTGGACGGGCGCCCGGACATCCCCGACGGAACGTCAGGCGTGGTACCGGCGCCACCGGTCCTGCGCATCACGGGGCCGCGTTGAAGCGGTCCGGACCGAGGAGTGCGGCCCCCAGGCCGGGGCTCCCGCTCCTGGACGCGGTCGCGGCCGCCGTGCAGGGCGGCGTCGAGGACGAGGGGACGGATCGGCGTAGCGGGACGGCAACTCGCGTGCCAGAGCGGCCACTTCGGTTGCCCGGGACCGTTTGGCGCGCTGTTCGCCGACCACTTCGTCGTGGGCGTAGTGGTAGCGCGGGTAGGAGGAGGGGACGGTGCCGAGGCGGGTGAGGAGGGGGAGGCGCAGGCCGGCGGCGATGGTCTCGCCGTGGGCGGTGAGGAGGCCGGGGAGGACGTCCTCGCCCTCGGGGCCGTCGAGGCGGACGGCGGTCTCCCGGGTGAGGTGGTCGAGGCCGACGTGGTCCGGGTGGACGCGGGAGGGGACGGCGCCGAGCAGTGCGGCGGACTTGCGCTGGAGGCCGATGGCCACGTTGCACAGGCCGGCCGCCCTGCGGCCGGCCTGGAGGAGGGCGCGGGTGACGATGCCGACCGGGTCGGTGAAGTCGGTGATCCAGGCGTCGGGGTTGGCGCGTCGGCCGTGTTCGGCGATGTCCAGCCGGACGGGGGCCGTGCGCAGGGTCTTGGCCGGTCCTCCGGCGCCGGTGGTCTCCTGGCCGGCGCAGCCGCATTCCAGGGGCCAGGTCTCGTCCTCGGCGCGGGCCGCCCTGTGGCCGGCCTGGAGGAGGGAGGAGGACCGCGTCGGCGCCGTCGAGCGCGGTGTCCGGGCCGGGGGCGGTGGTGATGCGGG
>NZ_JAATEM010000006.1 GCF_012034205.1 Streptomyces composti
CCCGACCGGCACCAGCGCCTTGGGCAGGGTGTCGGTGTAGGGGCGCAGACGCCGTCCGGCGCCGGCCGCGAGCACGAGGCCGATCATGCGGTTTCTCCTTCATCGTGAACGGCGGGCGAGCCACCCCGGTGGGCGGCCACCCAGAAGCGGATGCTCTCGGCGAGCACCAGCACGGCCACAGCGACGGCGAGCACCGTGAGCGCGACCGTGAACTGCGAGGCGGTGAGCAGCGCCGCCAGGACGGCGACGACGAGAGTGCGGCCCTCGTGCCCCCCGATCGCCCGCACCAGCCAGTGCGGGGGCGCACCCGCGTTGCCGCG
This sequence comes from Streptomyces composti, assembly GCF_012034205.1. Taxonomy (GTDB): domain Bacteria; phylum Actinomycetota; class Actinomycetes; order Streptomycetales; family Streptomycetaceae; genus Streptomyces; species Streptomyces composti. The sequence continues at coordinate 321 of NZ_JAATEM010000006.1, forward strand.
GATGCGGTAGACCGTGTCGTAGTGATGGTAGGCGACGGCGGCCACCAGCCCGTACGCCGCCGGAAGCGCCCCGTCCGCACCGGCGCCGGCGGCCAGCGCCAGCACCGTGCCGTACTCGGCGGCCCGCAGGAACGGCGGGACGAGCCAGTCGAGGGCGCCCTTGAGGGGGCGCGCGACGGCGAGGCCCGACGTTCCGGCGTACACCACCGCGGCCAGGACGGTCCAGACACTGCCGAAGCCGGTGAGCGCGGCGGTGGCCACCACGGCCGCGGCGCCGAGCAGGGCGACGGCGGGCGCGGTGAAGCCGGGCAGACTGCGGGCCGGACCGCGCAGCAGGCTGGCACCCGCCTCGGCGAGCGGGCCGGAGTCGGCGAGGTCGGCGAGCGCCTGCGCGGCCCGGTCGGTCCGCTGGGCCCTCCGGGTCAGCGAGCGCAGCACCCGGCCCGCCGTGGTGTACGCGGCGGCGAAGGCGCAGCCGATGAGCAGGGCGTAGAAGGTGATGCGCGGGGTGGCGACGGCCGTGAGGACGGCGATCATCGCCCAGCGCTCGCCGATCGGCAGGACGATCATGCGGCGCGCCCACACCGTCCAGCCGACGCTGTCCAGCCGGTCGGAGAGGGCGGCGGTGGGACTGGTGTTGCCGGTGGCGTCGTGGTTGGCCTCGGTGAAGGAGAAGTCGACCACGTGGCGGCAGGTCTGGAGGACCATCGCGCCGAGCGCGAGTGCCCATACGTCGTCGCCGCCGCGGGCGGCACCGAGGGCGAGACCGGCGTAGTAGGCATACTCCTTGGCCCGGTCGAAGGTGGCGTCCAGCCACGCGCCGAGGGTGGAGTACTGCAGGGAGTAGCGGGCGAGCTGGCCGTCGGTGCAGTCCAGCACGAAGGAGGCGATCAGCAGCACGCCGGCGGCGACGAAGCCGCCGCGGGTGCCGGTGGCGGCGCAGCCGGCCGCTGTCAGCGCGGTGAGCAGCGAGGCGGTGGTGACCTGGTTGGGGGTGAGGCCCCTGCGGGCGCACCAGCGGGCGATGTACCGGGAGTACGGGCTGATGAAGAAGGTGGTGAAGAAGCCGTCGCGGGCCTTCACGGCCGACTTCAGCCGGACCGCCTCCTCGTCGACGGCGCCGACGGCCTGCCGGGCCTCGTTGCGTGCCTGCGGGTCGGCGGGGACGGCGGCGACCAGGCTGCCCAGCTCGGGGCGGTGCACCGCGGTGCCGTCGGCGTCCAGCGCGGCGGCGATGCGGTCGGGCAGGCCGGCCGCGTCCCGGGAACCCGGGCCCACGGGGGCTCCCGCGCCCCCGGCGCCGGCGACCGCGGAGTTCTCCCGGGCCATGGCGCGGGTCAGCGCCTGCCGGCCGGCCGCCTGCGCGGTGACGGCGCCGGGGATCGCCGAGATCGGGAAGCGGGGGTCGGTGAGCCCGAGGCGCAGGGCGTGCACATGGCCGACGAACGCGGCGTCGACGACGGCGACGCGCTCGGTCGAGGGCACCTGGGCGAGCAGCGTCTCGGCCTCGGCCGGGCCGGAGGCGGTCCGGACGTCGAAGCCGAGGGAGCGCAGATCGCCCTCGAGCGTCGAGCCGGGGACCGGCTGACCGGTGAGGATGGCGGTCGACAACCGAACTCACTCCCTGGGTACCGGCGCCTCCGCGCCGGTCATGTGCTGGTGGGGCGCCCGTGCGGGCTCTCCGGGCGGCGTGTCGGCAGAGGCTATCGGATTCCCGGAAGCCCGCTTTCACCGCCCGTTCCACGGCCGGCTCGACGTGGTTCGCCGGCATGTGTGCCGCGATCATCATCGGGGATGCGGACCCCGGCCCACAAACCGCGGTGCCGGAAGGGACGTTGACGGCGAAGACCGGCATCTCTCCCCCGCCCTCACCCGACACCCCGAGCCGCCCCGGAGTCCGCACACTCCCCCACCGCCTCGCCCGCACGGCCGCGCACTCCCCCACCGCCCCCGCCCGCACGGCCGCTCACCGCCCTTCCCCGGCCGACCGCGCGCGGCCCGCGCCTCCGCCCTGACCTGGCCATCAAACGCGCAGGTCAGGGCACATGACAACGGTGTTCAGTGCCGCGTTGCCCGATACCCCCCGCCCGTAGTTCACTGTGATCCGGAACGTCGACGGAAGGGCGGCTCGCATGGGGGCAGGGCACGACCACGGGCATGCGCACGGGGCGCACGCCGGTGGCACCGTGAGCGCGGCGTACCGCGGCAGGCTGCGGACGGCGCTGGCGATCACGCTCGGCGTGATGGTGGTCCAGATCGTCGGCGGTGTGCTGGCCGACTCGCTGGCCCTGGTGGCGGACGCGGCGCACATGGCGACGGACGCCCTGGGCCTCGGCATGGCGCTGCTGGCGATCCACTTCGCCGCCCGGCCGCCGAGCGAGCGCCGCACCTTCGGCCTGGCCCGCGCCGAGATCCTGGCCGCCCTGGTGAACTGCCTCCTGCTGCTCGGCGTGGGCGGCTATGTGCTCTACGAGGCGATCGAGCGGTTCGTCACACCGGCCGACACCAAGGGCGGTCTGGCGATGATCTTCGGCGCGATCGGCCTGGTGGCCAATCTCGTCTCGCTCACCCTGCTGATGCGCGGGCAGCGGGAGAGCCTGAACGTGCGCGGCGCCTTCCTGGAGGTGGCGGCGGACGCGCTGGGCTCGGTCGCGGTGATCGTCTCCGCCCTGGTGATCGTCACCACGGGCTGGACGGCCGCCGACCCGATCGCCTCCCTGGTGATCGCGCTGATGATCGTGCCGCGGACCTGGCGGCTGCTGCGGGAGACCCTGGAGGTGCTGCTCGAGGCGGCGCCCAAGGGTGTGGACATGGCCGAGGTGCGGGCGCACATCCTGGCCACCGAGGGCGTCGAGGACGTCCACGATCTGCACGCCTGGACCATCACCTCGGGCATGCCGGTGCTCTCCGCGCACGTCGTCGTCAGCTCCGAGGCGCTGACCTCCATAGGGCACGAGAAGATGCTGCACGAGCTGCAGAGCTGCCTGGGCGACCACTTCGACGTGGAGCACTGCACCTTCCAGCTGGAGCCCGGCGGCCACGCGGAGCACGAGGCCCGGCTCTGCCACTGAGGGGGCGTGCGGGCCCTCGGCACGGAGGCCGGGCGGATGGCACGCCGGCGCCGACGGCACGCCGACGCCCGCACCGCACCGGTGCCGACGAGGTCGCCGGTGGCCGACGCACCGATGATTTCCGGCCCGCTCGGCCGGGCAGGGATGATCTTCGGGGCCCGGCCCTGACTCCGGTGCCGCCCGCGGGGACATGCGGGTGCGCCGGGAAAGTGCCGGGCGTGCCGGTTTCGTACGGCAGACTTGGGGCGCGAAGACCGATGTGAAGGATGGGTATGCCGATCACACCTGCCACCGCGACGCACACTCCGTCGGACGGCACCGCAGAGCCGATCTTGCTGGAACTGGTCGACGAGAGCGGCGCGACGATCGGCACCGCGGAGAAGCTGGCCGCTCATCAGCCACCGGGGCAGCTGCACCGGGCGTTCTCGGTGTTCCTCTTCGACGAGCGCGGCCGGCTGCTGCTGCAGCAGCGGGCGCTGGGCAAGTACCACTCCCCCGGTGTGTGGTCCAACACCTGCTGCGGCCACCCCTACCCCGGCGAGTCGCCCTTCGCGGCGGCGGCGCGGCGCACCTACGAGGAGCTGGGGGTGTCGCCCTCGCTGCTGGCGGAGGCGGGCACGGTCCGCTACAACCACCCGGACCCGGCCTCGGGCCTGGTGGAGCAGGAGTACAACCACCTCTTCGTGGGTCTGGTCCAGTCCCCGGTGCGTCCGGACGCCGACGAGGTCGCCTCGACGGCCTTCGTCACCGCCTCCGAGCTGGCGGAGCGGCACGCTCGGGAGACCTTCTCGGCGTGGTTCGTGACGGTGCTGGACGCGGCCCGGCCGGCGATCCGGGAGCTGACCGGGGCGTCCGCCGGCTGGTGACGCGCCGGGAGCGCTCGGTCACGGACCCTGTGCGGGCGGTGCGAACGGTCAGGGGACCTGTGCGGGCTCGAGCGGCAGGGCGGCCCAGATCACCTTGCCGCCGCTCGCGGTGTGCTCCACGTCGCACACCCCGCCGGCCTCGCGGGTGATCTCCCGCACCAGCAGCAGCCCGCGCCCTCCCGTCTGGCCGTGATCGGCCTCCAGGGCCGTCGGACGGTAGGGGTGGTTGTCCTCCACCGACACCCGGATCCACTCGGCTCCGACGGCGACCTCGACGGCGAGCATCGGGGACAGCAGCGCCGCGTGCCGCACGGCGTTGGTGACCAGCTCCGAGACGATCAGCAGCAGCCCCTGGAGCGCGTCGCGGGTGACCGGCACGCCCTGACGGATCAGCAGGTCCCGCACGGCGTGTCGCGCCTGGGGGACCGACACGTCGGTGGCGGGAGCGGTGAACCGCCAGACCCCCTCGTACGGCAGCGGGTCCGCTTCTCTGGCATCGACGGAGCCTTCCGCGCCCTGTGGGCGTGGGCCGGGCCCGCGCCCCTGGTCGTCCATCGTCCGGTCGCCACCCTCGCGCTCGATTGTCACCACACGTCGAGTGTTGGGAACGATCCGCTGCGTACCCAAGTGCTGACCAGAAGTCGGCACAATTCGAGCGCTTCTGACCACCTGCGCATGACACGGTCAGGTGAGGGACTGTTCCTGTCCCCCTTGTTCCGTCTCGGCGAACTATTCGGGTTGTACGGGTTTGGCAGCGCCCGTACCGGCCCCGCTCCCCGGGCCGGCCTCCCCGGTCCCGCCACCAGGCCCCTTCCCGCCGCTGCCGCCCTTCTCGCCGTCCCCAGCGGTGCCGCCGGTGTCGCCGGTGTCGCCGGTGAGCCGGTCGGAGACCATCCCGACGATCCTCCTCCCGCCGTAGCCGGTGGCGATCAGACCGAGGCCGTCGAAGAGCAGCGCCAGCGAGAAGAACGTTCCGATCACGTACTGACTGCTGCTGGGCCAGGACGCCAGCACCAGCACACCCAGGAGCAGTCCGAAGGCACCCTGCACCAGCGTCCAGCCGAACTGCGGCCCGCGCACCACCAGGCTCCCCACCAACCGGAAGAGCCCACCGGTGAGGAACAGCAGCGCGGCGAACATGGTCAGCGCCTCGGCCGCGACATCCGGCTTCCTCAGCACCACCACTCCGGCCGCGATGTTCAGCGCCGCGACCACCACGCCCAGCCAGAAGAAGTTGCTGCCCCGCGCCTGCACCGCGTGCAGCAGGCCGACCACGCCGCCGGTCAGCAGCAGCCAGCCGAAGAGGAACATCGAGGTCAGGGTCGCGACGCCGGTGTAGACGAGGCCGACGACGCCCGCGATCACCAGGATCACCCCGAGCGCGGCGAGCCAGCTGAACCCCCGGCTCAGCCGCGCCACCTCGTCCTGCCGCGCGGCGCCGCTCCGGCCGGCGGGCGTGGTCCGACCGCCCGGGTCAGCGGTGGGTTCGGCCATGCTGTGCCTCCTCGGTCCGCCCCCCCTTTCCTCTTCTTCCTTCCCCTCCCTTCCTCACTTCCTCCCCTTCTTTCCTCCTTCTTCCTCTTTCTTCCTCTTTCTCGTCTCCTCTCCCCTTTTCTCCCTCCCTCTGCCCCCGGCGCTGTCCCCGGCTCTTCTCCCTCCCTCTGTCCCCGGCGGTTTCCCCCGCGCGCTCCCGCTGACCGGCGCACCGAGCGGCCCGGATAGCATCCGGCACATGGAGGAGCCCCAGCTGCTGCACCACGTCACCGACTCCGTCGCCACGGTCGTCATCAGCCATCCGGCCAAGCGCAACGCCATGACCGCCGCGATGTGGGCCGCGGTGCCGCCGCTGCTCGCCCGGCTCGCCGACGACCCGGACGTACGGGTCCTGGTGCTCACCGGCGCCGGGCGTACCTTCTGTGCCGGGGCCGACATCTCCACGCTGCGCGAGTCCGCCTCCGAGGCCCAGGGGCTCGCGGTGGCGGCCGAGGAGGCCCTTGCCGCCTTCCCCAAGCCGACCCTGGCGGCGATCCGGGGCCACTGTGTGGGCGGCGGGGCACAACTGGCCGCCGCCTGCGATCTGCGGTTCGCCGATCAGGACGCGCTCTTCGGCGTGACACCGGCCAAGCTCGGCATCGTCTACCCCGCCTCCTCCACCCGCCGGCTGGTCTCCCTGGTGGGCCCGGCCACCGCCAAGTACCTGCTGTTCTCCGGTGAGTTGATCGACGCCGGACGGGCGCTGCGGACCGGACTGGTGGACGAGGTGCTGCCGGGCGGCGAACTGGACAAGAGGGTCGCCGAGTTCACCCGCGTCCTCGCCTCCCGCTCCCAGCTGACCCAGGCCGCGGCCAAGGAGTTCGCGGACGGCCGCACCGACCGGGAGGCCCACTGGAACGAGCAGGCGCGCACCGCCGGGGACACCGCCGAGGGCGTCGCCGCGTTCCTGGAACGCCGCGCACCCCGCTTCACCTGGAACGTGTCCGCGTCCGGCTAGCGCCGCCGCCGTACCGCTGCCCCGCCACCCGGCCACCCGGTGCCTTCCCGCGGCTCCGGGCGGCGGCTCCCGCGGCCTCGCCCGAGGACCTGCGACATTCGTCCTGCTCCGGCGCACATGATGCGGCGCCGACGAGGTACCCGCATCTTCGTCCGACCGCAGCAGACGAAAGGAAAGCACGTGTTCCGTGCCATCGCAGACGTTCTCCGCCAGATCGGCGGCGCCATCGCCACCGTCGTGACCCTTCCCTTCCGGGCACTGGCCCGGCTCTTCGGCGGGGCCTCCTCCAGCACGCGCAGCCGCCGGGTGTGACGGCGGCCCGAACCGATCCCGGCGCGTCCGCGCCCTGATCCCCGATTGTCGCCGTCACCTGCCACAATTGCCGCGCAACCTCAGTGGAAGAAGGCGGTACGGGATCGTGACGACACCCGGGTCCCCAGCAGCAGGGTCCATCGAAGGCAGGATCGCCGAGGAGCTCGGCGTACGGGAGCGGCAGGTCAAGGCCGCCGTGGAGCTGCTCGACGGCGGCTCGACGGTGCCCTTCATCGCTCGCTACCGCAAGGAAGCGACCGAGATGCTCGACGATGCGCAGCTGCGCACGATCGAGGAGCGGCTGCGCTATCTGCGGGAGCTGGAGGAACGCCGGGCGGCGATCCTCGACTCGGTGCGGGAGCAGGGCAAGCTCACCGAGGAGCTCGAGGCACGGATCCGGAGCGCGGAGACCAAGGCGCGCCTGGAGGACATCTATCTGCCGTTCAAGCCCAAGCGGCGCACCAAGGCCCAGATCGCCCGCGAGGCGGGACTGGAGCCGCTGGCGGAGGGGCTGCTCGGCGATCCCGGCGTGGAGCCCCTGGCCGCCGCCGCCGCGTTCGTCGACGCCGGCAAGGGCGTCGCCGACCCGCAGGCCGCGCTGGACGGCGCGCGCGCCATCCTCACCGAGCGGTTCTCGGAGGACGCCGACCTGATCGGCGAGCTGCGCGAGCGGATGTGGGTGCGCGGCCGCCTGGCGTCGAAGGTGCGGGAGGGCAAGGAGGAGGCGGGCGCCAAGTTCGCCGACTACTTCGACTTCGCCGAACCGTTCACCGAACTCCCCTCGCACCGCATCCTGGCGATGCTGCGCGGCGAGAAGGAAGAGATCCTCGACCTCACCCTGGAGCCGGAGGAGCCCACCGAGGGCCCCTCCTCCTACGAGGGGATCATCGCGAGCCGCTTCGGCATCGCCGACCGCGGCCGCCCGGCCGACAAGTGGCTGCTGGACACCGTCCGCTGGGCCTGGCGCACCCGCATCCTCACCCACCTCGGTCTCGACCTGAGGCTGCGGCTGCGCACCGCGGCCGAGGACGAGGCGGTGCGGGTCTTCGCGGCCAATCTGCGCGACCTGTTGCTCGCCGCCCCGGCCGGCACCCGCGCCACCATCGGCCTCGACCCCGGCTACCGCACGGGTGTGAAGGTGGCCGTGGTCGACGCGACCGGCAAGGTCGTCGCCACCGACGTCATCCACCCGCACGTGCCGGCCAACCGCTGGGACGAGGCGATCGCCAAGCTCGCCCGGCTGGCCGAGGAGCACGCGGTCGAGCTGATCGCCATCGGCAACGGCACGGCCTCCCGGGAGACCGACAAGCTCGCCGGTGAGCTGATCGCCAGGCACCCCGAGCTGAAGCTGACGAAGGTGATGGTGTCCGAGGCGGGCGCCTCGGTGTACTCCGCCTCCGCGTTCGCCTCGCAGGAGCTGCCGGACCTGGACGTGTCGCTGCGCGGCGCGGTGTCCATCGCGCGCCGGCTGCAGGACCCGCTGGCCGAACTGGTGAAGATCGACCCGAAGTCCATCGGTGTCGGCCAGTACCAGCACGACCTGTCCGAGGTGAAGCTGTCGCGCTCGCTGGACGCGGTCGTCGAGGACTGTGTGAACGGCGTGGGCGTGGACGTCAACACGGCGTCGGCCCCGCTGCTCGCCCGGGTCTCGGGCATCACCTCCGGCCTGGCGGAGAACATCGTGGCGCACCGCGACGCCAACGGTCCGTTCACCTCGCGCGCCCAGCTGAAGAAGGTCCCGCGGCTCGGGCCCAAGGCGTTCGAGCAGTGTGCGGGCTTCCTGCGGATCCGTGGCGGGGACGACCCGCTGGACGCGTCGAGCGTGCACCCCGAGGCCTATCCGGTGGTGCGCCGGATGGTGAGGACCACCGGGCAGGAGGTGGCCTCGCTGATCGGCAACACGGCGGTGCTGCGGTCGCTGAAGCCGCAGGACTTCGTGGACGAGACGTTCGGCCTGCCGACGGTCACCGACATCCTGAGGGAGCTGGAGAAGCCGGGACGGGATCCGCGGCCCGCGTTCCGGACGGCTGCCTTCAAGGAGGGTGTGGAGAAGATCTCCGACCTGGAGCCCGGCATGGTGCTGGAGGGCGTGGTGACCAATGTCGCCGCGTTCGGTGCCTTCGTCGATGTCGGTGTGCATCAGGACGGGCTGGTGCACGTCTCCGCGATGTCGAAGTCGTTCGTGAAGGATCCGCGGGACGTGGTCAAGCCGGGCGACATCGTCAAGGTGAAGGTCATGGACGTGGACATCCCGCGCAAGCGGATCTCGCTGACGCTGCGGCTGGACGATGAGGCGGGCTCGACCTCGCGGGGCGGGGGCGGGCAGGCCGGTGGCAGTGAGCGACGGCAGCGCGGTGGACGTCCGCCCCAGCAGCGGCAAGGCCGTGGTTCCGGGTCTCGGCAGGCGGCGCCGGAGAACAGTGCGATGGCCGATGCGCTGCGCCGGGCCGGGTTGCTGAAGTAGGAAGCCTCTCTCGTCGAGTGAGGCTGGCCGGGCCCGGAGATCCGCTGCGGTTGCGGTGGGTCTCCGGGCCCGGCTGCTCTGTGCGGCCGGGGGCACGGCCACATGAGTTGCTCAGTGGTTGGCCGGGGTGGTGAGAACTGTGTTGGCTGTGCGGGCCACCAGGTAGGACGTGGGTTTCAGGGGCTTGGGGTCGAGGGGGATGCGGTGGAGGCCCGGGGGGAGGATGGCGTCGAAGACCTCGTGGGTGTGGGTGCGGGAGAGGCGGTCGATGCGGTGGGCGGTGAGGGTCACCCGGCAGGACGAGGTGACCTCGACCTCGGCTGCGCCGTCACTGAACCCCAGGGAGGTCAGGCGGCGTTGGTCCGGGGGCCTGTTGTCCAGGACCTGTTCTGTCTGGGCGACGAGCAGCGGGACGATCGGGGCGTAGGCGTCGACGAGGGGGACTTCCAGGCCGGCGGCATCGAAAGCCTCGCGGACGGCGGTGCGTCGGGGGTCCGGGACCGAGCGGCCGAAGACGACCGCGCCGTAGCCGCGTAGCTCCCCCGCCGGTACCCCGTCCGCGTCCTGGGCGATGTCGGCGCCGATGCCGATGGTGCGCAGGGCCGCGGCGAGCTTGGCGAGCAGGGCGACCCGGGCACCGATGAGGAGGACGCGGCGGCGTTCGCCGTGACTCGCCGCGTCCTCGTCGGCCTCGAGGAGGGAGGCGAGGGCCGCGCGGTACTCGGTGCCGCGGAAGCGGAACGGGCCTATCCCGTGGTAGCCGTTGAGCTCCAGGTCCGCGTGTTCCTCGGTCTGCCAGGCGAAGTCGCGCCAGATGAAGTCCTCGCCGTCCCGTTCGATGACAGCGGTCACCGCGCCGCAGGCGAGGTCCGCGCACTCGGGACAGCCGTAGACGATGTAGCGCCCGGCGGGCAGCGGCGCCTCGGTCTCCAGCAGCAGGCTGCGGACCTGGGCGGTGAAGATGGCCGGCGGCACGTCCGAGGCGAGCGGGGACACGGCGTCCAGGTCGGAGAGCTGGAAGAGCAGCGGGCATCCGTCGACGACGAAATCGACGAACTCCCGGTGGACTTGGTAGTCACCGTTGGCGAGGACTCCACCGGGTCTCATCGCCGGGGCCAGGCCGAAGGTCGCGTACTCGGCAGACATGGGGTGAGTATTCCCTGCACCGGCCGCTCCCGAGCACGTCCTGCCACATTCGGCTAGCGTCGCTTTCGATGAGCGATGCGATGAGGACTGATCCGGACTGCGATGTGCTCGTTGTCGGTGGCGGAGTGATCGGGCTGACCACGGCGGTGGTCCTGGCCGAGCGGGGCCGCCGGGTACGGCTGTGGACGCGGGACCCGGCCGAGCGGACGACGTCCGCGGTGGCGGGGGCGCTGTGGTGGCCGTACCGGATCGAGCCGGTGGAGGCGGCGCGGGCGTGGGCCCTGCGGTCGCTGACGGTGTACGAGGAGCTGGCGGGGCGGCCCGAGGTCACCGGGGTCCGGATGGTCGGCGGGGTGATGGGCGGGGTCCGGCCGGAGGAGGTCGGGGCGTGGACCGGGGGGCGGCTGGCGGATGTCCGGGCGGTGAGTGCGGAGGAGTATCCGCAGGGGGACGGGGTGTGGCTGCGGTTGCCGCTCATCGACATGTCGGCTCATCTGCCGTGGCTGCGGGGGCGGTTGGTCGCGGCGGGCGGCATGGTCGAGGAGCGGGAGGTGAAGAGGCTGGAGGAGGCGGAGGCGCCCGTGGTCGTCAACTGTGCGGGGCTGGGGGCGCGGGAGCTGGTGCCGGATGCGGCGGTGCGGCCGGTGCGGGGGCAGTTGGTCGTGGTGGAGAACCCCGGGATCCGGGAGTGGATGGTGGGCGACACGGCGGGGAGCGAGTCGGCGTACTTCTTTCCGCAGCCGGGGAGGTTGATTCTCGGGGGGACGGCGGAGGAGGACGTGTGGTCCCTGGAGCCGGATGCGGGGGTGGCGGAGGGGATCGTGCGAAGGTGCGCGGCGTTGCGGCCGGAGATCGGGCGGGCGCGGGTGCTGGAGCATCGGGTGGGCCTGCGGCCGGTGCGGGATGCGGTGCGGCTGGAGACGGAACGGCTGCCCGATGGGCGCCGGTTGGTGCACAACTACGGTCACGGTGGAGCGGGGATCACGGTGGCGTGGGGGTGCGCGGAGGAGGCGGCTGAGCTGGCGACGGCGTGACGGTGGGCCGGGGGCGGTTGTGCCCCCGGCCCACCATGAACCGCACGCCGGCGGGCTCAGTGCTTGCCGATCGGGTCGCCCTCCACGTCCGGACCGCGGCCGGGGCCGATACGCAGCTCGAACTCGCCGTCGTACTTCTTGTGACCCTCGATGACGGCGAGCTCCACCGCCTCCGAGCCCATGCGGTCGCGCACGATGACCGGGTCCCGGCGCAGGTCCCGCATGAGAGCCACGCACATCAGGACCATGACGACGACGAACGGTGCCGCCGCGAGGATCGTCAGGTTCTGCAGGCCCGTCAGGGCATCCCCCTGACCGCTGCCGACCAGCAGCATGATCGCGGCCACCGCACCGGTGGCCACACCCCAGAAGACGACGACCAGCCTCGAGGGCTCCAGCGCGCCCTTCTGCGACAGCGTGCCCATCACGATGGACGCCGCGTCCGCACCGGACACGAAGAAGATGCCCACCAGGATCATCACCAGCAGAGTCGTGACCGTGGCGATCGGGAACTCCCGCAGCACCGCGAAGAGCTGCCCCTCCGGCGTCGATTCGTCACCCAGCCGGTTCTGCTCCTGCAGCTTCATCGCCGAGCCGCCGAAGATGGCGAACCAGATCAGGCTGACCGTGCTCGGCACCAGGATGACGCCGCCGATGAACTGCCGGATGGTGCGCCCGCGGCTGATGCGGGCGATGAACATGCCGACGAACGGCGTCCACGAGATCCACCAGGCCCAGTAGAAGACCGTCCAGCTGCCCAGCCAGCTGGCCACGCCGTCGCCGGCACTGGCCTCCGTACGACCGGCCAGCTGCGGCAGCTCGCCCAGGTAGGAGAAGACCGACGTCGGCAGCAGGTCCAGCACGATGATGGTAGGACCGACCACGAACACGAACAGGGCGAGCATCAGCGCCAGCACCATGTTGATGTTGGACAGCCACTGGATGCCCCTCTCGACACCCGAGACCGCGGACGCGACGAACGCCGCCGTCAGCACGGCGATGATGCCGACCAGCAGCCCCGTGCTGACCTTGTCCAGCCAGCCCACTTCCTGCACACCCGAACCGATCTGCAGCGCGCCGAGACCCAGCGACGCGGCCGATCCGAACACGGTGGCGACGATGGCGAGCATGTCGATGACCCGCCCCCCGACACCGTTGGCGTTCTTCTCCCCGATCAGCGGGGTGAAGACAGCGCTGATGGTCTGCCGGCGCCGCCTGCGGAACGTGCTGTAGGCGATGGCGAGACCGACCACGGCGTAGATGGCCCACGGGTGGAGCGTCCAGTGGAACAGGGTGGTGGCCATGGACAGTTCCATGCGCTCACCGGAGTCGGCGGGGTCGGTGCCGGGCGGCGGCGTGAGGTAGTGCGACAACGGCTCGCTGACGCCGTAGAACATCAGGCCGATGCCCATGCCCGCGCTGAACATCATGGCGACCCAGGAAACGGTGCGGAACTCGGGCTCCTCGCCCTCCGCGCCGAGGTGGATCCGGCCGTACTTGCTCGCCGCGAGCCAGAGCGCGAAGACCACGAACCCGGAGGCCGCCAGCATGAAGGCCCAGCCGCCGTTGTGCATCAGGCCGCTGAGCGCGTTGCTGGAGACGGTCTCGAGGGAGTCGGTCGCGACGGCGCCCCAGACGACGAAAGCCAGGGTGAGCACCGCCGTGACCCCGAACACCACCCGGTCGGTCCGGGGGCGCTGCTGACCGGGCAGTCCCGCTTCCGACCCCGGCAGAGCCTGGGCCGTTTGTCCCTTGTCGCTGTGTTGGTGTTGCGTCACAGGCGGCACCTTTCGTCTGACCGAAGAGAGAAGAGCGCTCCTCCCCGCAATGCCCCTACCACCTGTGGCGCAAAATTCACCTTCTCAGCAGGACATATCTTCCACGTTTTCACCAGCTCTCCCCGCATCCCTGTCTTCCCACCCGCCCCTCCCGCCTCTCCTCTTCCGCCGGCCCACGGCTCGCCCGCTCTCCGGCCGCCCCTCGCCTCCCCCGCTCGCGCACGCCTCACACCCGGCACACCCCCGCTCCATGACGGCTGAATGGCGATCGTGTGACAGCCGGGGCCATGGACATGTCCAGCGCCCCCTGCGCCAATAGGCTCCGAAAGGACCTTGTCCCCCCACGACTTGGAGCCCTGAGTGCACCGCAGAATCCTCGTGCCCGGAGTCCTGGCCTCGGCCACCCTGCTGCTGGCGATCCCGGCATCGGCCGCGAGCCCCTCCCCCGGCGCGCCGGGCATCGGCGACCCCTACTACCCGGCCTACGGCAACGGCGGATACGACGTCACCCACTACGACCTGCGGCTGAAGTACCAGCCCGCCACCGACGAGCTGGCCGGCACCGCGACCCTCCTGGTCCGCGCCGAGCAGGACCTGTCCCGCTTCAATCTGGACTTTCTGCTGGATGTGAGCGAGGTACGCGTGAACGGCGTGAAAGCCTCGTTCAGCACCTCCGGCGAGCACGAACTGCGGATCACCCCGAAGCAGGCCCTGCCCAAGGGCGCGGAGTTCACCGTCGTCGTCCGCTACCGTGGCGTGCCCTCGCAGCAGAAGGCGTACGGCTTCACCAGCTGGCACCGCACCCCGGACGGCGGCGTGGCGGCGAACGAACCCGAGGCGGCCTGGTGGTGGTTCCCCAGCAATGATCACCCGCTGGACAAGGCGACCTACGACGTGTCGGTGCAGGTGCCGGACGGCACCCAGGCCATCTCCAACGGCACCCTGCAGTCGACGAGTTCACAGGCGGGCTGGACCCGCTACAACTGGCGCTCGGACAAGCCGCAGGCGACCTATCTCGCCACTCTCGCCGTCGGCCGGTTCGACATCACCACGGGCACCACCGAGAGCGGCATCCCCATCCTGAACGCCTACAGCAAGGACCTGGGCGAATACGCCGGTGCCGCCCGGGCGAGCCTGGAGCGCACCGGCGAGGTGGCCGACTGGCTGACGGGATATTTCGGCCCCTACCCGTACAACGCGCTCGGCGGCTACGTCCCCGGCACCGACACCGGCTATGCGCTGGAGACCCAGACCCGGCCCTTCTACAGCCCGCGCCAGTTCGCGAACGGCTCCAATGTGTCCGTGGTGGTGCACGAGCTGGCCCACCAGTGGTACGGCAACCTGGTCTCGGTTGCCGCATGGAAGGACATCTGGATCAACGAGGGCTTCGCCCGCTACGCCCAGTGGCTGTGGTCGGAGCACGAGGGCGAGGGCACGGCCCAGGAGCTCGCCCACCATGTGTACGCCTCGCACCCGGCCGACGACCCGTTCTGGAAGGTGAAGCCCGGCGATCCGGGCCCGGAGAACCAGTTCCACGGCGCCGTCTACGACCGGGGCGCGCTCGCGCTGCAGGCACTGCGCAACGAGGTCGGTGACGAGGTGTTCTTCGCGCTCCTGAAGGGCTGGCCCGCCAAGTACGCCCACGGCAACGCCACGGTCGCCGACTTCCGGCGCTACGCGGAGGAACTGTCGGGCAAGCCGCTCGCGGCCCTCTTCGACACCTGGCTGTACGAGCCGTCCAAGCCGTCCGAGTCCGCGGCTCGCTCGGCCTCCCTCACGCCGAAGCGGCAGCCCTCAGCCCCGCCGAAGTCCTGGAAGAAGATCGCGGCGACGAACAACATCCACACCGGCCGGCACTGAGAGCTCCCGGCACAACACGCCGCACAGGGCACATCGCCCTGCCGGCACGCCGCCGCGCGTCGAGGCACCACCCCCGTCGGCACATCGCCTCGTCGACTCATCGGCACACGGGGACCGACACACCCGGCCGACCGGCTCATCGGCACACGGGGACCGACACACCCGGCCGACCGGCTCATCGGCACACGGGGACCGGCACACCCGGCCAGCCCGCAGACCGTGTGTCAGTCCCCGTGGTCGTACACCGTCACCGGTCTCCCCGCCGCACGCCCGTTTGCTGATCAGCCGCCCGGGGCGGTCACTTCGTGAGCCCCTCCAGCTCGCGCTCGGTCTCACGCGCGACGCGCCGGCGGACGCCGTACCAGCCGGCGACCAGCATCACCGCGATCACGGGCACCAGCAGCAGCGTCTTCCGGCCGATCTCGGGGTCGTTCCACATCAGACCGAGGACGGACACCAGGAAGGCGATGGTGGCGATCTCGGTGACCGGGCTGCCGGGGAGGCGGAAGGACGGGCGGGTGACCAGTCCGGCGCGGGCGCGGCGGACGAAGACCAGGTGGCAGATCATGATGATCACCCATGTGCTGATGATGCCGAGCGAGGCGACGTTCAGCACGATCTCGAAGGCCTGGTGCGGCAGCAGGAAGTTCAGGCCCACGCCGAGCACGCAGACCGCGCAGGTCAGCAGGATGCCGCCGTAGGGCACCTGGCTGCGGTTCATGCGGGCGGTGAACGTCGGCGCGGAGCCGGCCATGGCCATCGAGCGCAGGATGCGGCCGGTGGAGTACAGACCGGAGTTCAGCGAGGACATCGCGGCGGTCAGCACGACCAGGTTCATGATGTCGCCGGCCGCGGGAACGCCGATCCTCGACAGGACGGTGACGAAGGGGCTCTCGTCGGCGGAGTAGACGCTGCCGGGCAGCAGCAGGGCGAGCAGGACGACCGAGCCGACGTAGAAGAGGCCGACGCGCCACATGATGGAGTTCACCGCGCGGGGGACGACCTTCTCCGGTTCGGCGGTCTCGCCCGCGGCGACACCGACCAGCTCCAGCGCCGCGTAGGCGAAGATCACGCCCTGCATGACGAGGACGACCGGCATCACCCCGTGCGGGAGCACCCCGCCGTTGTCGGTGATCATGCTGAGGCCGGGGGTGCCTCCGCCGACCTCGTGCCGGGTGGCGAGCAGGAAGACGCCGACGAACATGAAGGCCACCAGCGTGGCGACCTTGATGATGGCGAACCAGAACTCCATCTCGCCGAAGATCTTCACGGAGATCAGGTTCACCGCCAGCACCACCGCGAGCGCGATCAGTGCCAGGACCCACTGCGGGATGTCGGTGAACAGACTCCAGTAGTGGGTGTAGAGAGCGATCGCGGTGATGTCCGCGATGCCGGTGGTGGACCAGTTGAGGAAGTACATCCAGCCGGCGACGTAGGCGCCCTTCTCGCCGAGGAACTCGCGCGCGTAGGACACGAAGGATCCCGAGGACGGCCGGTAGAGCACCAGCTCGCCGAGGGCGCGGACGACGAAGAAGGCGAAGACGCCGGCGACCAGGTAGGCCAGCGCCAGGGCGGGTCCGGCGTCGCGCAGTCTGCCGCCGGCGCCGAGGAAGAGGCCGGTTCCGATCGCGCCGCCGATGGCGATCATGTTGATGTGGCGCGCCTTGAGGTCCTTGCTGTAACCGGCGTCGCCCGCGTCCGCGGGCACCTGGCCCTGCGCGGGGCGCACATCGGCCGTTGCCGTGTTCACGGCGTCCTTGCTCACGGGTGGTTCCACTCTCTGGTGCGCTCGGGCGGATCGCGCCCGGCTGTCCGGATTGCACGGCCGGCGCCCGATCTCGGCACAGACCAAGGGGGCACCTTTCCGGATGTGTGGTGATCCACGCGATGGCACACGTCACACCGCGGAACATGTCACACCGTGATCGGGCCAGGTGGAGAAGGTGTCACAGCACTGGTGAGACAGCGATACTGTCCCATATGACGACCGACGCCGAGACGACCGACGCCGAGGAGCCGACGCTCACCATCGATGAACTGGCGGCCCGCGCCGGTGTCACCGTGCGCACGGTGCGTTTCTACGGCACCAGGGGACTGCTGCCCCCGCCGGTGCTGGGGCCGCGCCGGGTCGGCCGCTACGGCCGTGAGCATCTGGCGCGGCTGGCGCTGATCGAGGAGCTGCAGCGGCAGGGCATGACGCTGGCGGCGATCGAGCGCTATCTGGGGCAGCTGCCGCCAGGACTGACCGCGCGTGAGCTGTCGATCCAGCGTGCGGTGGTGGCCTCCTGGGCGCCGGAGACGGCGGAGGCGCTCTCCCGCGAGGAGCTCGAGCGGCGCGCGGGCAGATCCCTGGACGACGAGGACATCCGGCGGCTGGTGGCGCTGGACATCGTCGAGGAGAGCGGTGACGGCTTCCGGGTCGACACCGGGCTGCTGCGGCTGGGCGTCGAGCTGCTCGACGTGCCGCTGTCGCAGGAGACGGTGCTCGCCTCCCGCAAGGTCCTGATCGAGCATTCCCGCGCGGCGGCCCGTGAGCTGTCGCGGCTGCTGAGGGAGGCGGTCGCGGAGCGGGATACGAGGGATGTGAGATCGCTGTCCGCCCATATGCATCCGCTGGTGGTGCAGGCGCTGCTGACCACCTTCCAGCGGTCGCTGAGACAGGAGCTGGCGCAGTGGCTCGACGACGAGGGGTGAACCCCCTGGCGACCAGGCGGTTCACCCCTCGCGTCCCGAGCCCCACGTCCCCCGGGCGGCGTTCCCGGAGCAGGCGCACTCCGCTCCCCGGCGGACGGACCCTCCCCGGCGGACGGAACCGCGGGCGGCGGTGTCAGCGGGCGTCGGTGAAGACCTCGCCGTTCTCCGCCTTCTCCACCAGCAGCGCCGGCGGGGTGAAGCGGTCGCCGTAGCGTTCGGCCAGCTCGCGCGCCCGGGCCACGAAGCCGGGCAGGCCGCCCTCGTAGCCGTTGATGTACTGCAGCACGCCGCCGGTCCAGCCGGGGAAGCCGATGCCGAAGACGGAGCCGATGTTGGCGTCGGCGACGGAGGTCAGGACGCCCTCCTCCAGCAGCCGGACCGTGTCCAGCGCCTCGGAGAACAGCATCCGCTCCTGCATGTCGCGGAACGGGATCCGGTGGCCGGGCCTGGTGAAGTGCTCACGCAGTCCGGGCCAGAGACGGACGCGCTTGCCCTCCTCGTCGTAGTCGTAGAAGCCGGCCCCCGCCGCCCGGCCCTCCCGGCCGAACTCGTCGACCATGCGGTCGATGACGGCCTCGGCGGGGTGCGCCGTCCAGGTGCCGCCCGCCTCCTCCACGGCCCGCCTGGACTCGTCGCGGATCTTGCGCGGCAGCGTCAGGGTCAGCTCGTCCATCAGGGAGAGCACCTTGGCCGGGTAGCCGGCCTGGGCCGCGGCCTGCTCGACGGAGGCGGGCTCGATGCCCTCGCCGACCATGGCGACACCCTCGTTGATGAAGTGGCCGATGACGCGGGAGGTGAAGAAGCCGCGCGAGTCGTTGACCACGATGGGCGTCTTGTTGATCTGGCGGACCAGGTCGAAGGCGCGCGCCAGGGCCTCGTCGCCGGTGCGCTCGCCCTTGATGATCTCCACCAGGGGCATCTTGTCGACGGGCGAGAAGAAATGGAGTCCGATGAAGTCGGCCTGCCGCTGGACACCCTCGGCGAGGGCGGTGATGGGCAGGGTGGAGGTGTTGGAGCACAGCAGGGCGTCCGGGGCGACGACCTGCTCGGCCTCCTGGAAGACCTTGTGCTTGAGCGCCGTGTCCTCGAACACGGCCTCGATCACCGCGTCGCAGCCGGCCAGGTCGGCGATCTCGGCGGTGGGCGTGATGCGGGCGAGCAGCGCGTCCGCCTTCTCCTGGGTGGTGCGGCCCTTGGAGACGGCCTTGGCGCACAGCTTCTCCGAGTAGCCCTTGCCCTTGGCAGCCGCCTCCAGGGAGACGTCCTTGAGGACGACGTCGATGCCGGCCCGGGCGCAGGAGTAGGCGATGCCGGCGCCCATCATGCCGGCGCCGAGCACGGCGACCTTGCGGACCTGGCGGGGCTCGATGCCCTGGGGGCGGTTGGCGCCGGAGTTGACGGCCTGGAGGTCGAAGAAGAACGCCTGGATCATGTTCTTCGACGTCTGGCCGGCGGCGAGTTCGACGAAGTAGCGGGCCTCGATGACCTGGGCGGTCTCGAAGTCGACCTGGGCGCCCTCGACGGCGGCGGCGAGGATGTTGCGCGAGGCCGGGTAGGGGGCGCCGTTGGTCTGCTTGCGCAGGTTGGCGGGGAAGGCGGGCAGGTTGGCCGCGAACTTCGGGTTGGCCGGGGTGCCGCCCGGGATGCGGTAGCCGGGCCGGTCCCAGGGCTGGGCGGACTCGGGGTGGGCGTCGATGAAGGCGCGGGCCTTGGCCAGCATGTCCTCGGGGCTGTCGGCGATCTCGTCGACCAGGCCGTTCTCCAGGGCGCGGCGGGGGCTGTACTGCTGGCCCTGGAGGAGGACCTTCAGCAGGGCGTCGGCGATGCCGAGCAGCCGGACGGTGCGGACGACGCCGCCGCCTCCGGGGAGCAGGCCGAGGGTGACCTCGGGGCAGCCGATCTTGGAGCCGGGGGTGTCCAGGGCGATGCGGTGGTGGCAGGCGAGGGCGATCTCGTAGCCGCCGCCGAGCGCGGCACCGTTGAGGGCGGCGACGACCGGCTTGCCGAGGGTCTCGATGCGGCGCAGCTGCCGCTTGATGGCCATGCCGCCGTCGAAGAGCTGCTGGGCGGTCTCCGGGGTGACGCGGATGAGGTCGCGCAGGTCGCCGCCGGCGAAGAAGGTCTTCTTGGCCGAGGTGATGATGATGCCGCGGATGCCGTCCTGCTCGGCCTCGAGGCGGTCCGTGATCGCGGCGAGCGAGTCGCGGAAGGCCTGGTTCATGGTGTTGGCCGACTGGTCGGGGTCGTCCAGGACGAGGGTGACGACGCCGGTGTCGTCCTGCTCCCAGCGGATGGTGGTGGACTCGGTGCTCATGAGGGTGTGCTCCAGGTGATCCGTCGTGGTCCGTCGGGAGAGGGTCAGATGCGCTCGACGATGGTGGCGATGCCCATGCCGCCGCCCACGCAGAGGGTGGCGAGGCCGTAGCGCTTGTCCTGGCGTTCCAGCTCGTCGACGAGGGTGCCGAGGATCATCGCGCCGGTGGCGCCGAGCGGGTGGCCGAGCGCGATGGCGCCGCCGTTGACGTTGACCTTGTCCAGGGACAGGCCCATGTCCTTGACGAAGCGGAGCACGACCGCGGCGAACGCCTCGTTGATCTCGACGAGGTCGATGTCGTCGATGGTCAGCCCGGCCTTGGCGAGCGCCTTGCGGGTGGCGGGCGCGGGGCCGGTGAGCATGATGGTCGGCTCGGAGCCGGAGACCGCGGCGGAGACGATCCGGGCACGCGGGGTCAGTCCGTACCGCTCCCCCACCTCGCGGGAGCCGATGGCGACGAGGGCGGCGCCGTCGACGATGCCGGAGGAGTTGCCCGCGTGGTGGACGTGGTCGATCTTCTCGACCCAGTGGTACTTCTGCAGCGCCACCGCGTCGAAGCCGCCGAGTTCGCCGATGTCGGCGAAGGACGGCTTGAGCTTGGCCAGGGAGTCGGCGGTGGTGCCGGGCCGCATGTGCTCGTCGTGGTCGAGCACGACCAGGCCGCTGCGGTCCCTGACGGGGACGACGGAGCGGTCGAAGCGGCCGTCCTTCCAGGCCGCGGCGGCGCGCTCCTGGGAGAGGGCGGCGTACTCGTCGACGTCGCGGCGGGAGAATCCCTCGATGGTGGCGATCAGGTCGGCGCCGATGCCCTGCGGCACGAAGTTGGTGGCCAGGTTGGTCATCGGGTCGTTGAACCAGGCGCCGCCGTCGGAGGCCATGGGCACCCGGGACATCGACTCGACGCCGCCCGCGAGGACCAGGTCCTCCCAGCCGGAACGCACCTTGGCGGCGGCCAGGTTGACGGCCTCGAGACCGGAGGCGCAGAAGCGGTTCTCCTGGACGCCGGCCACGGTGTCGGGCAGGCCCGCGGCGATGGCGGCGATGCGGGCGATGTCGGAGCCCTGGTCGCCGACGGGTCCCACGACGCCGAGCACGATGTCGTCGATCGCGGCCGGGTCCAGATCGGGGTAGCGGCCACGGATCTCGTGGATGAGCCCGACGACCAGGTCGATGGGCTTGGTGCCGTGCAGGGCGCCGTTGGCCTTGCCGCGCCCGCGCGGGGTGCGGATCGCGTCGTAGACGTACGCTTCGGTGCTCACGAGGAGGCCTTTCACTGAGGGTTTCGGGACGGCTGGGAGTGCTGGGGGTCGTCGGGGCCCGCGGGCGGCAGCAGCCGGGGCACGTCCCAGTCGCGGGCCACGTCGGCGGTGGCGGCGCCGGGCCGGGCGGGGCCCGAGCGGATGCGGGCCGGGGTGGCCGAGAAGCGGGGTGCGGGGGCCGGCTGGGTGATGCCCTGGTGCCGGGTGAAGGTGCCGCGGGCTGCCAGATGCGGGTGGTGCGGGGCCTCGCCGAGCGAGAGAACGGGGGCCACGCAGGCGTCGGAGCCCTCGAACACGGCGGCCCACTCGTCGCGGGTGCGGCTCTTGAAGCGGGCGGCGACCTGTTCGCGCAGCGCGGGCCAGCGGGTGACGTCGGTGCGGGCGGCCCGCTGGTCGTCGAGGCCGAGCAGGCGCAGGAACTCGTCGTAGAACCGCGGCTCCAGCGCGCCGACCGCGAGGTATTTGCCGTCGGCGGTCTCGTAGGTGCCGTAGTAGGGGCAGCCGCCGTCGAGGAGGTTGGCGCCGCGCCGGTCCTGCCAGGCGCCGGCGGCGAGCATGCCGTGGATCATCGCGGACAGGTGGGCCGTGCCGTCGACGATGGCGGCGTCCACGACCTGGCCGGTGCCCGTGACGCGCGCGTGGTGCAGGGCGGCGAGGACGCCGGTGACCAGGTAGAGGGAGCCGCCGGCGAAGTCGCCGAGCAGGTTGGCGGGGACCGCCGGCGGGCGGTCGGGGTCGCCGATCATGCCGAGGGTGCCGGTGAGGGCGATGTACGCGATGTCGTGGCCGGCGGTGTCGGCCAGCGGTCCTTCCTGGCCCCAGCCGGTCATCCGGCCGTAGACCAGCCGGGGGTTGCGGGCGTGGCACTGCTCGGGTCCGACACCGAGCCGTTCGGCGACGCCGGGGCGGTAGCCCTCGATCAGGATGTCGGCGCGGGCGGCGAGGTCCAGGACGGTGGCGGACCCTTCGGGGTCCTTGAGATCGACGACGACGGAGCGCTTGTTGCGGTTGGTGACGTCGTGGGCCGGGTCGACGCCGAGCGCGGGGCCGCCGGGGCGGTCCACGCGGACCACGTCGGCGCCGAGGTCGGCGAGAAGCATGGCGGCGAAGGGTCCGGGCCCGATCCCGGCGAGCTCCACCACGCGCACACCGGCGAGCGGTCCATCCCCCGGCGTCTTCGCCTCGGTCATCTGGAGCTCCCCGCTGTGACACAACCGATGTAACACCAGTGATGCTAAGAACGTGTTCCACCGGGCACAAGACCCTGACGAGCAAGCGCTTAGCCACTGTACGTCGAGGGGCGCCTCCGGTCGCGTCCGGCTCAGCGTGCGTCCAGCTCGGCGGTCAGCCGTTTCGGCGCGATGGTGCGGTAGCTCTCCTCCACCCAGTCGCACAGCAGCTCGGCCGAGGGGGCGCCGGCCGGTTCCAGCGGGATGCTCACCCAGCCGGACCTGCCCAGCCCGTATCCCGCCGGCTCGGCGCCGGGGCAGCTGAGCGCGTGGGCGTGGGCCGTCTCGTCCGTGAGCTTCACGGTCACGCCCATCGGGTAGCTGCCGTCGTCCACGCCGAGGAAGACGAAGACCTTCTTGTTGACCTTGGCGACGGTCTCGCCCCAGGGGGCTCCTCGGTGGCGCCCGGCAGCCCGAGGGCGTACTGGCGTACTTTCTCCCACTTCTTCAGGGCGTTCCGAGGCACGGCCATCGCCTTCCTCCGGGCTCGTCGTCGGGCTCCGTACCCCACACGCTAGCCTCGGCCACCGACAACGGCGCGGCTGCGGGAACCAGGGGTGTCATGAGCAGGCTGAACAGGACGGATCGTCCGTACGACCTCGTGCTCTTCGGAGCCACCGGTTTCGTCGGGACCCTCACCGCGGAGTACCTCGCCGCGCACGCCCCCGAGGGACTGCGCTGGGCCGTGGCCGGCCGCAGCACCGGGAAGCTGGAACGGCTGCGGGACCGGCTGCCCGGCACGGACCGGCCGGACGTGCTGCGGGCGGACGTGTCCGACCCGGCGTCACTGCGCGTCCTCGCCGAGCAGGCCCGCGTGGTGGCCACCACCGTCGGCCCCTACATCGAGTACGGCGAGGAACTCGTCGCCGCATGCGCGGACACCGGTGCGGACTACCTCGACCTCACCGGCGAGCCCGAGTTCGTGGACCTGATGTACGTCCGGCACGACACCCGCGCCCGCGAGACGGGAGCCCGGCTGCTGCACGCCTGCGGCTTCGACTCGATCCCGCACGACCTCGGTGTCTGGTTCACGGTGCAGCAGCTTCCCGAGGGGGTGCCGCTGACCGTCGACGGCTTCGTCTCGGCGGACGCCACCATTTCCGGCGGCACCCTGGCCTCCGCGCTGGGACAGTTCGCCCGCCACCGGCAGGTGCTCGCGGCGGCCCGGGACCGGCGCCGGCACGAGCCCCGGCTGGTGGGCCGCCGCGCCGCCACGCCCGCCGGGGCGCCCCGCTACGCGCCCGAGGTCGATGCCTGGGCGCTGCCGCTGCCCACCATCGACCCGCAGATCGTGCACCGCTCGGCGAAGTCGCTGCAGCGGTACGGGCCCGACTTCCGCTACCGCCACTACGCCGCGGTGCGCCGGCTGCCGGTCGCGGTGGGCGCGGTGGCGGCCGTCGGCGGACTGTTCGCCGCGGCCCAGGTGCCCCCGCTGCGCCGGCTGGTGTCCGGACGGCTGCAGCCCGGCGAGGGTCCGAGTGCCGAGAAGCGGGCCAGGAGCTGGTTCTCGGTGCGGTTCGTCGGCGAGGGCGGCGGCCGGCGGGTCTACACGGAGGTCTCCGGCGGCGACCCGGGGTACGGAGAGACGGCCAAGATGTTCGCCGAGGCCGCGCTGTCGCTGGCGTTCGACGACCTTCCGCCGACGTCAGGGCAGGTCACGACGGCGGTGGCGATGGGCGACGCGCTGATCGAGCGGCTGCGGCGGGCAGGCATACGCTTCCGCGTCGCCGCGACCCGCTGACGGCTCCGCACCTCCCGGCGGCGGCTCGGATGCGGTGCCTTTCGGCGCCCTCCGGCGGCACCCCGTCGGACGGGGCGCCCCCTTCGGTCTCGGATGCGCACCGCCCGGCGGCGCTCCCGTCGAACGCGGGACCTGCATCGGCCACTCGACGGGCGTGCAGACCATCCCGGCGATCCAGCCGAGCGCGGCGAGGACGGCGAGGACCGGCGCGGCGGTCACGCCCCGCTCGACGGTCCGGCCGGAGGCGGCAAAAGGCGTGGGTGCACGGTGCGTCGGCATGCACCCGAGCCTGCCGGGCAGGGGCGGGTGCGGACATCCGCGCGGCTGCTCAGACGCCGTACTCGGATCGCTCGGGCGCCCTGCTCGGATCGGCTGCGCGGGCCACGGTCGCCTCGCGCAGCGCGCGGCGGCACAGGGCGTCCGCCCTGCGGGTGGTCTCCGGCAGGCGGTAGGACGGGGTCAGGGCGAGGGTGTGGGCGCAGGCGCCGTCCAGGGTGACGCGGTGGCCGACCGAGACGAAGACCGGCTTGACGCCGTCCCGGGTGCGCAGCGCCCGGCCCACCTCCTCGGTGCCGTCGAGCAGCGGCGCCCAGCTGCCGCGCGGGGTGTCCGGATCCGCGTAGGTGAAGGTGAAGGGGTTCTTGGCGACTCCGGCGGTGGGCAGGCCGGTGAGCACGCCCAGGTGGGCGGCGAGGCCGAAGCGCCGGGGGTGGGCGAGGCCGTAGCCGTCGCAGACGACCAGTCCCGGCGGGCAGGGCAGGGCGTCGAGGGCGGCGAGCACGGTGGGGATCTCCCGGAAGGCCAGCAGACCGGGGACGTACGGGAAGGAGATCCGGCCGAGCGCGGTGGCCTCGGCGACGACGTCCAGGCTCGCCGCGTCCAGCACGACGGCCGCCGCCGCGACGAGGTCCCGCTCGTCGTCGTAGGCCACGTCCACCCCGGTGACGTGCCCGGTGCCGGGCGGCGGTCCGGCCTCGTCGAGCACCACGCGAGCGCGCAGCGCGTCCTGCACGGCGCGGGCCTGCTCCTCGGTCACGGGCCAGTCGTCGGGGACGGGGACGGGTGCGGTCGTCGTCATGGTGCCCCCGACCCTACGGGGTGTCCGGGCTTCCGGGCAGGCGGAACCCGAGGGGTGCGGGGCCTCCGGGCAGACGAACCCCGCAACCCCGCCGCCGGGAAGGGAGTTCCTGCTCAGCGTCGGGGCCGCGCGACGGCCGGGCGGCCGGGGCCGCT
The DNA here is from genome assembly GCF_012034205.1 of Streptomyces composti. Classification (GTDB taxonomy): domain Bacteria; phylum Actinomycetota; class Actinomycetes; order Streptomycetales; family Streptomycetaceae; genus Streptomyces; species Streptomyces composti. The sequence goes on from NZ_JAATEM010000006.1 coordinate 25,813, forward strand.
CACTTGCCGAGGGCCCGCTGCAGCTGCCCCTTGTTCATGGTCGACCGGCCTTCGACGCCGCGGCGCCTGGCCTCCTCGTAGAGCTGGTCGTAGGTGGGCCCCTGGGAGCCCTTCCCGGACCGCCGGCCGCCCCGCTTGCCGGAGGAGATGTCCTCCGTCGAGGTGCGGCTGGCGGTCCTGGACTCGCCGGAACGGGCGCGTTCCTTGTTCACGGTCCGCGCGGCGATCTCCTCGGCACGGCCGGTGCTCTCGCCCCGGTCCTTCGCGCTCTCCTTGATGTGCTCGTACTGACGCTCCCGTTTCGGGCTGGACCCGCGTGGCATGTCCGCTCCCTCCGGTCTTCGTTCCCGTGCCGGGAACGGGTACCCGGACCGGCGGGATCCAGAGCACCGGATGTGCGTCAGTGCTCCAGGCGGCCGGCGGCCGACCCGGCCCTGTCGCCCGCCGCGTCGCGTGTGCCCCGAACGCCTCATGACGGGCGAAGCCGGCCACCGCCGGGCGCGCCGTCCGGAAGGCCGGTTAACGATCGTCACACGCGCCACAACCCTCACCAAGGTCCGTCAGTCGTAAGTGAGGAACCGTGCCATCGGTGTGCATGAAGGCGGTGACACAGGTCACTCGGCCCTTGTGTGCACGGATCGGCTCATTCCGTCGTCTCTTCCAGTAGCCGTCCCGGTCCCCGTCCGCTTGAGAGTCCGTCAGAGAGCCCGCCCAGCCGTCACGAGGGAGCAAGGCGTTGTCCACCGTCATCGAGCAGCCCGTCGAGGCCCGGCTCGTAGCCGCCGCACCGCGGATGCCGAGCATTCCCGCCACCCTGCACTACGACCGGAACGATCCGTTCGCCGTCCGGATGACCTTCCCCGGGCCTGCCACCCTGGAGGGTGTGGAGGTCAGCTGGACCTTCTCCCGCGAGCTGCTCGCCGCGGGGCTGGAGGGCCCCCGGGGCCAGGGCGACGTGCGGGTGCGGCCGTACGGCTACGACCGCACCGTGCTGGAGTTCCACGCCCCCGAGGGCACCGCCGTGGTGCATGTGCGCTCGGAGGACGTGCGCCGCTTCCTTCAGGCCACCGACGAGCTGGTACCGGCCGGCCTGGAGCACCTGCAGCTCGACCTGGACCACGGTCTGGCGGAGCTGATGCGCGACGCCTGCTGAGCCTCGCCGGGGCTGCCTGCCCCCATGGCCGGCCGGAAAGCGTTTGCGGATGCCCCGCCCGGTTGGCAGCCTGTGATCATGGACTGGATCACCACGCCCCTCACGGACGAGCTGCTGCGCGGCGCACTGGAGCTGGAGCGGACCGGGCAGGGTGTGCAGCCGCACCGGCTGCCCGCGCGGGCGCGGGCGCAGGCGGACGGGCAGGCGGTCATGGCGGAGGCCCAGCCGTCCGGGGTGCGGCTGGTGTTCCGCACCCGGGCCACGGCGGTGGAGCTGGACGCGCTGCGCACCAAGGCCGTCTACCAAGGGGCGCCGCCCCGCCCGGACGGGCAGTACGAGCTGCTGGTCGACGGTGAGCCGGCCGGGCGCTCCTCGGTCGACGGCGGCAATCAGGTGGTGACGGACCTGGCCACCGGGGAGACGGACGTGCGCCCGGGACCGGTCGGCACGGTGCGGTTCACGGGACTCCCCGCGCGCGACAAGCGGGTGGAGATCTGGCTTCCGCACAACGAGATGACGCAGCTGGTGGCGCTGCGCACCGACGCTCCCGCGGAGCCGGTACCGGCCGGGGACCGCCGGGTGTGGCTGCACCACGGCAGCTCGATCAGCCAGGGCTCCGACGCCGCCGGCCCCACCACGACCTGGCCGGCGCTCGCGGCACGGCTGAGCGGGGTGGACCTGATCAATCTGGGGCTGGGGGCGAGCGCGCTGCTCGACCCCTTCACCGCGCGGGCGATGCGGGACACCGCCGCCGACCTCGTCAGCGTCAAGATCGGCATCAATCTCGTGAACCAGGACGCGATGCGGCTGCGGGTCTTCACGGCCGCGGTGCACGGCTTCCTGGACACCGTCCGCGAGGGGCACCCCGGCACTCCCCTGCTGGTGGTCTCGCCGCTGCTGTGCCCGATGCACGAGAACACCCCGGGCCCCAGCGCGTTCGACTTCAGCAGGCTCAGCGAGGGCAAGCTGGGCTTCCACGCCGCCGGAGATCCTGCCGAGGTCGCCGCCGGCAAGCTCACCCTCACCGTGGTGCGCGACGAACTGGCCCGCATCGTGCGCGAGCGGAGCGCCGACGACCCTCATCTGCACTACCTGGACGGCCGCGAGCTCTACGGCGAGGCGGACCACGCCGAGCTGCCGCTGCCGGACGATCTGCACCCGGACGCGGCCGCCCACCGCCGCGTCGGCGAGCGCTTCGCGGAGCGGGTGTTCGGCGACGGCGGGCCGTTCGCTGAGTGATCATGCCGGGTGGTGCGGGAGGATCCGCGGGCCCGCCCGTGCCCGTCCCGGGATCCGGCGCAGAACCGCCTGTGGAAAGGGTGTTGACGCCCGGACCGGACTCTCTTACAGTGTATGGCAGTCCTGTTGCCGTCGATGGGAGAAGGACGTTGCTCCTCTGAGGTCCTGAGACACCGCGTGACACATCAGACGTGTGTCCGCCGTGTGCGACCTCGGCGTCGAGCCGTCCTCGCGGAACAGGGCTTTCCCATGTCCGGCCCATCCGCCGGCGTGTGCCCCCGGCAGCCGTGCCGGTGTGCGGCCCCCGCTCCCGTCGCCTCCTCGCGGTGTCTCGAAACGCGATTGTTCCCGACCGCTCGAGCAACCGCGGAGGCCCGCATGTCTTCCACCATCGTCTGTACGTCCCTGTCCTACGCCTGGCCCGACGGCACCCCCGTCTTCGAGAACCTCGACGTCACCTTCGGCGCGGGACGCACCGGCCTGGTCGGCGTCAACGGGTCCGGTAAGTCGACCCTGCTCAAGCTGATCGCCGGTGAGCTGGCACCGGCCGACGGCACCGTCCGGGTCGCCGGGGAGGTGGGGTACCTGCCGCAGAACGTCACGCTCGACACCGCGCTGCGCGTCGACGAGGTGCTCGGCATCGCCGCCCGGCGGGCCGCGCTGCATGCCATCGAGGCGGGCGACGCGTCCGAGGAGCACTTCGAGACCATCGGCGACGACTGGGACGTGGAGGAACGCGCCCTGGCCACGCTCGGTGAACTCGGCCTCGGTCGGCTGGAGCTGGACCGCACCGTCGGCGAGGTCTCGGGCGGCGAGGCGGTGCTGCTGCGGCTGGCCGCGCTGCTGCTGCGCCGGCCGGACGTCCTGCTGCTCGACGAGCCCACCAACAACCTGGACCTGTACGCCCGCCGGCGGCTGTACGCCGCCGTCGAGGGCTGGGCCGGCGTGATGGTCGTGGTCAGCCACGACCGCGAACTGCTGGAACACGTCGACCAGATCGCCGATCTGCGCTCGGGAGAGGTCCACTGGTACGGCGGCAACTACTCGGCCTACGAGGCGGCGCTGGCCGTGGAGCAGGAGGCGGCCCAGCGCATGGTGCGGGTCGCCGAGGCCGAACTGCGCCGGCAGAAACGCGAACTGGCCGACGCCCAGATCAAGCTGGCCCGCCGCAAGCGCTACGGCCAGAAGATGTGGGACAACAAGCGCGAGCCCAAGGTGGTCATGGGCGAGCGCAAGCGGCAGGCCCAGGTCGCCGCCGGCAAGCACCGCATCATCCACGAGGAGAAGCTGGCCGAGGCCAAGGAGCGGCTCGACGACGCGGTGGAGGCGGTGCGGGACGACGACGAGATCCGCGTCGACCTGCCGTACACCGCGGTGCCGAGGGGCCGCGACGTGCTGACCCTGCGGGACGCGGAACTGGTCCACGGGACACGGCTGAAAGGGGGCCTGGACCTGCGGGGCCCGGAGCGGGTGGCGCTGATCGGGCGGAACGGCTCCGGGAAGACCACGCTGCTGCGCACCATCGCCGGGGAACTGGCGCCGGTGGCGGGTGAGGTGACGGCGCACGTCCCGCTGCGGTTCCTGCCGCAGCGGCTCGACGTCCTCGACGGGGAGCTGTCGGTGGCCGAGAACGTGGCGCGGTTCGCGCCTCAGGCCACCAACAACCGGATCAGGGCGCGGCTGGCCCGCTTCCTGTTCCGGGGCGCCCGCGCCGACCAGAAGGCGGCGACCCTGTCCGGCGGCGAACGCTTCCGGGCGGCGCTGGCCGCGCTGATGCTGGCCGAGCCCGCGCCCCAGCTGCTGATGCTGGACGAGCCCACCAACAACCTGGACATGGCCAGCGTCCGCCAGCTCACCACGGCGCTCGAGTCGTACGAGGGCGCACTGATCGTGGCCAGCCACGATCTGCCGTTCCTGGAGTCCATCGGCATCACCCGCTGGCTGATCGTGGAGGAGGGAGAACTGAAGGAAACGACGACAGAAGCTGTCGGGTATTCCGCCTAGCGTCGGCGGCATGAGCGCATCCGTCGACCACAACGCGTACCTCACCATCACCGGGGCCGGGGAGAACAACCTCAAGGACGTCTCGCTGCGCATCCCGAAGGGCCGGCTGACCGTGTTCACCGGCCCTTCGGGATCGGGGAAGTCGTCCGTCGTCCTCGACACCGTCGCCGTCGAGTCGCAGCGGCAGCTCAACGAGACGTTCCCCTGGTTCGTGCGCAACCGGCTGCCCAAGTACGAGCGCCCGCACGCGGAGTCGCTGGAGGACCTGACCCCGGCGATCGTCGTCGACCAGCGGCCGGTCGGCGGTCACTCCCGCTCCACGGTCGGCACGATGACGGACGTGTACTCGGTGATCCGGGTGCTGTTCTCCCGGCACGGCACACCCAGTGCCGGGCCGGCGACGGCGTACTCGTTCAACGACCCGTCGGGCATGTGCCCCGAGTGCGACGGGCTGGGGCGGACGGTGCGGCCGGACTGGGACCGCATCCTCGACGAGGACCGCTCGCTCGCCGAGGGTGCGGTGCGCTTCCCGCCGTTCGCCCCCGGCACCTGGCACGGCCAGGCGTACACCAACACCGACGAGCTGGACCCGCACAAGCCGGTGCGCGACTTCACCGCCGCCGAACGAGAGTTCCTGATGCGGGGGCGGCCCGGCAGCAAGGTCTCGATCCAGGGCTCGGGCGGCAACTGGACCCACGACTACGAGGGCCTCGCCGACCGGTTCGAGCGGCTGTATCTCAAGCGCGACCTGAGCGGGATGAGCCAGAAGACCCGCGACCTGGTGCGGGAGTACCTCACCGAGGGCACCTGCCCCGCCTGCCGGGGCGCCCGGCTCAACCAGGCGGCCCTCGCCACCCGCATCAACGGCCTTTCCATCGCCGACTGCACCCGGATGCAGGTCACCGACCTCGTCCGGGTGCTGCGGGAGATCGACGACCCGGTGGCGGGGCCGGTCGCCCGGGCCGCCGTCGCGGCGCTGGAGCGGATCGAGCGGATCGGCCTCGGCTACCTCAGCCTGGACCGGGAGACCGCCACGCTCTCGGGCGGCGAGGCGCAGCGGCTGAAGACGGTACGGCACCTGGGGTCGAGCCTGACCGGGATGACGTACATCTTCGACGAGCCCAGCGTGGGCCTGCACCCGCGCGATGTGCACCGGCTCGGCGAGCTACTGCTGCGGCTGCGCGACAAGGGCAACACCGTGCTGGTCGTCGAGCACGACCCGGACGTGATCCGCCTGGCCGACCACGTCGTCGACATGGGGCCGGGCGCGGGCGCCGACGGCGGACGGGTGGTCTTCGAGGGCTCCCCGGCCGAGCTGACCGCGTCCGGCACCCTGACCGGGCGGCTGCTCGGCCGGCCCGCCGAGGTCAGGGAACGGGTCCGGCGGGCGACCGGCGAACTGTGGGTAAAGGGCGCCGCCCGGCACAACCTGCGGGACGTCACCGTGTGCTTCCCCGCCGGGGTGCTCACCGCGGTCACCGGGGTCGCGGGGTCCGGGAAGAGTTCGCTGGTCGGCGAGTTCACCGCGGCCCACCCGGACGCCGTGGTGATCGACCAGTCCTCCATCGGCGTCTCGGGACGGTCCACCCCCGCCACCTACCTGGGAATCATGGACACGGTGCGGAAGATCTTCGCCCGGGAGACGGGCCGGGAGGCGGGCCTGTTCAGCTTCAACTCGGACGGCGCCTGCCCCGCCTGCGAAGGCCGCGGGATCATCTGCACCGACCTCGCCTTCATGGACCCGGTGACCACCACCTGCCACGCCTGTGAGGGCCGCCGCTTCAAGGACGAGGTGCTGGACCTGACCGTCGGCGGCCGGTCCATCGCCGATGTGCTCGCCATGACGGCGGGCGAGGCGCTGGACTTCTTCACCGATCCGGGCGTGCTGCGCCGGCTGCGGGCGCTGCGGGACGTCGGCCTCTCCTACCTCACGCTCGGCCAGCCGCTGTCCACGCTCTCCGGCGGCGAACGGCAGCGGATCAAACTGGCGACCCGGCTGCACCGCACCGGCGCGGCGTATGTGCTGGACGAGCCGACGACCGGACTGCACATGGCCGACGTCGACGGTCTCCTCGCCCTTCTCGACCGCCTGGTGGACGCGGGGAACACCGTGATCGTGGTCGAGCACAACCTACAGGTGATCGCGCACGCCGACTGGGTCGTCGACCTGGGCCCCGAAGGCGGCAGGGACGGCGGACGGGTGGTCTTCGAGGGAACTCCGGCACAGCTGCTCGAGGCGGAGGGCTCCTGGACGGGTGTGCATCTGCGCCGGGCGGCGCGGCGTGCCCCCGGCCGTCCGGTTACCGGTGGTTAAACTCACCGGCGGTGGGGGTGTCCCCGTCCGGTCCCGGCTTGCATGATGGTCGGCCGACGCCCACGTCACGTTCCATCCGATTCGGAGTCACGCCCGTGCCCAGCAAGAAGGCCCTGGTCCGCCGTCCCAGCCCGCGCCTGGCCGAGGGGCTGGTGACCCACATCCAGCGCGAGAAGGTCGACGCCGACCGCGCGATGGAGCAGTGGGAGGCGTATGTGGAGGCCTTGCGGACGCACGGCTGGGAGACCGTGGAGGTCGATCCGGCCGACGACTGCCCGGACTCGGTGTTCGTCGAGGACACGGTGGTGATGTTCCGCAATGTCGCGCTGATCGCCCGCCCGGGCGCCGAGTCGCGCCGCCCGGAGACCGCCGGGGTCGAGGAGGCCGTGGCGGGCCTCGGCTGCTCGGTGAACTGGATCTGGGAGCCGGGCACCCTGGACGGCGGCGATGTGCTGAAGATCGGTGACACCGTGTACGTCGGCCGGGGCGGGCGGACCAACGCCGCCGGGGTGCAGCAGCTGCGGGCGGCGTTCGAACCCCTGGGCGCGCGGGTGGTCGCGGTGCCGGTCAGCAAGGTGCTGCATCTGAAGTCGGCGGTCACCGCGCTGCCGGACGGCACCGTCATCGGGCACATCCCGAACATGGACGCGCCGTCGCTGTTCGACCGCTTCCTCCCGGTGCCGGAGGAGTCGGGCTGCCATGTGGTGCTGCTCGGCGGGGACAAGCTGCTGATGGCGGCGAGCGCGCCGAAGACGGCCGAGCTGTTCGCCGACCTGGGTTACCAGCCGGTTCTGGTGGACATCGGCGAGTTCGAGAAGCTCGAGGGATGTGTGACATGTCTCTCGGTGCGACTGCGCGGCCTGTACTCCTGACGAGCCGGTCGGCTCCCTGACAGTCCCTCGTCCGGCCCCCCGGACCTGCGGGTTGCGGGGGCCGTGCCGTCTCCGGCGGCTCTCCGAGGTCACGGGGCTGATCAGCGGCCTTTACGGTGCCCTTAACCTACGGCTACGTAACCTACGGATTCGTAGCCTACGATTCCGTAGGTTCCCGGCACCGCTCGCCGGGCCCCGTACCTGTCACACGTCCCCCTGGAGTCCCCGTGACGATCGCTTCTCCCCGCCTCGGCAGCCCTGCCACCGACTGGACCGACGCACGGCTGCTGTACGCCCTGGAAGAGGTGGTCGAGAAGGAACTCAACCGGCATCTGAAGGTCGCCAAGGACTGGATGCCGCACGAGTACGTGCCGTGGAGCGACGCCCGCAACTTCCCCGGCCTCTTCGAGGACGGCGAGGCCTGGGACAAGGAGCAGTCCAAGGTCACCGAGATCGGCCGGATCGCCCTGGTGGTGAACCTGCTGACCGAGGACAACCTCCCCAGCTACCACCACGAGATCGCCTCCCTGTTCGGCCGGGACGGCGCCTGGGGCACCTGGGTGCACCGCTGGACGGCGGAGGAGGGCCGGCACGGCATCGTGATGCGGGACTATCTGCTCGCCTCGCGTGCGGTGGACCCGGACAAGCTCGAGCAGTTCCGCATGGCGCACATGAGCGAGGGCTTCGAGTCGGACAACCGGCACTCGATGCTGCACTCGGTCGCCTATGTCTCCTTCCAGGAGCTGGCCACCCGCATCTCGCACCGCAACACCGGCCACCAGTCGGGTGACCCGGTCTGCGACCGCATGCTGGCCCGGATCGCCACCGACGAGAACCTGCACATGGTCTTCTACCGGAACCTCCTCAAGGCGGCCTTCGAACTGGCCCCGGATCTGACGATGCAGGCGGTGCGGGACGTCGTGGTGAACTTCCGCATGCCCGGCCACGGCATGCCCGGCTTCGAGCGGGCCGCCGCGCAGATGGCGATCGGCGAGGTCTACAACCTGCGCATCCACCACGACGACGTGCTGCAGCCGGTGCTCCGCTTCCTGAAGATCATGGAGATCGAGGGTCTGGGCCCCGAGGGCCTCAAGGCCCAGGAGGAACTGGGTCTGTACATGCACGGCCTGGACGAGGAAGCCAGGAAGTTCGACGAGAAGCTCGCGGCCCGCAAGGCCCGCATGGCGGCCCGCGCCGCCGGCTGACCCGGGGCCCCCCGCTCACCGGCCTCCGGCCGTGGGAGCGCGCTCAGCGCCCCGTCCGCCGCAACTCCATCCGCTCCTTCTCCGACAGCCCGCCCCAGACCCCGAAACGCATGTCGTGGGTCAGGGCGTACTCCAGGCAGGTGGCGCGGATGGGGCACAGTGCGCAGATCCGCTTGGCCTCCCGCACGGAGCTGCCGGGCTCGGGGAAGAAGAAGTCTCCCCCGGTCTGCGCGCACAGCGCCTCTTCCTGCCAGTCCAGCTCGGGAGAGGCGCCACGTCCGATGTCCAGGTGCGAGTGCATGGCCGGAAGCGTGCCGGGCGGCGGAAAACATTCCATCAACACGACATCAACGCAGCCCGCAACCACGCACTGCGCGGCGCTCCGTCCGGCGGGCCGGCCACGATCGCCCAGCCCGCCGAGGCCGCCCGCCGCGGCCGGGCACCGGGCACCGGGCACCGGGCACCGGGCACCGGGCACCGGGCACGACTGTGCCTCCGGCACCCGGAAAAGGCACGGCGGCACGCCCGGTGAGGCTCAGGTCTGGCGCGGGTCCCCCTTGAGGACCGCGAAGCGCGCACCGTAGGGGTCCTCGAGGCGGGCGAGGCGGCCCACGCCGGGGATGGAGTTGGCCGGCATGCGCACCTCGGCGCCCAGCTCGACGGCTCTGGAGACGGTCGCGTCCGGGTCGTCGGTGCCGAAGCAGGGCAGCCAGTGGGGGCGGGCGCCCGACCGGGCCTCGACCGGATCGTCGGCCACCGACACCAGACCGCCGAAGGTGCCCTCCTCGCCGGTGCCGGCCGTTGCGAGGGAGGTGTAGACACCGGTCGGGAAGGTGAGGGCTTCGGTCTCCCACCCGAGCACGGTGTTGAAGAAGGCGGCGGCGCGGGCGATGTCCGGGGTGTAGAGCTCGGCCCAGCACAGGGAACCGGCCGTCATGACCCGGTCGAGTCCCTTGCGGCGGCCGGGCTCCCAGATGCCGAACGGCACTCCCGCCGGGTCGGCGAGGACCGCGGAGGTTCCCTGCTCCATGCCCCGGGTGGGCGGCTCGATCACCGTGGCCCCGGCCTGCTCGGCGGTCTTGACCGTGGCCCCGGCGTCGGGGCTCTGGAAGTACAGGGTCCAGGCGGTCGCCTCCTGGGCCGGATTGCAGGCCGCGACGATGTCGCCGTCCAGCTCGAAGAAGCCGTATCCCCCGGCCTGGGGGCCGGCGGAGCGGAACTCCCAGCCGAAGAGACCGCGGTAGAAGGCCACGGCGCCCTCGGCGTCGGGCCCGCCGATCTCGATCCAGTCAGGACCGCCGTCGACGAAGCTGGTGGTCAGCATGTGGCGTCTCCTCCTCGAGTCCGATCGGGGGCCGTCGTCTTCGACCCTCGTGCCGAGTCTCGCACCCGGCACTGACAATCGGCCGCCTCGCGCGGCTCGTCCGGTATGCGAGGTTCCCGGGGTGGGCCTACCGTGGCTCGCATGGGTGACGCGGTGGAACTGGAGGTGGCCGGGCGGACGGTGCGGCTGTCCAGCCCGGACAAGGTGTTCTTCCCGGAGCGCGGTTTCACCAAGCTGGACCTGGCCCGCTACTACCAGGCCGTGGGCCCCGGCATTCTGCGCGCCCTGCGCGACCGCCCCACCACCCTGGAGCGCTATCCCGACGGGGTGACGGGCGAGTCGTTCTTCCAGAAGCGGGCACCGAAGAACATGCCCGACTGGATCCCCACCGCGCACATCACCTTTCCCAGCGGCCGCAGCGCCGACGAGATGTGCCCGACCGAGGAGGCGGCCGTCGTCTGGGCCGCCCAGTACGGAACACTGGTCTTCCACCCCTGGCCGGTGCGCCGCGACGACGTGGACCACCCCGACGAGCTGCGCATCGACCTCGACCCGCAGCCGGGCACCGACTACGACGACGCCGCCCGCGCCGCCCATGAACTGCGGGACCTGCTCGAGTCCTACGGGATGCGCGGCTGGCCCAAGACGTCGGGCGGCCGGGGCATTCATGTGTTCGTGCCGATCGAGCCGCGCTGGACCTTCACCCAGGTCCGCCGGGCCGCCATCGCGGTGGGCCGGGAGATGGAGCGGCGGATGCCGGACCGGGTGACCATCAAGTGGTGGAAGGAGGAGCGCGGCGAGCGCATCTTCATCGACTACAACCAGACGGCCCGCGACCGCACCATCGCCTCCGCCTACTCGGTGCGCCCCCGCCCCAACGCCCCCGTCTCCGCCCCGCTGCGCTGGGAAGAGGTCGGGGTCGCGCATCCCGGGGACTTCGATCTCGCGACCATGCCCGCGCGCTTCGCCGAACTCGGCGACGTGCACGCGGACATGGACGATCACGCGTTCTCCCTGGAGCCGCTTCTCGAGCTGGCCCGCAGGGACGAGCACGACCACGGACTCGGTGATCTGCCGTACCCGCCCGAGTATCCGAAGATGCCGGGGGAACCCAAGCGGGTACAGCCGAGCCGGGCGAAGAAGCAGACCTGACCTGCGGACCCTGCCCGTGGATCCAGTGGTTCTGGCCTACAGGTCCTTGATCCTCACATCCCGGTAGGAGATCACGTCCGTCGTGCCGTGCACCTGCAGTCCGATGTAGCCGGAGGCGAAGCGCCGCCCGTCGGTGCCCGGGTCGTCCTCACGGGGCGGGTAGAACTCCTGGCCTCCGGTGTTGTCGAACTCGTTGATCAGCACGCCGTTGCGGTAGACCTCGTAGTGCTGGTCCACCACCCGGATCTCGTAGTCGTTCCAGGTGCCCTTCTGGGTCACGCCCGCACCGGCCAGACCCACCCGGTCGAAGCCGTAGACCGAGCCCGTCTTGTACATGTCGCCGTCGGGCAGGTCCAGGATCTGCACCTCGTGACCGAACTTGATGGCGGCCCACTCCGGGCGCGGCTCCTCGGGGTGGTCGTGGATCTGCGGGAACCGTACGAACACACCGGCGTTGGCGTTGCCGGTGCCGGGCGCGTCGTCCCGCCACTGGAGCTTCAGCGAGAAGTCGCCGTACTTGCGCTCGGGGAACCACAGCATGCCGAGGCCGGACTCGGTGGTGCCGGAGGTGATCGAGCCGTCCGGGTTCAGGCTGAACGAACCGCCGCCGACGTGCTCCCACTTGGCGAAGGACTCCTCGGTGCCGTCCAGGATGGTGCGGTAGCCCTCGGTCTGGCCGGGCTTGCCGATGCCCGACTGGCGGGCGGCCTGGTTGATCGCCCGGTACTCGCGCCGGTCGACGACCCCTTCCCTCAGCAGCCGGTCCATCACGGTCCGCACGTGCTTGAGGAAGAGGGCCTGGGAGGTCCACTCCTTCTCGTCCTCGATCAGCTCGCCGATCCGGCACCGGTTGTCGGTGACCCGGTTGGGCACCCCGGAGTCCACGGTGCCGACGATCACCGTCAGCCGCTCGTCGTACTCGGGGCAGTTGGGCGCGGGCACCCCGCCGCCGGGCACCACCGTGAAGCTCACGGACAGTGCCTCGGAGGTGTTGCCGGCCTTGTCGCTGGCACGGTAGGTCAGGGTGTGCCGGCCCGCCCGGTCGACGATCACCGGCTGCGTGTAGGCGAGGTACGGTCCGCCGTCGAGGGAGTACTCGATGGCGGCGACCCCGGATCCGCCCTCGTCGGCGGCGCTGACGGTCACCTTGGCGTTGCCGATGTAGGCGCCGTCCGAGTTGCGGTCGCCCTCGACGCTGACACCGGTGACCGGCGGGGTGGTGTCCTTCGGCGGTGCGGCGACCACCGTGAACTGGACGCTCTTCTCCTCGGAGACGTTGCCCGCCCTGTCGGTGGCGCGGTAGCGCACGGTGTGGGTGCCGGCCTGGTGGACCATCACCGGTCCGGTGTAGGTCTGCCAGGCGCCGTCGCCGAGGGCGTACTCGATGGTGTTGACCCCGGATCCGGTGTCGGAGGCGGTGACGGTGACGGTCGCCATGTCGATGTAGGCGCCGTCCTCGTTCTGTTCGCCGTCGACGGTCGCGGAGGTCTCGGGCGGGGTGGTGTCCTCGGAGTCCGGTGCGACCACCGTGAACTCGATGCTCTTCTCCTCGGACACATTGCCCGCCTTGTCCAGGGCCCGGTACCGCACCGTGTGCGTGCCGACCTGGTCGAAGACGACGGGCGCGGTGTACGGCTGCCAGGCGTCGTCGCCGACCGCGTACTCGATGCGGTCGACGCCCGAGCCCTCGTCGGTGGCCTCGATGACGACGCTCGCCGTGCCGACGTAGGTGCCGTCGGCGTTCTGCGTGCCCTCCACCTTCGCGGTGGCCTCGGGGGCGGTGGTGTCCTCGCCGCCGCCCTCGGTCACCACCAGGACGCCCTGCATCTCCCCGTGACCGGGGATGGTGCAGTAGTACTTGTAGCGGCCGGGGGTGAGGGTCACCTCGGCGGTGTGCCGGCCGCCGTTGGCGTCGTTCGGGTTGGCCAGGATGTTGAGCTGGACGTCGCTGTTGTAGTCGGGGTCTCCGGTGACGAAGGTCAGCGTGTGCGGCATGCCGGTGGTGTTGCCGGTTGCCTCACTGTTCTCGAACACGATCGTCGCCGGTCCGGCCACCGCGGTGGCCGGTGCGGACAGGTACTTGTCGATGTCGTTGCCGGCGGTCCAGGTCAGGACCTGTTCCGCCGCTCGGCCGGCCCCGTCCTCGGGCTGCCCCGCGGCGGGCCCGGCCTGCAGGCCGAGCACCATCAGCAGGCCGGCCAGCAGCGCGGCCCACATTCTTCGCCGTCGTGTCACTGTGTCCCCCTTGCGAGCTGGTCGGCGGCCGGGGTCGGCCCGCCGCCGGTGTAGGTGACCCGCCACAGCGCGGACTTGTCGTCGGAGGTGAAGAAGCCGCGCCCGTAGTCGAGGACGTAGAGGGCACCGTCCGGACCGAACTTCCAGTCCATCAGGTTCTTGATGCCGTCGTTGCCGACCGGGACGATCTTCTTCAGGGACTCCGAGTGCACCGGCAGTCCGCCGTCGCCGAGCGTCCCGGGGTTCATCAGCACGGCGTTGCGCGGCTGGTCGGCGTCGTAGAAGTCGCCGACGAACCACTTTCCGTCCCAGTACGCGGGCCACTTGACGGAGCTGTCGCTGCTCTCGTCGTAGCGGTAGACCGGGCCGTTCATCGCGGCCTGGCCGCCGCCCTTGAGCCAGGGCAGCCGGTAGATGGCCTCCTCCTCCTTGTAGGAGGGGACGCCGTTCTCGTCGCGCGGGAAGTCGGGGCCGCCGCCCTGCGGTGAGTACCAGATGTTGTTGGCGGTCACCGGCGGCAGGTTGACCAGGCCGTCGTTGTTGGGCGACTCGTTCTTCGGGTGGTCGCAGTCGTACCAGCCGAGCGGCTTGGACGGGTCGGGCAGGTTGCGGTCCCGGTAGGGCTGCTTGTTGCCCATGCAGTAGGGCCAGCCCCGGTTGGAGGCCTTGGTGATGGCGGCGAAGGTGTCGTACTTGGCCGGGCCCCACACGGGTGAGGGCTGTCCTGCGTCGGGACCGACCCAGCCCGCGTAGAGGATGTCGGTCGTCTTGTCGACGAAGATGCGGGCCGGGTTGCGCACGCCCATCACATAGATCTCGCCGCGGGTCTTGCCGCCGCCCTCGTCGGGTTCCTCCCCGGTGAAGAGGTTGCCCTCGGGGATGGTGTACGTCCCGTCCGGCTCCGGGTGGATGCGCAGGATCTTGCCGTTGAGGTTGTTGGTGTTGCCCGCGGTGCGGCGGGCGTCGGCGAAGGACACGCCCTTGAAGTTGGGCTCGGGGTTGTTGCCCGAGTAACCGTCGCTGAACCGGCTGGAGTTGTTGTCGCCGGTGGCGATGTAGAGGTTGCCCTTGGAGTCCCAGGCCATGCCGCCGCCCGCGTGGCAGCAGCTGTGGATCTGCACCGGCCACTTCAGCAGCACCTTCTCGCTGCTCAGGTCGAGCTTGCCGGTGGCCTCGTCGTAGGTGAAGCGGGAGACCCGGCGTTCGGCCATGTGGGTCTCGCGGTCGATCTCCGAGTGCGGCGTGTAGTGCAGATAGACCCAGCCGTTCTGGGAGAACCCGGGGTCCAGCTCGATGCCGAGCAGGCCCTCCTCGACCTTGACGAGTTCGTCGCCGCCGCCCTTGTTGCCGAAGACGGTCAGCTCGCCGGCCAGGGTGACCTTCCTGGTCCTCGGGTCGTAGACGTGGATCTGGCCCTTGCCCTTGCCGATGTCGGGGTCCTCCCAGTCGGTGATCACGGGCTGGGAGGCGTCGGCGCCGCCGCGGCCGATGTAGAAGACGCGGCCGTCGGGGGCGGTGACCAGGCCGTGCGGCTCACCGATCTGGTCGTTCTGCCCGGGCTGGTTGGGCTGGGTGAGGCGTTCGGCCTTGTAGTTGCCGGTGATGGTCGCCGTGCAGTCGGCGCGGACCAGGCGGGTGGTCCACAGCAGGGCGCCGCGCAGATGCTCGCGGAAGTCGGTCTCGTCGTAGGACGACACCGTGCCGCCCATGCCGGTGTAGAAGGACCGGCCGCCGTCGTAGTCGCGGCACCAGCTCACCGGGTGGTCCCAGCCGTTGGCGCTCGAGCCGGGCTGGTAGGTGGACTCGCGGACCCGGGCGACGGTGTGCACCTCGCCGGAGGGGTTCTTCACCCAGTTGAGCCACTTGTCGGGGCGCTTCCACTCCATCGGCAGGCTCTTGGTCGCCGGGTGCCGGCGGTCGCCGACCTCGACCGTCGCCCGCTGCACGGTGGCCGGGCTGGAGGCGGCCGGGCGGGCGCCGATCAGTCCGGTGAACCAGTCCGAGTAGGGCTCGGCGCGGGCCGCGTCGTGGATGCCGAGGAAGCCTCCGCCGGCCTCCATGTACGCCTCCAGGCCGGCTTCCTGCTCCGGGTCGAGGACGTCGCCGCCGCCGGTCAGGAAGACCACGGTGTTGAAGCGGCCGAGCCGCTCGGCATCGGTGAACACGTCGGCGTTGCCGGTGGCGGTCACCTTGAAGCGCTGGTTCTCCGGGCCGGTGAGGCCGATCTTCTCGATCGCCTCGATGCCGGCGTTCACCAGCGGGGACTCCTCGCCGCCGGCGGCCGAGCCGTAGAACAGCAGCACCCGTACGTCGGAGCCGCCCGGGGGCGACGTGATGGACATCGTTGTCACCTCCGGCGCCGGGCGGGCGCTGGCGGCGGGGCCGGACAGCAGTCCGGCGGCGACGAGCCCGGAGGTGACGGCTGCCACCCAGGCGCGGCGCCGGGGGCCGGACCGTCTCGCTCTCCGGGCCGTTCGCGGACTTCTGGTGCTCAACCCTCTTAACGGATCGGGTTTCTGATGCGATGTGAATCGCATGTGGCCACCCACCCCTCATCGGTCGCGGCAACAGCGTCAAGGAAGGTAGACCTCTTTTCGCCACGCGCCAATACCTATGGCCGCAATGCAACGAACTTTGTCCTTGGTGTGGATAAACTCGGGCCCGAACGCTACGGTTCCACAGGTTCATGACAGCCACCTGGGGAGTTCGGCATGGACAGACGCGGCTTCAACCGCAGGGTGCTGCTGGGCGGCGCGGCCGTCGCGACATCGTTGTCTCCGCTGGCCACGGCACCCGCCGCGCACAGTGCCGTCCGGGCGGCGCGGACCGCGCCCGCCGGCGGCGAGGTGAAGCGCATCACGATGTACGCCGAGAAGCTGCCCGACGGGCAGATGGGCTACGGCCTGGAGAAGGGCAAGGCGTCGGTCCCCGGCCCGCTGATCGAGCTCAATGAGGGCGACACCCTGCACATCGAGTTCGAGAACACCATGGACGTGCCGGTGAGCCTCCATGTGCACGGCCTGGACTACGAGATCTCCAGCGACGGGACGAAGCAGAACAGGAGCGATGTCGAGCCGGGCGGTACCCGCACCTACACCTGGCGCACCCACGCGCCCGGCCGGCGGGCCGACGGCACCTGGCGTGCGGGCAGCGCGGGTTACTGGCACTACCACGACCATGTGGTCGGCACGGTGCACGGCACCGGCGGCATCCGCAACGGGCTCTACGGCCCGGTGATCGTGCGCCGCAAGGGCGACGTACTGCCGGACGCGACCCACACGATCGTCTTCAACGACATGACGATCAACAACCGCGCCCCGCACACCGGCCCCGACTTCGAGGCGACGGTGGGCGACCGCGTCGAGTTCGTCGTGATCACGCACGGCGAGTACTACCACACCTTCCACATGCACGGTCACCGCTGGGCCGACAACCGCACCGGGATGCTCACCGGCCCCGACGACCCGAGCCCGGTCATCGACAACAAGATCACGGGCCCGGCGGACTCGTTCGGCTTCCAGGTGATCGCCGGGGAGGGTGTCGGGGCCGGGGCGTGGATGTACCACTGCCACGTCCAGAGCCACTCGGACATGGGCATGGTGGGCCTGTTCAAGGTGAAGAAGCCGGACGGCACCATTCCGGGGTACGACCCGCATGCGCACCGCGGCACCACCGCCGGGCCCGGGAGCCATGACCGCCCTTCGTGATCGAGAACGCCCTCTCCTGACCGCGGTCACGGGATTATCCTGTCCCGCAACCGCAGGTGAGGAGCCCCGACGTGACCGACACAGCGCCGAGACCCACGCTGGAGGCCGTGGCCGCGCGCGCCGGGGTGTCGCGGGCCACCGTCTCCCGCGTGGTCAACGGCGGGGACGGAGTCAGACAGGCCCTGGTCGAACGGGTGCAGCAGGCCGTCGAGGAACTCGGTTACGTGCCCAATCAGGCGGCACGCAGTCTGGTGACCAAGCGGCATGACGCGGTCGCGGTGATCGTGGCCGAGCCGGAGAGCCGCGTCTTCGCCGACCCGTTCTTCGCCCGTCAGCTGCGCGGCATCAGCAAGGAACTGACGGCCCACGACAACCAGTTGGTGCTGCTGCTCACCGAGGGCCGCGACGACCACGCCCGGGTCGGCCGCTATCTCGCCGGCGGCCATGTGGACGGCGCCCTGGTCTTCTCCCTCCACCTCGACGACCCGCTGCCGGAGCTGATCCAGCGGGCCGGAGTGCCCACCGTCTTCGGCGGCCGCCCCGGCTGGTCGGGCGGCCGGGACGGCGTGGTGTACGTCGACAGCGACAACCGGGGCGGCGCCCGGGACGCCGTACGCCACCTCCTCGGCCTGGGCCGCGCCCGGATCGCGCACATCACCGGCCCCCTGGACCAGACCTCGGCGGCCGACCGCCTGGACGGCTACCGGGACGTGATGGTGGACGCCGATCCGCGCCTGGTCGAGGAGGGCGACTTCACCGCCGGGACCGGCGAGCGGGCGATGCACGCGCTGCTGGCCCGCTGCCCCGACCTGGACGCGGTGTTCGCCGCGAACGACCTCACCGCGGCCGGCGCGCTGCGCGCGCTGCGCGAGCACGGACGCCGGGTGCCGGACGACGTGGCGGTCGTCGGTTTCGACGACATGCCCCCGATCGCCGAGCAGACCGAACCCGCCCTGACGACGGTCCGTCAGGACATCGAGGAGATGGGACGCCTGATGGCCCGCCTCCTCCTCCGCGGCCTCGCCCAGGCCCCGTCCAGCGTGATACTCCCGACGACGCTGGTGCGCAGGGCGTCGGCGTGAGACCGGCGGCCTCCCGGTCAGCGGGCGGCGGGAAGCTGCGTGCGCACCCACCGGGGGTCGGGGTTGGTGTGCGCCCGGCCGCAGACCACGACGGTGGGTACGGTCTCGTCGCCGTCGTTGGCCGCTCTCACCGCTGCGGCGCCGTCCGGGTCGCGCCAGATGTCGACCCAGTGCAGCTGTCGGGAGGCGCGGCCCAGGCGGATGCGCAGGCGGATGCAGTACCGGCAGCCCGGGCGCCAGTAGACGACCGGCCGGCCGTCGGCCGCGCTGCGGCGCTGTGCCTCCCGCGCGGGGACGGGCCTCGGGAAGATCAGGGGTGAGCTGACGGCGGCCGGCAGCAGGAACGCCAGGAGGAGTGCCGTCGCCGCGACTGGACTGCCCGCGAGGATCAGCATGGCCGCGACCACGGCACCGCTGAGCGCCAGCAGCAGCGGGAAGGTCCAGGCTCGGGTCATGGTGGCGCAATGGTAGCGGCAGGGCGGGCGTGCCGGACCGGTGAGCCGGGAACGCCGGTGCGCACGCCTGTGGTCCCGGCCGGCGCCGGGGAGTGACCGGTCCCGCCCGACGGGCGGCCGGCGCCCGTGCTCCTTAGAGTCGGAGCATGGATCTGCCCGTGATGCCTCCTGTGAAGCCGATGCTCGCCAAGTCGGTGGCGAGCATCCCGGCGGGGATGCAGTACGAGGCGAAGTGGGACGGGTTCCGGGCGATCGTGTTCCGTGACGGGGACGAGGTGGAGCTGGGCAGCCGCACCGGGAAGCCGCTGACCAGGTACTTTCCCGAGCTGGTGGAGGCGCTGCGGGAACGGGTGCCAGAGCGGTGCGTGCTGGACGGGGAGATCGTGATCGCACGGGAGGGGCGGCTGGACTTCGACGCGCTGACCGAGCGGATCCACCCGGCCGATTCACGGGTGCGGATGCTGGCCGAGCGCACGCCGGCCTCGTTCGTCGCCTTCGACGTGCTGGCGCTCGGTGACGAGTCGCTGCTCAAGGCCCCGCTGACCGAGCGACGGGAGCGGCTGGCCGAGGCGCTGTCGGGGATGACCCCGCCGGTGCATGTCGCGCCGGCGACGACGGACGTCGAGGTCGCCCAGGGGTGGTTCGAGCAGTACGAGGGTGCCGGTCTCGACGGGGTGATCGCCAAACCGCTCACCCTGCGCTACCTGCAGGACGAGCGCGCCATGTACAAGATCAAGCACGAGCGGACCGCCGATGTGGTGGTGGCCGGGTACCGGCTGCACAAGAGCGGCCCGGTGGTGGGCTCACTGCTGCTCGGTCTCTACGACGACAAGGGCACTCTGCAGCACGTGGGGGTGTCGGCGGCGTTCACCATGAAGCGGCGCGCGGAGCTGGTGGAGGAGCTGGAGCCGCTGCGGATGGACGACGTCCGGGGGCACCCCTGGGCGGCGTGGGCGGAGGAGGCGGCGCACGAGTCGGCGCGGCTCCCGGGGGCGCCGAGCCGCTGGACCGGCAAGAAGGATCTGTCGTGGGTGCCGCTCCGGCCGGAGCGGGTCGCCGAGGTGGCCTACGACCACATGGAGAACGGGCAGCGCTTCCGGCACACCGCCCGCTTCCGCCGCTGGCGCCCGGACCGCACCCCGGAGAGCTGCACCTATGCGCAGCTGGAGGAGCCGGTCCGGTACGACCTGGCGGAGATCCTCGGCGGGCCCTGACACGGTGTCCGTCAGGGCCGCTTCCCGGTCAGGGCTGCATGAGGATCTTGACCGCGCCGTCCCGCTTCTGCTGGAACATCTCGTAGGCCTGCGGTGCCTCACTCAGCGGCACCCGGTGGGTGGCGAAGTCCTCCACGCCGAGCGGGTCGTCGTCGGTGAGGTGCGGGATGATCTCGTCGCTCCAGCGGCGCACGTTGGCCTGGCCCATGCGCACCTGGAGCTGCTTGTCGAACATGGTCAGCAGGGGCATCGGGTCGGCCATGCCGCCGTAGACGCCGGAGATGGAGATGGTGCCGCCGCGGCGCACCAGCTCGATCGCGGTGTGCAGGGCGGTGAGGCGGTCGACGCTGAAGCGTTCCGCCATGGGACCGCTCAGTTTGCGGGGCATCATGGCGGCGGCGTTCTGCACCAGCCGGGCCATGTGGCTGCCGTGCGCCTCGGTGCCGACGGCGTCGATCACGGCGTCGGGGCCGCGCCCGTCGGTGCGGTCCTTGATCGCCTCGACGAGTTCCTTCTCGTCGTGGAAGGAACGCAGGTCGAAGGTCTCCACGCCCCGCTCGCGGACCCGGGCGAGCCGCTCGGGCACCAGGTCGACGCCGAAGACCTGCCCGGCGCCCCTGAGCCGGGCGACCCGGCAGGCCATGTCTCCGATGGGGCCGAGGCCGAGCACGGCGACGCTGCCGCCCTCGGGGACGTCGGCGTAGGCGACGGCCTGCCAGGCGGTGGGCAGCACGTCGGAGAGGTAGACGAAGCGGTCGTCCGGCGGGCCCTCGGGGACCTTGATCGGCCCGTACTGGGCCTGCGGCACGCGCAGGTACTCGGCCTGTGCGCCGGGGACGGCACCGTAGAGCCGGGTGTAGCCGAAGAGGGGTGCGCCCATGCCCTCGGAGTGCACCTGGGTGGTCTCGCACTGGGTCTGCAGCCCGGTCAGGCACATCCAGCAGTTGCCGCAGGCTATCTGGAACGGCACCACGACCCGGTCGCCCACCTGGAGGTCCGGCACACCGGCGCCGACCTCCTCGACGATGCCCATCGGCTCGTGGCCCAGGATGTCGCCGGGTGTCATGAACGGGGTGAGCACCTCGTACAGGTGCAGATCGGATCCGCACAGCCCGCTCGAGGTGATGCGGATGATCGCGTCCGTCGGTTCCTCGATCCTGGGATCGGGGACGTTCTCCACCCGGACGTCCCGCTTGCCCTGCCAGGTCACTGCCTTCATCGCCGAGCGCTCCCTCCGTGCCGGCCGCTGTTCGGCCCCTGCGGTGGGGCACCGGGTACCCGAGGGCACCCGCGGCGAATCGTGGGCCGCTGGGCCGATCGGCGGAACCGCAGCGCGGGATCACTCCCGATCGGGTATAGCAACCGACGATCAGACAAGCGCACAATCAAGACACTCGACGACAGGGCGTGGTGGCGACGGTGGGCACGGGACGAAGGGCGCGCACGCGGCGCGGCACCGCGGTGAGATCGTTGCTGGCGCTCTGCCTGGCAGCAGGACTCGCCGCGGGCTGCACCGTGCCGGGCGATCCCGACGACGGGCGCGGCCCGTCGCAGCGGTCACCGGGGACGTCCGGGCGTGAGCCCGGCCCCGCGGTGCTCGCCGTGAAGATCGACAACGCTCGGGGGGCCCGCCCGCACACCGGGGTCGAGGACGCCGATGTGGTGTACGTGGAGCAGGTCGAGGGCGGGCTGAGCCGGCTGATGGCGGTGTACGCCACGCGGCTGCCGGACCGGGTCGGACCGGTGCGCAGTGCCCGCGAGGCCGATCTGGAACTGCTGCGCCAGTTCGACCGGCCGGTGCTGGCCTACTCCGGCGCACAGAGCAAGCTGAAGCCGCTGATCGAGGCGGCACCCCTGACCGCGGTCACGCCCGAGTCGTTCTCCGGCGTCTACACCAGGGGCGCCGGCCGTCCCGCACCGCACAACCTCTACCTGCGTCCGGGGCGGCTGATGGACCGGCCGGCGGGTGCCGAGGCGCTCACCACCGGATTCCGCTTCGGCCGGGCCCCGTCCGGCGGCACGCCCGAGGTCTCCCGCACGGTGCGCTACCCGGCGGCCCGCTTCACCTTCACCTGGTCGGCCGGGGACGGCCGCTGGCTGGTGTCGCTGGACGGCAGCCCCGCGCTCACCAGCGACGGCGGCCGGCTGGCACCGGCGACCGTGGTCGTGCAGTACGTGACGGTCCGGCCGTCGAAGTTCCAGGACTTCCTCGGCAACAACACCCCGTACACCGAGACGGTGGGCTCGGGCGAGGCCCTGGTGCTGCGCGGCGGCAAGGCCTACGAGGCGCGGTGGAACCGGCCCGGCGCCGAGGACGGCACCACCTTCACCACCGAGGAGGGCGAGCGGATGAACTTCGCCCGCGGCCAGGTGTGGGTCGTCTACGCGAAGGCGCCCTGACCCGGCGGACCCGGGCCGCACCGTCGCCACGGCCCCCGCTCCAGGTCGGACGCGGAGCGCCGTCGGCCACCCGCTCAGCGCAGGCCCGCCCCCGCGTCCAGCTCCGCCCTGGCGCGCTCGGCGAGGCCGTCGGCGCCGCAGGAGCGGGCCAGGGCAAGGCCCCGCTCCAGGTCGGACGCGGAGCGCGCGAGGATGCCGTACTCGACGCGGGCCGCGGCGTGTTCGTACTGGCAGGGCGAGGACTCCAGGTGGGCGACGGCCTGCCCGGCGAGCCGGACCGCCCGCTGGCCGGTCTCCAGGGCCGCGGCCACCCGCAGTGCCTCCCCCAGCGCGGTGGCGGTGCCGAAGCGTTCGGCCCGCCGGCGCACGTCGACGGCGAGCCGGGCCGCCCTCTCGGGGTCCTCGGTGGCCAGCGCGCGGGCGAGGTCGGCGGCGCAGAAGACATGCACCGGGTTGTGGTGGCCGCGGGTCACGGCGGCCTTCTCGGCGGCCTCCAGCTCGTTGATGCCGTCCTTGGTGCGGCCCACTGCGAGCAGCAGCCGGCCGCGCACCGAACGCGGGTCGGGCAGCACGATGGTGGACGGGTACGGCGGGGCGAAGTCGTACTGCTCGGCGATCGCCCAGGCCTCGTCGACACGGCCGCGGGCGAGCAGCGTGTCGACCAGGTTGCAGGTCGCCGTCCAGTACAGCGGCAGCCCGCGCCCGACCTTCTCGGCGAGGCGCAGACTCGCGCAGAGAGGCCTCCGCCTCCGCGAGCCGGCCGCGCCTGCGGTGCCCGAGCCCGACATAGGCGTGGGCGAGGGCCAGGTGGCCGCCGCTCCAGCCGGCCGACTCATAGGCGTGCAGGGCCTCGTTGTAGAGGGCCTCGGCGCGGTCCAGGCAGTCGGTGTAGGCGTAGACGCCGGCCAGCATCAGCAGCAGCTCCACACCCCACTCCGAGTCGGTCCAGCCGAGTCCGGGGGCGAGGCGGCCGTCGACCAGGGCGCGGTCGCACAGTTCGACGATCTCCTCGGCGTTCTCGCCGCGCATCATGGCGTCGAAGGCGTGCAGGATGAGCAGCGCCCGCTCGGAGTTGTCGCGTCCGGTGCAGGTGGCGGCGAGCTCGGCGAGGCGTTCGGAGCGGTTCGGGGTGAGGGTGGCGCCGGCGTGGATGCCCTCCCACATGAACTGCACGGCCTGCAGCCGCATCCGGGCCGGTCCCGGCTCCAGCCGGGCGGCCTCCGCCTCGACCGTGCGGACCGCCTCCTCCATCTGGTCGTTGTGCAGCAGTGCCTGGGAGAGCCGGACCACGGCGTCCACCCGCTGGTCGCCGTCGAGGCCGGGCATGCCGAGCGCGGCGCGCAGATGCCCGATGGTCCGGGCGGGCGCGGTGAGGAAGGTGGCGCAGCCCAGTTCGTAGAGGACCTGGGCGTGGACCTCGGGGCGGGGCGGTTCCTCCAGGGCGCGTTCCAGGCACCGGCGGGCGGCGTCCGGGGCGCCGACGGCGAGATGCTCGCGGGCGGCCTCGCGCAGCTGCTCGACGAGTTCCTCGTCGTCGTCCGGGTGGACCTCGATCAGGTGCCGGGCGGCCGCGGCGGCGCCCCGCCCGGAGTCGGTGACGATGCGGGCCGCTATGCCGTGCATGGCGCGGCGCAGGGCGTCGGGGATGGAGTTGTAGACGGCGGTGGCGATCAGCGGGTGCACGAACTCCAGGTCGGCCGGGGCGCCGCCGTGGCTCGCCGGGTCGGGCGAGGTCAGGATGCGGGCGCTGCGCAGGAGTTCGGCGCAGCGGACGGCGGCGTCGTGCTCCAGGGTGGCGAGGCGGGCCACCAGGTCGACGGTGACGCCGGTGCCGAGGATGGCGGCGGCCCAGGCGAACCGGGTGGCGTCGATGCCGAGTTGCTCCAGGCGGGCGACGAGGCCGCCGCCGCGGGCGGACTGGTTGAGCGCGCGCAGTTCACCGGCGTGCGCCTCGACCGGTTCGAGCGCGCTGTCCTGGACCTTGGCGAGGAGTTCGACGGTCTCGTAGGGGTTGCCGCCGGTGACGGCCCACACCTCGCGGCAGAACGCGGCGTCGGCGTGTTCGCCGAGGGTGGCGCGGGTGAGCCCGGTGGTGGCCTCGGGTGTGAGCGCGCTGAGGGTGGTGACGGGGTGGTCGGACGCGGCGACCACGGCGTCCAGGTGGCGGGCGCCGACCCCGGAGATGTCGCCGGGCCTGCGGGCCACCACGACCAGGACGGGCAGGTCGTCGAGGCGTTCGGCGAAGGCGGCCAGCCAGTGCAGGGTCTCCTGGTCGGCCCAGTGGGCGTCGTCGATCAGCAGCACCAGCGGCCAGTCCCGGCGGGCCAGCCTGCGCACCGCGGCGACCAGGCCCTCGCACACGCCCTGAGGGTCGGCGTGCCGGTCGCCCGGTTCGGCGATGCCGAGGGCGGGTCCGGCGATGTCGTACCAGTCGCCGAGGTACTCGCGGGCCTCCTCCGGCAGCATCGACAGCAGCGCGGGCTGCAGGAGCTGGCGTACGACGTTGAAGGGGACGGAGCGAAGGGTCTCGCCGCCGCGCGCGGACCAGACGGTGCAGCCGCGCTGTTCGGCGATGCGGCGGGTCTCGGCGAGCAGCGCGGTCTTGCCGAGTCCGGCCTCGCCGCGGAGCACCAGCAGGCTGCCGGACGAGGTGCGGTCGGCACACAGGGTGTCGACGGCCTGTGCGATGGCGGCGATCTCCGCCTCCCGCTCCCACAGGGCCGAGGCTCCGGCCTTGGGCCGTACCTCCGTCATCCCGCTACCTCCCCAAGTCGCCCGAACGACGTACAGACCTCGAGCGTATCCCTCTGCGTGCCCGAACGGTGACGGGTCGGAGCATGAGTTGCCGCGACGGGTGACCCGGGGTGCGAAGGGTCGACGCATCACCGCGCTCACCAGGAGCGGTGCGGGTCAACAAGGCTTGCGACTGTGCGGTCTGACGGGTCGTCGCACCAGGGAGGAACGGTTCTTCCGCTCTCTCATCCGGCTCTCACCGACGCCGCTTACGGTGGGGGCATGACGCAGCTGACTCCTCCCGGGTGGTACCCCGATCCCGGGCAGAAGAAGGACGGGCCCGCCACCGAGCGCTGGTGGGACGGCGGTGCCTGGACGGATCAGGTGCGCCCGTCGGGGCAGGCCGCCGGCTGGGGTCCCCCGGCGCCCGTCCGGCCGCCGTCCCGGCGACGGCGCGCGGTCCGGACCGGGGCGGCCGTGGCGGCGGCGGTCGCGGTCCTGGCGAGCATCGGGGCGGGCGTCTACGTGCTGGCCGACGACGACGGCGGACGCGGGTCCTCGGCCTCCCAGGAGCGCCCGGACCGTGACGGCGGGCGGGGCGACCGGGACGGCGACTCCGGCAGGGACGGCAGGGACGGCGGGTCCGGCGGCGGTCCGGACGGAGCCGAACCGGGACCGGAGGGGTCCGATCCGCCCCTGGTGCGGAGCGGTTCGGTGACCGACACGCTGAGCGGGATCAGCCTGCCCGTCCCGAAGGGCTGGACCGGCCAGGAGATGCAGGTGGGCGCCCATGTGTCGTCGGAGGAGACCTACAAGTGCCCCGGCGACAGCTCCAAGACCTGCACCAAGGGCGGCGCCTACTCGTCACCGGCCCTGCTGCTCGGCACCCGCGGCAGCACGCCCGAGGAGATCGCCAAGGCGGACATCGCCGAGAACGCCGAGGAGTCCTACGGCGGCTCCTCGTACGGGAGGATCACCCGCCACGACGTGCTGGCCTCGAAGGCGGTGACGGTGGCTGGGCAGAAGGGCTACCTGGTGCGCTGGCGGGCGGTGACCAGCAAGGGCTCCGACGG
Source organism: Streptomyces composti (assembly GCF_012034205.1). GTDB lineage: Bacteria > Actinomycetota > Actinomycetes > Streptomycetales > Streptomycetaceae > Streptomyces > Streptomyces composti. The sequence goes on from NZ_JAATEM010000006.1 coordinate 51,975, forward strand.
GTTCGTGCAGTCGGTCGCCTTCCCCTCCCCCGCACGGCCGGAGCGGATCGTCGTCGTCCGGCTCGGTGTGGACACCGACCAGAAGCAGTCCCTGCTGGACGAGATCACCGAGGGCATCGAGGCGGCCTCGGGCGGCGGCCGGGGGCAGGAGGTCTGAGGGCGGGACGGCACATCCGGGCGCTCGGGGCACGGCGGCCGGGACGGATCATCGGGGCGCCCGGGGCGCGGCGGCCGGAACGGGGCGTCCGGAGCGCGGCGTCCGTACCCGCCCCGGAGCCGGCGTCCGCAGGTGTCCGCACCCGCCCCGGTCCGGGCGCAGGGGCGCGGCGGCCGGGACCGGCCCCGGATGCAGCGGCCGGGTGGGGTGCCCCTCCGCTCCAGGGGCACCCCACCCGGCCGGGGGGTGCGCGCCGCCCCCGTCCCCACGGTGCGGCGCGGTCGGACCGCCGTCCGGTCATCCGGTCGACGGCGGCCCCGTTCTCAGGGCAGGCCCAGGGCCGGCAGCACGGCGGCGTCCACGAATCGGACCAGGTAGTCCGGGTCGGCGTCCTCGCCCTCGAGCACGGGCCGGGCCCGCAGCACGCCGAAGATCTGGGCCGGCACATGGTCGAGCGCCGGGTTGTCCCAGGCCACCTCGCCGCGCTCGACGCCGCGGCGGAGGATCTCGTCGAGCGCGGCGATCTCCGGCTCGACCAGCGCCTCGCGCAGCGCCTGCGCCAGTTCCCGGTCCCGGGTCACCGCGAGCCCGAGGGCCTGCAGCAGGGTGGTGTCCTGCACCGCCCACTCCCCCGCGCGCCGCGCCGCCTCGCGCAGATCACCGGCGAGGGTGCCGGTGTCGATCCCGGTGAACCGGGTCTGCCGCCGGGAGCGCAGTGCGGCGGCCACGAACCGGGGTTTCGTGCGCCACTGGCGGTAGAGCGTGGACTTGCTGCACCGCGTGCTGGCGGCGACCTTCTCCATGGTGACGGCGTCGTAGCCGCACTCGCGGATCTGGTTCAGCACGGCGTCGAAGAACTCCTGCTCACGCTCGGGCGTGATCTTGGAGCGGCGCGAGGTGCCGACCGTCTCCGGTCGCTCCGCGGCCTGCGACGTCATCCCTCAGCTCCTCGTCCCGTCCGCCCGGCACCCCACCGGACCCCGCGGGCCGTGCGCCCACCGGTACGCCACTGTACCGGTACGGAAGCGTATCGGTACACAACCGTATCGGTACGCGGACGTATCGATGAAGATCGACGGTCGCGGCCGGGCCGTCGGCGAGACCGGCACGAGGAGCCGGGTCCTCAGTCCGTGAGGATCGCCGGGTCGCTCACCCCCGGCCGGCCGTTCTCCACGTGCCCCGCGAAGCGGCGGAGGAAGGCGCTGTCGGCCGGGGAGGTGACCGTCAGGTCGTACCAGCGGTGGCTCGCGCGCGGGCCGACGGTGCGGTGGACGGTGGCGCCGGGGCGCACGGCGACCGTGGTGATGCGGTCGCGGTAGGCGTCCCTCAGGCGCAGGCGGGCGGTGTGCGGGGCACGGTTGGTGAAGGTGAGGCGGATGCCGTCGCCGGTGTGGCGGGCGGTGACCTCGCAGCCCGCCGCGGTGCCGGAGCCCCGGAAGGCGCGCAGGAAGCCGTTCGGACCGTGCACGGTCAGGTCGTAGGAGCCGGCCGAGTGGACCGAGTTCCAGGTGTCCGACAGGGTCTTGCCGGCCTCGGTGGTGTAGGTCCAGGGGCCGTCGGCGCGGTTGCCGGAGGTGACCAGGAAGGCCGCGCCGGCGCGGGCGCCGGAGGAGAAGGTGAGCGTGAAGGTACCGGCCGCGGTGTCGGCGGAACCGTCCACCGCCGGGGCGTACTTCAGCGGGCGGGTCCGGCGCCGGCCGCGCTCCTGCCGGGGCAGGCGCGGGTCCGCCGGGGGCGCCGGGCGGTAGTCGGGGTGACGGTCGCGGTCCGGCGGCTCGTAGGCGCCGGTGTCCGGCAGTTCCGCGAGGCGGCCGTCCGGGCGGGCGAAGTCGAAGGCCGAGGTCAGATCGCCGCAGACGGCACGGCGCCAGGGAGAGATGTTCGGCTCCTCGACGCCGAGACGCCGCTCCATGAACCGGATGATCGAGGTGTGGTCGAAGGTCTCGGAGCAGACGTAGCCGCCCTTGCTCCATGGTGAGACGACCAGCATGGGCACGCGCGGTCCGAGGCCGTAGAAGCCCTCGCGGTGCGAGGTGCTGCCGGGGAAGACGTCCAGGGAGACGTCGGCCGTCGAGCGGCCCTGCGCCGCGGACTTCGGGGGCAGCGGCGGCACCACGTGGTCGAAGAAGCCGTCGTTCTCGTCGTAGGTGATGAACAGCGCGGTCCGCGCCCAGACCTCCGGGTCCGAGGTGAGCGCGTCGAGCACCTGAGCGATGTACCAGGCGCCGTAGTTGGAGGGCCAGTTGGAGTGCTCGGAGAAGGCCTCGGGGGCGACGATCCAGGAGACCTGCGGCAGGCGGCCCGCTGTGACGTCGGCCCGCAGCTGGTCGAAGAGGCCGTCGCCGTCCCTCACGTCGGTGCCGGTGCGGGCCTTGTCGTACAGCGGGTCGCCGGGCTTCGCCTCGCGGTACTGGTCGAAGTACAGCAGGGAGTTGTCGCCGTAGGTGCCCCGGTAGGCGTCGTCGATCCAGCCCCAGCGTCCGGCCGGGTCCAGACCGTCGCCGATGTCCTGGTAGACGCGCCAGGAGATCCCCGCCCGCTCCAGCCGCTCGGGGTAGGTGGTCCAGCCGTAGCCGAGTTCGTCGTTGCCGAGGACCGGGCCCCCGCCCTTGCCGTCGTTGCCGGTGTGGCCGGACCACATGTAGTAGCGGTTGGGGTCGGTGGAGCCGATGAACGAGCAGTGGTAGGCGTCGCAGACGGTGAAGGCGTCGGCGAGGGCGTAGTGGAACGGGATGTCGGCGCGGTCCAGGTACGCCATGGTCGTGGTGCCCTTGGCGGGCAGCCAGCCGTCGTACCGCCCGTCGCGGTAGGCGTCCTGGCCGTCGGGCCAGCCGTGCGGGAGTCCTTCGAGGAACCGCATGCCGAGGTCGTCGGCGTCCGGACGGAAGGGCAGCACCTCCCTGGTGCCGTCGGACTGGTGCCACACGGGCTTGCCGCTCGGCAGGGTCACCGGATGCGGGTCGCCGAAGCCGCGGACGCCTCTGAGCCGCCCGAAGTAGTGGTCGAAGGAACGGTTCTCCTGCATCAGGACGACGATGTGCTCGACGTCCTCGACGGTACCGGTCCGGTACGCCGCGGGGAGCGCGGCGGCCCGCTCGATGCTGGCCGACAGCACACTGAACGCCGTCGCGGCGCCCGCGAGCCTCAGGAATCGCCGCCGGTCGACTTCGGACATGGATGGGCCACCTCTCGCCGTGGGGGAAGCTCGGGCCGGTCCGGGACTGGTGTGGTGCGCGCGCAAGGAGTGTTCCAGGCGGACCGAACGCCGGGGAAGGGTGCGATTGCGCCGGGATGAACATCACCCGGCCCTCCGGGTCGGTCACCCTCTTTCACTGCCACCCCCAGACACGAGCTCCCCCAGGCAGATGGCCGCTCCGCCGGCTCGTCCGCGTCCGTCTCGGGAACGAGGCCCACGGCACGGATGCCGGCGACCGCCGCGCGCTCGCCGTTGAGCGAGGTGTCGCCGGTGGCGCAGACCGCGCCCAGCAGGCGGCCCTGCTCGTCCCGTACGAACACGCCGCCCGGCACCGAAAGCACCCTGCCTCCGGCGAGGGCCGCGACCGAGGTGAAGAACTCCGGTGCGGCGGCACGCCTGCCGATCTCACGGTTGTTGATCCCGAGGCCGAGGACGCCCCACGCCTTGGCGACGGCGATCTCCGGCCGCAGCAGTCCGGCACCGTCCTCGCGGGCCAGGGTCACCAGGGTGCCGCCGGGGTCGAGCACGGCGAAGGTGAGTGGCTCCCGCTTCTCGTCACGGGCGAAGTCGATGCCGGCCTGCACGATCTGCTGGGCCCCGGCCAGGGTGACGGCCAGGCCGGAGATGCCGCTGCCGATGACGGCGACACGGCCGGTGGCGCCGGGGCGCGCCTCCAGAAGGTCCGCGGGGGGGACCGCGGACTGCGCGTCGAAGGGACCGGCGGTGTGGGTGTCCGTCATGTCACCGAACGGTTGGCGGCGATGCGCGGCGGTTGGTGGAGGCACGATCGGCCGTCGCATGAAACCTGCAGGGGCCCTGCCTCCGTTTTGGTGACGCCCCATCAGGCCGGCTCGGATGCGCTCTGCCGGGCGGGGGTTCGGGTGTGCACGGTCCAGTCCACGATCCGCACCGCGGCGCCCGCGGCCTCCTCGCCGCGGCAGTGGGCGTGGTGCCTGCGGGCGATGGCGTCCAGGTCGAGATGGGGGCCGAAGGCGGGGTGGGCCGCCAGACGGCGTGCGTACGCCCACAGCCGGGGGTGCTCGGTGACGCGGTGCACGGCGGCGGCGTCCAGATGGTGGCGGTGCACCGTGTCCAGCTGCACCAGGCTGGCCCACAACTGCACGTCGGCGAGGGTGAGTTCGCCGCCCAGCAGATGGCCGCCGGAGCCGAGGCGGCGCTCCAGCAGGTCCAGCACGCGCAGCAGGGTGGCGAGGGCGAGATCGCGCGCCGCCCGGTCGCCGGGGTGTTCACCGGCCCGCTGGGCGGCGTCGTGGATGCCCCGCTCGCAGAGCCGGCCGATGGCCAGGATCTCCTTCTCGGCACCGCGGGGCAGCAGGTCGGGGCCGTGCCCGCCGAAGTGCCGGGCGAGGTCGCGGAGGATGCCGGGGGTGTGGGTGCTGACGATCCGGCCGGTCCAGTCGTCACTGAGGACGGGCGCCGCGGCGGGACCGGGATGCTGGTGCGAGCTGGCCTCGTAGAGCGGGCGCAACGTGCGGAACCCGCCGTCCCCGGTGTCGGGCACGGCCGGCAGCCACGTCACCGGCAGGATGTCGTCCAGGCCGAGCAGGGTGTGGGTGACGGCGATCTGCAGACAGTACGGACAGGACGGTGTGAGGTGCAGCCGGTAGCGGTGCGGGGCGGCGTAGTAGCCGCTGCGCGCGTCGCAGCCGATCCTGCTGCGGAAGGGCGGCACGGCAGTCGGCGATGAGGCGGGCATGCGTCTCCCTCGGGGTGCTCGGTCACGGGCATACGACGGCGCCGGCCCGCGACGCCTTCGGCGCGGCCGGGATGCGGCTGGTGCGCGGGAGAGTCAGACCGGGGCGGGGCCGCCGGCGGGCGGGGAGGAGCAACTCGCGGCGCTGGAGACCCGGACGAGGTCGATGTGCCGGCGGGAGGTCAGCAGGGGCAGGGAACGGACGGCGGCCCGGACGGCATCGGTGCCCGGGTCCGCCGTCGCACGATCCACGGTTCCCTACCTTTTCACTAGGATTCCGTACCCGAGTGTCGGGGCCCTGCCGGGCGGCGTCAAGGGGACGGGTGACGAGCGGCTACGCCGAGCGGCGGCTGCCGGCGTCCGTGAGGACACGCAGCCGGCTGCCGGAGCGCGGGGTGCGGCCCCGCGCCACCGCGGGGCGGCGGATCCAGGCGGCCCTCCCGGCGACCTGGGGCGGCGGTCCGCCCCCGGTGAGTGACACGCCGACGCGCCGGGCCGCGAACTCCCCGGCGGCGGGCGAGGATCCGCCGGAGTGCACCTGCGGAACCGGCGACGACGGCGAGGGCCACGGCGTCGCCGGTGCGGACGGCCACAGCGGTCATCCGGTGGCGGCCAGCAACGTCACCCGGCCGCCGAGCGCCAGGGAGAACTGGTCGGTGACCTGGTCCAGAGCCTCGGCGGCTCCCGGCGCGACGGTCAGGGTGCCGTTGTCGGCCACGGTGATGTCCTGGTCGAGGGTGAACCAGCCGGGCGTGATGTGGGCGGGGCCCATGGAGTTCAGCACGGGCCGCAGGGCGTAGTCGATGGCCAGCACATGGGCGGTGGTGCCGCCCGTGGCCAGCGGCAGGACGGTCTTGCCGGCCAGCGCATACTGCGGCAGCAGGTCCAGCAGCGACTTCAGCAGCCCGGAGTAGGCGGCCTTGTAGACGGGGGTGCCGATCACGATGCCGTCCGCCCGCTCGAACAGGGCGGTGGCCTCGGCGATCGCCGGGTGGCCGAAGTCGGCGTGCAACAGGGCCTCGGGCGGCAGGGTGCGGGCGTCGAAGGGGATGACGTCGTGCCCCTGGGCCCGGAGCCGGTCGTCCAGGCGGCGCAGCAGCCGGGCGGTTCGGGAGGTGGCGGAGGGACTGCCGGAGACGGACAGGACGGTGGCCATGGAGGGACCTTTCGGGGTCGTGCCGGACGGCGGTGGCGGTCGGAGGCGGCGAGCAGGGAACGGCTTCCGGCCGGGCGCTCAGGCGCTCGGACCTGGTGGTGCCCGGGCGGCCGAGCCGGCGGGCGAGGGGGTGGACGGACCGGGGGCCGAAGGCCGGCCGGTCAGGTCCGGGCGGGGACGGACATGGGGTGCTCCAGCGGAAATACGTGCACGGAAAAGGGACGCGTGCAGTGAGGGGCAGACGAATTCGGCCGCCCGTCTTCAGGCGTGCGTGAACGGGAGTACCGCGGCGACCACCGGAAAGGCATGAATCACCGCGGCGGACGGCCGCCGACGGAATGCGCGAACACGGGACGGGCGCGGGTGCGAGGGTTTCCCTCCGTGCACTCAGACGCGGGAGCGACAGCCGGAGCTGGAGACACGCGCGAGGTCGACGTGGCGTCGCTGCGTGAGATCCGGTCGCTTCATGCCCTCGATCAAAGCAGCGGGGAGACCGGCCGGTCAAGAACACCCGGATGCAATTCCACATGCTGAGAGCCGTAATTCACGAAATTGTCATGGGAATTCCCTTGAATGCGCGGCATGGGCGGGACGGCGCCCTCAGCGGGCCCCCTGACGGTCGCCGGCGCCGTCGGGATGGGCGAGGCCGAGGTGGTGCGGAGGGTGGGGCCCTCGTGGTCCGTGCGACACGCCCCGTTCCTGAAGCAGCGGGACGACCTTGTCGGCGAACAAGTCGAGGCCGCCCGGGGTGATGTGCGGGACCAGAATGAAGCCGTCGGCGGCCTCGGCCTGCACCAGCTCCTCGATGGCGCGGGCGGCGGTCTCAGGGGAACCGATGAAGGTCTGCTTGTTGCCGGTCTCGATGACCAGGTCGCGGATGGACCAGGCGTGGGCGGCAGCGAGTTCGCGCCACTCCCGGGCGGTGGCCGGCGGGTCGCGGTACATGCGAACCCGGGCGCGTCCCTTGGCGACGTGGTCCTCGCCGACGCCGGGGTCGATGTCGGGGAGCGGACCGCCGGGGTCGTAGCCGGACGGGTCCCGGCTCCGGACGAACTCCAGATGCTCGATGGCGGTGGCGCCGCTGACCTGCTGCCGGCGCACCTGCCGGGCCAGTTCCTCGGCCTCGGCGTCCGTGTCGGCGAGCGCGAAGGGGGCGGCCGGTCCACCGGCACCTTCGTCGCCACCAGCCCCACCGTCCCCGGCCACACCACCCACGCCACGGCCCTGGTCGAGGTGTATCTGCCGGCCCTTCCCCGGACCGCACCGAGGACCCGCTGCTGCGCGGCCTGCACCGTACCGGCGCCCTCGGCGAGGAGGTCGTCGCCGACCAGGACCACCCCCACCGGTCCGGACGGCTCGCCGTGTCCCCCGCCTACGGCCACGTCCTCGACCCCTCCCTCGGCAACAGCCCTCACCCGCGCCGCATCGCCCTGGGCGTTCCCACCAGCAGCCGGGCCGTGGCCGCCCTTCGCCCGCCCCCGCACCGACGCCCCCGCCTTCCGGCAGAACGACGCGGTGGCCCGCTCCCTGCTGCGCGCTGAGCAGCGCCGGGACGGAGCCGGCGGTGGGCCGGGGGGCGGGCGTCCGCTCGGGGTGTGAGCGGTCCGGCTCGGCGGGCCGGCGGATCTCACGGAGCCGCCCACAGTCCCCGGACGTGCCCGAGGTGCCGTTCCATGACGGCCCGTACGGCGTCCTCGTCGCGGGCGAGCAGCGCGTCCAGGATCTCCAGGTGCTCCTCGGCCGAGGCCCTCAGCCGCCCCTGCTCGGCCAGTGCGGTCAGCCCGTAGAGCCGCGAGCGGCGCCTCAGATCGCGGACCACCTCGACCAGATGCCGGTTCCCGGCGAGCCGGAGCAGCCCGAGATGGAAGCGGAGGTCGGCCTCGATGTAGGCGATGAGGTCGGCGGCGACGGCGGCGGTGACGACCTCCTCGGCGACCGGGCGCAGCGCCCGCAGGTCCTCCGGGTCGGCGGTGCCGGCCAGCGAGACCGTCGTCGGTGTCTCGATCAGGGAGCGTATGTGGGTGTACTCGTCGAGCTGCCGCTCGGAGACGGCGGTGACCCGGAAGCCCTTGTTGGGCACCGTGTCGACCAGTCCCTCCTTGGCGAGGTCGAGCAGGGCCTCGCGCACCGGTGTGGCCGAGACGCCGAAGCGGGCGGCGAGGCCCGGGGCGGAATGTATCTCGCCGGGGCGCAGCTCACCGGCGATCAGCGCGGCGCGCAGGGCCTCGGCGACGCGCTCCCGGTAGCTCGGCCTGCGGCCGCCGAGGCGGGGCAGCTCGGGGTGTCGTCCGTTCACAGCACGAACCCTGCCGGGAAGGGATCGTCGGGGTCCAGCAGGTATTGGGCGGTGCCGGTGATCCAGGCACGCCCGGTGAAGCTGGGCAGCACGGCAGGCCGCCCCGCCACCTCGGTGGTGCCGAGCAGCCGTCCGGTGAAGCGGGTGCCGAGGAACGACTCGTTCACGAACTCGGTGTGCAGCGGGAGTTCGCCGCGGGCGTGCAGCTGGGCCATGCGCGCGCAGGTGCCGGTGCCGCACGGGGATCGGTCGAACCAGCCGGGGTGGATCACCATGGCGTGCCGGGAGTGCCGGGCGGTGGCGCCGGGCGCGTACAGGTGGACGTGACGGCAGCCGCGGATGGTCGGGTCCTCCGGGTGGACGGGCTCCCCGGCGGCGTTGATCGCCTCCATCAGGCTCAGTCCGGCGGCGAGGATCTCGTCCTTGCGGGAGCGGTCGAAGGGCAGGCCGAAGGCGTCCAGGGGCAGGACGGCGTAGAAATTGCCGCCGTAGGCGAGGTCGTAGGTGACCGTGCGGCCGTCGGCCAGGGTTGCCTCCCGGTCGAGGGCGATGGCGAAGGACGGCACATTGCGCAGGGTCACCGCCCTGGCCGCGCCGCCCTCGACGGTCACCTCGGCGACCACGACCCCGGCGGGCGTGTCGAGGCGGATGGTGGTGACCGGTTCGGTGACCTCGACCATGCCGGTCTCCACGAGAACGGTCGCCACGCCGATGGTGCCGTGCCCGCACATCGGCAGATATCCGGAGACCTCGATGTAGATCACGCCCCAGTCGCAGTCGGTCCGCGTGGGCGGTTGCAGGATCGCCCCGCTCATCGCGGAGTGGCCCCGCGGCTCGTTCATCAGCAACTGCTTGATCTGGTCGCGGTGTTCACGGAAGTACAGCCGCCGCTCGTTCATGGAGGACCCGGGTACGGTGCCGATGCCGCCGGTGATCACCCGGGTGGGCATGCCCTCGGTGTGCGAGTCGACGGCGTGCAGGACGAGTCTGCTGCGCACGGTTCTGCCTCCTCACGCCGGTCCGGCCGCGAGGGCCTTCTCGGTGGCGGCGCGCACGGCCGCCTCCTGCTCGGGCAGCAGCGGCATGCGCGGCGGGCGGCAGGGACCGCCGTACCGGCCGGCCAGGTCCATGGACAGCTTGATCGCCTGGACGAACTCCGTGCGTGAGTCCCAGCGCAGCAGCGGATGCAGCTGCCGGTAGAGCGGGAGCGCGGTGCCCAGGTCGCCGCCCATGGCGGCCCGGTAGAAGTCCGAGCAGGCGCGCGGCAGGGCGTTGGGGCAGCCGGCCACCCAGCCCTTGGCGCCGGCGACGGCGAGTTCCAGCAGGACGTCGTCGGCGCCGGCCAGCAGATCCAGTGCGGGCGCGAGTTCGGCGATGCGGTACGCGCGGCGCACATCCCCGGAGAACTCCTTCACCGCCTGGATGTGGCCCTCGCCGTGCAGCCGGGCCAGCAGCTCGGGCACGAGATCCACCTTGGTGTCGACGGGGTTGTTGTAGGCGACCACCGGCAGCCCGGCGCCGGCGACCTCGGCGTAGTGGGCGAGGACGGAACGCTCGTCGGCGCGGTAGGCGTTGGGCGGCAGCAGCATCACGGCCCGGCAGCCGGCCTCACCGGCCTGCTCCGCCCACCGCCGGGCCTCGGCGGCACCGTAGGCGGCCACCCCGGGCATCACCCGCTCCCCGCCGACGGCGGCCACGGCCGTCTCGACGACCCGGGCGCGCTCCGTGCCGGTGAGCACCTGGTACTCGCCGAGCGAGCCGTTCGGTACGACGCCGTCGCAGCCGTTCTCGACCAGCCAGGCGCAGTGCTCGGCGTAGCGGTCGTGGTCGACGGAGAGGTCGGTGCCGAGGGGAAGGGCGGTGGCGACGAGGGCGCCGCGCCAGGGGCGGTGGCGGTCGTGGTCGGTCATGAGGGTCCTTCCTCGGCAGGGGGCGGGGTGGGTTCCGCGCGGGGCTCGTGCCGGTGCTGTGCGGCGAGGACGCCCAGCGGCACGGGCTGGGCGAACGGGCGCCGAGGCGGGGTGAGCCGGCAGCCGGTGAGTCCGGCGACGGCGGGTCCGCAGATCCGGCCCTGGCACCAGCCCATACCGGCCCGGGTGAGCAGCTTGACGCTGCGCAGGTCCCCGGCGCCGAGGCCGAGCGCCTCCCGGACCTCGCCCGCGGTGACCTCCTCGCAGCGGCATACGACGGTGCCGTCGGTGACCTGGTCGGTCCAGTGGGCGGGCGGTGTGCAGGCACGGTGCAGGGCGTCGGCGGCCCTGCGCAGCCGGGCGCGCGCCGCGACGGCCGCCGGTGCGGGGGTGTACGGGGTGCCGTGCAGCCGGGCGGCGACGGAGCGGCCGGCCAGATGCCCTTCGGCGAGGGCGAGGGAGGCGCCGCCGGTGCCGGTGGCCTCGCCGGCCGCCCAGACGCCGGGAACGTCGGTGCGCTGCTGGTCGTCCACGGCGACGGCGGTGCCGTCGAGGCGGCAGCCCAGGGTGGTGGCGAGATCGGTGTGCGGCAGCATGCCGTGGCTGACGGCGAGCGTGTGGCAGGGCAGGAACCGCTCGGTGCGGGGCCTGACGCGGCCCTGTGCGTCGAGTGCGGCGACCGTGACTCCGGTGACGCGGTCGTCGCCATGGGCGCGGAGCACGGTGTGGCGGGCGAGGCAGGGCACGCGGTGCCGCAGCAGCCGGACGGCGTACCCGGCGGCCTCGGGGAGCTTGCCGGCGAGGGCGCCGCCGTACCGCGCGAGGCGCCGGGGGCCGGTGGACTCGACGACGGCGGCGACGGAGACACCGGCGGCGGCGAGCGCCGTCGCCACCGGCAGCAGCAGCGGCCCGGTGCCGGCGACGACCGCGGTGCGGCCCGGGACGACGAGGCCGGCCTTCAGCATGGCCTGCGCCCCGCCCGCCGTGACCACACCGGGCAGGGTCCAGCCGGGGAAGGGCAGCACGGTCTCGTAGCCGCCGGTGGCCAGCAGCAGCGCGGTGGCGTGCAGCTCGACGGACCGCTCCTGCTCGGGACCGAGCAGGGCGTGGACGACGAAGCCGTCGGCCCGGCCGTCCGAGACGCGCTCCACGCACCACACATGATGATCCGTCAGCAGGCGGACGGTGCTCGCCGCGAGCGCCGCGTGCAGCCGCGTCCAGGTTCGCCACTGGTGGTGCAGTGCCTGCGGGCGTGCGGCGCGCAGGCCGGAGGCGGGCTGCCGGTGGAACTGGCCGCCCGGCGCCGGTGCCGCGTCGACGAGCGTGACGCGGACGCCTCGCGCATGGGCCGCCAGGGCCCCGGCGAGCCCCGCCGGCCCTGCGCCGATCACCGCGAGGTCAGTCCGCATGCCCGGTCCCCTCCTGGGTGCGGATGACGTCGCCGGGGCGGGCCGGAACGAGGCAGGCCCGCTGCCCGGGGCGGTCGTTGACGGTGACCAGGCAGTCGAAGCAGACGCCGATGCCGCAGAAGACGCCACGCGGCCGTCCTCCGCGGCGGGTCGAGCGCCAGGAGGTGACACCGGCCTCCCAGAGCACGGCGGCGACGGTCCGGCCGGGGAGCGCGGGGACGCGCCGCCCGTCGAACTCGACGGTGAACGCCGGGCCGGGACGGGCTCGTGCCAGCTCGAGGGGGTTCATCGCCGGTCCTCCTGGTGAGGGGCGTCGGGGAAGCGGTCGGGGCGGAAGGCGGCGAACGCGGGCTCGGTCGCGTGCCCGGTCAGCGCGCGGGCGATCAGATGGCCCGTGCCGGGCGCGAGACCGATGCCCGCGCCCTCGTGGCCGCAAGCGTGCAGGAGCCCGGGGGCGCGCGGGTCGGGGCCGATGGCGGGCAGGTGGTCGGGGAGGTACGGGCGGAAGCCCGCGTAGGTGCGGATCGCGCGGACGGTGGTGAGGAACGGGAAGAGCCGGATGGCGCCGGCGGCCAGGGCCCGTACCGCCGGGAGCGACAGGGTGCGGTCGAAGCCGACGCGTTCCCGGCTGGCGCCGATCAGTACGGGCCCGGCGGCCGTGCCCTCGACCACCGGGGAGGTCTGCAGTGCGGCGGAGTCGCCGGCCACGTCGGCCACATAGTCGGCGGCGTAGACCTTGCGGCGGATGCGCGGCGGCAGGGGTTCGGTGACGAGGACGAAGCCGCGCCGGGGCAGCACGGGCAGGGAGACCCCGGCGCGGGCGGCCAGTTCGCCGCCCCAGGTGCCGGCCGCGTTGACGACGGCGGGGGCGTGGAGTTCGCCCCGGTCGGTGCGGACGCCGTACACGGTGCCGTCGCGGGTGCGCAGCACGCGGGTGACCTCGTGCCCGGTGAGGAGGCGGGCGCCGGAGGCGCGCAGCAGGTGGGCGGCGGCGAGAGCCGGCATCACCTGCGCGTCCTGGGGGTAGTGGACGCCTCCCGCCAGATCCGGGGCCAGGTGTGGTTCCAGGTCGGCGAGGCGGTCGGCGGGCACGGGCTCGGCCCGTACCCCGGCGGCGCGCTGCCCGGCGGCCAGCCGCTCGAGCGAGGTCAGCGCCCTCGGTGTCCCGGCGACGACGAGTCCGCCCTTGGGGTCGTACTCGATCTCCTTGCCCAGCTCCTGGGCGAGTTCGCCCCACAGACGCAGCGACAGCAGGGCCAGGTCGAGTTCGGGGCCCGGGGTCTTGTCGGAGACGAGGAGGTTGCCCTCGCCCGCTCCGGTGGTGCCGCCGGCGACCGGGCCGCGGTCCACGACGGTCACGTCGAGCCCCGCACGAGCCGCGTACAGCGCACAGGCGGCGCCCGTCATCCCGGCGCCCACCACCACGACATCGCAGGTCAGCGACTCGCCCACGCCAGTACTATGTCACACAGCACACTGCGGCAGAAGAGGGCGGGAACTCCGCGGTGCCGAGCCGGCCGCCCGGCTCCGTTCCCGTGTTCCGGCTTGCCGCTCTCGGTCTGCTCGGGCCCGGTCCTCCGGTGGGCAGTCCTCCGGTCCTCAGTCCGCCGCGGGGACCACGCGCAGATGGGAGACGGCGCGGCGGGGCCTGCGGGGCCTCGCCGGGGCGCGGCGGGCCTCGCGCAGCACCAGCGTGAGCCGGGTGCAGCCGAGTTCCTTCAGGGTGCCGGTGGTCTCGGCGACGATGCGGCAGTCGGTGGTTCCCCAGCGGGGGTCCGGGTGGTGCAACGGGCGTACGGCGCCGTCGTGTTCGGCGGCCTGCTCGCCGACGACGCGCAGCCAGTGCGGCAGGCCGTGCCGGTAGGCGGCCTCCATGATGGGGTCCTGGGCGATGTCGCGGCGGATGGCCTGGAGTCCGTGGTCGTGGCCGTAGCGCTCGGCCGTCTGCGCGAAGTGGGCCAGCATCGGCAGGCACCAGCTGGACTCGTGGTCGCCGAGCACGGTCGCGGCGTCCGGGTGGAAGAGGACGAAGCGCAGGAAGTTGTCGTCGGGCATGGCCGTGGGGTGCGGGCCGACCTGCCGGAAGAGCGTCCGGAAGGCACTGTTGGTGAGCAGCACGTCCCAGCGGTGGTCCACGACGAGGGAAGGGAAGGAGACGGCCTCGAGGACCGTGGCGTAGTCCTCCAGGTAGGCCTGTGCCTCGGGAGTCTGCGGGGCGGGCCGCGGTGCCGGCCGCTGCCCTCCTGCCTGATGTGCCATCGGGAGGTCACCCCTCTTGCCTGTGCGGCCCTGACGCGGCGCCCCGATCCTGCTGCCCGGACGCGAAGCATGTCAACTATCGTGGCATCCTCCGCCCGTTGACGGCTGAAATTGGCCACAGTTGTGGCGAGACCTGGATGTCAGTTCGACACTGGGGCTAGTCTCCGTGACGTTCACGGCGAACGCTTGTGGGAAGCCTGTGAGAGACATAGGAGATCTGTCGGTGACGGGTGAGGGCTTCGAGGATCCGGGCACCGCGCCGATGGCCGTGCTGTCCGCGGTCGTCGCCCGCGTCACCGCACTCGCCGACCGGCTCGGCGTGCCGCATTCCGAGGTCTTCGACATCGGTCGGCTGTCCGTCGCCTCCGGCGTCCCGGAGCCCGTGGTCAAGGCGCTGCTGAGCGGCCGTCCCGCGGGCGAGCCCGATGTGCAGGCCCGGTTCGTGCAGCGCCTCGATCTGCTGCGCCGCACCCGGCTGAAGCCGAACGGACGCAAGTACACCCAGCAGGAGATCGCCGACGGCGCGGGCATGTCGCGGCAGCAGGCGGGTGCGCTGATCAATGGCGACCGGCGGCCCACGATGGAGCACTGCGACGCCATCCAGCGGTTCTTCCGGGTGCACGCGGGCTTCCTCACCGCGGAGGACCCGGAGGCCCTGGCGAGCGCACTCCAGCAGACCGAACAGGATCTGCTGCAGAAGCTCGCGGACCGCGAGAAGAAGGCGGCCGCAGAGGCGCAGAGCGACCCGCTGGAGCGGCTGCTGCAGAACCACGGGGTGCGCGGCATCGCCTGGCGGGCCGCGCAGTTGCCCACCGACCAGCACCGCGACAAGGTCGCGGAGTGGCTGGACATGCTCCTGGAGAGCGTCCAGCGGCCCGAGTCCTGACCTGGGGAGAACTGTGGGCATCGGCAGGGAGATGCGCCGCCTGTGCGGCGAGTTGGTCGGGGAACTGACGCTTCCGGTCCCGGCGCGGCCCACGGACCTGTACGCCGCGCTGTGCGAGGCGATGAGCAGACGCCGGGGCCGTCCTGTGCTGTTCCGCACGGCCGCGTTCCCGGCCGGCACGGCGAGCGGGCTGTGGCTCGACATGGCGGACCAGGATCTGGTGGTGATCGAGGAACGCACCGCTCCGGACCACCAGTTGGTGATCCTGGGTCATGAGCTGTGGCACATGATGGCGGGGCACCACGGCCACCATGTCGCGGGCGCAGAGGTGGCGACCCGCTTACTGAACGACAGCTACGACGAGGACGCCCTGCGCGCGACCGTCCAGACGGTCGCCGCGCGGACCCGTTTCGACCAGTCCGAGGAGAAGGAGGCCGAGACCTTCGGGCTGCTCCTGGCCAGCAAGTGCCGTACCTGGCTGGCGGGTTCGTCGCTCCGGGGTCCCGTACAGCGCGATCATCTGGCGGGGCGTATCGAGGTGTCCCTGGGGTATCTCGGGCCCAAGAGCTGAGGGCCCGAGAACTGAGGGGAGTCCCCCTCCGGCGTCACCGGTCGGAGAAGACCGCTGGGCCGGACGGGCGATCCGGCCTGCGAGGACGGGCGATCCGGCCTGCGGCGACGGCCGATTGTCAGTGGTGGGCGGCAAGCTGGAGGTGCGTGGCCCCTGCCGGGGCGCGGACCTTCGACCGAGAAACGGGGAGAGCCGAGCGATGCCCACCGCCGTACTGACCGACCGCGAGCGCACCGCCGTCCAGGCCTATCTGCGGCTGCTGCACACGGTGCGCGCCTCCTTCGACACGCGCAGCGGCCCGCCCGGCACGGCCAGGCCGCCCCTGGTGCCGCCGTCCGTGCTGGAGGAGGCGGAGGCCGCGCTGGCCCGCGCCGGACTGACCGGCAACGAGGAGGAGTTCTTCCGGATGCTGCGGGACTGGTGCCCCGAGGCGTGACCCGACGTCGGGTGCCGCGCGAGTGAACCACTCGACGGAGGACGGCGGTTCACTCGCCCGGCACGGCGATCGCGGTCGCGATCAGGTCTCCCTCCGCGGCCCAGCGCCCTTCGAAGCCGCCGATGCGGCGCCCTCCCACCATGGGACCGGGGACGAGCAGCTCCGCACGGAAGGTGCCCCGGGCGCGTCCACCCCCCGCCGGACCGGAGGGATCTGCGGGCCCGGCGTACAGCCGGATGTCCGCCTCGCTGAAGTCCAGCCACTTTCCGGTGAGCGGGAACCACGCCTTGTAGACCGACTCCTTGGCGCTGAACAGCAGCCGGTCCCAGTGCACCTCCGGCCGATTCGCGGCGAGCCGGCCGACGTGTTCCGCCTCGGCCGACAGGGCTATCGCGTCCAGCACCCCGTCGGGCAGCGGCCCGTGGACCTCCGCGTCGATGCCCACCGAGGCGAGGTCGCGGGCGCGGACCAGGGCCGCGGCGCAGTAACCGGTGCAGTGGGTCATGCTGCCGGTCAGCCCGTCCGGCCACCCGGGGGCGCCGCGCTCTCCCGGCAGCACCGGCTGCGCGGGCACGCCGAGCTTCTCCATGGCGCGGCGGGCGCAGGCCCGTACGGCGGTGAACTCCCGGCGCCGCTTGGCGACCGCCTTGGTCATCAGCGCCTCCTCCTCCGGGAACAGCGGGGCGTCGGTGCCCTCGTCGCCGCGGGCCTCCACGACCACCACCGTCTGCGGCAGCAACTCCTCGATCAACGGCGCTCGTCCTCCCTCGGTGCGATCCGGCGCAACCGGCCCGGCGGCTGCGGCCGTTTGCGCCACTCCCGGGGGTAGCCCACGGAGACCTCCTCGAAGAGGACGCCGTCCTGACGGGTGGACCGGGGAATGTGGAGGTGGCCGTAGACCATGGTGTGCACCGGGAAACGGCGGTGCCAGTCATGGGTGAGTGTGGTGCCGCACCACATGGCGAACTCGGGGTACCACAGAACCTCGGTGGGGTGCCGGTGCAGCGGGTAGTGGTTGACCAGCACCAGCGGCAGGTCGTCCGGCATCTCCTCGAGCCTGCGCTCGGTCGCGGCGACCCGTGCCCGGCACCAGGCCTCCCGGCTCGGGTACGGGTCGGGGTGCAGCAGGTACTCGTCGGTGCAGACCACGCCGGTTCCGTGCGCGTAGGCCAGGCCCTCCTCCTTGGTGCGGCAGCCGGCCGGCAGGAACGAGTAGTCGTACAGCAGGAACAGCGGCGCCACGGCGACCGGTCCTCCGGTACCGTCCCACACCGGGTACGGGTCCTCGGGGGTGAGCACGCCGAGGTCACGGCAGAGGTCCACCAGGTGCTCGTAGCGGGCGGTGCCGCGCAGGGTGAGGGTGTCGCCGGGATGGGTCCACAGCTCGTGGTTGCCGGGCGCCCACACGACCCGGGCGAAGCGCCCGGCGAGCGTCTCGAGCGCCCAGTGGATCTGGTCGGCGGTCTCCGCGACGTCGCCCGCGACGATCAGCCAGTCGTCCTCCGACTCGGGGCGCATCCGCTCCACGAGTTCACGGTTCTCCGGGTAGCTGATGTGCAGGTCGCTGACGGCCCACAGCTGTCCCCCGCCCCCGCCGGCCCTCGCCGCCACTGGTCGCCCCCCGCAAACCGCTCGATCCTGGCCCCCTCGAACACTGACACGAGATCACATCCGGCGGGCCGGGAACAAGTGGCTCCGGGGCCAGACGTAACACACGCGTTGCACCCGGGCCGGTGCCGAGGCCCTATGATCTGGCCGACACCACCACCGTCTCGGATGCCCCTCGCCCGGGGCGGTTCGGTGACCCTTCCTTCCCTCTGCCCGAGCACGGGCCCTCGAGCCCTGCCCGCACACCATGAAAGGCGGCCTGCATGGTCTCTCGCGTGCGCATCTGGCTCAACCGAACGTACGCGGAGAACGTGTTCTTCATGGATCAGCTGCGACGCAATCCCAGCGATCGCGCGGTCGAGATCCACGCCACGCACGGCGACCCCGACTCCCCCGTGCTGGCCGCCGCCGACACCGCCGGACTCGAGCCCGAGGGGCTGTCCCCGGCGGCGTACGTGGAGTACGCGCTCGCACAGTGCGCGCGCCTGGGCATCGACGTGTTCGTGCCCCGGCTGCACCAGGCGGCGATCGTGGCGCACCGCGCCGAGTTCGAGGCCGTCGGCACGGCCCTGCTCGCCCCGCCGGCGGAGGCGGTGGCCGTCTTCCAGGACAAGGTCATCGCCTACGAGGCCGTCCAGGCCCTGGGAGTGCCCGTGCCGCCGTGGTGGCGGGTCCGGTCCGCGGACGAACTGCTCGCCGCGGTGGACGCGTTGGAGGCGCAGGGACACCGCGCCTGCTTCAAGCCGGCCTCCGGTGCGGGCGGCGTCGGCTTCCGGGTGATCACCCGCGCCCCCTTCTCGATGGCGCAGCTCGGCGGTTTCCCGAGCCCGCATGTGCCCCTGGACCTGGTGCTGGACGCGGTGCGGCGGGCCGAGGAGCCGGTGGACTGGCTGGTCATGCCGCGCCTGGAGCAGCCGGAGGTGTCGGTGGACTGCCTCACCGGGCCGGACAACCGGATCCGGCTGGCGATCGGCCGCACCAAGAACGGCCGGCGCCGGGGCTTCACCCTGCACGAGCAGTGGCTGGAACCCGCCCGGCGGATCGCGGAGGGCTTCGGCCTGCACCACCTGTCCAACATCCAGTTCCGGATGCTGGGTGACCGGCCGGTGCTGATGGACGTCAACACCCGCCCGGCGGGCGGACTGCACCAGCTGGCGCTGTGCGGGGTGAACGTGCCCTGGGCCGCGGTCCGTCTCGCGCTGGGGGACGACCCCGGCGAGATCACGCCGCCGTTCCTCGGCCAGGACTACACGGTGGTCGCCGGCCCTCGCCCGCTCCGCCCGGTCACCCTCCCCCACCAGCGCACGGACGGCTCCGAGTTGGCGGCCCCGCCTTCCCCGGCCGTTCCGTCCCCGCGCGCCCCGCTGCCCGCGGTCCCCTCCCAGTCGTCGTCGCGCTTCCCGGCGTAGGTGCCCCGGGAGCCACGGCGGCCGTCCGCCGACGCGCCCGGAGATTCTTCCCAGAATTTTTTCGCCAGGGGTGTATCAGGCTGCCTGCCTGGGGCTCTAAAGAGTGCGAGGCGCCGGGGGAAGCGCCAGGGGGAACGGGGGACTCGGGTCGGTCGGCCGCTGTCACGGGGGGCGACCGGCCGGCCCGAAGCGTGCGGCGGCCGATGACCGGACACCTCGCCGCAGCGGTCGCGGAGACCCTGCTTCGGCAGCGGAGCCCCCTACGTCAGGTAGGACAGCCCGGGGTGTGCGGCCGTGTAGCGGTCCACGAGGCGGCGGGCGACGTTCACCGAGTCGACGAGGGGATGCAGCGCGAAGGCCTTCACGGCCGTGCCGCGGGAGCCCGACTCGGCGGCGGCCAGCACCTCACGCTCGACCGCCTTGACCGCGCACACCAGTCCGGCCGCGTCGGCCGCCAGCTGGTCGACGGTGACCGGGTGCGCGCCGCTCGCGTCGACCAGGCAGGGCACCTCGACCACGGCGTCGGCGTCCAGGACGGAAAGGGTGCCGCGGTTGCGGACGTTGAGGATCAGGGTGGTGCGCTCGTCGCGGGCGATCGCCCGCATCAGGGCGAGGGCCACCTTCTCGTAGCCGCCCGACAGGTCGTCCTCGTCGCGGTGGCCGGCGCCCGCGGCCTCACGGTTCTCGGCCATGTAGGTGGCCTCGCGCTCGGCGCGGGTGCGGTTCCACAGCTCCAGGGCCGGGGCGTGCGGGTCGGCCATCTCGGCGTAGAAGCGGGACTGCTGGTCCTGGAGGAAGACGCCCCTGGTGCGCTCGGCATCCCGGTAGGCGGCGACGGTCTCCCGGTTGAAGTAGTAGTAGTGCAGGTACTCGTTGGGGATCGCGCCGAGGGACTGGAGCCACTCGGCACCGAACAGCCGCCCCTCCTCGAAGGAGCCGAGCAGTTCCCGGTCGGCGAGCAGACGCGGCAGCAGATCGCGTCCGCCGACCCGCAGGGCGCGCACCCAGCCGAGGTGGTTGAGGCCCGCGTAGTCGATCCACGCCTGTCCCGGATCGGCGCCCAGCACCCGGGCGATGCGGCGGCCGAGGCCGACCGGCGAGTCGCAGATGCCGATGACACGGTCTCCGAGGTGGCGGGACATGGCCTCGGTGACCAGGCCCGCCGGGTTGGTGAAGTTGATGACCCAGGCGTCGGGGGCGAGCCGGGCCACCCGGTGGGCGATGTCGACGGCGACGGGCACGGTGCGCAGGCCGTAGGCGATGCCGCCCGCGCCGACCGTCTCCTGGCCGAGGACTCCCTCGGCGAGCGCGATCCGCTCGTCCAGCGCCCGGCCCTCCAGGCCGCCGACGCGGATCGCGGAGAAGACGAAGTCGGCGCCGCGCAGCGCCTCGTCGAGATCGGTGGTGGCGGTCACGCCGGGGGCGTCGGGGCGGCCGGCGGCCTGCTCGGCGAGCACCCGGCGCACCGCGGAGAGCCGCCCGGCGTCCACGTCGTGCAGCACGACCTCGGTGACCCGCCCCTCGGCGCGGTCGTCGAGCAGGGCCCCGTACACCAGCGGCACCCGGAAACCGCCACCGCCCAAGATCACCAGTCGCACGCCACGCACCCTCCTGGCCCTGTTCACGTCACCGCCCTGCACCCTAACGCGCCGCCGCCTCCCCGGCGGGCGGGTACGGACCGGCACGCCTCGGGGGCATCCCCTCCCGGTCGCCTCTCCCCCCGGATATCCCTCTCGTCGGTGAGGACGGCCCGGCAAGCCGCTCGTGATACTGGAGCCGCCCCCGCCCCGAGGAGCCGGTCATGTCGCTGCGGAACGTCCTGACGCCCGTCGTCGCCCGGTGGCGTACGGCCAACCCGTACGCCGTGGACGCGGGGCTCGCCGCGCTGGTGCTGTTCGCGGTGTCCCTGCAGTGGATCTTCCCCTCCGGCCGGGGCCATCCGCTGACCTGGCAGGGCTGGCTGATCGCCGCCGCGACCGCCGTCCCGCTCGTCTGGCGGCGGCGGGCGCCGTTCACCACCGCGTGCGTGGTGTCGGTGGCCACCCCGGCCCAGGCCGTGTACCACGCGCCGCCGCCGGAGGTGATGTACGGCGGGATGGTCGTGCTCTACACGCTGGCCGCCCGGGGCAGGCGCTGGGAGCGCAGGCTGATGCTGGCGGGGTGGCTGATCGGCGTGGTCGTCACCATGCAGCACAAGGCGGACGTGCGGGCCTACGAGTACGCCTTCCAGCTGATGAGCGTGGTGTCCGCCTACGCGCTCGGCATGCTGGCGCGCGTCCAGCGGGCCTACACCGCGGAACTGGAGGACCGGGCGTACCGGCTGGAGCGGGAGCGGGCCGCGGACACCGCGCGGGCGAAAGCCGAGGAGCGGGCCCGGATCGCCCGGGACATGCACGACATCCTGGCGCACGCGGTGAGCCTGATGGTGGTTCAGGCGGAGGCGGGCCCCGTGGTGGTGCGCAAGGACCCGCAGCGTGCGGAGGCCGCGTTCGACGCCATCGCCGCGGCCGGCCGGGACGCGATGTCCCAGCTGCGCCGGATCCTCGGCGTGCTGAAGGAGGAGCGGCCGGACGAGGAATCCGGACGGCTGCCGCAGCCGGGGGTGGACGCCCTGCCGGGGCTGGTGCGGAGGGTCGGGGAGTCGGCGGGCCTGCGCACCGAGCTGCGCACCCGCGGCGAGCCGCGCCCGCTGCCGCCGGACACCGAGGTCGCCCTCTACCGAGTGGTCCAGGAAGCCCTCACCAACACGGTGAAGCACGCGTACGCTACCTGCGCGACCGTGGAACTGGACTGGACGGAGGACTGGGTGAGGCTCACGGTGACCGACGACGGGCGGGGGCCCTCCGTGTCCGGCGGCGGGCACGGCCTGATCGGGCTCCGGGAGCGGGCGGCCGCCTGCGGCGGCACCGCCGAGACCGGCAGCGGTCCGGACGGGGGTTTCCGGGTGACCGTACGGCTGCCCGTGCCCGCCGGCCGGTTCACGGCCCTCGGGTGAGTCCGGGGTGAGCATCCGGGTGGTCGTCGCCGACGACCAGGAGCTGGTGCGGGCCGGGTTCGGCATGATCCTGGACGCCCAGGACGACATCGAGGTGGTCGCCGAGGCCGGTGACGGCGAGGAGGCCGTGGCCGCGGTGCGCCGGCACTCCCCCGACGTACTGCTGCTCGACATCCGGATGCCGGTGATGGACGGCCTGGAGGCGGCCCGGCGGGTGTGTGCCGAGTCGGACTGCAGGGTCGTCATGCTGACCACCTTCGACCTCGACGAGTACGTGTACGAGGCGCTGTACGCGGGCGCCAGCGGCTTTCTGCTGAAGGACGTGCGCCGCGACGATCTGGTGCACGCGGTGCGGGTGGTCGCGGGCGGTGAGTCGCTGCTGGCGCCGACGGTGACCCGGCGGCTGATCGCCGACCTGGTGCGGCGCCGCAGGGAGCAGTCCGCCGCTGCGGCGTCCGCCCCGCACGGCCTCGACGCCCTCACCGCGCGGGAGACGGAGACGCTGCGCCTGCTGGCGCGGGGCCTGTCCAACGCGGAGATCGCGAAGACGATGTTCGTCAGTGAACACACCGTCAAGACCCATGTGAGCAATGTGCTCAGCAAGCTCGGTCTCCGGGACCGGGTGCAGGCGGTGATCTGCGCCTACGAGTCGGGGCTGATCACACCCGGTTCTCCCTGACTCGTTCCTCCATCCCGCCGGCCCCTTCCGGGCCCTGTGACGGGGTGCGGCGGGGGCCGGTCCCCCCTGTACGAGCGGAACACCGGGCGGTTCTCCCTCGTACGGGCGAGGCCCGACGCCGCTTCTCCCCCGGAAGGGCGAGGCTCGTGAACCGCTCCCGTCGGCGATCCGGCGACACCCCTTTCCGCAGGAGTCTGAGGGCGACAGCGAACCAAGACTCGCCGGGAGGGGACCGTGCTACTCGCACTCGCCCGGGCGGCCACCCGCCGCCCCTTGACCGTGATGCTCCTCTGGGGGCTGTTCCTGCTGCTGGGGTTCGGTCTCGGCACCGGCGTGTTCGCTCGGCTGTCCGACAATGTGGCCGAGATCCCGGGGACCGAGTCCCAGTCGGCCGCCGAGTATCTGGACCGGGCGGATCCGGTCGGCGACTCGATCACCGGTGTGGTGGCCGGCACCCCCGTCCGCGACCCGGCGCTGCGGGCCGAGGTCGAGCAGGCGGTGACGGACCTGCGGAGGATCGCCGGGGTTGCCGCCGTGCCCGACCCGTACACCACCCGCGGGCTGACCGCCGAGGACGGACGGGCCCTGCTGGTCTCCGTCACCCTGGCGGGCGGGCTGGACGACGCCGCCGAGGAACGGACGCTGCACGCGGCGGCCGACCGCATCAAGGAGATCGACGCACCCCAGGTACGGGTGAGCGGTGGCCCGCTGCTCGGGGAGCAGCTCGGTGAGCGGGCGCAGGAGGACGTGCGGAACGCCGAACTGATCTCCCTGCCGGTGGTGCTCGCGCTGCTGCTGGTGGTCTTCGGCGGGCTGCGCTCGGCGCTGCTGCCGCTGCTGGTGGCGGTGAGCGGTATCGCGGGGGCGTTCCTGGCGCTGTTCGCGTTCAGCGAGGTCACCGACATCTCCGTGTACGCCATCCAGGTGACGACGATGCTGGGGCTGGGGCTCGCCGTGGACTACGCGCTGCTGATGCTGGTGCGGTTCCGCGAGGAGCGCCGGACCACCGAGGACGTGGCGGAGGCGGTGCACCGCACAGTCGCCGCGGCGGGGCGGACGGTGCTGTTCTCGGGGCTGACGGTGGCGGTCAGCCTGACCGGGCTGCTGGTGTTCCCGAGTGTGTTCCTGCGCAGCATGGGCCTGGCGGTCGCGGCGGTGGTGGTGGTCGACATGCTGGCCGCGCTGACCCTGCTGCCCGCGCTGCTGGCCCGGTTCGGCGGGCGGATCGCCCCGGCGAAGGCACGCCCGAAGGGCACCGAGGGACGGCTGTTCGGGCGGATCGCCGCGTTCGCCGCCCGGCGCCGGATCGCCGTGCTCGCGGTGGTCGTCCCGGCACTGCTGGTGCTGGCGCTGCCCGTGACCGGCATGCGCATCGGCGTCGGAGACGCCCGGCAGCTGCCCGCGAACACCGAGGCGCGGCAGCTGTACGACACCGTCGGCGACCACTTCCCGCCCGGCACCGGGGTGTCACCGGTGAGTGTCGTGGTCGAGCCGGGCACGGACGCGGCGACGGCGGAGCGGATCCGCGCCCTGTCCCCGACCGCCGTGACCCGTGAACTGCCGGGCGGCGCACGGGTGATCGAGATGCGGCCGTCCGGGGAGGCCGACGGCGCGGCGGCCACCGACCTGGTGAAGCGGGTGCGGGAGGTGCGCGGCGACGCACCGGTCGACGTCACCGGGACGGCGGCCCGGCTGGTCGACTTCCGCGCCATGCTCGCCGACCGCGCACCCTGGGCGGTGGTGACCGTGCTCGGCGGCATCCTGCTGCTGCTGTTCGCCTTCACCGGTTCGGTGCTGCTGCCGCTGCGGACCATCGCGACGACGCTGCTGAGCCTGGCGGCCGCGCTGGGCGTGGTGGTGTGGGTCTTCCAGGACGGCCATCTGGCCGGCCTGCTGGGCGCCGAGGGCCTGGGTGCGCTCAGCCTCACCGCGCCGCCGCTGATCGTGGCCATCGCGTTCGGGCTCGCCATGGACTACGAGCTGTTCATCCTGGCGCGGATGCGGGAGGCTCGGCAGGAGACCGGGGACGAGCGGGAGGCCGTGGTGACCGGTCTGCGCCGCTCCGGCCGGGTGGTCACCTGCGCGGCGCTGCTGCTGGCCGTCGTCTTCGGCGCCTTCATGACGGGCGGTTTCTCCCCCATCCTGCAGATCGGCCTCGGCCTCACCCTGGCCGTGCTGATCGACGCGACCGTGGTGCGGATGCTGCTGGTCCCGGCCTCGATGGCGCTCCTCGGCCGCCGCGCGTGGTGGGCGCCGGCACCCCTGCGCCGGGCTCACGCCCGCTTCGGGCTCCGCGAGGAGGGGCACACGGCGGGGGCGCCGGTACCGGAGAAGGTCTGAGCAGCCGAGGAGCGGGTGTGCTGCCGGCCGAGCGGCGTTGGTGCGCACGCGGCGCCCGGGGGACCGTCCCCCCGGGCGCCGCGGTCCGTCTCCCCGCCGAAGGGCCCGGCGACGCGCCCTGCCCTCTGCCTTCGGCCCCGGCGGCCGTCTGTCTTCGGCCCCGGCGACGCACCGTGGTCTCCCCGCCGACACACCGGCCTCCCCGCCCCCGGATCGGGGAGGCGCGCCCCCGCCTCCCCGACACGGACACCAACGGGTTGCCCCTTTCGCGGCGTTCATGAGGTGAACTCGTCCCGCCCGCAAGGAGATTCTCTGTTACACCTCTTGACGGCCGAGAGACCACGGAGCACATTGACGACACCGTGAGAGCGCTCTCAGAGCGGCGTGGACGACCGGGACGGATCCGCGCCGCGAGCGCGCCCCGCGAGGCACCCCTCATTACGGCCATCCCCACCCGAGAGGCACCCCCACATGAGTGACACCTCCGGATCCCCCCGCACCTCGCGCAGAAGACCCCGGTCCGTGCGGCGCGCGCTCGTCGCGGTCGTCAGCACGCTCGGCCTCGCGGCGGCCGCGGCGGCCGTCGCCACCCCGTCCGCCAGTGCCTCCGCGCCGCCACCCCCCTCGG
Source organism: Streptomyces composti (assembly GCF_012034205.1). Classification (GTDB taxonomy): domain Bacteria; phylum Actinomycetota; class Actinomycetes; order Streptomycetales; family Streptomycetaceae; genus Streptomyces; species Streptomyces composti. The sequence goes on from NZ_JAATEM010000006.1 coordinate 77,624, forward strand.
GCTGGAACCAGGTCTTCGTCGACGACTTCGACGGCCCGGCCGGCAGCGGTGTGGACACCTCGCGCTGGCAGTACGCGACCGGCAAGGGCTACCCGGGCGGCCCCGCCAACTGGGGCACCGGCGAGATCGAGACGATGACCTCCAGCACGGAGAACGTCTCACTCGACGGCAACGGCAACCTCCGCATCACCCCGCGCCGCGACGGCGCCGGCAACTGGACCTCCGGCCGCATCGAGACCAACCGCACCGACTTCCAGCCCCCGTCCGGCGGCAAGATGCGCGTCGAGGGCCGCATCCAGGTGCCCGATGTCACCGGCGCGGCGGCCAGGGGCTACTGGCCCGCGTTCTGGATGCTGGGCGCCCCCTACCGGGGCAACTACTGGAACTGGCCGAGCGTCGGCGAGCTGGACATCATGGAGAACACGCAGGGCATGAACACCGTGTTCGCCACGATGCACTGCGGCACGTCGCCGGGCGGTCCGTGCGACGAGACCAGCGGCATCGGCGGTTCGACCACCTGTCAGGGCACGAGCTGTCAGGCCGGCTTCCACACCTACCGGATGGAGTGGGACCGCTCGACCAGCGTGGAGGAGATCCGCTTCTACCTCGACGGCAACAACTTCCACACCGTCCGGGAGAACCAGGTGGACGCCACCACCTGGTCGAACGCCACGGACCACGGCTTCTACATCATCCTCAACGTGGCGATGGGCGGCGGCTTCCCCGACGCCTTCGGCGGCGGCCCGGACGCGAACACCCAGCCGGGACACTCCATGCTGGTGGACTACGTCCAGGTGCTGACCACCGGCGGTGGCGGCAACACCGACCCGCCCGCCGGTGACCGTGACGCCTACGGCACCATCCAGGCCGAGTCCTACGACGCCCAGTCGGGCGCGATGACGGAGACGACCTCGGACTCCGGCGGCGGGCAGAACGTAGGTGCGCTGGCCAACGGCGACTGGCTGCAGTTCAGGGGCGTGAAGTTCGGCTCGACCCCGGCCCGCCAGTTCTCGGCCAGGGTCGCCAGCGGCGCGGGGAGCGGCATCAGCGGACTGGTCGAGGTGCGCCTGGACAGCCGGAGCAACGCGCCCGTCGGCAGCTTCGCCATCGCCGACACGGGCGGCTGGCAGTCCTGGCGGACCGTCCCGGCGAACATCAGTCCCGTCACCGGTACGCACGACGTGTACCTGACCTTCAGCAGCGGGCAGCCCGCGGACTTCGTCAACGTCAACTGGTTCACCTTCGCTCACTGACCCGGCGGGCCGTCCGGCCCGGCGCGACGGCAGAGGGCTCCATCCACGAGGTGGAGCCCTCTGTCATGCGCATTTACCTGCGTGCGTAACCGTCCATCCGCCCCCACGGCTCTCCCGGACCTTCACCCGCGCCGACGGCTCTGCGCCGCCCGGACGGAGCATCGCCCCAGGTCATGGGTGGTCCGGACGGGTTCCGGGTGCGGTCCGGCGCTAGAGTCTGAACATATGAGACATATCGGATCTCTCGGTCACATATGACTCCCGCCCCGGGTCCGGCGATCAAACCCGGAAGTGAAGGATCCGGCATACCGGGACACCCTGTACGGGAGGAGCTGATCGTGCCGGGAATGGACAGACGGCGCCTTCGGGCTGAAGGCGGTGACGAAGTCGCTGGACGACAGGGGAGTTGACACCCGATGACCGACGAGACGACCCAGGAGCCGGGCAGGGACGGAGCGGCGCCGCCCGCACCCCCGGCGGCCGGACGGTCGAATCCGCTGCGGGATCCGGCGGACCGCCGGCTGCCCCGGATCGCGGGCCCCTCCGGGCTCGTCATCTTCGGGGTGACCGGCGACCTCTCCCGCCGCAAGCTGATGCCCGCGGTCTACGACCTGGCCAACCGGGGTCTGCTGCCGCCGGGCTTCTCGCTGGTGGGCTTCGCCCGCCGGGACTGGGAGGACCAGGACTTCGCCAAGGAGGTGCACGACGCGGTCAAGGAGAACGCCCGCACCCCCTTCCGCGAGGAGGTCTGGCACCAGCTCTCCGAGGGCATGCGCTTCATCCCGGGCGACTTCGACGACGACTCGGCGTTCAAGCAACTGCGCTCCTCCATGGAAGAGTTGGACCGAATGCAGGGCACCGGGGGCAACTACGCCTTCTACCTCTCGGTGCCGCCGAGGTTCTTCCCGAAGGTGGTCCAGCAGCTGAAGAAGCACGGCCTGGCGGACACGCCGGCGGGCTCCTGGCGCCGGGCGGTCATCGAGAAGCCCTTCGGCCACGACCTGAAGTCCGCCGAGGAGCTCAACGCCATCGTGCACGAGGTGTTCGATCCGGAGCAGGTCTTCCGGATCGACCACTACCTGGGCAAGGAGACCGTCCAGAACATCCTGGCGCTGCGCTTCGCCAACCAGATGTTCGAGCCGATCTGGAACCGGTCGTATGTGGACCATGTCCAGATCACCATGGCCGAGGACATCGGCATCGGCGGCCGGGCCGGCTACTACGACGGCATCGGCGCCGCCCGCGACGTCATCCAGAACCACCTGCTCCAGCTGCTCGCCCTCACCGCAATGGAGGAACCGGCCGCATTCGACGCCGGCGCGCTGCTCACCGAGAAGCTGAAGGTGCTCCGAGCGGTCCGGCTGCCGAAGGACCTGGGCCGCTGCACCGTGCGCGGGCAGTACGCGGGCGGGTGGCAGGGCGGCACCAAGGTGCGCGGCTATCTGGAGGAGGACGGCATCGACCCGGGCTCCAGGACCGACACCTACGCCGCGATCAAGCTGGGCATCGACAACCGCCGCTGGGCGGGCGTCCCCTTCTACCTGCGCACCGGCAAACGGCTGGGCCGCCGGGTCACCGAGATCGCGGTCGTCCTGCAGCGGGCGCCGCACTCCCCCTTCGACACCACGGCCACCGAGGAGCTCGGGCAGAACGCCATCGTGATCCGCGTCCAGCCGGACGAGGGCATGACGGTGCGGTTCGGCTCCAAGGTGCCGGGCACGTCCATGGAGATCCGGGACGTCACGATGGACTTCGCCTACGGCGAGTCGTTCACCGAGACCAGCCCCGAGGCCTACGAACGGCTCATCCTCGACGTCCTCCTGGGGGACGCCAACCTGTTCCCCCGTCATCAGGAGGTGGAAGAGTCCTGGCGGATCCTCGACCCGATCGAGGAGTACTGGGCGTCGCACGGCACACCCGCGCAGTACCCGGCGGGCAGCTGGGGGCCCGCGGAAGCCGACGAGATGCTCGCACGAGACGGACGGAGCTGGCGCAGGCCATGAAGATCGACCTGACCGACACCACGGCAAGCAAGATCAACAAGGCACTGGTGCAGGGCCGCCGCGCCATCGGCACCCCCGCGGTGGGCATGGTCCTGACGATGGTGATCGTCACGGACGAGGAGTACGCCTACGACTCGATCAAGGCCGCCGAGGAGGCCTCGCACGAGCACCCCTGCCGCACCCTGGTGGTCATCAAGCGGCACGCCCGCACCCCGCGCGAGCGCACCCACCCGCGTCTCGACGCCGAGGTCCGCATCGGGTCGGAGGCCGGCACCGGCGAGACCATCGTGCTGCGCACCTACGGCGAGGTGTCGCAGCACGCCGACTCGGTGGTGCTGCCGCTGCTGCTGCCGGACGCCCCGGTGGTGGTGTGGTGGCCCGCGGACGCCCCCGAGCACCCCTCCCGCGACCCGCTGGGCGCACTGGCCCAGCGGCGCATCACCGACCTGTACGCGGCCGAGCACGCCCTCGAGACCCTGGAGAACCGCGCCCGCACCTACGCGCCCGGCGACACCGATCTCGCCTGGACCCGGCTGACGCCCTGGCGCTCGCTGCTGGCCGCCGCACTCGACCAGGCCCGGCTGAAGGTGACCTCGGCCGCCGTGGAGAGCGAGCCCGACAACCCCAGCGCGGAGCTGCTCGCCCGCTGGCTGGAGGCCCGGCTGCAGGTGCCGGTGGAGCGGGTGGAGACGGCCGGCCCGGTGGTCACGGGCGTCCGGCTCGGCACGGTCGACGGCGAGATCGTCATCGACCGGCCGGAGGGCCCGCTGGCCACGCTGTCCCTGCCGGGCCAGCCCTCCCGCCGGCTGGCCCTGAAGGTCCGCCCCATGTCCGAGCTGATCGCCGAGGAGCTGCGGCGCCTGGACGCGGACGAGATGTACGCCGTCGCCCTGCGCGGCCGGGACGAGAAGGTGCCCGCACATGCCTGACCTCACCGCGCGGACGGGCGTGTCACCCGGTGACGCGCCCGCACCGTGCCAGGATCCCGCCCTCACCGAAGGCACGCACGTACCCGGCCTCGGTCCGTCCCCGGCCGCCGAGGTGGCCGCCTACCGTGAACTCAGGAAGTGAACTGACATGCAGATCGGTCTTGTTGGTCTCGGCAAGATGGGCGGCAACATGCGCGAGCGCCTCCGCAACGCCGGCCACACCGTCGTCGGATACGACACCAACCCCGAAATCAGCGACGTGCCCAGCCTCGCCGAGCTCGTGGACCGGCTCGACCGGCCGCGCGCGGTGTGGGTGATGGTCCCCGCCGGCGGCCCCACCCAGCAGGTCATCGACCGGCTGGCGAGCCTGCTCAAGCACGACGACATCGTGGTGGACGGCGGCAACTCCCGCTGGACCGACGACGAGAAGCACGCCAAGGAGCTGGCGGCACGGGGCATCGGCTTCGTGGACGCCGGTGTCTCCGGCGGCGTCTGGGGCCTGGAGCACGGCTACGCCCTCATGGTCGGCGGCGAGCGGGAGCACGTGGAACGGCTGAAGCCGGTCTTCGACGCGCTGAAGCCGGAGGGCCCGTACGGCTATGTGCACGCCGGGAAGGTCGGCGCCGGGCACTTCGCGAAGATGGTCCACAACGGCATCGAGTACGCCATGATGCAGGCCTACGCCGAGGGCTGGGAGCTGCTGGAGAAGGTGCACTCGGTGGACAATGTGCGCGAGGTGTTCCGCTCCTGGCAGGACGGCACCGTCATCCGCTCCTGGCTGCTGGACCTCGCGGTGGACGCGCTCGACGAGGACGAGCACCTGGAGAAGCTGCGCGGCTACGCCGCGGACTCGGGCGAGGGCCGCTGGACGGTGGAGGCCGCCATCGACAACGCGGTGCCGCTGCCGGCGATCACCGCCTCGCTGTTCGCCCGGTTCGCCTCCCGGCAGGACGACTCGCCCCAGATGAAGATGGTCGCGGCGCTGCGCAACCAGTTCGGCGGTCACGCCGTCGAGACGGTCGACGCGGCGAAGAAGGCGTAGCGGGCCGTGGGGGACCTGCTGCTGGCCCGGCACGGGGAGACGGAGTGGAGCAGGTCGGGCCGGCACACCGGCCGCACCGATCTGCCGCTCACCCCCGCCGGGGAGGAGCAGGCCCGGTCACTCGCGCCGCTGCTGGCGGACCGGCGCTTCGCGCTGGTGCTCAGCAGTCCGCTGCTGCGCGCCCGCCGCACGGCCGAACTGGCGGGCCTGACCGGCTTCGAGACCGATCCCGGCCTGCGCGAGTGGGACTACGGCGGCTACGAGGGCGTCACCACCGCCGAGATCCGCCGCACCCGGCCCGGCTGGGACCTGTGGACGGACGGGGTGCCCCCCGGGCCCGAGCTGCCCGGCGAGTCGCCGGAGCAGGTGGGCGAGCGGGCCGACCGGGTGCTGGCCCGGGTCACGGGCGCGCTGGAGCAGGGCGATGTGCTGCTGGTGGCCCACGGGCATCTGCTGCGCGTCCTCACCGCCCGCCGGCTGGGCCTGCCCGCGCGGGAGGGAAGGCTGTTCCGGCTGGAGACCGGAACGCTGTGCCGCCTGTCGCTGGAGCACGGGCGGCCGGTGATCGAGGAATGGAACATCCGGCCCTGAGCCTGAACCCGATCCCCGCGGTTCACCCCGGCGGCCCGCGGGTAGTGCGGACTCACCTCGGCGCGTGTGATGCGTAAGGAGAGCCATGGGAGTCCTGCGGCAAGAGGTGGAGCCGGACGAGGCGGGGCTGGACCCGGGCGCGCTGGAACGGCTGGACGCTCACCTGCGCCGGCTGGTGGACGAGGGCCGGATGCCCGGATTCCTGGTGGCGCTCGCCCGGGGCGGGCGGGTCGCGCACCTGACGACGTACGGGCTGCGGGACGTGGCGGCGGGGCTGCCCGTGGAGAGCGACACCCTGTGGCGGATCTACTCCATGACCAAGCCGGTGACGTCCGTCGGCGCGCTGCTGCTGACGGAGGAGGGCCGGCTCGGCCTGGACGACCCGGTCGAGCGCTACCTGCCCGCCTTCGCCGAGCCGCGGGTCCACGTCAGCGGGACCGGGGATCAGGTGCGCACCCGCCCGGCCGCAGGTCCGCTGCTGATCCGGCATCTGATGACGCACACGGCGGGCCTGACCTTCGGCTTCTACCACGCCCATCCCGTGGACGCCCTCTACCGTGCGGCCGGCCTGGAGTCGTCGGTGCCGGCGGGCGCCGGTCTCGCCGAGGCGGTCGAGGTGTACGCGAGCCTGCCGCTGCAGTTCGATCCGGGGACGCAGTGGAACTACTCGGTGGCCACCAATGTCCTGGGCCGGGTCATCGAGGTGGTCTCCGGCCGGCCGCTCGACACCTACCTGGCCGAACGGGTCTTCAGGCCGCTGGGAATGGCGGACGCCGGATTCGAGATCTCCGAGGAACAGGCGCCGCGCCTGGCCGAGTTGTACGGGGAGACCGCCTCCGGCGGCATCGAGCCGGTCCCCGGGCTGCCGTTGCGCGGCAGGCCACGCCTGCTGTCCGGCAGCGGCGGCATGGTGGCCACCGCCCACGACTGGCACCGCTTCATGGAGATGCTGCGCCGGCGCGGCGAACTCGACGGCGTGCGGCTGCTGTCCGCCGGGACCGTCGATCTGATGACCCGCAACCATCTGCCCGGCGGCACCGATCTGCGGGCCTTCGGCAGCCGTCCCGCCCACGACGACCCGGGCAACGACGGCGTCGGTTTCGGCCTCGGCGTCTCCGTCGTCGTGGACCAGGCCCGCACCCGGGAGCCGTCCGCTTCCGGCACCTACGGGTGGAGCGGGGTGGCCACGACCACCTTCTGGATCGACCCGGGCCGCGACCTGACCGTGCAGTTCTGCACGCAGGTGCGGCCCACGTCGTCCCACGGTGTCCTCCGCGACCTCAGACGCCTGGTGCACGAGGCCGTGACCGGCTGAGGGCGCTGCCCCTCGCAGGGCGGCGAGCGGTCAGGACAGGTGCGCGACCGCGTCCAGGTGGGGCAGGTGGTGGTCGAGTCGCTCCCGCTTGGTGCGCAGATAGGTGATGTTGCTCTCGCACGGCGGGATCAGCAGCGGCACCTGCTCGGCGACCTGGATGCCGTGCCGCACCAACGCCTCCCGCTTGCGCGGGTTGTTGGACATCAGCCGCACCGACCGCACGCCCAGGTCCTGCAGGATGCCGGCCGCGACCCCGTAGTCACGGGCGTCCACCGGCAGACCGAGCGCGACGTTCGCCTCCACCGTGTCCAGGCCCTCCGCCTGCAGCGCCATGGCCCGCAGCTTGGCGAGCAGACCGATGCCCCGGCCCTCGTGCCCGCGCAGATAGACGACCACGCCCGCCCCTTCGGCGACGACGGCGCGCAGCGCCGCCGCCAGCTGGTCACCGCACTCGCAGTGCTGGGACCCGAAGGCGTCGCCGGTGAGGCACTCCGAGTGCAGCCGGGTCAGCACGCCCTCCGCGCCGATGTCGCCGTGGACCAGCGCCACCTGCTCGTCGCCGCGGTCGTGGTCCAGGTAGCCGATCGCCTGGAATTTCCCGTACACGGTGGGCAGCGGCGCATTGACGACGCGTTCCACACCGGTCCGCTGCGGAGCCTTCTTGGCGAGGACGCCTATGTTTTCTGTCATGATTCTCGAGTTCCTAAGCAGAGACGAAAGGCCGTGAGGACATGAATGGTTCACCAACTCGGTCGGCGGCACACGGCCCGGTGCACGGTCTGTTGCCGGCGGACACTACGGATGATGTACGGACGAGGGGCGCCGGTGTCTCACGGCAGGTGGCCATCCTTCCGGTCGGGAGTTTCGAACAGCACGGCCCGTATCTGCCGCTGGCGACGGACACGCTGGTCGCCTGTGCCATCGCCCGGGAGATCGCGGACGCGTATCCGGTGCATCTGCTGCCTCCGGTGACCATCTCCTGCTCGCACGAGCACGCGGCCTGGCCGGGGACCGTCTCCATCTCCTCCGTGACCCTTCACGCGGTGATACGGGACATCGCCGACTCGCTGCGCCGGTCGGGCGTGGAGGCCCTGGCACTGGTCAACGGGCACGGCGGCAACTACGTACTCGGCAACGTCGTCCAGGAGTCCTCCGCGCGCGGAGAGCGGATGGCGCTGTTCCCGGCCCCCGAGGACTGGGAGGAGGCGCGGGTGCGGGCCGGGGTGTCCGGCTCGCTGCTGTCCGACATGCACGCGGGGGAAATCGAGACCTCCGTCCTTCTGCACACGCATCCCGAATTGCTCCGACCCGGTTACGAAACCTCCGATTTCATCGCGGACGACCGACGCCTGCTCCTCACCCTCGGCATGTCCGCCTATACCGATTCCGGTGTCATCGGCCGCCCTTCACTGGGCTCGGCGGAAAAGGGTAAGGCACTTCTGGCGAGCCTGGCCGAGTCTTTCGGCGCGTATTTTTCCTTGCTGTCCGGTGAGATGGACACCGGCGGGCCGGAATCCGGTTCCGCCGAGGACGGCGGGGACCCGCAGGGCGAGGCGCGTCCGTAGCCCACCACGGCCGGTGCGGTGCGCGGCGGCCCCGGCGGGTGCGCCGCGTACCGCGCCCCGGTGACGGACGGCCCGGCGGGCGGACGCAGCGTCCCCCTGAGATGCGCCGCACGCCGGGGCGGGGTGTGGCCGGACGGCCCGTCAGCAGGCGTGCCCCGCGCGGCGAGCGGGCAGGAGGGTGCGCCGTCCGCCCCGAAAGCCGGGAGCAGGACGAACGGCCTGCCCGCGAGGGCGGCACCCGCCTTCACCGCGCGTTCGGCGGGCTGCACCGAAGTCTGTCCGGAAACTGCGGCAGCCGCGGGCGCCGGGGTCGTCGTGGCGGCCGCGCGGGTACCCGAAGCGCCGTCAGGAACCGGGCCGGCCGGGTCGGTGCGCTGCGGTGGAGCCGGAGGAGTGACCGGCGTCGCGGAGGCGGACCTGGCGCGCGGGCCGCCGTACCAGCGGGCGACGAGGACGGCGACGCCGGGCAGGCTGGCCGCCAGGCTGAGCACCCCGTAGACGACGGAGACGGCGAGCCCCTGGTCGGCGCCGAGGCCGGCGGCCGCGAACGCCCACGCGGTGACGCCTTCCCTGGGCCCCCAGCCGCCGACGTTCAGCGGCAGCCCCATGGCGAGCAGGGCCAGCACGGCCAGCGGCACCAGCGTGAGCACGGAAGCCCCCGCACCGACCACGTCAGCGGCGAGCACGAACATCGCCACATAGCCCGCCAGCACGACCGCGGAGGAGATCAGCACCCCCGGTGCGGTGCGCCGGGAGACGAGGGCCTCGCGGGCCTCGGTGAGCGCGCCGCGCAGCGCCCGGCCCCGGCGGGAGCGGGAGGCAGGCTTGTTCATGCGCAGGGCGAGGACGACCGCGCAGACCCCGAGTGCGGCCAGCCCGGCCAGTGGTGCCACGTGCCGGGCCTCGTCGCGCACCGGCGACGGCACGGCCAGCAGGACGACCGCACCCGCGGCGAACAGCGCGAGCTGCCCGGCGGTCCGTTCCAGCACCACCGCCCGCACACCGCGCCCGAGATCACCGCTGCGCTGCCCGTGCCGCACCGCGCGGTGCACATCGCCGAGGACACCACCGGGCAGTGCCGCGTTGAGGAACAGCGCACGGTAGTAGTCGGCGACGGCCGCCCCGAGCGGCAGACGGATTCCCAGACTCCGGGCCACCAGCGCCCAGCGCCAGGCGCTGAAGACGGTGGTCACCCAGCCGATGACGAGCGCGAGCACCACCGACGTCCCGTCGATCCGGGACAGTCCCTCCACGAAGGCACCGGTGCCCAGCCGCCACAGCAGCACGGCGAGGATGGCGAGCCCGGCGAGCGTGCCCAGGCGGGCGCGCACCGCGGGGGTGTTGATCCGTGCGAGCAGCGCGCGCACACCTGACCCGGTGCCTGCGGCGGGCTCCGAGGCGTCCGCGCCCTGCTCCGCCCCCGGGGCCTCGGGCGCCGGAGGCTTGCAGGCCTCCACCGCGGTCTCCCCCGTGTCCCCCGTGACGTGCGCGGTCTCCATGCTCATGCCGCCCCGTCCGAGGGGCGGCACAGGGCGAGCAGGTCGGTGTGGTGGACCACCACCCGCAGCTCGCCCGCCGCGCACGCCTCCAGCCGCTCGGTCAGATAGGCGTCGGCACGTTCCTTGAGCTCCGGGCGTTCCTCCACGGCCGCGCCGACCCAGCCGCGCAGCCACTGTTCCGTCAGCGCGGCCTGCCCGGGCCCGAGGCGCCAGGGGCTCGGATGGAGCCGCACGGTCGCCCCGTGCGCGGAGAACGCCTCCGCGGCCACCGTCACCGCGTCCGGGCCGAGCAGTCCGCCGCGGCGCTGGTGGCTGTTGAACGCGTCGGTGATCTCCTGGTCCAGCTCGTGCGGCTCCGTCAGTTCGACCCGGCCGGCGACGGACAGCGTCAGGAGCGCCGGGCAGCCGGCCCCGGCGCAGGCCGCGGCCAGGGTCTCGACGTGCTCACGGGTGAGCACGTCCAGCAGTGCGGACGCCGTCACCAGGGAGGCCCCGGTCAGCGCGTCCGGGGTGAGCCGGGCGACGTCGCCGCGCCGGGTCTCCACGGTCACGCGGCTGCCGTCGGCGGACGACCGCGGGGAGGCGACGGCGGCGAAGTGCAGCAGATAGGGATCGCGGTCGTGCAGGATCCAGTGCTGGGGACCGTCCAGGTGCGGGGCGAGCCAGCGGCCCATCGACCCGGTGCCGCAGCCGATGTCGTGGATGATCAGCCCCTCGGCGCGGTGCGGCAGGTTGGCGAGGCGGATGCGGAGCGGATCGAGCAACTCGTGCGCACGGGCGTCCGCGTCGGCGGGCTCGCGCAGCTGCAGCCACTCGGGTGCGTACCGGGGCGGTTCCCCGGGGTCCGTCTCACGCAGGCGCAGGGTGGCCCGCTCGCCGGGACGGACGCCCGCCGGACCGGCACCCGGGATGACCGGGCCCGAGATGGCGGCCCCTCGCTCCTGCCCGTCCCCTCCTCCGGCTGGCTCGCTGTCTCCTTCCCGGCTCGGCACGGTGCCCTCCTTCGGTACGGCCACGGCGGCGTCCGCGGGCTCGCGGGGTCCGGGCTGGGCCGGGATCACCGGGGAGTGCTGAGTGGTCGTGGGCTCGGTCATGCGGCCCTCCGTGGGTCGGTCGGGTCGGTGGGCAGCCGGCGCAGGACGGCCGCCAGGCTCTGTGCGGTGCCGGCCCAGCCGCCGAGCGCGGCCCGCCGGGCGCGGGCGGCGGCCTTCAGCCGGCGGCGGACCTCCGGCTCACCGAACCAGCCGCGCAGCTCGGCGGCGATCGCGGCGGGGTCCTCCGGCGGCACGAGGATGCCGGGCACTCCCCCGTCCGGGGCGCGGCCGACCGCCTCGGGCAGTCCGCCGACATCGGTGGCGAGCACCGGGATGCCCCGGGCGAGGGCCTCGGTGACGGCCATGCCGTAGGTCTCGGCGTAGGAGGTGAGGACCATCAGGTCGGCGGCGGCGTAGCTGGCGTCGAGGGCGGCGCCGGACTGCGGACCGGTCAGCTCCAGCCGGTCCCCGAGGCCGTGCTCGCGGATCAGGGAGCGCAGGTGGGCGACGTACTCGGGGTCCTGGGTGAGCGAGCCGACCAGTGCGCAGCTCCACGGCAGGTCCCGCACCTCGGCGAGCGCCTCCACCAGCCGGTGCTGGCCCTTGCGCGGGGTCACGGCGGCCACGCACAGCAGCCGGGAGACGCCGTCGGTGCCGGGTGCGATCGGCGCGATGTCGGCGCCGGGCGCGGCGACATGCACCCGGTCGGGGATCAGCCCGTGGTGGGCGACCAGACGGCGGACCGCCCAGTCGCTGGTGGCGATCACGGCCGGTACCGCGCGCAGCACCTCCCGTTCGCGGGCGTCGAGTTCGGCGGCGACGGCCGGTTCGAGACCTGTTTCGTCGCCGAGCGGCAGATGGACCAGGACGGCCATCCGCAGCCGCTGCGTCTCGGGCACGACGATCTCGGGGACACCGCAGGCGACCAGCCCGTCGAGCAGGACGACGCTGCCGTCGGGGAGTTCGCGCAGGGTGCGGGCGAGCTCGTCACGGGCGGTGTCGTCCGGCCGGGGCCAGCCGCCGGACACGGCGTGCCCGCGCACCTCCCAGCCGAAGCCGGGCAGGTCCAGGGAGATCCGCCGGTCGTAGGCGTTGCCGCCGCTGGGCGCCGTCGGGTCGTCGACGCCGCCCGGCAGTACGAAGTGCACGACTCGCAGGGACATGGGGATGATTCCGTCGTTCCTCGGAAACCTCGCCTGCAGGGGAACGTAGTCCAGGCGGGCTGTCTGTACCCGGTCGATGGTCGTGTCGGTCACAGCGCACGCTCGTAACTCGCCCAGGCGATGTGCGACTCGTGCAGGGTCACGGTGATCCCCGCGATGCCCTTGGCGCTCTCGCCGAGCGCACCCTTGTGGATGCGTTCGGCGAGCCGGTCGGCGATGACCTTCGCCAGGTACTCCGTGGAGGTGTTGATGCCCGCGAAGTCCGGTTCGTTATCCAGATTGCGGTAGTTCAGTTCCCCGACGACGGCTCCCAGCTCCTGGGTGGCGAGTCCGATGTCGACGACGATGTTGTTCTCGTCCAGCTGCTCGCGCCGGAACGTGGCGTCCACGAGGAACGTGGCCCCGTGCAGGCGCTGGGCCGGTCCGAAGACCTCGCCACGGAAGCTGTGGGCGATCATGATGTGATCGCGGACGGTGATGCTGAACAACGGGCGACCCTCCAGGTGCGGCGCGTCTGGCCCCGGCCGATGGCCGCCGGGGATGCCTGCTAGTACGGCTGACAGCCTGCCCGTGTTCAGCCTCGGTCACGTCTTTTCTCAGGTCAGGCGCGCTTGTGCCGGCCGGCGGCCGGTTCCGCCGGGTCGCCTCGCCCTCACGAGGCGGCGTAGGCCACCCGGTGGCACAGTGCCGGGATCTCGCCGGAGGCGAGCCGGGGCATCACGCCGGGCAGGTCCTCGAAGGGCGATTCTCCGGTGACGAGGGCGTCGAGTGCCGGGTCGGCGAGCAGCTCGAGGGCGAGAGCCAGCCGGTCGGCGTAGCTGCGGCCGGGGCGGGCCGGGGAGACCGTGCCGACCTGGCTGCTGCGGATGGTGAGCCGGCGGGAGTGGAAGGCCTCCCCGAGCGGAAGACTCACCCTGCGGTCGCCGTACCAGCTCAGCTCGATCACCGCGCCCTCGGGGGCGAGCAGTTCCAGGGAGCGGCTGAGCCCCTGCTCGGTGGCGCTGGCGTGCACCACCAGGTCGCAGTCGCCGGCGGCGGCCTCCGGCAGGGCGAAGCCGACACCGAGCGCCTCGGCGGTCTCGGCCCGCTTCGGATCGGCGTCCACCAGCTGCACCCGCACCCCCGGGAACCGGGCCAGCAGCGCCGCCACCGAGCACCCCACCATGCCGCCGCCGACCACGGCGATCCGGTCACCGACCAGCGGAGCCGCGTCCCACAGGGCGTTCACCGCCGTCTCCACCGTCCCGGCGAGCACCGCCCGCCCGGCCGGCACCGCGTCCGGCACGGGGGTCACCGCGTCGGCGGGCACGACGTAGCGCGTCTGATGCGGATAGAGGCAGAACACCGTACGCCCGGTCAGCGCCTGTGGCCCCTCCTCCACCACCCCGACGTTGAGGTAGCCGTACTTCACGGGCCCCGGGAAGTCGCCCTCCTGGAAGGGGGCGCGCATGGCCGCATGCTGGCTCTCCGGCACCCCGCCCCGGAACACGAGCGTCTCCGTGCCTCTGCTGACCCCCGAGTACAGCGAACGCACCAGCACCTCGCCCTCGCCGGGATCCGGCAGGGTGACGTCCCGGATCTCACCATGGCCAGGCTCGTTGAGCCAGAACGCACGTGCGGTGCGGGTCATCGAAGTCCTCCTGAACGATCGGGGAGCTGCGCGCGTACCGAGAGGTGCACAGGCCGCGCACAAGGTAGCGGCGTTGATCGACTCTGTCACACGGCCGGAGGATGTTCGGTGGCCCTGAACAACAGTTACGACGCCAGGCTCGTACAGCAGGAGACCGCCGTGGGCGCGGGTCTGATGATCCTGCTGCTCGCCCTGATCGGTACGGCGATCGGTATGGGCCCGGTGGGCTGGTTCTCCGGCCTCGCGTTCACGATCGCCACCTGGGCGGTGCTCTCCAGGGCCCTGCACCGTTCGGGACTGCGCACCTTCGGCGCGGCCAACCGCGTCACCCTCGGCAGGGCCTGCCTCGTCGGTGGCGTCACGGCGCTGGTCGCCGACTCCTTCCAGGACTCTCCGCCCGTCTCGCTGTTCGTCGGCCTGACCGCCGTCGCCCTGATCCTCGACGGTGTCGACGGCAAGGTGGCCCGCAGGACCGGGACGTCAACCCCCCTCGGTGCTCGCTTCGACATGGAAGTGGATGCCTTTCTGATCCTGGTGCTCAGCGTGTACGTGTCGATGGCCATGGGCCCGTGGGTGCTGCTGATCGGCGCGATGCGCTACGTCTTCGTGGCCGCGGCCCGCGTCTGGCCGTGGCTGACGGCCCCGCTGCCGCCGAGCACGGCCCGCAAGACGGTGGCCGCGCTGCAGGGTGTGCTGCTGCTGGTGGCAGGCGCGGCGCTGCTGCCGCACGCGGTCAACGTCGCCGTGGTGGCCCTGGCCCTGGGCCTGCTGGTGTGGTCCTTCGGCCGTGACGTGCTGTGGCTGTACCGGAACTCCCGCGCGCACACGACTCCGAGCGCGGAGCGGGAGGTGCCGGAGCTGGTCGCGGGGTGAGGGCACGCCGGCCGGACCGGCCCTCACCCGCGTTTCCCTCCCCTCCTACGCCTCTTCCCCCCATCGCGTGACGCTCACGATGCGTCACCCGCCCCCGAGGACACGAGGGCTCCGGGAGCCGTCCCCACCTCCCGGACCACCCGGCCCTACTAGTCAGTAACATCATGGGGCACGATGTCATCGAACGGCGCCTTCGGCTTCGTCCGTCACCTCCTGACCAGGGGTGGGCCCCGCGGAGAGTGCGGGCGGGCTCCGAGGGCGCGGGGGAACAATTGAAGAACAGAAGACCGAAATCCCGGATCGCCGCAGTCCTCCTGGCGCTGATCCTGGCTCTGACCGGGAGCGTCGTCGCTCCCGCCCAGCCGGCCGCGGCCGCGACCAGTCCGCTGGCCGCCTGCAAGAACCTGACCCTGCTGAAGAAGATCAGCTGCGTCACCGACGCTCTCCGCAAGAGTGCCGGTGCCTCGGTGCAGGAATGCCTCGACAAACCGCTCACGGAGCGGCCCGGATGCCTGGAGAACCTGGTTCACCAGATCGCCGAGCGAGGGGTGACCTGGTTCCTCGTACTGCACCTCAGCCATGAGGCCGTCCACGGGCAGCTCGACGCCCAGAAGGCCTACGAGTCCACGGTCAAGGCCTATGACGTGCTCGACGATCCGTCACTGCTGCTGACGGACGACGCGCTGCGCACCGAGTTCCTCAAGACCGTCACGAAGGCCAAGAAGAAGGGCGAGGCTGCCGAGGCGTTCGGGCGCGAGGCGGTGAGGACTGCCAAGACGACCACGAAGCTGCTCAGGGACACCGCACATCTGGTCAAGGAGCTGGAGGTCGGAAAGACCTACAGGGAGATCTTGGGTGCCCTCGACACCATGAACGCCGGCATGGCGCAGATGAACTCCGCGCTGGGCCAGATGAACACGGCGGTCGACCAGGTCAACGCCGGGCTCAAGCAGGCGAACGCCGGTATCGACGTGGCCAATCGCGCGATGACCCAGATGAACAAGGGCATCAGCGAGGCGAACCGGGGGCTCACCGAGACCAACAAGGCCGTCAAGGAAATGGCCAAGGGCTTCGAGAAGCTGAGGCACATCGCCCCCGGCCGGATCGACTTCGACTTCTCCGACCTGGACAAGGCATTCAGCAGCGAGAGCAGCTTCGCCCAGGACGCCGCCCGCAAGCGCAAGCTGTCACTGCTGCTCGACCTCACCCCCGGCCTCGGCGACGTCAAGGGGGTCATGCAGGCCATCACCGGCACGGACTCCATCACCGGTGAACCGCTGGGCGGCGTGGACCGCGCCGCCGGAGCGATCATCATCCTGCGTTCGATGAAGGCCGGATACAAGGGCGCCGACAGCCTGTACAACGCCTCGCGCCTGGCCACTGTGCTCAGCACGATGGAGAAGGCCAATCCGCTCGTGGAGAGCCTGCGCAAAACCGGCAAGCTCCCGTCCAACTACGTCACCAAGAGCGAGGCGGCCAAGAAGGGCTGGGAGCCGGGCAAGGCACTCGGCAACTATGTGCCGGGGGGCCAGATCGGCGGCGACGTCTTCAAGGATCCGGCCTCCATCGGCCTGCCCACCAAGGCCGGGCGGACCTGGTACGAGGCGGACGTCGGGCTGACCAATACCATGAAGCGGTCCAAGCAGCCCGGCACGCGGCTGCTCTACTCCGACGACGGCCTCATCTACGTGACCACCGACCACTACAAGACCGTCGACTACGTCGGCACATACTGAAAGACCTTGGCCAGGATGGCTGACGACACTCACGACGACGAACCCGACGTTCCCGGATCACTGGTCATCGACCTGTCGGCGGTGCGGGATGCCGAGGAGCTCCACCGGCTGCTCCAGCGGGAGCTGAGGTTCCCCGACTTCTACGGCCGGAACTGGAACGCATTCTGGGATGCGATCACCGGACTCGTCGATCTGCCGCACGAGCTGACCTTCACCGGATGGCCGGAGTTCTCGGCCGCACTGCCGGAGGAGGCCCGCCGGCTGCGTGCACTGCTGGACGACTACCTCAGCGAGTACGGCCAGTACCTCGCCGTGCCGCGCCACGTCCACTACCGGTAGAGCGGCCCCGTCCTGTGCGGTGGGTGCCGGCCCACGGGCCGGCACCCACCGACCGCGGGTCATGTGGACACCCCGAGGCGTACCACTCACCCGAGCCGGACGAACCGCCCCTTCTTCTTCAGCCGTCCACCGTCGGCGCCCACCGGACTCGACGGCGCTGCCGGCGCCGTTACGGGCGCGCCCGCTGTGGCCCCCTGCCGCTACTGGCCGATCCCGGTCGCGTCGAGCAGCCGGACCAAGTCCTTCCGTCCGTATCCGAGGAGGCGGGCGCGGTGAGCGGCCGTGAGCAGCAGATGCCCCACGATCACTGCCGCGTGCCCGTTCCTGTCGGTGCCCGACCACTCGTCCGGCTTCTCGACACCCATCCCGGTCATCAGCAGACCGTGCTCACGCCGCACCTCACGAACCGTGTCGGTGACGGCGTCCAGCAGTGTCCTGCCCGGCCGCTCGCACTCCAGGGCGAAGTATCCCCGGTCGACCGGCACGCACCCTTCGGGCGGGCGCTTCCGCACCCCGGCGTAGCGCTCGTGTCCGTTCCCAGTGCTTGTGAGGGTTCCCGTTGGATCTGCTCGGCTAAGTGATCGAGTCCCAATCAATCTGCGCGGCGAGGTCTCTCGTGGGCTGAGCTACGGCCGTCGCGCGACGAAGACGAGCTCCTTGCCCGGCCTGTCGGGCGCGTCGCGTACGTCCTCCACCACGTACCCCTGCGCGATCAGCTCCGTCTCGACCTCCTGCCGCTCGCGGAAGCGCAGGGTGGAGTCCGACGTCATTACCTCCCCGTCGGCAGCGAACACGTAGGTCCAGCGGAACGTCACCAGCGGCTCGCTCACCTTGATCACTTGGACCCAGCTTTCGACTGGGCCGACATCCGGGATCTCCGTCACGCGATATGAGGCTTCGCGGTTCCACTCCTCCCAGGCGCGTCTGGCTGGGTCCCGGGTCTCGAACACCAGACGGCCACCAGGCTGTAGTGCTTCGTACGCGCCACGCAGGGTCTCGCGCCATGCCTGCGGATCAAGGATCTGCTGGGCGGCGTTCGCGGTCATGGTTGCCAGGTCGACCCGCATCGGCGGAAGTGTCGTGGCATCGCCGCAGATCCAGCGCACTCGCTCGCCGCCCGGCTTAGCTCGGGCCACGTCGATGGACGCTTGAGCGGGATCGACACCCACGACTTCGATCCCGCGTTCAGCCAGTAGAAGCGCGAACACGCCTGTTCCACAGCCGATGTCCAGCACTTGACGCGCTTTGAACTCTTCCGTCATCTGGACGTACGCGTCGAGATCGCCGCGATCGGGGTCGAGTGGGTCGTAGATCGCGGCGAGCCGTGGATGTCCAAAACATTCGTCTGTCATGCGGCCGAACGTAGGGGCCGCTGAGCTCGGACGCCTACTCAATTTCGCCACGTGCCAGCGGTGTTGGCCTTCCTACCGTGAGAGATCTTCGGCCGATCACTCGGATGGGGTATTTGGTCCCATTCCTTCTTCTCGTTCCCGCCGCTTCTGCACAGTGGTTCACATGGGGGCCCAAGGAACAGCACAGCAGGCGTTGCCAGCCGTGGACCAGTTTGAGGTCGGATGGCGGGATGCCGAGGGTGAGCATCGGCGACCGTTGGCGGATGTGCTCTCGGTGGAGTTCGAGGCAGGTCTGCCAGTACGCGGGTTCCCGTCGTACCGCGGCCAGCGGAACTTCCCGGGCCTGTACTGGTCGGCCACGACAGGCGGGCACGTGGGGTTCGAGTCGTGGCTGGAGCGGGATCACGCGATGCTGCTGGACTTCACGCCGGAGGTGACGGGGCTGCTGTCACAGCCTCTGTGGCTGTTCTGGAAGGACGAGCGGGGTAAGCGCATCTCGCACGCTCCGGACTACTTCGCTCGGTTCGAGGACGGGCGGGGGCTGGTGGTGGACTGTCGGCCGCTGGACCGGATCGACTCACGGTCAGCAGCCAAGTTCGCCGCGACGCGCACAGCCTGCGAAGTGGTGGGGTGGGGCTACCGGGTTGTCGGCGAGGTGGACGCCGTGCGGATGGTGAACGTTCGCTGGCTGGCGGGATACCGGCATCCGCGGCACGGGGCCGACGAAGGTCTCGTGGCCCGGTTGTTGGCACTGTTCTCGGCGCCTTCGCCGCTGGTGCCACAGGCTGCGTTGCTCGGCGATCCGATCGCCGTGTTGCCGGCGGTGTTCCATCTGCTCTGGCTGGGACGGCTGGCCGCCGATCTGTCACGGCCTCTGTCGGATGCCACGCTGGTGTCGCCGGCGGCGACCCGGTGAGCGGGCGCCCCGGGCCACGGGCGGCGTTGAGGGTTGGGGATCAAGTGCGCCTGGATGACCGGCTGCACGCGGTCGTCGGCCTGTCCGGAACGACGGTGCGGCTCCTCGACGAAGCCGGGTCGGCGAGTCTGGTGTTGCTGTCCCACCTACTGGCCTCCGAAGGCTTTGAGCTGATCGGCCAGGGTGTCGATCAGGTCCGTATGCCGCCGTTCGCGCTGTTGGACATCGTGCCGGAGCGGGAAGCGGAGAAGGCGACAGCCTGGGAACGCCATCTGACCGAGGTGGAGTTCGGCAAGCCACTGGATGCTGACCCCACGACTCCACCTCGCCCTGAATACGACCCGGCAAGCCACACAGTGGAAGAGCGAGTGGCGGCCAAGGCTGCGGAACTACGGGCTATCGGATGGCAGGCGAGTGCGGGAACCGTGCAGCGAATGCGCAGGCGCTACCGCGAGCAGGGCCTGTGGGGGCTGGTCGATCACCGCAAAACTCGGGTGTCCTCGCCGACGGGTCGGGCCGATGACCGGGTGGTCTCCGCCATCGCGGAGATCCTCGCCTCGACAACGAACGAGTCCACCGGCACCCGCGGCCGGCTGCGTCGGCGAGTGGAGGCGCTGCTGGCTGAGCGCCATGGCCCGGGAACGGTGCCGATGCCGTCGAAGTCGGCGTTCTACCGGCTCGTCGAGGCGATGAGCGAGGGCACGCATGCTTTCGGCGAGGCCACGTCCCGCAGGTCAGCGGCTCGCCGCCCGCAAGGAGCGTTCACCCCTTCCTCGGCCTGCCGCCCCGGCGAGATGGTGCAGATCGACACGACACCACTGGACGTGCTGGTGGTCCTGGAGGACGGGGTGAACGGACGTCCGGAACTCACGATCGCCGTCGACGTGGCAACGAGGACGATCTGCGCTGCGGTGCTGCGACCAGCAGGCACCAAGGCCGTGGACGCCGCCCTGCTGCTGGCCAAGATGCTGGTCCCGGAGCCGCTACGGCCCGGCTGGTCGGAAGCACTGGCGATGTCGATGACGCTGATCCCCCACCAGAGGCTGTTGGAGCTCGACGCGCGCCTGGAGCAAGCGGCCGCCAAGCCGGTGATCGTGCCAGAGACGATCGGCATTGATCACGGGAAGGTGTTCGTCTCCAACACCTTCCTGACCGCCTGCCGGTCGCTGGGCGTCTCCGTCCAGCCGTCCCGCCCGGCGACCCCGACGGACAAGGGAATCGTCGAGCGGACGTTTTCCTCGATCAACACGCTGTTCTGCCAGCACATCCCTGGCTACACCGGCTCGAACACGACCCGCCGGGGGGCCGAGGTCGAGGCCGTCTGGACGCTCGCGGAAGTGGACGACCTGTTGCAGGAATGGATCGTGGCCTGCTGGCAGCAGCGGCCACACGAAGGACTGCGCAGCCCATTCCTACCGGGTCGGCCGATGTCTCCCAATGACGCATACGCCCTGCTGGTCTCCCGCACCGGCTACCTGCCGATGCCGCTGAGCGGCCCCGACTACTTGGAACTGCTGCCAGCACTCTGGCGTTCGGTCAACGACTACGGCATCCGCGTCGACCACCGCACCTACAACTGCCCCGGACTGAACCCGCTGCGGCGCCGCTCCTCAGGAGTGACCGCCAAGGGCGGACTCTGGGAAGTCCACTACGACCCCTACGACCTGTCCCAGATCTGGGTACGCGACGCGCGCACCGGAGAGTGGATCACGGTTCCGTGGACACACCGGCACCTGGTCTCCGCGCCGTTCGCGGACTTCACCTGGCGCCGGGCCCGGGACGTGCTTGCGATGCGGGGCCAGGACGACACCAACCAAGCCGCCGTGGCCGCCGCAGTCGACCAGTTGCTGACGCGGGCGGAAAGCGGGCCGGACCGCCGCATCGCGGCCCGCACCCGCGCTGCCCTGGAGCCCGGCCGGTCCGTCCCTGCGCTGCCGCAGGCACCAGCTTTTGAAGACGCCGAGGACGAGGCCACCGTCCCGGAGCAGACATCGAGCGTCATTCCCTTCGGCGTCTTCGATGCCTTCACCGACGGGAGTCGCCTGTGAGCGAGGCTCCGCCACCGGACATCGCCAACCCGCAGATGTCGCTGACCACGAAGGAAGGCTGGCGGGCGTTCGTCGATGAGAACCCTGATCCCCCGCCATCGCTCCCGTCCGACACCGTCCTGGACGAGGACGAGTCGGAGTCCTACAGGGAAGCGCGGATCGACTACCACACACGATCCGTCATCGTGAACACTCCCACGATCCGTGGCGTCGTCACCACGGGCCGCAAACGCATCGTGCTCAACCGGCACCAGGTCTCCGCCCGTCGCGGCCTGATCGTGTCCGGTTCGGCCGGCACCGGCAAGACCACGGCGATCACCCAACTGGGCAAGAACGTCGAACAGATCACCCGGCGGCGCAACCCCACCACCGTCGGCGGACTGCCGGTCGTCTTCGTTACCGTTCCGCCGGCGGCCACCCCGAAGATGCTCGCAGGCGAGTTCGCCCGATTCCTTGGCGTCCCGCTGGAGCACCGCATGAGCCAGGTCCAGATCACCAACGCCGTCTGTGACCTGCTCGGCAAGCTCGGCACCACGCTCGTCCTGGTCGACGAGATCCACAACCTCGACCTGACCACCCGCAACGGAGCTGAGGCATCCGATCAGCTGAAGTATCTCTCGGAACGGATCGCGGCCACCTTCGTGCTTGCTGGTCTCGACGTCGAGACCAGCAGCCTGTTCCAGGGCACGCGCGGACAGCAGATCGCCGGCCGTTACACGGTCATCCCCTCCCGGCCCTTCGGCCACAGGAACCGCGCGGACAAGGAGAGCTGGCAGGCCCTGGTGGTGACGATGGAGGACTCCCTGCGACTACAGGCCCATCGTCCCGGCACCTTGGTCGCCATGACCGATTACCTCCACGAGCGCACTGGCGGGCTGATCGGCAGTCTTTCCCAGCTCATCCGAGAAGCCGCAGTCGACGCCATCGACAGCGGCACGGAAAAGATCACCAAGCGCATGCTCGACGAGATCGAGCTCGACCACGCCGTCCAGAAGGCCCGGCCCGATCGCCCCCGTGCCAAGTACGCTCGCAGGCCGAAGGCGGCCTGAGTAATGGAGCCCTGGGAAGCCCCGGTCCGGCTCCTGCCACTTCCTCTGCCACCGGTCCACGGGGAGGTCTTCGGCTGGTACCTGCACCGCCTCGCCGCCGCAAACCACGTGACGTCGGGACAACTGGCGAAAACACTGACGCCGTTCAAGAACGCGCTGATCGGCAAGCGGACGGACACGTTATGGCGCTGGACTCCGATGGTTCTGCCGCGGCTGGCACTCCTGACGGGTCTCACTCACGAGACCCTTCGGATGCTGCTGCCAGCGATCTCCCGGATTGAGGCGCGTACCGGAGGCGAGGTGATCCGCTACCGGCGGCGTCTCTACGTCGCGTGCTCACACTGCATGCACCGCCGTGGAATCACCGAACCAGTCCTCGCGCATCGCCCCGCCGATCTCCAGCTCTGCCGCCGACACGGCATCTGGCTCGATGGCAACCGCCAATACCGCGTCAGCCACCTTCCAGAACTTGCCACGGCTCAACACCGGCACCGGCGAATCGCCCGCCGCTTCCCCGACACCCTGGAAGCAGCCACAAAGGAAGCGCAGCACATGGTCCGGTCCTGGCTTCTGAACAAGAAGCAGCCCCATCTGCTCTCACGCTGGAACGACCGTCTCGCTCAGCTACCTCCCAAGGAAGCCGCCTACGAGAACATCATCAGGCGACGCGTCGACGAGCGGGAGTTCATCGCCACCTACCCGGAGTTCGTCACCATGCTCGGCATGGTGGCCGACCCTGCTTGGCGAGCACGACGGGCGCCTCGCCAATGGGTGAACCTCAGCCAGCACCGACGCACGATCGACGCTGTCTACGCAGAAGCCGAGCGCCGGCTCAACGTCCCCTCTCTCCGCGAGAAGCGACAGTCCCACACCTTCTCCAACGACGCCCTCTTCCGCTGGACCGACTCATCCGGGAGATCACTGATGCTGGTGATGACGCCGGAGGACCACAACGCCCTACGAGATGATTCCCAGTGGAACTGAGAAGCCCCAGGCCAGAGCCTGTTCGGCCAGACAGAACTGCTGGGACAGCCGCACCTCACGCCCAACCAGGCTCACCGCTGTTCAGATCCACTGGGCCCTCCACGCTCCGAAGCGTCCCGGCCGAAATGACAAGGCGCAGATCAGGGGCACCTCATCGATTCAGATCTCTCGGGAACGGACACCTCGTCGCCGAAGCCCGTCGCCTCGAAGTCCTCGTGCACCAGCGAGAACCGGTGAACGCCCGAAGTGCCCGGCGGCGGTGGCGGCGTGTACGCCGGCCCGGCGTCCTCGTACAGCAGCCGCTTCACCTCCTCCTCGTCGGCATGGGTGACCGTGAAGCCGCTGTCGTCGTTGCGCCCCGTCGTCGTGTCGTCGGGATTGCGGTGAAAGTGCAGACTCATGCGTACCCCCGTTGTTCCACCGCGGGGGCCGCTCGCCCCCGTCGATGGATCAAACGGACCGCCGATCCGTGGCGTGCCCGCATCCCGGATGATCACCCGATCGCGTGATGTGCCACCGCGACGTTGCCGCCCGAGCCTTCGTGGTGCAAGGTCCCGGCTCCCCGCCAGCGCCCGAAACGAAGGTTGTTACGCTCCTCCGGTGAGGATTCCGAGCCCTGAAGAGATCCGTGCGCTGCACGAGAAATACGCACCGACCCCGGAGGCGTTCGCACTGGTCCACACGCACTGCGAGATCGTGTGGAGCATCGCGGAGCGCCTCCTCGGCGCACCGCGCCTGCGTCATCTCGACGCCGATCTCGTCCGCGCCGGCTGCCTCCTGCACGACATCGGCGTCTACCGCCTCTACGACAAGGACGGCCGGCTGGATCACGCCAACTACATCCGGCACGGGCTCCTCGGCCAGGAGATCCTCGAGAGCGAGGGCTTCCCGGAGACGCTGTGCCGCTTCTGCTCCCACCACACGGGAGTGGGTGTCACGCGGCAGGACATCGAGCGCCAGAACCTCCCGCTCCCGCCCGCCGACTACGTGGCGGAGACGCAGGAGGAGCGGCTGGTGATGTACGCCGACAAGTTCCACAGCAAGTCCAGGCCGTCGGAGTTCCTCCTCCCCGACAGGTACGCCACCGAGGTCCGCCGCTTCGGCGAGGACAAGGTCGCCGCGTTCCAGGCCCTGCGAGACGAGTTCGGGGACCCCGACCTGACCGGACCGGTGCCGGGCGGCGGCATTCCGATGCAGCGGCGATAAGAGCGCACGGAAGCCCGACTTGCTCGACTTCCCCGGGCGCGACAGGAACGCACCCGGGGACGCGGTCACCGGCCTCGTCGATCTGCCGGGCGAGTGCGGGCAGGGTTCAGCCCCGCGGATCCGGGATCGCCTCGGCCGCCATGTCCACCGTCCGGTCCACGCTCAGGATCCGTCGGTCCACCGTCCCGCCGCCCGCGGCGACGAGCACCTCGGGCACGTCCGTCCCGTAGAAGCGGAGGTGGCCGGTGGTGCCCACTGTCGTGCGCTCGCCGAGCCGTCGCACCGAGCGGCGCAGGCCGTCGAACTCGTCGGGGTGGGTCTTCTGACGTGCGGTCAGTGACCAACGCGCATCGTTGCCGCGCAGCTCCCCCAGCAGCGCGCCTCCGATGCGCCGCGCCGGTCCGCGGTCGGCCAGGAGAGTGTACCCGTGTCCGCGTGCGTGCCCGTCCCGTCCGCCCTCGGCCGTGTCTGCCAAGTGCCGGCGGAGCAGGGCGAGCTCGGAGCGCGGCGGGGAGCCGGGCGGGTCGAGGGCGAGCTGCAGTTCGTAGACGTCGGCCACGGCGCGTGGTTACGGCTGTTGCAATCCCCGCGCCGCAGCTCCCCCCCGCCCCAGACTCGCCTTCCACGACTCCCCGCCTCGTCCCCCACGCCTCCTGCCTCGGCCCACGGCCTCCAGCCCCGCCCCACCTCCGGCTTCGCCCGCCACCCGCCGACGCTCGCTACTCCTCCGGCAGGTGCGCATCCGGGGCGTCCGGATGGTGGTCGGGCAGGTTGGAGCGGCTGGAGGCCTCGTGGCGTACCCGGAGGAACTCCAGGTGGCGTTCGTACTGGTCGAGGCTGTCGGCGATGAGCTGCTCCTTGGTGTAGCCCATGACGTCGTAGTCCTGGTTGCCCTCGGCGAGGCGGACCTCGAAGCGTACGTAGGTGTCGGCCTCGCCGACCGAGCGGAGCGCGAAGGCGGGGGTGGGGCGTTCGACCGGCCAGACCTCGTAGCGGAACTCGTCGCCCTCGCCGACGGGGACGCGCAGACCGGCGTGCGGGAGGCCGTTCTCCTCGACGACGCCTTCCAGCACCTCGGCCTCCGATCCCTGGCGGCGCAGCTCCCCGGCCACCTCCCGGAAGGCGGGACGGCACACCTGCTCCACGAAGCGCACGGCCGCCCGCCGGCCGGGGAAGGACATGGCCCGGGCCAGCCGGTGCCGCCAGTTCGGGGCGCCCGGCAGACCGTGCTGGATGGTGCGGCCGGAGAGCGAGCCGGGCAGCGTGGTGACGCGTGCCTCGACCTTCATGCGTTCCGTTC
Organism: Streptomyces composti; assembly: GCF_012034205.1. Taxonomy (GTDB): domain Bacteria; phylum Actinomycetota; class Actinomycetes; order Streptomycetales; family Streptomycetaceae; genus Streptomyces; species Streptomyces composti. The sequence goes on from NZ_JAATEM010000006.1 coordinate 103,451, forward strand.
TCAGGGCGAGATAGAGACCCGCCATGATCAGGAACATCACGAAGGAGAAGGGCAGGCCCATGATGATGGTGGCGTTGGTCAGGGCGTCCACGCCGCCGACGATCAGCATGGCCAGGGTGAGCAGACCGGTGGCGACCGCCCAGAAGATGCGCAGGTAGGTCGGCGCGTCGGTCATCGGGGTGGGCAGGTCGGCGCTGAGGTTGCCCATCACCAGGGCGCCGGAGTCGGCGGAGGTGACGTAGAGCAGCAGTCCGACGAAGGTGGCGAGCCCGGCGCTGAACATGAAGCCGGGGAACTCGGCGAGCAGGCTGTAGAAGCCCTGCTCGGGGACGTTCATGGCGGTCTCGCCGAACTCCTTGTTGCCGTCGCGCACCAGGAACAGGGCGCTGTTGCCGAAGATGGCCAGGAAGAGGCCGGTGAAGAGGAACGGGATGACCAGCGTGGCCGCGATGAACTCGCGCAGGGTGCGGCCGCGGGAGATGCGGGCCAGGAACAGTCCGACGAACGGCGCCCAGGCGACCCACCACGCCCAGAAGAACAGGGTCCAGGCGTCCAGCCACTCGGTGGGCTGGTCGTAGGCGAAGGTGTTCAGGGTCATCGACGGGAAGCCGCTGACGTAGTCGCCGACGTTCTGGACGATGGCGTTGAGCAGCCGGAACGGCTCGCCGACGACGAGGATGTAGAACATCAGCAGGCCGGCGAGCAGGATGTTGAGCTGCGAAAGGCGGCGGATGCCCTTGTCGACGCCGGACACCGCGGACACGGTCGCCATGACCACCGCGATGACGATCAGGGCGATCTGGGCGGTCAGCCCCTCGGGGATGTCGAACAGGGCTTTCAGACCGTAGTTGAGCTGCACCACGCCGATGCCGAGGGTCACGCCGATGCCGAACACCGTGCCGATGATGGCCGCGAGGTCGACAGTGTCGCCGATCCGCCCGTGGATGCGGCGTCCGATGATCGGGTAGAGCGCGGAGCGGATGGCGAGCGGCAGCTTGTACCGGAAGGAGAAGTAGCCGAGCGCCATGCCCATCAGCGCGTACATGGCCCAGCCGGTGATGCCGTAGTGGAACAGGGTCCACACGACGGCCTTCCGGGCGGCCGCCAGCGTCTCCGGGTCGCCCTCCGGCGGAGCGAGGTAGTGGCTGACGGGACCGGAGACGGAGAAGAACATCAGGTCGATGCCGATGCCCGCCGCGAACAGCATCGAACCCCAGGTGAACAGGCCGTAGTCGGGCTTGGAGTGATTGGGGCCGAGCTTGACCGTGCCGTACTTGGAGACGGCGATGAAGACGACGAACACCAGGTACAGGGTGGCGGCGAGGAAGTAGTACCAGCCGAACCAGCTGGAGATCTTGCCGACCACCACACCGATGGCCTCCTCCGCACCCGACGGGGTGATGATGGCCCAGATCGAGATGGCCAGGACGAGGAGCGCCGCCCCGAAGAAGACGGCGCGCTTGAGCCGTGCGGGACGTGACGGGTCGCCTGGCGCGTAGTCGTCAGGCGTGTGGGGGCCCTTCTCACCAGTGGTCGACATGGTGCTCTCCTCCTCGGGGGCGGGCCGCTGCGCCGGCCGGCCGGACCGTGACGCGGGCGCAGGGGACGAGTCCTGCCGTCGAAGCACCCATACCCACCGCTTCTCCCGTCACCACAGCCCGCCGCGCACCTGTGGTCACCGAGTCGCCCCGTCGGCGGGCCCCGGGCGTCAGGTGATCAGGTCGGCGGCCCGCTCGGCGGCGAGCAGCACGGTCACCATGGGGTTGATCGTGGGCATCGTCGGGAAGACGGACGCGTCGACGATCCGCACGCCCTCGGCACCACGCAGCCGCAGCTGCGGGTCGCAGACGGCCATGGGGTCGTCCGCGGCGCCCATCCGGCAGGTGCCCGCCGGGTGGTAGACGGTGTGGGCGACGCGGCGCCCGTACTCCGAAAGGTCGGCGTCGGAGGTGACGTCCGGGCCGGGCGCGACCTCGCGGACCAGCCAGCCCTTGAGCGGATCGGTCGCGGCGACCTGCCGGGCCACCTTGAGACCTTCGACGATGGTGCGCTCGTCGTGGCCCTCGGGGTCGGTGAAGTAGCGGAAGTCCAGGGCGGGGTGCTCGGCCGGGTCGGAGCTGCGCAGCCACATGCGGCCGGTGGAGCGGGCGCGCGGCACGTTCGGGGTCATGCACACCCCGTGCTCCGGGACGGGGTAGCCGAGCCGCTCGGTGTTGACGGTGAACGGCACCTGGTAGAAGTGGAACATCAGGTCGGGGCGCGGCTGGTCCTTGTCCATCCGCAGGAAGAGACCGGCGTCGGAGTCCATCGCGGAGTTCGGCGGCAGCGGTCCGTCGGTCTCCCAGACGATCACCGACTCGGGGTGGTCCAGCAGGTTCTCCCCCACGCCGGGCAGGTCGACGGAGACGTCGATGCCGATGCGGCGCAGGTCGTCGGCGGGGCCGATGCCGGACAGCATCAGCAGGCGGGGAGTGTCGATCGCCCCCGCGCAGAGCAGGAGTTCGCGCTCCGCGCGCACCGCCGCGGGCTCGCCGTCGGCCTTCCGGACGGCGACCCTGGTCAGCCGTCCCTGCTCGTCGGTGAGCAGCCGGTGCGCCCAGGTCTCCAGCATCAGGGTGAGGTTGGGGCGGTCCAGGACGGGGTGGAGGTAGGCCACGGAGGCGGAGGAGCGCAGGTTGCCCTCCGGCTCGTAGGCCAGGGAGAAGAAGCCGGTGCCGTCCGCGAAAGGCTCGGCGTTGAAGTCGTCGATGACGGGGACGCCGGTGGCGCGGGCGGCGGCGGTGACGAAGTCCTTGGCGATCGGGTTCCGGTCGGCCTCGGCCACCGGCACGATGTTGGTCTGCAGCCGGTCGCGGTACGGCAGGATCGTGCCCGGATCCCAGCCGGTGCAGCCGGCTGCCACCCAGTCGTCGAGGTCCTGCGGCAGCGGCAGGAAGCTGATCAGGGTGTTGTGGGAGGAGCAGCCGCCGAGGACGCGGGCGCGTGAGTGCAGGATGTGCGAGTTGCCGCGGGGCTGTTCGACGGTCGTGTAGCCGTAGTCGAACTCCGAGCCGAGCAGGTTGATCCAGTTGCGCAGGCGCAGGATGCGCTCGTCGCCCACGTCGCTGGGGCCGCCCTCGATGACGCATACGCGGCAGTCGGGGTCCTCGCTCAGGCGGGCGGCGAGCACGCACCCTGCGGTGCCGCCGCCGACGATGACGTAGTCGTAGGAGGACTCGGCTCCGTGGGGGGTGGAGGCCATGGGGGGTGCCTGCCTTTCTTCGGGACACTCGGACCGGGGGTGCCGCTCCTGCCGGCCGTCGCCGTCTTCCGGGCCGTGGTGCCGCACTGGTTCTCGTGCCGGTGCTAGCTGTGGCTCTGGTTCTTCTGCTCACCCTTGAACCAGCCGGAGGGTGCCGGGTCGAGGTTCTGGTAGATGTGCTTGGCCTCCTGGTACTCGCGCAGGCCCGTCGGCCCCAGCTCGCGGCCGACTCCGGAGCGGCCGAAACCGCCCCACTCGGCCTGCGGCACGTAGGGGTGGAAGTCGTTGATCCACACGGTGCCGTGGCGCAGGCGCTGCGCGACGCGCTGCGCGCGGCCGGCGTCGGACGTCCACACGCCGCCGGCCAGACCGTAGCGGGTGTCGTTGGCCAGCTCGACCGCCTCGTCCTCGGTGCGGAACCGTTCGACGGTGACCACCGGCCCGAACACCTCCTCCTGCACGATGCGCATGGAGCGGTCGCAGTCGGCGAAGATCGTCGGCAGCAGGAAGAAGCCACGGCTGAGTCCGGGGTCGTCCGGTCGGGTGCCGCCGGTGACGAGCCTGGCGCCCTCCTCCCGCCCGATGGCGATGTAGCGCTCGACCTTCTCCCGGTGTTCGGCGGAGCTGAGCGGGCCGCTCTCGGTGCCCTCCTCGAGGCCGTTGCCGAGGCGGATGTGACGGGCACGCTCGGCGAGGGCCTCGACGAACCGGTCGTGCAGGGAGTCCTCGACCAGCAGCCGGGAACCGGCGGAGCAGACCTGCCCGGAGTGCAGGAAGGCGGCGTTCAGGGCGTAGTCGACGGCGGCCTCGAAGTCGGCGTCCGCGAAGACGACGTTGGGGTTCTTGCCGCCGAGTTCCAGGGCGATGTTCCTGGGTCCCTCGGCCGCCGCGGCCATGATGGCGCGCCCGGTGGCCAGACCGCCCGTGAAGGACACCAGGTCCACCTCGGGGTGGGAGGTCAGCGCCGCGCCGACCGTCGCCCCGGAACCGAGGACCAGGTTGGCCACCCCGGGCGGGGCACCCGCCTCCTCGATCAGCTGGATCATCTTGATCGTGGTGAGCGGGGTGATCTCGCTGGGCTTCAGCACGAAGGTGTTGCCGGCCGCCAGCGCGGGTGCCACCTTCCACGACGCCTGGAGCAGCGGATAGTTCCACGGAGCGATGAGCGCACACACCCCGACCGGCTGATAGACCACCCGGCTGAGGACGTCCGGGCCCACGTCCACCACGCGGCCGCCGTCCTTTCCGGCCAGCTCCGCGAAGTAGCGGAAGGCGTTCGCCACGTCCTCCACGTCGATCCGGCCCTCGGCCAGCGTCTTGCCGGTGTCCAGGGTCTCCGTGCGGGCGATCTCGTCGATGTCGCGCAGCAGCAGGTCGTGCACCCGCATCAGCAGGTCGGCACGCTTGCGGGTCGGCGCGTTCGCCCAGTCCTCCTCCTCGAAGGCACGCCGGGCGGCGCGCACCGCGCGGTCCACGTCGGTGGCGTCCGCCTCGTCGACGGTGGTGATGACGGAGGCGTCGTACGGGTTGATCACCTCCCGCCGGCCACCGCCCGCGGCGTTCGTCCACGCACCATCGATGTACAGCTCACCCATCGCGGGTCTCCTTCGCATCCGACCGGTACCGGATCGGGCTGCCGGTCGGCAGCACGCTCCATGCTGCGGCGCGCGCCGCGGTGCTGCGCGCTGACCAGTGCGGACGGGTGGCGGGGTGCCCCGGGTGGGCTAGTCAGGGGCGGCGCAGAAGGGCTCGGCCCGCTGCGGAGCGCGGCATGGTTCGTGCCCGCCCGTCCTTTCGGCCGGCCTGCTCGGGCAGGTGCCTTGAGCGGGTGCCCCTTCACTCACACTCGGTGGAACGTGCGCTGCCTGCCTGAGTACAGTCTGAGCGGCATCTGGTTCCTGGGCCTCAGAAGCCCGAGGTGTCAGAAGCCCGAGGTGGGGGTAAGAATGCGCATTCGCATTGAAGTCGGAGACGAGCTCCGGAATCAGGACGCAGCGCGATTGACGGAAGCCTTGGCGCGGTGGCTCGAACAGGATCGCTCAGTGGGGCCGCGCGTGAGAATCAGCCGGATCCGCCCGCAAGCATCCGACGGCACGATGTCCGGCGACCTGGTCGACTGGCTCGGGCTGGTGCTGAACAGCGGATTCTCCATCACGTCGCTGGTGTACTCGCACCTGGCCTTCCGGGCCTCGCTGCCGCCCCGCGTGCGGTCGGCCACGCGTCTGGTGATCGAACACGACGGCTCTCGACTGGAGATCGAGTCGGGTTCCGCCGAGGAGGTGGCTCAGCTCGTGCGGCTGGTCGGCGGCAACGGACTCCTCACCCACCCGGCACCGGAACCAGCGGCAGGCACCGTCCGGGACGACGGAGCAGACGGTGCTTCCTGACCCTCGAAGGACCCGGGCCGTACTCATCGGCATAGACGTCTACGCCGGGATGCCCTCGATGCCCGCGGCCGCGTCCGGAGCCCGACGGCTTTCCCGTCTGCTGCGCGACGTCTGGAACCTTCCCGGCAGGCATGTCGCGGTGCTGGATGCAGCAGCATCCGGGCACGACATTCTGAGCACGGTACGGGACGCCGCGCTGGCGGCCGAGGACACCCTCCTCGTGTATTTCGCCGGACACGGACTACGCGATCTGGACGGCGAGAGCCTGTACCTGTGCCTCACTGCCGCCGACGAGGACTACCCGCAGGTCGGCACGCTGCCCTACCGGGACCTGCGCCGGGTCATCCGCCAGGCCGGCAGCAACGCGCGCTACCGGTTGACCGTCCTGGACTGCTGCTACAGCGGTCTGGCGGGCGCGATGAGCGCACCTGGTCCGGTCACGCGCGACGAACTGGCCCTCGCGCTGGACGAGGATCCGGCCCGGGACAGTGACCGCACCGAGGTGTACGGGGACGTGGTACTCACGTCCGCACCACATGACAGGCAGTCCTACGCACCGCCGGGAGCTGATTCTCCGGAAGCCACCGGAGAACTGATCGGCATTCTTCAGAACGGCATTCCCGGCCTGGGGCCCGAACTGAGTGTGAGCAGCGCATGGCAGCGGGTGCGCCGACGGCTCGTCCTGAGAGGGAGACCTGAACCTCAGCTGTTCGCCCAGAACAGCGCGGCCGATGTGCTCGGCTTTCCGAACCGTGCGACTGCCGTCGCACCGTCCACCCGGGCCGGCGAGACATTCCGGCTTCCCTCCGGGGAGTCACCACCGCTCTCCGACCCCGACCGCACAGCAACGGACGTTGCAGGTACGACGTTCGTCGTTCCGGACAGCGCACCCGAGGCGGAGTGGCAGCCGACACCGGTCGGCCGGTGGCGGCCCGAGGAGGAAACTCCCTATCCCGGCGATTCCTACTTCAAGCAACAGCTCTCCCACCTCTACGCGTTGGACAGGGCCTGGGCCGAGGTGAAGAAGGAGTTCAGGTCGGTCCGTCGACGCGTGCACGTGCCCGTTCATCTGCGCTCGCCCGCGAAGGTCGCGAGCTGGCTGCACGAATCCACCGGTGATGCCCGCTGGCTGGTCATCGCCGAATCCGTCAAGGTACTCGAGGACCGCAGGAGCGGATACACGCGCACGGGCGTCACCGACCCCTACGCGAGCCAGGTTCCAGGCGGAAACCATCCGCCCGACTGGCAGCTGACCGCCGAGATCGTGGACACCTACTGCCGTAAGGTGGAGCAACTGTGCGACGACATCAACAGGCTGATGGACCTCCACACCGGCGCGCAGGACTAGCCACATCTCGTTCCGCGGGTCGCTCAGCACGATGACCGACGGCGGACCGCTGCGAGCGGAGTCAGACCCTTGTGGTGGCCCGCGGTGTGCCGGACCCGCCTCTGGAGGCGGCAACGCTCCTGACGAGCATGACGAGGAGGAGCGCTGCCGCGGTCAGAGCCAGGGAGGCCGACGTCCAGTTGATCCAGACGTAGTCGGAATCGGCGGTGTACGAGGTTCCGTCCGCGCGGACGCAGTCGAAGCGGAGTGGCAGATAGGAGGAACGGTGGTGGGTCAGGCCCTGTTCCGTTGCCGCGTCGAAGCCTTCGAGACACGCTGGAGCGGGGAGAGAGGCGGCGCCGTCGCCGGCCTCCAGCTCTGACGCCAGGACGCCGAAGAAGCCCAGGCAGTAGACGGTGAGGAGGGACCACACGACTGCCGCCGTCGCCCTGCGCAGCAGGTGCTCGGGCCAGGGTTCCGGCCGACCGGGCAGCGCCATGGACAGGGTGCGGGTCAGAGCGATGAGCGCGCCGGCAGCACAGGTGAAGGACAGGCCCAAGCCCAGCAGGGTCAACATGTGCCTCCGGACGTACGGGTGGTGGGCGGTGGGGTCGGTGGGTGCGGTGGATCGCTGTGGGCGGTGGGCCGGAGGGTGACCGGGTCAGTGCCGGCGCGGAAGGATGACCAGGGCGTCGCCGACGGGGCGCTCTCCCGCCGCGTCGGACGGACTGTTGATCACCTGGTCCTTCACGACCATGGTCGTGGAGCCGCCTCCGTCGAGGTTGACGGCGTCGCGCAGGCCGAGGGACCGGGCGACCTCGGCGCTCTCCGTGATGCTCAGGCCGAGGGAATCCGTGCTGCGGCCGTCGGCGGTGATCAGGACGGTGCGGCCGGCGGCGTCGACACCGGCGAGGGTGCGTGGATTGCGCTTGTGGACCCAGCCGTAGTACCAGCTGGGGTCGCCGGGGTGCACCATGCCGTCGGTGGCCGGGGTGACGTGGAGCCGTCCGTCGCGGACCAGTTCGGGACCGCCGTTGACGATGTCCGTCCGGGGAGACGGGGTCACGCGGTGGCCGCGGTCGTCGCGCAAGGCCGTCTCGATGCGCAGGCGCTCGCCGGGCCGGGCCAGCGCCGTCAGATCGGCCGCATACCGGCCGGTGGCCTGGACGGAGCTGCCGCCGGGCGGGAGGGGGCCGCCGCGCGGGGTGCGCAGCTCCACGACCCGGCCCCGTTCGTCCAGGACGGCTTCCGTGCCCGGCCCCTGCGGGGTGCTCGCTCCGAAGTCCGCCGTGAAGGCGACGAGTTGGTCGGGGTTGGTGCAGGTCACGTCGTGCAGAGGCAGGGCGGTGGGGGTGTCGCCCTCGCTGCCACCGCAGTTCCTGATCAGGCCCGGTACCCGGTTGATGCCGTGCAGGGCGAGGGAGGTCTTTCCGGCGGTGACTCGTCCCTGCCAGGTGAGGCGGGTGACCTGGTTTCGCTTGCCGTTGTCGTGGACGACGAGGGCGGGGCGCCCGCTCACCGGTTCGCTCAGCAGACGCCCGTCATACACGCCGACACCTGCCGGGTCCCCGGGCGCGCCGGCGCGGGGGTCGAGGACGAAGAAGCCCGCGTTCACCGCGGCGACGGCGTCGGCGCCTGCGGCCAGCGCGCTGGTGGTCTCGCGCTGCTCGAGGTCGGGGCCGTAGGTGGCGTCCAGGCTTCCGCGGAAGGTGCGCGGGTCGATGGTGAGGACGTCGATGCGCCACGGTCCGCGGTCGGTGCGTGCGCCGTCCCAGCCGGTGTGGACGACCGAACCGGAGTGTCCGGCAGCCAGCAGCCGGGCCCGTTCGGCCGTCGCGGCGGACTGGGAGCCGAAGGTGCCGATGCGCACCCGCCAGCCGAGCGTGCCGCCCGCGTAGTCCGCGGTGCGCGGGGTCGTCACCGGCTCGGTGCGGGCCTGGAATCCGTCCCGTCGCAGATCGGCGACGAGTTCCTCGGCACTGGCCCGGTCCTTGAGGGTGGAGGGCGGTGCGTCGGGATCGGGTGAGGTGTCGCCGCCGGGAATGGTTGCCTCGACCGTCCAGTGGAGAGCGGGGTCCTGGGCACCGCGCACGATGCGGGTGAGGGTCACGCCGGGCTGCAGGGTGTGCGTGGTGCGGGTCTCGGTGAGGCCTGGTGGGCCGAGGGGCAGGGTGCGGGCGATGCCGCCGCCGGGCCGGTGGTCGGACGACGCCTGGACGGGTGGGACCGTGGTCACCGCCAGGACGACGCCGAGGGCGGCCGCCGCTCCGCAGAGCCTTCTCCTCACCTGCACCGACCTCCCGCTGCCTTCGCGCCTGCCGGCGTCGCCCGTCTCCGGAGCACCTCTGGTGCCAGGCCCCGAGCGAAGCCCTCTGGTGGTGACGTGCGTCGCTTTCGTGTGCCCTCGTCACCCGCGCGCCTCGCATCGACGACGGCACGAGCGGTCACTTGAGCACGTCGGACCAGTATCGGCCCGTCGCACGGCGCGTCAAGAAGGTTGACCCGAGCAACAGTTGCGCGGCACTCGCGCCGCGTACGGTCCGGTACGCCCGCTGCCGTCCGATCCCGCTCGCCTTCCCCAAGGCCGAGCCGGAGGCCGATGTCGCAGGCAGGGGGCGTTGTCAGTGGTCACCGATAGATTCATCTCCGTCCCGCCGGGTCTCGGCGAGGACTCCCCTTTCGTATGCATGGGAGATGGTGCGTTGTCGCTCTGGGAGAGGTCGAGCACGGCGCGGGTGATGCCGTCCGCGCGGCCGCGGAAGCTGGCCAAGGTGCCGTTCGTCGAGTTGGCCGACGGGCGGTTGCAGGGTGTGGTGTCCAGTGGGTCGGACGCCCGGCGTGTGTACGTCTCGTCGGTGGAGGCGGGTTCGTACGCGTTCACGTGCAGCACCAACAACAACCGCCCCTGCGGCGGGGGGCGGGGCTGGTTCTGCAACCACATACGCGCGCTGATCGGTGAGGCCGTGCTGCAGTACGGCCTCGAGCGGGTGACCCGGTATCTGAAGGTCGAGGACCCCGCCGACGCACCCGACGTCCATTCCCTCACCTCGGCCATGGCCGGCACCAGGCCGGCCCAGGGGGACCGTTCGACGGCGGCCCAGGTGTTCAGCCGCTTCCTGCGGCACCTGGCCTACCTCGAACTCGACCCGTCGACCGCTCCGGTGCCGGAGATGCAGTGGTTCCCGACGACGAGGGCGGTGGCCTGATGCGAGTCGATCTGCTGGGCGATGCCATCGACGGGCTCGACGAGGCGCTGACGGCCGTGGACGGGTTCGACGACGTGCTCGTGGGCGGTCTGCTGCGGCCGCAGCCCGGACAGTCCGACGGACTGATGGGGCTGGCCGAGGCGGTCGCCGGGACGCCGCTCGCCTCACGGGTGGCCGAGGCGGCGGAGAAGACGGCGGCCGGGGCGGCCGGTGAGGATCACTTCGTCGCACTGGCCGCCGCGCGCACCGCGCTGCTGGGCTCGGTGCACGATGCGCTGGCCGCGCGCGTCGAGGAGGTCGTGGACCGGCCTCGGGCGGAGGAGAGCGCGGGCGAGGCGGCGCCGGGGGGCGTCGGCGACGCGGGGCGGGGTGAGGAGACACAGGCTTCCAACCTCGGCGCGGCAGCGCGGAGTTGGCTGAGTGATCTGGCTCGGGCGGGCTGGCAGGGCATCGATCACGACCTGGTCGCCGAAGCGGCGCCGGTCGTCTCCGCGATGCTGCCCGATCCGGCGCTGCGCCGTCTGGCGACGCTGCTGGACGGGTTCGCCGGTGAACTCGCCGCCTGCTGTCCCGGCGCCGGCCTGGAGCGGATACCGGTGCGCCGGTGGGCCGACCTGTGGTCGCGGGCGATGCTGCTGACGGTTCCGGGCGCCGGGTCCGCCAGTGCCGGCAGAGGCGAGGCGACGGGGCGGCTGCTGCCGCTGGGGGTGGACGTGCAGGAGCACGCCACCGCCGTACAGGCCCAGGTGCACGGGGTGTTCGAGCCGGCGGACGGTGGTACGCCCCGGCTGGTGCGGGCGAGTGTGTCGGCGCCGAAGCCGGACACGGTCGTGGGTGCGGGGCTGTGGCAGGTGCTCCGGCCGCACATGTCGCTGCTCACCGCGGTGAGCGAGGAGCGGGTCATGGCGCTGGACGCCATGCCGCTCACCGCGGAGGGCGATCTGATCTGGGACGACGGCCGGGCCCGGATGGGTGACTCCGCCGAGGTGTTCACCACGGCGCGGGTCGCGCTGCCCACCGCCGCCGCGTTCCCCACGGCTCCTCTGGACCGGCATCCGGCCCGGCTCGCCGTGCCGGTCCTGCTGGAGGGGTACGCCGTGGAGGAGGGCGACGACGGGGCCGTCGCCTTCGAGATCGCCGGGCAGCGGCTGGCCGTCGACGCCGAGCGTGCGCCGACCGCCGGTCCGCTCACGGCGGAGGCGGTCGCCTCGTCCGCTGCCTGCATCGGGCTGCTGCGCTGGGACGCCGGTGAGTTCCTGCTTCAGCCGCTCGCCGTGGAGCGGACGGTGGGGAAGAAGTCCGTGGCCGTGCACGCCGGGGCGTGGGCCGGGGGTACGAGCGACAAGGCCGGGGTGCGGGCCGAGAAGGCGGCGACCGACGCCGTGAAGGTGCTGCGCGAGCGAGCAGGAAAGCTGCTGCGGAAATGAACGAGACGGAGCACATGACGGAGCGGGCTCCCGTGCCCGACCCGAACGACAACCGGCGTCAGGTGCTGTACTGGCGGCTCCTTGCGCGTCTGTTCGACCCCGAGGAGCAGGCGGCTCTCGAATCGGCGAGCCTCGCCGTGGTGGAGGACATCGGGCTGCCGGCCGCCCTGCTGGACCCGGGGGCGTCCGTGGACTCCGTGGTGCAGCGGCATCCGGAGCTGGCCGCGGAGTTCGAGGGGCTGATGACGCCCGAGCCCGAGGAGGACGGCCGGCGTGACCGGGCCGCGGAGGTGCGGCGCGCGGCGCTCGCGTCGAAGGTGCTGCTGAATGTCTTCGCCTCCCCGCCCGGCACGGTGACCGCCGGGCAGCTGGCGCGTTGGCAGTCCGACGCGGGCTGGCTGGAGCGGGCCCTGGGCTGCCGGCCCGGCGAACTGCGCGGAGGACGCGGCGGCCAGGGCGATGCGACCGGTACGGGGGCGGGCGGCGGCGTCAGCCCCACCGGTACCGGTTCCGGGGCGCCCACACCCGATCTGAGCCGGCTCATCCCGGAGATCGGTCCCGAACTCGGCTCGATCGAGGCGGGCCTGGTGCAGAGGATGCGGCTGCGCGAGGTGCTGGCCGACCCGCGGCTGGCGTCCCGGCTGACCCCGAGCATGTCGCTGATCGAGCAGCTGCTGCGCGACAAGGACAACCTGTCGGGCGTCGCGCTGGCCAACGCGAAGGCGCTGATCCGCCGTTACGTCGACCAGGTCGCCGAGGTGCTGCGCACCCAGGTGGAGAAGGCGTCGGTCGGTGAGATCGACCGTTCGGTGCCGCCCAAGCGGGTGTTCCGCAACCTCGACCTGGACCGCACCATCTGGAAGAACCTCACCAACTGGGACCCGGAGGAGGAGCGGCTCTACGTCGACCGCCTCTACTACCGGCACACCAGCCGCAAGACGACACCCCAGCGGCTGATCGTGGTCGTGGACCAATCGGGCTCGATGGTCGACTCGATGGTCAACTGCACCATCCTGGCGTCCATCTTCGCCGGGCTGCCGAAGGTCGAGGTCCATCTGATCGCGTACGACACGCAGGCGCTGGACCTCACGCCCTGGGCGCACGATCCGTTCGAGACGCTGCTGCGCACCAAGCTCGGCGGCGGCACCGACGGCACCGTCGCCATGGCGCTCGCCCAGCCGAAGATCGCCGAGCCGCGCAACACCGTCGTGGTGTGGATCTCCGACTTCTACGAATGGCGCCACACCGAGCTGTTCGAGAGCATGGCCGCGATACACCGCTCGGGGGCGAAGTTCATCCCGGTGGGCTCGGTGACCAGTTCCGGGCGCGGCAGCGTCAATCCGTGGTTCCGGGCGAAGTTCAACAACCTCGGCACGCCGGTGATCTCGGGTCACATCAAGAAGCTCGTGCTCGAGCTCAAGGCGTTTCTCACCTGACCGGCGAACGCCCGCCTCGCTCGTCCCGGGGCCCGCGTACTCCCCTGTCTCCGGTCGTTCTGATCGTTCCGGTCACTTCGACCCCATCGACCTCATCGATCGCACTGATCGCACCGATCGCGCTGATCGCTCAACTCTTCGTCTTCTTCTGTGTCCTCGTTCTCGTAAGGAAAGGCTTCCCCTTCATGTCCGACCTGCTGCGCGCTCCCGCCGAGATCAAGTACGCCGAGGAGCTGGACTGGCTGGAGTCCATCGACGACAACCCCAAGCCGTTCTCGTGGCGTCTGTCGCCGAAGATGGTCCGGCTGTTCATTCTCGGCTCGGAGCGCTCCGACGGCCTGGACCGGGAGATCTCCCAGAAGTGGTTCGGCGACCGCAGCTTCGTCGAGCGGTCCATCGTCACTCTCGCCTCCGACCGCGGCCTGCTGCTGATCGGCGACCCGGGCACCGGCAAGAGCTGGCTGGCGGAGCTGCTGTCCGCCGCTATCTGCCGCAACTCCACGCTGGTGGTGCAGGGCACGGCCGGCACCACCGAGGACCACATCAAGTACTCGTGGAACGTCTCCATGGTCATCGCCAAGGGCCAGTCCCGTGAGTCGATGATCCCCTCGCCCATCATGACCGCGATGGAGACCGGCGCCATCGGCCGCTTCGAGGAGCTGACCCGCGCCACCAGCGATGTCCAGGACGCGCTGATCTCGATCCTCTCCGAGAAGTACATCTCCGTGCCGGAGCTGGAGAGCAGCGGCAGCGACAACATCGTCTTCGCCAAGCCCGGCTTCTCCGTCATCGCCACCGCCAACAGCCGGGACCGGGGCGTGAACGACCTGTCCTCCGCCCTGAAGCGCCGCTTCAACTTCGTCCGCATCCCGGTCGTCACCAACAAGAAGAGCGAGGCGGAGATCGTCCGCTTCCGCACCGAGGAGCTGCTGCGCCGGCACGCCATCGACCTGGAGGTGCCGCCGACCCTGCTCGATGTGCTGCTGCAGAGCTTCGCCGACCTGCGTGCCTCGGCCGCCGCGGCCGGCAGCGACGACGAGAAGCTGGAGTCGGCGCTGTCGACGGCCGAGCAGATCGGTGTGCTGGAGGACGCGGTGCTGCACAGCAACTTCTTCGGCGAGCGCACCCTCACCGCCCGCACGCTGGCCTCCTCCCTGGTCGGCTCGCTGGCCCGGCGCGAGCCCGAGGACCTGGCCATCCTCAACAAGTACCTGCACGGCGTCGTCGAGCCGCGCAGCAAGGAGGAGGGCGGCTCCTGGACGGAGTTCCTCGAGGGCGGCCGCGACGCGATCGCCACCCTGTCATGAGCGCACTGCACAAACCCGAAGGGACACCCGTGCCCCAGACTCCCGACACGAACGGCACGTTCAGCGCGCTGAAGGGACAGCTCCAGGAGGCAGCCGCCGCTTTCGCAGGCGGGCCGGACGCGCTGGAGAGCATCCTGCTCGGCATGGTCGACGACGTCGACCGCGCGGTGAACGAGCCGCTGGAGATCTTCCCCGTCTGTCACCACTCCCCCGCCTCCGCTCTCGCCATGGCCCGCCGGCTGCGCGAGAAGCAGCCCAAGGTGATCTATCTGGAGCTGTGCGAGGACATGGCTCCGCTGCTGACCGAGCTGCGCAACTGCCGGCTGCCGGTGGCGGTCCAGGCGTTCGCCGGTGAGGTGGACGGCTTCCCCGCCGAGTGGGCTCCGCTGTCGGTCGTCGCACCGATCACGGAGGCGTCAGCCGAGTACCAGGCCATCGCCTACGCCCTGGACACACCGGGCGTGGAACTGGTCCTGGTCGACCGGTCCGCGGACCACGTCTTCCAGTGGGACCGGCGCGGGGACGACGGCCCGCCGGATCCGCACCCCGCCGCCGGCGACGGCACGGCTCCCGCCGAGACGGAGGCGGCACTGCACGGTGAGGCGGTCGGTGTCGAGATCGGTGATCTGCGTCCGCGCTTCGCCGAGCTGGAGGAGCATCTGCTGCACCACGGCAAGGTGCGGCACTGGTCGGAGTGGTGGCACCAGTACGTGGAGGTGCCGCTCGGCGCGAGCGGCAGCGACCACGACACCTACCGCCAGGTGATGTTCCTCATCGGCAGCCTGTTCCGCCGGCTCGCCCCCGGGGACGCCGGCCGGCTCCGCGTGGACGAGGACCGCGAGCGGTACATGTGGACCCGGATACGCGAGCATCTGCGGGCCACGGACACCGACCCGGACGACTGCCTGTATGTGTGCGGCGCGTTCCACGCCGCCAGCCGGGTCGAGGAGTTCGGTCTGAACGGGGCCGACACGTTCACGATCTCCCCGCGCACCGGCACCTCCTGGCAGTACGGGCTGATCCCTTCCAGCCACGCCGCGATCGAGGCGCAGTTCGGGCTGGCCGCCGGTTCGGTGTCGATCGCGGCCACCGAGTGGGCGAAGAGCCTGAAGCGCACCCGGGTGCAGCCGTACCGGCTGGCGGGCCAGGCCGGCACCAGGAAGAAGGCCCCGGCGAAGGCGGCCGAGCGCAAGCAGACCGCGGCACCCGCAACGGCTGCCGCCGACGCCGGCACCGGCGACGACCGGCTCTCCGGTTTCCTGCGCACCCCGCCCGCCCTCGACCCGCTCGACGAGGCGGAACTCCTCGGCTGGTCGGTGGACATCGTGCGGGCGGCCCGGCGCAATGGATATCTCGCCTCCACGGCCGACGCCATCGCCGTGTTCGAGACGTCCATCCTGCTCGCGGGGATGCGGGACCGGGCGAAGCCGACGCCGTACGACTTCCAGGACGCGGCGATCACCTGTATCGAGAAGGACAGCGTCCCGGGCCGCCGGGACATCCGCCGGCTCGTCGAGATCATGATGGGCGGCGACCGGATCGGCCAGGTGGGCTACGACTCCCTGCCGCCGCTCGCCCGCGACGTGTACGACCGGCTCGCACCGCTGGAGCTGACACTCCAGCGACGGGGCGTGCAGCGGGCCCTACTCGACATGAGCTCACGTCCGGAACTCCGCGCGTGCTCCGACGTCCTGTGGATGCTCAGGCGTCTGATGCCACAGGGAGCGGCCCGTCCCATCATGGGCGAACGGCGGCTGGGCGAGCGTTCCATCCAGGAGTCCTGGGACCTGGCGCTCGGCACCCACCAGCGCGCCCTGATCGAGCTCGGCTACGAGGGCGTCAGCCTGGAACAGGTCCTGGAGCAGCGGCTGCGCCGCGAGGCATACGCCCCGCGGGCCACCACGGCGACGGTGCTGGCCGCGGTCGAGGAGGCCATCCTCTACCTCGGCAGCCGCCGCCTCGCCGACGAACTCGGCACCCACGCGCTGAAGGTCCTCTCCACCGAGCGCAGCGTCGACGGTGCCCCGGAGGTCCTGCGCCGGGTGCGGGCGCTCCTCGCGTACTACCGCACCAACGAGCCGGTGCTCCCGGCCTGGATCGAGTCCTTCACCAGGACCGGCTACGCCCACTACTGCACCCTGCTGCCGACGGCGTTCCGCGACGAGGAGGCGACGGTCGGGCAGGTCGCGGCGATGCTGGGCTTCCTGTTCAGCATGGAGAGCCTCGCCCTGTCCCTGGGCTGCGACCGGGCCCAGCTGGAACTCGCGGTCGCCCAGTCCCACCCGGACGACCCGTCCAAGACGGCACTGCTGTGGGCGGCCCAGGTGCAGCTCGGCACCCTGTCCCGCGCCGAGCTGCGGGCGCGCTGCGAGCAACTGCTGGACAACCCGCTGGTCGTCCCCTCCTATCCGCGTTACCTGAGCGGCTTCGTGCACGCCCTGGAGCCGGTGCCGGGCCTGGCGGACGTGGTGGTCGAGGCGGTCTCCAACGCCTTCGCCCGCCTGCCCGACCCGGTCCTGCTCCCCTGGCTCCCCCGCCTCATCACCACGCTCCGCTCCGGCGCCGCGGACCTGGCCCCGCTGCTGATCCGCGAGGCCGGCCGCATCTTCCCGGCCCGCCTGGACGCCCTGGACACCTGGGTCCCCCCGTGGCGGGCCCCCCGGCAGCCGGCCCGCCGTCCGGCCACGGCAGCGGCCCCCCGACCCACCCCCCTCCTCACCGCCCACCCGGCGTCGTGCGACGCGATCGCCGACCTGCTGGGCTGCGACGAGGGCTGGGCCGCCCCCGAGGCCACGCCCACACCAGGCGCACCCCTCCTGCGGACCCATCCAGCGACCTGCGCCGCCCTGGCGGACCTGCTGGGTTGCACGGACGTCTGGGTCGAAGAAGCTGCTTCTGCTCCCACGGGTACCGCCCTTGTGGCCAGGCACCCGGCATCCGCGCGGGCGCTGGAGTCATTGCTCGCCGGCAGGTGATGGCTGAAGCCGGGCCCCGGCGGATCGAGGGCCCGGCTCTGTCATGAGCAGACGGAGCAGGCTCGGACTGAGCGGCGAATGGTCGCAGCGAGCGCGGGCGAACGTGGACGCCCGGTCAGGCCGAAGCGGGCTCCCGCACCGAAGTCGACACGAGTTGGCGCAACTTCGCCTGCGTCTCCGGGTCTGTCGAGTGGACGACGGTGCCGACCATGCCGCGCGTCAGCAGCACCTTGTACGTGTTGCGGATGAGACGGTCGACGTCGGCGTCCGGGGTGGTCTTCTTGAAAGCCGGGTCGCGGGAGGCGCTGCGGTCGGTGACCCAGCGGTCGCCGCGCCACACCAGGTCGGGGCCGATGATGACGCCTGACCAGTCGTACTCGAAGCCCTGAGCGGTGTAGACACAGCCGACCTGTCCGAAACCCGCGGGGTCGGTGGCCCACAGGGCGGCTGGGGGCGCCCCCGAGACGGAACGATCGCCACGAAGGTTCCATGGGCGGGCCCAGTCGCCGATGACGACGTCGAGCGGGAGAGGCTGCCCGGGCTTGGGCTCCGGGGACCAGCGCCAGCAGTACCCTGCGGACAGGCGGGCACCATAGCCTTGCGCACGCCGTGCCTCGAGAAACGATTCCATCTCCCGCGGACTTTCGGCGACCAGCAACTGCATCCGGTCGTCGGGCTCCCAGATCAGCGGCCCGCCCGGTTCCAGACCGAGGAGCCGCACGACCCAGCGCAGGTAGGCGTCGCTGCCGCCGCAGCGGAACTGGCTGTCCAGCGGGACGACATGACAGGGCAGGCCCCGTCTGGCCGCCGTCGCCTTGATCTCGGCCACGGTGCCCATCTCGCCCGGCCGTACCACCTGGTGCTCGTCCAGAAGGAAGACGGGCACGCGGGCCACGTCGATGAGCTCGTCGAGCTGGGCCCTGCCGGTCCGGTGCTCGGCCCGCGTGTAGCGGTTCGCCGAGGTCTGCCGGATGCGGTGGGCCTCGTCGCAGATCAGGACGTCGAGGCTGTTCTTCTCGGCGGTCATGAAGCTGTTGAAGTACTTGAAGAGGTCCTGCACCTCCCGCCTGCGGAAGCCTGCGACCTTCCTCATCGTCTTGGTGAACGACTGGGAGCCGGTGGCGTGGAGGGCAGGCACTCCGCGCCGGTACAGCTCACCCAGCAGTTGAAGTGCGATCACGCTCTTGCCGGTGCCCGGGCCGCCGGTGACGACGACGATCTCCTTGCTGTCGGCCCGCCTGGCCTTCTCCACCGCGTTGAGCACCATGCGGTACGCCACCTGCTGCTCGTCCAGGAGTACGAACTGCCGGCGCTCCCGTACCTCCTCGGCGGCCACGGACATGAGCTGCTTCGACGGCACCGTCGCACCCGACAGGAGTTCGTCCGCCGCCCCGGCGCCGGGGTGCCTGTCGCTCAGCTTTGTGCGGAGGTGATCGAGCAATTCGCCACGGCGTTGCCCTGTGAACAGCAGCCCGCGGTCATCGCGCTCGATCTCTCGCAGGCCGGCGACACCGAACTCGGTGGCGTTGTGCAGGTACGCCACTCCGCTGATCCGGTGTCCGTGTCCGGCCAGCGCTCCGTTGAAGTTCACCAGGTACTCGCAGTAGCGCCGCACCTGCTCGATGGGGTTGAGGACCGGGTGGGCGTAGCGTTCCACGTGGCACAGCGTGGGATCGTCCTCGTGGGGCAGCGCCTGGCTCCACTGTTTGAGTTCCACCACGACGTAGGAGGGTTCCCCGGTCGAGGGGTGCACGCCGGCAAGGACGACGTCGGCGCGCTTGCTGTTCAGAGGGAGCGCGTACTCCAGCATCACCTCGACGTCCCCCAGTCCGGCGTCGTTGAGCGCAGCCGCCAGGACGGGAAGGCTGCGCTCCCAGGAGCGCACCTCCGGGGTTCCGGGCCGGTGGCCGTGCATATGGGCGAACTGGTCGGTGAGGTGCAGGAACAGCGAACCGTCGAGCGCCATGACGGCGACCGATTTCGCGGACGCACGGAACAGCAAGAACTTCCCCCAGGCAGCACGAAGTGACTCGTGCGGGTGGGGGCATGTCCTTCGAGACTCCACCGCAGTGGAGCGGAAGCCCGTCGGGCCGCGTCGACAACGTGTCCGAGGCTACCGTTTGTCGTTCTTCGCGCAGGACGGTTCACGCGATCGGACGCCGTGCCACGGCGTTCGCGGAGCACGGCGCCCTCGTCTTCACGTGCGGCCTCGCGGGCGTCAGGCCGTCCGCCTCCGCCTCTCCCCGTGTTCGCGGATGATGTCCGCGTAGCGGTGGCCGCTGGTCTTGATGGTGCGTTTCTGGGTGCTGTAGTCGACGTGGACGAGGCCGAAGCGCTTGGCGTAGCCGTAGGCCCATTCGAAGTTGTCCAGGAGGGACCAGGCGAAGTAGCCGGCCAGGGGGGCGCCCTTGCGGGCGGCGGAGGCGCAGGCGGCGATGTGCTGTTCGAGGTAGGCCTGGCGTTCGGGGTCGTCGATGGTGCCGTCGGGGCGGACGGTGTCGGGGTAGGCGGAGCCGTTCTCGGTGACGTAGAGGGTGCGGGCGCCGTAGGTGTGGGTGAGGCGGAGCAGGAGGGTCTCGATGCCGCTCGCGTCGATCTCCCAGTCCATGCCGGTGCGCGGGACGCCGGGGCGGCGGATCTGACGGGCGAACGGGGCTGGTCCTTCCGGGTCGGCGGTGACGACCTGGGGGAAGTAGTAGTTCAGGCCGAGCCAGTCGAGGGGGGCGGCGATGGCGGCGGAGTCGCCGGGGCGTTCGGGGAGGTCGACGCCGTAGACCTCGCGCATGTCGGCGGGGAAGCCGCGGCCGTGGACGGGGTCGAGCCACCAGCGGTTGGTGTGGCCGTCCATGCGGGTGGCGGCGGCGTGGTCCTCGGGGGTGTCGCTGGCGGGGTGGACGGTGGAGAGGTTGTTGACGATGCCGATGCGGGCGCCGGGGGCGGCGGCGCGGATCGCGCGGGTGGCGAGGCCGTGGGCCAGCAGCAGGTGGTAGGAGGCGCGGACGGCGGCGGTGAGGTCGGTCAGGCCGGGGGCCATGGTGCCCTCGAGGTGGCCGATCCAGGCGGAGGAGAGGGGCTCGTTGAGGGTGGCCCAGTGGTGGACGCGGTCGCCGAGGCGTCCGGCGACCACGGAGGCGTAGGCGGCGAAGTGTTCGGCGGTGTCGCGCTCGGGCCAGCCGCCGCGGTCCTGGAGGGTCTGCGGGAGGTCCCAGTGGTAGAGGGTGACGAAGGGGGTGATGCCCGCCTCGAGGAGGGCGTCGGCGAGGCGGTCGTAGAAGTCGAGGCCCTTGGTGTTGACGGGGCCGTCGCCGCCGGGCAGGACGCGGGGCCAGGCGATGGAGAGGCGGTAGGCGTTGGTGCCGAGGCGGCGCATCAGGCCGATGTCCTCGCGCCAGCGGTGGTAGTGGTCGCAGGCGATGTCGCCGTGGTCCCCGTTGTCGATGGCGCCGGGGGTGTGCGAGAAGGTGTCCCAGATCGACGGCGAGCGGCCGTCCTCCGTCACGGCACCCTCGATCTGGTAGGCCGAGGTGGCCGTGCCCCACAGGAAGTCGTCGGGGAGGGCGGCGTAGTCGATGGTCACTGAGGTTCCTTCGGGGTTGACGGGTCGGCTCACCTGACGGCTCCTGCCGTCGGACCGGCGATGCCCCACTTGCCGTGCCCGGAGAGCTTCTTGCCGGCGGCGATCGGCTCGTCCCGGGTGGCCGGCGGCTTCTCGATGCCGGCGTCGGCGAACACATCTTCTTGTTGCAGTAGAGCGCGTAGGCCATGGAGTGGAGCGGGACGGCCGCCGGGTCCTGGCCCTCGGCTCCGGTGGGGGCGAGGGCGGAGTCGACGAACCGGTCCCGGCCGCCGGTCTTGTCGAGGTTCTTCTCGTCCCACGGCAGCAGCGCGCCGGTCGCCTGCAGCGAGGCGGTCCAGGTGTTGCCCATGTTCAGCACGTCCGGGCCCTGGCCGGAGGTGGTGGCGATGAGGATGCGGTCGAGCAGGTCGGACCAGGGAACGACCTCCCGCTCGACCTTGATGCCGGCCGCTTCTCGAACGTGCCGAGCCCGGGCTGGAGCACCTTCTTGTCGGCCTTGAGGCCGGCGCCCTGGCCGGAGGCCCAGTAGGTCAGCTTTCCGGGCGAGTCGTCGGACCCGCCGCCGGTGCTGGAACCGCCGCCGCCTGCCGAGGCGGCACGTGCGAGGGACAGGAAGACGGCGCCCGTGGCCGCGGCCCGGATTCTGCGCATGGCTGTCCAAGTCCCCTTCCGGGAAGGCACGCTGAGGCACCCACCGAGCACCTCATGGCTTAATTTAGAACGTGAGTTAATCCCTCGGGCCGAGTGCCGTCAAGGGCTTGAACGGGCCGAGCCGACTCTCGCCGCACCCCTTGACTCATCTGTTCCACGGATGAACCATTCAGCGGCGAGAGAGCGCTCCCAGAACCCCACCCTGTTCAATTCCTGAACCAGGAGAGCCGCCCCATGTCCTCGTCCGACTCCCCGTCAACTCCCCCGCCAGGGGCTGCGGCCGACGCCACGCCCGGCCCACGCACCGTCGGCCGCCGCACCCTCCTCGGCGCCGCTGCCGCGACCCCGGTCCTCGCCGGCCTGCCCGGCACCGCCTCAGCCGCACCGGCCGGTCCGCCGGACCGCCCCGTTGCCGGACCGGCCCACCGCAGAAGGCGCAAGCGGCTCGAGGGCGGCGGCGACCTCGGCCCCGACGTCCTCGTCTTCGACCCCTCCACCCCCGGTATCCAGGCGACCCTGGACGAGGTGTTCACCCGGCAGGAGGAGGCCCAGTTCGGTCCCGGCCGCTACCAACTGCTCTTCAAGCCGGGCACGTACAACGGCCTCAACGCGCAGATCGGCTTCTACACCTCCGTCTCCGGCCTCGGCCTCTCCCCCGACGACACGACCATCAACGGCGACATCACCGTCGACGCGGGCTGGTTCGACGGCAACGCCACCCAGAACTTCTGGCGCTCGGCGGAGAACCTGGCCGTCGTCCCGGTGAACGGCGACAACCGGTGGGCGGTGGCGCAGGCGGCGCCCTTCCGCCGCATGCACGTCCGCGGCGGCCTCGACCTCGCCCCGTCCGGCTACGGCTGGGCCAGCGGCGGCTACATCGCCGACAGCCGCATCGACGGCACGGTGGGACCGTACTCCCAGCAGCAGTGGTACACCCGTGACAGCGCGGTCGGCGGCTGGACCAACGGCGTGTGGAACATGGTCTTCTCCGGGGTCGAGGGCGCCCCCGCCGGAGGCTTCCCCGACCCGCCCTACACCACCCTCCGGACCACGCCCGTCTCCCGCGAGAAGCCCTTCCTCCACCTGGACGGCACCCGGTACCGCGTCTTCCTGCCCGCCCTGCGCACGAACGCCCGCGGCGTCACCTGGGGCAACGGCACCCCGCGCGGCACCTCCCTGCCCCTGGAGCGCTTCTACGTCGCCCACCCGGGCGACTCCGCCGCCGTCCTCAACCAGGCTCTCACCCAGGGCCTCAACCTGCTGCTCACACCGGGCATCTACGAGGTGGACGCGCCGATCACGGTGAACCGCCCGAACACCGTGGTCCTCGGCCTCGGCTACGCCACCCTCGTTCCCCAGGGCGGCACCACCGCGCTGAAGGTCGCCGACGTCGACGGCGTACGGCTGGCCGGCCTCCTGATCGACGCCGGCCCCGTCAACTCCCCCGTCCTGCTCGAAGTCGGGCCCGAGGGCGCCTCCCGCGACCACTCGGCCAACCCCGTCACCGTGCAGGACGTGTTCATCCGGATCGGCGGCGCGGGCCCCGGCCGGGCCACCACCGCCATGGTGATCAACGCCCGGCACACCATCGTCGACCACACCTGGGTGTGGCGCGCCGACCACGGCGACGGCGTCGGCTGGGAGACCAACCGCTGCGACTACGGCGTGGTCGTCAACGGCGACGACGTGCTCGCCACCGGCCTGTTCGTCGAGCACTTCAACAAGTACGACGTGCAGTGGAACGGCGAACGCGGCCGCACGATCTTCTTCCAGAACGAGAAGGCCTACGACGCACCCGACCAGGCCGCCATCCAGAACGGCTCCGTCAAGGGCTACGCGGCGTACAAGGTCGGCGACCAGGTCACCACCCACGAGGGCTGGGGCATGGGCTCGTACTGCTACTACAACGTCGACCCGACCATCGTCCAGCACCACGGCTTCGCCGCCCCCGAGCGGCCCGGAGTGCGCTTCCACCACCTGCTGGTGGTCTCGCTGAGCGGGCACGGCCAGTACGAGTGCGTCATCAACGACACGGGCGCACCGACGTCCGGCTCGGACACCGTGCCGTCGACGGTGGTGTCCTATCCCTGAGGCGGAAGCCTCGCCTTGAGGCCCCCGCCTGTGGTCGAGGTGGCCCTCCCGCG
The DNA here is from genome assembly GCF_012034205.1 of Streptomyces composti. Classification (GTDB taxonomy): domain Bacteria; phylum Actinomycetota; class Actinomycetes; order Streptomycetales; family Streptomycetaceae; genus Streptomyces; species Streptomyces composti. Next base: position 127,129 of record NZ_JAATEM010000006.1, read on the forward strand.
CTCGCGCCGCGGGAGGGTCCACCGCCCAAGAGGCCTCGAGGCGCGGTCCCCTCACGGTCCCGCATGCACCTGGCAGGCCCACAGGCTCGGGGTCTGCGGGTAGGTGTCGCGCAGGGCGAGCACGGCGCGGTGCAGGGCCTCGGCCGTGCGGGCGACGTCGAGGGTGCCGCCGCCGGCATGCAGGTCGCGGTAGACGCTGAGGGCCACCTCGGCGCCGATCACGTCGTCGACGTGCCACAGGGAGCCGACCACATGGGGGAAGCCCGCCATCTGGAAGGCGCTGACGATGTGGACGGCCTCGTCGGCGAGTTCGGGGCTGGTGCGCAGGGTGGCGCAGGCGGAGAGGTAGGCGAGCCGGACCGACGGCAGCCGGAGGCGGGCCAGGTCCCGGACGGTCAGGGGGCGTTCGGTGTGGTCGTGCAGGACCAGCCGGCTGCCCGAGGGATGCTCCAGGTCGCTGAGGGCGTGGCAGGCGAAGTGCGCGTGGGCGTGGTGCCGCAGAGCGGAGACCACCGCGGAGTGGGTGGCGGAGGCGTCCGCGAGGAGTGTGGCGCCGGGGAGCGTGCCGGCCAGCTGCTCTGCCTCGCGGCGGGCGCCCGGCAGAGGCGCCTGTCCGGTGGCGTGCCCGACGCTGACGAGGAGGGTTCCGTCGCCCGCCGGGCGGGCGGCGCGCCGACGTGCGTGGTGCAGGGCCCGCAGCGTCGGCGTGTACGAGGAGACCACGCGGTCCAGGGCGCCGGGGGCACCGTCGGCGGGGGCTGCCGCGTGCAGGGGCAGGGTACCCAGCAGTCCGCCGGGCGACCACCACACGCGGGTCGCCGCGGGGAGGCGGTCGAGCACCGGTCCTGTGACCGCCCGCCACAGCCAGGCGAGGGTGTCGCGTACGTCCCGCTGGGCGCGCTGGGACTGCTTGCGGGACGTGCCGGGTGTCTCGATGCGGACCAGCGCGTCCTGGAAGGTCTGCCGGCGAGTCGTCGTCGTCCGCGGGTCGAGGTCCGGGAGCGGCAGGGCCTCGATGGAGTGCTCGGTGACGATCAGGGCGTCGCTGCCGTGCGGCGAGACGTTGACCAGGACGACCGGGCCCGCCGCGGCCGTCGCGCGCAGCTCGCTCTCCTCCCAGTCCCGCATCGGCCGCAGCAGGCCCAGTTCGGGGTGCTCGGCGCGGATCCGGTCGGTGAGTTCCCGCCACTCGGCGGCCAGTCGCTGCCGGAGATCGGCGCGGGCCCCGGGGGCGGACAATTCTTCCTCCGCCGGCAGTTCGCGAGTGTCGGTGGCCGTGTCCAGGGCGTCCCGGAGCTCTTCGAAGCGGGCCGCGAGGTCCGGGGCGGCTTCCCTCAGCCGGGTCAGGTCGCTGTCGGCGTCGAAGGCATGGGAGAGGATCACGCCCCTGGCCTGTTCCAGCAGGCCGACCGCGAGCCCCGGCCGGCCGCAGCGCACCGCGCAGGCAGCGGCGGCGGCGCCGAGTCCCGCGGTCCGGCCGAGCAGGAACTCCTGGTCGTCGCGGACGAGGTGGCGGGGTGCCACCGCGTGCAGCAGGTCGACGGCCACCACATAGCCTTCCAGGGCCTGTTCCCAGTCGCCCTGCTCCGCCCGGAGGTCGCCCCAGACGCGTGCCGCCTCCAGCCGCTCGGACGGCGGGCACTGCTCCTCCAGCGCAGCTTCCCGGAAGAGACCGGCGGCCTCCTCCAGGGCGGCCCGGCGGTGACGCGGGTCCGGGGTCAGGTCGTGCAGGGCGCTGCCGAGGAGGCACAGGCGGTACGTGCGCTTGGGGTCACCGGGAGGCGTGGCCTCGACGGCCCTCCGGTACAGAGCGATCACCTCGCGCCGGGCGGCCCGCGACAGCAGGGTGCGGGTGCTCATCGCTCTTGCCGTCGCGGCGATGTCCAGGGCGCCCGGCAGATCCGGGGAGTTCGCGGGCAGTGCCGCGATCACCGCGTCGGCCAGCTCGCGCGCCTCACGGGCGTCACCGGGTCTCAATGTCCGCGGACGGGACAGCAGGGCGACGGCGAGGCGGTGCCGGCGCCGGGGCAACTGCGGGTCGCCCTCCGGGGTGAGCGCCAGGGCCTGTCTGAGGAGCGCGATGGCCTGGTCGAGCTGGGTGTCCGGGTCGGCGGCGCGCTCCAGGCCCGTGAGCAGACTCATGCCGGTGGAGCTCAGCAGCATGGCGTGGTGGGCGCGGCCCAGGCCGGGCAGGGTGGCGGCCCGCTGCCGGCACTCCCGCGCCTCTCTCAGGTCCTCACCGTCTCCGGTCAGCTGGTGGCGCAGCGACAGCGCGGCACCGAGGTTGAGCAGCCGTGTTCCCAGCAGCCCGTGCCCGTCGGGCGTGCCGGCCACCGCCTCCCGGTGGGCCGCCACGGCTCTGTTCAGCTCTTCCGCGCTGCCCGACCGCTGGTGGCGGGCGACCCGGACCAGGCCCAGGTGGTTCAGCGCCGCGGGACGGTCGGGGTGGCCGGGCGGCAGCTCGGCCTCGGCCCGCTGGAGGAGGCGCAGCGCCTCGTCCAGGTCACCGCCGTTCGCCTGCGGGTCCCGCAGGTAGCGGTTGTACAGGGCTGCCGCGGGGGCGACGAGGAAGGACGACGGCGCGCCCCCCGCCGCTTCGCCGGGAGCGGTGCCGGACCCGGTGAGGCCGAGCGCGGTGTCCAGGTCGGCCGGGGCTCCGGTCACGACGGAGCGGTGGCGCAGGGCGTTGCCCAGGGCGTTCTGCAGGGCGGCCTTCTCTCCCGGGGTACGGGCGGCGCGCAGAGCCTCCTCCAGCACCCGGACCGCTTCGTCGATGTCCGCCACCCGGCCGGTGTGCTGTGCCCGGAGCACCAGCGCCATGCCGAGGTCATGGCCCGCCGCCGCCGGGCTCTGCGGCTGCCCGGCGAAGCTCCGCCGGCACAGTTCCACCACTTCGTCGCACTGCTGTGCCGTCGCCCCCTCCGCCTGCAGCAGGCACATCAGGGAGCGGCCGAGCGCGCCCGTCGCAGAGGGCAGGTGCGGGTGGTCCGGAGGCAGCTGGGCGACCACGTCACGGGCGATGCCGACCGCCTCGTGCAGGTCCTCGGCGTCGAACGACTTCATGTAGCGCTCGAGGAGCTTGCGGCTCAGGCCGTCCAGGGCGAGGAGGCGTGCGGGTGAGCCGGCCGGGGCCCGCTTGACGGCGCCGCGCACGAACCGCACCGGGTCCCCGTCCGCCAGGTCCCCGAACGGCCAGGTCGTCCCGGCGAGGGCCACCGCGCGGGCCAGGGTCTCCAGCCTCAGCTCCAACCGGGGCTCGTACTCCCAGGTGGCCAGGACGGCGAGGCTGCCGGCTCCGACCGCGGTCCCGAGCGCGGACTCGCGGGAGGGGTACATCCCTGCCAGCCTCACGGCCATCTCATGGAGGTGGATGTCGTCCTCGGAGGGGTCCGGTGGCAGGCTGTGCTGCTGTCCCTCCGCCACGATCGTCGAGGCGGCGCACAGCGCCCACCATGCGTCCGGGAAGTCCGCGTTCGCCGGGTCCGGGCGGGTGCTGGGATCGGCGGCGGCGAAGCCCGCCGCGAACTGCTCGGGCACCGACGCCGGATCGGCGACCCACACCGGGAAGAGCAGGGTCCCGGCCATGGCCCCGTGGACGGACCCGTGGACCCCGGTGCCGGCCATGGCGCGGAGGGCGCACAGCCAGCCGGCCGCGTGCCGGGCCTCCATGTCGGTCTTCGCATCGATGCTCCGCAGCAGTCCCTGAAGTTCGGCGTCCGCCTCTCTGCCGAGCACCACGTCCCGTATCACGGACCCGTCCGCCCCGACGGCCCGGCCCAGCCGCATGTGCAGCGCCTTCAGAAACCGGTCGCGGTCGTGTCTCACCCCGTCACTCCCCCCACTGTGTACGTCGAGTACGCGTCAACAGCCTCTCAACTCCGCTTGTATTACGGCACACTTGAACCATGACGGCATCGCCCTACTCACCCGGGCTCGACAGAGCGACGGCTGCGCTGTGCGCCCTGCTCGGCTCACCGGAGGACCTGCGGCTGCCCGGGGTCCGGGAGGCGGCCGAACGTGCGCGCGACCTGCTGCGGTCGGGTGCGGACGCCGACGAACTCGCCGCCTGCTACCGCGAGCTGGACACCGCCCTGCGCCGGAACGGGGACGCCCGCGGACTGGTCGGTGAGTCGAGAGGCGCGACGGCCCCCGGCATCACGCCCCACATCAAGGTGGCCGTCTGCCCCGGTGCGCACTCCTGCGCCCGCATCGAACGGGCCCGCGACCTGCTCCCCGCCCCGTACTGCGCCGTCCACGGCACCCGCATGCGCAAGAGCCGCCTCAGCTCGGCGCAGTGACCTGCCCTCATGCACTCCCTTCTCACCACCCTGGGCGGCAGACTCACCGAACGCTGGCTGAACCTGCTGGTCCTCCCCGGCGCCCTGTTCCTCGCCGCCGCGGCCGTCGGCACCACCCTGGGCCACCGCCACTGGCACGACCTGGACCGGCTGCGCACCACCCTGGACGAGCTGGCCACACGTCCCGCCCTCGACCGCACCGGCACCGCCGCCCTCCTGGTCGCCCTGGTCCTGCTGACCGCGACCGCCGCCTCGCTCGCCGCACAGTTCCTCGGCGGCGCGATCGAACGGTGCTGGCTGCGCTTCGGCCGGGACCCGTACTCGCGCGCCAGGGCCGCCCGCCGGGCCCGCCGCTGGCAGGAGCGGGACGCGCGGCTCACCGAGGCCATCGAGCACGCCCACGGCACCGGCACCGGAGCCGGCGGTGCCGTGCTGATCCCGAGCAGCGCGCTGGCACGGATCCAGGCCCTCGCCGAGGCCCGCGACCGCATCGCGCTGCGCCGACCGGCCCGCCCCACCTGGTACGGCGACCGCATGCAGGCGGCAGCAGACCGCGTCGAGGCCGCCTACGGCGTGGACCTGGCCGCCCTCTGGCCACGGCTGTGGCTGATCCTCCCTGAGCCTGCCGTACGCCAGATCCAGTCGGCCCACGACTCCTTCAGCGCCGCCGCCCGCCTGGCCGCCTGGGCCGTCGGCTACGCCCTGCTCGCCTGCTGGTGGTGGCCGGCCGCACTGGCCGCCCTCGGCTGCGCCGCGGTCGCCCGGTCCCGGGCCCGGGCCGCCCTGGACTCACTCGCGGGTCTGATCGAGGCCGCCGTCGACGTCCACGGCCGGGAGCTGGCCGCCCGGGTCGGCCTGCTCTCGCCGGACGAGCCGGGACGGCTGGCCCATGACACGGGGGACGGGTTGTCGGAGGTGTTCAGGAAGGCCGAGTGACGACAGAGATGCGTCCTGCCGGGTCCCGGCCGCAAGCACCTGCGCCAACCAGACGGCTCTGAAGGGGCCCCTCCCGCGCATGCGTGCGGGAGGGGCCCCTTCGACCACCTGCCGGCGACCGCCGGCCGCCGTCGTCAGCCGCCGTTCGCCGTTACCGGGCGGACACCGCAGCCGGGGCCGGGGCGTAGCCCATCGGCCGGGTGGTGAACGTGCCGCGCCCCTGGGTCCGGCTGCGCAGCCGGGTCGCGTAGCCGAACAGCTCGGCCAGCGGCACCGTGGCGGTGACGACCGTGGCACCGGCCCGGGTGACCGAGCCGGTCACCCGGGCGCGGCGCGCCGCGAGATCGCCGAGCACCCCGCCGACCGCGTCCTCGGGTGCGGTGACGGTGACCTCCACGACGGGTTCCAGCAGGACCATCTCGCAGGCGCGCAGCGCCTCGCGCAGTCCGAGGCGGCCGGCGGTGCGGAAGGCGGTGTCCGAGGAGTCCTTCACATGGGTCGCCCCGTCGGTGAGGGTCACCCGCAGACCCGTCACCCGGTGACCGCCCAGCGGGCCCTCGGCCAGCGCGTCACGGCAGCCGGCCTCCACCGCGCGGACGTACTCCTGCGGAACGCTCCCGCCGACCACGGTGGAGGCGAACACGAAACCGGACCCGGCGCCCGAGCCGTCCTGGGCGTCGAGCGGCTCGACGTCCAGCACGACATGGGCGAACTGGCCCGCTCCGCCGTCCTGTTTGACGTGCCGGTAGACGAAGCCGGACACCCCGCGCCCGACGGTCTCCCGGTAACTCACCCTCGGGCGGCCGACGTTGACGCCGATGCCGTGATCGCGCCGTACCTTCTCCACCGCGACCTCGAGATGCAGCTCACCCATGCCGGACAGCACCGTCTGGCCGGTCTCGGCGTCGGTGCGCAGGACCAGCGAGGGGTCCTCCTCGGCGAGCCGGGCGAGCGCCGACGCGAGGCGGCCGGTATCGGTGCTCCGCTGTGCCTCCACCGCCACCGAGACCACCGGCTCGGGGACACCGGGAGGTTCCAGGAGCAGCGGAGCGTCCGGCGCGCAGAGCGTCGAGCCGGCGCGGGCGGACTTCAGCCCCACCACGGCGACGATGTCCCCGGCGACCGCCCGGTCCACCTGTGCGTGCCGGTCGGCCCGGACGCGCAGGATGCGGCCGATCCTCTCGACGCGGCGCGCGGTGGCGTCCCACACGGTGTCTCCCTTCTCGATGGTGCCCGAGTACAGGCGCAGGTAGGTGAGCCGCCCGGTGGGCGTCGCGCTCACCTTGAACGCGAGCGCGGCCAGCGGCGCCGCCGGGTCGGCGGGCCGTTCCTGCTCGCCGTCCTCCCGGTCGTCACCGGTGCCTCGGACGGGCGGTACGTCGAGCGGCGAGGGCAGGTAGGCGAGGACGGCGTCCAGCAGCGGTTCGATGCCTCGGTTGCGGTAGGCGGAGCCGCACAGCACCACCACGCCGTCGCCGCTGCGGGTGAGGTCCCGCAGAGCGGCGGCGAGGGTGCCGGTGCCGAGGGAGCCGGTGTCGCAGAACTCCTCCAGGGCGCCCGGGTGCAGTTCGGCGACCGCCTCCTCGAGCAGCCTGCGCCGCCGTGCGGCCTCCTCGCGCAGCGCCTCCGGCACGGGCGCCGGGTCGGCCGCCATGCCGTCGTCGTCCCAGGTCAAAGCCTGCATGTGCAGCAGGTCGACGACGCCGGTGAAGCCGTCCTCGGCTCCGATCGGCAGCTGGACGGGCAGGGGTGCGGGGTGCAGCCTCTCCCGGATCGAGGCGACGGCGGCGTCCAGTTCCGCTCCGGCGCGGTCCATCTTGTTGACGAACGCGATCCGGGGCACACCGTGCCGGTCCGCCTGCCGCCACACCGACTCGCTCTGCGGCTCCACGCCCGCCACCGCGTCGAACACCGCGACCGCACCGTCGAGCACGCGCAGCGAACGCTCCACCTCGTCGGCGAAGTCGACGTGGCCCGGGGTGTCGATGAGGTTGATGCGGTGGCCCGCCCAGGTGCAGCTGACGGCCGCGGCGAAGATGGTGATGCCGCGGTCGCGTTCCTGGGAGTCGAAGTCGGTGACGGTGGTGCCGTCGTGGACCTCGCCCCGCTTGTGGGTGGTGCCGGTGGCGTACAGGATCCGCTCGGTGACGGTGGTCTTGCCGGCGTCCACGTGGGCGAGGATGCCGAGGTTGCGGACGGTGGCGAGGGGGTTGGTGACTGGGTTGACGCGCATGGCCCTGATGGCCTTTCACTGGTCGATCCGTGTGGACGGGCAGCGCGATTTCCCGGACGCGGGCGGGCAGGAGCGCACGGGGTCCCGGCGGCCGGACGACCGGGCAGGCAGACAGGCCGGCCGGCGGGCATCCGGAGGGAGGCGTGCGTCGTGCCGGAGATGTGCTGATCAGCGGGCGACGGCGAGTCTGAACCGACGCCGAGTCAGCGACGCGTCAGGGCATCCGGTGCCGGGCGCGCAGCGGGCACCGGGCGGTCGAAGACACCAGGATCACCGTGTACCGGGAGAGGGAGACAGCGACGGCGGTGCGCTCACGCATGGCCGGGCTCCCTTCACGGACGAACGACGGCGCGGCCCCTTCGGCGGGCGGCGCCTGTTGATCCGTGAGTGTAGGGAGAGGTGGGGGCCGGTGCCACGGGTTTTCGGCGGAGCACCTGCGGGAGCGCGGGCGGGGACGCAGATGGGGACACAGGCGGGGCGCGCGGACGGGGACGCAGATGAGGACACAGGCGGGGCGCGCGGGCGGGGACGCAGATGGGGACACAGGCGGGGAGCGGGTGCGGGGACGCAGATAAGGCCACAGATGCGGACACAGGCCAGGGCGCAGGCAGGAACGCAGCCAGCGGCCGCACGCGCCGAGGGCCGCGTGTGTGAGCGCCTGCGGGGAGCCGCCGTCCGGGATGCTCCAACACCTGACGGCGCCCCACTCTTCTCCGCACCCTCCGTGTTCAAACTATTGACACGTGAATTACATCGGCTTTACGTTCCGACCGTCTGAGAGCGCTCTCAAACGCTGTCGACACCCCAACTCCCCATTTCTCGTCACGACTTGAGGTGACGTGTATGCCGACCCCACGTTCCAGACCCGCGGCCGTCCTGCTGCTGGTCTCGGCCCTCGCCGCCTACGGTCTGGGCCCGGCCGCCGCACCGGCGTCCGCCGCCACCGTGCCCGTAGGCTCGGGCAGTTACTCCGACACCCGGCCTCCCGGCACATCGGGTCCCACGACCAACACGGGAACGCCGGTCACACCCAAGGTGACCGCCGCCGCCAAGGACCGGCCCGTGCCGACCAACGACTGGTGGTCCTCCCTCGCCTTCCAGCGCTACGGCGACAACCCGTACTCCACCCCCATGTACGGCCACCCTCTCACCTACCAGGCCACCGCCGGCGGACTCGACGTCGGCTACCCCACGACCCCCGTGATCACCGGCGACGGCCGCCAGTACGAGTACGCCCACAAGCGCGACCTCACCATCGGGCTGACCGGCCTCAACTCCCCCGACACCAAGGCGGACGACTGGTCCGACTGGACGGTCACCCCCTACTGGTCGGACGGCACCCGCACCCTGCGCACCACCATCGGCCACGGTTCCCCCTTCGTCTACGCGCAGGGCTCCGGCGGCAACGCCCAGATCACCACCGCCGGGGCGCCCACGGTCTTCGCCGACGAGGGCAATGTCCTCGGCATCACCGTCGCCGGGCACCACTACGCCCTCTTCGCCCCGACCGGCAGCGACTGGAACGTCTCCGGCTCCACCGTCACCGCGGGGCTCGGCGGCAAGGACTACTTCTCCGTTGCCGTGCTGCCGTCCACCGGTGCGCTGGCCACGTTCAAGAAGTACGCCTTCAGCTTCGTCACCGGCTCCAAGGTGACCTGGAGCTACAGCGGCGGAACCGTCAAGGCGGTGTACACGCTCACCACCGAGGCGAAAGAGGGCAGCGAGCGCGGTACGCTCCAGGCGCTCTACCGCCACCAGTGGCTGCACACCTCGGCCCCCCTCACCTCCTACACCTATGTCTCGCCACGCGGCACCATGAAGGTCCGTGAGGCTGCCTCCTTCACCACCAGCCAGAAGGCGGCGGCGGTACTGCCCGCGCTGCCCGGGTCGGACGGGGTGGACCACGCCCGGCTGCGCGGCTATCTGAACGACGTGGTGAACGCCTCCGACCCGTTCTCCGGGGCGACCGACACCTACTGGACGGGCAAGGCGCTGGGCCGCCTCGCCCAGCTCGTCCCGGTGGCCGACCAGATCGGTGAGGCCGGCGTCCGCGACCGGCTGCTCGACCTGATCAAGGGCAAGCTGCAGGAGTGGTTCACGGCGGGCGGCGCGAGCGAGTTCAGCTACGACAAGGACTGGAGGACGCTCACCGGCTACCCGGCCTCCTACGGCAGCGACACCGAGCTGAACGACCATCACTTCCACTACGGCTACTACGTCTACGCGGCGGCGATCGTCGCCCAGTACGACCAGGCGTGGGCCGCCGACTCCGCCTGGGGCGGCATGGTCAAGACGCTCGTACGGGAAACCGCCAACCCGAGCCGCAACGACAGCGCCTTCCCGTTCCTGCGCGGCTTCGACGTCTACGCGGGCCACTCCTGGGCCTCCGGCCACCAGGGCTTCGCAGCCGGCAACAACCAGGAGTCCTCCTCCGAGTCGACCAACCTCAGTGCGGCGCTCGTCCTGTGGGGCTCGGCGACCGGGGACAGCTCGCTGCGCGATCTCGGCACCTTCCTGCTGACCACCGAGTCGGAGTCGATCGCCCAGTACTGGTTCGACGCCGACGAGCAGGTCTTCCCGTCCTCCTTCGGACATGACACGGCCGGCATGGTCTGGGGCAGCGGCGCCGCCTACGCCACCTGGTGGACCGCCAACCCCGAGGAGATCCACGGCATCAACGTCCTTCCGGTGACCGGCGGTTCGCTGCACCTCGGCCGCGAGAAGGCCGCGATCCGGCGCAACCTCGCCGAGATGGAGCGGGAGAACGGCGGTCCGGCCGTGGAATGGCGCGATCTCCTCTGGGAGTTCGAGTCCCTCGCCGATCCGGCCGCCGCCAAGTCCAAGTGGGACGCGGGACACGCCGGTTACACCCCGGAAGAGGGCGAGTCCAAGGCCCACACCTACCACTGGATCAGCACCCTGGCCGACCTCGGCGCCCCGGACGCCACGGTGACCGGCGACATCCCCACCTCCGCCGTGTTCACCAAGGGCTCGGCCCGGACCTACGCGGCCCACAACCACGGCTCGACCACCCGCACCGTGACCTTCTCGGACGGCAAGACCCTGTCCGTGCCGCCTCGTTCCACCGCGACCGGCACGGGGGACGGCTCCACGGACCCCGGCCCGGAGGAGCCGGAGCCGCCGACGGGCAACACCTTCCAGCTGCGCAGCGGCGGTGTGCTGACCACGTCGGCAGACGGCACGGCGGGCAGCGACACCATCGCCTCCGCGGGGGGCGCCAACCACGACGGCACCCCGCACCAGCCCCTGGTCTACGAAGTACGCGGCGTCAACGGCACGCTCACCCCGGGCGCGGCGACCGCCTTCCGGCTCCAGGTCGACGCCGGCACCACGGTCGCCCTCGGCCAGCAGGCCCGGGTGAGCTACGACTTCACCGGCGACGGCAGCTTCGACCGGACCGAGACGTACAACTACTTCGCGACCGACCCGGTCCCCGGATGGGAGGAGTACACCCAGGCCCGCGGTCTCAAGGCGTCCACCGGCACCCTGGCCGACCTCAGGGGCGGCACCGTGCGCCTGGAGGTCTGGAGCGCCATCGGCAACGGCACCTCGAAGCTCCAGACGGGGACGGACAAGTCCGTTCTGGTCATCCCCTACGCATGAGCAGACCTCCGGCGGGGACCGGCGTCCGGCCGGTCCCCGCCGGTGTGCGTCCGCGGCGCCACACCGCCGATCGCCCGCCGGAAGTCCGGGCAGTCGACGACCGGTTCGTGGGTGCAGACGGCGGCGTGTCGCAGGCTGTCCCGCAGTCTCGTCAGGCGGCCGATCTGTTCGTCCAGGTCCTCGGCCCTGGCCGTCATCCGTTCCCGCAGATCGCCGTCGGAGGGGCGGGCCGCGAGGAAGCGGCCGATCTCGGCGACGGACAGACCGGCGCTGCGCGCGCAGGTGATGAGGCCGAGGCGCTCCAGGACCTCCGGTCGGTAGGCGCGGCGCAGACCGTTGCGGCCCTCGGGGGCGATCAGCCCCTTCCTCTCGTAGAAGCGCAGCGCCGACGGCGCGAGCCCGGTGCGGCGGGCGACCTCACCGATGTCGAGCAACGGTTCGTCGGGCACGGCGTCCTCCGCGTGCGAGCGTACGGCCTTGACTTGAAGCGTGGTTCAAGTTCCAGCCTAGTCGGCATGAAGATCCATCACCTCAACTGCGGTTCGGTCCGCACCATCGACGCCACCTACGACGGCCCGCCGTCCGCTCCCGCCGTCAACCACTGCCTGCTGGTGGAGACGGACCGCGACGGCCTGGTCCTGGTCGAGACCGGTCTCGGTCTCGGTGACATCCGCGACCCCGACGGCTCGCTCGGCGCCGACTGGACCGAGATGGCCGCGCCGGTGCTCGACGAGCAGGAGACGGCAGTCCGGCAGGTCGCCCGGCTGGGGTTCGACCCCGCCGACGTCCGCCACATCCTGCTGACCCATCTGGACGTGGACCACTGCGGGGGTCTTCCCGACTTCCCCGGCGCCCGGGTCCACGTACTGGCCGACGAGCTGGCCGCGGCGCTGGCCGAGGCCCCGAGCCTGCGCTACCGGCTGGCCCACTGGGCGCACGGCCCCCACTGGGTCACGTACGACACCGGTGCCGCCGGCCGCGCCGGGACCACCGAGGACTGGTTCGGCTTCACTGCGCTCCGCCCGCGCGGCCTGCCGCCGGAGTTCCGGCTCGTCCCGCTCGGCGGGCACACCGCGGGCCACACCGGGGTCGCCGTGCACCGGGGCGACCGCTGGCTGCTGCACTGCGGCGACGCGTACTACTACCACCGCGAGATGGAGGAGGCCGGGGAGCCCCACCCGCTGCTGGACCTCGTCCAGACCCGCTCCGAGGTCCACCGCGACCTGCGCCTCGCCACCCAGGCCCGGCTCCGCCAGCTGATCCGCGAGCACCCGGAGGAGATCGAGCTCTTCTCGGCCCACGACCCTTGGGAGTTCGCCCGCCTCACGCGACCGCAGGCCTCCGGGCTGCGGCTCTGAGCACGCCGTCCGTGGAGTGGCGATCGCACGGGTCGGGTGATTTATGGTGACTCAAGGAGTATGCCCCGACCGGAGGTGCAAGAATGCGCGCGGCGGCAGCGATCGTCTCTCTGGCTGTCAGTGGGGCGCTGATCGCCGCTGCCTCGGCGTGCGACCAGGGCGGGGAGGAGTCGCCGGACGTCCAATACGGCGACTGCCGGGTCTCGGGCCGGTACGGGGAGTTCCGGCTGAAGCCCGTGACGCGGGGCGTGCTCACGGTGAAGACCACGCTGCCCGCGCCCGGCTGGTGGAACGGTGACTCGGCGAAGTCCATCAAGAGCGGCTACGAGTACTGCATGGCCGCCAATATCGCCTACCGGTCCGGGCTCGACCGGGTGATCGTGAAGAACGCCCCCTTCCCTGAGGTCGTGTCCGGGAGAACGAAGGACTTCGATCTGGCCCTGGCCCAGATCACGATCACCCCGCAACGGAGCAAGGTCGCCGACTTCTCCCCTCCGTACCTCTCCTCGACCCTGGGACTGCTGATCAGGGACGGGGAGACGATCGATCAGAACAATGTTCGGAATGTTCCGATCGGGGTGGCGGAGGGCACGACGGGTGAGCAGTTCGTGGAGAAGCGTCTGAGACCGGCGAAGCCCGTGACGCCCTTCCCGAACGACCCGGACCTGATCGCGGCGCTGGAGAATAGGCGGGTCGACGCGGTCATTCACGACACGACGATTCTGCTGGCGTATCCCCAGAAGCCGGACAGCAGGGTGCGCCTGGTGGGGCAGTACCGCACGGAGCAGGGCTACGGCGCCCTGTATCCGAAGAAGTCGGCCAACAAGGAGGAGCTGGACCGGATCATCCGGCGGCTGATCGACGACGGCACGCTGGCCAAGCTGTCGGCGGTCTATCTGGGGGCCGCGTTCGGGCGGGACCCGGCCAAGATCCCGTACCTGAGGGTCGAGGACGGCTCCTGACGGCGGGGACCGCAGACGACGGGGCCCGACCCGGGTCCGGGGCTCACAGGTCCTCCATCCACAGGTCTGCCAGGTCGGGGCCGGCCGGGGAGTCGAGCGCCTGTTCGGCCCAGATGATCTTGCCTCGGTCGGTGTAGCGGGTGCCCCAGCGGCGGGAGAGCTGGGCGACGAGGAACAGGCCGCGGCCTCCCTCGTCGGTGTAGGCGGCGCGGCGCAGGTGCGGCGAGGTGCTGGTGCCGTCGCCGACTTCGCAGATCAGGCTGTCCCGGTCGCGCAGCAGGCGCAGGCTGATGGGGCTCTTGCCGTACCGGACGGCGTTGGTGATCAGCTCGCTGACGATCAGCTCGGTGGTGAACGCGGCCTCGCCGAGGCCCCAGGACTCCAGCCTGCGGGTGGCCTCGGCGCGGACCCGGGGGACGGCGGCGGGATCGTCGGGCACCTCCCACTCGGCGACCTCGTCCGGGTCGAGCAGCCGGGTACGTGCGACGAGCAGGGCGACGTCGTCGTTGGGCCGGGTGGGCAGCATGGTGTCGAGCACCGTTTCGCAGGTGTCGTCCAGGGAGGTGCCGTGCGTCTCGGCCAGCACCTCGCTCAGCAGGCGCAGCCCGACGTCGATGTCACGGTCGCGGGTCTCGACCAGGCCGTCGGTGTAGAGGACCAGCCGGCTGCCGGCCGGCAGCCGGAGCACGGCCGTCTCCACCGGCAGTCCCCCGCCCACGCCGAGCGGCGGTGCGACGGGGATGTCGGGGAAGGTCACGGTGCCGTCGGGGGACACCAGCGCCGGCCCCGGATGCCCGGCGCGGGCCACGACGCACCGCCCGGAGACCGGGTCGTAGATCGCATACAGGCAGGTGGCACCGGTGACGGCCTCGGTGCTGCCCTCCGCCGCCGCGTCCTGGTCGATCCGGGCGATCAGGTCGTCCAGGTGGGCGAGCAGCTCGTCCGGCGGCAGGTCGAGGGCGGCGAAGTTGTGCACCGCGGTCCTCAGCCGGCCCATCGTGGCGGCGGCGTGCAGACCGTGCCCGACGACGTCGCCGACCACCAGGGCCACCCGGGCCCCGGGCAGCGGGATGACGTCGTACCAGTCGCCGCCGACCCCGGCCTGGGCGGGCAGATAGCGGTGCCCGACCTCCAGGGCGGACAGCTCGGGGAGCGCGCTGGGCAGCAGGCTGCGCTGGAGGGTGACGGCCGTGTTGTGCTCACGGGTGTAGCGGCGGGCGTTGTCGATGCACACGGCCGCCCGCGCGGCGAGCTCCTCCGCGGGGGACAGATCGTCCTGCTCGAACGGGTCCTGCTGGGAACGCCAGAACTCCACGACCCCGAGCAGCTGGCCCCGGGCCCTGAGCGGCACCGTGATCATGGAGTGGATCCCGAATTCGATGACCCGCCGGGCGCGCTCCGGGGCCTGGGCCCGCCATCCCTCGGCCTCGGCGAGGTGCCTGGCCAGGACCGGCCGCCCGGTCGCCACCCCGGTGGCCACGGGGTTGCCGGGCGCATGCTGCACCAGCGTCCCGACCGGGCTGAGCGGCGCGTCGTCCCGGATGCCCGCGGCCGCGACGCGGCGCATCGCCGTGCTCGCCTCCGTGGGTTCGCCGCCCTGCAGCACGGACTCCGCCAGCTCGACGGTGGCGTAGTCGGCGAAGCGCGGGACGGCCACCTCGGTCAGCTCCTCGGCCGTGCGCTTGATGTCGAGGGTGGTGCCGATGCGGGTGCTGGCGTCGTAGAGGAGTTGCAGGCGCCCGCCCGCCACGTCGGCCCGGCCCGCGAGGGCGCGCAGCTCGGTGGTGTCCCGCAGGGTGGCGACGCTGCCCCCGTTCGGGCCGACCGGCCGCACATTGACCGCGAGCAGGGTGTCCCCGGCGAGGAAGACCTTGTCGCTGGCGGGCCGGCCGGAACCCAGCAGTGCGGCCAGGGAAGGGTTCAGTCCGAGTTCGGTGACCGGCCTGCCCTCGGCCTCCGGCGGCAGGGAGAGCAGCCTGCGCGCCTCGTCGTTGACCAGCTGGAGCCTCCCTTCGGCGTCCAGGATGATCACGCCCTCACGGACGGCGTGCAGCACGGCGTCGTGGTGCTCGTACATGCGGGTCATCTCGACCGGCCCCAGTCCTCCGGTCTGGCGTCGCAGACGCCCGCTGACCAGTGCCGATCCGCCCGCGGCCAGCAGCAGGGCGACTCCTCCCGCGGCGAAGATCACCGGCAGCTGGTCCTGCACCACGCTGGTCACCTTGGCGACCGTGACGCCCACGGTGACCAGTCCGACGGGGTTTCCCCGCTCGTCGAAGACGGCCACCGTCGAGTCGACGGCCTTGCCCAGGCTGCTGTCGAACGTGGTCTGGTGGGGTTCGCCCTCGAGGGCCTGGCCGTAGGAGGTGGAGACGTGCTTGCCGATCTGGTCCCGGTCCGGGTGGGTCCAGCGGAAGCCGTAGGGGCTCAGCGCCACGACGTAGTCGACACCGGTCCGCTTGCGGACCGCCTCGGCATGGGGCTGCAGCGCCGCCGTCGGGTCGTCGCTCTTCATCGCCTCCGCGGTGCCCGGGGCGTTCGCGAATGCCTCGGCCGCCACCAGCGACCGGTCCCTGGCCTCCTGGATCGCCCGGTTCCTGTCCTGGATCACCAGTGCCACCACGGCCGTGGCGATGAGCAGCAGCACGACCACGAGTTGCAGCAGGAAGAACTGACCGGCGACGCTGCGCGGCTTCGCCAGCGACAGCACACGGTGGCCGGTCGAACGGTGACGGGCCGTCGGACCGGCTTCCGGCGGCCCGGCCTTCGGTGGCACGTGCTCGCCCCGTCGGCTCGCAGGGGCGTCTCGCCCGACTTTGCCCATTTCATCAGTATCGGTGACCTGCCCGGCGGGCGCGGTTCAGGAGGGTGGGTGCGCGGGAGGGCGCTGGAAAGACCCCCGGGGAAAGCAATCAGGGACGATCTGCTGATCGTCCCTGCCGTGAGCCGTATGGGCTGGTGAGTGTCCGAGGGGGGACTTGAACCCCCACGCCCGATAAAGGGCACTAGCACCTCAAGCTAGCGCGTCTGCCATTCCGCCACCCGGACGAGGTGTACGCCGCCGGTCAGGGCTCGGCCCCGCGGCGACGTGGACAACCATACCAAGGTTTGGCAGTGCCTTTCACCTGCGTTTCCTTCACTCCGGCGGTGGTCCGGGACCGGACCGCCGGTTGCCTCTAGGGTCGCACCATGAGTGACTGGACGATCACCCAGGGTCCGCTGCCGAGGCGCCGCCGACGGGCGCTGTCGCCGCTCCGGGAGCATCTGCGGGACTCGTTCTGGTTCGCACCCGTGGCGGCCATGGTGCTGGTGTTCGTGGTGTGGCTGGGCGCCGAGGAGCTGGACGTGGCGATCGTCCGGTCGCTGCAGGCGGAGCGGGACTACGACACACTGGCCGACCTGCTGCGCTTCGCGGACGACGCCCGGTCCGTGGTGAACGCCGTGAGCTCGGCGATGATGACCTTCATCGGTGTGGTGTTCAGCATCTCGCTGGTGGCCGTGCAGATGGCGAGCGGGCAGTTCACACCCCGGGTGGTTCGGATCTTCGTCCGCAGCAAGATCACCAAGGCGACGTTCGCCGTGTTCCTGGCGACCTTCGTGCTGACCCTGCTGGTCCTGACCACGTTCGACAGCGCCACCGACCCCCGGGTGGTCACCTCCGTGCCGCTGGTGCAGTCGGTACTCACACTGATCATGGTGGGGCTGAGCCTGCTGTTGTTCGTGGTGTACGTGAACACCACGCTGCGGATGATGCGGGTGAGCCATGTGATCGCCCGGATCGCGGCGGAGTCGTTCCGGGTGGCCGCGCTGATGCCGGTGCCGGGCAAGGCGGAGGAGCCGCCCGAGCTGGGGCCGGTGACGGCGTGGGTGGCGCACGAGGGGCGCGCGGGTGTGCTGCGGGATGTGCGAGTGGCGCGGCTGGTACGGGTGGCTCGGGCGCACGGGGTGGTGCTGCGGCTGATGCCGCGCATCGGGGATTTCGTGGTGCCGGGCACGCCGGTGCTGGCGGTGCACGGCGGCAAGGCTCCGCGGCGCGGGGCACTCCGGCGTGCCCTGGGGGTCGGCGTGGAGCGGACGTTCCATCTGGATGTGGCGTTCGGGCTGCGGCAGTTGTCGGACATCGCGCTGCGGGCGCTGTCCGCCGCGATCAACGATCCGACGACGGCGGTGCAGGCGCTGGACCGGATCGTGCAGCTGCTGACCGCGCTGTCGCGGCGGCCGCTGGACACCGTGGTGCACCGTGACCGGACAGGTGAGGTGCGGCTGGTGCAGCCGGTGCCGGGATGGGAGGAGCTGGTGGACCTGGGGCTGACGGAGGTCCGCGTGTGCGGGTCGGGGGTGCCGCAGGTGACGCGGCGGCTGATGGCCGGCCTGGAGGATCTGCTGCTGCTCGCCCCTCAGGAGCGTCGGGAGCCGCTGCTGCGCCACCGTGACCTGCTGCGGCAGGCCGTGGAGCGGGCGGCCGGTACGGCGGAGGAGCGGGAGTTCGCGCTCCGGCCGGACCGGCAGGGGATCGGCTGAGCCGGGGGCGCCGGCGAGGGGCTCAGCCGGAAGGGCGCGCGGTGGTGCCGGCGTCGCGCTGCGGGCCCGTTCGTGGGCTCCTTGCGAGCGGGCGGCCCCGTCCGCCGGGCGGAAAGACCCGGTGAACGGGGCCGCCCGCCGCGGCGGACGGGCGGCGCCGTGACGCCTCTCGGGCCGGTGGCCGTCGGGCGTCGTGGCACCGGTGACCGGCCGGCGGTGCGTGACGTGGTCCCGGTCCGGTGGCCGTCGGCGCGTCACGCCGCTGGCAGGTCAGCAGCGGCGCTTGCGCAGGGCGGCCATGTTGTCGTAGCCGATCTTCGCGAAGCGCAGTGACTGGCCGGCGTCGGTGGAGCTGGGCGCGTTGTCCTGCTCGACCATCGGGTTGTGGTAGTTCCGTTGCCCCACACGGCTGAAGAAGGTGCGGTAGTCGATGTCGCCGGTGCCGAACGGGACCATGTCGTAGCCCATGCCGTTGGTCTCGTTGCGGGTGCCGTCCTTGGCGTGGAACAGCGGGTAGCGCTTGTTGTGGCGGGCGACCAGGCCGGCCGGGTCGAAGATGTTCCTGCGCTGGGTGCCGTCGTGGGCGGTGTAGGTGTGGAACTTGTACTGGGCCACGTGCGCCCAGTAGATGTCCATCTCCAGCCAGACGCGCTTGGGGTCGGTGACCTTCAGGAAGTACTCCAGCTTGCGGATGCCGGAACTGCGGGTGGGCCGGCCCTGGTCGTCGAGCGGACCGCCGTCCAGCAGGAAGCCGTAGGCGGCGTCGTGGTTGTGGGTGTAGAGCTTGATGCCCTCGCGGCGGGCGATCTCGCCGAGGGTGTTCCACTTCTCCGCGGCGACGTCCCAGTCGGCCCGGTAGGGGCTGTCGGTGGGGTCGCCGCCGGTGCCCATGTGGGGCATGCCGAGGATGTTGGCGATCTCCAGGTGCTGTTTGAAGGTGTCCAGGTCGCTCTTGGTCAGCGGCCAGGACGGCGGGATGAATCCGTGGTTGCCCTGGGCGCGCAGGCCGTGGTCCTCGAGCCAGCCGCGCAGCAGCCGGGCGCCCTTGACGGTGCCCAGGTCGGCGCCGCCGGGGGCGTTGGGGTGCTGGGTGTAGCCGGCGAACTCGACCTGGCGGTATCCGTGGCGGGAGAGTTCTTTGAAGACCTCGCGGAAGCCGGAGGGCAGATCGGTGGAGAGCGGGTCGCGGCCGGTGGCGTCCCTGACGGTGTAGAGGATGATGCCGCGCTTGTGGGCGGGGACGAGCACCTGACCGCCGTGGCCCTGGCCCTTGCCGTGGCCGTGGCCTCGCTCGTGGTCCTGGGCGGCGAAGGCCGGGGAGGCGCCGAGGACGGGGGCGGCGACGGCGGCGCCGGCGGCTGCGGTGCAGGTGGACAGGAAGCGGCGGCGGCCGATGCCGAGCCGGCGTCTGAGGGCCTCGTCGGGGCCGGCGGCGGATGCCGCGCCGGCGACTGGGATGTCGTCCTGCGAAGGGTTCGAGAAGTGACTCACGGGTGCCTGCCTTCTTCGTCGTTGCTGCCGCCGGTGGCACCGGCGGCGGGCCGTTGTCAGTGCCGTGTGTTTCACTCTCAGTAGTCGGATCTCGCGGGCGGTGCGTCGGCGAGTCCGGCCAGCCTGAGCAGCAGTGACTTGACATCGGTGGCCGCTACGCGGTCTCCGACAGCGCGGGGGGTGGAGCAGATGAGGAGCGGACCGTCGTCGTCGCTCGCGGGGAGGCGGCCGTGGCTGCCGCGAACAGGTGAGGGATCCAGGGGCACGACCGCCATGCGGTAGCGCATGCCGAGCTTCTTGCGCGCCAGTGCGGTGGCCGCCTTGACCTTCACATAGGGGTCCTGGGGGTCCATGAACAGCTCGACCGGGTCGTAGCCGGGTTTGCGGTGGATCTCGACGAGCTGCGCGAAGTCGGGCGCGCGGGCGTCGTCGAGCCAGTAGTAGTACGTGAACCAGGCGTCGGGTTCGGCGACGGCGACGAGTTCGCCGGCCCGCGGGTGGTCGAGGTGGTGGGCCTTCTTGCCCTCGTCGTCGAGGAGACGGCCGATGCCTGGCAGGCCCTCGAGGGCTTCCCTGGTGGCGTCCAGGTCCTCGGGCCGGCGCACATAGACATGGGCGATCTGGTGGTCGGCGACGGCGAAGGCGCGGGAGGCCATCGGGTCGAGGTACTCCATGCCGTCCTGGGTGTGCACCTCCAGCAGTCCGGCGCGGCGCAGGGCGCGGTTGATGTCCACGGGCCGGCTGACGCGGGTGATGCCGTACTCGGACAGCGCGACGACGGTGCGTCCCTCGGCGCGGGCGTCGTCGAGGAGCGGGGCGAGGGCGGCGTCCAGGTCGGTGGCGGCCTGGAGGGAGCGGGGGTCGTCGGGGCCGTGGCGCTGCAGGTCGTAGTCGAGGTGCGGGAGGTAGCAGAGGGTGAGATCGGGGGTGCGGGTGCGGTTGATGTGCCGGGTGGCGTCGATGATCCACTGGCTGGAGACCAGGTCGGCGCCGGGTCCCCAGAAGTGGAAGAGGGGGAAGGTGCCGAACTTCTCGGTGAGTTCGTCGTGCAGGGACGGCGGGCGGGTGTAGCAGTCGGGTTCCTTGCGGCCGTCGGCGTAGTAGACCGGGCGGGGGGTGACGGTGATGTCGGTGTCGGCGCCCATGGCGTACCACCAGCAGATGTTGGCGACGGTGTAGCCGGGGTGGGCGCGGCGGGCGGCGTCCCAGAGCTTGTCGCCGGAGACGAGTCCGTTGTGCTGCCGCCACAGCAGGACCTCGCCGAGTTCGCGGAAGTACCAGCCGTTGCCGACGATGCCGTGCTCGGAGGGCATCGTGCCGGTGAGGAAGGTGGACTGGGCGGCGCAGGTGACGGCGGGCAGAACGGTGCCGAGTGGAGCGCGGGAGCCCTTCTGGCCGAGCGCCTTGAGGTTCGGCATGTGGTCGAGCAGGCGGGGGGTGAGGCCCACGACGTCGAGGACGAGCAGCGGGGTGGGACCGGTGGTGCGGCCGCGGTCGCCGGTGGTGTGCGCTCCGGTGGTCATGGCAGCTCCTTCAGGCCGAGGTCGGTCAGCAGGTCGCGGGCGAGGGTGAGCTCGGCGGCGATGCCGTCGGTGAGCTGGGTGCGGGCGCGGGGCCGCAGCTCGGGCGGGAGGGCCTGCCAGGTGTAGGTCTCGACCTCCAGGTGGCCGGTGAGCGGGTGCGGTCCGCCGACGAGCCGGGTGAGCGTGTCCTTCAGGACGTCGAGTGTGGAGGTGAGGGGCGTGGCGGGGGCCGCGTGCAGCGGGACGTGGAAGTGGGCGCGCCAGGGCGCCGTGTCGGGGAGGGCGTCGCCGGTGAGGGCCTCGTCGAGGTCGTCGGTGCCGCGCAGTCCTGCGGCGGTGAGGGTGCGGGTCTGGTGCAGGAAGCGGGGTTCGGCGAAGGCGGCGAGGCTGTCGCGGACTTCGGGCTCGTGGGGGTGTTCGGCGTGCAGGGCGGCGGAGAGCTGGGACTTGACGACGGGGACGCGGGCCTCGGTGAGGGCGTCCAGGGCGGTGTGCGGGTCTTCGAAGGAGGTGGCGAGGTGGCAGGTGTCGACGCAGATGCCGATGCGGTGGTGGCCGATGCCGGTGAGCGGGGTGATGGCGTCCCGGGTGGTCTCCACGACGCAGCCCGGCTCGGGCTCCAGGGCGACGCGGATGGAGCGGCCGGTCAGTTCCTGCAGGGCGTCGAGGCGTTCGGCGAGGGTGAGCAGCGCTGCGCGGGCCTTGTCGGCGCGGGTGTCGTCGTAGGCGGTGCGCCAGGCCAGCGGCAGGGTGGAGATGCTGCCGTCGGTGACGTCGTCGGGCAGCAGGCCGGCCAGGACGCGGGCGAGGGAGGTGGTGTGCTCGAGCCGCTCGGGGTCTGCCCAGTCGGGTTTGTAGACGCGGTACTTGACCTCCTCGGCGCCGAAGCCTTCGTAGGGGAAGCCGTTGAGGGTGACGACCTCGAGGCCTCGCCGGTCGAGTTCGGTGCGCAGGCCGCGCAGCGCGGCGGGGTCGGTGACCAGGGCGTGGGCGGCGTCGCGGGCGAGCCACAGGCCGATGCCGAGGCGGTCGCGGCCCAGGCGGCGGCGGACCGGCTCGCAGTGGTCGCGGAGCTGGGCGAGGACACCGTCGAGGGTCTCGGCGGGGTGGACATTGGTGCAGTAGGCGAGGTGGACGGTGGTGCCGTCGGGGTGCCGGAAGCGCATGGCTCACTCCCCGCCGCGCAGGATGGAGTTGCCCTCGTGGGTGGCGCCGGTGTCGGCGACCTCGAGGTCCAGACGGCCGCTGAGCCCGTAGAAGGCGACGGGGTTGCGCCACATGACCTGGTCGACGTCGTCCTCGGTGAAGCCCTCGGCGAGCATCAGGTCGGCGACCCTGCGGGTCTTCAGCGGGTCGCTCTTGCCCCAGTCGGCGGCGGAGTTGACCAGGACGCGGTCGGTTCCGCAGGTGCGCAGGACGGCGACCATCCGCTTCTCGTCCATCTTGGTGTCGGGATAGACGGAGAAGCCGAGCCAGCAGCCGCTGTCCCTGGCCTCCTTGACGGTGGTCTCGTTGAGGTGGTCGACCAGCACCCGGTCCGGGGGCAGGGCGGACTCGCGGACCACGTCGAGGGTGCGGCGCAGTCCGGCGAGCTTGTCGCGGTGCGGGGTGTGCACCAGGGCGGGCAGGCCGTGGTCGGCGGCGAGCTGCAGCTGGGCGGCGAGGGCGGTGTCCTCGGCGGGGGTCATGGAGTCGTAGCCGATCTCGCCGACGGCGACCACCTTGTCCTTGACCAGGTACCGGGGCAGTTCGTCGAGGACGGGGGTGCAGCGGGGGTCGTTGGCCTCCTTGGGGTTGAGGGCGAGGGTGCAGTGGTGGGCGATGCCGTACTGGGCGGCGCGGAAGGGTTCCCAGCCGAGGAGGGAGTCGAAGTAGTCGAGGAACGAGGCCGGGGAGGTGCGGGGCTGGCCGAGCCAGAAGGAGGGTTCGACGACGGCGCGGACGCCGGCGGCGTACATGGCCTCGTAGTCGTCGGTGGTGCGCGAGGTCATGTGGATGTGGGGGTCGAAGATGCGCATCAGGACTCCTTGCCGTGGGGGGTGTCCGCCTCCCGGTCCGGGGCGGCGGACGCGGTCAGGGCCAGCACGCGGTGCAGATCGTCCGGGACGGGGCGGCCCGCCGCGGTGCGCTCGGCGGCGTAGTCGCGGAGCATGCGGGCGAGTTCGGCGTCCCCGCTCGCGCGTCGTTCCAGGTCGGCGACGTGGTCCACCGGCACACCGGTGAACAGGCACTTCAGCACCGCGTGCCGCCAGGCGTGGTCGTCCAGGTGCCGGGCGGCGTACGGGCCGAGGGCGGCGGCGAGCAGCCGGGTGTCGTTGGCGCGCAGGGCGTCCTCGACGAGCGGGAGGGCGTCGGGGCCGGTCACCAGGTGCGGCAGGGCGTGCAGTACGGCGCGGCGTTCGTCGGCGGTGCCCTGGAAGTAGACCCGGGTCAGTGCGTCGGTGCCGGCGCGGGCGGCGTGCAGGATGAGGACGCGGACGGCGTCGGCTCCGGCCGGGCCGCAGCGCCGGCCCGCCTCCGCGAGGCGCAGCTCCCACACGGAGATGGGGCCGTGTCTGCCGGGGTGGGCGGCGGCCTCCTCGAGCGCGTGCTGGAACCAGGCCCGGGCCGCTTCGCCGAGCCGGGTGGCGAGCTTCTCGCGCAGCTCGGCGGGCGGGGTCCGGGCCGGGTGGGGCAGGGGCGCCTCGCCGGCCGGGCCGTTCCCCTCGCGGGTCGGTTCGCCGCCGGTGCCGCCCTTCCCGCCGGCCCGGTCGCCGTTCGCGCTGGTCCCGGCAGGGCGCGCGGGCGCCGGCGCGGTGCCGCCGGCCCCACGAGCGTCCGAGGTGTCAGAAGGATCCGAAGAGTCCGGGGGGTTCGGGGCGTCCGGGGCGGCCGGGGCGGCCGGGGCGGCCGTGCTGTTCGGGGCGTCCGGGGTTCCGTGGTCGTCGCCGGTGGTGCCTGTCTCCGGGGTCGCCGGGATGTGGTGCGGGTGGTTCATGAGGTGGTGCTCCCTTCGGGGGTGGCGGAGGGATCGCCGTGGGACGGGGCGGCCGGCGCGGCCGGGGCCGCGACCCGGGCGGCGGCGCGCCGCAGGAACGGGAGGGAGTGGGCGGCGTGGTAGGGCCCCGCGTGGGAATGGCGGGGCAGCTCCACGACCGTCAGCCCCTGGTAGCCGGTGGCGGCGAGGGCGGCGAGCACGGGCGGGAAGTCGATCTCGCCGTCGCCGAAGGGCAGATGCTCGTGGACGCCTCGGCGCATGTCCTCGATCTGGACGTGCCGCAGCCAGGGTGCGGCCTCGCGGACGCAGTCCGCGGGCGGCAGGGGCTCGAGGCACTGGCAGTGCCCGATGTCCAGGGTCAGGCCGAGCGGCTCGGGGTCGCCGAGCAGACGGCGCAGGTGGTGGAAGTCGGCAAGGGTGGCGAGGAGATGTCCGGGTTCGGGTTCGACGGCGAGCGGGACGCCGGCCGTGGCGGCGGCGTCGAGCACGGGGGCGAGGGCGTCGGTGAGGCGCTTCCAGGCGGTGTCCTCGTCGGTGCCCTGGGGCAGCACCCCGCTGAAGCAGTGCACGGCGTGCGCCCCGAGGTCGGCGGCGACCCGCACGGCCCGCAGCAGCAGATCCGTGCGGCGGGCACGGTCCTCCGGGTCCGAATCCAGCAGCGAGGGCCCGTGCTTGCGGCGAGGGTCGAGGACGTACCGGGCGCCGGTCTCGACGGTGACGCCGAGGCCCAGCTCCTGGAGGCGGTGCGCCACGCGCCGGGTGCGGGCCGCGAGGTCCGGGGCCAGCGGGTCCAGGTGCATGTGGTCGAGAGTGAGGCCCACGCCGTCGTAGCCGAGGTCGGCGAGGAGGGCGAGGGCGTCGTCGAGCCGGAGGTCGGCGAGGCCGTTGGTGCCGTAGCCCCAGCGCCACGGGGAGTGTTCGGTCTGCGGGCTCATGTCACGCTCACCTTCCGGGCGAAGCGCCGTGCGAGAGGGGCCAGGGCGGCGGTGGCCAGGGCGGAGCCGGGGGCACCGGCGCGTGCGGCGAGGGCGGCCTGCAGCGGGATCATCGCCCGGATCCCGGCACCGACCGCCCGCTGGGTCAGGGGCGGTGACGGGTTGAGGGCGGCGTGGAACAACGGGCGTGCCACGGTCGCCGCGTACGCGAGGGGTCCCGGCAGGCCGAGGGGGGCTGCTCCGCCTCGGCCTGCCGGGGGCTTGAGAAGCCGGGTGGTCACAGTCGCGGTGGCCGCGAGGGCGGCGGCGGGGACGAGCGGCTTGCCTCCGGTCGTCTCGTCGCGGGATACGAAGGTGACCGCGGTGGTGTGGGCGGCCATGGCAAGGGCCGCGGGGAGGGCGGCACGGAGTCCGACGGGACGTGCGGGGCGGGCCCGGCCCGCGGTCGGGGTTCCCGCCGACGACAGCCCCGGGGCCACGGGGCCGAGGAGCCCCGCCCGGCGTGCGGACCGGCCGCTTCCCGGCCGGCCGGTCCCGGCCGTCATGGCAGCGAGGGTCGCCGCCCCGGCCGATACGGCCTTGCCCGCACGCGTCGGCCGCGCGGACGGGGTGCCTGCTGCTCCGGGCAGCAGGCGGACGCCGCCGGATGTGCCTCCCGGCATGAGCGCGGCCACCGCCGCGAGCGCGCGGCGAACCGAGCGCGAGGGCCGTCCGCGGCCGCCCCGGGAGGCGGCTGCGCTGCGTGCAGCGACGGCCGCCGCGCCTGCCGCGGTCGGCACACCGACGCCGCGTTCGCCTCCCGGCGCTCGCCCGGTCCTCGCCATGGGGGCGCCCGGTGCCGAGCGCACCCCCGGCCCCCCAGCAGGGGGTGGCGGAACCGAGAGGGCCGCGGGTGGTGTCGCCATCGGTCTGCGCGCGGGCCCCCGGCCGGGCCGACGCCCGGCCGCTCCCTGGGCCGCGGACGCCGGCCTCTGTCCGCCGGCCGTTGCCGCCGCGCCCAGGAGGACGTCCAGGGCTCGGGCCGTGCCCATGGCCGCCGGGCCCGCGGGGGTGTGCTTGAGGTGGAGGTCGTATGCCCAGACCGTTGCCGCCAGGGCGGCTGCCAGGGCGCCGGGGGTGCGGCCCGCGCGGTGGGCGAGGGCCACGCCGGCGGCGGTGAAGGCCGTGGCCGCGGTGAGGGCCGCGGTGGGGTGGATGCGGCCGGACGGGATGGGGCGGTGGGGGCGGTCCACCGCGTCCTCCGCGCGGTCGGCCCAGTCGTTGAGGGCCATGCCGGCCTCGTACAGGCACAGGGAGGAGCCGATGGCGAGAAGGGTGCCGCGGCCGGGGCGGACGCCGATGGCGGCGGCGCCTGCGAGGGCGTCGCCGGGGACGGAGAACAGGGCGGGCAGACGCAGCAGTTCGGCCCAGGCGCGCAGCGTGGAGGTGTCGCCCGTGCTCGTGCTCGTGCTGCTCATATGCCGTCCCGCAGCCGGGCCGCGAAGTCCAGCAGCGCGGCGTACTGCTCGCCGAGTGCCGAGGAGGCGCCCGCGTCCGGGTCCTTGAAGTAGAAGCCCAGCTCGGGGCGGGGGCCGCCGAGGCCGGCTTCGTGGGCGCGGAGCATCAGGCGGGCCAGGTCGAGGACGAGGGGTGCGGCGAGCGCGGAGTCGCAGCCCTGCCAGGTGGTCTGCAGGATCATCCGGGCGCCGAGGAAGCCGTCGAAGGCGATGTGGTCCCAGGCGGTCTTCCAGTCGCCGAGCGCGGGCACGTCGTCGATGTGGACCTCGCCCTGCGGGGCGGCGCCGAGGGTGTCGGCGAGGACGCGTTCCTTGCCGGAGTTCTTCGCCGCCGCGGCGGCCGGGTCGGCGAGGGCTGCGCCGTCTCCGCCGCCCAGCAGGTTGGTGCCGGACCAGGCACGTACCGCGAGGGCACGCTGGGCGAACATCGGGCCGAGCACCGAGCGCAACAGGGTCTGGCCGGTCTTGCCGTCGCGGCCCGCGTACGGCAGGCCGGAGGAGGCGGCGAGCTCGGCGAGTGCCGGGTGGTGCAGGCCGGTGGAGGGGGTGAAGTTGACGTAGGGGCAGCCGGCGCGCAGTGCGGCCGCGGCGTAGAGGGAACTGGGTGGCAGGGTGCCGTCGGTGGGGGCGGGCTCGGTGGAGGCGACGTTCACCACGACGGCTCCGGCGAGGCCGTGGCGGCGCACGAAGTCGCGGATGTCCTCGGCGAAGGCCGCCACCCACTCCTCCTGGCTGCGGTCCCCGCCGGCTTCCTCGTGGGTGCGGCCCACGCCGGAGACGGCTCCGACCGGCCCGGTCCTGCCCGGCTCGGTCCCGCCGGACACCGCACCGCCGGCCCCGGTCCCGCCGGACACCGCACGGCCGGCCCCGGTCCCGCCGGACACCGCACCGCCCGGTGCCGGCCCTCCGGGCCGGATCTCACGGTCGGCGGCGGCGAGTTCCGCGTGCACGGCCGTGGGCAGTCCGTGCGGCAGGACTCCCCCGGCGGCGAGGTGTTCGGCCCGCTTGGGCAGCGGGCAGTCGACGGTGTCGTGGCCGCCGAAGACCAGGGAGGACAACGACGGCAGGCCGGAGGAGGTGAAGGGCGCGGTCTCGGTGACCATGCCGGTCGGCGGGTGGAGTCCTGCGGCGACCGCGGCGCAGCCGGCGATCGCGGTGGTGGCGACGGAGCCGCGGGCGCCGATGAGCCAGACGCCGTAGCGCGGGCCGGTGCCGTCGGCGGTGGGGAGGGACGGTTCGGCGGACATGGGCAGCCTCCTTGTCGTACGCGAACCGGGTGCGAGCGCCGGATGCGGAGTGCGGGGGCCGGGCGGAGGGCCCGGTGAGGCCACCGGTGCCCTTCGCCCGGCGGGACGTCGGGCGGAGGTCCGGCGTCCTCCGCCCGGCGCCCGTCTAGTCGCCCTCGGCGGGCAGTTCCTTGAGCTGGATGTTGCGGAAGGAGACCTGGTCGTCCGGGCCGTGGTTCTGCAGGCCGATGTAGCCGTCCTTCAGGCTCCGTTCGGGATCGGTGTTGGTGAAGTCGTTGATCTTCGCTCCGTTGAGGAAGACCCGGATGCGTTCACCGGTGACCTTGATCTCGTAGGAGTTCCACTGGCCGGGCGGTCTGAGCACCTGGTCGCGGACCTTGATGTTGGCGGACTTGAAGGAGTAGATCGCGCCGGTGGTGCGGTCGGGTGCGTCGGTCGCGTCGATCTGGATCTCGTAGCCCTTGTCCACCGCCGACCAGGGGTCGTCGGAGGCGGGGAAGCCCACGAAGACTCCGGAGTTGTCGTCGCCGGCCATCTTCCAGTCGAGCTTGAGCGAGTACGAGCCCAGCTCCTTGGCCTGGTACCAGAGCAGGCCCATGCCGCCCTCGGACTCCATCACGCCGCCGTCCTTGACGACGAACCTGCCGGGTCCGGCCTGCTTCCAGCCGTCCAGGGTGTGGCCGTTGAAGATCTTCCGGTAGCCCTTGTCCGGCTTGCAGTCGGCTTTGGTCTGGCCGGTGGCGTACTGCAGGCCGCCGAGCAGATGGGCGCGGAAGGCCTCCTCGGCGTAGGACTCCTTGGTGTGGCCGCCACCGGTGTAGAAGGAGCGTCCGCCGCCGTAGTTCTGGCACCAGGCGATCGGGTGGTCGCCCTTCATGGTGCCGCCCTGGTAGGTGGTCTCGTCGAGGGTGGCGAGGACGCGGGCCTTGTCGCGCGGGTTGGTGCGGTAGTTGTACCACTCGTCGGTGCGCTCCCAGGCGTCGCCGAGGTGCGCGGTGGCCGGGTGGTCGTGGTTCTCGACCCGCACGGTGGCCTTCTGGATGGCCGGATGCGACTCGAAGTAGGCGCCGACGAGGCCGCCGTAGAACTCCCAGTCGTA
The DNA here is from genome assembly GCF_012034205.1 of Streptomyces composti. Taxonomy (GTDB): domain Bacteria; phylum Actinomycetota; class Actinomycetes; order Streptomycetales; family Streptomycetaceae; genus Streptomyces; species Streptomyces composti. Next base: position 155,829 of record NZ_JAATEM010000006.1, read on the forward strand.
CTCGGTGTCGGCGGCGGCGTGGATGCCCATGTAGCCGCCCCCGTTGGCCACGTAGTTCTCGAACGCCTTCTGCTGGTCGGCGTTGAGCACGTCGCCGGTGGTGGAGAGGAAGACGACCGCGTCGTACTTGGCGAGGTTGGCCGTGGTGAACTGCCCGGCCTCCTCGGTGGCGTCGACGGTGATGCCCGCGGGACCGCCGAGTTCCTTCAGCGCGGCGATGCCGTCCGGGATGGAGTCGTGGCGGAAGCCGGCGGTCTTGGAGAAGACCAGGACCCTCTTGCCGTTGTTGTACGCCTGTTCGGAGAACTCGAAGTCGTCCACGTCGAACAGAGCGCCCTCGCCGCCCTTGAAGACCAGGTAGATCTCCGTGGTGCGCTTGGGCAGGGCCCGCAGCGGTACGTCGATGTCCTGGAAGGTCTCCCAGCTGCCGGTCGTCGGGATGTATGCGGAGCCGTGCAGGGTGCCCTCGGGGGATCCGGTGCGCAGCTCGATGAAGCCGCCGGCGCCGCCGGAGGAGGCCCGCACGGTCATCTTCTTCTGCCCGTCGAACCGGTACGGGGTGAAGGAGATCCAGTCGCCGTCGTGGACGTCGCCGACGGTCTTGCCGCCGTGGGCGGCGGGCTTGTCGATGACGGAGACGCCCTGCTGCTTGCCGAAGTGCTCGGCCTGGCGGTGCAGCGGCTGGAGCACGGCGCGTGCGGTGCCGGTCAGGGCCTCCTGGCCGTTGGCCCCGCCGTCGGTGTAGCTGGCACCGACGACGCCGTAGATGTTGGCGTTGGGGTCGTGGCCGCCGTCGCCGGGCGGCGGCTTCAGGGTGCCCTCACAGCCGTTCTCGCTGGTGAGCTCGTGGGCGTGGGAGTCGTGGCCCAGGCTGTAGACGACCTTGACCCTGGAGCAGTCGACCTTCTCCTCGGGGTCGGTGACGGTCACCTTGAACGGGACGGGCTCACCGAAGGCGGCCATGCTGCCGTTGCCCGGCACGTCGATCTTCACCGTGGGTTCGGTGTTGCCGACGACGATGCGCACGCTGGCGTTGCCGGTGTTGCCCTCGGGGTCCCTGGCGGTGAAGGTCGCGGTGTAGGTGCCCGTCTTCTTGTAGCGGTGGGTGGTGTTGAGTCCCTCGCCCTCGGTGCCGTCGCCGAAGTCCCAGCTGTAGGTGAGCTCCGGGGAGTCGGCGTCCTTGGCGGTGGCGGTGAAGGCGACCTTCAGCCCGGCCGCTCCGGAGGTCTTGTCGGCACTGACCTCGACGATCGGGGAGAAGCCGTCCTCGGCGTTCTCGATCCGGTAGAGCGCGGAGTGCTCGTCGCCCTGGAACCAGGACAGGCCGTAGTCGAGGACGTAGAGGGCGCCGTCGGGGCCGAACTCCATGTCCATGATCTGGGTGCCGGTCCACGGGAAGTCGTTGATCTTCTCGACGGTGCCGTCGGCGGTCTGCTCGATCCGCTTGATCCACCGGCGGCCGAACTCACCGGCGAAGAAGTCGCCGTCGAACTCCTCGGGGAACTTCACGGAGGAGTCCAGATCGGGGTCGTAGTGGTAGACGGGCCCGGCCATCGGGGACTCGGAGCCGGTGCCGAACTCGGGCACGCTGCCGCCGTCGTAGGGGATCCAGGCGGGCTGGGCGGGCGGCAGATCGACCAGGCCCGTGTTGTGCCGCGAGGTGTTCTTCGGCGCGTCGCAGTCGAAGGTCTCGCCGGAGGTCCCGGTGGCGAAGTCGTAGTCGACGTACGGGTCGTTGGCGCCGGTGCAGAACGGCCAGCCGTAGTTGCCGGGCTCGGTGATGCGGGCGAACTCGACCTGGCCGCCGGGGCCGCGCTGGGGGTCGGCGGTGCCGGCGTCGGGGCCGTAGTCGCCGACGTAGACGACGCCGGTCTTCTCGTCGACGCTCATCCGGAAGGGGTTGCGGAAGCCCATCGCGTAGATCTCCGGACGGGTCTTCTCGGTGCCCGGCGGGAAGAGGTTGCCCTCGGGGACGGTGTAGGAGCCGTCCTCGGCGACCTTGATGCGCAGGATCTTGCCGCGCAGGTCGTTGGTGTTGCCGGAGCTGCGGCGGGCGTCGAAGGCGGGATTGCGGTCGTCCCGCTCGTCGATCGGGGTGTAGCCGTCGGAGGCGAAGGGGTTGGTGTCGTCGCCCGTGGACAGGTAGAGGTTGCCGTCGGCGTCGAAGTCGATGTCGCCGCCGACGTGGCAGCAGATGCCACGGGAGGCGGGGACGTCGAGGATCTTCTTCTCGCTGTCCAGGTCGAGGGTGCCGTTGGGCCTGAGGACGAAGCGGGAGAGGCGGTTGACGCCGTCGAACTTCTCGAAGTCCTCGGCGGTGCCGGTCTCCGGTGCGTCGCCGGCGGGGGTGTCGAGCGGCGGGGCGTAGTAGAGGTAGATCGCCCGGTTCTTCTCGAAGCCGGGATCGACGCCGACGCCCTGCAGGCCTTCCTCGTCGTGGTTGTAGACGTCGAGCCGGCCGGCGACCTTGGTGGTGCCGCCCGCGTCGGTCAGGCGCAGGGTGCCGTCGCGCGAGGTGTGCAGGACGCTTCTGTCCGGGAGGACGGCGAGCGACATGGGTTCGCCCATCTCGGGCTCGCCCTTGGCGAGCGGCACCTGCTGGAACTGCCCTTCGGCGGCGGCCGGTGCGTCCGCGGCCGGCTGGGCTCCGGCGAGGGTCGCCGGGGTGCCCACGGCCAGCAGGAGGCCGGTGAACAGGGCGAGGGGGGTGCGAAGCCGGTGGCGCCTGGCGGGTGTTCTGCCTCTGAGTCTGCTTCTGTGCACGAGATCCCTCCGGGAACGGGATGGGCCGTACGGGATGGGTGCTTGACGTGCAGTCGTGCGGGCGCCGGGGTGCGCCGTCACCCCGGAGAGCGAATGTGTCCTGGACACCTCAAGAACAGGACACCTCAAGGACGGTAGCCGCCTTCGTTCGGAACCAACACCCCGTCCAACGGAATCGGTTGAACTTTTTCCCAACGCAGGACAAAGGCGGCATCAGGGCAGGCCGGACCGGGGACCGGCGGCACCTCCGGTCCCCGGATCCGGGCTGCCGATCAGCTGTTGAAGGCGGCGTCGAAGGAAGCGGAGGGCGGCTCGTAGTCGAACGCCTTCAGGCGGCGCAGCGCCTCGGGCGCTCCCTGGAGCCGGTCCATGCCGGCGTCCTCCCACTCGACGGAGACGGGCCCCTCGTAGCCGATGGAGCGCAGCATGCGGAAGACGTCCTCCCAGGGGACGTCGCCGTGCCCCGCGGAGACGAAGTCCCAGCCGCGCCGCGGGTCGCCCCAGGGCAGGTGGGAGCCGAGGCGGCCGTTGCGGCCGTCCAGGCGCTTGCGGGCCTCCTTGCAGTCGACGTGGTAGATCCGGTCGCGGAAGTCCCACAGGAAACCGACCGGGTCGAGGTCCTGCCAGACGAAGTGCGAGGGGTCGAAGTTGAGGCCGAAGGCCGGCCGGTGGTCCACGGCCTCGAGCGCCCGCCGGGTGGTCCAGTAGTCGTAGGCGATCTCACTGGGGTGCACCTCGTGCGCGAAGCGCACGCCCTCGGCGTCGAAGACGTCCAGGATCGGGTTCCAGCGGTCGGCGAAGTCCTGGTAGCCGCGCTCGATCATCGACTCGGGAGCGGGCGGGAACATGGCGACCAGGTGCCAGATGGCCGAGCCGGTGAAGCCGATGACGGTGTCCACCCCGAACCGCGCGGCCGCGCGGGCGGTGTCCTTCATGCGTTCCGCCGCCCGCTGCCGCACCCCCTCCGGGTCGCCGTCGCCCCAGATGTCCGCGGGCAGGATGCCCTGATGGCGTTCGTCGATGATGGCGTCGCACACCGCCTGGCCCACCAGGTGGTTGGAGATCGCCCAGCACTTCAGGCCGTACTTGTCGAGCAGCTGGTGGCGGGAGTCGACGTAGCCGGGGTCGGCGAGGGCCTTGTCGACCTCGAAGTGGTCGCCCCAGCAGGCGAGTTCGAGGCCGTCGTAGCCGAAGTCGCGGGCGAGCCGGCAGACCTCCTCGAGCGGCAGGTCGGCCCACTGTCCGGTGAACAGGGTGAAGTTGCGCGGCATCTGAAATCCGTCCTCTCAGGCGGCGATCGGGGTGTAGACGGAGTTCTTCTGGGCGCTCTCCTCCACCGCCGCCAGTACGCGCTGCACCTGCAGCCCGTCGGCGAAGGAGGGTTCGGGCGTGCGCCCGTCGGCGATCGCGTGGACCAGGTCGCGGGCCTGGTGCACGAAGGTGTGCTCGTAGCCGAGTCCGTGGCCCGGCGGCCACCAGGCCTCCAGGTAGGGGTGATCGGGTTCGGTGACCAGGATGCGGCGGAAGCCGGCGTGCGTGCCGGGTTCGGTGCCGTCGTGGTACTCCAGCTCGTTGAGCCGCTCCAGGTCGAAGGCGAGGGAGCCGCGGTCGCCGTTGAGCTCCAGGCGCAGGGCGTTCTTGCGGCCGGTGGCGTACCGGGTGGCCTCGAAGGTGGCGACGGCGCCGGAGGCGAAGCGGGCGGTGAACACGGCGGCGTCGTCGACGGTGACCTCGCCGGTGCCGGCGGCGGAGACGGCGGCGAGGCCGCTGCTGGGCGCGGTGGGCAGCGGGCGCTGCTTGACGAAGGTCTCGGTGAGCGCGGACACGCCCGCCAGGCGCTCGCCCGCGACGTGCTGGGCCAGGTCCACGATGTGCGCTCCGAGGTCGCCCAGCGAGCCGGAGCCGGCCCGTTCGCGGCGCAGCCGCCAGGTGAGCGGGAACTGCGGGTCCACGAGCCAGTCCTGAAGGTACGTCACGCGCACGTGGCGCAGGGTGCCGATGCGGCCCTCGGCGACCATCCGCCGGGCCAGTGCGGTGGCCGGGACGCGCCGGTAGTTGAAGCCGACCATCGCCACCTGGCCGCGTCCCGCGGCCTCCTCGGCGGCCCGGGTCATCTCCTCGGCCTCGGCGACGGTGTTGGCGAGGGGCTTCTCGCACAGCACGTGCTTGCCGGCGGCGAGGGCGGCCAGCGCGATCTCGGCGTGGCTGTCGCCCGGGGTGCAGATGTCGACGAGGTCGACGTCGTCGCGTTCCACCAGGGCACGCCATTCGGTCTCGGTCGCCGCCCAGCCGTGCCGGTCGGCCGCCGCTTGCACGGCGTCGGCGTTCCGGCCGCAGATCACGGCCAGTTCGGGGCTCAGCGGCAGGTCGAAGACGCGGCCCGCGGTGCGCCATCCCTGGGAGTGGGCGGCGCCCATGAACGCGTAGCCGACCATGCCGACACGCAGCGGCGGCTTCCCCGTGTCCGCCCCTGCTGACGCTTGCGGCTGTGCCATGCGGATGTCCTCCTCGTCGTCGTGTCGGGCGGGGACGGCTCCCCGCCCGGGTCCGTCTGACGCGCCCCCGTGTCCGCCCGGAGGGCGGCCCTCGCAGGGCGGGCGGGGGCCGGCAGACAGGCCCCAGGGGGTGTGCGCGGCTCGCGTGGTGCGCCGGCGGCTCACCGGCGCGGGCCGCACACCGTCTCCCGGGGGCGGGCCCCGCCCGGTGGGCTGGTCAGGCCCGTGGGCCGGGGCTCCTACTTGAAGCCGGTGGACATGTACTGATCGACGTTGGTCTTGTCGACGACGGCCGAGTAGAGGGTGATCGACGCCGGGATCTCGTACTCGGCGAGGCCGCCGACGCCCTTGCTCTGGCCGAGAGCGCGGGCGAGGTCGATCGCGGAGGCGGCCATGGTCGGCGGGTACAGGACGGTGGCCTTGAGCACCCCGTTGTCGGCCTTGATGGCCTGGAAGGCGGAGAGCGCGCCGGCGCCGCCGACCATCAGGAAGTCGTCCCGCCCGGCCTGCTCGATGGCGCGCAGCGCGCCCACGCCCTGGTCGTCGTCGTGGTTCCACAGCGCGTCGAACTCGGGCTGCGCCTGGAGCAGCTGGGCCATCTTGGCCTGGCCGGACTCGACGGTGAACTCGGCGGCCTGGCGGGCGACCTTCTTGATGTTGGGGTAGTTCTTCAGGGCGTCGTCGAAGCCCTGGGTGCGCTGCTTGGTGAGCTCCAGGTTGTCCAGGCCGGCGAGTTCGATGACCCGGGCGTTCTTCTTGTCCTTGAGCTTCTCGCCGATGTAGTGGCCGGCGTTGAGGCCCATGCCGTAGTTGTCGCCGCCGATCCAGCAGCGGTAGGCCTGCGGGGAGTTGAAGATGCGGTCCAGGTTGATCACGGGTATGCCGGCCCGCATCGCCTTCAGACCGACCTGGGTGAGCGCCTTGCCGTCGGCCGGCAGGATCACCAGGACGTCGACCTTCTTGTTGATCAGGGTCTCGATCTGGCCGATCTGCTGGGCGGTGTCGTTGGAGCCCTCGGTGATCTCCAGGGTGACGTCGGAGTACTTCTCGGCGCGCTTCTTGGCGTTGTCGTTGATGGCGTTGAGCCAGCCGTGGTCGGCCTGGGGGCCGGCGAAGCCGATGGTGACCGGCTTGCCGGGCTTGTCGTCGGCGGCGGGCTGGTCGTTCGCGGCCGGCTCGTCCTTGTCACTGGACTCGTTGCTCGTGCACCCGGTGAGGAAGGCACCGGCGGACACGGCGGCGGCTCCGAACAGGAGACCTCTGCGGCTCGCGAAAGGCATGTGCTCTGGCATGGCGGTGAACCCTTTCCTCAGGTCGTGCTCGCGGTACGGCGCTGGACCAGCACGGCGGCGACGATGATCGCTCCCTTGGCGATCTGCTGGACGTCGCTCTGCAGGTTGTTCAGGGCGAAGATGTTGGTGATGGTGGTGAAGATCAGGACGCCGAGGACGGAGCCGACGATGGTGCCGCGGCCCCCGGTGAGCAGGGTGCCGCCGATGATCGCGGCGGCGATGGCGTCGAGTTCGTAGAGGTTGCCGTTGGTGTTCTGACCGGAGCCGGACAGGACGATCAGCAGGAAGGCCGCGATGCCGCAGCACAGCCCGGACAGCAGGTAGAGATAGAGCCGCTGGCGGCGGACGTCGATGCCCGCCAGCCGGGCGGCCTCCGCGTTGCCGCCGACGGCGACGGTGCGGCGGCCGAAGGTGGTCCGGTTCAGCAGCAGCCAGCCGATGACGGTGACCACGCCGAACACCAGCACCAGCGGCGGGACGCCGAGCACATAGGCGTCGCGTTCGCCGAGGTCGAGGACGCTGGGGACGGTGACGACCTGGGTGCGTCCCTCGGTGATCTGCAGGGCGAGACCGCGGGCCGAGGCGAGCATCGCGAGCGTGGCGATGAACGGGACCATGCCTCCGTAGGCGATGAGCACCCCGTTGACCAGTCCGCAGCCGACGCCGACCGCGATCGAGGTGAACAGGATGCCGCCGAACCCGTACTCCTGGGTGGCCACGGTGGTGGCCCACACCGAGGCGAGGGCGACGATCGCGCCGACCGACAGGTCGATGCCGCCGGAGGTGATGACGAAGGTCATGCCGACGGTGACCACGCCGATGACCGACGCCTGGGTGAGGACGAGCTGCAGATTGCGGGTGTCGAGGAACTGGTCCGGTTTGGTGATGCCGCCGATCAGCACGAGCACGGCGAGCACGCCGAGCAGCGACAGGGTGCGGACGTCGGCGCGGGACCACACGGCGCGCCAGGCGGGCGCCTGGCCGGCCGGCGGGACCTTGCCGGTTCTGTCGTCCCGCGGCGGGGAGACGGGCTGCGTCATGACGCCGGGCTTCCTTCCATGACCAGGTCGAGTACACGGTGTTCGTCGAGCTCACGGGCGGGGGCGGTGTGGACGACCCGGCCCTCGCGCAGCACGAGCACACGGTCGGCGAGGCCGAGCACCTCGGGGACCTCGCTGGAGACCAGCAGCACGGCGAGGCCCTCGTCCGCCAGCCGGCGGACCACCGCGTACAGTTCGGCGCGGGCGCCGACGTCGACGCCGCGGGTGGGTTCGTCCAGCAGCAGCACCCGGCAGCCGCGCAGCAGCCAGCGGGCGAGCACGGCCTTCTGCTGGTTGCCGCCGGACAGGGTGCGCACGGGCACGTCCGGGTTGTCGGGGCGCAGGGACAGCTCGCGGGTGGCGGCGCGGGCCGCGCCGAGTTCGGCGCCGCGGTCGATCCAGCCGGCGCGCGAGAAGCGGGACATGGAGGAGACCGACACATTGCGGGTGACGGACTCCAGCATCAGCAGCGCCTGCGCCTTGCGCTCCTCGGGGGCGAGACCGACCCCGGCGCGCACGGCGGCGCGCACGCTGCCTGGTTTGAGCGGCTTGCCGTCGACGAGGACGCGTCCGGTGTCGGGGCGGCGGGCGCCGTAGACGGTCTCCAGGATCTCGGAGCGTCCGGACCCGACCAGCCCGGCGAGCCCGACGATCTCCCCGGCCCGCACCTGGAGGTCCAGCGGCTCGAACTCGCCCTGCCGGGAGAGCTTCTCGACGGTGAGCACGGGGGCGGTCTCGGGGGCGGAGGAGGGCCGCTCGGGGAAGACGTACTCCACGTTGCGGCCGGTCATCAGCGACACCACCTCACGGGTGGGCGTGGACTTGGCGGGCAGTCCGACGGCGACCGCCCGGCCGTCCTTCAGCACGGTCACCCGGTCGCCGATGCGCCGGATCTCCTCGAGCCGGTGGGAGATGTAGACGACGGCGACTCCGTCGGCGGTGAGGTCGCCGACGATGCGGAAGAGGTTGTCGACCTCGTCCGGGTCCAGGGCTGCGGACGGCTCGTCCATCACGATCAGCCGCACGTCGTGGGAGAGCGCCCGCGCCATGGACACGATCTGCTGCTGGGCGGCGGACAACTCCCCCACCAGCCGGGCGGGATCGATCTCCGGATGCCCGAGCCGCTTGAGCAGCCCGGCGGTCGCCTCCCTGGCGGCCCGGCCGCGGACGACGAAGCCCGCGGCCGTGGGCTCGTGACCGAGGTGCACGTTCTCGGCGACCGACATGTGCTCCACCAGGTCGAGTTCCTGGTAGATGGTGGCGATGCCGAGGCGCATGGCGGCGATCGGGGAACGCAGCGTGACCTCCTCGCCGCGCCAGCGGATGGTGCCGGTGTCGGGCTGGTGGGCTCCGGCCAGCACCTTGATCAGGGTGGACTTGCCGGCGCCGTTCTGGCCCAGCAGGCAGTGCACCTCGCCGGCCTGGACGTCGAGGTCGACGCCGTCCAGGGCCCGGACGCCGGGGAACGACTTGGTGATGCCGGACATGCTGAGCAGCGGTGGTTCGGGTGCCATGCGGACTTCCCCTCGGCGGACGTTCGGGCCGGTGTCAGGGCGTGCTCGGTGGAGCGGTGTCGGCGTGCTCGGTCGTGACGTTGACTGTGCGTTCGGTCGGACGTTGTCTGTGTGCTCGGACGGGCGTTGCCTGTGCGCTCAGTCGGACGCTGTCTGTGTGCTCGGACGGACGTGTCGGCTTCCCTGTACTGCTCTGTGATGCTCTGTGTGGTTCTGTCGGGTCTGCGGTCGGCTCGGTAGAACGTTGTCAGGGCAGGGCGGAGCGGCGTGGGGGGACGAGCGGTGGTGGTGCTGCGCGGTGCCGGCCGGGCCGGCGGTGGTGCGGTGCCCGGCTACGCGGGCGAGAACAGGTGGTCGCTGATGAGCCGGGCCGCGCCGATGACGCCGGCGGTGGGCCCCAGCTCGCCGAGGACGATGGGCAGGTTGCCGGTCGCCAGCGGCAGCGACTGGCGGTAGACCTGGGTGCGGATGGCGGCGAGCAGGGTGTGACCGAGGCCGGTCACCCCGCCGCCGATCACCACGAGGCCCGGGTTGAAGAAGCTGACCAGGCCGGCGATGACCTGGCCGGTGCGGTTGCCGCCCTCGCGGATCAGGTCGAGGGAGGTGGCGTCCCCGGCGGCGGCCGCCGCGGCGACGTCGACGGCGGTGAGCGTGCCGTGGTTCTCCAGGCGGGCGGCGAGTTCCGGTGACCGGTTCTGCTGGGCGGCCTCCAGCGCGTCGCGGGCGAGGGCGGCGCCGGAGAAGTGGGCCTCCAGGCAGCCCCGGTTGCCGCAGGCGCACGGGTGGCCGTCGGGCACCGCCTGGATGTGCCCTATGTCGCCGGCGCTGCCCGTCGTACCGCGGTAGACCTCACCGCCGACGACGATGCCGCAGCCGATGCCGGTGCCGATCTTGACGCAGAGGAAGTCGGCGACGGTGCGGGCGACTCCGGCGTGCTGCTCGCCCATCGCCATCAGGTTCACGTCGTTGTCGACCATCACCGGGCAGCCGAGTTCCTGGCTGAGCGCCTCCCGTACGGGGAAGCCGTCCCAGCCGGGCATGATCGGCGGGGCCACCGGGACGCCCTCGGGGAACCGCACCGGTCCGGGGACGCCGATGCCGGCGCCGTCGAAGCCCTCGGCGAGCCCGGAGGCCTTGAGCTTGGCGGCCATGGACAGCACCTGCTCGAAGACCGCGACGGGCCCCTCCCGGACGTCCATGGGCTGGTTGATGTGCCCGAGGATCTCCAGTTCGGCGTTGGTGACGGCGACATCTATGGAGGTCGCGCCGATGTCGACGCCGAGGAACCGCAGATGCGGGTTGAGGCGGATGTTGTGCGACCTGCGGCCGCCGCGCGAGGCCGCGAGCCCGTCGGCCACCACCAGCTCCGTCTCCAGGAGCCGGTCCACCTCCACGGCCAGCTTCGACCGCGACAGGTCGACCTGGTCTCCCAGCTGGGCCCGGGAGTTGGGGCCGCCGTCCCGCAACAGCTTCAGCAGCCGGGCCTGATGGGCGTTCGCGGGTCGCGCCGTCATACGTCTCACGAGCCCCTCCCCGCCTCGGTCGGCTGGCGTGCACCGGATTCCGGCCACCTGCGTGGCGCTTGCTTTCGGAGGGAAAGTAGCAGCGGCTGCCGAGCGTGGGAAGAAGTCTCGCAGGAATTGCCCCCTACTTTTTCCACTCAGAGGACAAAGACGGTCCGCCGGCCCGGTCCGGACGGACGGAAACCCGCGAACTACGGGCCGGTACGGGTGAGTACGCCCACCCCCGCAACCGTGCGCACCGCAGAAGTGTCTGAGGTCGCGAGGGCCGGGTGCCGCGGAGTGCGTGAGACCTCCGGGCGACGGCCGGCCCCGGGGAGAGACCGATGAGCACATGGACGGTGCCCGGATACACCGAGTCGCTGGAACTCGGGTCCGGGGCGAGCGGGCGGGTGGTCCTCGCCCTCCACGAGGGGACCGGCGTCCCCGTCGCGGTGAAGTACCTCAGTGAGTCCCTGCGCAGCCGCCCGGACTTCGTGCGGGACTTCCGTGCGGAGGCCCGGCTGCTCGCCGGCCTGGACAGCCCTCATGTCGCCGGGCTGTACGAGTACGTGGAGAGCCCGGACGGCGCCGCCATCGTGATGGAGCTGGTCGACGGCGTCTCCCTGCGCACGGTGCTGTCCCGGCAGGGCTCGCTGGCCGCCGAGGCGGCGCTGGTGGTCCTCAAGGGCTCGCTGCTCGGCCTCGCCGACGCACACCGGGTGGGCGTGGTGCACCGCGACTACAAGCCGGAGAACGTCCTGGTGGACCCCGCGGGCCTGTCGAAGCTGGTGGACTTCGGCATCGCCGTGAACTCGGGGACCCGGGGCGGCGTGGCCGGAACCCCCTCCTACATGGCGCCCGAGCAGTGGCGCGGCGACCCGGCCTCCCCGTCCACCGACGTGTACGCCGCCACGGCCACCTTCTTCGAGTGCCTGACCGGCCACAAGCCCTACCCGGGCGGCAACATCGCCGAACTCGCGCTGCGGCACACCGAGGCGCCGGTGCCCGAGGAGGACGTGCCGGAACCGGTACGGCCGCTGGTGCGGCGGGGTCTGGCGAAGGACCCGGCGCAACGGCCGGACGACGCGCGGGCGTTCGTCACCGAGCTGGAGGCGGTTGCCGTCGCCGCGTACGGGGAGGACTGGGAGGAACGCGGCCGGGGCAGGCTGGCCGCGCTGGTGGCGCTGCTCGCCCTGCTGCTCCCCTCGGCCCGCACGGACCCGCGCTCGGTGACCGACACCGCGCACACCGTGCTCCGGCCCGAGCCCCGCCCGGTCCGGGCGCGGGAGTGGCTGCCCACCGGCCCCGGCGTGGTCGTGGCCGCCGCCGCGGCGGTCATGGCGATCGTGCTGGCCCACAGCGCGCCCGCCGCCGGCCCTGACGCACGGAAGGCGGCCGAGGCCTTCGCCACCACCAGCGCCCGGCCCGGCATCACCGCGGGCCCCGTGCCCGGCCCGGATGCCGCCACCACTCCCCCGGCGCCCGGCACGTCCGGCGCACCGTCCGCCGGCTCCGGCAGCCCGTCGGACGCGGCCACGTCCCCGGCGGCGGACGAGGACGGGGACGTGGCCCCGGAGACGGACGCAGACACCGGCACCGATACCGGCGGCCCGGGCGACGGCACCGCGCCGGAACCCCCCACCGGCCCCGGGGACGGCACGCCCCCGTCGGCTGAGGAGCCCCCGTCCGACCCGGATCCGGAGCCCGAGGCTCCGGCCGTGAAGGACATCTCCGTCACCGACTTCCGGCAGACGGGGACCGACACCGCGACGGTCACCGTCACCGTCCACACCGACGGTCCCGGACCGGTGTCGGTCACGCTCGACTGGTTCACCGGCGACGCGGCCGGGGGTCCCGGCACGGCCGACGGTGCCCAGGTCTTCCAGCGCAGCGGCGCCACCCAGTACACGATCACCGCCCCGCACACCTTCCAGAACCGGGCCTGCTACTGGACGGTGCGGGCCTCGACCCGCCCCGCGCCGGCCGACGGCGGCGCCTCGCAGCAACTGCTCACCAAGCGGTGTGATCTGCGATGACGGACCCGGAGGAACTCGGCCGCCCGTCCGGTCCGGCCCCGGCGCCCGAGAGCGAGGAGTACAGCGCCACCGTGCTGGCCTCACACTGGGTGCAGCGCCCCGGACCGGACGCCGAGACGGCCGCCATGACGGCCACGGGGCGCGAGGACGACCGCCGGCCGGGTGCGCGGGACACGGTGCGCGACACCGGGGCGGGCACGGGCAGCGCGGTGCGCGACGCCACCGGGGCAGGCACGGTCGGCACGGTGCGCGACGCCACCGGGGCAGGCGCGCGCGACGCGAAGCGCGACGACAGCACCGGACCGGGTGCGCGCGGCACGCTCCGCCACAACGACGGCGGACCGGGGGCGCACAGCGTCCGCCCGGACCGGATCGAGGGGACGGTGCTGCGTTTCGGCCCCGGCGTGCAGGCCGCCCTCGCCCGCCGTTCGCACGCCCCCGCCACGCCGGCCTCGCGGGCCACGGCCCATGTCACCCTGCCCATCGCCACCGAGCCGTTGCGACGCGTCCGCCGCCGCGGGCTGCGCCGCCACGCTCTACCGGTCCTGGCAGTGATCGCCGCTCTGGCATTCCTCGCCTGGCAGCGCCTCGGCCCCGGCCCGGCGCTCCGTCAGGTCACCGTCACCGCCGACCCCGGGACGGTCGCCTGCGACGGCACCGCCGACCTCGTCGCCACGGTCACCACCGACGGCCGCCCGGGCACCCTCACCTACCGCTGGATCCGCAGCGACGGCACCTCCTCCGGCATGCTGCGCGAGGACCTGGCGCGCGGTCAGACCCGCGCGCGGCTGCACCTGCTGTGGACCTTCGAGGGGAAGGGCCGCTATCAGGCCCACGCCGAGCTGCGGTTCGTCTCCCCCGCCGGCCCGTCGGCCCGGACGGAGCTCACCTACGACTGCCCCTGACACCCGAGGGCCCGGAACGCCCGGCCCGGTGCATCAGGGGCAGCGGACGACCTGCCCCGCGTAGGAGAGATTGCCGCCGAAGCCGAACAGCAGCACCGGGTCGCCGGTGGTCAGCTCGCCCCGCTCGACCAGCTTGGACAGCGCCAGCGGGATGGACGCGGCCGAGGTGTTGCCGGAGTCGGTGACATCGCGGGCGACCACGGCGTCGACCGCGCCCAGCCGGGCCGCGAGGGGTTCGATGATGCGCAGGTTCGCCTGGTGCAGCACGACGCCGGCGAGGTCCTCCGGTGCCAGGCCCGCCTTCGCGCAGACCTGGCGGGCGAGGGACGGCAGCCGGGTGGTCGCCCAGCGGTAGACGCTCTGCCCCTCCTGCGCGAACCGGGGCGGCGTCCCCTCGATCCGCACCGCGTGCCCCATCTCGGGCACCGAACCCCACAGCACCGGCCCGATGCCCGCCTCCTCGGCGGCCTCCACGACCGCGGCGCCCGCACCGTCACCGACGAGCACACAGGTGGAGCGGTCGGTCCAGTCCGTGACGTCGGACATCTTGTCGGCGCCGATCACCAGCGCCCGCTGCGCCGCACCGGCCCGCAGGGCGTGGTCCGCGGTCGCCAGCGCGTGCGGGAACCCGGCGCACACCACGTTCACGTCCAGCACGGCAGGGCAGGGGATGCCGAGGCGGGCCGCGACCCGGGCGGCCATGTTCGGCGAGCGGTCGATCGCCGTGGAGGTCGCGACCACCACCAGGTCGATGTCGGCGGCGGTGCGGCCGGCCGCCGCCAGCGCCTTGGCGGCGGCGTGCGCCGCCAGTTCGTCGACCGGCTCCTCGGGGCCGGCGATGTGGCGGGTGCGGATGCCCACCCGGCTCGTGATCCACGCGTCGCTGGTGTCGACCATGCCCGCGAGCTCCTCGTTGGTGAGCACCCGGGCGGGCTGGTAGTGGCCGACGGCGCTGATCCGCGAGCCGGTCATGGGTGGTCCCCCTGTCAGTCGGTAACGGGATGCACCAGTCTGATCAGTGACCGACCAGTACGAGGGCAGGTGAAGCGACAGGAAACGGGTGCCGCCCTTGTCGGCTTCCGTGACATCTGCGCCGTGGCGCTCCCAGCTTTCGTGCATCCGCCCCGTGCCCCCCGCAGGCCCGGGTGCACCCGTGCCGTGCCTCCGGCAGTCCGTGCCGTGCCGCCCGCAGTCCGGCTCCGCCGACGGGCGTCCGTTCCCGCTCGGGGACAATGGACGGCATGGGACGAGTGACGGAACGACGCAAGGTGGTCCGGGTCCGGGACGGAGCGGTCACCGGCCGTCCCGACACACTCGTCGCCGAGGAACCCCTGGAGATCCGGCTGAACGGCAGGCCGCTGGCGATCACCATGCGCACGCCGGGCGACGACTTCGCGCTGGCCGCCGGATTCCTGGTCAGCGAGGGCGTGCTCGGCACGGCGTCCGAGCTGCGCAACATCGTGTACTGCGCGGGCGCGACGGCCGACGGCGCCAACACCTACAACGTGGTCGACGTGCAGACCGCGCCGGGCGTGGCGATCCCGGACATCACCCTGGAGCGCAACGTCTACACCACCTCCTCCTGCGGTCTGTGCGGCAAGGCGAGCCTGGACGCGGTCCGCACCACGGCCCGCTGGCCGCTTGCCGACACGCCCCCGCTGCGCCTGACCACCGAACTGCTGTCCCGGCTGCCCGAGCGGCTGCGCGCCGCCCAGCGGGTCTTCGACCGGACCGGCGGGCTGCACGGGGCGGCCCTGTTCGGCGAGGACGGCGAACTGCTGGACGTACGGGAGGACGTCGGCCGGCACAACGCGGTCGACAAGCTGGTCGGCCGGGCGCTGCAGGCGGGTGACCTGCCGCTGTCCCGGACGGTGCTGATGGTCTCCGGGCGGGCCTCCTTCGAGCTGGCGCAGAAGGCCGTGATGGCGGGCATCCCGGTCCTGGCCGCCGTCTCCGCCCCGTCGTCCCTGGCCGTCGACCTGGCCACGGAGACCGGTATGACCCTGGTGGGCTTCCTGCGCGGCACCTCCATGAACATCTACGCGGGCGAGCACCGCATCGCCCTGCCCGCCCCGGCCGGCCACGCCTGACCCACCTGGGCGGCCACCTGTCACTCCCCCGAGCGGCCCTGACGTCCCCTCGGGCCGGTGCGCACCCGGTGCCCCATGGACCGGGGCCGGTGCTCCCGCTAACGTCGCGGAGCGTGCCCGACGACGTGGTCCGAGTGCGACAGCGGACGGGGACCGGGATCGGCCTGGCGCTGGCCCTGATCCTCGGTGCCGTGCTGGTCAGCGGGCTGCCCGGGGACGACGACGGGCGGCCGGACGGCGACGGGGACTGCACGCCCCGCACGGTCGCCTCCTGGACCGCCGACGACCGCCTCACCGGCGAGTTCGCCCGCTACGGAGACGACGACGCCCGCGCCGACGACTGGACCGGCGGCGACGGCACCCACTCCGTGCGGCTGCCCGACGGCCGGCTGCTGTGGCTGTTCTCCGACACCTACCTGGGCCGGGTGCACCGCCCGCCCAACCCGGTCGGCGAGGCCCACGCCTGGCGCGACACCACCGCCCCGCTGGTGCGCAACTCGGGTGTGCTGATGCGCGACGGGCGTCTCGAGGGCACCCTGCCCGCCCCGCTCTTCCCCGATCCGGCGCCGGACCAGTGGCGCTGGCCGGTCGCCGCCCGCGTCGAGCCCCGCTCCCCCGGGTCCGACGAGCGGGTCGTACGGGTCCTGCTGTGGGTGCGCACGGCGGGGCAGGACCCGTGGGTGTACGGCGTGCCCACCGCCACCGAGGTCGCCACGCTCTCCCTGCCGGACCTGCGCGTGGAGTCGATCGTGAGGGTGCTCGGGCAGGAACAGGTGGCGGACTACTCGCGGCGGGTGCTGTTCGGCACCACCCTCGTCGAGAAGGACGGCTGGACGTACGTCTTCGGCGGGGACGACGGCAGACCCGCCGCCCGGCCCGCCTCGCACGCCTATGTGGCCCGGGTGCCGGAGGGACGGCTGGCCGAACCGTCCGCCTGGGAGTACTGGAACGGCGAGGCCTGGCAGGGCCGTGCCCGTCCGCGCCCGGTGCTGGGCGACGGCCGGCGCACCGGCGTCGGCAGCGCCTTCTCGGTGGTGCGCGACGGCGGCACCTATGTGCTGTTCACCATGGCCACCGGCGCCAGGGGACTCACCACGGTGGCCTCCTACTGGGCCTGCTCGCCGACCGGGCCCTGGCACGGCCCGTCCGCGGAGTTCGCCCCCGTGCTGCCGCAGCAGGGCACCGCCGCCTACAACCCGCAGACGCATCCGGAGCTCAGCGGCGACGGGCGCCTGGTCCTCAGCTACGACGTGAACTGGCTGGAGTCGGCCGGCGCGGCGGTGATGCTCAGCCGGAACGTGTCGCTGTACCGGCCCCGCTTCGTGACGGTCCGCCTCGGCGCGGACGGGTGAGCGCGGGGGCCGGGCGGCCCTCGGCGCCGGCCGGTGAGCCGCTCCCGGAACCGGCCGGTGAGGCGCTCCCGGAGCCGGCCGGTGAACCGTTCGCGGAGCCGCCTCCCTCCTCCGGCAGCGGATCGCGCGAGCGGCGGCGGGCGACGACCGCGCAGACCATCAGCTGCATCTGGTGGAACAGCATCAGCGGCAGCACCGCCATCGAGGCGTGCGCCCCGAACAGCACGCTCGCCATGGGCAGCCCGGCCGCCAGCGACTTCTTGGAGCCGGCGAACTGGATGGCGACGCGGTCCGCGCGCCCGAAGCCGAGCGCCCTGGCGCCGTACCAGCTGAGCAGGAGCATCACGGTGAGCAGCGCGGCCTCCACGGCGAGCAGGGCGCCGAGCCGCGCAACGCCGACCTGGTGCCAGATGCCCTGCACCATGCCCGCGCTGAACGCCGTGTAGACGACCAGCAGGATGGCACCCCGGTCGGCCAGGCCCAGGGCCCTGCGGTGCCGGGTGAGGAAGGAGCCGAGCCGGCGGCGCAGCAGTTGCCCGGCGAGGAACGGCACCAGCAGCTGCGCCACGATCTTCACCACCGAGTCGGCGGAGACGCCGCCCGCGCTGCCGCCGAGCAGCAGCGCCGCCAGCAGCGGGGTGAGGACGAGGCCGGCGAGGGACGAGAAGGAGCCGGCACAGATCGCGGCGGGCACATTGCCGCGGGCCATCGAGGTGAAGGCGATCGACGACTGGATGGTGGACGGCACCAGGGTCAGGAACAGCAGACCCTGGTACAGCGGGTCGGTCAGCAGGAACGGGACGAGACCGCGGGCGGCCAGGCCCAGCAGCGGGAAGGCCACGAAGGTGCAGGCCAGCACGGTGACGTGCAGGCGCCAGTGCTTCAGCCCGTCGAGCGCCTCCCGGGTGGAGAGCCGGGCGCCGTACAGGAAGAACAGCAGGGCGACGGCGGCCGTGGCGGCACCGGAGGCGATCTCCGCGCCGGTGCCGCGGGCCGGCAGCAGGACGGCGAGGCCGACCGTGGCGAGCAGGACCAGGATGTACACACCCCCATGGTGATCAGCGGACCGGCGATCGGGAAACCCGTACACCGCACTCACTGTCATCACGGATCGCGATGAGCGTCGTACCGTGGCCCCATGTACGACCCCACGCACCTGCGCACCTTCCTCTCCGTGGCGCAGACGCTGAGCTTCACCCAGGCCGCCCGGCGGCTGGGCCTGCGGCAGTCGACGGTGAGCCAGCACGTGCGGCGGCTGGAGGACGCGACGGGCCGGCAGCTGTTCGCCCGGGACACGCACTCGGTGGAGCTGACCGAGGACGGCGAGGCGATGCTGGGCTTCGCGCGGCGGATCCTGGAGGTGCACGAGCAGGCGGCACAGTACTTCGGCGGCACCCGGCTGCGCGGCCGGCTCCGCTTCGGCGCCTCGGAGGACTTCGTGCTGACCCGGCTGCCGGAGATCCTGCAGCGGTTCCGGCGCGAGCACCCGGAGGTCGATCTGGAGCTGACGGTCGAGCTGTCGGGCATCCTGCACCAGCGGCTCGCCGAGGGCCGGCTGGATCTGGTGCTCGCCAAGCGGCGGCCCGAGGACCCGCGGGGAGAGCTGGTCTGGCACGACGAGCTGGTGTGGATCGGCGCGCCGGGGCTGCGGCTGGATCCGGAGCGTCCCGTGCCGCTGATCGTCTATCCCCCGCCGGGCATCACCCGCGAGCTGGCGCTGCGGGCGCTTCAGCGGCAGGGCCGCCCGTGGCGCATCGTGTGCACCAGCGGCAGCCTGAACGGTCTGCTGGCGGCGGCCCGCGCGGGGCTGGGCGTCATGGTGCACTCCCGGGGTCTGGTGCCGCCGGGCCTGGTGCGGATGCCGGAGCGGGCAGGGCTGCCCGAGCCGGGCGAGGTGGACTTCGTGGTGGCGTACGGGCGGGGCCGTCCCCCGGCGCGGGAGGCGGCCCGCGCGCTGGCGGAGGCGATCCTCGCGGGCGGCGACCGCCTGCAGCGCGGCGGCCCCGGATGACCCCCGTTCTCCCCGGGCCGGCGTTTCCACGGTCGTACAGATTCGGTGGAGATTACGGCGCCGAAACTTACTCAACCGTCAGGAATCTGTCCGACCCTTACCCATGTGAGCGCATTTTCCAGGGCTGACCAGCGCGAACAAGAGCCGTGCTCAATTTTCCACCCCCTCCCGCCCCTGGGCGGTGTGAGGTAGCTTTCACCGCCTGCGGGGGGTCGTGGAGAAGGAAGCGCTGAGACGGGGAGCGGGGATTGCGCGAGTTCGAGAACCCTCCGCCTGCGTCGGCACCTCTCGTGGGCGGACTGGCCGACATGGTCTTCCAGCACGCCGAGGAGGACCCGACACGTGTCGCGCTCGGCCGCAAGGACGAATCCGGGCAGTGGCGGGATGTCACCAGCGCCGAGTTCCGTGACGAGGTGCTCGCCCTGGCCAAGGGGCTGATCGCCCGCGGGGTGCGCTTCGGCGACCGGGTCGCCATCATGTCCCGCACCCGCTACGAGTGGACGCTGTTCGACTTCGCCCTGTGGACGATCGGCGCGCAGGTCGTGCCGGTGTATCCGACGTCGTCGGCGGAGCAGTGCTTCTGGATGCTGTACGACGCGGAGGTATCCGCCGCGATCGTGGAGCACGAGGACCATGCGATGACCATCGCCACGGTCGTCGACCGGCTGCCGCAGCTGCGCCAGCTCTGGCAGCTGGACGCGGGCGCGGTGCAGGAGCTGTACGACGCGGGCGCCCACATCGACGACGAGATCGTGCACCGGCACCGCAGGGCCGTCACCCCCGACTCGGTGGCGACCGTCATCTACACCTCCGGCACCACGGGCCGCCCCAAGGGCTGTGTGCTCTCCCACGGCAACTTCATGTACGAGGCGGAGACCGTCATCGAGGGCTGGGAGCCGGTCTTCCACTCCAAGAAGGGCGACGAGGCGTCGACGCTGCTGTTCCTGCCGCTGGCGCACGTGTTCGGCCGGATGGTGGAGGTGGCGGCGATCCGCGGCCGGGTCAAGTTCGGGCACCAGCCGCAGCTGAACGCCGCCGCGCTGCTGCCGGACCTGGCGGCGTTCCGGCCGACGTTCATCCTGGCGGTGCCCTACATCTTCGAGAAGGTGTTCAACGCAGCCCGCCGCAAGGCGGAGCGCGAGGGCAGGGCAGGGCCGTTCGAGAAGGCCGTCGAGGTGGCGGTGAAGTACGCGGACGCCGTGGAGGCGAAGGCGTGGGGCATCGGACCGGGGCCCTCGGCCGGGCTGCGGATGCAGCACCAGCTCTTCGACAAGCTCGTCTACAGCAAGGTGCGCGCCGCGATGGGCGGACGGATCCGCAACGCCATGTCCGGCGGTTCGGCGATGGACCGGCGGCTCGGCCTGTTCTTCGCCGGTGCCGGCGTGCAGATCTACGAGGGCTACGGCCTGACCGAGTCCACCGCGGCGGCCACCGCCAACCCGCCCGGGCGCACCCGGTACGGCACGGTCGGCCCGCCCATTCCGGGCGTCACCGTGCACGTCGCGGACGACGGGGAGATCTGGCTGCACGGTGCCAACGTCTTCCAGGGCTATCTGAACAACCCGAAGGCCACCGACGAGGCCCTGCACGACGGCTGGCTGGCCACCGGTGACCTGGGCTTCCTCGACGAGGACGGCTATCTGACCATCACGGGACGCAAGAAGGAGATCCTGGTCACCTCCGGCGGCAAGAGCGTCTCGCCCGGGCTGCTGGAGGAGCGGGTGCGCGACCATCCGCTGGTCAACCAGTGCATCGTCGTCGGCAACGACCGCCCGTACGTCGCCGCGCTGGTCACCCTGGACCCGGAGGCCGTGGAGCACTGGCTGGCGATGCGCGGCAAGCCCCGGCTTCCGCCGGCCCAGCTGGTCAACGACCCGGACCTGGAGATGGAGGTGCGGCGCGCGGTGGTCGCCGCCAACACACTGGTCTCGCAGGCCGAGTCGATCCGCACCTTCCGGATCCTGGCGCAGCCGTTCACCGAGGAGCACGGGCTGCTCACCCCGTCCCTGAAGCTGAAGCGCAAGGCGATCGAGAAGGCCTACGCGGAGGAGGTCGAGGCCCTGTACCGGGCCTGAGCGGCGATCCGTCCCGGAAACGGGTCACCATCCGCCCCGGACGGGACGCACGTCACGTCCCGCAGCGGACACGAGCCGGCCGATCAGGAATGCACGACGAGCCGTGATCGTTGACGATGGGGGTGTCACACCCACCACTCCTGCCGACGAGACGAAGGATCGTAAGCCCGTGACCAAGGTCCCCGCGATCACCCTGAACAACGGCGTCGAGATGCCCCAGCTCGGCTTCGGCGTCTGGCAGGTGCCGGACGACGAGGCGGAGACGGCCGTCACGCAGGCGCTTCAGGCCGGCTACCGCAGCATCGACACGGCGGCCGCGTACGAGAACGAGGAGGGCACCGGCAGGGCCATCGCGAAGTCGGGCATCCCGCGCGAGGAGCTGTTCGTCACCACCAAGCTCTGGAACACCGACCAGGGGTACGACGCCACGCTGCGCGCCTTCGACAGGTCCGCGTCGAAGCTGGGCCTCGACTACGTGGATCTGTACCTCATCCACTGGCCTACGCCGGCCCGGGACAAGTACGTCGACACCTACAAGGCGTTCGAGAAGCTGCTCGCCGACGGACGGGTCCGCGCCATCGGCGTGTCGAACTTCCTGCCGGAGCACCTGGAGCGGCTGATCTCGCAGACCTCGGTGGTCCCGGCGGTCAACCAGATCGAGCTGCACCCGCATCTGCAGCAGCACACCGCCCGCGAGTACCACGCGGAGCGGGGCATCGCCACCGAGGCGTGGTCGCCGCTGGGCCAGGGCAAGGGCCTGCTCGAGGTCCCGGCGATCGTGGCGATCGCCCGGAAGCACGAGCGCACCCCGGCCCAGGTCGTGCTGCGCTGGCACCTCCAGCTCGGCAACATCGTCATCCCGAAGTCGGTGACGCCCTCCCGCATCCGGGAGAACATCGACGTCTTCGACTTCAGCCTGGACGCCGAGGACCTGGCCGCCATCAGCGCCCTCGACGAGGGCCGCCGCCTGGGCCCGGACCCGGCCCAGTTCAACCTGGCCTGACGCTCCCGACGCGTCCTGACCGGCGGTGCGGCGGCCCCGGTGACACCCGAGGCCGCCGCACCCGTCCGTCCCGCGACTCCCCTCAGTGGGGCTGCCCGAGGGGCCGCACGACCACCGTGTTGACATCGACGCCCGCGGGCTGCCGGACCGCCCACACCACGGACTCGGCGATCTGATCGGCCGTCAGCATCGGCCCCTGCGGAACACCGCCGTGGGCCTCCCAGAACGGCGTCTCCACCCGCCCGGGCGCGACCAGTGTGACGCCGACACCCCAGTCGGTCACCTGCCGCCGGGTGTTCTCCGCGAGCCCGGTCACCGCCCACTTGGTCGCCCCGTAGAGGTTGCCCGGCATGTTCACGAACCCGGCGACGCTCCCGATCAGCACGATCCGCCCCCGGGTCTCCCTCAGCGCGTCGACCGATGCCCTGATCAGCAGCGCGGGCCCCAGCACATTGGTCAGCACCATCTCGGTCCACCCCGAGGGATCCCCCTCGGCGACCGAGTCGCCCGTGGCGAACCCGGCGTTGGCGACCACCGTGTCCAGCCGCCCGAACCGCTGGAGAACCGCCTCGACCGCGTCCCGCACGTCCTCGTACACGGCCGCGTTCCCCGGAATCGTCAGCAGCCCCTCGGGCTCCCCCGCCTCCTTGGCGAAGCCCCGCAGCCGCTGCTGTCCACGCCCGGTGACGGCCACCCTCTCCCCCGCCGCGAGCAGCCGCCGCGCGACGGCCGCCCCGATGCCACTGCCCCCGCCGGTGATCAGCGTGACCGGTGAGTCACTCATCAGCACTCCCTCGGTTGTCCGTTCGTGGTTCGCCGTCAGCTGCCGGGAGTCCATCACTTGGAGCGCTCTCGAAGTCAAGCGGGCCGTCGAGGAGCGTTCCTGCGGTCAGACCGGGCGTACCGCTGTGTGGACCGTGTGGGCGGTGAGGAGGAAGAGGTCGGGGCGGTGGTGGAGGCTCGACTTGTCGTCGGGGTCGAGGAGGCGGTCGAGGGTCGCGCGGTCGTCGGGGGCGAGGTGGTCGGCGAAGGTCTCGCGGGCTCGGGTGAGCATGTCGAGGGCGTAGGCGCGGGCGCGGTCGGGGGCCGGGGCGGGGAGGTCGAGGAGGAAGGAGCGGGTGCGGGTGTGGTGCAGGCCCGCGGCGGTCAGCAGGGCGGGCCAGTGCTCGGTGGTGGCGACCGAGCCGGGCAGATCCGCGCGCATCTGGGTGAACCACTCCTCCTGCAGCACGTCGAGGCGGGCCTGGAGGCCGGGGCGGCCGAAGCCGATGTCGCGCGGGAGGAAGCGGGTGGGCAGGCCGCCCTCCATCACGGCCAGGGTGCCGCCGGGGGCGAGCCGGGAGGCGAGGGCGGTGAGGGCGGCCTGCTGGTCGCCGAGGTGGTGCACGCTGCGGCTCGCCCAGAGGAGGTCGGCGGGGTACTCCAAGTCGTCGAGAACGGCGGGGAGTTCTCCGGTGAGGGTGGAGAAGCGGTCGGCCACGCCCCGGTCGGCGGCGCGGGCCCGGGCGCGTTCCAGGAGGGGTTCGGAGCCGTCGACGGCCACGATGCGTGCGCCGGGGAAGGTGTCGGCGAACAGGCAGGAGATCACGCCGGGGCCGCTGCCGGCGTCGACCACGAGTCCGGGTTCGGTGACCTCCTTGGCCAGCCAGCCGAGGACGCGCTCGTACAGCGGGGTGAACAGTTCCGCCTGCGATTCGAGGTGGTCGGCCATCTCGGCCCAGTCGATGTCCGTGTGGTCGTGGTGGTGGTGCGCCATGGTGTTGGTCAGCCTCTCCGCTCGGGTTCGGACAGAGTGCGCCGACGCTCCGTGGGGTGGCAAATGAACTTGCCGGTTGTGCAAAGCCGGGGTGGCGGGCGCCGGTCATCGGGGGGAGGGAGGGGTGGGGCGGGGCGAGGGCTTGCGGAAGGCCCGGAGGGTGAAGACCGGGTCGGGGCGGGGGCGGTCCTGGTCCGGGAGTGCGGCCAGGCGTGAGGCCATGCGGTCGGCGAGCGGGCTGTCGGGCGGGATGGTGACGAACCAGCCGCGGCGCAGGTCGGCGACGGTGCGGCGGGGGCTGCGGCCCTGACCGTGTCCGCGGAAGCGCGCCTGGCCGGCGGGGACCAGGCCGTGGCGGGCGGCGCGGGCCTCGATGTCGGCGGCGGCGTCGCGGACGGGGGTGCGCGGGCGGTCGGCGAGGACGGCGTCGATGTCGCTGCCCACGTTGTGCGCGGCGGCCTTGTCGACGGTGGTGACGTAGACGCCGCCGGGGCGCAGCACGCGGGCGCACTCGGCGAGGACGGCCTCGACCTCCTCGGGCCCGTTCAGCAGGTGCAGCAGCCAGACGGTGACCACGGCGTCGAAGCGCGCGTCGGCGAACGGCAGCCGGCGGGTGTCGGCGCGGGCGATCCGGCCGGGCAGCCGGGAGGCGGCCAGCCGGGTCATGGCCGAGGCGAGGTCGACACCGGTCACGGTCAGGCCGGGGCGCGCGGCGGCGAAGCGGCGGGTGACGAGGCCGGTCCCGCAGGCCGCGTCGAGCAGCGTGCGGGCCCGGGCGGGGATCAGTCCGAGCACGGCGTCGGCGGCGGCCGCCGCTCGTGGTTCGCCACCGCGGAGGTCGTCGTAGTGCCGGGCCTCCTCCTCGTAGTCGAGCACGTGACTCAGTGTGCCCCGTGGCCGGGTGCCAGGTCCTCCACCCTGCGGGCGAGCTCGAAGTCCTTCTCGGTGACGGCGCCGCCCACGCTGTGGGTGTTCACGGACAGGGTCACGGTGTTGTAGCCGAGGGTGAGGTCGGAGTGGTGGCCGAGTTCCTCCTGCACCTGGGCGATGTGGACGACCATCGCCGTGGCCGCGAAGTGCGAGCCGAGACGGTAGGAGCGGGTGAGGCGGTCTGTGTCGAGCGACCAGCCGGGCAGCTCGGCCAGCCGGTCCTCGATCTCCTGGTGCGGCAGCGGTTCGACGGGCATGGGGTGCGCTCCTTCGCCGGTGGGGGGTGGTTCAGCGGTTCAGCCGTCCTGCGCGGACGCCTCGGCAGGCAAGGGGGCTCGTTACTCAGCGTGCCACAGCATGTCGTGCCCGGCTCCCGTTCGGGGCGGTGACAGGAGCGTGCCGGAGGGCCGTGCAGGGGTGCTTGCGGAGTGCGCCGGAAGAGTGCGGGTGCCCGGTTCTCGGTTACGGTCGGCGGCATGAGCAGTGCGACGTCGCAGGCCGCCTCCGCGGCCGGAGGTGTGGGCCCGCTGCTGCGTGCCTGGCGGGAGCAGCGGCGGGTGAGCCAGCTGGAGCTGGCGCTGCGTGCGGGGTCCTCCGCGCGGCACATCAGCTTCATCGAGACCGGGCGCTCCCGGCCCAGCGAGGAGATGGTGCTGCGGCTCGCCGAGCATCTGGACGTGCCGGTGCGGGAGCGCAACGCGCTGCTGGTGGCGGCCGGTTACGCGCCCCGGTACCCGCACACCCCGCTGGACGACCCGGCGCTGGAGGCGCTGCGGGCGGGCATCGAGCAGCTGATCGGTGGCTATGAGCCGTTCCCCGCGCTCGTGGTGGACGCCATGTTCGACGTGGTGGCCGCCAACCGAGGGGTGATGGCGCTGCTGGAGGGGATTGCCGAGTCGCTGCTCGAGCCGCCGCTGAACGCGCTGCGGATCACGCTGCATCCGCAGGGGCTCGCTCCGCGCATCCGGAATCTGCGGCAGTGGCGCGGACATCTGCTGCAGCGCATCGAGCACCAGATCGCGCTGCGCCGCTCGGAGCAGCTGCGGGCGCTGTACGAGGAGGTGGCCGGGTATCCCGTGCCGGAGACCGGTCCGGGAGCGGAGGAGGAGGCGGACGACACGGTCGCGTACTTCGCGCTGCCGATGCTGCTCGAGCATCAGGGGCGGACGCTGTCCTTCGTCTCCTCGATCTCCACCTTCAACACGCCCATGGACGTGACCGTCGCCGAGCTGGCCGTGGAGACGCTGCTCCCGGCCGACCCGGCGACGGCCAAGTACCTGCAGAACTGGCTGAGCTGACTCAGCCCCGGCCGGACTGCCGTGCTTTCAGCGCCATGTGCTGCAGCAGGGCGAAGCCGGCCACGACGAGCGCCTGGAGCACGATCCACACCGCGCCCGCCGTGCTCGGCGTCAGCCACAGCGCCAGCGCGGCCAGACTCGCCGCCGACCAGGCGAGGTTGGCCTCGACGACGGCCCGCACGCCGAGGGCCTGCGGGTGCGGGCGGGCGGCGAGCAGGCCGACTCCGGCCGCATAGACGAGGAGGAACGCACCAAGGCCGAGCAGCAGGGTCGAGTCCACGCCGAGGAAGCGCCCGAGCGGTCCGGAGAGCGCGAGGTAGGCGAGCGCGTTGGCGCCGGTGACGACGGCGTCGAGGGCGAGGAAGCGGCGCAGCACGGCCCGCGGGTCGGTGGTCCGGGCGAGCGCGGCGAGCTGGGTCGCGGACATGACGAATCACCCTCCGTCGGGGTCGGTTGGTCGGCGGGATGCGGGCGGTACGGTCCCGGAACGGAGTGCGCCGTCCCGGGACCGCCCGACCTCCACGATCCCGGCGGGCGGGGCCGGCGTCGATTACCTCCGGAGTAATGCCGGGCAGAGGCCGCTTCCCGCGCACCCTCGGCTACGGCAGCCCTCGCACCGGGGGCGCAAGGGGTCCGTGGTGGTCCGTGCGCACAGCGTGAGAGTGTGGGGGCGGCGTGACGGACGGATCGCGGAGCACGGCGCGTTGGGAGGCCGGGTGTGAGCGAGCGGCGGGCCGCACCCACCGTGGGGCAGGTGGTGCTCGGCAGGCGGTTGCAGGAACTGCGGGAGGCCGCGGGGCTCGGACGGGACGAAGCGGCCAGGGTGCTGCGGGTGGCGCCCGCGACCGTGCGGCGCATGGAGACCGCCGAGGTCGCGCTGAAGATCCCGTACGTGCAGATCCTGCTCTCCGCCTACGGGGTGCCGGAGCCGGAGACGACCGCGTTCATCGAGCTGGTGGAGGAGGCCAACCGGCCGGGCTGGTGGCAGCGGTTCCACGATGTGCTGCCCGACTGGTTCAGCCTCTATGTGAGCCTGGAGGGCGCCGCCCGGATCATCCGCTGCTACGAGCCGCACTTCGTGCCGGGCCTGCTGCAGACCGAGGACTATGCGCGGGCGGTGCTGGAGGCAGGCACGATCGGGGCGGAGGGGCGCGAGACGGTCGAGCGGCACGTGGCGCTGCGCATGGAACGCCGCCGCCTGCTCGAGCGGGCCGACCCGCCGCATCTGTGGGTGGTCCTGGACGAGACGGTGCTGCGGCGCCCGGTGAGCGTCGACGGCCGGGTGATGCGCGTGCAGCTGGACGAGCTGCTGCGGTACTCCGAGCGGGACGGGATCACCGTGCAGATCGCGGAGTTCGCCGAAGGCCCGCATCCGGGGACCTACGCGCCGTTCACGCTGTTCCGGTTCGCCGAACCGGAGTTGCCCGACATGGTGTTCACCGAGTACCTGACCGGCGCCCTGTATCTGGACTCCCGCACCGAGGTGTCGGCGCATCTCGAGGTGCTGGACCACATGACCGCGCGGGCGGCGTCCCCGGAGCGCACCCGTGAGCTGCTGCGCGCCTGGCGTGACCGGTACTGAGCCAGGTCCGTGCAGCCCGTGCGATCCGTGTGACCCGCGCGACCGGTGCAACCCCGCGCGCCGGAGCACGTCTTGAGAAGAGGAGGAGAGAGACGAGACAGAAGAGAGAGCAGAGCGACGCCATGGCCAGGACAGAACGAGGAGAGGACAGCGTGTGAGCGGATCCGACGCGATGAACGCCCCGATCGACACCAGCCGCCCGCACCCGGCCCGGGTCTACGACTGGTGGCTGGGCGGCAAGGACAACTACCCGGTGGACGAGGAACTCGCGCGCAGGATCCTCGCCGCGGACGGCACCGTGGTGCGCGGGGCGCGGGCCAACCGCCGTTTCATGCACCGGGCCACCAGAACGGTCGCCGAGGCGGGGATACGCCAGTTCCTGGACATCGGCACCGGCATCCCCACCGAGCCGAATCTGCACCAGGTGGCGCAGCGGGTCGCGCCCGATTCGCGGGTGGTGTACGCGGACAACGACCCGATCGTGCTGCGGCACGCCCAGGCCCTGCTGCACGGCACTCCGGAGGGCGTCACCGCGTATGTGCACTCCGATGTGCGGGACCCCGACCGGCTGCTCGGCGAGGCGGCGAAGACGCTGGACTTCGGGCGGCCGGTGGCGCTGTCGCTGGTCGCGCTGACCCACTACCTGGACGACGCGCCGGGCGGCGACGACGTGTACGGCCTGCTGGAGCGCTATGTCGACACGCTCGCGCCCGGCAGCTATCTGATCCTGTCCCAGGTGACGGCCGATCTGAGCCCGGAGGCGGTCGGGCAGGCGGCGGAGCACTTCCGGCGCAGCGGCACGCCGTTCCATCCGCGGTCGCTCGGCGAGTTCTCACGGTTCTTCACCGGCCTGGAGCTGCTGGGTCCCGGGGTGATCCCGGTGCACGGCTGGCGTCCGGAGGAGGAGGACGTGGCCGCGCAGGCGGAGGGCATCGTGCCGGTGTACGCGGGGGTGGCCCGCAAGCCGTGAGCCGCGGAGGGCTCTGAGGAGGGTCCGGGCCGGGCGCTCGGGCCGCCGTGGACCGGGCGGTTCAGGCCGCCCCGCCCTTGCGGTCATCGCCCTGGCCCGAGGTGTCGTCGTCGACGATCTCCGCGTCGACGACGCTCTCCTCGTCCTGCGGTGCGTCCTGCGCCGGGCCCTGTGTCCCGCCGTCCTGACCGGCGCCCTCGGCGGAGGACGGCTGGGTCCGGGCGTACATGGCCTGGCCCATCTGCTGGCTGACGGCGGCCAGCCGGTCGGCCGCGGCGCGCAGGGCGGCGGTGTCCCCCTGCCGTTCGAGCTGCTGCTTGAGCTCGGTCATGGCACTCTCGACCTCGGACCTGGTGCCGGCGGGGACGTCGTCGCCGTTCTCGCGCAGGAACTTCTCGGTCTGGTAGACGAGTTGCTCGGCCTGGTTGCGGGTCTCGGCGGCCTCGCGGCGCTTGCGGTCCTCCTCGGCGTGCTGTTCGGCCTCCCGCATCATGCGGTCGATCTCGTCCTTGGGCAGGGCGGAGCCACCGGTGACGGTCATCTTCTGCTCGCGGCCGGTGGCCAGGTCCTTGGCGGAGACGTGCATGATGCCGTTGGCGTCGATGTCGAAGGCCACCTCGATCTGCGGGACGCCGCGCGGGGCGGGCGGCAGCCCGGTGAGGTCGAAGACGCCCAGCTTCTTGTTGTAGGCGGCGATCTCGCGTTCGCCCTGGTAGACCTGGATGCCGACCGAGGGCTGGTTGTCGGTGGCGGTGGTGAAGATCTCCGAACGGCGGGTGGGGATCGTGGTGTTGCGCTCGATCAGCTTGGTCATGATGCCGCCCTTGGTCTCGATGCCGAGGGACAGCGGGGTGACGTCGAGCAGCAGGACGTCCTTGACGTCGCCGCGGATGACGCCGGCCTGGAGGGCCGCGCCGACGGCGACGACCTCGTCGGGGTTGACGCCCTTGTGCGGGTCCTTGCCGGTCAGTTCGCGCACCAGGTCGGTGACGGCGGGCATGCGCGTGGAACCGCCGACCAGGATGACGTGGTCGATCGCGGAGAGCTTCACCCCGGCGTCCTTGACCGCCTGGTGGAAGGGGGTCTTGCAGCGTTCCAGGAGGTCCTCGGTGAGTTCCTGGAACTGGGCGCGGGTGAGCTTCTCATCCAGGTGCAGCGGGCCCTCGGCGGAAGCGGTGATGTAGGGCAGGTTGATGGTGGTCTCGGACGAGGAGGACAGTTCGATCTTGGCCTTCTCGGCGGCCTCGCGGAGGCGCTGCACGGCCATCTTGTCCTGGTTGAGGTCGATGCCGTACTGGCCCTTGAAGCGCTTGGCGAGGTACTCGACGACGCGCTGGTCCCAGTCGTCGCCGCCGAGGTGGGTGTCGCCGTTGGTGGCCTTGACCTCGATGACGCCCTCCCCGATGTCGAGGAGGGAGACGTCGAAGGTGCCGCCGCCGAGGTCGAAGACGAGGACGGTGTGGTCGTCCTCCTTGTCGAGACCGTAGGCGAGTGCGGCGGCGGTGGGTTCGTTGATGATCCGCAGGACGTTCAGGCCGGCGATCTCCCCGGCCTCCTTGGTGGCCTGCCGCTGGGTGTCGTCGAAGTACGCGGGGACGGTGATCACGGCGTCGGTGACGTCCTCGCCGAGGTAGGACTCGGCGTCCCGCCTGAGTTTCTGCAGCACGCGGGCGGACAGCTCCTGGGCGCGGTAGCGGGTGCCGTCCACGGAGCCCTGCTCGGGGAAGCGCCAGGCGGAGTCGCCCATGTGGCGTTTGACGGAGCGGGCGGTGCGCTCGACGTTGGTGACGGCCTGCCGCTTGGCGACCTCACCCACCAGCACCTCGCCGTTCTTGGCGAAGGCCACCACCGAGGGCGTGGTCCGGGCGCCCTCCGCGTTGGCGATCACGGTGGGCTCGCCGCCCTCGAGCACCGCGACCACCGAATTGGTGGTCCCCAGGTCGATCCCGACCGCGCGTCCCATCGCCGTCCCCTTCCGCCAGGGCACATCTCCGGACTTCCAGCCCAGAACTTGAGCGGCCTGTTGTCAATAGCTTGAGTGGACGCTTGTCAGCCTGTGGGGGTGCGGGTGTGGGCGCGCAGCTGGAGCGCGCGCCGGGGGCGGTCGGTGATCAGCACGTCGACGCGCGGGTCGGCGAGGAAGGTGCGCATCAGGGGATCGTCGTTGACCGTCCACACCATGGTGAACAGCCCGTGCCGGGCCGCCTGCCGCAGCACGCCGGCCCGGGCCAGCCGGTGGTGCACGGCGATCCCGTCGGCGCCGCAGGCGCACACCCGGCGCATGGGCAGCAGCTCGCCGAGGCGGGTGGCCGGGAACCGGCCGCGGGGAATGTCCCTGCGGTCGCGGCCGAGGGAGAGCGCGGTGCGCACGCCGGGGAAGGCGGCGGTGATCGCGGCGACGGAGCGGTCCTCCAGGGTGGTGGCGACGAATCCGTCCGGGCCGAGCAGAGCGACGGCGCGGTCGATCAGCTCCCGCTCGTGGCCGGTCTCCTTGAGGTCGAGGTGAGCCAGGAGCTTCCCGGCGAGCAGTTGCAGGACCTCCTCCACCACCGGGACCGGCCGCCCGGCGCGGGCGCACAGCTCCGCATGGGTGAGCGTGGACAGCAGGGGTCCGTCGCCGCCCGCGCGGGCGTCGTGGTGGACCACGAAGACGCCGTCCGCGGTACGGCGGACGTCCAGCTCGGCGTAGTCGGCACCGGCGGCGACGGCGTCCTCGTAGGCCTCGCGGGTCGCCGGTGCGGCGCGCTCGGAGCCGCCCTGGTGGGCGGAGACGGCGGGCCCGGCGGACGGCCGCAGCCGCAGAGCCTCTGCTTCCGGTGACCGCACGGCCACTCCTTCCCCTGGGCGCCCGCGGACCGCCCGTGTGCGGGGCGGTCCGCGGGCTGCGGCAGGCCGGTCGGGTCAGGCGAGCTTCGCCGTCAGGGTGATGTTCGTGCCCTTCAGCGCCTGGCTCACCGGGCAGTTGACCTTGGCCTCCTCGGCGGCCGAGAGGAAGGCGGCCTCGTCCATGCCGGGGACGGTGCCCTCGACGGTGAGGTGGATTTCGGTGATGCCCTCGCCCGGCACGAAGGTCACGTCGGCGGACGTCACCAGGCGGGTGGGCGGGGTGCCGGCCTTGTCGAGGATGTTGGAGAAGGCCATGGAGTAGCAGCTGGAGTGCGCGGCCGCGATCAGCTCCTCGGGGCTGGTCTTCCCGTTGGACTCCTCGGCCCGCGACGCCCAGGTGACCGGCTGGTCGCCGATGCTGCCGGAGGAGTCGAAGGTGACGACCCCGCTGCCCTGGAACAGGTTGCCTTCCCAAACGGTGTGTGCGGAGCGCGTGGCTGCCATGACGCTTCCTTTCGCGAGATGTCCTGCCGTGGGTCCCGGCGGTGCCGGGTCCGGGAGTCCCGCCGCGGCGGGTTCCCGCATCCATCCGATCACACTCCGGCTCGGCTCACCCGGAAGACGGGCCCCTTCGCGGCGAACGGCAGCCGTACGCCGCGCGGGATCGGGTGCGCGTGCTCGCGCCGCACCCGCGGGACGCCGCCGTGGCCGTCGGCGACGACCAGGACCGCGCGGTGGGCGGGAAGTCCTCGGGGCGCCGCGGCAGCGGCAGGCCGGTGCCGGGCCGCAGCACGGTGCCGCATCCGACCGGGGAGGGCTTGCCGGTGCCGGCGCGTCAGGCCGCGCGCTCGCGGCGGGGTTCCTCGGGGGCGCGCGTCGCGCCGGACTCGTCGAGCCAGCGGCGCAGCACCTGGTGGACCTGCTCCGCGCCGACCAGTTCGGCGTCCTCGGCGACCGGCGGGGACAGCGCGAGCGGGGAGAGCAGGAAGGCGCGCGACTGGGCACCGCCGAGCCCGCCGTGCGAGCCGATCTGCTCCTCGAAGGCCAGCACCTCGCCGTCGGCCGGGTCGTAGGCCGAGTTGACCATGATGTCGGCGGTGTGCGGGAAGGTGTGGGTGCGGCGTACGACGTCGGCGGCGCCGGGACCGAACGGGGCGAGCGGCCCGGGGTCGTCGTCGAGTTCGGCCAGCGGAATCTCGACGCCGTGCGCCCCGAGGACGACGCCGCCGTGCCGTTCGCTGCGCACCAGCAGGAAGCCGATGCCGGGGTGGTTGGCGAGGGTCGGCAGCAGCGCGGGGTGCCGGGCGTCGATCTCCTCCTTGGTCATCCGGTGCGGCACGTCCGGGAAGGAGATCAGGCCCAGGTTCCCCGAGGCCAGCACGACGGGTTCCGAGCCGCGGGTGGGGCGGTACTGCTCGGCGCCCTCCTCCACGGGCCGGTGCAGCGCCGCCCGCACCGCCGCACGGGCCTCGGCCCCGCTGCGGGTGCGGCGGGCCCGGCGCGGCACCGGCAGGCCGCAGCCGGCCCGGACCAGGTCGCCCAGGGTGAGGCCGTAGCGGGAGCGGAAGGTCTCGCCGGGGCTCTGCCCGTGGTCGGAGAGCACCACGATCCGGTAGGGGCGCGGGGCGTGCTCGGCGACCTTCTCGATCAGGGCGAGGGCCCGGTCGAGGCGTTGCAGGACCTTCTCGGCGTCGCGGCTGGCCGGGCCCGAGTGATGGGCCACCTCGTCGTAGGCGACCAGGTCGGCGTAGACGGCGGTGCGGCCAGCCAGCAGGTCGCCCATCACGGCGGCGACGACCACGTCCCGTTCCACGACCGTGGCGAAGGCGCGGACGAAGGGATACAGGCCACCGCGTGAGACGCGGGGGCGCTGCTTGGTGAACCGGGCGCGGGTGGACTGGCCGATCTCCCGGCCCGCCTCGGCGACGAAGGACAGCGCGGTGCGCACGGCGTTGGCCGGGTCGGAGAAGTAGGCGAAGTAGCCGGCCCGGGAGCGGTTGAGCGGGCCGCGCCGCCGGGTGGCGATGGACAGCACCAGGGCCTGCTCCTCGGCGCCGCCGCTGAAGAGGTTGCCGCGGCTTGCGCCGTCGCCGGCGAGCAGCCCGGCGTGGCCGGTGCGCTCGATGGCGCGGGCCTGGAGCTCGGCGGCGCTGGTGGGGCGGTTGCAGACCATCACCTCGCGGCGGGCCTTCTCGTACCACCGGAAGGCGGGCACGTCGAAGTTGCTGCCGTGCAGGATGCCGAGCTGGCTGGCGCCGGTCTGGCTGGACCAGTCGGTGCGCCAGCAGGTGAGCCGGTGCGTGGCCCCGCGTCCGCGCACCGCGCCGGATGCGTTCCCGCCCGGTCCCCGGCCGCTGCCGTGCTTGCCGTCCCCTCCGTCGGCACTCCTGCCGGCCCCTGTGCCGTCGTCCCTGCCGAGCCAGCGGGCGACGGTGGGCATCAGACCCTTGCCGACGGCGTCCAGCAGCACGTCGTGGCCGACGCCGTCGAGCTGCAGGAAGAGGGTGCCGGGGGTGGACGGGCAGGGCGGCCCGGTGCGGCGTCTTCGATGGGCGAGCCGGTACAGGCGGCGCCGGTAGGCGTCGTCGTCGCGGACGGCGAGGGCGGCGCCGGTGGCCGAGGCGACCGCGGACATCACGGCCGCGACCACCACCGCCGTCTGCGGTGCGGCGGAGCCGCGTTCGACCGGGTTGACCCACAGCGCGACCCACAGCAGGGCCCCGTTGAGGAAGAACACCAGCAGGCCGAGGACCAGCGCGGGCACGAGCAGCAGCAGGCGCACCAGCAGCGGCCACACCAGCGCCGACAGCAGACCGAAGGCGCCGGCGCCGAGCGCGGCGGTGACCGCGATGTCGGTGGCGCTGCTCCCGTCCGCGGAGCGGAGGCGGAAGTCGGGCAGGATCCCGGCGAGCACCAGCATGGTGAGCGTGGACACCGCCCACACGGCGATGCTCCGCCCGGTCTGACTGGCGATCCGCCGCCATCGCCTGCGGTCCACCCCGGCGCACCTCCCCACCCGATTCGTCCTGGCCGGTCCCCATTCACCTTGTCACAACGCCCGGACGTGCCCCCGCGTCCCCGCCCGCGCCCCGGAGACCACCCTGATCCGTCCCCCACGCACCCCTGACACGGTCCCCGCGGACCCCTGACACGGCCGGCTGACACGCCTCCCGGAGGCAGTGGCTCAGCAGCCGTCGTATCCCGCCGTCGGCATGGACAGCCGCCGGTGCACGCGCGCCTTCATCGCCGCGTCGTAGCGGGGCTCGGCGCGGCCCACCGTCTCCACCCGCACCCCGCGCCGGGCGCACTCCGCGGTGAACTCCTCCACCGACGACAGGGCGCTCTCCAGCACCCGCCTGCTGGGCGCGACGAACAGATCGGTGCCGGGCCGCACCCCCTCCCACAGGGCGCCGTGGTCGGGACGCAGCCCGCGCACGAGGAGCTGCCGGGTGACCACGTAGCCGCGTTCGGCGGCCCAGCGGGCGCACATGGCGTGCTGGCTGCGGGAGTCCACCAGGAAGGGATCGGCGTCCAGCTGCTCCAGCGGCGTCAGACTCGCGATCGCCGTCACCCGCACCGGCCCCATGGCGCCCCCTCACCTCCGGTTTTCGCCGCCGACCCTACTCCTGCCCGTACGCTTCGGGGAGTCGCACGAAGGAGGCGAAGGGGTGCCGGTGGAGATCACCTGGTGGGGTCACGCCACATGCACGGTGGAGGATTCGCACACCCGCGTGCTGACCGACCCTCTGTTCGCACGCAGGCTGGCGCACCTGCGGCGCAGGCGCGGCGCACTCCCTCCGCCCGACGCGCGCCACGCGGACGTCGCACTCGTCTCCCACCTGCACGCCGATCACCTCCATCTGGCCTCCCTGGCCCGGCTCGCCCCCGGCACGCTCCTGCTCGTGCCCCGGGGTGCGCCCCGTGCGGTGCCGGGACTGCGCCGGCTCACGCACCTGCGGGTGCGCGAGGTCGCGCCCGGCGACGTGATGCAGGTCGGGCGTGTCGTGGTGCGGGTGGTTCCGGCCCGGCACGACGGGCGGCGGCTGCCGCTGGGCCCGCACCGCTCCCCCGCCCTCGGCTATGTCGTGGAGGGCGAGGCGCGCACCTACTTCGCGGGAGACACCGGCCTGTTCGACACGATGGCCAAGGAGGTCGGGCCGGTCGACGTGGCACTGCTGCCGGTGGGCGGCTGGGGTCCGCACCTCGGCGACGGGCATCTGGACGCGCGGCGGGCAGCCGAGGCACTGGCGCTGCTCGGCGCGTCCCGCGCGGTGCCGGTGCACTACGGAACGTACTGGCCGATCGGGCTGGACGCCGTGCGCCCGCACGAGTTCCACGCGCCGGGCGACGAGTTCGCGCGGCTGGCGGCACGTCACGCGCCCGGGGCCGTGGTGCACCGGCTGGGACACGGCGAGAGCGTGCGCCTGGAGGTCACTCGGTGACGCTGCCCGCCGTCCTGCTGCCGGCGGCCGGCGCGCCGTGGCCCGCCGCCGTGCTGGCCGCCGCGCCGGCGACCGAGGCGCCGGAGGCGACCCAGCAGGCGATCGGCTATCCGTCGCTGTTCCTGCTGGTGCTGATCGGGGCGCTGGTGCCGGTGATCCCGACGGGTGCGCTGGTGAGTTCGGCGGCCGTGGTGGCGGTGCACCAGACGGCGCCGTTCTCCATGGCGCTGGTGTTCGTGACGGCGTCGCTGGCCGCGTTCCTCGGGGACGTGACGCTGTACTGGCTGGGACGGCGCGGGATGGGGTCGCGCAACGGCTCGCGCTGGCTGGAGGCGATCCGGGCACGTGCCCCGGAGGACCGGCTGGCCCAGGCGCAGGCGAGGCTGGCCGGTCACGGGGTGACGGTGCTGATCCTCTCGCGGCTGGTGCCGGCCGGCCGCCTCCCCGTGATGCTGGCCTGTCTGGTCGCCGAGTGGCCGCTGCGCCGCTTCGTCCGCGGCAACCTGCCCGCCTGCCTCGCCTGGACGGCGACGTACCAGCTGATCGGCGTGCTGGGCGGTTCCCTGTTCCCCGAGCCCTGGGAGGGCGTGGTGGCGGCGGTCGCGCTGACCCTGCTGATCAGCGCGGCCCCGGGGGTGTGGCGCCGGGTGCGGCACCGGTGAGCGCCGGGCGGACGCCCGGTGATCTCCCCGGCGGCCCGCCCCGGCCGGCCGCTCACCGCGGAGGTCCGCCCGTGTGGCCCGGCGGCCCGCCCGGTCCCCCTGGGCCCCCTGGGGGACAGCCCGCGCCGCACCGGGTCCGCCGCTGGCGGGTCCCGGCCCGCCCCTGCGGCCCCGGCACGCACGCCCCGGAGGCCTCAGTGCGCCTTGGCGGGTCCGGGCGCGGGCCGGGTTTGCGCATGGGCGAGCCGGTGGGCCCGGGCGGACCTCCGGGCGGGGGCCCGGCCGGGCTCCGGTGGCCGTCACTCCAGGACGCGCGATGCGCCCACCGGCAGATCCCACAGGTGGTCGCGGGGCAGGCCCGCGGCCTTCCAGGCCGCGCGGACGCGGGTCAGGGGCTCCAGGACGGGCTCGGCGGAGAGGATGAAGGTGCCCCAGTGCATGGGGGCCATGTACCGGGCGCCCAGGTCCTGGTAGGCGCGCACCGCCTCCTCGGGGTCGCAGTGGACGTCCTTGAGCCACCAGCGCGGGTCGTAGGCGCCGATGGGCAGCAGGGTGAGGTCGATCCCGGGGTAGCGGCGGCCGATGCGGGAGAACCAGTGGCCGTACCCGGTGTCGCCGGCGAAGTGGACGCGGGGGCCGTCCGGGGCGGTGATCACCCAGCCGCCCCACAGGGAGCGGCAGGTGTCGGTGAGGGTGCGCTTGGACCAGTGGTGCGCCGGGACGAAGTCGAAGCGCACGCCCCGCAGTTCGGCGGCCTCCCACCAGTCCAGCTCGGTGACGGTGGTGAAGCGCCGGCGGTGGAACCAGCGGGCCAGGCCGGCCGGCACGAACACCGGGGTGTCGCGGGGCAGCCGGCGCAGGGTGGGGGCGTCCAGGTGGTCGTAGTGGTTGTGGCTGATGACGACCGCGTCGATGCGGGGCAGCGCCTCCCAGGCGACCCCGACGGGTGTCATGCGGGCGGGGGTCCCGAGGATGCGGCGGGACCACACCGGGTCGGTGAGGACGGTGAGCCCGCCGATCTGCAGCACCCAGCTGGCGTGTCCGGCCCAGGTGACGGCGAGGCCGCGGGCGTCGACGCGGGGCAGCGGTCCCGGCTCGTAGGGCAGCCGGCGGATGCCCTCCAGCCCCTCCGGACCGGGTCGTACGGCGCCCTCGCGGGCGAAGCGCGCGAAGGCCTTCAGGCCGGGCAGCGGGGCGGTGAGCCGGTCGTGGAAGGTGCGCGGCCACACGCGCCGTTCGGCGAGCGGCCGGGGTTCCGCGAGCGGCGGGTACGGGGACGCGACGGGGGACGGTGACACGGGAGCGGCCGGCTTCGGGGAGCGGGGGGCCGGCCGGTCGGTTTCCGGCGTGGTGGTGCGGGTGGTGGTTGTCGGCTCGGACTGCTGCGTCATCGAGGAGGCTCCCATCGCTGAGCGTCGTCACGAAGTTCGTCGAAGACCGACTGCACGCGTTTCAACGCGCGTTGCACATGTGGCAGTTCCAACGGTGCGGGTGCATCGAGGCATTCCGCGCGGAGCTCGGCGGTGTCGCCCAGCAACGGCGCGGTGCCGAGCCGTACGCGCGGGGCCTCGAGGTCGTCGCCGAAGCGGTGGCCGCCCGGTGCGGGCATGTCCAGGCGGGCGGTGAGGAAGTCCTCCAGTTCCTGGGCGTCTCCGATGCCGCGGGCGGCCAGCGCGGGTGCGAGAGGGCTGAGGTCGACGTAGAGGTGGCGGCCGCACTGCGGGGGCGGGACGAGGGCGCCGGTGGCGGCGACGGCGTCGTGCACCGCGCCGGCCACCCGGGCGTGCAGGCGCACGGAGTCGGCGACGCGCCGGGCGACCGGCCCGGGTTCGGTCAGCGCGTATCCGGCCGCGGCGGCGACCGGCGCGGCGATCCGGGCGTCGAGCGCGGTGAGCGCGTCCAGGACCCGGGCATGCAGCGGGGCCGCCTGCTCGCCGGCCGGGAAGCGGGCGATCGCGGCGGGCCAGCCCGGCGGCAGCAGGGCGCCGGAGAGGTCGGTGACCACGGTGACCTGCTCGGGCAGCATCTCGGCGGGGCTGAGCAGCACCGTGTCGTGCGGGGCGTGCAGGGTGTCGCGCCAGGTCTCGTCGCTGACCGGGTGCAGTCCTTCGCCGACCGCGGCCTCCAGGGTCTCGTGCAGCAGTTCGGGAGCGGTGACGGTGCCCGTGGGATCGTCGGCGGCGGACAGCACGAGCAGCCGCGGATCGCCGCCCTCCGCCCGCACCCGCCGCACGGTCTCCAGCAGCGCGTACGGGTCGGGCACGCCGCCGCTGCCGACCGGTGTCGGCACATGGAAGGCGGGCCGGCCGAGCAGCCGGGCGCAGGGCGCCCACCAGGCGGGGCAGGGCCGGGGCACCAGCACGTCGCCGCCGATGGCCGCGGTCAGGGCGACCAGCAGGGCGGGCGCGCCGGGGGCGACGGCGATCCGGTCGGTCCCGTCGGGCAGTCCGCGCCGCTCCCAGTAGCCGCGGGCGGCCTCCAGCAGGGCGGGGCCGCCGCCCACGGGTTCCGCGGCCGGACGGGACGCGGCGGCGGCGAGGACCGCGGCGAGTTCGGGCAGCACGGGCAGCCCGTCGTCGGGGACGGCCGGTCCGAATCGGACCGGTCCATGGCCTTCCGGGTCGGTCCGCATCGGTGCCTCCGCGCAGTGACTGGGTCGTCGTGGTGCCGGGGCCGGTGGGGTACCCGGTGCCCCAGGCGTTCTACGTACCCACGGTGCCCCGGGCGCATGGGCCCCGCCACGGGTCGCATGCCGCCCGGCACGGCCGTCCGGGACGGGGACGGCGCCTCACCGGTGGGCCGGGCCGGGGGCGCTCATCCGTGGCGGCCGGGGTCCTTGCGCCGGCCCAGCAGCCGGTGCGCGGCGGCGCCGAACGCGCCCGCGATCAGCAGCCCGCCCGCGGCGAGGGCGGGCACGGAGTCGGTGAGGGAACCGCCGTCGCCGCCGTGGACGCCGCCCGGGGCCCGGGTCGGGTCGCAGTGCGGGTCCCTGCCGTGGCTCGCGGACGGCTTGGCGGTGGGCTTGGCCGTGGGCTCGGCCGTGGCGGTGGGTTTGCCCGCACCGCTCTCCCAGAGCCGGGTGGCGTCCTCGGCCGCCGGCGGTTCGCCGGCCGCCAGGGGCTCATCGGCGGTCAGGGGTTCGTCGGCGGTCAGGGGTTCGTCGGCGGTCAGGGGTTCGTCGGCGTACGTTCCCGGCTCCTCGGACAGCAGGCCGCCCGCTCCCCCGCTCTGCGGCCCGGCCCCGTCCGCCGACGTGCCGTCGGGGCTGAGCGCGTCGTGCTCCCGGGCCGACAACTCCTCCTCCGCTTCGAGGATCTCCGTCTCCAGGCTGTCCAGCTCGGCCTCGAGTCCGGCCGCCGCGTCCTTGGCCTTCCCCTGCTCCTTCTGATCCTTGTGATCCTTCTTGTCCCCGGCTTCCTTCTCCTCGGTGCTTCCGCTCGGCCCCTGCCACGACTGGTGCCCCTGCTGCGGGGGGCAGGTGGCGGAGGGGGCGGCGTCTCGTCCCGGCGGGGCGAACGGGCTCGCGGACGCGACCGGTGCGAGCACGCCGAGAGCGGTGCCGGCTGCGGCGGCGAGGGACAGGGCGCGTACGGTGCGGCGCATGCTGCGGGCTCCTTCGAGGACGTTGAAGGGGCGCGCCGTCTTCCGGCGGGCGTGCCCCACACCCATCACAGCCCGCGTGCCGCCGCACCGCCCGTGCCGGCACCCCGACAGAGTGAACCCCGCGCCCTGCGGGCGCGGGGTCCGGTCGTGTCCAGGGCCGTCAGGCCGCCTGGCCCCCGGGGGGGGGCTCAGGTGGCCGCCCACGGCCCGAGGGGTCAGGTGTCGCCTCCGCCGTCGCCGAGCACCTCGTCGCGGACCCTGCCGCAGGAGCGGCTGATCAGCCGGGAGACGTGCATCTGCGAGATGCCCAGCTGCTGCGCGATGCTGCTCTGCGTCATGTCGCCGAAGAAGCGCATGTAGAGGATGGCCCGCTCACGCTCCGGCAGCGCGGCGATCCGGTCCTTGACGGCCTCCCGGTCGACCACGGTGTCCAGGGCCGGGTCCGGCGCCCCCAGCGCGTCGTTGAGCGAGTAGCCGTCGTCGCTGCCGGGCAGTTCCGCGTCCAGGGACAGCGCGGAGAAGCTCTCCAGCGCCTCCTGCCCGTTGCGCACCTCCTCCTCGCTGAGGTGGGCGCGCTCGGCGATCTCGGCGACGGTGGGCCGGCGGCCGGAGGTCGTGTTGGACAGGTCCTGGGCGGCGACCCGGACCTTGTTGCGCAGTTCCTGAACCCGGCGCGGCACGTGCAGGGTCCACATGTGGTCGCGGAAGTGCCGCTTGATCTCGCCGGTGATGGTGGGCACCGCGTAGCTCTCGAAGGCGTTGCCCATGTCGGGGTCGTAGCGGTCGACGGCCTTGACCAGGCCGAGCGCGGCGACCTGGCGCAGGTCCTCGAAGGCCTCGCCGCGGCTGCGGAAGCGTCCGGCGAGGCGGTCCGCCATGGGCAGCCAGGCCTGGACGATCTCGTCCTTCAACGCGTTCCGCGCGGTGCCGGGCGGGAGTGCGGCGAGCCGGCGGAAGGCGTCGGCGGTGTCGGGGGCGTCGTCGTGCGGGTGGGGCTTGGTGCGGGTGGGCATGGTGCCTCAGATCCTCGATGTGCTCGGGGACGGATGGTCACCGTGGGATGCGCGCCTGAGACGTGGAACAGGAGCACCGGGCTGCGGCGTGCGCCGCCCTCCACGGACGTGCCTCCTGTCCGAAGCACTGTGAGTCCTCCTGCCCCCGCACCCGCCCGCCAAACCTCCCGCGCAGGTTTTCCCGGGACGCGGCCGGTCACCCGTAGGGCTCCGCGAGGCCCGTTCACCGCTGACGTCCGGGAGGTCGTACATGGGTATGAAGGTCGCCGATCAGGTCCTGCGCAGGCTGCGCGAATGGGGGGTGGAGCAGGTCTTCGGCTATCCCGGGGACGGCATCAACGGCCTGCTGGCGGCCTGGGGCCGGGCCGGGAACGAACCGGAGTTCATCCAGGCGCGGCACGAGGAGATGTCGGCCTTCCAGGCGGTCGGCTACGCCAAGTTCAGCGGGCGGCTCGGGGTGTGCGCCGCGACCTCGGGGCCGGGGGCGGTCCATCTGCTCAACGGTCTGTACGACGCCAGGCTGGACCATGTGCCGGTGCTGGCCGTCGTCGGGCAGACGGACCGCACCGCGATCGGCGGCTCGTATCAGCAGGAGGTCGACCTGCACACGCTGTTCCAGGACGTCGCCTCCGAGTTCGTGGCGACGGTGACCGTGCCGGAGCAGCTGCCGAACGTGCTGGACCGGGCGGTGCGCACCGCCTACGCGCGCCGCTGCCCCACGGCGGTGATCATCCCCGGCGATGTGCAGGACCTGGACTACTCGCCGCCGGCGCACGCCTTCAAGATGGTCCCCTCCAGCCTCGACCGCAGCTCGTGGACGGCTGTGCCGTCCGACGAGGCGGTGCGGCGGGCCGCGGACGTGCTGAACGCCGGCGACAAGGTCGCGGTGCTGGTGGGGCAGGGCGCGGCGGGTGCGCGGGCCGAGGTCGAGGAGCTGGCCGAGCTGCTGGGCGCGGGGGTGGCGAAGGCGCTGCTCGGCAAGGACGTGCTCAGCGACGAGCTGCCGTACGTCACCGGGTCGA
This sequence comes from Streptomyces composti, assembly GCF_012034205.1. Lineage (GTDB taxonomy): Bacteria > Actinomycetota > Actinomycetes > Streptomycetales > Streptomycetaceae > Streptomyces > Streptomyces composti. Next base: position 198,011 of record NZ_JAATEM010000006.1, read on the forward strand.
TCGGGCTGCTGGGCACCCGGCCGTCCTACGAGCTGATGCGGGACTGCGACACGCTGCTGACCATCGGTTCGTCGTTCCCGTACGCGCAGTATCTGCCGGAGTTCGGCCGGGCGCGGGCGGTGCAGATCGACATCGACCCGCAGATGATCGGGATGCGCTACCCCTACGAGGTGAACCTGGTCGGTGACGCCGGGGCCACGCTGCGGAAGCTGATCCCTCTGATCGAGGGCGGCCGGGGGCGCGAGTGGTACGACACGGTGTGCGACAACGTGCGGCGCTGGCGGCACATCATGGAGCGGCGCGCCCGGCTGACGGCCGACCCGGTCAACCCGGAGTACGTGGCGCGCGCCCTCGATCCGCTGCTGCCGGAGGACGCCGTCATCACCTCGGACTCCGGTTCGACCACCAACTGGTACGCCCGCCATCTGACCATGCGGCCGGGGATGCGGGGCTCGCTGTCGGGCACGCTGGCCACCATGGGCTGCGGGGTGCCCTACGCCATCGGCGCGAAGTTCGCCCACCCCGACCGGCCGGTGATCGCCCTGGTCGGGGACGGGGCGATGCAGATGAACGGGATGGCGGAGCTGATCACGGCGGCCAAGTACCGGCACCGCTGGGAGGACCCGCGGCTGGTGGTCGGCGTGTGGAACAACCGCGACCTCAACCAGGTCACCTGGGAGATGCGGGCCATGGAGGGCGCTCCGTCCTTCCTGCCGTCCCAGGAGCTCCCGGACGTGCGGTACGCGGACTTCGCGCGGTCGCTGGGCCTGACCGGGGTGCGGGTGGAGCGGCCGGAGGACGTGGAGGCGGGCTGGCGGGCCGCGCTGGAGGCGGACGGCCCTGCGGTGGTGGAGTTCGTGACCGACCCGGCCGTGCCGCCGATCCCGCCGCACGCCACCTGGGACCAGCTGGAGGCCACGGTGGCCTCCATCATCAAGGGGGATGCCGACCGCGGCTCCATGATCAAGCAGGGCTTCAAGGCGAAGGTGCAGGAGTTCCTGCCGGGGGCGGGAGAGCAGCCGGGGTAGCCGGTGCGGGGGCGCGGGGGGCGGCGGCCGGCTCGGTCCGCCGTCCGCCGTCGTCCTCGCCCGGCAGCGGCATCATCAGCTCCTCGTACCGGCCCAGCATCAGCAGCACGCCGAGCATGAGCAGCGGGATCAGTGCAGCGAGCACCGCCATGGCCATTCCCTTTCCAGGAGGCGCGTGGGGGGCGTTGTTCTCCGGGTCACCAGGCAGGCGCGGCACAAACACCGCGGGGACGGGCGGGCGGCCCGGGACCGCGGACATCCGCCGGGGTTCGTCCGTGTCGGGCCGTGTGTGCCGGGTACGCGGTGCGGACCCCCGATGGATGTGGAGGGAGACATGCAGCGAGGCAGTGACCGGCTGAGCGTCCACCGTGACGACGAGATGAAGCACGAGCTGCAGGGTCTGCTGAGGTCCGGGCACCCCACCCGCACCGAGGAGTGGCACGACCCGGAACCGTCCGCCGACGACGACCCCGAGGTGGCCTTCGGTCCGCTGCGGCCGGGCCGCGCGCCGTCGTCGCTGGAGGCGATGCGGCTCGAACTGGCCCGGTTCCTGAACCGGAGCGCTTTCCCCGCGGGGCCGCGGGAGCTGGTGCGCGCCCTGGACCGGCGGTACGCGCCGGACGCACTGGTGGAGGCGCTGGAGCGGCTGCCCCGGCATGCGCGCTACGCCAACCTGCAGGAACTCGCCCTTGCGCTGACCCGCACGCGGGAGACGGAGACGGCGTAGCCCGGCAGGGTGGAGGACCGGAAGGGACGACCAGTCATGGCCGAGTACGTCAAGGACGTGATGACTCCGGGCGTGGTCGCCGTGCGTCCGGGCGCGTCGCTCGTCGAGGCGGCGCAGCTGATGCGCTCCCAGAACATCGGCGACGTGGTGGTGGCCGACGGCCAGCAGGTGGTCGGCGTGCTCACCGACCGGGACATCACCGTCCGGGCGGTCGCCGACGGGGCGGATCCGATGAGCGTCAGCGTCGGCTCGGTGTGCTCGCGGGAGCCGCTGACGCTGGGCCCGGACGACCCGGTCTCGACGGCGGTGGCCCTGATGCGGGAGAAGGCGGTGCGCCGGATCCCGGTCGTGGAGAACGGCCTGCCGGTCGGCATGGTGAGCCTCGGCGATCTGGCCGAGGCGCAGGATCCCGGGTCGGCGCTGGCCGACATCAGCCGCGCGGACCCGGACGAGTGACCGACGGATGAGAACCGCCCACGGCCATGGCTGTGGGGAAAGGACGTGAGGACTGTCATGCGTGTCGCGTTTCTGACGGCACCGGAGGGTGTGGAGCAGGTCGAGCTGACCGAGCCCTGGCAGGCGGTGGTCGACGCGGGGCACGAGCCGGTGCTCGTGTCGACGAAGCCCGGCAGGATCCAGGCGTTCCACCATCTCGACAAGGCGGACACCTTCCCCGTGCAGGAGGTGGTCGGCGAGGCGTCGGCCGGCTCCTTCGACGGGCTCGTCCTGCCGGGCGGGGTGGCGAACCCCGACTTTTTGCGCATGGACCCCGAGGCCGTGGCGTTCGTGAAGGGCTTCTTCGAGGCGGGCCGGCCGGTGGCCGCGATCTGTCACGCGCCGTGGACGCTGATCGAGGCGGACGTGGTGCGCGGCCGGGTGCTCACCAGCTGGCCGAGTCTGCGGACGGATCTGCGCAACGCCGGGGCGACCTGGGTGGACGAGCAGGTGAAGGTCTGCGACCACGCGCCGAGCAAGCTGGTCACCAGCCGCAAGCCGGGCGATCTGAAGGCGTTCTGCGCGACGCTGCTCGAGGTCTTCGCGGAGGAGAAGGAGAAGCAGGCGGCCTGAGCGGCCGCGGCCGGGGAGCTGGACGGACGCGTTCAGGTCCCCGGCGTGGTGGGTGTGGCGGAGTCCGCGCAGTCGCGTTCGCGGGCGCCCTCGCGGGTGCGGGACGCGGCGACGAGGCGGTCCGGGTTGCGGCGCAGATACTCGCCCTCGAGCTGCGCCATGCGCTCGTTGTGGGTGCGCAGCGCGTCGTTGGACCCGTACAGCAGGGTGTCGTGCCGTGTGCGGTGGATGTTCTCCAGCTCTTTCATCAGCTGCTGGTCGTCCAGGCGGCTCGGGTCGACTCCGGTCATCGTGTGCCCCGCTCGTCGTGTTCGTGTGTGCGGTCCGGGTACCCGCCCGGTCCTGACCACAAGCACTGCCCCGAGCGGTATCCGGGAGGGAGCCATGGATCTCGCGTTTCTGCATCCACTGTACGAACATCCGGGCCCCTGGGCCTCGGTGTACGTCGGCACCTCCCGGCACACCGAGGACACGCCCCACGAGCGGCACCTGACCGCCCGGGCGATGGCGAGCGAGCTGGCCGGGCAGGGCGCGGACGAGGCGACCTGCCGGGTGGTGGGCCGTGCGATCGACGAGCTGCGGCACTCCTCCGAGCCGCACGGCCGGGCGCTGTTCGCCCGCGGGGGCGAGGTGGTGCTCGATCCGCCGCTGGCCCGCGCGCCGCAGCGCGACCACGCCGTGTGGGCGCCGCTGCCCCGGGTGACCCCGCTGCTCGAGCTGGCCGGTGAGGATCCCGTGTGCGTCGTCGCCTACGTCGACCGCAAGGGCGCCGCCTTCGAGCTGCGCAGCGCGCTGGGCCGGGACGACGCCGGCGGGGTGACCGGACGGCAGTGGCCGGTGCACCGCACCGGCTCCGTCGACTGGTCCGAGCGGCGCTTCCAGCTGCGGGTGGAGAACACCTGGGAGCACAACGCGGCGGAGATCGCCGACGCGCTGGCCGTGAGCCAGGAGGAGACCGGGGCCGATCTGCTGATCCTGGTCGGTGACGACCGCGAGCGGCACGAGGTGCGCCGGCGGCTGCCGCAGCGGCTGCACCATCGGGTGGTGGAGGCCGCGCACGGCGCCGGCAGCAGGTTGCTCGACGACGACGTGGACCGGGCGCGGACCGAGCATGTGCAGACACACGCGGCGGCCGAGCTGCAGCGGTTCCTGGCCGCCCGCGGCCGCGACGACGCGGGCCGCGGGGGCGCCGTGGAGGGTGTGCCGGCGCTGGTGGAGGCGGCGCGCGAGCATCGCATCGACGAGCTGCTGATCCGCCCGGACGGGCCGGACGCGCACCGCGAGGTGTGGATCGGTGAGGACCCGGACCAGCTGGCGATGCGCCGCACCGAGCTCAGAACCCTGGGCGAGCAGCACTCCTGGGCGGCCCGGGCGGACGACGCCCTGGTCCGCTCGGTGGTGACCACGGACGCCGAGGCGCTCGTCGTCACGGTGATCCCGGGCCTGGACGACGACACCCCCGTGGGCGGCCTGGGCGCACTGCTGCGCTGGACGTGAGCGCGGCGGGGTGACGGCCCGTCGGCAGGTCCTGGTGCGTGCCGGCTAGCGGGCCCGCTCCACCCTGCGCTCGTCCCAGACCGGTTCCGGTGTCTCCCGGACCCGGCCGTCGGAGCCGAAGACCAGGAAGCGGTCGAAGGAGCGGGCGAACCAGCGGTCGTGGGTGACCGCGAGGACCGTGCCCTCGAAGCTCTCCAGCCCCTCCTGCAGCGCCTCGGCGGACTCCAGGTCGAGGTTGTCCGTCGGCTCGTCGAGCAGCAGCGCGGTGACGCCCTGGAGTTCCAGCAGCAGGATCTGGAAGCGGGCCTGCTGGCCGCCGGAGAGGCGGTCGAAGGTCTGCCCGGCCTGCCCGGTGAGCTCGTAGCGGCGCAGCCGGGACATGGCGGCGCCCCGGTCCTGGGCGTGCTCCGTCCAGAGGATGTCCAGCAGGGTGCGCCCCTCGAGCTCGGGATGGGCGTGGGTCTGGGCGAAGTGCCCGGGAACGACGCGGGCGCCCCGCTTCCAGGTGCCGGTGTGCGCGACGTCGTCGCCCGCGAGCAGGCGCAGGAAGTGCGACTTGCCCGAGCCGTTGGAGCCGAGCACGGCGACCCGCTCCCCGTAGAAGACCTCCAGGTCGAACGGCTTCATCAGGCCGGTGAGTTCCAGCCGCTCGCAGGTGATCGCGCGGACTCCGGTGCGCCCGCCCTTGAGACGCATGGTGATGTCCTGCCGGCGCGGCGGCTCCGGCGGCGGTCCCGCCTCCTCGAACTTGCGCAGCCGGGTCTGCGCAGCAGCGTAACGGGACGCCATCCCGTCGTTGTGGGAGGCGGCCTGACGGAGATTCAGCATCAGCTTCTTCAGCTGGGCGTGCTTCTCGTCCCAGCGCCGGCGCAGTTCCTCGTAGCGGGCGAAGCGGTCGCGGCGGGCCTCGTGATAGGTGGTGAAGCCGCCGCCGTGCACCCAGGCGTCCGCGCCGCTGGGGCTGGGTTCGAGGGAGACGATGCGCTGGGCGGCGCGGGCCAGCAGTTCACGGTCGTGGGAGACGAACAGGACCGTCTTGTGCGTCTCGGCGAGCCGCTCCTCCAGCCAGCGTTTGCCCGGCACGTCGAGGTAGTTGTCGGGCTCGTCGAGCAGCAGGACCTCGTCGCCGCCGCGCAGCAGCGCCTCCAGGACCAGCCGCTTCTGCTCGCCGCCGGAGAGCGTGCGCACCTGCCGCCACTGCGCCTTCTCGTAGGGCACGCCGAGCGCGGCGGTGGTGCACACGTCCCACAGCGTCTCGGCCTCGTAGCCGCGCGCCTCGGCCCAGTCGGCGAGGGCCTGGGCGTAGGCGAGCTGGGCGGCCTCGTCGTCGACGGTCATCACGGCGTGCTCGGCCCGGTCGACGGCGCGGGCGGCCTCGCGGATCCGGGGCGGTGCGACGGAGACCAGCAGGTCGCGGACGGTGGTCTCGTCGCGTACGGAGCCCACGAACTGGCGCATCACGCCGAGGCCGCCGCTGACGGTGACGGATCCGGAGTGCGGTCTCAGCTCGCCGGACAGCAGGCGGAGCAGGGTCGTCTTGCCCGCTCCGTTCGGTCCGATCAGGGCCGTCACGGCGCCCTCGCCGACCCGGAAGGAGACATCGCCCAGGAGCGGCCTCCCGTCAGGGAGGTGGTACTCCAGGTGTGCTGCTTCCAGATGACCCATGGGGGCCGATTGTCCGAGCCGCCCGACCAGCGATCAAACGAATTACCGGGGCGGGCGCCGCAGGACCCGTATCCGGGGACCGGTATGTGAAACGCAGGTCTCATCATGCGAGTTGCCGGCGTAGCGTGACGAGCGTTCCTGTCATCGCCGGCCGTCGCCGCACGAGACGAGCACGACGACTACGAGACGACTACGAGACGAGAAGGGCGGGCCCGCCATGCCTGCTGCGCCACGGGAGACCGCCGTCTACCCCCAT
>NZ_JAATEM010000060.1 GCF_012034205.1 Streptomyces composti
CGGGCACACACCCAGCAGGGAGCGCACTGACATCCTCACGGTGCCCCCGCCCGCCCCGCACAGCCGGGCCGGGCGGGGCACCGACCCCGGTCCCACAACTCCCCGTACGCGCACCGTCTTTCCGCAAGAAAGTTGAAACTTTGTCCTTGACGAGTCGAAAGTACGCCCCTTAGCGTCCAACTGACTCGCTACGCACAGGGTTTCACCCACTTCACTCCGCAACGACCAGCCGGTGCTGCCGGAGCCCAGCGCCCTCACGCTCAGGCAACCACCGTGCAGAGCAGAGGAGTTCCGAGTGCGCAACAGACGGATCGTCACGCTCGTGGGGGCGGCGACGCTCGCCGGAGCCGTCGGGCTCCTGCCGCTGTCCCCGGCCCAGGCCGCCGGACCCGACCCGGCACCGCCGCCCGCGTCGGACTTCCAGAAGGTCACCCTCAACGACCGCCCCGGCGAGCCCATGGCCCTCGCCGTCCTTCCCGACCGCCGCGTCCTGCACACCGCACGCACCGGCGAGGTCCGCATCCACGATCCCAGGAGCGGCGTCAACTTCCTCGCCGCCGACATGAAGAAGAGCCCCGCCGGCCTCTACCAGCACGACGAGGAAGGCGTCCAGGGCATCGCCGTCGACCCCGACTTCGGCAAGAACCACTGGGTCTACCTCTACTACTCGCCCCGCCTGGACACCCCGGTGGACGACCCGGACACTCCCGACGTCAACGAGGGCGACGCACCGGAGTTCGGCAGCCCCGAGGACTTCGCGAAGTACAAGGGCGTCACCCGCCTGTCCCGCTTCAAGCTCAAGGGCAACACGCTCGACCTCGACAGCGAACAGAAGATTCTCGATGTCCCCGCCGACCGAGGCATCTGCTGCCACGTGGGCGGAAAGATCGACTTCGACAGCAAGGGCAACCTGTTCCTGTCCACCGGCGACGACTCCAACCCCTTCGCCTCGGACGGTTACGCCCCCCTCGACGACCGCGCCGACCGCAACCCCGCCTACGACGCCCGGCGCACCGCCGGCAACACCAACGACCTGCGCGGCAAGATCCTGCGCATCAAGGTGAAGCCGGACGGCAGTTACACGGTCCCGCGCGGCAACCTCTTCGCCCCGGGAACTCCGAAGACCCGACCCGAGATCTACGCCATGGGTCTGCGCAACCCGTTCCGCTTCGCGGTGGACGACAAGACGGGCGCGCTCTACGTCGCCGACTACTCACCCGACGCCGGCGAACCCGACCCGGACCGCGGCCCCGCCGGCCACGGCCGCTGGATGGTCGTCGACCGCCCGGCCAACTACGGCTGGCCGTTCTGCGTGACCCAGGACATGCCGTACCAGGACTACGACTTCGCCACCCAGAAGTCGAACGGCGCCTTCGACTGCAAGGCCCCGGTCAACGACTCCCGGCACAACACCGGCCTGAGCAAGCTGCCCCCGGTGAAGGACGCCCAGATCGTCTACGGCTACGGCGTCTCGGAGGAGTTCCCGGAACTGGGCGAGGGCGGTATCGGCCCGATGGGCGGCCCGGCCTACCGCTACGACAAGCACAACAAGGCGGTGAACCGCTGGCCGGCGTACTTCGACGGCAAACCGCTCTTCTACGAGTGGACCCGTGACCAGGTGAAGGCGATCACCCTCGGCAAGCGCAACGAGGTCAGGAAGATCGAGGACGCGATCCCCTCGATCACCACCGACGGCCCCATCGACGCCGAGTTCGGCCCGGACGGCGCGCTGTACGTCCTGGAGTACGGCACCGGCTACTTCGCCGAACTGCCCGAGGCCCAGCTCGCCCGCATCGACTTCACCCGCGGCAACCGCACCCCCGAGCCGAAGGTGAGCGCCGATGTGGTGGACGGCCACAGTCCGCTGACGGTGAAGTTCTCCAGCGCGGGCACCGAGGACGCGGATGGTGACTCCCTCCGCTACGCCTGGGACTTCGACGCGGACGGCAGGGTGGACTCGCGCGAGGCGGACCCGGTGCACACGTTCACCGAGGACGGCGTCTACGAGGCCACGCTGAAGGTCACCGACCGCACGGGCCGTTCCGCTTCCGCCTCCGTGCGCGTGGTCGTGGGCAACAAGGCGCCGGTGGTCACGCTCACCACCGACCCGGCCCCGGACAGCGGGACACCGTTCCACTGGGGCGACACGGTCAGCTGGGAGGTGGCCGTCGCCGACGACCAGCCGGTGGACTGCTCCCAGGTCACCGTGACCTTCATCCTCGGTCACGACACCCACGGCCACCCGCTGTCCACCAGCACCGGCTGCTCGGGGTCGTTCAAGACGTTCGTGGACGGCGGTCATGCCGGTGCGGACAATCTGAGGGCGGTCTTCAACGCCACCTACCAGGACACGCCGCCGGAGGGTCTGCCGTCCCTGTCGGGCAGCGACGAGGTGGCTCTGATCCCGGCCGACTGACCCGTCATCCGCAGGGCGGACACACGAGAGAATGAGGCGGGGCGCCGTCGTCACGACGGCGCCCCGCCTTCGTGCGTCCGCCCGGTGCGCCCGCGGGGGTGTGTCACCGCCCGGGGTGGGGTGCGGTGAGGTAGCGCTGGAGGGTGGGGGCGAGCCAGGCGGTGATCTCGTCGGGGTGCAGACGGGAGGCGGGCGGAAAGCGCAGGACGTAGCGGGTGAGCGCGAGGCCCAGCAGGTGCGAGGAGACGAGGGCGGCTCGTGCGGGTGCCTGTTCGGGGTCGGGGCAGACCCGTTCCACGAGGGGGAGCAGCTGGTCGCTGAAGATGCCGCGCATGCGTTCGGCACCCGTCTCGTTGGTGATGCCGACCCGCAGCAGCGCCGTGAGCACGTCGTTGTCCTCCCACATGTGCAGGAAGTGGGTGACCAGGGCGTGGCCGGCGTCGTCGCGGGGGAGCGAGGCGGGGTCGGGCAGCTGCAGGTCGATGGCGACGGCGGCGGCGAACAGGCCCTCCTTGTTGCCGTAGTACCGCATGACCATGGAGGGGTCGATCTGCGCCTGCTGGGCGATGGCGCGGATGGTGGCGCGTTCGTAGCCGTCGGCGGCGAAGCGCTCGCGGGCGGCGTCGAGGATGGCGCGGCGGGTGGCGTCCGAGCGGCGGGCGGGGGCGGGGGCCTTGCTCTGGTTCATGCCCACGATCGTAGGCCTACACATGTAGGCCAGGTCAACATGTGTAGGCCAACAAGCGTTGACATCCACCCCGACCCCGGCCTATTGTTGCCAACAAGCGTTGACCAACGTCCGTTGGCCAACAACTGTTGGCAAGTGTGGGAGGTCATCATGAACGGCACCAGCACCGGCCCCGGCTCCTCCCTCGGCTCTGGCGGCGGTCGCGTCCCGGACTGGGCGCGGACCGTGATCGTCGTCGGCGCCGGCCCCACCGGCCTCCTCCTGGCGGGCGACCTGGCCGAGGCCGGTGTCAAGGTCACGCTGCTGGAGAAGCGCCCCCACAAGATCAGCAACCTGTCACGTGCCTTCGGTGTGCACGCCCGTACCCTGGAGCAGCTGGACGCCCGCGGCCTCGCGGACGACCTGCTGGCGACCGGCAGCACCATCACCCGGCTGCGGCTCTTCCGCCGCCTCTCCCTCGACCTGAGCGGCCTGCCCTCCCGCTACCCGTTCCTCCTCATCACCCCCCAGTACGAGGTCGAGCACCTGCTGGAGAAGCGCGCCAGGGATCTCGGCGTCGCCTTCCACCACGAGACCGAAGTCCTCGCCCTCCGGCAGGACGGCACCGGCGTGGACGTGACCGTGCGGAACGCGGACGGATCGACCGCCACCCGCCGAGCCGCCCACGTCGTCGGCACCGACGGCCACCGCAGCGCCGTGCGGCAGGCGATCGGCCAGCCCTTCCCCGGCGTCTCCGTGATCAAGTCCCTGCTCCTGGCCGACGTCCGCCTGGCCGAGAAGCCGGAGAGCGTACTGACCGTCGACGGCGCCGGCGACGTCTTCGCGATGATCGCCTCCTTCGGCGACGGCTGGTACCGCGTCATGGGCTGGAACCGCCGGCACGAGGTCCCCGACGACACCCCCCTCGACCTCGAGGAGGTGCGGGAGGTCACCCGCCGCGCGCTGGGCACCGACTACGGCATGTACGAGGCGCGCTGGCTGTCCCGCTTCCACAGTGACGAACGCCAGGCCCCGAAGTACCGGGTGGGACGGGTCTTCCTCGCCGGCGACGCCGCCCACATCCACTCGCCGGCCGGCGGGCAGGGCATGAACACCGGCCTGCAGGACGCGGCGAACCTCGGCTGGAAGCTGGCCGCCGTGGTCAACGGCCAGGCCCCCGACAGCCTTCTGGACACCTACCAGACGGAGCGTCACCCGGTCGGGCGGGCGGTGCTGCGCAGCAGCGGCGGCCTGGTCCGGCTGGCCCGGGCCCGCATCCCCGCCCTGCGCACGGTACGCGCCCTGGCCACGACGTTCGTCAACGCCGTCACCCCCGCCCGCACCAAGGTCCTCGGTCAGCTGACCGGGATCGGCTTCCGCTACCCGGCCCCGCGCGGCTCCCACCGCCTGGTGGGCCGGCGCGTCCCGGACATCACCCTCCAGGGCGGCAGGCGCCTGTACGAGGCGCTGCGCGGCGGCCGGTTCGTGCTCATCACCCCGCCCACCGCTCCCGCCCCGCACCCGGACGGCCCGCACGAGGAGGTCGTGGTCGAGCACTGGGCCGGCGCCCGCCGCACCGCCGTGCTGGTCCGCCCCGACGGTTACGCGGCCTGGGCAGCCGACGACCCCGACCCCGCCGCCCTGCAGAAAGCCCTGGCCTCCCGCTACTCCACCGCCCCCTGACCGGGGCGCCCCGCTCCCAGGCCCTGCCCCCGTGCCGCCCCGCGCCTCTCCCGCTGGCCGCCCGGGCGCAGGGCCCCGGCCCGCGCAGCATGCCCCCCTTTCGCCTTCCCCCGCTGCACCGCCGGGGTGCGCCCGACGTCCGGCGCGCGTTGCGTCGCCTGCCCGATGATCCGCCCACGCCCGGCCCCCGCACCCCCTGCTGAGCCCGAGGGCACGACCACCCGTCATCGCGAATCGACCGCGACGAACACGGCCACGGCTGCGCCGAAGCCGAGGAGGGTCACGGACCGGCAGGTCTGCTCGTGACGCCGCACCGATCCTGGCGACTATGCGGCTGATTGCTCAGGGTGGGTGGGGTCACCGGGCGGAGTGTCTCATTCGTTTCTCGAGTTGCCTGGGCGCGTTTGCCTATCCTGCGTTGTTCCGTATCGGACTTCTTGACCCTGAGGAGACGGTGACGGCGACGGCGCAACCGGCAGCCCGCTCCGTCTCCGGCAGGGGGAGACGAGAGGAGGAAGCGTGGGCTTACGTGAATGCGTCAGGGCCGGGAGCGTGGCGGTGGCCGGTCTGAGCCTGATGGCCGGCGGTGTGGGCACGGTGAATGCGGCGGAACAGTCGGTGCAAAGTCTGCCGAGGGATGTCAGGGCGCTGACGTGGAACATCTGCGGGGCGTCGTGGACGGCTTGCAGTGATCTGTCGTTCGGGGACCGCCAAGCGAAGATCGGTGAACTGGTGGACTGGGCGAAGCGCGACCCCCGGGTCAGTGTGGTCATGCTCAACGAGAGCTGCGGCGCCTACTACGGCGGCTATCTCAGGCAACAGCTGAACAGGATCGGCCGGGGCAGCTGGAAGGTGGTGCACGCACAGGGCAAAGACATCGAGAAGGGCACGCCGTTCACGTGTGACGCGGACCCGCGCAAGCGCAAGGACGCGGGTATCACCATCGCGATGAAGCGGTTCCGCGGCGGAAATCCGCAGCAACTGCCGATGACGTTCCCCAGCACGGGTGGCCGCCCCGAGGGCACGCAGGTGGCGGCCTGCATCAAGGACGACCCCAACAGGATCGTCGCCTGCGCGGTGCACTTGCCCGCAGGAAAGTACGCGGATCAGCGGGCGGCAAGCACACGCAGCCTCCACGACCAGCTGAAGGCGTGGCAGGACAAGGGCTATCGCACCATTGCGGGCGGCGACTTCAACATGGAGCCGGACGCCGACGACATCCAGCCCATGTACCAGGACAACTTCGAAGCCGACTCGGACCGCAAGGGCTGGACCCACGAAACCGACAACGGCAACCGCCGGAAGATCGACTACGTGTTCTTCAGCGACTACGGCTGGGATCTGTTGAACGGCAACCCCATCTACACGGGAACACCACGCTACGAAGCGGGCCGGCTCAGCGATCACAAGATCATGCAGGGAACGGTCAGGGTCTCTCCCTGACCCCGCGGTGGGCG
>NZ_JAATEM010000061.1 GCF_012034205.1 Streptomyces composti
CCCGGCATGCCTCGCCCCCGTCCACCAGCTGGTCTCCTTGCGCGCCCCGGCCCAGCTGAAGCTGAAGTGCACGTGATCGGTGTGCGGCGAGCGGCCGGTGTACGGAGTCCAGCCGCCGTCGGCGCGGTACGCCTTCCAGATGCGCCGGTTCCAGATGATGTACATGATGCCGAAACGGCGGGCCATCGCATGCTTGTTGCCGTACCGGTCCGTCGCCAGCAGCCAGTCCAGCAGGTCGGCGGCGATATGGGCCTGCCCGTTGACATTGACGCCCCAGTCGAAGGCGCGCCCCTCCTTGTGCTCGCTGACGCCTTCGGCTGAGCACTCCCGGCTGATGCCGAGGCTGGTCGTGCCCGGGTAGGTGGCGAGCAGCAGATCCCGAAAGGCGAGGACGCCGGGCTTGGCGGCGGGATCGCAGCGGCGCTGCCCGTCGTATGCGGCGTAGGGGTCGATGGCGGGTCCGAAGTCCGGTGCCCTGGGTGGCATGACTGTCTCCTTCTCATGGGTTTCTCATGGACGGCTGGTGGTGGGGCCCGCCGGGCGGCGGGTTGCGTGGGCGGACCTGGCCGCCCGGCGCGCCTCGTGACGGTCGTCTCAGCCCGTTCGGCCGCGCCACGTCATGCAGTGGCTGTGGCTGTGCTTCTCGCAGTCCTGGGCGGAGGTCGCCAGGACGGTGCCGAGCACCACGGCCGTGGTGAGCACGAGGGCGGCGAACCGGGTCCGCATGGGCATGGGTTCCTTTCGTCAGGGGTGTGGCCGGAGCGCGAGGTCCGGGGTCTCGTCACGCCCCCGTCACTCCTTGGGGGGCGGCCTGCGGCTTCGGGCCGTGACCGGAGAGGACTCGCCGTAGCGTCTCGATCACGGAGAGTCCGGAATCATCGTGGGGAGTCCGGACCGGTGGGGCCAAGGAGGTGCCTGTCGTCTTGCGGGAGCGGAAACAGGAAACACCCCGTGACCTGGGGCAGGACCGGACAGTGGGGATGGTCGGGGAGACCTTCGGGGAGTGCCTGCGGCGGTTGCGCACGGAGCGTGGGCTGTCCCTGGCCGACCTGTCCGCGCTCGTGCACTACAGCCGCGGTCACCTGAGCAAGGTGGAGAACGGGCAGAAGCCCGCCAGCGCCGATCTCGCTCACGGCTGCGACGCGGCGCTGGGAGCCGGGGGCGCGTTGATCGCCCTGGCACCGCCGAGCCGGGGCGCCGCCGCCGGGTCGGTGTGCCCCTATCCGGGGCTGGCGTCGTTCGGGAGGAAGGACGCGCCGTGGTTCTTCGGACGGGAGAGGACGACCGCCGCGCTGGTGGCGCACGTGACCCGGCACCTCGGCGAGCGCAGGGGCGGACCGGTCGTCGTGGTCGGGCCGTCCGGCGCGGGCAAGTCCTCCCTCCTGCACGCCGGACTGCTTCCGGCGCTCGCCGGCGGTGCCCTGCCCGAACCGGGGGCGCGGGCGTGGCCGGCGCTGTGCCTCACGCCCACCTCACGGCCGGCGGCGGAACTGGTGCGCGGCCTGTCGCGCGTGACGGGCCTGGACGCGACCGTCCTGCAACCGGCCTTGGCGGCCGGCCCCGGCGAACTCGCCCGCCTGCTACGGCAGATGCTCAGCAGCCCCGGCGGGCTGCCGCGGCAGGCGGCCGGGGGCCGGCGTACGGCGGGCCGGTCCGGACTGGTCCTGGTGGTCGACCAGTTCGAGGAGGTCTTCACCCTGTGCACCGACGACGAGGAGCGGCACGGCTTCGTGCGTGCGCTGCACGCCCTGGCCACGCCGGAGCCGGGAACACGGGGCCGGATCCTGGTGGTGCTCGGTGTGCGGGCCGACTACTACGGCCAGTGCCTGAACCATCCGGAGCTGGTCGCCGCCCTGCGGCACAGTCAGTTCCCGCTCGGGCCCATGACCACCGACGAGTTGCGGAAAGCCATCGCCGGTCCCGCCCGGGCCGCGGGGCTGGAGCTGGAGCCGGGGCTGCTGGAGCTGCTCCTGAGCGATCTCGGCGCCGGTGAGACAGCCCCCTGCCCGGGCGCCGGGAGCCTTCCGCTGCTCGCCCACGCCCTGCTGACCACGTGGCAGCAGCGGGACCAGGGGCGGCTGACCGTCGCCGGCTACCGGAGCACCGGAGGCATCACGGGGGCCGTGGCCTCCAGCGCCGAACGCGTCTACGGCGGACAGGGCCCGGACGGGCAGGCCGCGGCCCGGCAGCTGCTGCTGGGCCTGGTCCGGATCGGAGAGACGGACCAGGACACTCGGCGGAGGGTCCGCCCCGACCGCCTGCTGTCCATGGTGTCCGAGCCGGAAGCGGCCGGGAAGGTGCTGCACGCGTTCGCCGAGGCACGGCTGCTGACCATGGACGCCGACCACGTCGAGATCACCCACGAGGCGTTGCTGTACGCGTGGCCGCGGCTGCGCGGCTGGATCGACGCCGACCGCGTGGGCCTGCGCAACCACCAGCGCCTGGTCGAGGCCGCCGAGGCCTGGGAGGCGAGCGGACGCGACCCGGCCCTGCTGTACCGGGGCAGCCAGCTGGCCGTGGCGGTGGACTGGCTCGGGGGCCGGCCGGCCGCCCCGGACGCGCCCGAACGCCGTTTCCTGGACGCCGGGGTACGCCACGAGCAGCACGAGGCCGCCGCCCGCCGCCGCCGCACCCGCCGGCTGCGGCAGCTGGTCGCCCTGCTCACCGTGCTGGTGCTGCTGACGGCCGGAGCCACCGGATACGCGCTGTGGCAGCGGACCGACGCCCTGGCCGAACGGGACCGTTCCGCGGCGCAGGTGGCCGTCGACGACGCCGAGCGGCTCCGGCAGGTCGATCCCTCGCTCGCCATGCGGCTGAGCCTGGCCGCCCACCGCATCGCCCCCACCCCGGCGACCCGCGGAGCCCTGCTGGCCTCCTCGGGCAGCGTGTACTCCACACCGCTGCCCCGCCACCGGTACACCGTGCGCCGGGCCTTCTTCCACGGCTCCCTGCTGGCCACCGCCGCCGAGGACGGACTGCTGCGGCTCACCGACATGCGCCGCCCCACCCGGCCGGCCGCGGTCGCCGCCCTGCGTCACCGTGACTCCCTGACCGGCGCGGCGATGACACGAGACGGGAAACTCCTGGCCACCGGGGGTGCCGACGAGGCGGTGACCCTGTGGGACGCCTCGCACGTCCCGCCCCGGAAGCTGGACTCGCTCCCCGCGGGAGGCCCGGTCTCGGCGCTGGACATCAGCCCCGACGCCACGACCCTGGTCGCCGTCACCGCGGAAGGAGGCCTGCGCGTCTGGGACATCACCCGCCGGGAACGGCCGGTCCGCGCCCCCGGGGTACGCGGAGCCGGTCACCAGGGGCCGGTCAACGGTGTCGCCTTCAGCCCCGACGGCCGTACCTTCGCCACCGCGAGCGACGACCACACCGTCCGGCTGTGGACCAGGACCGACGGCGGAAGGCCCGCACTCGTCAAGGTCCTGCGCAGCCACAAGGCCCAGGTGCGCGCGGTGGCCTTCGCGCCCGACGGCCGGACGCTGGCCAGCGTCAGCTTCGACCGGACCGTCCACCTCACCCCGGTCGCCGACCCTCGGCGACCGAAGCGGCCCAGAATCCTGCACGGCCACAACGGCCTGATCCACAGCGTCGCATTCCGGTCCGACGGACGGCAGTTGGTGACCGGAGGCGACGACCAGACCGCCCGGCTGTGGGACCTCGGCCTCGGCCGGCAACTGATGGCCCTGCCCCAGCCCAATCCGGTGCGCGCCGTGGCCTTCGGCCCCGGAGGCGCCCTGGCCACCGGCGACGACGAGGGCCGCGTGCTGCTCTGGCACCTCCCGCCGCCGGTGGTGCTGACACCGGCACCGGCCCTGTCGGCGTCCCACGCCCTCGGCGGGCGGCTGCTGGTCACGGCGAACCAGGGAGCCGGCGCACGGATCTGGCGCCGCTCAGCCACGGGCCGTGTCACCCCGCTGGGGCATGTGCCGCATCCGACGGAGGTCAACGCGGTGGCCGTCAGCCGGGACGGAGGGCTCCTGGCCACCGCCGGCCAGGACCACCGGGCGCGGCTGTGGGACGTGACGGACCCCGGCCGCCCCCGCCTGCTCCACACGATCACCCGGCACACCGATGCGCTCTACGCGGTCGCCCTGAGCCGCGACAAGCGCCTGCTCGTCACCGGCGGAGAGGACCACACCGCCCGGCTGTGGGACATCAGCCGCCCCGGCCACCCCGTGCACCTGGCGGATCTGACCGAGCACACCGACCGGATCAACTCGGTGTCCCTGAGCGCAGACGGCCGCCTGCTGGCCACCGCGGGCGGCGACTACCGCGCGCGCCTGTGGGACCTCTCCGACCGCCGGAACCCGGTGGTGATCGCCGAGCTGCTCCACCCCAACCAGGTCAACGGAGTCGAACTCGCCCCGGACAAGGGAGTCCTGGCGACCACCGACGACGACCGCAAGGTCCGGCTGTGGACCGTCCCGAGGACCGCGCCCCGCTCACCGGTGCGGGCATCCACCGCACCGATGAGCGTCATGATCGGACACCGCGAGGCGTCCCGTGCCGTCGCCTTCGCGCCGGACGGCAGGACCCTGGCCACCACCAGCGACGACCGCACGGCCCAGTTGTGGGACGTCACCGATCCCTGGCGGCCGGTTCTGCTCACCACCTTGACCGGCCACTCCGGTCCCGTCCTCGACGCGGAGTTCACCCCCGACGGACGGTCCCTGGTGACCGCCGGGCAGGACGCCACCCTGCGGTTCTGGTCCAACGACCCCGGCGCCGTCATCCGCCGCATCTGCACGGTCGACGGCCCCCTGCGCCGCGAGGAGTGGGCGGCCCACTTCCCGCAACAGCCCTTCCGCCGGTCCTGCGAACGGACCGGCGGAAGGAGCACCGCCTGATGGCAGGCCGGCGGGAGGGGCACCGCCCGGTGGCGGGCCGGCGGCAGGAACTTGCCTGAAGCCGGCCCGGCGGTCAGGACATCAGAACCCGGCCGCCGCGTAGGCGCCGTACGCCGCCGGAGGGGCCACATCGGCGGCCGGGCACCGGGACTCGCGGGGCCAGGGCCACTGTGTGAGGTGGCGCACCCGGCGGTCGGCGTCCGCCATCGCCCGGCGGATGCCGTCGGCGGCCTCCGCGTCGTCGTAGTACACCTCACCGACGATCAGCGGCTGCCGGTAACCGATGGCGTCCAGGGCCGCGTCGGCATCCATGAACTGCCGGTACTCGTCACCGTTCCCGGGCTGCCCGTACAGATGGACCTCCAGGACCTCGGGCGGCTGGTCCCCGTACACCTCCGGCAGGTGCGGCACCCGGCCGGCGATCCAGACCATCATGGAGAAGCCGACCGTGTCCGAGGTGCCGAACTCCCGCCGGTAGTCGCGCCACAGCGTCCTGTCGTACTGCAGCAGGACGTCCTCGTCGTCGGCCGGCGCACCCTCGTTGAGCAGGTCGAGCACATACGGGATTCCGGAGCGCACGACCTCGGCGCGCACCTGACGGATCACCGCCAGGTTCTCCTGGTACAGCCCGCGGTCGAACGCCTGCCATTCCCTGGGATCGTTGGCGTCCATCGGGAAGAAGGCGATCTCCACCGCTTCGAAGCCCGTCGCCTTCACGTCCTGGAGCAGGGAGCGCAGATTGCGCAGATGGGCGCGGCTGATCCCGCCGTTCGTCGAGTCCATGACGGTGCCCGAGTCGGGCCCCCGGTGGTGGAACAGCGGGATGCGCAGCCGCTTCTGGCCGCCCCGCGCCATCTGCTCCAGCTGGTCCCGGACGAGGTCCGGGGCCCGGTCGTAGCTGTTCACCACGCCGTAGGGCTCCCGCGTGCAGTCCTCGTCGACCCGGTAGGTGAAGTAGTTCGACCCTCCTCTCAGCTCCGCTCGCGGCGCTGCCGCCGGGTGCATCCCGGCCAGGCACACCACCGCCGCCAGCAGGGCCAGAACCTGCCGTGCCGCCCAGCGCGTCACGGGTACTCGTCGCACGTTCGTCTCCTTGCACAGCTCGCCGGGCACGTCGCACACCCGCCCGGCCCGTTCACGGGGCGCTCGTTCCGGCGCGGCCCGGTTCTCCCTGCCGCGGCAACGGCGAGCGAGCGGACGCGGACACGGTGTCGGTGGC
>NZ_JAATEM010000062.1 GCF_012034205.1 Streptomyces composti
CCCGGCCCCCCGGCTCCGTACGACCCGCGACGCGGGCTCTCCCGCGGCCAGTGCCGCGAGCCCGTTCAGCAGGCTCTCCCGGTCCGAGCCGAGGACGACTGCCCGGTTCTCGTGGGCGTCGCGGGAGGTCACCAGGGACTGCGCCACGGCGTCCACATCCAGTTCGGGCCGGTCCGCGACGAACGACCGCAGCCGCTCGGCCTGCGCCCGCAGGGCGTCCTCCCCGCGGCCGGAGACGAGCCACGGCACCACACCGGCCCGACGCTCAGCCCCGCCGCCGTCACGGGTCGCGGGCTCGGCCGCCGGCACCCCTTGCAGGACCAGGTGGCAATTGGTGCCGCCCATCCCGAAGGAGCTGACGCCCGCGAGCGCCGGCCGGGACTCCGGCTCCGGCCAGTCCGTCAGCGACTGCTGCACGCGCAGGTTGAGTTCGTCCAGCGGGATCCGCGGGTTCGGTGTCTCGTAGTGGAGGCTGGCCGGGATCTGGCGCCTATGGAGGGACAGGGCGGTCTTGAGGAGACCGACCATTCCGGCGGCACCCTCCAGGTGTCCCACGTTCGTCTTGGCCGAGCCGACCGTGAGGGGCAGTCGGCGGCCGGGGGCCGTGCCCAGGACGGCGCCCAGGGCCGAGGCCTCGATGGGGTCGCCGAGGGCGGTGCCCGTGCCGTGCAGCTCCACGTAGTGGACGTCCGCCGGGTCGACGCCCGCCCGGTCGTAGGCCAGGCGCAGCACCTCGCTCTGCGCGGCCGTGCTCGGCACCGTGAGTCCGTCCGTGGCGCCGTCGTTGTTGACCGCGCCGCCGCGGATCACGCAGTAGACCGAGTCGCCGTCGGCCAGGGCCCGGGCGAGGGGCTTGAGGAGGACGGCCCCGCCGCCCTCACCGCGGACGTAGCCGTTGGCGCGGGCGTCGAAGGTGTAGCAGCGGCCGTCCGGCGACAGCCCGCCGAACCGGTCGGCGGCGAGGGCGCTCTCCGGCACGATGTTGAGGTTCACGCCACCCGCCACGGCGAGTTCGCAACCGCCCGAGCGCAGGGCCGCGCAGGCCTGGTGGACGGCGACAAGGCCGGAGGACTGCGCGGTGTCCACGGTGAGACTGGGACCGCGCAGCCCGAGGGTGTACGACACCCGGTTCGCGATGATGGCGCGCTGGGTCCCGGTCAGCGAGTGCTGGGTGACGGCGGACAGCCCCTGCCGGTTCAGCAGCACCGCGTAGTCGTTCGCGATCGCACCGACGAAGACCCCGGTACGGCTGCCGCGCACCTGCCGCAGGGGGATGCCGGCGTCCTCGAAAGCCTCCCAGGAGAGTTCCAGCATGAGCCGCTGCTGGGGGTCCATCATCGAGGCTTCGCGCGGCGATATGCCGAAGAATGCGGGATCGAATGTGTCCACCCGGTCGAGAAAGGCGCCGTGCCGTGCGGCGGGGGGAAGTTCCTCGGCGTTCCACCGGTCCTGCGGCACTTCCCCGATCGCATGCCGCGCGTCGCGGAGCAGCTCCCAGAACGCGCTCTTGTCGGGGGCCTCGGGGAGTCGGCAGGAGAGCCCCACTATGGCGATTGCGTCGTCCGGTATCCCGACCTCGGTGAAGCCGTCGCGGAATTGAGACATGCGACCGTGATCCCCCCGTAAGTGAAATGCGCATGAGAAACGCCCCCTGCGGCACACGCAAAGGCAGTTGCCGACTGTAATCAAATGATCGTTGGCCCCTACACCCCTATCGATCCCCTAGTGACCGCTGAACTCGCGGGCGGGCAGGGGCGGAAGCGCCGAGGGTACGGGTCCCCGCGCGGGAACCAGTACCCTCGGTGCCGTCTCAGGCCGGCGGAGCCTGCACGGAGAGTGCGTGCCGGAACACGTTCCGTGGATCCCAGCGCGCCTTGACCGCCTGGAGGCGCGGGTAGGCGTCCTTGTAGTACAGCTCGGACCACGGCACCCCGGAGGTGTTCCACTCCTCGTCCGCGAGGTCGACGTCCGGGTAGTTGACGTACGCGCCGTCGGCGGCGCCACCGGGGACCGGTACGCCGCCGGTGTCCGCGTACACATCCCGGTACAGCTCGCGGATCCACCGCACGTGGACCGGGTCCTGCGCGGGGTCCTCCCAGGTCGTGACGTACACGATCTTGAGGATGGAGTCGCGCTGCGCCACCGCGGTCCGGTCCGCCGGGACGGCGTTGACCTTGCCGCCGTAGGCGATGAGCGCGACGACCCCGGCCGGATTGTCGTAGTCGGTGCTGGTCAGGCGCGTGTACAGGGTGCCGATCTGCCGGTCGTCGAAGCTCCGGCGCGCATACGCCGCCTTGATCTTGGCCCGTCCGGTCATGTCGCCGTCCCCGGCGATCCCGGGCCAGCGCGTCGAGTGCAGCCACGGCAGCCGCCGCGTGTCGCTGTGCGGCTGCACGCCCACACCCTCGGAGACCGCCGCGAGATACGTCTCCAGCCGCTTCTCCGCGTCCGGGCCGGTCGCGTCGAGCTGCGTGGTCATCGCGAGGGCACCGGACTGGCTGCGGGTGAGGGCCAGCACGCTGTAGAGGTCGCACCAGGGGGAGTCGGGGCCGCTGTTCTGCTCGAACCACCTGCCGTGGTTCCGTACGAGCCGCGCGAAGGCCGCCTCGTCCAGCCCCTCCCACGGCCACACCGTCGTGTTGAGCAGCACCTCGGCCGGCGGCCGCGGCAGCAGCCGGCCGGGCTCCGGCGGTACGTCGGCCTCGGCGGTCCGCAGCCAGTACCTGACGACCACGCCGAAGTTCCCGCCGCCGCCCCCGGTGTGCGCCCACCACAGATCATGGTTCGGATCGTCCGGCTCGCGCGTCGCGATCACGGTCCGCGCGTCGCCCGACGCGTCGACCACGACGACCTCGACCGCGTGCAGATAGTCGACGATCGAGCCGTGCATCCGGGACAGCGGGCCGTAGCCCCCACCGAGGATGTGCCCGCCCGCCCCCACATCGGGGCACGCCCCGCCGGGCAGCGTCACGCCCCACACCCGGAACAGCGTCTTGTAGACCGCGCCCAGAGTGGCACCGGCCTCGACGACGAACGCGCCGCGCTCCTCATCGAATCCGACCGCCGACAGCCGCGACATGTCCATCACCACACGGACGTCTGAATTGGCTACGAAGTCCTCGTAACAGTGCCCTCCACTGCGCACGGCCACCCGCTTGCCCGACCGCACGGCACGCGAAAGAACCTGCTCGATCTCAGCGGCGGATCCCACCAGATGTATCTCGTCCGGCTCACCGACGAACCGGAGGTTCTCGCCCCGCCGTAAGTCCTCGTACCGGATATCGCCGGGGGTCACGGTATTGATGTGCTGCACGCCGCTTCTCCTGTCCTGAGGCGAGGACGTAGTGCCGTCCTGTTGCCGTCGGATACTAATCCACTTGTACGGCAAGGTAATTGGGGATATCCGGAGGCGAGAGGAAGCGGGTGCGGAGGCAATGACGGGGGTCCGGTGCACGGGTCACCGACCCGGGCGGAAGGCGATGCGATCGCACACGCGGCAAACACCTGAGGGGCGGATAGTACGCCGGAGCCGGTCCCCGCAACATGGCGTACAGCACGGTCCGGGGAGGGCTGACTGGACGAGCCGCCGGGTTGTAAGCTGCGGAGACCGCCCTTGACCTGCGATAAGCGGGCAGGGAGCAGACAGATCGGGAGTCTTTCCGTGCTTCGTACCATGTTCAAGTCCAAGATCCACCGGGCCACCGTCGCCCAGGCCGACCTGAACTAGGTTGTAGAGACCGTCCCTGGCGTCTACGCCAGTCCAGCGCGGGCATGAAACAGCAGGTCAGGGCCTCCTGGTCCGGGAGGGTCCGCCCAGTTGGTGATGGCTGTGTGATAGACGAGTGATACGGCGGGGCCCCGCCTGGGGGCTTTGCGCGGAGCCGTGAGACGACGAGGCCGCACCGGAGAGCTCCGGCGCGGCTTCGTCATGAGATCGGCTGCGCTGTCGGGCACGATGCGGTCGGCGCCTCATGCGGCCCGTGTCCCTGTGACGTTTTCGGGGTGCGCCTACTTTGCGATTGCACTCGCACGTGCGTCTAAAGAACCGGTTCCGTCAGAGAGCGCAGCACCTCCTCGAGCACGGATCTGCCCAATCGGGGTGAGGTCGACCTGGGTGTGGATACGCACGGCGAGGTTCACGTCGCCGCCCCGGTCCCCCGGCTGGGGAAGGTCGTGGGCACCGAATCCTCTCCGGCGACGGCCGCCAGCTGCTGGCAGCTGACGTCTGCGCCCGCCAAACTGGATACGGTTGCGCCGTGCGGGGGTGGAGGGCACCGGCACCTTCGGAGCGAGCCTGTCCCACTACCTCCTCGCCCAGTACGTCCAGGTGCATGAGGTGAACCGGCCCGATCGCTCGACCCGCCGGTTGCTCTGCAAATCAGACCGATCGACGCGCGGGCCGTGCTCAGTGGCCGCGCCCGGAGACGAGGACGCGGTTCGGTGGCCCAGGCCACCCACCTGACGTTGCGCATGCTGGCCGAGCGCATCGAGCAGCTCACCGGGCAGATCGATGAGATGAACCAGCGCCTGACCCGGCTCGTCGTACGCCACGCACCGCAGCTGCTCGAGCGGGTGGGCATCGGTCCGGACAGCGCCGTCACGCTCCTGATCACCATGGCAGACAACCGCGACCGGCTGAACACCGAGGCGTCCTTGACTGCCCTTTGCGGAGCCAGCCCCATCGAGCACTCATCCGGCCGGCGGAGCACGCGCCGGCTCAACCACGGCGGCGACCGCCAGGCGAACGCGGCCCTGCACCGCATTGTCTTCACCCGCCTGCGCCACGACCTGCGCACCCAGGCCGACTACGAACGCCGCACCCAGGAAGGCAAGACCCGACGCTAAATCGTCCGATGCCTCAAGCGATATGCCGCCCACGAGGTGTTCAACCTGGTCAGACCGGTTTCCCGCGCCCCCGCGTCATAGGGGCGTGTGATCGCTCGTGACAGGTGAGGATTCCCGTCGGATCGCTCCGGCGGGGGTCCTGCGTAGACGGGGACCTGATACAACGACGCCCCGCTGGCTTGCTGCGGCGGGGCGTCGTCGTGCAAATATTCCGTTGATGTTGCGGGCGTCAGGCACTCAGGAAGGACGGGTGTCAGTCCGAGAAGTCGAGGCTCTCCTGACCAGGGCCGGGGGCGCGTCGAGACTTCCGCGGCGGTTTCGGTTCCTTGGTTGCGTAGGCAGGTACGGGCAGGATGCCCTCGTCCCGTAGGTCGTCGGTGCTGATGAGCGGGCCGCTGGTCACTGCGTCCAGCAGCCGGGCCTGTCGGGGTTCGAGGGCTACGAGGAGCCCGAGCGCGTTGATGAGGTCAAGCAGGTCAACGGTCCACCGGGCAGACCAGGTCGGGGGCAGGATGTCGTTCAACGGGGTCTGTCGTTCCACGTCTGGCTTGCGCTTGCGGAAGCTGAACCACTTGCGGATCGCCTGCACCCCGCCGATCCGATAGTCCCAGACTTCCGGCGCCACCGGACGTATGCAGCCCGTGCCCACCGTGATGGTTCGCGTGGACGCGTCGTAAGAGATGTCCGCAGGTAACCCGTCGTCCTCTCCGATCACGACGACGCATTCCGGTTGTTCCTCCGGGGGAAGCCTCGGGGACGAGCCAGGTGAACTGTCGTGGTGGGAGGCGAAGCGCTGGCCGTACGTGTGGATCCACACCGTGCGCCTGCCCACTTCCACGAGCTGCGCCCATA
>NZ_JAATEM010000063.1 GCF_012034205.1 Streptomyces composti
CCTAGGGCTGAACAACCACGAGATCGGAACCGAACTCGGTCTGAGCCCCGCCACCGCCCGGACACATGTCAGCCACGCCATGGCAAAACTGGGAGCCCGGGACCGCGCCCAGCTCGTCGTCATCGCCTTCCGCACCGGCCTCACCCGCCCCTGACCCCACGCCGGCCCACCACCCCCACCGGCCCCGTGGCACCCCAGCCCGCCGGCAGCGGCCGGTTCCGGCACACCGGCAGCCCGGCCGCCCGGCACACCGGCCGGGACAGGGCGCATGGCCCGTTCACGCGAATCCAGCCCACCACCGCCGAACGGCACACCGCCGCAGCAGGCGGCCCGGGCCTATGCTCCGGACGGCAAGAAGGAGGGCCGTGGAGGGCGGGCGTTCCCGCCCCCCCATGCGGCCGGCAGCCGCGGCAAGGAGACCCGCATGAACGGTCCGGACAGCGAGGGCGGCCTGGCGAGCGTCCGCTACATCGTCGACGACGTGCAGGAGGCGATCGACTTCTACACCACTCAGCTCGGGTTCCTGGTGCTCAGCGCCGTCCCACCGGCCTTCGCCGACCTCGTACGCGGAACACTGCGGCTGCTGCTGTCCGGTCCCACCAGCTTGGGAGCCCGCGCCACACCCGGCGACGCGGCCTCCGCCGGACGCAACCGCATCCACCTCGTCGTCGACGACCTGCAAGCCGAGCGGGAACGCCTCGAACGGGCCGGAGTGCCCATGCGCAGCGGCATCATCACAGGGCCGGGCGGCCGCCAATTCCTGATCGCGGACCCGGCAGGCAACCTCATCGAACTGTTCACCCCCGCCGAGCCGGAGTGAGCCGGGTCTTCGCCCGCATGCTCCCGGCGGTGCGCGGCGGTTCGGGCCCCGAGCACGCCGTGCGCGCCTGCACGGGCGAGGCGACGGCCGACCGGCGCCGCTCACATCACCGGGCGGAACCGCGCCGCCCCCGACCCCGCAGCGTGAACGGCGGCCGGAACAGGCCGCACACCAAGGGGTACGCGGCGGCATGACAGCATCAAGCCCCCCGGCGGGAACGGAACCACGCCACCGCACCCGCGCACACGCCGGCCCCTCCCAACGCGACAGCGATCAGAGCACCACCCCGGCCACCACCGGCCCCCACCGCCGCATCAGAACCAGCCAACACGACACCACCCACAGCAGCACCAGCCACGCCCAGGCCCACAGCCGCCACAGCCGCACCCCGCCCGCCGAAACCGCCGCCCCCGCGGCCCGCCGCCCGCAGCGCCCGCACACCGGCAACCACACCGGCCAGAGCCAGCAGCAACGCGGCCAACGACACCCCCCGCCCGCCACCGCTGCCGTCCCGGGCGAGCACGAGCGGGGCTGCCCCAGCCGGTACAGCCAGCACCCACAGAGCCAGCAGAGCCACCGGTGCGGCACACACCAGACGACGCGACAGACAAGAGCGCGAACGACAAAACGAACGAGAAACGGGCCTGGGCATGCAAGGGTCCTTTCGTGTGCGGGCCGGCACGGAGTCGGTGAGCCGGCCGGCGGTCGCGAGGAGTGCGGGGATCGATGGGACTGCGGCGGCAGCCGGAGAGGGAAGGAGGGGGGGTCAGACGCCGGCCTCCTCCCGGTCCCCGGCGGCGGGGGATGCGGAGGCCGCCGCCGCTCCCGGTGCCCGGCGGCGTCCGGGCATCCACCAGTTGGCCTTGCCGCACAGCTCCATCACGGCGGGCACGAGCACCAGGCGGACGATGGTGGCGTCGATGAGGACGGCGACCGCCATGCCCAGACCGCCCTGTTTGACGGAGATGTCGTGGCCGAGCAGTGAGGTGGTGAAGACGGCGATCATGACGGCCGCGGCGGCCGTGATGACCCTGGCGGTGCCCGCCAGGGCGCGGGCGACCGCGACCCGCGTGTCACCGGTGCGCTCGTACTCCTCCCGCACCCGGGAGACCAGGAACACCTGATAGTCCATCGACAGACCGAACAGCACCGGGAACATCATCATGGGCACCCAGGTCGTGACCGGCATGGCGGCCGGGAACCCGAGAGCGGGGCCGAGCCACCCCCACTGCACGACCGCCACCACGACGCCGTAGGCGGCGCCGATCGACAGCAGGTTCATCACGGCCGCCTGCACGGCGATGGTGACCGAACGCACCAGCGCCATGAGCAGCAGCATCGACACCGCGATCACGGCCGCGATCATCAGGGGCAGGCGTGACGCTGCCTCGTCGGCGGCGTCGACGGTGCTCGCGTTGGGCCCGCCCAGGAGGACCCGACCGCCGCCGGGGACGCGGGGCAGCACCTCGTCACGCAGCTCGTGCACCAGCTCCGCGGTGGCCTCGTCCTGGTAGCCGCTGACGGGAAACGCGGTGAAGGTGACGGCCTGTCCGTCCGCGCTGGTCCGCAGCGGTGTGACGGCGGCGATACCGTCGGTGCGGGCGACCGCGTCGACGACGGACCCCAGGCCGCTGCCGCCGGGGCCGGTCTCGGCCGCGAACACCAGAGGGGCCCCGTATCCCGGGCCGAAACCCTCGGACAGGATGCCGTAGGCGATGTAGCTGCTCCGGTCGTGGGGTTGCACGCTGGCGTCGGGCTGGCTCAGCCGCATCGACAGGACGGGAACGGACAGCGCCAGCAGAACGGTGCCTGCGAGCAGCGCCGCGGGCAGCGGCCTGCGCTGCACCACGCCGGCCCACCGCTCGGCAAGAGCGGGACGACGGGCCCCCCGCACCGCACCGGTCCGGTGCCCGCGGCGAGGTCCGCGACGAGGCAGACGCAGCGCGTTGATCCGGTGACCGGTGAAACCCAGCAGCGCGGGAAGCAGCGTCACCGCGCCGATCATCGTGACGAGCACCGCCACAGACGTAGCCACGGCCACCCCGGTCATCAGCCGCTGCCCCATGACGACCAGGCCCATCAAGGCGATCACCACCGTCGTACCGGCGAACAGCACCGCACGGCCAGCGGTGGCGACGGCCTCGGCCGTGGCGTGCTCGGGGTGGTCGCCGTCCTTCAGGGCGTCCTTGTAACGGGTCACGATGAACAGGGCGTAGTCGACGCCGACTCCGAGCCCGATCATCGCGCCGAAGGCCACGGTGAAGTCCGGTGCGGGCACGAGGTGGCCCACGAGCTTGATCAGCGCGAGGCCGCCCAGGATCGCGAGGAGAGCCGTCACGATCGGCAGCCCCATGGCCACCAGCGAACCGAACGCGATGAAGAGGATCACCGCCGCGGCCGCGACGCCCACGCTCTCGGCGGGCCCTTGCGGGGGTGTCTCGGCCTTCTCGGCCATGTAGCCGCCGAGCGCGAAGGTGACATCGTCGTCGGAGGCATCCTTGACCAGATCGACCAGCGGCCTGACCTCGGACTTGTCCACCTCCTCGGCGCTCAGCGGGATCGTGGTGCGGGCGACGCGGCGGTCGTCGGTCACCAGGGTGTCGTCCTGGTAGGGAGAGATCACCGGCCCGGTGAGGGCGGACCCGGCGAGAGCCGTGACGGTCTTCTCGATCTTCCGCCGGACCGCGGGGTCGTCGATGCCCTTGCCGGTCCGGACGGCCAGGGTCAGACGGTCGCCCTGCTCCTGCGGGAAGTGCTCGGCCATCAGCTTCTGCACCCTGGCCGACCCTGTGCCGCCGCCGGAGAAGCCGTTGTCGGAGGCGGCACCGAAAGTGAAGCCGGCGAACGCGACGGCGACCACGCCGATGATCCACGTCCAGAGGACCAGGCGACGGCGGCGGAAGCAGCGGCGTCCCAGGGCGGCCAGGGCTCCGTCCGCGGGTGGCGGGGGCCCGGTCGTCGTCCTCGATCTCATCGGTCTGCTCCTCGGTCGTGGGGCCGGGTGGTGCGGCGGCCCGTGTCCCGGCAGGCGGATGAGACAGCAGGAAAGAGGGGCCGTCGCGCATCACCGCGATCGTGGCGCCGTCGGGATGGGCCCCGCCTCGGGCGAGGGACGGCTGCTTCTACGCAATCGGACGTACGAGGCCGCGCGGCGACACGCTGCACGACGTAGCGGGACGCGCCGTGAGGCGGACGCCCTGCGGAAAGCCCGCCAGTAGCATCGCGGCATGAGACTCCGCCCCGGGTCGTTCTCCCTGCGGGTGCCGGCGCAGGATCTGCTGCTCGCCCTCTTCGTCACCGTGATGCAGGTACAGGGCACGATCGTTCTGGCCGCCGCTCGGGGAACCGAACAGCGTTCGCTCTCCGATCCCGGTCACCTCGGCTTCGCGCTGCTGGTGCTGGGAGGTCTGGCCGTCGCCGTCCGGCGTCGGTGGCCCGTCGCGGCATTCGTGACCGCGGGGATCGCGAGCCTGGTGTACTACGGGCTGGAGTTCCCGGACGGGTACGGCTGGCTCGGTCTGCTGGTCAGCCTGTACAGCGTCGCCGCCTACGGAGACGGTCACCGGTCGCTGATCGTCGCCGGGGCGGGCACGGGCGTCCTGGCGGCCGGTTGGCTGTACGCCGCGGCCGACGTGGAGCCGCGCGAGGCCATCGGCTGGGTGTTCTTCCGCATCGGCGTGTCGGTCATGAGCATCGCTCTGGGCGAGTCGGTGCGGTCCCGGCGGGTCATCGCGGCCGAGGCGCTGCTGCGTGCGGAGCTGGCGGAGCGGACCCGCGAGGAGGAGGCGCGTGCGCGGGTCGACGCGGAACGGCTGCGGATCGCGCGTGAGGTCCATGACACGGTCGCCCATGCCATCGCGATCATCAATGTGCAGTCCGGGGTGACGGCGCATGTGCTGGACAAGCGTCCTGAGCAGGTTCGGGAGGCGCTGCGGACCATCGAGCAGACGAGTTCGCGGACGCTGCGGGAGATGCGTGCGATTCTCGGCGTGCTCCGGGCCGGTGACGAGGAGCCCGTGCCGCACGCCGGCCTGGACCAGCTCGACGCTCTGGCCGCCGAAGCGCGTGCCGCCGGGCTGGAACTGACACTGCACGTGGAGCCGCCCGGGGAGCCGCTGCCCAGCGCGGTGGACAGCGCGGCCTACCGCATCCTCCAGGAGTCGATCACCAACATCATGCGGCACACCGGCCCGACCAGAGTGACGGTCACAGTGCGCACGGGGATCGATCATCTGGAGATCCGCGTCACCGACCAGGGCCGCCACCGTCCGGCCCTCCAGGGTACGTCCGCCCCCGGCCCGCCCGCCCATGAGACCGGCGGACAGGCCGACAGGAACACCGGCCGCGGGATCCGGGGCATGCGTGAACGGTGTCAGCTGCTCGGCGGAGACTTCCACGCCGGCCCGACGGCGGAAGACGGCTACGAGGTCACGGCACGCTTGCCGCTGGCACCGACAGAACCCCGCCTCTGACACCCCACCACCCACCCCACCCCCGCGGACGGTGTGTGAGTGGCGGGTGCCGGGCTCGGCGGCTCGCCGTCTCCCTGTCAGTCTGCGCCCCTCCGGCGGGACTTGAGCGGCTTCCCGACCACGGTCGTCTTCACGGAATCTCCACGGCTGCTCTTCATGCGTATTACAGTCTTCGCTGCGCGGCTCGTCATCTTGTGCCCCGCAAGACATGGATGGGCCGGAAT
>NZ_JAATEM010000064.1 GCF_012034205.1 Streptomyces composti
TTCCTCACCTCAGCAGCACACCTCCACACCCACGGCCACCCCATCAACTGGCCCACACACGGCGGCAACCACGCCACCGACCTCCCCACCTACCCCTTCCAGCACCAGCGCTACTGGCCCGCGTCGGCCGCCGCACGGCCCGTCGACGCCGAATCCATCGGGCTCGGCATCGCCGGACACCCGCTACTCGGGGCGGCGGTAGAGCTGGCGGGCACGGGCACGCACCTGTTCACCGGGCGGCTGTCGTTGCAGAGCCACCCCTGGCTGGCCGACCACGCGGTAGCCGGCACCGTCCTGCTGCCCGGCACCGGCTTCCTCGAACTCGCCCTCCAGGCCGGCCACCACGTCGGCTGCGGCACCGTGGAGGAACTCACCCTGGAGGCACCCCTGGTGCTGCCCGAGAAGGGTGGCGTACGGATCCAGCTCGGGCTCGGGGAGACCGACGACTCGGGTCGGCGGGAGCTGAACCTGCACTCGCGTGCGCAGGACGCCGGGGACGACGAGCCGTGGACCCTGCATGCCACTGGCACGGTGGCTCCCAGCGGTGCACAGCAGTCGCCGGGGCCCGATGCCGATCTGGCCGCCTGGCCGCCCGCCGGGGCGGACGCGATCACGGTGGCGGATGCCTACGACCGGCTGGCCGCGCAGGGTGTCGAGTACGGCCCTGCCTTCCAGGGGCTGCGGGCCGCCTGGCGGCGCGGTGACGAGGTGTTCGCCGAGGTCGCCCTGCCGGACGCGGAGTCCGCCGAGGCCAAGGAGTACGGCATTCACCCGGCGCTGCTCGACGCGGCGCTCCAGCCGCTGGGGCTGGGTGTGCTGCTGGCCGAGCCCGGTGAGGGACTCACCCGGCGCCCGTTCGCATGGAGTAGGGTGACCCTCCACGCCCAGGGCGCGAACGCGGTCCGGGTGCGGATCGCCCTGGCCGGTGAGGACGCCGTGTCCGTCTCGGTGGCCGATTCGGTGGGCCGTCCTGTCGCCTCGGTCGACGTACTGACGCTGCGGCAGGTCGGCACCGAGCAGCTAGCGGGAGCGCGGGAGGCGCGGGGCGACTCGCTGTTCCGGGTGGAGTGGGTGCCGGTCGCGGTGTCGCGGTCCGGCGCGCCGGCCGGACGCTGGGCCGTCGTCGGCAACGGCAGTGGTCACAGCACCATGGATGTGTACGACGACCTCGGCAGCCTCGCCGCCGCAGCCGCGCCCGTCCCCGAGCTGGTCTTCGCCCCCTTCCCGGACACCACCGACGGCACCACGGCGGACGCCGGCACCGCAGACGCCGTACGCCAGGTCACGCACCGCGCCCTGGACCTCGTACAGGCGTGGCTGGCCGACGACCGGTTCGCCGCGTCGCGGCTGGTCATCCTGGCCGGGCGGGGCCTGACCGGTGCACCCGTCTGGGGTCTGGTCAGGTCGGCGCAGGTGGAGAATCCGGGCCGGTTCGTGCTCGTGGAGACGGACGGCGGCGAGCCCGACTGGGAGACGCTGGCGGCCGCTGCGGCCGGCGACGAGCCGCAGCTGCGGCTGCACGGCACCGAGGTCGGCGCACCGCGGCTGGCTCGTGCCGAGCGCCCCGAGGAGGTGGAGTCGGGGTTCGCGCCCGAGGGCACGGTCCTGCTGACCGGTGCCTCGGGTGGGCTCGCCCGGCTGCTCGCCCGGCATCTGGTGGCCGAGCGCGGGGTGCGGAACCTGCTGCTCACCAGCCGCCGCGGGGCCGCCGCCGACGGGATGCCGGAGCTGGTGGCCGAGCTGACCGGGCTCGGTGCCACGGTCGAGGTGGCCGCCTGCGACGTCGCCGACCGGGAGGCGCTGGCTGGGCTGCTGGCCTCCGTACCGCCGGAGCGTCCGCTCACCGCCGTGGTGCACACCGCGGCCGTCCTGGACGACGGGGTGGCCGAGGCGCTGACGCCGGAGCGGGTCGACCGGGTGCTGCGGCCGAAGGTCGACGGCGCGCTGAACCTCCACGCGCTGACCGAGGATCTGGACCTGTCGGCGTTCGTGCTCTTCTCCTCCCTGTCGGGCACCCTCGGCGGGGCGGGGCTGGCCAACTACTCGGCGGCCAACGCCTTCCTCGACGCCCTCGCCCGCCACCGGCACGAGCGCGGACTGCCCGCCGTGTCGCTGGCCTGGGGACTGTGGGAGCAGCGCAGCGGTATGGCCGGGCGGCTGAGCGACGTGGACCTGGCCCGGATGTCCCGGGTCGGTGCGGCGCCGATGTCCGCTGACGAGGGCCTGGCCCTGTTCGACGCCGCCACCGCGCTGGGCGACGCCGTGGTCGTGCCGGCCCGGCTGGATCTGGCGGAGCTGCGCGCGCAGGCGGCGGCCGGTGTCATGGCGCCCCTGTTCCGCGGTGTCGTCCGCACGTCGGCCGTCCGGCGTACGGCGGCCGCGTCCGGGGGCCGTACCGAGGAAGCCGCGTCCGGGATCGCCGGCCGGCTGGCAGGGCTGGCCCGGGCCGATCAGGAGCGGATGCTGCTGGATCTCGTACGGGAGCAGGTCACGGCCGTGCTCGGGCATGCCTCGCCCGAGGAGGTACGGGCGAACCGGGCCTTCAAGGATCTCGGGTTCGATTCGCTGACCTCCGTCGAGCTGCGCAACCGGCTCCGGTCGGCGACCGGGCTGCGGCTGACGCCGACCCTGGTCTTCGACTATCCGAACCCGGCCGCCCTCGCGCAGCGGCTGCTGGACGATCTCGTACCGCAGGCGCAGGAGGACGGACTGCCTCTCTCGGCGGAGTTGGAGCGGCTGGAGGCCGCGTTCCTCGAATCCACCCTGGACGACGACGCGCGAGGCAAGATCGCGGCACGGCTGCAGGCCCTGCTCTGGAAGTGGGACGACACCCGCGGCACCGCGATCGAAGACGAAGGGCCCGCGGAGGACGGGGAGTTCGACCCCGTCAGCGACGACGAGATGTTCGACCTCATCGACAAGGAGCTGGGCCAGCTCTGATCCCGTCTCCGCTCCGCCCCTCGCCGGCGGCGCCGCCCTCTCCTCCCCACCGTGCCACCTGACCACTGGCCCTTCCCGGCCTTTCTAGGACGTGACCTGATGTCAAAGCCCGCCCGTTCCTCCAACGCTGCCCAGAACATGACCGAGGACAAGCTCCGCGACTACCTGAAGCGGGTCGTCAACGACCTGCGCCAGACCCGCCGCCGGCTCAACGAGGCCGAGGCCAAGGACCACGAGCCGATCGCCATCATCGGTATGAGCTGCCGTTTCCCGGGTGACGTCCGGTCCCCGGAGGACCTCTGGCAGGTCGTCGCCGAGGGCCGCGACGCGATCTCCGCGTTCCCCGACAACCGCGGCTGGGACCTGGAGGCGCTCTACGACGCCGACCGGGACCGCTCCGGCACGTCCTATGTGCGGGAGGGCGGATTCCTGTACGACGCCGCCGACTTCGACCCCGCGTTCTTCGGCATCTCGCCCCGCGAGGCCCTGGCGATGGACCCGCAGCAGCGGCTGCTGCTTGAGACCTCCTGGGAGGCCTTCGAGCGGGCCGGCATCGACCCGCAATCGCTGCGCGGCAGCAAGGCCGGCGTCTTCGTCGGCAGCAACTACCAGGACTACGCAACCCGGTTGCCCGAGGTGCCTGCCGAGCTGGAGGGGCACCTCGGTATCGGCAACACGCCGAGCGTGGTGTCCGGCCGGGTGGCGTACACCCTCGGTCTGGAGGGCCCGGCCGTCACCGTCGACACGGCCTGCTCCTCGTCGCTGGTCGCCCTGCATCTGGCCTGCCACGCGCTACGGCAGGGCGACTGCTCGATGGCGCTGGCCGGGGGCATCTCCGTGATGTCCTCGCCGGCCTCGTTCATCGAGTTCAGCCGACAGCGGGGGCTGGCGCCGGACGCCCGCGTCAAGGCCTTCGCGTCGGGCGCGGACGGCACGGCGCTGTCCGAGGGCATCGGCATGCTGCTGGTGGAACGGCTCTCGGACGCGCGCCGCAACGGGCACCGGGTGCTCGCCGTGATCCGCGGCAGTGCCATCAACCAGGACGGCGCCAGCAACGGCCTCACCGCCCCCAACGGCCCCTCCCAGGAGCGGGTCATCCGCCAGGCGCTGGCCGCGGCCCGTCTGACGCCCGACCAGGTCGACGTGGTCGAGGCACACGGCACCGGCACCAAGCTGGGCGATCCCATCGAGGCGCAGGCGCTGATCGCCACGTACGGCCAGGACCGCCCGGCCGACCGGCCCCTGTGGCTGGGCTCGGTGAAGTCCAACATCGGCCACACCCAGGCCGCCGCCGGTGCCGCCTCGATCATCAAGATGGTCATGGCCCTCGATCAGGGCCTGCTGCCCCGCACTTTGCACGTGGACGAGCCGTCCTCCCGTATCGACTGGGAGGCCGGGGCCGTCTCGCTGCTCACGGAGGACGTGCAGTGGCCGGCGCTCGACCGGCCGCGCCGTGTCGGCATCTCCTCCTTCGGCATCAGCGGCACCAACGCCCATGCCGTGCTGGAGGAGGCTCCGCCCGTCGAGGCGGACGAGGAAAACGAGGAACAGGACCACGCCACACCGGCGGGCGTCGTGCCGTGGGTGATCTCCGCCCGGACCGCGGAGGCGCTGCGCGCCCAGGCACGACAGCTGCGTGAATACGTCGATCAGCGGCCGGACCTGGACACCGCGGAGGTCGCCCACGCGCTGGCCACGACCCGCTCCGCGTTCGAGCACCGCGCGGTCGCCCTGGGCGGCAGCACCGGCGAACTCCTCAAGGCCCTCGACGCCCTCGCCCATGGCGAACCCTCGCCGCACGTCGTCCAGGGCGTCGCACCGGACGAGACCGGCAAGACCGTGTTCGTGTTCCCGGGGCAGGGGACGCAGTGGGCCGGTATGGGTGCCGAACTCCTTGACTCCGTACCTGTGTTCGCGGAGTCGATGGCTCGCTGTGAGGAGGCGCTCGCGCCTTACGTCGACTGGTCGCTGTCCGAGGTGCTGTGCTCCGGCGCGGAGTTGGACCGGGTCGACGTCATCCAGCCTGTGACCTGGGCGGTGATGGTGTCCCTCGCCGCGACCTGGCAGGAACTCGGTGTCCGTCCGGATGCGGTCGTCGGCCACTCCCAGGGCGAGATCGCCGCCGCGGCTGTGGCGGGTGCGCTTTCGCTGGAGGACGCGGCCAAGGTCGTCGCCGTACGCGCCAGGATCATCGGCGAACACCTCGCCGGGCTGGGCACGATGGCCTCCATTCCCCAGCCCGCCCGCGTGATCGAAGAGCGCCTTCCGAGTGGCGTAGGCATCGCCGCGATCAACGGCCCTCATACGACTGTCGTCTCGGGCGACAAGGACGCCGTCGAAACCCTGGTCACAGAGCTGCAGGGCCAGGACATCCGGGCCCGGCTCATCCCCGTCGACTACGCCTCACACTCCGCACACGTCGAGGCCATCGAAGCCCAACTGGCCGATGCGCTC
>NZ_JAATEM010000065.1 GCF_012034205.1 Streptomyces composti
TAGCCGCGGGCTCCCTCCTGGTCGGTGGTGTAGTCACGGCAGCCCACGCGGCTGACGCGCCCGCCGGCTCGGCAGTGAAGGCATCAGCTCCGGTGAAGGTGGCCGATGCTCGTGCAGACGGCAAGGAGCTGTTCGCCGGCCTGTACTTCGGCCAAGGATCGGTCGGCAAGAAGCTGATGAAGAGTGACGCCTTCATCGGGGATCGCACCGGTCAGCTGAGGAAGAACGGCACCCCTGAGGCACGCAAGGCGATCGCGGAACTGACGACCGCGATCGACAAGGCGTCACCGGAGTTCTTCGCCACGTTCTCGGCGGACGTCCGCAGCGGCAATCCGTTCCGGGTCAAGGACGCCATCGACGCCGGTACGGCCCAGGTCGAGAAGGTCGCCAAGGTGCAGTCGGAAGACGGCACGGGCAGCGGGACATGCCTGGTCACCGTAAACGTCGGGGCGTTCGTCAATGTCGTGGCGGGGATCAACGCAGCCACCCAGGCCAACGTGGTGGTCGAGCTGAACTTCTGGTGGTCACCGCCGGCTGACTCCCCCGACCCGGTGAACAGCGATGAGCAGATCGCCGCGTTCACCAAGCAGCTCCGCACCATCTGACCGACTCACCCCCGTGCGGCAGGCAGCTGTCCGGCTGCCCGCCGCACACTCCGCGCCCACCCCGGGCGACGTGGAAGGGCAATAGGGGCATGCAAAGGCTGAAGGACTGGAAAAGCCGAGTACCGCTGATGGTGGAGCAGCCACGGGCAACCGCGGGTTTCTCCCGCCGCTGGGTGACCCTGGCCGTCGCGGCATGGCTGCTGCCCGCGCTGTACGTCATTCAGATCCACCTGCCCGGCAACACCCTCACCTTCCCCGGGCAGAAAGCCGTGGCCCCCACCGTCAACCGGTTGGCACCCCAAGGCTGGAGCTTCTTTACCAAGTCGCCCCGCGACAGCGAACTGCAACCCTACGTTCTACACGACGGCGTCTGGGAGGGTCAGCTCCTGGCTCCGCACAGCGCCCCCCACAACGCCTTCGGTCTGGACCGACGCTCACGCTCTCAGGGCATCGAGATGGCGCTGCTGCTGGCAGAGGCCGACGGGCTGCGCTGGACGAAATGCGACCGCGAACTGGCCGCGTGCCTGGACCAGGCCAAAGAGCCGGGCACCGTCTCCAACCCTGTTCCCGAACCAACTCTGTGTGGCCTGGTCGCGCTCGTGGAGCAAAAGCCGGTGCCCTTCGCCTGGCGCGACCTCATGCACGCTACCCACACGCCCGACCGCCTCACCGTCCTGGACGTCACATGCTGAGTCACACCCCGGTGCGTCTGCCTTCTCCCTGGACGAACGTCTACGGCCTCGCCCGCACTCTTCTCGCGCTGGGGACACTCCTCACGTTGAGCTTCAGCAACTCTGCGACGCTGTTCCGCCCGGTGGCCTTCCAGGGTGACCACCCCACGTGCCGCGGCGTCGAGGCGGGGGGCGCCTTCTGCGTCGTCCCCGACGACGGACTGGACGGAATGCGTTGGGCATGCGTGGCGGTGCTGCTGGTCGTGGCCAGCGGTTGGCGCCCGCGGCTGACCGCGCTTCCCCATGCGTACATCAGCTTTAGCGTCTTCACAGGGATCGCGATCGGTGACGGCGGCGACCAGATAACCGCCGTGTTGACGCTTCTGCTGACGCTGCCTGCTCTCGGCGACCGCCGACGATGGCACTGGAGTGCCGCCGACTCCGCAGCGCACTCAAGCTGGCCGCTTCTGGCCGGTGCCAGCGCCCTGGTCGTGGTGCGGCTGCAGATGTCGTTCGTGTACTTCCAAGCGTGCGTGTCGAAGCTGCCGCATGCAGAGTGGGCGGACGGCACCGGCATGTGGTACTGGGGCAACAGCCTGGCCTTCGGAGCGTCCGGCTGGCTGCGCCCGATGGTCGGCCCGGTGCTCTCCAACCCCATCGGTGTCGCCGCGTTGACATGGATCCCGCTGTTCATCGAGATCTCTCTGGCAGCTGCGCTACTCGTACCACAGCGGGTGCGTTACGTGCTGCTCGCGGCCGGGGCGGGCTTCCACCTGTGCATCGCCGTGATGATGGGCCTGTGGAGCTTCGCGTTGGCGATGTGGGCGGGCCTGCTGCTGCTGTGCTTGCCGCTGGGCGGGGGGTTGCGACTGCGTGAACCGCACGCTGGTCACGATTCCTCCGCCCAACAGTCGCGCAGCAAGGCGACAGCCCTGGACTCCGACAAGCCGGCCTCCCGTGCCGCCGCCACCAGCTGAATCGCCGCTTCACGCAGCCGCGCCTGTGCCGGGACAGCGATCACCACAGCACCTCGCCCTCGACGGAGGTCGATCAGCCCCTCCTCGCGCAGTTGCTGATAACCGCGCAGGACGGTGTGGACGTTGATCTGTAGAAGCCGCGCGACTTCCCGGGCGGCAGGCAGCCGGTCACCGGGATGCAGGGCACCGTCGGCCAATGCCCGCCGTACGGCGGCGGCGACCTGCTCCGCCAATGGGGCGGCGGAGCCTGTGTCGATACGGATCAGCACCTCAGCGATCCCGTCGAGCGTCCCTGGCCAACAAGTCGCCCAGCAGCCCGGCCGCTGTCGCAGCGTCGCCCACGGCCACGACGAACTGCCTTCCGTCGTCCAGCTCCAGCCACACCGCCTGCCCGGACCGCAGCGCAAGACCGCGCCTGCCCTTGGCGATCCGGTATCCCCATCCCCCCAGGTCCGACAACGGCCGAACTTCCGCGGCCCACGCCCTGTCGATCCGCTGAAGCGGGATGTGGATCCGGGGTACGCGAAGCAACGGCGGCCGAATGGTCAGCCCGTCGCCGTGGACACTCACACGGGCACCAGCCATCATCGCGAACACCAGCCCCAGTGGCCACAACCACAGACCAGGGGCCCAGCCGAGAGTTCCGGCAACCACAGCAGCGGCAGCCCCTACTACCCCAGCGGCAATCAACCACTGCGGGCCGACACTACGGACCCACATGGCCCTCTCACGGGGCCGCAATCCCACAGAACCAGAGACTGCCGACTCATCTGCGGCAGCGGGGCGCTCCCGAGACACCAGCAGCCGCACCCCACCAGCAGCACCCACGGCCAATCCTGCGGCGACGGCCAGGTGCCACAACGGCATCCGCACCTCGTCAGCGGTACCGGCGCCGGCATTCGCCAGTACCAACACAGTGAAGAGATAGCCCAGCGAGACGGCCGCTGCCGCAGACGTGGCATAGAGCGTCCGCAGGGCGAGCGAACCCCGCACCGCACCGCGGGACAGTCCCGCGCCGAGGGCGAGCAAGGTCAACTCGGCGATCAGCAGCACCGCTACCGGGGACGCCGAGCGGTTGACATCTCCGCCCCCGTCGAAGTGCACCGCCATAGGATCCGGCAGATCCGACCACGACACCGCGAACACCACCGCCAGCACCAATGCGGCCACGAGACAGGGAAGTCCGGCGAACCATTGCAACAGACCCGGCTGCTGGACACCCGAAGTCCGGTCGGGGCGATCCATTCCGCCTCCTCAGCTACGATTGTTCGCTTACAACTAGAACAAGCAGATGATAGATCGATCGCCTCGATACTCGCCCGCCTCGTTCCGGCCATATCCCACGCCCAAAGTGACGGCAGCAGTGCCCCTTGCGGGGATCACCCGGCACCGCGTTCGATCTCGCCGGCCCCTGCCTCAGAGGCGTGCGCCGCCGTAGCGGAACTGGGCGTCCCGGTCCGGGTGCTGCGTGCCTTCGACGGTATTGGCGTTGGCCTGCATGCTGAAGCCTTCCTTGCGCAGCAGGTCGCCGACCGTGTCGGCCGAGACGCGGTGTCCCTGATGGTTGAGTTCGGCGGCGAGGGCGCTCGTGGACTTCACTGTCCACCGCAGCGGCGACATCGGGTCGCCCCGCATGCCGGGCTCGACCAGAGCCAGCAGCGCGGGCCGCAGGCCCGGGTTCAGCTCAGCGACCCTCTTCCGGCCTCCGCCTGGCCGACGGACCCGGCCCAGCGCGGCCTCGCCCGCCTCGAGCTCATCGACGCCCTTGCGGACAGTGGCCTCACTGGCCTGAGCGGCCCGGGCGACAGCCCGGATCCCGTCATGCCCCAACATGCGGGCCAGCAGCGCGGACCGCATGCCCGGCTGCCAACCTGTCGCCAAACCCCCGGCGATTCGTAGCCAACGCGATTCCAAAAACGAGGCAGGCGACCCCAAGGGGCA
>NZ_JAATEM010000066.1 GCF_012034205.1 Streptomyces composti
TGAGGACTGGTCCCCGACACCCTCGCTCGGTCCTCGACGCGGCACGCGGCCGGTCCTCCTGGTGAAAGGACGCGCGCTCGCAGACTGCCCTTCCGTCGTCCGGTCTTCTTCCTCCATCGTCAGGGGGAGCGGTGACGTCGTCTGTCAGGGCCCTTGAGGATGACGCGGTCGGTCATCTCCGCGAGGCGGGAAGCGACGCGGTCACCGAGGGTGGTGCGCAGCTCGGCGGTGGGGAGGTTGGTCGTGATGAGGGTGGGGAGCATGTGCTCGTACCGGTGGTTGATGAGCCGGTAGGTCAGCTCCTCGGTCCACTCGCTGGTCTTGGCCGCACCGAGGTCGTCCAGGAGCAGCAGTGGGCTGCGGGCCAGGGTCTGCAGGTCGCGTTCGGCGTCGTGGCCGGCACGGGGACGCAGGCGGGCGTACAGGTCGGCGGTGGTGACGGCTTCCCAGCGCAGGCGGACCCCGCGGGTGAGGAGTGCCCGGACGGCGCCGTACGCCTGATGCGTCTTGCCCGTGCCGGTGGGGCCGGCGATCAGCAGGGAGGGACCCTCGGCGATGCCGGGCCCACTGGGGCCGGGGCGTCCGGCATGGGCGATGTGGTCGGCCCAGGTGATGATCTGAGGGTGGTCGGCGAGGGCGCGGCGGTAGCGGGCCGGGATGCGGGCGTCGGCCAGCTCCAAGGCGGTGACGGGTTCGGCGGGCGGCTCCGTGGCTACGGCGCCGGGGTCGATGCCGCGGCCCGCCAGTATGCCGTTCAGACGGTCGGCGAGCAGGCCGACGGGCTGGGGTTCGCGGGTGAGGGTGGAGGTCAGAGCTGTTCTCCGTA
The DNA here is from genome assembly GCF_012034205.1 of Streptomyces composti. GTDB lineage: Bacteria > Actinomycetota > Actinomycetes > Streptomycetales > Streptomycetaceae > Streptomyces > Streptomyces composti. The sequence goes on from NZ_JAATEM010000066.1 coordinate 827, forward strand.
GGCGGCTTCGGCGTCGGCGGGGTTTGTCCACGGCCTGTGGATGACGGGCTGGGCGAGGGCGGCGTTCATGGCCTCGTGCACCAGGCTCGGCAGGATGCTGGGGTGCTTGCCCTTGGTCCTGTGGAGGACGAGCCCTGCCCTGATGTGGTCGGGAGCGATGCCTTCGGCGAGCAGCTTGCGCACCTCTCGGCCGAGATGGCCCAGGACGTCCTGGGGCGGGCGGTGGGCGCATGCCGCGCTGTATTCGGCGATGAGCTGCTTGGCCGAGACGGTGCTGGCCGCGGGGGCGCTTGCGCCCCCCGAAGGGGTAGATCCTAGATCCATGATCCTAGGTCCTAGATCCGGACCGTGAGGTGTCACCGCGGCCTCAAGCACGAGTCCATGAGGTTCAGGTGAGGGCTCACTGACTGCCTCCTGACCTGCGGTTTTGTTGGTGGTTTCCGTTTGGTTCGAGGGATCGTGTGGGTTCCGTGCCCCTTCACTGTCACCTCCGTGAGGGTTCGGCGCATGGTCCGCGACGGCTCCGTGCGTTACGGACGGCGCGGGTGCCACGGCCTCGACAGTCTTGGTGCCGCCCGGGGCACCGTTCGGATCGTTGTGGCGAGGGCAGGCCGGGATGCGGCTCTTGCTGGCCCGGTTGATCTTCTGGTGCTTGTGCCACGTGACGATGTGCAGGTAGCGCTTGTCGTCCGAGCCCTTGTACCGGCAGACCAGGCCGGCGTCGGCCAGCTGGGCGAGATCCTTCTCGACCTCGGCGGGAGTGTGCTCCGGACGCAGAACCCACAGCTGACCGGCGATGATCGCCGCGTGGTCACGATAGCGGCCTTGGTCGTCGGCCTGAGTGAGCAGGCCGAAGAAGGTGCGCTCGGCGGTCAGGGTGACGACGGCGAGGGATTCGGAGACGAAGGCTTCGGGCTTGATGGTGCGGATCCGTGCCAAGAGCGGAGTGTTCCTCACTCGGTGGCCGATGGGCGGGCACCCATGGCTCACCGTCGGTCGTGACGGCAAAGGCGGGGGAGTTGGCCGGCCGTGGACGCGAGGCTGGCTGAGAGCCGGTCGCGCTTTCCGGGGGTGTCGTCAACATAGCCACACCCGAGCGGCACAAGTCCAGCCCTGACCTGTCGAATCTCTGTCGGCAGAAAGGCCGTCGGGAATCGGGGCGGCGAGGGCGGCGTGAAAACGGTAGGTCACGATCGGCGGTTGACCAAATAGTTGTTCTGGGCGTCAAGCCAGAAGGATCACACCGGCAAGGCGTTGACGTCCGGTGAGTGGCGAAGCTACAACACAACACCCCACGTCAGAGACGCTGTCGAGCACTGCTCGGGCCGCCGTCACAGGGAACCCATCGACGAAATGGCCACCCGCCTGCCAAACGCACGGCGGCGCAACATAGCCGACGATCGCCGGTTAACCAAACCGGCGAACACAGCCGAGAATTGGAGTCATGGCAGCACGTTCACTGGAAATCGGCGCAGCCGGGATAAGGGCCGCCCGCACGATCGAAATTCTCCGCACCGAGCGCGGCCTCTCCCAGCGAGAGCTGGCCGCTCGCGTCACCGCCCTTGGCCGGCCAATGTCCAACACGATGCTGTCCCGCATCGAACGCGCTCAGCGCCGCTGCGACGTCGACGACCTGCTCACCCTCGCGCAGGCACTTCGCGTCCCGGCCCGCGCCCTGCTCCAGGACTCCGCGACCTGTTGAAGCCACCACCGGTCCGCCGTGCCCGCTCCAGTTTCGACCTCGGTAAGGAAGTCTCACCGTTGCACCGACTCGCAATAGCCCCGGCCCGTTGCACTCAGCAGCACAGCCGAAAGGGGGCGGTCGCCCATGACTGACCGCCTCCTGACGGTGGCCGAAGCCGCCGAACAGCTCGGTACCGGCGAACGCTTCGTTCGCCGTCTGATCGCCGAGCGCCGCATTCGCTACGTCAAGCTCGGACGTCCCGTGCGCGTCCCCGAGAGTGCCGTCACCGAGTACATCGAGGCGCGCACGGTCGAGCCGACCCGGCGCACCCGCACTCGGTACGGGCGGGCCGCCTGATGCCGACACGCAAGCTCCAGCGTCGTCGGGAGTTCGGTACCGTACGCAAGCTCCCGTCCGGTCGATGGCAGGCCCGCTACCTGGGCCCGGACGGGCAGCGCCACAAGGCCCCCGAGACCTTCGACACGAAGACCGACGCGCAGGACTGGCTGAACCTGGTCCGCGCCGACATCGAGCGTGACCACTGGCGTGACCCGGACGCCGGCGCGATCAACTTCGAGAAGTACGCCCTCCGTTGGGTGGAGGAGCGCGGTCTGGCCCCGACCACGGTCGACCGCTACGACGGCCTGCTACGCCTGCACCTCCTGCCGGTCTTCGGCAGCAAGGACCTGGACGAGATCACACCGCCTTCCGTCCGCACCTGGCGAGCCGAGCGGCTCAAGGCAACGGGTGCCACGACGGTCGCCAAGTCGTACCGGCTGCTGAAGGCCATCCTGCAGACCGCGGTCGATGACGACCTCCTGCGGACCAACCCGTGCCGGATCAAGGGCGCCGGTCGGGAGGAAGCCGACGAGCGGCCGACCGCCACCGTGGAGCAGGTCTTCGACCTCGCCGACGCCATGGGTCCGCGCTGGCGCTTGATGGTCCTGCTCGGTGCCTTCGCCTCGCTTCGCCCCGAGGAGCTGGCTGAACTGCGCCGCCGCAGTGTCGATCTCGACGAATGCTCCCTGCGGATCACGCATGCGTCACCGGAGCTGACCAACGGCAGGAGGGTCACCGGCGATCCCAAGTCCCGAGCGGGCAAGCGCACCGTTTACTTGCCCGACTTCCTCCTGCCCGAGCTGCGACGCCACGTGCAGTGGTTCGCCGAGAAGGAGCCGGATGGTCTCCTCTTCGTCGGGGAGAAGGGCGCTCCATTCCGCCGCTCGACGTTCGGACGGAAGTGGCGCAAGGCCAGGACGAAGGTGGGGCTGCCCGACAACTTCCGCTTCTACGACCTCCGGCACACCGGTAACACCCTCGCCGCCGACACCGGCGCCAAGCTGAAGGACCTCATGGTGCGCGCCGGCCAGTCCTCGGAGCGCGCCCAGCTCATCTACCAGCACTCGACGGTCAAGCATCAGCGGAGGCTGGCCCAGGGGATCGACACTG
>NZ_JAATEM010000067.1 GCF_012034205.1 Streptomyces composti
AGGCGGCGGCACGGATCATCTGCGGCACAAGAACCGGCAGTTTCGGTTTCCGGGCCCTCGGTGCGGGGCCGGGGGCCCGCTTCGCCCGTATCGTCGACCGCGCGCGGGACGCGGGCACCGTCCGGCCTGGCCCGGGCGGCGGCCACTGCATGCCCGCGCGGAAACGTCTATGCATGAGGTGACACCAGCACATGCTGAGAGAATCGGTCCTGTTCGACGAGGGCGAGGACTGGGAAGGGCCCGCCACTTGGGGGCAGCAGAGCTTTTGGGACGGACTACGGCGTTACGACCGCACCGCGTGGTATCTAAACGCCGCGCCGGTCTGGGAAGTGCCCGAAGGCCGGGAGATCGCTGACGTGCTGCGGTTGATCGGCCGAGCTGTATCGGGTTTCGAAGGGCTGCGCACAGATGTCCGTGAGGTGGCCGGCGAAGTGCGCCAGCATGTGTGCGGCAGAGGTTCCTTCGGGGTGGACGTCATCGAGGCGGCAGGTCACCTCCGGGAGACGGTGGCCGCGACCGTCAGACGCCTCCGGGTGCAGCCGCTGGCCGGACCGGAGCAGCTACCGTTCGCTGCCGCGGTCGTGACCGAGCGAGGGCGGCCCCGTCAGGTGGTGTGGTCCCTCTCCCACCTGTCAGTGGACGCGTCGAGCGTGCGTACGCTGCTGGGACATCTCGACGGCACGGGAGCCTGGCAGCTGGCTACGAACCGCAGCCCCCGCGAACAGTACCAATTGGAGGCAGGCGACCGCCTGCGTACAGTGAGCGAGCGGTCCGTGCGGGTCTGGACCGCCACGTTCGGCGATGTGGACCTGCCGTTCGCGCATCCCCGGCGGGACAGCGCCCCCGGGGTCGCCCAGCAGGTGCTGACCTCGACCGCCGCCGCTGGCCGGCTGGAGGACCTCGCAGGGCGTACCGGCGCGGGTACGGCGCCGGTCCTCCTGGCTTCGGTGGCGCTCGCCGTCGGCGCGCTGCTCGACTCTTGCTCGGTTCCGCTCCAGCTCGTGACCTCCAACCGGCACCGCCTCGACGGCGCGGATTATCTGGGGGTGCTTGCGCAGCTCGGGCCACTGCTCGCCCGGGTCACTCCCGACCAGAGTTTCGACGAGATCGTGGCACAGCTGGGACGGAAGTCAATGCGTGCCTACAACAGCGCCTTCTGGTCCCCGCGGGCACTGGACGCCGTCCTGCGGGACGTGGGGCGGGAACCGGACGAGGTGCTGGGCGCAGCCTGCACGTTCAACGACGTCCGCGGGGACTTCCCGGGGCCGCTTCCCCACCCCGGAACCCCCGACGAGGGACGGGACTTCGCCCTGCGGCCCCTCGACTGGTGGCCCTACCAAGGCGGACGCTGCTCGCTCGCGGCGGTCGGCGGGTCGCACGTCCTGCAATTGGCGGCTCGGGTCGACACTGCTTACCTGCCCGCACAGACGGCCGAGCAGCTGCTCGTCGCGGTCAACACTGTGATCCGTGTCGCCCACGTGGGCGACGGGCGGGAGAGGGCCGTCGGAGCCCTGTACGAGGCGGTTGCACGGGCGACGGACGCGCTTTGACGGCTGGGGCCTTTCTTCACCTCCATCTGCTTTCCATCACTCGCCGACTCCCCATCGCATCGACTGTGCTCCGGAAAGGCATTCCCTGCGGCGTCCTGTGTGCACGCTCCATACGTGCCGACCGGAAGACCGCGTCGTCACGCAGCGGACCTGCTCGGGATCGCAGCCGGTGCGGCGGAGGGGTCACATTCCCGACCCAGCGAACCGGAGAGTCGGGGAGGACGCTGCGGACACGGCCAGGGCCCGACGGCGAGGTTCCGCCGCCCCGAGCCTGGCGACCGCTCCGTTACTGGGCGAGGAGCTGCTCGTATCCGACGAGGCGCACACAAACGGCCAGGCTGACGACCGCGTGCTCCAGGTCCTCGATGGAGGGGTAGCTGGGCGCGATACGGATCGTGGCATCGTCCGGGTCAACTCCGTAGGGGTGGGTGGCACCGGCCGGAGTGAGCGCGGTCCCAGCCTCGCCCGCCAGCCGGACCACTTCGGAGGCACCGCCGTGCACGAGCTGCAGCGTGATGAAGTATCCGCCCTTGGGCGAGGTCCATCGGGCCAGGCCGGTTCCGCCCAGCTCCCGTTCGAGGATCTGCTGGACCAGCTCGAACTTCGGCTGGAGCAGGGCGCGCTGCTTCAGCATATGCGCCCGTACGCCTTCCGAGTCTTGCAGGAACAGCGCGTGGCGCAGCTGGTTGAGCTTGTCGGGGCCGATGGAACGCTTGCTGCTCTTGGAGATCAGCCAATCCACGTTGGACTGGGAAGCACCGAAGAAGCCCACGCCAGCGCCAGCGAAGGTGATCTTCGAGGTGGAACCGAAGACGAGGGGACGGTCCGGGTGGCCGTGGGCCTCGGACGCCGCCAACACGTCACGGATCTCCACCTCCTCGTCCGTGAGGTGGTGGACCGCGTATGCGTTGTCCCAGAAGATCCGGAAGTCTGGTGCTGCGGTCGGCATGGAGGCCAGCCGCTCCACGACCTCATCGCTGTAGCTAACACCAGTCGGGTTACTGTACTTGGGGACGCACCAGATGCCCTTGACCGCCGGATCCGTCGCGACCAGCCGCTCCACAACGTCCATGTCGGGGCCCTCGTCCGTCATCGGGACGGAGATCAGCTCCATGCCGAAGCGCTCGCACAGAGCGAAGTGCCGGTCGTAGCCAGGGACCGGGCAGAGGAACGCGATCCGCTCATCGTCCACCCAGCGCCGTGCTGCCCCCGGTACCTCGCTGAGCAGCGCGTGCACCAGACAGTCGTGCATCAGCTCGAGGCTGGAATTGCCGACTGCTAGCAGGCGCTCGGCGGGGACCTGGAGTACCGGTGCGAAGATCTCACGGAGCTCGGGTAGCCCCTTCAGCCCACCATAGTTGCGGCAGTCCGTCCCATCGGACGCAGTCCAGCGGTCGCCGGGCAGTGTCAACAGCTCCCGGGAGATGTCCAGCTGCTCGAGAGCCGGCTTGCCTCGGGTGAGATCGAGCGAGCGGCCCTGCGCCCGGAGCGTTTCGTAGTCCTTGAATGCCCGGTCGCCCTGCGCCGTGAGGTCGCTCATGGGCAAGTCGGTGCTGGTCATGGTCTTTCCTGCCTTTCGCATCTGCCACGGGAGCCGCGAACTCCGGGCCGGAGGTCGACCCTACAAGCCCGGGCCAGGCCGGTGTGCCCGCCCGCGGCCTCGTTCTGCCGTACTCCTGCCTCTGCATCTGCCGCCTGCCCGGCCGTGGCACCGCTAGTTTGACGGACCGGCAGTAAAGCAGCCGCACGCCGGCCAGAGTTGAGGAAGCTGAGGAATGGTCGTGGAGACGCGTGACGTGGCCGCCGAATCTCCGGGGGCGCACGCGGAGCACCGTGTGCCGTTCACCAGCGAGTGGCTGGACATGATTGCGCTCAAGGCTCCGAGGAACCCCGACTTGGTCCCAGTGGCGGACCAGCGGATCGCCCGTGCCATGGGAATCATCCAGGAGGCTCTTGCCCAGCAGGGCGCGGGCGGTGCTCGCAGCGTGCCTTCGGCGGGAGCGCTCTTTCCGTACGACATCGTCCTGCTCACCGAGGAGGAGCGGGACGGAGCCCTCCGCCCCACTGCCTTCAAGGTGGACCTGGTACGACGCTTCTGCCTGCGCCTGCCGGTCGCCGCAGAACCTGTCGAGGCGTTGCACACGGAGCTGGCGCGAGGCTGCACGTTGGCGCATCCGGACCACTTCCTGGTCCTGGCCCGGCCCTGGCTTTCGATGCGGAAGTATGGGCCACGCGGCCACCTCTACACCCATCTCGACGCGGGGCATGCCGCGACGAACCTCCTCGGCATCGCGCTCGGCCGCGGACCCGCTGAGCTGCGGCTACGCATTCCCCGTCCGGCCATCCGGGAGCTGCTGGGCGCTCTTCTGCCGTACCGGGAAGCACATT
>NZ_JAATEM010000068.1 GCF_012034205.1 Streptomyces composti
GTCAACTGGCCCATCAGCAAGGGCGTTCGGCACATCGACCTGCCCACCTACCCCTTCCAGCACCAGCGCTACTGGATCGACGTACCGGACACCACGGCGGCGCACGCCCCCGTCCCGGCGACCGACATCGTCGACACGCGCTTCTGGGAGGCCGTGGAGAACGAGGACTGGGAGTCGCTCGCCGACACGCTCGCCGTGCCCGACGACGCCTCGCTCAGCACGGTGCTGCCCGCACTCGCGTCCTGGCGGCAGGAGCGCAGGCGCGAGGCCACGGTGAACGACTGGCGGTACGGGATCAGCTGGAAGCCGGTGGCCGACGGGGGTGCCACGACCAGGCTCGGGGGGACCTGGCTCGTGGTGTTCCCGGAGGGGCGGGCCACCGACGACGTCGTCCGTACGGCGGCGGAGGGGCTGGCGCGGCACGGCGCGCAGGTCGTGCCGCTGGAGCTGAACGCCTCCGGGGCCGGCCGGGGGACGTACGTCGATCTCATCGGCGAGAAGCTGTCCGCGCAGGACTCTCCGCTCGCCGGCGTGCTCTCCTTCCTGGCGCTCGACGAGAGCGCCCATCCCGCGCATCCCGCCATGACGGCCGGTGTGGCAGGGACGCTCGCTCTCGTGCAGGCGCTCGGTGACGCGCGCCTTGAGGTGCCGGTGTGGTTCGGCACGTGCGGGGCGGTGGCGGTCGGGGCGTCCGACGCCGTGACCAGTCCGGCGCAGGCGCAGGTCTGGGGCCTGGGCCGGGTCGTCGCGCTGGAGCAGCCCGAGCGCTGGGGCGGCCTCGTCGATCTGCCGCGCGAGCTGGACGACCGGGCCCGGGCACGCCTGTGCGCGGTGCTGGCCGGGCTGGCGGGCGAGGACCAGGTGGCGGTCCGCAGCTCGGTCGTCTTCGCCCGGCGCCTGGTGCGCAACCCGCTGGACGTGCGGACGCCCGAGCAGGCGGCGCCCGGCTGGCGCACCAGTGGCACGGCGCTGGTGACCGGCGGGACGGGAGCGCTCGGCCCGCACATCGCGCGGTGGCTCGCCTCGAACGGCGCCGAGCATGTGGTGCTGACCAGCAGGCGCGGCCCGTCCGCTCCGGGCATGGCCGAGCTGGCGACGGAACTGGCCGCCGAGGGGGTCCGTCTCACGGTGGCCGCGTGCGACGCCGCCGACCGCGAGGCCCTCGCGGGCGTGCTGGAGCAGCTGAAGGCCGACGGGGAGTCCCTGCGTACGGTCGTACACGCGGCGGCGTTCATCGAGTTGGCGTCGCTGGCGGAGTCGGGGCTCGACGAGTTCGCGGACGTGCTGGCCGCGAAGGTGGCGGGCGCCGCTCACCTGGACGAGCTGCTGGGCGGCGACGACCTCGACGCGTTCGTGCTGTTCTCCTCCATCGCCGGTGTCTGGGGCAGCGGTGACCACGGTGCCTACGCCGCCGCCAACGCCTATCTGGACGCGCTCGCGGAGCAGCGCCGTGCCCGCGGTCTGAAGGCCAGTTCCATCGCATGGGGCGTGTGGAACGTCTGGGACCCGGAGCGGCTGCCGGAGGGCGTCAAGCCGGAGCAGCTGCAGGCGCGGGGACTGCCGTTCCTCGACCCGGACACGGCCTTCGCCGCGATGCGCCAGATCCTCGCGCACGACGAGACCTTCGTGGCCGTGGCCGAGGTGGACTGGGAGCGCTTCGTCCCTGTCTTCACCTCGGCGGGACCTCGCCCGCTGCTCGCGGGTGTTCCCGAGGCGCAGCGCGAGATCGAGGCGGCCACGTCGTCCCCCGGAACCGCGTCGGGCGCGGGCGCGCCGAGCGCTCCGTCGTCGCCTCTGCGCGACCGGCTGGAGGGTCTCGCGGCCGAGGAGCGGGACCGGGTGCTGCTGGAGCTGGTGCGCGACCAGGCGGCCTCGGTCCTCGGTCATGCCTCCGGTGAGGCGGTCGAGCCGGGGCGGGCGTTCCGTGATCTGGGCTTCGACTCGCTGACCGCGGTTGAGCTGCGCAACCGGCTCAACACGGCCACCGGGCTGCGGCTGCCGGCGACCCTCGTCTTCGACTACCCCTCCCCCGGTGTGCTCGCCGCCCATCTGCGGGACGAGTTCTTCGGAGCGCTGCCAGACACCGCGCCGGCCGGGACCGCCGCGGCGCCGCCGACCCTGCCGGCCGCCGACGACGACCCGATCGTCATCATCGGCATGGGGTGCCGCTTCCCGGGCGGCGTGCGCTCGCCCGAGGAGCTGTGGGAACTCCTGCTGCGCGGCGGCGACGTGATCTCGGGCCTGCCGACCGACCGCGGCTGGGACCTCGACGCGCTCTATGACCCGGACCCGGAGCAGCGCGGCAAGTCCTACACCCGGCACGGCGGATTCCTGTACGACGCCGCCGACTTCGACCCCGCGTTCTTCGGCATCTCGCCACGCGAGGCCCTGGCGATGGACCCGCAGCAGCGCCTGCTGCTGGAGACCTCCTGGGAGGCCTTCGAGCGGGCCGGCATCAACCCCCAGTCCCTGCGGGGCAGTCGTACGTCCGTGTTCGCGGGCGTCAGCTACCACGACTACGGCTCGCGCCTCGGCGAGACCCCGGAGGAGATCGAGGGCTACCTCGGTACGGGCAACACGGCGAGCATCGCCTCGGGCCGCGTCTCGTACGTCCTCGGCCTGGAGGGCGCCGCGGTCACCCTGGACACGGGCTGCTCGTCGTCGCTGGTCGCCCTCCATCTCGCGGCGCAGTCGCTGCGGCAGGGCGAGTCCACGCTGGCGCTGGCCGGCGGTGTGTCCGTGATGGCGGTGCCCACCTCCTTCACCGAGTTCAGCCGGCAGCGCGGCCTGTCCGTGGACGGCCGGTGCCGGGCCTTCTCGGCCGACGCCGACGGCATGGGCATGTCCGAGGGCGTGGGCATGCTGCTTCTGGAGCGGCTGTCGGACGCACGCCGCAACGGCCACCGAGTCCTTGCCGTCGTCCGCGGTACGGCGATGAACCAGGACGGCGCCAGCAACGGCCTCACCGCCCCCAACGGCCCCTCGCAGCAGCGGGTCATCCGGCAGGCCCTCGCCAACGCGGGTCTCGCCCCCGACCAGGTCGACGCCGTCGAGGCGCACGGCACCGGCACCAAGCTGGGCGACCCCATCGAGGCCCAGGCACTGATCGCCACGTACGGCCAGGACCGCCCGGCCGACCGGCCCCTGTGGCTGGGCTCGGTGAAGTCCAACATCGGCCACACCCAGGCCGCTTCGGGTGTCGCGGGCCTCATCAAGATGGTCATGGCGCTGCAACACGGCGTGCTGCCGAAGACGCTGCACGTCGGCGAGCCCACGCCGAAGGTCGACTGGTCGGCCGGAGCCGTCGCCCTGCTGACCGAGGAGACGGCCTGGCCCAGCACGGGACAGCCGCGCCGGGCCGGTGTCTCGTCGTTCGGCATCAGCGGCACCAATACGCACGCTGTGCTGGAGCAGGCTCCCGATGACGAGCCGGTGTCGGTGTCGGAGTCTCCGGGCGTCGTGCCGTGGGTGATCTCGGCCCGGACCGCCGACGCGCTGCGCGCTCAGGCACGACAGCTCCGCGAATACGTCGATCAGCGAACCGAGTTGGACACCGCAGCCGTCGCCGACACGCTCATCAACGGCCGCGCCCTGTTCGAGCACCGCGCGGTCGTCCTCGCCGAAGCTCCTGATGCCGTCGCCGCCGCGCTCGATGCGCTTGCCGGTGGGCAGCCTCACACCCATCTCGTTCAGGGCCAGGCCAAGGCCGTCGGCAA
>NZ_JAATEM010000069.1 GCF_012034205.1 Streptomyces composti
GAAGTGCGCGAGCGCTTGCGTGAGGCGGGTGCCGATCGGTCGGAAGCCAATTAGGCGGACCGGTATCGGGGCTACGAGTCCGGCGGGACGGTTCCATCGGCCGGACTCTGGAGGCAGGCGACGGTCTCCGCAGCACCGTGCGCCCCTCGTGCCCCCTTGAGGGATGGCAGCAACTGAGATCAGCTTCTCCCTGTATGCAGTGACAGGGGAGTTGTGGCCGGTCGCGATCAGCCACAGCTGGAGGGGGTAGTAATGGCGATCAAGCTGGTGTCCGTTTCGCCCGCGCAAGAAGAGTTGATCGTTAAGGCCATAGCCCTGGGGGACCGGTACACGAAGACGCTGGGGCTTCTGACGCCTCCTGCCTATGAGAAGGCAGCTGAGGACGGTGGCCTTCTGGTCGCGGTCGAGGCCGGCGAAGTGATCGGCTACGCGCTGTTCGGGCTGCCGAAGAGGAGCGCGCGTATCCGACTCGCGCACCTGTGTGTGGCTGAGGAGGAACGGGGGCGGGGAATTGCGGGCCGTCTGGTGGAGGGCATCAAGGAGCGGTATCCACAACGCCTTGGGATCAAGGCCAAGTGCCGTCGGGACTATGACCTGAGCGGGATGTGGAGGAGTCTGGGCTTCGTTCCGGACGGTGAGGTCCGTGGGCGTGGTCGTGACGGGGAGATCTTGGACGGCTGGTGGCTGGACCTCGGCCATCCGGACCTGTTCACGGAGATGGAGAGCGACGCGCTCCTCGTGGTGACGGTCGACCATGGTGTGTTCGCCGATCTGCGCGGCCTCACGGACACCACCGGTGCCGAGGAGTCCCGTGCGCTCGAAGCCGGATGGATGGCGGATCTCGTTGAGTTTGCCTACACCCCGCAGTTGGTCCATCAGATCCGGGACCTCACGGACACGGCAGAGCGTCAGCACCAGCAGGCGGCGCTGACCGGGCTCCACAAGCTCTCTACCGGCTCCGCGGCCGTGGAGGAGCGAACCCGCGAACTGGTGCAAGCCGCTACGCAGGCGGTTCCCGGCCTGGCTGCCAACCCAGCACTTCTGCGAGGCATGCGGTATGTGGCCGAGACCTCGTGTGCTGGTCTACAAGTCCTGGCGACCCGTGATCCGCTGCTGTCTCGCCTGACAGATGTGGCCTGGGAGGTGGCTCGCGTCCGGGTCGTCTCACCGTCGACCGTGACGCTTCACGTCGATGAGCTGCGGCAGGCCCAGGTGTATCGCCCGGCTGACCTGATGGGGACGGAGTTCCGGTCCGCGGAGGTGGCGCCGGGCGCGGAGGATGAACTGGTCGCCTTCTTCGAGCAGTCGGGCGCTGACGACGGCTCAGCCTTTTCTGAGCGGCTGCGGTCGCTGAACGAGGGCGGGATCGCATGGCGTCGTGAGCTTCTCCGGGACGGCCAGGGCCGACCGGTCGCCCTCTACGCGTGGTCGCTGGACGGCCGAACCCTGGTTGTACCCGTCCTTCGCACAGCTGGCCACCCCCTGGAAGAGACCCTGGCCCGGCAGCTCCTCTTCCTGCTTAAGCGGCTCGGGAGGGATTGCGGGGCCGAGATCGTCCGCATCAGTGATCCGCACCCCTCCGAGGCGGCGCGGGCCGCGGCCGGTGACGACGGCTTCTTCGAGCACAACGGCGAGCTCGTCGCGCTCCTGGTGAACGTGTGCGGGACCGCCGCCGAGGTGGAGGTGGTGGCCGGCGGGTTGGCCCGAGAGCTTGCTGTCGATGCGACCGTGCTCGACGTCGGCATGCCGGCGGAGGTGACCGCCGTGCTGGAGCGTGCGTGGTGGCCGGCCAAGGTCATCGACTCCGAGCTGCCGTCCTTCATGGTGCCCATCAAGCCGCGCTGGTCGACTGAGCTGTTCAACGTCCCGGCCATGCTCATCGCGCGGAGCGACGCCCTGGGCATCAGCAGGGAACACGTCTACTACCGATCTTCGCAGCGTCGAGGAGAGAGCGTCCCGGCTCGACTGCTCTGGTACGTCAGCGACGGCAACTCCACGGGAGAGGGTCAGATGGTGGTGGGCAGCTCGCGGCTCGACGAGGTGCTCATCGACACTCCGGATGTTCTGTTCTCGAAATTCGAACACCTGGGCGTATATGGTCGGGCTGAGGTCGAGAGGGCTGCAGACGCGTCCGGTCACGCCATGGCGCTGAGGTTCTCGGACACTGAGATCTTCCCGAAGCCGGTGACGCTGCGCCGATTGACCTCGCTGGCCAGGGGCCGGGGGCTAACGTGGTCGCCTGGCTCGCTGATCTCGCTGTCCAAGATCAGCAGTGAGCTGTTCCAGGCGGTTTACCAAGAGGGGCACCGAACGACGTGAGCGATCCGGAACGCGCGATGCTGCTGTCCGTCCACCCGCGCTTCGCCAACGCGATCCTGGCCGGCAGCAAGACGGTGGAGGTTCGCCGCCAGCGCGTCGCCGCGCCTCCGGGAACGCCCGTCCTCTTGTACGCGACCGCGCCCACCATGGCGGTGGTGGGCATGGCGCGCATTGCCGCCATCTACGTCGCCACGCCCAGCGAGGTCTGGTCGGCTCATCGGGGACAGACCGGGATCACCCGGCGGGAGTACGACGCCTACATGAGCGGCGCGAGGCAGGCGAGCGGTCTCACGATGGAGAATCCTGTCTCCTTCGATGAGCCGGTATCGCTCAATGCGCTGCGCTCCGCCGGGTCCTTCCACCCTCCGCAGAGCTACCGCTACATGAAGGGCGACGAGCTTCGACAGGTGGCCGTGGCGGGACCTGTCGTGGGCACGGCGCTTCGCGAGGCGCTGGGAGACCTGGTACCCGCCTAGTGCTGCACTCGCCGCCGGCGGGGCCGAAGCACCGGACGGGGCTTCAACGCAGGGCGTGGCGAATCTTCAAGCGTCCGTATCCCATGACCCCGGAGATTCGAATCGTCGGCCCGCCGGGCCGGGGCTGTCGCGGGATCTTGTAGCGCAGGTCCTTCCATCCCGTGCTCAGTCCTTCGACGTCGACCACCGCGTCCCGGGGCACCGTGATCCGGGCCCCGTCGGTTCCCAGTTGCAGCTCGATGTCGACGATCGGGTGCTCGATGACCGCCCGGGACAGGTCCAGGCGCACCCTTCCATATGCTGACTCGACCTTGAGGACCCGAGGCACCCGCCACGCGCCACGCCGCTTGATCCGCCCACCGGCGGCGGCGATCGTGGCAGTGCTTCCCGGTTGCTCCTCCGGGAGCGCGACCAGAGCGGACGCGAGTTCGCTCCGCGTCTTGGCGCTGAGCACCTGGTGGAGGTGCTCGTCCAACACCTCGTGTGGGATGAGCCCTTCCGCGTACGCCTCCTGCAGACGTCGCACGGCTGCCTCGCGGTCGCCTTCACGGATCAGTGAGGGCGATTCTTCCGGTAAGGAGGTCACGGGTTCACCGTACTGCCGAGTCGGCGAGGTAAACCCGTCAAGGCAGGCCCGGAGACCGGGGCGCCACCCGTCCCGCAAACCACCCTTTGCGTATGCGTCTTGGTGACCCTTTGCGCCCTATGTGGCGCAGGTCACACGAATTGCGTCTCGCGATATGGGACGCCGGGGCAGGTTGATGCCTGCTGGGCACCCGAATGGCGCTGGTGTGGCGGCCTGGACTCGACTTAGGGCACGCCGAGGGCACGCCGCCCTCTGATTGGACTAA
>NZ_JAATEM010000007.1 GCF_012034205.1 Streptomyces composti
TCGTCGAACGCCGAGGACCGAGTTGTCGAACGCCGAGAACCCCGTCGTCGCAGGACGACGGGGTCCGGAAGGCTGTGCCGGTGAGCCGCCCGCCCGGGCGGCGCTGAGGCGCGTTCTGTGGCGGCGGTGCTGCCCGCCCGCCTCAGGCGGCGGTGGTGCTGGTGGAGCTGCTGCTCGTCGAGGACGAGGACGACGAGGAAGACGAGCCGGACCCGGAGTCCGAGGACGACGAGGAACTCGACGACTTCGAGGCGGGGGAGCTGCTCGAGGAGGTGTTGCGGCTGTCGTTGCGGTAGAAGCCGGAACCCTTGAAGACAATGCCGACCGCCGAGAACACCTTCTTCAGGCGGCCCTTGCAGCTGGGGCACTCGGTCAGGGCGTCGTCGGTGAACTTCTGCACCGCCTCGAGGCCCTCGCCGCACTCGGTGCACTGGTACTGATAGGTGGGCACTGTCTTCCTCCTGGCACTCTCACTCGATGAGTGCTAACGACGAACCATAGTGACTCATTCCTTGCGTTCAGTCCACTGCGACGGGCGTGCGGTGACCGACGCCACGTGCCACGGTGCGCGCCTTCGGGCCCGGCACCAGCCGTGACCGCAGTGCCAGCAGCGTCACCAGGGCCAGCACGGTGCCGCCCATCGGCACCAGGAAGCCGGCGCCGGTCCACAGGCGGTCCTCCAGCTGCCCTGCGAGGGTGACGGCGGCCGCCTGGCCGAGCGCGACCGCCCCGGTGAGCCAGGTGAACGCCTCGGTGCGGGCACCGGCCGGCACCAGCTCCTCGACGATCGTGTAGCCGGTGATCAGGGCCGGTGCGATGCACATGCCGACCAGCAGGCCGAGTCCGGCGAGCAGCAGCGCCGAGTGCGCGGTCCACAGGGCGGACGCGGTCAGGGCGAGCGCGGCATAGCCGAGGACCAGGCGCCGCTGCGGGGCGATCTTCCAGGCGATGGCGCCGCAGGCGATGCCGGAGAGCATGTTGCCGGTGGCGAAGATGCCGTAGAGGACGCCGTTGAGGCCGGGCTCGCCGATCGACTGGGTGAAGGCCGCGAGCGACACCTGCATGCCGCCGAAGACGGAGCCGATGCCCAGGAAGGTCACGATCAGCACCCGCACGCCGGGGACGCGCAGCGCGGAGCCGTGCTCCACGCGCGTGCCCCCGTCGACGCCGACCGCCGGCTGGGTGCGCTTCTGGGCGGCGAACAGCAGGCCGCCGATCAGCGTCAGCGAGGCCTCGGCGATCAGGCCGGCGGCCGGGTCGACGGCCGTGCACAGCGCGGTGGCCAGCAGCGGGCCGACCACGAAGGTCAGCTCGTCGGTGACGGACTCGAAGGCCGCGGCGGTGGTCATCAGCCGGGGGTTCTTGAGGATCACGCCCCAGCGGGCGCGCACCATCGGGCCGATCTGCGGCACCGAGGCGCCGGTGGGCACGGCGGCGGCGAACAGCGCCCACAGCGGGGCACCGGCCAGCGCCAGCGCGGTCAGGCCGAGGCCCGCCGCGGCGTGCACGACGACGCCGGGCACGAGCACGGCGCGCTGGCCGTACCGGTCGGCGAGCCGCCCGCTGTAGGGGGCGAACAGCGCCATGGAGACGCCGGTGGCGGCCGCGACGGCGCCGGCCGCGCCGTAGGAGCCGGTGGTGTGCTGCACGAGGAGCACGATGGAGAGGGTGAGCATCGCGAACGGCTGACGTGCCGCGAAGCCGGGGAGCAGGAAGGTCCAGGCGCCGCGGGTGCGCAGCAGCCGGCCGTATCCCGGACGGGAGGTGGCAGCAGCCGAATCCTTCGACTTCTTCGACGTGGTGACCGTGGATGCCACGGCCCGTGCCTTTCTGCCGCCTGGTAGCGCAGGCCCGGTCTGCGGGCGCGCCGAGAGCTGTCCTCTTGCGCTGACTGCGGTAGATACCGGTGCCACAGCTCAGGGCACCCGGCCGCCATACGGTCGCGCCAGCTCTGCATCAGGCAGAGTTGGTTCGATCTGGGGTCCCCTGCATGGTACAGGGATCCGGGCACTGCTCGGCTCGGGTCGGTCTGCCGGGGTTCTCGGGCAGCGCTCGGCTCGGGTCGGTCTGCCCGCCCTCTCGGGCACCGTCCGGCTGGGGGGCGCCTGCCCGCCCTCTCGGGCACCGTCCGGCTGGGGGCGCCTCCGCTCTCCCCCGGGCACCGCCCCGCTCAGGTGCGCCGCCCGTCGCCTCTGGCCCCCGTCCCGAGCCAGCCCGCCAGCTTGCCGCCGCGGCCCACCGCGCGCAGGCGGCGCTCGGCGGCGTCCCGCACGGGGTCGGTGGCGACCACCAGCAGCTCGTCTCCGTACCGCAGCACCGTCGAGGGGAGCGGCACGAAGGACTTGCCGTCGCGGACGACGAGGGTGACGGCGGAGCCGGTGGGCAGCCGCAGCTCGCCCACCTCCACGCCGTGCATCTTGGAGCCCTTGGGGATGGCGACCGACAGCAGATGCCCGCGCAGCCGCTCCAGCGGCGCGGACTCCACGCCGAGGTCGGCCGCCTCGTCACCCTGGCCCAGGCGCAGCTTGCGGGCCACCCACGGCAGGGTCGGGCCCTGGATCAGGGTGTAGACGACGACCAGCACGAAGACGATGTTGAAGATCTTCCGGCTGCCGTCGACGCCCTCCACCATCGGGATCGTCGCCAGGATGATGGGCACGGCGCCGCGCAGTCCCGCCCAGGACATCAGCGCCTGCTCCGGCCAGGGCACCCGGAACGGCAGCAGGCAGACGATCACGCTGAGCGGGCGTGCGGCCATGGTCAGCACCAGTCCGACGACGAGCGCGGGCACCACGTCGTCGCCCAGTTCGCTCGGCGTGACCAGCAGGCCGAGCAGGACGAACATGCCGATCTGCGCTATCCAGCCGAGCCCCTCGGCGAAGCCGCGGGTGGCCGGCCAGTGCGGCAGCCGGGCGTTGCCCAGCACCATCGAGGCGAGGTAGACGGCGAGGAATCCGCTGCCGTGGGCCGTGGCACCGGCCGCGTAGGCGCCGACGGCGATGGCCATCACGGCGATCGGGTACAGACCCGAGGCGGGCAGCGCCACCCGGCGCAGCCCCCAGGCGCCCAGCCAGCCCACGGTGAGGCCGATCGCGGCGCCGATGGCCAGCTCCAGCAGGATCACGCCGAGCATGACGTACCAGTCGTCGACCGGCCCGGCCGTGGAGAGGGACGCCACCAGGAGGACCACGGGCGCGTCGTTGAAGCCGGACTCGGCCTCCAGCGTGCCGGTCACCCGGGACGGGAGGGGGATCCTGCGCAGCACGGAGAAGACGGCCGCGGCGTCCGTGGAGGAGACCACCGCGCCGATGATCAGCGCCTGCCGCCACTCGAGACCGATCAGGTAGTGCGCGGCGGTGGCCGTGGCGCCGATGCTCACCGCGACGCCGGCCGTGGCCAGCGCGGAGGCG
This sequence comes from Streptomyces composti, assembly GCF_012034205.1. Lineage (GTDB taxonomy): Bacteria > Actinomycetota > Actinomycetes > Streptomycetales > Streptomycetaceae > Streptomyces > Streptomyces composti. Next base: position 3,411 of record NZ_JAATEM010000007.1, read on the forward strand.
GCGGGCAGGGCGGGCTTGATCTCTTTCCACTTGGTGCCCAGACCACCCTCGGCCAGGATCACGACCAGGGCCGCGTATCCGATGACCTGTGTCAGCTCGGCGTTGTCGAACTGGATGTTCCCGATGCCGTCCTGGCCCATGGCGATGCCGATGCCCAGGTAGACGAGCAGGCTGGGGAGCCCGCTGCGCGAGGAGACCCGGACCGCGGCCACGGCGACGAGCAGGACGATCGAGCAGACCAGCAGGAGCTGGTTGAGGTGGTGGATGGTCAGCGGACCTTCCCTTCTCCCGGGCGAATTGCTTTGTTAGGTTACCTAACTCTTGGCCGTCTCCCGCTGCTCGCGCGGGCGGCATCGAACGCCGGTGCGGTCCGGTTCCCGACTCCCCGTCCAGAGGTACGGGGCCCTCCGCATATCGTTGCTCCAGCGCTCATACAGAAGAACAGCCCGACCTGCCGCTCGCGTTAGGACAGCAAGGACAGCGATGCCCACCGACACCACCGCCTCCACGGGTCAGCAGCCCGGCACGTCCGGCAGGAAAAGCAGAACCAGAGGGCGCAAATTCCGCCTGATCGTGCTCGTCCTGGTGCTGGCCCTGATCGGCGGTGTGGCCTACGGGGCGTACTGGTCCATCAGCACCGTGCGCGCCTCCTTCCCGCAGACCAAGGGCTCGATCACTCTGCAGGGTCTCACCGGCACCGTCGACGTGAAACGGGACGGGAACGGCATTCCGCAGATCTACGCCTCCTCCGACGAGGACCTGTTCATGGCGCAGGGCTATGTCCAGGCGCAGGACCGGTTCTACGAGATGGACGTCCGCCGGCACCTGACCGCCGGGCGGCTGTCGGAGATGTTCGGCAAGGGCCAGGTGGAGAACGACGAGTTCCTGCGCACCCTCGGCTGGCACCGGATCGCGCAGGAGGAGTACGAGAAGAAGCTCTCGCCGCAGACGAAGAAGTACCTCCGGGCGTACGCCAAGGGGGTCAACGCCTACCTCGAGGGCAAGGAGGGCAAGGAGATCTCCCTGGAGTACGCGGCGCTGGGCTTCGAGAACGACTACGAGCCCGGCCCGTGGACCCCGGTCGACTCGGTGGCCTGGCTCAAGGCGATGGCCTGGGACCTGCGCGGCAACATGCAGGACGAGATCGACCGCGCCCTGATGACCAGTCGCCTGGGCCCCAAGCAGATCGCCGACCTGTACCCGGCCTACCCGTACAGCCGGAACAAGCCGGTCGTCCGCGAGGGGCAGTACAACGAGCTGACCAAGGCGTACGAGCAGGGCGGCGGCGCGAGCGGCACCGGCACCGGCAACGGAACGGGAACAGGGACCGCCACGGGAGCAGGGACCGGGACGGGCACCGGCGCCGGCACCGGCGCCGGTACGGGAACCGGCGCCGGCGGGTCCGCGCTGGAGAGCCAGCTCACCGGCCTCCAGGAGGTCATGAAGGACCTGCCGACCGCCGTCGGTGTCAACGGCGACGGCATCGGCTCCAACTCCTGGGTGGTCTCCGGCAAGCACACCATCACCGGCAAGCCGCTGCTCGCCAACGACCCGCACCTGTCGGCCTCGCTGCCGTCCGTCTGGTACCAGATGGGCCTGCACTGCCGCAGCGTCTCCGCGAAGTGCCAGTACGACGTGGCCGGTTACACCTTCGCGGGCATGCCAGGAGTGATAATCGGGCACAACCGGGACATCGCCTGGGGGCTGACCAACTCCGGCGTCGACGTCACCGACCTCTACCTGGAGAAGATCACCGGCGACGGCTACCTGGTCGACGGCAAGGTCAAGCCGTTCAAGACGCGCGAGGAGACCATCAAGGTCGCCGGCGGCCCCGACGAGAAGATCGTCGTCCGGGAGACGGACAACGGCCCCCTGCTCTCCGACCGCAGCAAGGAGCTGGTGCGGGTCGGCAAGAAGGCCACCGTCGGCAACGCCGCACCCGACCGGGCCGACGGCTACGGCGTCTCGCTGCGCTGGACCGCGCTCGACCCCGGCCGCACCATGGACTCCGTCTTCGCCATGAACCGGGCGGAGAACTGGGAGGACTTCCGCGCGGCCGCCCGGCTGTTCGAGGTGCCCTCGCAGAACCTGGTCTACGCCGACACCGACAACCACATCGGCTACACGCTGCCCGGGAAGATCCCCACCCGCGCCCAGCGCCACGACGGTTCGATCCCGGCGCCCGGCTGGGACAGCGACTACCGCTGGACCGGCTGGATCGACCAGGACGAACTGCCCTACGAGTACGACCCGGAGCGCGGCTACATCGTCACCGCCAACCAGGCCGTCGTCGGCAAGGACTACCCGTACACGCTGACCACGGACTGGGGCTACGGCGCCCGCAGCCAGCGCATCACCGACCTGATCCAGTCGAAGATCAAGGACGGCGGCAAGATCTCCACCGACGACATGCGGCAGATGCAGCTGGACAACCAGAGCTCCATCGCCAGGCTGCTGGTGCCCGAGCTGCTCAAGATCGACGTCGGTGACAAGGACGTCCGCGACGCGCAGAAGCTGCTGGAGGGCTGGGACTACACCCAGGACGCCGACTCGGCCGCCGCCGCGTACTTCAACGCGGTGTGGCGCAACATCCTCGAGCTGGCCTTCGGCGACAAGCTGCCCAAGGAGCTGCGGGTCGAGGGCCAGTGCCTGTGGGTCGAGCCGGTCAACACCACCGGTCCCGCCGACGAGACCCGCAAGGTGCGCGAGTGCGGCATGCGGGCGCCGGACCAGGCGCAGCCGGACGGCGGCGACCGCTGGTTCGAAGTGGTCCGCAATCTGATGGACGACCAGGACAGCGACTGGTGGAAGACCGCCAAGCGGGGCACCCGTCCGGGTGCGGAGAACCGTGACGAGCTGTTCAAGCGGGCCATGATCGACGCCCGCTGGGAGCTGACCGCCAAGCTGGGCAAGGACATCGACACCTGGAGCTGGGGACGGCTGCACCGCCTGTTCCTGAAGAACCAGACCCTGGGCACCGAGGGCCCGGGCCTGCTCCAGCGCGTCCTCAACCGGGGCCCGTGGAAGCTCGGCGGCGGCGAGGCGACCGTCAACGCCACCGGCTGGAACGCGGCCGGCGGCTACGGCGTCGTCTGGGTGCCGTCGATGCGGATGGTGGTCAACCTCGGCGACCTCGACAAGTCCCGCTGGATCAACCTCACTGGCGCCTCCGGCCACGCCTACAACGCCCACTACGTCGACCAGACCGACGCGTGGGCCGAGGGCAAGCTGTTCGAGTGGTCGTTCTCCGACCGTGCGGTGCAGGACAGCACCAAGGACACGCTGCTGCTCAAGCCCTGAGCGGACCGACGCGGTGACGCAGGGGCCCTCCGGACGTCCGGAGGGCCCCTGCGCCGTACCGGCCGGGGATCCCGCGCGGCTCCCGGGGACGTCAGCCGAACCGGTGCACGCCCGACGGCGTCACCGCCGCGTGCACCGGCCGGTCGTGCGGCTCCTCGGGCACGTGCTCGACGACCTCCGTGTCGTACAGCAGCACCATCAGCGACGGGCGGGCGCCCGCGCGCTCCAGGCGGGCCAGGACCCGGTCGTAGGAGCCGCCGCCGCGGCCCAGCCGCATCCCGCGCCGGTCTACGGCGAGGCCCGGCAGCAGCACCACGTCCGCCCTCAGGACCGCCTCCGGGCCGAGCGGCGCCCCGCCCGGCTCGAAGAGGTGCATCCTGCCGCCGTGCTGCACGGGCGCGAGGGAGTCCTCGCCCGTGTAGAGGCCCCAGTCCAGGTCGTTGTCCGGGAGCAGCGCGGGCAGCAGCACCCGCACGCCCCGCTCGTGCAGCGCGTCCAGCAGCGCACGGGTGCCGGGCTCGCTCCCCACCGAGACGTACGCGGCCACCGTGCGCGCCTGCGTCAGTTCGGGCAGGGCGAGCGCCTGCTCGGCCAGCGCGGCCGCCGCAACCCGCACGTCATCCGCAGTCAAGGCGCGCCTCATCTCGGCGATGCGCCGCCGCAACGCGCGCTTGTCAGTCTCGTCCGTGCCCTTGTTCTGTCTCAAGATTGTCCCTGTACTGTCTCAATATGCTCATATGAGCGGGAAGTAACCGGAGCGACAGATTCCCTGTAATCACACCGGATATGGTGTCCGGCATGAGTCAGTCGCACCCTCGGATCAGCAAGGCTGTCATCCCCGCAGCAGGCCTCGGCACCCGGTTCCTGCCCGCCACCAAGGCCACGCCGAAGGAAATGCTGCCGGTCGTCGACAAGCCGGCGATCCAGTACGTGGTCGAAGAGGCCGTCGCCGCCGGTCTCGACGACGTCCTCATGGTCACCGGACGCAACAAGCGTCCCCTGGAGGACCACTTCGACCGCAACTACGAACTGGAGTCCGCCCTCGAGAAGAAGGGCGACGCCGAACGCCTTGCCAAGGTCCAGGAGTCCAGCGACCTCGCCACCATGCACTACGTCCGCCAGGGCGACCCCAAGGGTCTCGGCCACGCCGTGCTGTGCGCCGCCCCGCACGTGGGTGACGAGCCCTTCGCGGTGCTCCTCGGCGACGACCTGATCGACCCGCGCGATCCGCTGCTCCAGCGGATGATCGAGGTGCAGGCGCAGTACGGCGGCAGCGTCATCGCCCTGATGGAGGTGGCCCCGGAGCAGATCCACCTCTACGGCTGCGCCGCCGTCGAGACCACCGAGGACGCCGACGTGGTCCGCGTGGGCGGCCTGGTGGAGAAGCCCGAGCCGGCCGACGCCCCGTCCAACCTGGCCATCATCGGCCGCTACGTGCTCGACCCGGCCGTCTTCGGGATACTGCGCGAGACCGAGCCCGGCCGCGGCGGCGAGATCCAGCTCACCGACGCCCTGCAGAAGCTCGCCGCCGACGAGAGCATCGGCGGCCCGGTGCACGGCGTCGTCTTCAAGGGCCGCCGCTATGACACCGGCGACCGAGGCGACTACCTCCGTGCCATTGTCCGACTCGCGTGCGAACGTGAAGACCTGGGCCCGGACTTCCGGACCTGGCTCCACCGTTACGTCACCGAGGAGATGCAGCGAAGTTGAGCACCGCCGCGCCCCGCACCGCAGGCCCGGACCACCTCTGGACGGTGGACGAGCACCTGGACGACATCCTCAGCACCGTCCGCCCGCTCGAACCCATCGAACTCAACCTCCTGGACGCACAGGGCTGCGTCCTGGTGGAGGACATCACGGTCCCGGTCTCCCTGCCCCCCTTCGACAACAGCTCGATGGACGGGTACGCGGTGCGGGTCGCGGACGTCGCGGGCGCCAGCGAGGCCTACCCGGCGGCCCTGGAGGTCGTCGGGGACGTCGCGGCCGGCCAGGCGGAGCCGCTGCACGTCGGCCCCGGCCAGGCCGCCCGCATCATGACCGGCGCCCCGCTGCCGCCCGGCGCGGAGACCGTCGTCCCCGTGGAGTGGACCGACGGCGGCCTGGGCGAGGGCCCCGCCACCGGCATGCGCGCCCGCAGCCTCGCCCCCGAGGCGGCCGCCGGCCAGGTGCTGGTCTACCGCCCGGCCGAGGCCGGCGCCCACGTCCGCGCCCAGGGCAGCGACGTGAAGGCCGGGGACCGTGCGCTCGAGGCCGGCACCGTGCTCGGCCCGCCGCAGATCTCCCTGCTCGCCGCCATCGGCCGCGGCACCGTCCGGGTGCGGCCCCGTCCGCGCGTGGTGGTCATGTCCACCGGCAGCGAACTCGTCCAGCCCGACGAGGAACTGCGGCCGGGTCAGATCTACGACTCCAACAGCTACGCCCTGACCGCCGCCGCCCGGGACGCCGGCGCCATCGCCTACCGGGTGGGCGCGGTCGCCGACGACGCCGACACCCTGCGCGACGCCATCGAGGACCAGCTGGTCCGCGCCGACCTGATGGTCACCACCGGCGGGGTCAGCGTCGGCGCGTACGACGTGGTCAAGGAGGCCCTCTCCTACGCGGGCGACGAGGACGAGCCGGGCAGCGGCGTGGAGTTCCGCAGGCTCGCCATGCAGCCCGGCAAGCCGCAGGGCTTCGGCTCCATCGGCCCCGACCACACCCCGCTGCTGGCCCTTCCCGGCAACCCGGTGTCCTCCTACGTCTCCTTCGAGCTGTTCGTCCGGCCCGCCATCCGCACCCTCATGGGCCTGCCCGACGTGCACCGGCCCAGGACCCGGGCCACCCTCACCGCCGACGAGCCGCTGACCTCCCCCAAGGGCCGCCGCCAGTTCCTGCGCGGTCGCTACGCCGACGGGAAGGTGACCCCGGTGGGCGGCGCCGGTTCCCATCTGGTGGCCGCGCTCGCCCGGGCCGACGCGCTGATCGTCGTTCCCGAGGACACCGAGTCCGTGGCGCCGGGCGCGGACGTCGAGGTGGTCCTGCTCGGCTGACCGGCCCCGGCGCGCGGTACCGTGTCGCGCACAGCAGGCCCGCGCGCCGCACCGCGCCGGGCCCGGACCGGGAGCACCGAGCAGCATGACTGTGCCATCCCGGGGGGAGACCCCCGGCACCGCCGAGCAGAAGAACGAGCGGCAGCGCCTCACCCACATCGACGAGGCCGGCGCGGCCCGCATGGTCGACGTGTCCGGCAAGGACGTCACCGCGCGCACCGCCCGCGCCACCGGCCGCGTCCTCGTCTCGCCCCGCGTGATCGAGTTGCTGCGCGGCGAGGGCGTGCCCAAGGGCGACGCACTGGCCACCGCGCGGATCGCGGGGATCATGGGAGCCAAGCGCACCCCCGATCTGATCCCGCTGTGCCACCCCCTTTCGCTGTCCGGTGTGAAACTGGACCTGACGGTCGCGGACGACGCGGTGGAGATCGCGGCCACCGTGCGGACCACGGACCGCACGGGCGTCGAGATGGAGGCGCTCACCGCGGTCTCGGTCGCCGCGCTCACCGTGATCGACATGGTCAAGGCGGTGGACAAGGAGGCGGTCATCACGGACGTGCGGGTCGAGGAGAAGACGGGCGGCAAGTCGGGCGACTGGAGCAGGGCATGACCTATCGCGCGCTGGTGGTCACCGCTTCCAACCGCGCCGCGGCCGGGGTCTACGAGGACCGGGGCGGGCCGCTGATCGCCGAGGGCCTCGGGCGGCTCGGCTTCCAGGTGGACGGCCCCCGGATCGTGCCGGACGGCGATCCGGTCGAGGCCGCGCTGCGCGCGGGCACCGACGCCGGGTACGACGTGATCGTCACCACCGGCGGCACCGGCATCTCGCCCACCGACCGGACCCCGGAGGCCACCCGCCGGGTGATCGACCGCGAGGTCCCCGGCATCGCCGAGGCCATCCGGGCACACGGCCGGGACAAGGTGCCGACGGCGGCGCTGTCGAGGGGGCTGGCCGGGGTCGCGGGCAGCACACTGATCGTGAACCTGCCCGGCTCCACCGGCGGCGTCAGGGACGGCCTGGCCGTCCTGGAGCCGCTGCTGCGGCACGCCGTCGACCAGCTGCGCGGCGGTGACCACGCAGGACCTCAGCTGCGCGGCGGTGACCACGCAGGACCTCAGCTGCGCGGCGGTGACCACGCAGGACCCGCGGCGCACAGCGGGAGCGCCGCCCCGGCCGGGGACAGCGGGGGTGCGACCTGAACCGGCCCTTCTGGCCCGTGGAGCTGGTGGACGGCGACATCGTCCTCCGGCCGATAAAGCTGCGTGACCAGCGGGCCTGGCGCGAGGTCAACCGGCGCAACCGGGACTGGCTGCGGCCCTGGGAGGCGACCATCCCGCCACCCACGCCCAACGGGCCGGTCGCGCACCGGCCGACCTACCGTCAGATGGTGCGCCATCTGCGGTCGGAGGCGAACGCGGGCCGGATGCTGCCGTTCGTGATCGAGTACCAGGGGCGGCTGGCCGGTCAGCTGACGGTCGCCGGGATCACCTGGGGGTCGATGTGCTCGGGGCACATCGGCTACTGGGTGGACGAGGCGGTGGCCGGGCGCGGGGTGATGCCGACGGCGGTGGCGCTGGCGGTGGACCACTGTTTCCGTACCGTGGGACTGCACCGGATCGAGGTCTGCATTCGCCCGGAGAACGGGCCCAGCCGGCGGGTCGTGGAGAAACTCGGATTCCGCGAGGAGGGGCTGCGTCCGCGATATCTGCACATCGACGGAGCATGGCGGGACCATCTCGTCTTCGCGCTCACCGCGGAGGAAGTGCCCGAGGGGCTGCTCAACCGCTGGCACCGGTCGCGGGCCCGCGCCGAGCGGCGTGACCCGGGGATCCGCCACCAACCGGGAAATTGAATAAACGTTCGAGATTGATCGGATGGCGACCGAGTGAAGGCGGAGAATTCCCGTCCCGGATGGTCCGCTGATCGCATCCGTCACAAGAAAAGTTCAAAATATCAGCCAGATCGTGCGACACACCGGCGGAATTGGCAGATGGCGTCATGCAAACCCCTCTACCGTGTGAGGTGTGAGCAGCAGCGGCCTCATCTACGCAGTCATCGTCGGGGCCTGGGCCGCCTACTTGGTGCCGATGTGGCTCCGTAGGCAGGACGAGCTCAACGAGGCTCGTCCGACGGAACGCTTCAGCACCGCCATCCGACTGCTGTCCGGACGGGCGGGCATGGAGCGCCGGTACGCCAAGGACCTGCGGGCGCGCTCCGCCGACGAGGGGGAGTACGACGCCCACGACCCGGACGCGGTCACCGACTCGGTGGACGTCCGGGCCTTCGCCGTGTCCCAGACCCGACGCGAGGAACCCGTCCCGGAACCCGCCCCCGGGCCGGCCGTCGACCCCGAGGAGCCCACCGTGCGGGTCCCCGCGGCCCGGCAGGAGCCGCCGGCCGAGCGGGCCGAGAGAGCCGAGCGCGCCGTGCGGGCGGCCCAGCGCGCCCAGAAGGCCCGTGCGGCGCAGGCCGCGGCGGCGCGGGCCCGGCGCTCCAAGGTGCTCGCGCGCCGCCGGCGCACCACCACGCTGCTCTTCCTCGCCTTCACCCTGGGCGCGATCGTCGCGGCCGTCGGAGGGCTCGCCTTCCTGTGGGCGCCGGGCGTGCCCGCCGTGCTGCTCAGCGCGTACATCGCCTACCTCCGCTCCCAGGAGCGGCGCCGCTTCGCCTACCAGATGGACCGCAGGCAGGCCGAGGCCGCCGCCCGGCGCCTGCACGACCGCCGGCGCCGGACGCACCACCGCTCCGCGGCCGAGGAGGCCGAGGCCGCCGAACCGCAGGACGGCGTGCCCTCCGGCTCCGCCCCGGACCCCGGCCTGTCCGCGCTCGCCGCCGACCGGCGCGCACTGGTCGAGCAGACCGACCACGCCGAGTGGGTCGACCAGCAGCGCGAGCGGCAGCGGCGCCCGGGGCAGGGCGACAGCTGGGACCCCGTCCCGGTGCCGCTGCCGACCTATGTGACGGCACCGGTCGCCCCGCGCGCCACCAGCGACGTGGACCTGGGCGCACCGGACACCTGGAGTTCGGCCCGCTCCAGCGCGGTCGCCCCGGAGGAGGCGCCGGCCGCCGAGCCCACCGTGCCGGAGCCGGCCGAACCCGCCGAGCAGCAGGACGCCGGCCCGCGCAGCGACGTCCGCCGTGCCGCCTCGGCCCGCCGCGCCCGCGAGCGCGGACGCACCCCGCTCTTCGATCAGTACGAGGACGGGGAGCACCGCAGGGCCGCCAACGAGTAGCCCGCCGCCCCTCCCTCGCGGCCACCCCGGCCACCTCGGACAACGGATTTTTGAGCACCCCGGCGGGGATGCTAAAGTTTCACTCGTTGCAAGGGCCTGTGGCGCAGTCCGGTAGCGCACCTCGTTCGCATCGAGGGGGCCAGGGGTTCAAATCCCCTCAGGTCCACGCACATCGGAACCCCGGTTGGTGATACCAGCCGGGGTTCTTTCGTGCTCGTCACGGCCTGGACCCGGTCGCGTCCAGCAGATCGGCCTTGTCGGGGGCGGAAGCCCGGGAGCCCGCCGAAGGCGATGGGGCCTCAGACGGGCGGAGACCGTCGCCACCGCCGGTCCGCCTGGTGACTGTGGCACCAGGCGGCGCCCGGGTGCGTCCCGGCCTAAGTTCCCGGCTGCTGGAGGAGCTTGGCGTAGCAGCGGCTTTCCTTGTGGAAGCGGTAGTAGCCGAAGGGCTCGCAGGGCTCGTAGCCGCTGGAGGTGTAGAGGGCGATGGCCTCGGGCTGCTTGGTGCCGGTCTCCAGGACCATGCGGACGCGGCCGGCCGCGCGGGCGTCCTCCTCCAGGACGGCCAGGATGCGGCGGGCCAGGCCGCGGCCGCGCATCTGCTCGATGACGTACATCCGCTTCAGCTCCGCGTCGCCGTCGCGGTTGCCCTCGTCGTTGGCGTCCCGTGCGCGCCAGCCGCCGGAGGCGACCGGGGTGCCGTTCTCGTCGTAGGCGAGCAGGTAGAGGCCGTTCGGGGGCGTGAAGTCCGCGGGGTCCAGGGGCGTGGCGTCGCCGCCGTCGCCGTAGCGGACGTGGTACTCGGCCTGCACCTCGTCGTTGAGCTTGACGGCGTCGGGGTGGTCGAAGGGAACCCGGCGGATGTCCATACTGAGTACCGTAAATCAATCCATCAGGCGGAGGACGGGACCCGTCCAGTGTGCCGGTATCGTGCCGGGGTGTTCACTGTGACCTCCGTCAATGTCAACGGGTTGCGCGCCGCCGCGAGGAAGGGCTTCGTGGAGTGGCTGGCTGCGACCGACGCCGATGTGCTCTGCCTGCAGGAGGTGCGCGCGGAGCCCGGGCAGCTGCCGGACGAGGTCCGGGAGCCCGAGGGCTGGCACGTGGTGCATGCTCCGTCCGCCGCGAAGGGGCGGGCCGGGGTGTCGCTGTACAGCCGGCGGGAACCGGACCGGGTGCGGGTCGGATTCGGGTCGGCCGAGTTCGACGGCAGCGGGCGGTACGTGGAGATGGACCTGCCGGGGGTGACGGTGGCCTCGCTGTACCTGCCCTCCGGTGAGGTGGGGACCGCGCGGCAGGACGAGAAGATGCGGTTCCTCGGGGAGTTCCTGGCGCATCTCAAGGCGCTGCGCGAGCGGGCCGCGGCCGGCGGGCGCGAGGTGCTGGTCTGCGGGGACTGGAACATCGCCCACCAGAAGGCCGACCTGAAGAACTGGCGGGGAAACACCAGGAACTCCGGCTTCCTGCCGGAGGAACGGGAGTGGCTGTCGCGGGTGTTCGACGCGGCCGACGGCGGTTACGTGGACGTCGTGCGGGCGCTGCATCCGGATGTGGAGGGGCCGTACACCTGGTGGTCCTACCGGGGGCGGGCCTTCGACAACGACACGGGGTGGAGGATCGACTACCACGCCGCCACGCCAGGGCTCGCACAGCGGGCGGTGAAGGCGTACGTGGAGCGGGCGGCCTCGCACGCGGAGCGCTGGTCGGACCATGCGCCGGTGACCGTCGTCTACGACCAGTAGGCCGGGTTCAGGGCTCTTCCGTCCCGGCGGCCTTCCCGTCCGTCTCGTCAGTGCCCTCGTGCTGCTTGCGCAGCCGGCGGTCCAGGGCGAGGGAGAGTTCCGCGTCCACCACGCTGCGGGCCAGGGGGCGCAGGCGGTGCAGGGCCTCCTCGGGGGCGTGACGCAGGATCAGGTCCGCGAAGAGGTCGGCGAGGGTGTCGGCGTGGGTGCGGACCTCCTTGCCGGCGCGCAGCACCTCCGCGAGCGGGATGCCCTCGCGGACCAGGGCGGTGGAGACGTCCAGCAGGCGGCGGCTGATGTGGACGATCTGCTGGCCGTCGGTGCCGAGGTAGCCGAGGTCCATCGCCGCGGCCAGGTTCTCCGGGGTGTCCTGGCCGGCGAAGCGGTCGGCCAGCTCCTCGGGGGTGAGACGTACCGGGGTCTCGTCGGTGGGTGGTTCCATGCCGAGCAGCTCGCCGACGTCCCGGCCGTGGTCGAAGGCCTCGGCCAGCTCGGCTATGCCACTGAGGGTGTGTCCGCGCTCGAGGAGGGCGGTGATGGTGCGCAGCCGCGCCAGGTGGTGGTCGTCGTACCAGGCGATCCGGCCCTCGCGGCGGGGCGGCGGGATGAGCTTGCGTTCGCGGTAGAAGCGCAGGGTCCGCACGCTGATGCCGGCCAGCCGCGCCAGCTCGTCCATGCGGTACTCGCGCCGTTCCCCGGATGCCTTCTCGCCCTCTGCCACGTCAGAAGCCTAGGGCGTACCGCCGGTAACTTTCCTCGCCGACCCCCTACCCATGAGTAGGCGGCTGCTCTACTCTCCCCATCGTGCCAGTGTTCACTGGCAGAGTTCTGAGCGATGCGTGGAGGCTTCGGGATGGCCGAGCACGAGCACGAGCATGTACGGGTCGCGGTGGTCGGGTCCGGGTTCGGCGGGCTGGGCGCCGCCGTCCGGCTGCGGCGCGAGGGGATCACCGACTTCGTCGTCCTGGAGCGGGCGAGCAGCGTGGGCGGGACATGGCGGGACAACAGCTACCCCGGCTGTGCCTGCGACGTCCCCTCGCACCTGTACTCGTTCTCCTTCGCACCCAACCCCGACTGGCCGCGCTCCTTCTCCGGGCAGGAGCACATCCGCGCCTACCTGGAGCGGGTCACCGACACCTTCGGGCTGCGCCCCCACATCCGCTTCGACTCGGAGGTGAAGCGGATGGTGTGGGACACCGAGCGGCTGCGGTGGGACATCGAGACCAGCAGCGGCAGCCTCAGTGCCGACGTCGTCGTCTCCGCCACCGGCCCGCTCTCCGACCCGAAGATCCCGGACATCCCGGGGCTCGACACCTTCCCCGGCAAGGTCTTCCACTCCGCCCGCTGGGACCACGACTACGACCTGCGCGGCAAGCGGGTCGCCATGATCGGCACCGGCGCCTCCGCCATCCAGATCGTGCCGTCCATCCAGCCGGAGGTCTCCCGGCTCACCCTCTTCCAGCGCACCCCGGCCTGGGTGCTGCCGCGCGTCGACCGGAGCATCAGCGCCGCCGAACGCGCCCTGCACCGCGCCCTGCCCTTCACCGCCCAGCTGCGCCGCGGGCTGCTGTGGGGCGTGCGCGAGCTGCAGGTCCAGGCGTTCACCAAGCACCCCAATGAGCTGGGCCTGGTGGAGGCGCTGGCCAAGCGCCACATGGCCCGCGCCATCAAGGACCCGGAGCTGCGCGCCAAGCTCACTCCGGACTACCGCATCGGCTGCAAGCGGATCCTGCTGTCCAGCACCTACTATCCGGCGCTCGCCCAGCCCAATGTCGACGTCGTCGCCGGCGGCCTGAGCGAGGTGCGCGGCTCGACCGTGGTGGCCGCCGACGGCACCGAGGCGGAGGTCGACGCGATCATCTTCGGCACCGGCTTCCACGTCACCGACATGCCCATCGCCGAGCGGGTCGTGGGCGCCGAGGGCAAGACCCTCGCCGAGGCCTGGAAGGACGGGATGCAGGCGCTGCGCGGAGCATCCGCCTCCGGCTTCCCCAACTGGATGACGATCATCGGGCCCAACACCGGTCTGGGGAACTCCTCCATGATCCTGATGATCGAGTCCCAGCTGAACTACATGGCCGACTACCTCCGCCAGCTGGACGTCCTCGGCGGCCGCGCCGCCCTCGACGCCCGCCCCAGCGCCGTGCGCGCCTGGAACCACCGCGTCCAGCAGCGCATGAAGCGCACCGTGTGGAACACCGGCGGCTGCACCAGCTGGTACCTCGACGCCAACGGGCGCAACACCACCATCTGGCCCGGCACCACCTACGAGTTCCGGCGCGAGACCCGGCGGGTGGACCTCGCCGAGTACGCCGTCCTGCGCCCGCCCGCCAAGGACGCGCCCGCCGGCCCGCAGCAGGCCGCGGAGAACGCCGAGGTGAGCGCATGAGCCGGCTCACCCACGTCACCTCGGGCCGCTACGCCCCGCCGCCCGCCGCCCGTGAGCTGACCGCGCTCTCCGCCGACGGCGCCCGGCTGCACGTCGAGGTGCACGGCCGCGACGACGCGCCCGCAGTCGTCCTGGCGCACGGCTGGACCTGCTCCACCGCCTTCTGGGCGGCGCAGATCCGCGAACTGGCCGCCGACCACCGGGTCATCGCCTACGACCAGCGCGGCCACGGCCGCAGCCCGGCCGCCTCGGTGTGCACCGAGCAGGCGCTCGCCGACGATCTGGAGGCGGTGCTGGCCGCCGCCCTCGCGCCGGGCGAACGGGCCGTGATCGCCGGGCACTCCATGGGCGGCATGGCCATCATGGCCGCCGCCGCCCGTCCCGGGCTCCGTGAGCACGCGGCGGCCGTGCTGCTGTGCAGCACCGGCGCCTCCCGGCTGGTCGCCGAGTCCACCGTGCTGCCGCTGCGCCCCGGCCGGGCGCGCACCTGGCTGACCCGGCATGTCCTCGGTGCGCGCGCCCCGCTCGGCCCGGTCACGCCCGTCTCCCGACGGGTCCTCAAGTACGCGACCATGGGGCCCGCTTCGGCCCCGGAGATGGTGGAGGCCTGCGCCCGCATCGTGCACGCCTGCCCCACCCGCGTCCGGTACTCCTGGTCGCGGCTGTTCGAGCCGCTCGACCTCGAGGCCGCCGTCGCCGGGTTGCGGGCACCGACCGAGATCGTCGCGGGCACGGCGGACCGGCTCACCCCGCCCGTGCACGCCCGGACCATCGCCGCCGCGCTGCCGGACTGCCGGGGACTCACCGAGCTGCCCGGCGTCGGCCACATGACCCCGGTCGAGGCGCCCGACCTGGTCACCGGGAAGATCCGCGCCCTGGTCGCCGAACACATCGTCAACTCCGTACCCACCGAGGAGAGCGCATGAGCAGGGTCAGTCTCGAAGGACAGGTGGCCGTCGTCACCGGAGCGGCCCGCGGCGTGGGTGAGCTGCTCGCCCGCAAGCTCTCCGCGCGCGGGGTGAAGGTGGCGCTGGTCGGTCTCGAGCCGGACGCCCTCAAGCAGGTCTCCGGGCGGCTGCACAGCGAGAGCGACCACTGGTACGCCGACGTCACCGACGCCGAGGCGATGGCCCGGGTCGCCGGTGAGATCAAGAACCGCTTCGGCAAGGTCGACATCGTGGTCGCCAACGCCGGTGTGGTGACCGGGGGGCCGTTCATCGACTCCGACCCGGAGGCCTGGCGCCGCGTCATCGAGGTCAACCTCATCGGATCCGCGGTCACCGCCCGCGCGTTCCTGCCGCTGCTCGTGGAGTCCCGCGGCTACCTGCTGCAGATAGCCTCGCTCGCCGCCATCACCCCGGCGCCCATGATGACCGCGTACTGCGCCTCCAAGTCCGGTGTGGAGGCGTATGCGCACAGCCTGCGCGCCGAAGTGGGCCACCGGGGCGTGAAGGTGGGCGTCGGCTATCTGTCGTGGACCGACACCGACATGGTGCGCGGGGCCGATCAGGACGCCGTCATGCGGGAGTTGCGGCAGAGGCTGCCGTGGCCGTCGAACAAGACGTATCCGCTGGGGCCCGCGGTCGACCGGATCGTGGCCGGCATCGAGCGGCGGTCCGCCCATGTGTACGGGCAGTGGTGGCTGCGCGGCATGCAGGGCATCCGCGGCTATCTGCCCGCGCTCATCGGGACGGTGGGGCAGCGGGAGATGCGGCGCTTCGCGGACCGGCTCGACGGCATGCGGATCGGGCTCGTCGGCGCGGGCGGCAGCGCGGACGAGCAGCACCGGGCGTCGGCTGCGAGGACCTCGGCTACGGTGCGTGAGTGATCGACATGCGCAGGGTCATCCCCCGTGTGAGTCTGATCGGGCCAGATTCCCTCACCCCCCACGGGAGTGAACCCACATGGGTATGAAGGACCAGTTCCAGGAGAAGGCCGAGCAGCTCAAGGAGCAGGCGAAGCAGCGGACCCAGCAGCGTCAGCCGGGCCGGGAGCAGCAGCCGGGCCGCCGTCGCGACGAGGACATGGAGCCGCAGCGGCGGGAGCAGGAGGAGCGGTTCGACCGGGACCACGAGGTGTAGCTCCCGGCCTCGGCCTCGAGAGCGGGGCACCCTGCGTCTTCGCGGGGTGCCCCGCTCTCGTGCCGCTTGTTCAAGAGCCTTCCGTGCCGCTTGTTCAAGAGCGGGGCGGGAGCTTCGGTCTTGAGCGGTCGGGGACGTCGGAGTAGTCGGGGGGTGTGGCCGGGGGGTTGGTCTCCAGGAGGTCGAGGGCGAGGCGTACCGCGTCGTCGAGCTGGGCGTAGCGGCCCTCGGCCCAGTCCAGCGGGGTGCGCAGGGCCTCCAGGTCGGGGGTGACGCCCTTGTTCTCGACGGACCAGCCGTAGGCGTCGAACCAGGCCGCGTTCATCGGGACCGTGATCACCGTGCCGTCGCCGAGGCGGTGGCGGCCGGTCATGCCGACCACTCCGCCCCAGGTGCGCTGGCCCACCACCGGGCCCAGCCCGAGCAGTTTGAAGGCCGCGGTGATCATGTCGCCGTCCGAGCTGGTCGCCTCGTCCGCCAGAGCCACCACCGGGCCGCGCGGGGCGTTGGAGGCGTACGACACCGGCTGGGCGTTGCGGGTGAGGTCCCAGCCGAGGATGGTGCGGGTCAGCTTCTCGACGACCAGCTCGCTGATGTGGCCGCCGGCGTTGCCGCGGACGTCGACGATGAGGGCCGGGCGGGACACCTCCATGCGCAGGTCGCGGTTGAACTGGGCCCAGCCGGAGCCGCCCATGTCGGGGATGTGCAGATAGCCGCACCGGCCGCCGCTCAACTCGCGTACCACTGCGCGGCGTTTGGCGACCCAGTCCTGGTAGCGCAGAGGGCGTTCGTCGACGAGGGGGACGACGGCGACCCGGCGGGGCGGACCCTCGGCGGCGGGACGTCCTGGCTCGGGCGCCGGGCGGAAGGTCAGCTCGACCGTGGTGCCGCCGGCGCCCGCGAGCAGCGGGTAGGGGCCGGTGACCGGGTCGACGGGGCGGCCGTCGACATGGGTGAGGACGGCGCCGTCGCGGATGCCGGTGCCGGCCAGCGGGGAGCGGGCCCGGGAGTCGGAGGACTCGCCGGGCAGGATCCGCTTGACCGCCCAGCCGCCCTCGCGGCGCACGAAGTTGGCGCCGAGCAGGCCCTGCGGGCGGCGGTAGTGCGGTGGGCCCTCGTTGCGGCGGGCGGGGGTGACATAGGCGTGGGAGGTGCCGAGTTCGCCGAGCACCTCGCGCAGCAGGTCGGCGAACTCGTCGGGGGAGGCGACGCGTTCGACCAGGGGCCGGTACTGGTCGAGCACGCCGTCCCAGTCGATGCCGCACATGCCGGGGTCCCAGAAGTAGGCGCGGATCAGCCGGCCCGCCTCCTCGTAGGCGCCGCGCCACTCGGCGGGCGGGTCGGCCTCGTGCAGGATGCGCCGCAGGTCGATCCAGACGGTGGAGTCGCTGTCGCCGGCCTCGGTGGCGGGCACCGCGCGCAGCTCGCCCTCGTCGGCCACGACGAGCCGGGTGCCGTCGCCGCTGACGGCGAACGCGTCCAGGTGCTGCACCAGTTCGTACCTCTTCGCCTTGATGATGTTGAAGTACTCCAGCGTCGGCCGTTCGCTGGTGTCGTCCGGGTTGGCGAAGGTCTCGCCGAGCGCGCCGGAGAGGGGCCAGCGCAGCCACACCAGCCCGCCGCCCGCCACCGGCTGCAGCGCCGAGTACTTGGAGGCGGCGACCGGGAACGGGGTCACCCTGCTCTCCAGGCCCTCCGCCTCGACGGTGACCGTGCCGCCCTCCTCGCCCTCGTCCGTCTCCACCGGGTCCATGCCCCCGGCGGCCGGGCGGCCCTCGGGGTTCAGCGCGAACGGGGAGGGGGTCGCGGACGACAGCGGCACCAGGTAGGGGCGGCAGCCCAGCGGGAAGGAGAGGTCGCCGGTGTGCACGTCGTACACCGGGTCGAAGCCGCGCCAGGAGAGGAAGGCGAGGTAGCGGCCGTCGCGGGTGAAGACCGGGTTCTCGTCCTCGAAGCGGCCGTCGGTGACGTCGACGACGAGACGGTCCTTGATGCGGGCGAGTTTGATCTGCCGCAGCGAGCGGCCGATGCCGGGATGGGACCAGGCGACCCAGGAGCCGTCCGGTGAGAACGCCAGGTCCCGCACCGGGCCGTTGACGGAGCGGATCAGCTCGGTGACGCCGTCGGAGGGCCCGGTGCCCGGCCCCTCGCCGTCAGGGGAGGTCTCCTGGCCGCCGGCCGTCGCCTCGGGGGAGCTCCCTTCGCCGCCGGCCGTCGCCTCGGGGGAGGTCTCCTCGCCCGCGTCGACGAGCAGCAGCCGTCCGTCGTGCGAGGCGACCGCCAGCCGTTCGCCCTCGGGGTCGGACACCAGCTCCAGGACCCGGCCCAGCCGGCCCGCGGCCAGCCGCCGGGGCGCGCGCTGGCCACTGGCCCGCGGCAGGGAGGCGATCTCGATGGCGTCCTCGCCCTCGGCGTCCGTCACATACGCCACCCGCCCGGTCGCGCCGAGCATCTCCGGCAGCCGCACCCGTACGCCGGGGACGTCGACCAGGGTGCGGGCGGGGCCGTCGCGGTGGGTGAGCCAGTACAGGCTGCCGCGGACGACGACGGCGCTGGCCCGGCCGGTCTCGTCGACCGAGAAGCCGTCCAGGTTCTGGGCGGCGGGCACCTGGTAGCGGCGGCGCCCGGCGCGCGGCCCGCTCAGCCGCACGTCGAGCTTGCGGGGCACCGAGTCGGGGGACAGGTCGTCCACGATCCACAGGTCGCCGGCGCACTGGTAGACCACCCGGCGACCGTCGGTGGAGGCGGCGCGGGCGTAGAAGGCGTCGTGGTCGGTGTGCCGGCGCAGGTCGGAGCCGTCGTAGGCGCAGGAGTAGAGGTTGCCGACGCCCTCGTGGTCGGAGAGGAAGGCGATCCGGCCGCCGACGAACATCGGCGACTCCAGGTGCCCCCCGATGTCCGCGAGCAGCCGGTGCCCGTGCAGCCAGAGCCGGCCCGTCGCCCCGCCCCGGTAGCGCTTCCAGGAGGCGGGCTCGTGCGGCGGGGTGCCGGTGAGCAGCAGCGTCCTGCGTTCGCCGTCGATGTCGGCGACCTGGATGTCGGAGACCGGGCCCCAGGGCAGCTTGCGGCCGGGGCTGCCGTCGCAGGCCAGCTTGTAGGCCCAGGTGAAGTAGGAGAAGGGCTCGCCGTGCGAGGTGACGGCGAGGATCTCGGCGTGGCCGTCGTCGTCGGGGGGAGCCCAGCCGCGGACCTGGGTGTCGGAGGTGCCCCAGTAGGTCAGCCGGCGGCCGGGGCCGCCGTCCACCGGGACCAGATGGACCTCGGGGTCGAAACTGCGCCAGCTGGTGTACGCGATGTGCCGTCCGTCCGGGGAGAAGCGGGGCGGGCCGAGCTTGGTGCGGTCGACGGTGAGCCGCCAGGCCCGGCCGGGGCCGTCGAGCGGGGCGAGCCAGAGGTCGTCCTCGGTCACGAAGCACAGCAGGTCGTCGTGGAGATGCGGCAGGCGCAGATAGCTCACCTCCCCATGCTTTTCCGGGCCCCGGGCCCGGGCAACTCGGGTGCGCGTGACCCAGGACACGTACGAAACGGTTTCGTTCTCTTAAAGGGTGCGGTAGCTTCGTGGTGTACGAAACCGTGTCGTTCTCCAAGAGGCCGGGGCCGCGGAGGCTTCAGGGGCAGCTCGCGGAGGACGGCGTGGCGAGGACCGGAGCAGAGAGGTGAGCGGGATGACGGACGGCGGCACGGCACGTCGCAGCCGGATCACCCCCGAGCGCGAGGCCGAGCTGTACCAGGCCGTGCTCGAGCTGCTCCGTGAGGTCGGCTACGACGCCCTGACCATGGACGCCGTGGCCGCCCGCACCCGCTCCAGCAAGGCCACCCTCTACCGCCAGTGGGGCGGCAAGGCCGAGCTGGTGGTCAAGGCGATGCGCTGCCAGAAGCCCGGCAGCATCGCGGACATCGACACCGGGTCGCTGCGGGGCGACCTGCACGCGATCGTCGCCCGCGAGGACGACTACGTCATGGAACGCAACGCCGCGCTGATGCGGGCGCTGGCCATGGCGGCGCACACCAACTCCGAACTGCGCCAGGCCTTCAAGGAACTGCTGGTGGAGCCGGAGATGGAGGAGCTGCAGCGGATCATCCGGCGGGCGGTCGACCGGGGCGAGATCCGCGCCGACAACCCCGCGCTGGACTACATGATCCACATGCTGGTCGGCGCGTTCGCCACCCGGTCTCTGATCGACGATCTGCCGCCCACCAGAGAGTTCCTCGCCTCGTACATCGACGCCGTGGTCCTCCCCGCCCTCGGCGTCCCCGTCCACTGACCTTCCCCGAGTCAGCCACCCCAAGGCACCTGACGCACCGCTCATGTCGTCGGGCCGATCGACCCTGCCCAGAAGAACCCACGACCTGACCGGGAGTTGAGCCCTCGTGGCCACTTTCCTCTACCGACTCGGCCGACTCGCCTTCCGGCGACGGCATGTCGTCGCCCTGATCTGGGTGGCGCTGCTGACACTCGCGGGCGTCGGCGCGGCGGGCGCTCCCGCCGCCGGCACCGCCTCCTTCTCCATCCCCGGCACCGAGGCCCAGAAGGCCTTCGACCTGCTGGAGGACCGCTTCCCCGGCGCCAGCGCCGACGGGGCGACCGCCCGCGTCGTCTTCAAGGCACCCGCCGGCGAGAAGATGACGGACCCCGGGAACAAGGCCGCCGTCACCGAGACCGTCGAGCAGCTCTCCGGCGGCCCCGAGGTCGCCGCCGTCACCGACCCCTACCAGGGCGGCGGCGTCAGCCGGGACGGCACCATCGCCTACGCCTCGGTCACCTACAAGGTCTCCGGCATGGAGCTGGCGGACTCCTCCCGCGACGCCCTGAAGGACGCCGCCGAGGACGCCCGCGACTCCGGCCTGACCGTGGAGATCGGCGGCGACGCGCTGCAGACCGTGCCGCACACCGGGGCCGCCGAGATCATCGGCATAGGCATCGCCGCGGTCGTACTGGTGATCACCTTCGGCTCGCTGCTGGCCGCCGGGCTGCCGCTGCTCACCGCGGTCATCGGCGTCGGCATCGGCGTGGCGACCATCTCCGCGCTGGCCGCCGCCCTCGACCTCGGCTCCACCACCTCGATCCTCGCCACGATGATCGGCCTCGCCGTCGGCATCGACTACGCGCTGTTCATCGTCTCCCGCTACCGCGCGGAGCTGGCCGAGGGCCGGGACCGGGAGGAGGCCGCAGGACGCGCCACCGGCACCGCGGGCTCGGCCGTGGTCTTCGCCGGTCTCACCGTCGTCATCGCCCTGGTCGGCCTGTCCGTGGTCAACATCCCGATGCTGACCAAGATGGGCCTCGCCGCCGCCGGCACCGTCGCCATCGCCGTACTGATCGCCCTCACCCTGATCCCCGCGCTGCTCGGCTACGCCGGCCGCAGGGTCCGCCCCGCGGGGCAGAAGAGCAGGCTGCTCGGCGGCGGACGGACGAAGGCCGAGGGCACCGGCGACGGGCAGCGCCCCAACATGGGCACCCGCTGGGCCCGCCTCGTCGTCCGGCGGCCCGTGGCGGTGCTGCTGCTCGGCGTCCTGGGCCTCGGCGCCGCCGCCGTCCCCGCGTCCTCCCTGGAGCTCGGCCTGCCCGACGACGGCTCCCAGCCGGTCTCCACCACCCAGCGCCGCGCCTACGACCTGCTGTCCGAGGGCTTCGGCCCCGGCTTCAACGGCCCGCTGCTGGTCGTCGTCGACGCCGCGGGCAGCGACGACGCGCAGGCCGCCTTCCAGCGGACCGGCGAGGAGATCAAGGGCCTGGACAACGTGGTGACGGTGACCCCGGCCCAGCCCAACAAGGCCGGCGACACGGCCACCATCACCGTGATCCCGGACGCCAAGCCGTCCTCGGTGACCACCGAGGAGCTGGTGCACGACATCCGGGACGCGGGCGCCGGCATCACGGCCGACTCCGGCGCCGAGGTCCTGGTCACCGGCGCCACCGCGATGAACATCGACGTCTCGCAGAAGCTCAACGACGCGCTCGTGCCGTATCTGATCCTCGTCGTGGGCCTTGCGTTCCTGCTGCTGATCGTGGTCTTCCGCTCGGTCCTGGTTCCGCTGAAGGCGGCCCTCGGCTTCCTGCTGTCCGTGCTGGCGGCGCTGGGCGCGGTGGTCGCGGTCTTCCAGTGGGGCTGGCTGTCCGGTCTCATGAACGTCGAGGAGACCGGCCCGGTGATGTCGATGATGCCGATCTTCATGGTCGGCGTGGTCTTCGGCCTCGCCATGGACTACGAGGTGTTCCTGGTGACCCGCATGCGGGAGGCCTACGTCCACGGCGAGAAGCCCGGCCAGGCCGTGGTGACCGGCTTCCGGCACGGCGCCCGGGTGGTGACGGCCGCGGCGGTCATCATGATCGCGGTCTTCTCCGGCTTCATCGGCTCCACCGAGTCGATGGTCAAGATGATCGGCTTCGGCCTCGCGGTCGCCGTCTTCTTCGACGCGTTCATCGTCCGCATGGCGATCGTCCCCGCGGTCCTCGCCCTCCTCGGCCACAAGGCCTGGTGGCTGCCGAAGTGGCTGGACCGGGTCCTGCCCGACGTCGACGTCGAGGGCGAGGGCCTGCGCACCGGCGCCGACGCCGCGCGCGGGGACGGCGACCCGGACGAGGACCGGGAACTGGCGCGGGTGTGACACCCGTGAACCGGCGCGGCCGGCACACCCCGGTGTGACCCTGGGACCGCGGCTGGACGAAGCCGGTGAGGGCTCCGTGGGACGGGCGCCCTCACCGGCTTCCTCGCGTCCGGGGGCCCTGTCCATGGGGCGGAACACCGTCGCGTGCCCTCTGCACCGACCGCTACGGTGCCCCCCATGACGACCACACCCGACGCCGAGAGCAACGGGGCCCACCCCCGGTTCGCCGAAGCCCTGCGCCGGCTGGGCCTCACCGAGCTGCTGGCGCAGGTTCGCCGCTTCCCGGACGCCACCCGCACCGCCGCCGAGGCCGCCGCCGCGCTCGGCTGCGAGCTGAGCGAGATCTGCAAGTCGCTCATCTTCGCCGCGGACGGCGAGCCGGTGCTGGTGCTGATGGACGGGGCCTCCCGGGTCGACGTCGAGCTGCTCCGGCAGGAGCTCGGCGCCGAGCGGGTCACCCGAGCCAAGGCCGAGGTCGTACGGGAGACCACCGGATACGCCATCGGCGGCGTGCCGCCCTTCGGCCACCGCACCGCCACCCGCGTCCTCGCCGACCGCTCCCTGCTCGACCACGAGCTGGTCTGGGCCGCGGCCGGCACCCCGCACACCGTCTTCCCGATGGAACCCAAGGCGCTGATCGCCCACGCCGGCGCCACCCTGGCGGACGTGCGCGAGCGCTCCTCGTGACACCCCTGGTCACCGCGGCGGTCCTGCTCGCCGCGGTCACCCACGCCGGCTGGAACGCGCTGGCCCACCGCATCACCGACAAACTCGCCGGCTTCGCCCTGATCTCCGGCGGCGGCCTGCTCATCGGCCTCGCGCTCACCCCGTTCGTGCCGGTCCCGGCGGCCGCGGCCTGGCCCTGTCTGCTGGGCTCGGCCGCACTCCACATGGCCTACTACGCCCTGCTGATGCGCTCCTTCGAACTCGGCGACTTCGGGCAGGCCTACCCCATCGCCCGGGGCAGTGCGCCCCTGGTCGTGGCCGTGCTCGCCGCCGTCTTCGCGCACGAGGTGCCCGGCACCTGGGCCGCCGCCGGTCTGGCCGTGTCCTGCGCCGGCCTCACCGGCGTCGCTCTGTGGGGGCTGCGCGGACGCCGCCCCGACTGGCCGGCCATCACGGCCGCGCTCGCCACCGGGCTGAGCATCGCCGCGTACACGGTCGTCGACGGAATCGGCGTGCGCGCCTCCGGCTCCTCCCTCGGATATGTCGCCTGGCTGATGACGGTCCAGGGCACGTTCATCCCCGCCTACGTCCTGTGGCGCCGGCGCGGCGGCACGGCGGCCATGCTGCGCCCGCACCTGCGCCTCGGCCTGCTCGGCGCCGCCATGTCCGTCCTCGCCTACGGCCTCGTCCTGTGGGCCCAGACCCGCGCCGCGCTCGCTCCGATCGCCGCGCTGCGCGAATCGTCCATCATCGTCGGCGCCGCCATCGGCGCGGTGTTCTTCAAGGAGCGGTTCGGCGCGCCCCGGATCGCGGCGGCCGGGCTGATGGTGCTGGGGATCGGGCTGATGCTGCACGCGGGATAGCGCCGGCTGATGCCGCACCCCGGACACCGCCGTCCGGGTGACCGGCGGGCCCGCCGCGGCGGGTGCGGAGGCGGAGCGGCGGGCGCACCCTGGAAGTAGCTCTTCCGGAGGTGATCGTCATGATGCACACCGCTGTGGGATGGCACGTGGAGCTGGAGTTCATGGAGGACGACACGCACACCCGCGCGGTGGCGATGGTCCGCCTGCCCGACGGCTCCGAGGTGCGGGCACACGGACACGCCACCAGGCACTACACGGACCCGAATCAGCCCAGGGTCGGGGAGGAGATCGCCGGGGCCCGGGCGCTCAACGAACTGGCGATGCGGCTGCTGACCAAGGCGCACGACGAGATCGACCAGGCGTCGGGACGGGTCTCCCACCCGATCCACGTCTGACCGGGGGCGCCGGACGCCGGTACGGCGACTCGGGTGCCCGAGGCAGGGCGTCAGGGTCCCTCGGGCACCGGGGGTGCCCGGCCCGGGACGCCGGGCGCCGATGCGGCAAGCAATACGGGCAGGTGATACGCGAGGTCAGGCGCCGATCGCCGAGCGCACCGCCCGGACCAGTGCCTGGGCGCGGGGATCCGCGGTCACCGTCTTGCGGAAGCCGTTGGTGACGTAGCCGAAGGCGATGCCGGTCTCCGGGTCGGCGAACCCCAGGGAGCCGCCGCGGCCGGGATGACCGAAGGAGCCCGGCGCCAGGAACGGCGAGGCGCTGCCGTGCAGCATGTAGCCGAGGCCGAAGCGGGTGCCGACCACCAGAACCCGGTCGGGGCCCGCCGACTCCTCGGCGCGGGCGAGGCCGACGGTGGCCGGGCTCAGCAGCCGTATGCCGTCGACCTCTCCGATCAGGGAGGCGTAGAAACGGGCCAGACCGTCCGCGGTGGCGATGCCGTTGGCGGCGGGCAGGGCCGCCGCGCGGAACGCCGGGTCGTTCTGGTCGGGGAACGGGGTGATCGCGGCGAAGGCCCGGCGGGTGAGGGACGCGGGGTCGGCGTAGGCCTCGGTGACCGCGGGCTTCGGCCGGGCGCGCAGCGCGCCGGCGGGCTCCGGGCCGTCCACGGGACCGACCCGTCCGACCCGGTGCGCCTGCTCGTCGGGCAGCCCGATCCACAGGTCCAGGCCCAGCGGCCCGGCGATCTCGCGGGCCGTCCACTCGCCGGAGCCCAGGCCGGTCGTGCGCCGGACCAGTTCGTCGACCAGCCAGCCGTAGGTGAGCGCGTGGTAGCCGTGGTCCGTGCCCGGCTCCCACACCGGTGCCTGGCCGGCCATCGCCTCGGCGGCCCGCTGCGGATCGGCGGCCTCCTCGGGGGTGAGCGGCCGGTCCAGCACGGGCAGCCCGGCGCGGTGGTTCAGCACGTGCCGGACCAGCACCTGCTCCTTGCCGTTGGCCTTGAACTCGGGCCAGTAGTGGCCGACCGGGGCGTCCAGGTCCAGCTCGCCGCGCTGGTGCAGCATCAGCAGGGCCGCCGCGGCCACGCCCTTGGTCGCCGAGCGGACCACCTGGGCGGTCTCCCGCCGCCACGGCTCGCCGCCGTCCCGCCCGTCGGCGTCCTGCACGCCGCCCCACAGGTCGACGACCCGGCGCCCGTGCCGGTAGACGGCGACCGCGGCGCCGCGCTCACCGAGCGCGGCGAAGTTCCGTGCGAAAGCCTCGCGAACGGGTTCGAAACCCTCGGCCACCGTGCCGTGCACGTCCACCACGTCCGTAGGCCCCTTCCGATGTGCCGCCGTTGCCGTCGCATGCGCTGCGGTCCGGCAGTCGCCTGTGACAGTGAATGCAACAGCCGCGGTTCGCCTGTGATTCCTTGGCCGGACTGGCCGCGCACGATCGTAATGCCGATACGGCCACCGCGGTCGCCGGAGTGTCGAGACCCACATGCCTCCGGCGGCCGGGCGCGCGTGCCTCCGGGGGCGTCCAGGTCCGGGGCCTGTCGTCGTGCACCCGTGCCGGGCGGCGCGTTCAGGAGGGGGCGGAAGACGCCCGCACCGAACGCGGGTCGAAGCCGAACGGCAGTTCCAGGCGGTGGGCGCGCATCAGCTCGTCGTCGGAGAGCAGCTCGGCCGTCGGGCCGTCCGCCGCGATCGTGCCCTCGCTGAGGATCAGCGAGCGCGGGCACAGCTCCAGGGCGTAGGGCAGGTCGTGGGTGACCATCAGGACGGTGACGTCCAGGGAGCGCAGGATGTCCGCCAGTTCCCGGCGGGAGGCGGGGTCCAGGTTGGACGACGGCTCGTCCAGGACCAGGATCTCCGGCTCCATCGCCAGCACCGTCGCCACCGCCACCCGGCGCCGCTGCCCGAAGGACAGGTGGTGCGGGGGCCGGTCCTTGAACTCCCGCATGCCGACCAGGCCGAGCGCCCGGTCCACCCGCTCCTCCAGCTCGGGCCCCTTCAGCCCGGACGCCGCAGGACCGAACGCCACGTCCTCCCGCACCGTCGGCATGAACAGCTGGTCGTCCGGGTCCTGGAAGACGATGCCGACCCGGCGCCGGATCTCGGCCATGTGCCGCTTGTCCACGGGCAGTCCGGCCACCCTCACCGTGCCGGTGCCGCCGGTGAGGATGCCGTTGAGGTGCAGCACGAGCGTGGTCTTGCCGGCGCCGTTCGGGCCGAGCAGGGCGACCCGCTCACCGCGGGCGATGGAGAAGTCCACACCGAACAGGGCCTGGTGGCCGTCGGGGTAGGCGAAGGCGAGCCCGGAGACCTCGAGGGACGGGGGCGCGGGGGTCGTATCGGCAGTCACAGCACCCATCCCAGCAGACAGACGACGAGGGCGGCAGCGGGGAGGGCGAGTGCGTGCGACCACTGCGCCCGGGATGCGGTCACCTCGTCGATGACCGGCATCGAGCCGGAGTAGCCGCGGCTGACCATCGCCAGATGCACCCGCTCGCCGCGCTCGTAGGAGCGGATGAACAGCGCGCCCGCCGACTTGGCCAGCACGCCCCAGTGGCGCACCCCGCGCGCCTCGAAGCCGCGGGACTCGCGGGCGATCCGCATGCGCCGCATCTCGTCGGTGATCACATCCCCGTAGCGGATCATGAAGCTCGCGATCTGCACCAGCAGCGGCGGCAGTTTGAGGCGCTGCAGGCCGAGCAGCAGCTCGCGCAGCTCGGTGGTGGCCGCGAGCAGCACCGAGGCGGCGACGCCCAGGGTGCCCTTGGCCAGGACGTTCCAGGCGCCCCACAGCCCCTCGACGCTCAGCGACAGCCCGAGCACCTCGGTCCGCTCGCCCTCGGCGACGAACGGCAGCAGCACCGCGAACGCCACGAACGGCACCTCGATCAGCAGCCGTCTCAGCAGGAAGCCGGGCGGGACGCGGGCGGCGTACGCAACCAGGGCGAGCAGCCCGGCGTACACCGCGAAGGCCCACATCGCCTCGCGCGGGGTCGAGACCACGATCAGCACGAAGGCGAGGACCGCGGTGATCTTGGTGTGCGGCGGGAGCCGGTGCACAGGGGAGTTCCCGTGCCGGTACAACCGGTGGGCGTGCCCGGCACCCATGTCAGACCGGGCTGGACGTGGTGCTGGACGAGTCCGCGTCCGAGCCGCCGCCGTCCCGGCCGCTGTCGTCGTTGTCGCTCCTGCCGCGGCCGTCGCCGGGCTCGCCGCTGCCGTCGTCCGTGCGCCGCCTGCGCACCACCCAGAACACCCCGGTGCCGGCCACCACCGTGACGGTGACGCCGATCACGCCCGCGAGTCCGCCGGACAGCCGCTCGTCGTCGACGTCCTTGACGGCGTAGTCGGCGAGCGGGGAGTCGGCGTAGGGGTGCTCCTCGGCCTTCTCGTCGATGCCGTGGTCGGTGGCCACCTTCTCCAGGCCGTCCGGGTTCGCCGAGGCGTAGAAGCTGACGAAGCCGGCCAGTACCAGGGACGCCACCAGGCCCGCGATCCACACCTTGCGCGGGGAGCGGGCCGGAGCCGGCTCGCTCTCCGGGGCGTCGACCAGCTCGCCGTTCACCCGCAGCTTCAGCCGCTGCCGCAGCCCGCGCGCCCCGTGCACCAGGTCCGGGCGCACGGCGACGACGGCGCCGACGGTCAGGGCGGTGATCACGGCCTCGCCGATGCCGATGAGGACGTGCACGCCCACCATGGCCGTGGCCACCTTGGCGATGGACACCTCGGTGGTGCCGCCGATCGCGTAGAGCAGGGTGAAGACGACGGCGGAGGCCGGGACGGAGATCAGGGCGGCGGCGAAGGAGGCGACGGTCACCGAGCGGCGGGTGCGCGGCAGCAGCGTCACCAGCACCCGGAACACGGCGTAGGCGGTGACCGCGGTGGCGATCGCCATGGTGGTGATGTTGACGCCGAGCGCGGTCAGGCCGCCGTCGGCGAAGAGGAACGCCTGCAGCAGCAGGACCACCGACACGCACAGCACGCCGGTACAGGGGCCCACCAGTATGGCGGCGAGCGCGCCGCCGAGCAGATGGCCGCTGGTCCCGGCGGCCACGGGGAAGTTCAGCATCTGGACGGCGAAGATGAACGCCGCCACGAGCCCGGCCAGCGGAGCCGTGCGCTCGTCGAGTTCCCGGCGGGCGCCGCGCAGGGACACGGCGATGGCGCCGGCGGCGAGCACTCCGGCCGCGGCGGATATGGGGGCGTCGATGAATCCGTCAGGTGCGTGCACGTTTCGATGATGCCCGCTGTTGCAATCACCTTGCAAGAACGAGCCGGTCGCCTCTCCGGGCGGGCGGACGACCGCGCCGCGCCGCGCTCGTCCGGGGCCGCCCCCGGAAAGGCTTCCTTCACCGGGAGGCGCAATGCCGGAATTGTGCGACTCTGGACAGGGGGCGCAAGGACAGCTTCCACGGGGGTGGCGCACCGCAAAGGGGCCCGAGATGTCCGTCATAGAGCAGTACGCACGCGCCCACGTCATCAGCGACGCCCCGCCGGAGGACGACCGGCCCGTCCGGGTCGTCCTGCGCTACGACCCGGAGCGGGATCCCCGCCGCGTCCGCATCGCACTGCCGGGGGACGGAGCGCCCGAATGGCCGGTGGACCGCGACCTGCTGGAGCGGGGGCTCACCGCGCCGGTCGACAGCGGTCAGGTGCGGGTGTGGCCGTGCGGACGGGTCCAGGCCGTTGTGGAGTTCCACACCCCGCAGGGCGTCTCCGTGGTGCAGTTCGAGACCAAGGCCCTGCTGCGGTTCCTGCGGCGGACCCAGGTCACCGCCGCGGAACCGGTGCCGCACTGACCGCGGGCCGGGGTGCGGGCCGGCCGGCGCCGTGACGCGGCCGCCGGCCGTGAGCGCGGTGCGGGCCGGCCGCCGGCCGTGAGCGCGATGCGCCTCAGCCGCCGGCCTTGAGCAGGGCCGCCACGATCGGGCCGGCCGTCGAGCCGCCGTGCCCGGCCGCCTGCACCACGCCCGCCGCAGCCAGGTCCCCGTGATACGCGGTGAACCAGCCGTTGGGCTTCTTCTGCCCGTCGACCTCCGCCGAGCCGGTCTTGGCCCCGCTGTCACCGCCGACGCCGGCCATCGCCTCGGCCGCCGTGCCGTAGGCCGCGGTGTACGACATCAGGTCGCGCAGCTGGGCGAGGGTGTCCGCCGACATGGTGCGCTCGGCGGTGGCCAGCTTCCGCCCGTCGACCTCGGGCGGGACCAGATAGGGCTGGCGGAACACGCCGGACTTCACGGTCGCCGACACCGACGCCATGTTCAGCGGGTTCATCCGCACCCCGCCCTGCCCGATCAGGGACGCCGCCATCGGCGCGTCCGACTGCACCGGCACCGCGCCGTCGAAGGACGGCACACCGATCTGCCAGTCGTCCTTGCCCAGCCCGAACACCTGCTGCGCCTGCTTGGTGAGGTCGTCGTTCTCCAGCTCGGGCGCCTGGCTGATGAAGGCGGTGTTGCAGGAGCGGGCGAAGCTCGCCTTGAAGGTGCCGTTCTTGATCTGGAACTTGTCGTCGTTCTGGAACTTCCAGCCGCCGTAGCTGAAGTACTTCGGGCAGGGGTGCTTCTTGTCCGCCGAGGCCAGGCCCTTCTCGATCAGCATCGAGGAGGTGATCACCTTCATGGTGGAGCCCGGCGCCAGGGAGCCCTGGAAGGCGACGTTGAAGCCGTGCGAGGAGTTCGCCACGGCGAGGATCTCACCGGTCGACGGGCGCAGCACGACCACCGAGGCACGCTTCTTCTTCGCCACCTGCCTCTCGGCCTCGGCCTGCAGCGACGGGTTCAGGGTGGTCTTCACCGTGCCCGGCGTGCCCTTGCTCAGCTCGAGGACGGTCGTGTCGGACAGCTCCGCCTTCTCGGACGCCTTGCCGCGCACCACCCGCAGCTCGACGCCGGGCCTGCCGCCGGCCTTCTCGCCGTACTTCTCGCGCAGCCCGTCGAGCACCGGCCCGAGCGACGGGTACGCCTTGGTGGTCAGCTCGCCGCCTTCCCGGTCCAGCGCCTTCACCGGCGGGGTGCCGGCCTCGCCGGTCACCAGCTTGTCGCCCTCCCTGAGGTCCGGGTGGACGACCGCCGGCTGCCAGTGGACGCGGGGCTCTCCGTCCCCGGCCCTGCGCACCACGGTGAGCGTGCTGTCGTACGCCAGCGGCTTGCTCAGCTCCTCGTGGACCACCGTGCCCTTCACGGCGAACGGGACCTTGGCGCCGGCCGCGGCACCCGGGGCGAGAGCGAGGTCCGCGACGCGGGCGTCCTTGGCGAAGCTCTTCAGCGCGGCGGCAGCCGCCTTCGGATCGTCGGTGGCCTCGGCCGCCTCCCGCACCTTCCCGGACTGCCAGGCGGTGAGGAAGCGGCTGGCGGTCTCGGTGACCTCGGTCCTGGTGAGCGGGCCGGACTTGGCCTTCGCCGCCTGCTGGGTGGTGGACGTGCCCTTGCCGTCCTCGGCGGCGGCGCCTCCCCCGAACAGCGCGTAGGCACCGAACCCGGCGCCCGACACGACCGCGGCGATCACTCCGCCGAGCACGACGGGTCTGGTTCTCCGCCGCTCGGCGACGCGCCTTCTGTTCCCCACTGCTTCGGATCCTCCACACTCGAATACCGGGCTCACCCGCCCCGGTGGTGCCTGGCGTCAAGCCAACGACGGCCACCACCCTAGAGTCCCGGCCCGCGTGCGGTTCCCTCAGCCTCCGGCTCGTAGCACGGCTGCGACAATCGGGCCGGCCGCGTCGCCGCCGTGCCCGCCCTGCTGCACCATCGCCGCCGCGGCCAGGTCCCCGCGGAAGCCGGTGAACCAGCTGTCCGCGGTGGCGTTGCCCGCCACCTCCGCCGAGCCGGTCTTGGCGCCGATGTCCCCGCTGAGCCCGGACATGGCGCGGGCGGCGGTGCCCTGGGTCGCGGTGAGCCGCATCATCTGCTTCAGCTGGGCGGCGGTTCCCGCGGGCAGTCCCTCGGCCCGCGCCAGCTGCCGGTCGTCCAGCTCCGGCGAGACCAGGTAGGGCTGGCGGAAGGCGCCGGTGACGGCGGTGGCGGTGACGCTGGCCATGTTCAGCGGGTTCATCTGCACCTGGCCCTGGCCGATGGCGCCGGCGGCACGGTCCGGGCCGCTCACCGCGGGCACGCTGCCGTCGAAGGAGGCGATGCCGGTCTTCCAGTCGCCCCGGCCGAGGCCGAAGCGCCGCTCGGCCTCCTGCTGCAGGGAGGCGTCGGTGAGCGGCTTCTCGTCGATCAGCTTGATGAAGGCCGTGTTGCAGGAGCGCAGGAAGCTGTCGGCGAGGGTGGCCTTCTCGTCGGGCTGCATGCCGGTGAGGTTCTTGAAGGTCTGGCTCTGCCAGGTGGCCGTGTCCGGGCAGGGCGCGGGGCCGTTCATCGAGGTCACGCCGTTGTCGATGAGCATCGCCGCAGTGATGATCTTCATGGTGGAGCCGGGGGCGACCTTGCCCTGGAAGGCCGCGTTGAATCCGTCCTCGCGGTGGTTGGCCACCGCCAGCACCTCGCCGGTGCTCGGCTTGAGCGCCACCACGGACGACTCGGCGTACCGCTGCACCGCCTTCTCGGCGGCGGCCTGCACCCCGGCGCTGAGCGTGGTGCGCAGCACGCCGGGCTCGCCCCCGGCCAGGGTCAGCAGCGGGGTGTCACCGGACACCGCCGGATCGGCGTGCCGGATCACCAGCTCCACCCCCGGCTTGCCACCCGCCTCGGCCCCGTACCGCTCCCGCAGCGTGTCGAGAACCGGTCCCAGCGAGGGGTACCTCTCCCTCGACAGCTCCTTGCCGTCCCGGTCCACGGCCCTGATCGGCGGCTCGGCCGACTCCTCCGTGACGAGGGTGTCGCCCTTCTTCAGCTGCGGGTGCACCACCGACGGCTGCCAGTCCACCAGCGCCCGCCCCGTGGTCTTCCCCCGCACCACGGTCAGCTCGCTCGCATAGCGGAGCTGCTTCGACCTGCCCTCGTGGCTGACCTTCGCCTCCACCCGGAACGGCACGGTCGTCCCCGACGCCCGCCCCGGCGTGACCCGCACCTGCGATATCCGGGCTTCCTCCCCAAAGGCCGACAGCAGCGCCTCGGCCGCCTGCGCATTGTTCGTCTGCGCCGCCGCCTGCGTCGCCCGCCCCTTCTCCCAGGCGGCGAAGAACGCCCCGGAGGTCTCCGCGACCTCCTCCCGGTCCGGCGTACCGGTCTTCGGCGCCGACGCGCTCGAACCGCCCCCGTCACCGCTCAGCGCCGACACGATGGTGTAGGCGCCGTAGCCGGCCCCGCCCACCATCACCGCGAACACACCGCCGACGACGGCAGCCTTGACCCCCTTGCCCATCGGGCGCTTCCCCCTCCCCGGCCGGGACCTCGTCCCCCGGACGCGTCCACCCCGGCCCGACGGCTGAGCACTCTACGCACACGCCCCCCGACTCCGCGCCCCCGTTTCCGATTCCGTGCCCCGGCCGAGATCCCCCGGGGCCCGGCGGCCCGTCCCGGCCGAGGACGGCGGGAGGGCCGGCGGCTAGACCCAGGTGTCCAGCCACATGCGGGAGCGCCAGGAGTCGATGGGGATGGCCGTGCCGGTGTACAGGGGCCAGAAGTAGATGAAATTCCAGACGACGAGGAGGGTGAGGACGCCGGCGGCGGTGGCGCCGGCCACTCGGCGGGTGTCGGTGCTGCGGGGCGGGCCGACGATGGCGCCCAGGAGCATGGCCGCTGCCAGGCAGAGGAAAGGGAGGAAGACGACGGCGTAGAAGTAGAAGATGGTGCGTTCCTGGTAGAGGAACCAGGGGAGGTAGCCCGCCGCGATGCCGCAGGCGATGGCGCCGGCCCGCCAGTCGCGGCGGAACAGCCAGCGCCACAGGACGTAGAGGACGGCGAAGCAGGCCAGCCACCACAGCATGGGGGTGCCGAGGGCCAGCACCTCGCGGGCGCACTTCTCGCCCGCGTCGGCCGGGCAGCCGTCCCTGCCGGGCGCCGGGGACTCGTAGAAGTAGGAGACCGGGCGGCCGGCGACGATCCAGCTCCAGGGGTTGGACTCGTAGGTGTGCGGCGAGGACAGGCCGACATGGAATTCGTAGACCTGGTTCTCGTAGTACCACAGGCTGCGCCACCAGTCGGGGAACAGCCAGGACCAGTCGCTGCCCCGGCCGTCGCGGGTGGCCCAGTCGCGGTAGTAGCCGCCGGTGCCGTCGGACGGGGAGAGGATCCAGCCGAGCCACGACACGACATAGGTGACCACCGCCACCGGCACGGTGGACAGGAAGGCCCAGCCCAGGTCGTGCCGCAGGACCGCGGTGCGGGGACGGCGGGCGCCCGCGACCCGGCGCGCGCCGACGTCCCAGAGCACCGCCATGACGCAGAACGCGGCCAGAATGTACAGGCCGTTCCACTTGGTGCCGATCGCCAGGCCCAGGAACAGCCCCGCCGCAAGCCGCCACGGCCGGAAGCCGATCCGGGTGTTCTCGGCGACGTGCGCGTCCGGCACGGCACGCCCGTCGGCGTCCACCGGCAGCGCGGCCGCCAGCTTCGCGCGGGCCCGGTCCCGGTCGATCAGCAGGCAGCCGAAGGCCGCCAGCACGAAGAACATCAGCACGCCGTCGAGCAGCGCGGTGCGGCTCATCACGAAGTGCAGCCCGTCCACCGCCATCAGCGCACCGGCCAGACAGCCCAGGAAGGTCGAACGGAACAGGCGGCGGCCGATGCGGCACAGCATCAGCACCGACAGCGTGCCGAGCAGGGCGGTCATGAAGCGCCAGCCGAACGGATCGAAGCCGAACATCAGCTCGCCCAGCCCGATGACGTACTTGCCGACCGGCGGATGGACGACATACGCCGCGTCCGTCGGGATGGGGACGTTCCCGGCGGATTCGAGGATCCGGTCGTTGGCGTTCTTGCTCCAGTTGACCTCGAAGCCGCGGTGGATCAGCGCCCACGCGTCCTTGGCGTAGTACGTCTCGTCGAATATCACCGCCCTGGGGCTGCCCAGGTTCCAGAAGCGCAGCACCCCGGCGAGCAGGGTGACCAGCAGCGGGCCGCCCCAGCCGGACCAGCGGGCGATCCGGTCGGCCGCCGCCGGCGGCACGGACAGGGGCGCCCACAGGCGGCCGGACGGCTCGGCGTACGGGGGGACCAGCCGGTCACGGACGTCCTCTCTGCCGGAGCTCGCGGACTTCGCCAGGTAGCCGAAGCGGCGCAGCCGCAGCTGCCATGCCGTCCGCTGCTCGAGCGGCGCCTGGTGCTGCCGGGTGTCCGTGGAGTCCGTGGACGACGCAGTACTGGTCACCGCGCCATCGTAGGGAACGGGGCTGTGTGAGTCCCGTGCATGGGCGGTATGCCCCGGCTGTGCCCCCCCGGCCCCGGTCCCCGGTCCGGGCATCGGTCCGGTTGCCGGGTCCGGTGCCCGGCGAGGGCGCACGGCGGGTGCTGCGAGGATGGGGGCGTGACCGGAACGCTCGTACTCGCAGGCACCCCCATCGGCGACGTCTCCGACGCCCCGCCCCGGCTCGCCGAGGAGCTGGCCGCGGCGGACGTCGTCGCGGCCGAGGACACGCGGCGGCTGCGCCGGCTGACCCAGGCGCTCGGGGTGACGCCCAGGGGGCGTGTGGTGTCGTACTTCGAGGGCAACGAGTCCGCGCGCACCCCCGAGCTGGTGGAGGAGCTGGCCGGCGGGGCGCGGGTGCTGCTGGTGACCGACGCCGGTATGCCCTCGGTGTCCGACCCGGGGTACCGGCTGGTCGCGGCGGCGGTCGAACGGGACGTGCGGGTCACCGCGGTCCCCGGGCCGTCGGCCGTGCTGACCGCACTGGCCGTCTCGGGGCTGCCGGTGGACCGCTTCTGCTTCGAGGGCTTCCTGCCCCGCAAGGCGGGGGAGCGGCTGACGCGGCTGCGGGAGGTCGCGGGGGAGCGGCGCACCCTCGTCTACTTCGAGTCCCCGCACCGGCTCGACGACACCCTCGCCGCGATGGCCGAGGTCTTCGGGGGCACGCGGCGGGCGGCGGTGTGCCGGGAGCTGACCAAGACGTACGAGGAGGTGCGGCGGGGCGAGCTGGCCGAGCTGGCCGCCTGGGCGGCGGAGGGGGTGCGCGGGGAGATCACCGTGGTGGTGGAGGGCGCGCCGGACAAGAGCGGCGAGGAGGTCGGCGCCGAGGAGCTGGTGCGGCGGGTCCGCGTGCGGGAGGAAGCGGGGGAGCGGCGCAAGGAGGCGATCGCGGCGGTCGCGGTGGAGGCGGGGCTGCCGAAGCGGGTGGTGTTCGATGCCGTGGTTGCCGCGAAGCGGCAAGGGGAGAGTGCCGGCCGGTAGGGGCGGTGGCCGGCGCGAGTGGTGCGGTGCGTCGCCCGGCGCCGGGGCCGGTGGCTGGTCGCGCGGTTCCCCGCCCCGGGGCGAAGCTGCGGCGCAGCCCGGCGGACAGGGGAAGGGCCCTCGTAGGATCGGGGCCATGCCTTCCAGCGACGACAAGAGCGGCGAGCAGAGCGGCGACAAGAGCGGCGGGAAGAACGCCGCGCCGCCTCTGCCCGAGCCCCTGCGGGTGGCCGTCGCCGACTCGCACACGCATCTCGACATGCAGGGCGGCACCGTGGACGAGGCGCTCGCCAAGGCCGCGGCGGTCGGGGTGACGACCGTGGTGCAGGTCGGCTGCGATCTGGACGGGTCGCGCTGGGCCGCGGAGACCGCCGCCGCGTACGACTCGGTGCACGCCACCGTCGCACTCCACCCCAACGAGGCGCCGCGGATCGTGCACGGCGACCCGGACGGCTGGTCGCGCCAGGGACCCCGGCAGCCGGGCGGTGACGCGGCGCTCGACGAGGCGCTCGCGGAGATCGACCGGCTCGCCGCCCTGCCGCAGGTCAAGGGTGTCGGCGAGACGGGGCTCGACTACTTCAGGACCGGGCCGGAGGGGGCACAGGCGCAGGAGCGGTCGTTCCGCGCCCACATCGAGATCGCCAAGCGGCACGGCAAGACACTGGTCATCCACGACCGCGAGGCCCACGCCGACGTGCTGCGCGTGCTGAAGGAGGAGGGCGCCCCCGAGCGCACCGTCTTCCACTGCTACTCCGGCGACGCCGAGATGGCCGAGATCTGCGCCGAGGCCGGCTACTTCATGTCCTTCGCCGGCAATGTGACCTTCAAGAACGCTCAGAACCTGCGCGACGCGCTCGCCGTGGCCCCGCTGGAGCTGGTGCTGGTGGAGACGGACGCGCCGTTCCTGACGCCGGTGCCCTACCGGGGGCGGCCCAACGCTCCCTATCTGGTGCCGGTGACCGTGCGGGCCATGGCCGCCGTGCGCGGGATCGACGAGGACGCGATGGCCGCCGCCCTCGCCGCCAACACCGCGCGTGCCTTCGACTGCTGACCGCCTTCCGGGCCGCTCCCGGACCGCGAGCGGCACCACTCGCGCGTACGTTCCGTAGTCGTGCCGCTTTGGAGAGTGACCGGCGCTCCGCTAGGTTCTGGGGGCCCGAGCCGGACCCCCTCAAGGCCCTGGAGCGTGTCGGCGTGAGCAACGCGCGGTTCGAGACGTACGAAACGGATGCGACGGTCGGCGATCTGCACTCGGCGGAGACCGTCGGGTACGGACACGGATACGGCGTCCCCGGCCCGCCCGGCGAGGGCGCCCGCAGGTCCGACACGTACCGGCCGGCGTACGAGCGGACGCTGCGGGAGCAGCCGATGCAGGGGCAGTCGCCTCCGGAGCCGACGCTGCTCGAGCGCACGCTGGTGGAGCAGACCCTGGTCCAGCGGGTCCAGCAGGTCCAGCAGGTCCAGCGGGTCCAGCAGGTCCAGCACCGGCAGCCCACCGAGCCCGCGCTGCCCCGGCAGGCGGCCCTCGCCCCGGAGGCCGCCCCGGAGGACGGCCCGGCGACCGCGCGGAGCGGGCACCGGCGCCGTGCCCGGTACGCCGAGCGGGCCGAGGGGATGCGCCGGCTGCTGCCGCAGGCGCTGGTCGTCGCCTGCCTCACCGGCGGCACCACCGCCTTCCTCGCCGACGACAAGGAGATCGAGCTCACCGTCGACGGCACCCCCCGCACCCTGCACACCTTCGCCGACGACGTCACCGAGCTGCTGGCCGACGAGGGCATCCAGGTCGGGCCGCACGACGTGGTCAGCCCGGGCCCCGGCGAGGAACTGGAGCACGGCGACGAGATCGAGGTGCGCTACGGGCGCCCGCTGCTCCTCACCCTCGACGGGGAGCGGCGCGAGGTGTGGACGACCGCGCACACCGTGGAGGGAGCGCTGCGGCAGCTGGGCGTGCGCGCGGAGGGCGCGTACGTCTCGGCCTCGCGCTCCCGGCGCATCGGACGGGAGGGGCTCGCGCTGGACGTGCGGACCGAACGCACCGTGACCGTGATGGCGGACGGGCGCGCCCGCACCGTGCGCACCAACGCGGCGACCGTGCGGGAGGCGGTGGAGCAGGCCGGGGTCACCCTGCGCGGCCTGGACACCACCTCCGTGCCGCCCGGCAGCTTCCCCCGCGAAGGGCAGACCGTCACCGTGCTGCGGATCACCCGCACCAGGGAGGTCCACGAGGAGCCGATCCCCTTCCACGAGGTGCGCACCGAGGACCCCGCACTGCTGCGCGGCACCGAGGTCGTCGAACGGCCGGGGCAGCCCGGCCTGCGCCGGGTCACCTACTCCGTGCGCACGGTCAACGGGGTCCGGCAGAGGCCGCGCCGGCTGCACGCGGAGGTGGTGCGCGAACCCCGGGCGCAGGTCGTGAAGGTGGGGACGGGAACCCCGCCGGCCTCCGTGGCCGGCGCGGACCACCTGAACTGGGGTGCCCTCGCGGCCTGCGAGTCCGGCGGCCGGCCGGACGCGGTGGACCCCTCGGGGACGTACGGGGGGCTCTACCAGTTCGACACCGCCACCTGGCAGTCGCTCGGCGGACAGGGGCGGCCCCAGGACGCCTCCCCGGCGGAGCAGACGTACCGGGCGAAGAAGCTGTACCTGCGCAGCGGCACCAGCCCCTGGCCGCACTGCGGGTCCCGCCTGGGAGGCTGACCGGCCGGAGCGGTCCCGCACGCCCCGTACCCTGGTGCCGTGAGCAGCCCCACCCCCGACGCCCTCCTCGGGCCCGCCGACATCCGTGAACTGGCGGCCGCCCTCGGCGTACGCCCCACCAAGCAGCGCGGCCAGAACTTCGTCATCGACGCCAACACGGTCCGCCGGATCGTGCGCACCGCCCAGGTGCGCCCTGACGACGTGGTCGTCGAGGTCGGCCCGGGACTCGGCTCGCTCACCCTGGCGCTGCTCGAGGCCGCCGACCGGGTCACCGCCGTGGAGATCGACGACGTGCTCGCCGCCGCGCTGCCCGCCACCGTCGCCGCCCGGATGCCCGAGCGCGCCGACCGGTTCGCGCTGGTCCGCTCCGACGCCCTGCACGTCACCGAGCTGCCGGGCCCCGCCCCGACGGCGCTGGTCGCCAACCTCCCCTACAACGTGGCGGTCCCGGTGCTGCTGCACATGCTGGAGACCTTCCCCAGCATCGAGCGCACCCTGGTCATGGTGCAGTCGGAGGTCGCCGACCGGCTGGCCGCCGCACCCGGCTCCAAGGTGTACGGG
The DNA here is from genome assembly GCF_012034205.1 of Streptomyces composti. Lineage (GTDB taxonomy): Bacteria > Actinomycetota > Actinomycetes > Streptomycetales > Streptomycetaceae > Streptomyces > Streptomyces composti. The sequence continues at coordinate 42,245 of NZ_JAATEM010000007.1, forward strand.
GTGCCGTCGGTCAAGGCCGGCTGGTACGCGGAGGTCAAGCGGGCCGGGGCCATCGGGCGGAACGTCTTCTGGCCCGCCCCGAACGTCGACAGCGGGCTTGTGTCGCTGGTCCGCCGCGCCGAGCCGCTGAAGACCACCGCCTCCCGGCAGGAGGTGTTCGCCGTCGTGGACGCGGCCTTCGCGCAGCGCCGCAAGACGCTGCGGGCCGCACTGGCCGGCTGGGCGGGCTCGGCCGCCGCGGCCGAGCAGGCACTGGTCGCCGCGGGCGTCTCGCCGCAGGCGCGCGGCGAGTCGCTCACCGTGGAGGAGTTCGCCCGTATCGCCGAGCACGCCCCGAACAAGGAGTCCGGTCCGCAGTGAGCGTCACCGTCCGCGTCCCCGCCAAGGTCAACGTCCAGCTCGCGGTCGGCGCCGCACGTCCCGACGGCTTCCACGACCTGGCCAATGTCTTCCTCGCGGTCGGCCTCTACGACGAGGTCACGGTCACCGGGTCCGACGAGCTGCGGGTGACCTGTTCGGGACCGGGCTCCGGCCAGGTGCCGCTGGACGAGAGCAACCTCGCCGCCCGCGCGGCCCGCGCCCTCGCCGGGCGCACCGGCCGCGAGGCGCGCGTGCACATCCACATCGACAAGGACATCCCGGTGGCGGGCGGCATGGCGGGCGGCAGCGCGGACGGCGCCGCCGCCCTGCTGGCCTGCGACGCGCTGTGGGGGACCGGTGCCTCCCGCGAGGAACTCCTCGAGATCTGCGCCGAGCTGGGCAGCGATGTGCCGTTCAGCCTGGTCGGCGGGGCCGCGCTCGGCACCGGGCGGGGCGAGAGGCTGACCGAGCTGGAGGTCGGCGGCACCTTCCACTGGGTCTTCGCGCTGGCCGGCCGGGGCCTGTCCACACCGGCGGTCTTCCGTGAGTTCGACCGGCTGGCCGCGGGCCGGGACATCCCGGAGCCGGTCGCCTCTCAGCCGCTGCTCGACGCCCTCGCCAAGGGCGACGCGGACGCCCTCGCCGAGGCCGTCACCAACGACCTCCAGCCGGCCGCCCTGTCGCTGTTCCCGGAGCTGGCCGCCACCCTGGACGCCGGACGCGCGGCCGGAGCGCTCGCCGCGCTGGTCTCCGGCTCCGGCCCCACCACGGCCTTCCTCGCCCGCGACGCCGGCTCGGCGGCCGTGGTCGCCGAGGCCCTGAGCGCCGGCGGCACCTGCCGCGCGGTCCGGGTGGCCGCGGGCCCGGTGCCGGGCGCCACCGTGCTGCCGGCCGGCTGACGGAGACGCCCACCTGCTCCGGGGTCGGCCGGCCGGGCCGGTCACCGGGTCCGGGGGCGGCCGTACGGGCCGGTCATCCGCTCCTGTGACGATCACAGCTGTGCGAAGGGGCCGGGCCGGCCCCGACTACGCTGGGGAGCGATCCATCCCCCCTGGCAGGAGAGAAATGGCTGTCAACCTCGTCAATGTCGAGAACGTCAGCAAGGTGTACGGCACCCGTGCGCTGCTCGACGGGGTGTCCCTCGGCGTCTCGGAGGGGGACCGGATCGGCGTCGTCGGGCGCAACGGGGACGGCAAGACCACCCTCGTCCGGATGCTCGCCAAGCTGGAGGAGGCGGACAGCGGGCGGGTGACCCACTCCGGCGGGCTGCGGCTCGGAGTGCTCACCCAGCACGACTCCCTCGACCCCGAGGCCACCGTCCGGCACGAGGTCATCGGGGACATGGCCGACCACGAGTGGGCGGGCGACGCCAAGGTCAGGGACGTGCTGACCGGCCTGTTCGGCGGGCTCGACCTGCCCGGCTTCCCCAAGGGCCTGGACACCGTCATCGGACCGCTGTCCGGCGGCGAGCGGCGGCGCATCGCCCTGGCCAAGCTGCTCATCGAGGAGCAGGACCTGATCGTCCTGGACGAGCCGACCAACCACCTCGACGTCGAGGGCATCGCCTGGCTCGCCCGGCATCTGCGGGAGCGCCGCTCCGCGCTGGTGTGCGTCACCCACGACCGGTGGTTCCTGGACCAGGTGTGCACCCGCATGTGGGACGTGCAGCGCGGCGCCGTCTACGAGTACGAGGGCGGCTACTCCGACTACGTCTTCGCCCGCGCCGAGCGGGAGCGCATCGCCGCCAGCGAGGAGGCCAAGCGGCAGAACCTGGTCCGCAAGGAGCTGGCCTGGCTGCGCCGCGGCGCCCCCGCCCGTACCTCCAAGCCGCGCTTCCGGGTGGAGGCCGCCAACGAGCTCATCAAGGACGTGCCGCCGCCCCGCGACAGCAGCGAGCTGATGCGGTTCGCCTCCTCGCGGCTCGGCAAGACCGTGTTCGACCTGGAGGACGTCACCGTCCAGGCCGGCCCCAAGGTGCTGCTGAAGCACGTGACATGGCAGCTCGGCCCGGGCGACCGCATCGGCCTGGTGGGCGTCAACGGCGCCGGGAAGACCTCCCTGCTGCGGGCGCTCACCGACGCGGCCCGCAGCGAGGGCGAGGTGCAGCCGGCGGGCGGACGCATCCGCGTCGGCAAGACGGTCAAGCTCGCCTACCTCTCCCAGGAGGTCGCCGAACTCGACCCCGCCTGGCGGGTGCTGCAGGCCGTGCAGCAGGTGCGTGAGCGGGTCGACCTCGGCAAGGGCCGGGAGATGACCGCCGGGCAGCTGTGCGAGACCTTCGGCTTCAACAAGGAGAAGCAGTGGACCCCCGTCGGCGACCTGTCCGGCGGTGAGCGGCGCCGGCTGCAGCTGCTGCGGCTGCTGATGGACGAGCCCAACGTGCTCTTCCTCGACGAGCCCACCAACGACCTCGACATCGAGACCCTCACCCAGCTCGAGGACCTGCTCGACGGCTGGCCCGGCTCGATGATCGTCATCTCCCACGACCGCTACTTCATCGAGCGGACCACCGACCGCGTCTTCGCCCTGCTCGGCGACGGCACCCTGCGGATGCTGCCGCGGGGCATCGACGAGTACCTGGAGCGGCGCAGGCGCATGGAGGAGGCCGCGGCGGCCTCCGCGCCCGCCGCCCGCACCGAACAGGCCGCCCCCGGCGCCTCCGGCGGGCCGGAGAGGAGCGCGGCCGATCTGCGTGCCGCCAAGAAGGAACTGCAGAAGATCGAGCGCCGGCTCGACAAGATCTCCGAGAGGGAGACCGAGCTGCACGCCCGGATCGCCGAGCACGCCACGGACTTCGCGAAGGTGGCCGAGCTCGACGCCGAACTGCGGACTCTGGCAGGTCAGCGCGAGGAACTGGAGATGCGCTGGCTGGAACTCGCCGAGGACGTCTGAGGGCGTGCGCGCCCGGCGTGCGATGCGTGAAGAGGGCGTGAAGGCGCGTAACGGAGGCATCACAGGCCGGTCCTCCCTTGGGAACAGGGGAGGACGGGGCCAGGTGGCCCGTCGGCGGCGGGTGATAGAAAGAGCCGTCTGAGAACTGCAGGAGTCACTGCCCGCGCACACAACCGGGACCGGCGCACGACCGGAGACGTGGCGAAAAATCAGTGAGCAACAAGGGGGAACGCGCTGATGAGCCAGCCGCCCAGCCAGCCGCCGCAGCCGGGTGGCTTCGGAGCACCGCAGGATCCGCCACCGGGTGGCTTCGGAGCACCGCAGACTCCACCGCCCCCGCAGGGCCCGCCGCCCGGCGCGCCCCAGCCCGGGTACGGCTACCCGCAGCAGCCGCAGCAGCCGCAGCAGCCGGGGCCGTACGCCCAGCCCGGCCCGTACAACTCCGGCCCCTACGGGCAGCCGCAGCAGCCCGGCCCCTACGGCCAGCCCGGCTACGGCTACCCGCCGCAGCCGCAGTTCCCCGGCGCGCCCGGCACCCCGCCCGGCGGGCCCGGCGGTTCGCGCAACCCGTTCAAGAGCAAGCCCGCCCTCGCCATCGGCGCCGCCGTGGCCGCCGCGGTGCTGATCGTCGGCGGCACGGTGTGGGCCGTGTCCGGTGACGACGAGAAGGACAAGAAGCCCGTCGCGGAGAAGACCGGGGACGACAAGCCGAGCGGCTCGGACGCCCCGGTCAACCCGGGCGACGGCAGCGGCGCGGGCGGCGAGGAGACGGAGGACCTCAACGAGGGCCGCCAGCCCGGCGAGTCCAAGGTGCTCTGGTACAAGGAGGCGCCCGACGCGCCCGGCAACGGCGCCGACGCCCCCGGCATGTGGATCACCAAGAAGGCCGCGGTGAAGGCCGCCTACAAGCAGCTGTTCGCGTTCAACGTCACGGACGGCAAGCCCACCTGGGAGGCCATCACCTTCCCGCAGAAGATCTGCTCGGTCACCCCCGAGAAGACCGACAACGACAAGATCGTCGTCGCCTACATGAGCAGCGCCAGCAAGCGCGCCAAGTGCAACCAGCTCCAGCTCGTCGACCTGAACACCGGTGAGAAGGGCTGGAAGATCGAGGTCGAGGAGGGCGAGCTGTTCGACTCCACGCTCTCCCTCGAGCTGACCCTCGCAGGCGACACGCTGATGGTGGGCCGCTCCATGTCCGGCACGGCCTACGACGTCAAGTCGGGCGACAAGCTGTACGACAAGAAGAAGTACAGCGACGCCTGCTTCCCGTCCGCCTTCGCGGGCGGCGACCGGCTGATCCAGGTCGCCTCCTGCGGCGCGGGCGGCGACAACGAGCACGACGAGCTCCAGGAGCTCGACCCGAAGACCGGCAAGGTCAAGTGGACCTACAAGTACAGCAAGGGCTGGCGGATCTCCAAGGCGTACTCCGTCGACCCGGTCGTCATCTACGCCACCAACGAGGACAAGAAGGCCTGGAACATCGCCAGCTTCACCTCCTCCGGCAAGCTGCGCGCGCAGGTCGACGTGGACGAGGACTTCGACCCCAAGTGCGGCTGGGGCATTCTCAACCGTGAACTCCAGGGCTGCTCGGGCGCCGTCGTCGACGGCGACACCCTCTTCCTGCCCACCAAGGCGACCACCGGCGCCAACGAGATCGTGGCGATCAGCCTCGCCAACGGCAAGGAGCGCTGGCGGCAGAAGTCCCCGGTCAGCGAGTCGATGATCCCGATGAAGGTCCTCGCCGGGAAGCTCATCGCCTACGTCGAGCCCTCCTACAGCGCGGGCGGCCAGGTGGTGGCCGTCCCGATCTCCGGCGGCGACCACAAGCCGGCCAAGCTGCTGCAGAACCCGCAGGGCATCGCGCAGATCGAGAACAGCTTCTTCAGCAGGGACATCGACTGGGTCGACGGGCGGTTCTACCTCTCGACCACCCGGCTGACCGGAAACGACGACGCGAAGGAGAAGTTGATGCTCGCCTACGGCAAGTGAGGCGCGGCGCGGCGCAGGCCCGCGCGCGCCCTCACGTCCCGTCGTCGTCCGTCCCTTCTCCCGCACACCCGAGGTACCCACGTCATGACGCAGCCGCCCCCGCCGCCCAACCAGCCGCCGCAGCAGCCCGGTTTCGGCCCGCCGCAGGACCCTGCCGGGCAGCAGCCCGAACAGTCCCAGCAGCCCGAGCAGCCGTCCTCGCAGCAGCCCGAGCAGCCGTCGCAGCCGCCGGCCCAGCAGCCGCCCGCACAGCCGCCGACCATGGTGGACGGGCCCGACCTGGGCAAGGCCCCCCAGCCGCAGCCCGGTTACGGCTACCCGCAGGCTCCGCAGCCCCCGCAGACGCCGCCCGCCGCGCCCGCGGCTCCTCCGGCGGCTCCGCAGGGGCCGGGTTACGGCTACCCGCAGCAGCCGCAGCCGCCCCAGCCCCCGGTCGGCTACGGCTACCCCGGGCAGCAGCCGTCCGGCCCGTACGGACAGCCGCAGTACGGCCAGCCCGGCTACGGGCAGCCGGGATACGGCTATCCGCAGGCCACCGTGCCGACCCCGCCGCAGCCCGGCGGGACCGGCGGCGGACGGAAGATCAACGCACAGCTGGCCATCATCGTCTCCGCGGTCGTGGCCATCGCGCTGATCATCGGTGGCGGCGTCTGGTACGCCAGCTCCGGCAAGGACGACGGCAAGAAGGACACCGCGAAGACCGGCGGCAAGGACCCCAAGAACGGCGGCGGCGGGGGCACCTCGTCCGGCGGCAAGGAGAAGGCCCCGGCCGACCCGAAGTCCAGGGTGCTCTTCCAGCTGCCCCAGCCGAAGCTGCCCAAGGGCCAGGACTCCATCACCACGGCCGGCTCCTGGGTGACCGACACGGTCTACGCCAAGAGCGGCATCGCCGAGATCGTCGGCTACGACCGTGACAAGGGCACCAAGCTCTGGACGATCGACCTGCCCGGCCCGGTGTGCACGGCCACCCACCACGTCACCGAGGACGGCAAGACCGCGATCGTCTACAAGCCGGACATGCCGACCAAGGCCGAACCGCAGAGCTGCACCGAGGTCGCCGCGATCGACCTGAAGGCCGGCAAGAAGCTGTGGAACAAGACGGCCAAGACCGGCACGTTCCCCATCCGGTTCAGCAACGTCACCATCAGCGGCACCACGGTCGCCGCGGGCAGCACCAGCGGCGGCGCCGCCTGGGACATCACCTCCGGCAAGCAGCTGTGGGCGCCCAAGAACTCCGACAGCTGCTACGACGCCGGGTACGGCGGTGGCCCGAAGATGGTCGCGGTCCGCAAGTGCGGCTCGTTCAAGCAGCGTCAGCTGCACATCCAGACCATCGACCCGAAGTCCGGCAAGGTGATCTCCGAGTACAAGATGGACGAGGGGATCGAGTACGCGGCGGTCGTCTCCACCGACCCGCTGGTCGTGGCCGCCGACGTGAACGAGTCCGCGGGCGACGGCAGCGGCATCTCGGACTTCTTCTCGATCGACAACAAGACCGGCAAGCTGCGCGAGCGGATCTCGGCGCCCGGCGACGACTACGCGGCGAAGTGCGACGGCATCAGCGAGATCGAGAAGTGCAGCGGTCTGGCGGTCGGCAACGACCGGCTGTACATCGCGACCGAGGAGCACGAGAGCGGCACCAGCAAGTACGGCGAGACGAACGAGATCGTGGCGTTCGACCTGGGCACCGGCAAGCAGACCGGGCAGCGGGCCGACGCGGGTGACGACTACACGATCACTCCGCTGCGCATGGACGGCGGCAACATCCTGGCGTACAAGCGGCCTCCGTACGACAAGGGCGGCCAGATCGTCAGCATCGACGGCGGGACGTTCAAGCAGACGGTGCTGCTGGAGAACCCGGCGACGCGGTCGGTGCGGGACGTGGAGACGCGGTTCTCGCCGCAGTACTCCGAGATCCTCTTCAGTGAGGGCCGGCTGTTCATGTCGAGTGAGTACGCGAGCGACTTCGGCAGCTCGGACTCGAAGCGGTATCTGGCGATCGCCTTCGGCACGAACTGATTCCCGTCCGGAGCCCAAGCCGATCCGGCTCGTTCCGGGTTGATCAATTCGGCGCGGTTGCGGCCCCGCCCCTGTTCAGGGGCGGGGCCGTTCGCGTACAGCTCATCCTGCGCTCATCGTCATCGAATGCGAGAATTTCGGTGATCCGGGGCGATTCTCGCCGGTAGGGGGAGCGCAACGTCGAACAAGCGTGTAGCTTCCGGGGGCATCCACCGGGTGTGCACTTGCGTATGGGTGGGTGAGATGTACTGGGGGGACTGGGGGGGTTCTCTATGGGAGTGCGGCTGATCGTCGTCGACGACCACCGGTTGCTGGCGGAGGCGCTGGCGTCCGCGCTGAAGCTGCGCGGGCACCGCGTGCTGGCCGCGGCGGCGCCGGTGGCGGGGGCCGCGGATCTGGTGATCAGCAGGGTGCCGGAGGTGTGTCTGCTGGGGACGGCGGCGCCGGCGGAGCCGGGGATCTTCGATCCGGTGGTCAAGATCAAGCGGGAGCGGCCGCAGGTGGCGGTGGTGGTGCTGGGGCCGGTGCCCAGTCCCCGCGGGATCGCGGCGGCGTTCGCGGCGGGGGCGTCGGGATACGTGCGGCACGACGAGCGGATCGAGGGGGTGGAGCGGGCGATCATGAAGGCTCGGGCGGGGGAGGCGGCGGTGGCGCCCGCACTGTTGCAGGGGGCGTTCTCGGAGTTGCTCAATCCTGCCGCGCAGCCGGATGACGAGGGGCAGCGGTTGCTGGAGATGCTGACGCCGAGGGAGGTGGAGGTGCTGGTGCGGGTCGCGGACGGTGAGGACACGCGGGTGATCGCGGCGGGCATGGGCATCGCGCCGTCGACGGCACGCACCCACGTCCAGCGCGTCCTCATGAAACTCGGCGTCGGCTCCCGCCTCGAAGCGGCCGCCCTCGCCGCCCGCACCGGGCTCCTGGACCGAGCCGACCGGCCCCGGTCCCGGGAGAACTGACGTCCCGGGAGTGCCGGCCCTGCGGCCCGGCGGGGGTGCGCTTCGTTCTGCCTGCGGCCCGTAGGGGTGCGCGTGGCGCCTACGGAGGGGGTGGGTGAGTCGGGGCCGGGGGGTGGTGTCCGTCCCCGGTCCGGCGCGGAATCGGTCGCCTGTTGACCACCGCGGTTGACGCGCCGGCCGCTGCGGGCGGACACCACCCCCCGGCCCCTGCCCGTCGGCGCGACTGCGGCACGCCCGGGTCCGGTGGCCGGTTGAGCGCCGTGCGCGGCCATCGCCACGTGGCTGCGGACGGTCGGGCGAGGAGCGAGGGGTCAGTCGGTTGTGGGGGAGTCGGGCTCGTCCTGGGTCGTGGGGGGCGGGGGGACTGTGGGGGAGAGCTTGAGCCAGAGGAGGAAGAAGAGGCCGAGGAGGAGCATGCCGAGGCCGGTCCAGAGGTTGATGTTGACGCCCTCGGCCTTGTCGATGTCCGCGTCGGACGCGGTGAAACCGGCGATCATGACGATGACGCCGTAGAGGACGAAGAGGCCCCCGATGATGCGGCGGATGTCGAAGAGGCGCGCCGCCGTCGCGGACTTGCTCTCCAGCTCTGTGACTTCCTGCTGGAGCTCCTGCTCGGAGAAGTGTTCGGACATGGTCGTTCCATTCTCCCGCGATCAGAACGAGAAGGGGATGTAGCAGGCGGCGGCCAGGATCACCGCGCCCCAGCCGAGCAGCGCGGGCTTGCGGTACCAGGCCTCGTCACCGGGTGCGGGCGGCTCCGCCATGCCGGGCGAGCGCGTGCCGTAGACCAGGCCCTGCAGCTCGTCGGCCGGCTTCGGCGCGGTGAAGAGGGTGACCGCGACCATGACGACCGCACCGGCGACGAAGCCCGCGATCGCGGAGACGAAGTTGGCGCCCTGGTCGGTGGGGATGTCGATGATGCCCTGCTTGTAGATCCAGAAGTAGTTCACCATCGCGGCCGAGGTGCCGGCGATCAGTCCCCAGAAGCCGGACTTCATCGAGGCCCGCTTCCAGAACATGCCGATGATGAAGACCACGAACATCGGGACGTTGAAGAAGGAGAACAACGTCTGCAGGTAGCTCATGATGTTCGAGAAGGAGGACGCCAGGAACGCCGTGCCGATGGAGGCCAGCACGCCGATCGCGGTGATCAGCCGGCCGAACCGCACGTAGTAGGTGTCCTCGCGGTGCTTGACCACGTACTTCGCCCAGATGTCGGTGGTGAACACCGTGTTGAAGGAGGAGACGTTGGCCGCCATGCCGGCCATGAACGCGGCGAGCAGACCGGTCACCGCGATGCCCAGGACGCCGTTGGGCAGCAGCTGCTGCATCAGGTAGGGGATGGCGTCGTTGTACTGGTAGCCCGACTCGGGGGTGCCGAAGCGCGGGATGACGGCCGCGGCGACCAGGCCGGGGATCATCACCAGGAAGACGATGAAGATCTTCGGGAACGCGGCGATCAGCGGGGTGCGCTGGGCGGCGGAGAGGTTCTTCGCGGACAGCGCGCGCTGCACCTCGGCGAAGTTGGTGGTCCAGTAGCCGAAGGAGAGCACGAAGCCCAGGCCGAGGACGATGGTCAGCCAGTTGGCGCCGAGCGGGTTGTCGCTGCCGATGCCGGTGCCGCCCCAGGCGGTCATGAAGTTGTCGCCGTGGGAGGCGCTGAGCTTGTCGGACAGGCCGTCCCAGCCGCCCACGCTGCGCAGGCCGAGCACGGTGATCGGGATGAGCGCCGCGAGGATCACGAAGAACTGCAGCACCTCGTTGTAGATCGCCGAGGACAGGCCGCCGAGGGTGATGTAGGCGAGCACGAAGAAGCCGGCCACCACGATCGCCACCCATTCCGGCCAGCCGAGCAGTGCCTTGACCACGATCGCCAGGGCGTAGAGGTTGACGCCGGCGATGAGGATGGCGGCGAAGGCGAACAGGACCGCACTGAGCAGGTGTGCGGCCTTGTCGAAGCGCAGCAGCAGGAACTCCGGCACCGAGCGGACCTTGGAGCCGTAGTAGAAGGGCATCATCACCAGGCCGAGGAAGACCATCGCCGGGATGGCGCCGACCCAGTACCAGTGGGTGGTGTAGACGCCGTACTGCGCGCTGTTCGCGGCCATGCCGAGGATCTCGGTGGCGCCCAGGTTGGCGGCGATGAAGGCCAGGCCGGTGACCCAGGCGGGCAGTGAGCGCCCGGAGAGGAAGAAGTCCAGGCTGGTCCTGACCGAGGCGCGGGCGGCGAGGCCGACGCCCAGGACGACCAGGAAGTAGATCCCGAGGATCGTGTAGTCGAGCCAGTTGGTGGGCAGCCGCAGCTCGGCCGCCAGCTGGACGGATGGTGGGAAACCTGTGGGGGTCTGCATGAGTACTCGCTTCGTTGCGCGAACCGATACCTGCGGGAACCTACCTGCGCGTTCGGAAAATGAACACTTTTGTTGGTGAGCTTTGTTTGATTGTGATGTTGACGCGGGTGGTGAGTCGTGTTTTGGTATGTTGAGTTCTGTTGAACAGTGCGGCTCGAATGGAGCGTCCGGCGTGAAGAAGACCTCGACCCGACTGGCCGACGGTCGCGAGCTCATCTACTACGACCTCAGCGACGACACGGTCCGCGACGCGCCGGACCGACGCCCGCTGGACGTCACCGTCACCACGTCGGAGATCCGCCGCGACCCGCTGCTCGGGGACAGCGTCGCCATCGCCTCCCACCGGCAGGGCCGCACCTATCACCCGCCGGCCGACGAATGCCCCCTGTGTCCCTCCGAGGGCGACCGGCTCAGCGAGATCCCGGAGCCGTCGTACGACGTGGTCGTCTTCGAGAACCGCTTCCCCTCGCTGGCCGGGGACTCCGGCCGCTGCGAGGTCGTGTGCTTCACCTCCGACCACGACGCCTCCTTCGCCGACCTGAGCGAGCAGCAGGCCCGGCTGGTTCTGGAGACCTGGGCGGACCGGACCTCCGAGCTGTCGCATCTGCCCGCCGTCGAGCAGGTCTTCTGCTTCGAGAACCGGGGCGCCGAGATCGGCGTCACCCTCCAGCACCCGCACGGGCAGATCTACGCCTACCCGTTCACCACCCCGCGCACCGACCTGATGCTGCGCCAAGTGGCGGCGCACAAGGCGTCGACCGGCGGGGAGAACCTCTTCGACGCGGTCCTCGAGCGGGAACTCGCCGGGGAACGTGTCGTCCTGGAGGGTGACCACTGGGCGGCCTTCGTGCCGTACGCGGCGCACTGGCCGTACGAGGTCCACCTGTACCCCAAGCGGCGGGTCCCCGACCTGCTCGGCCTCGACGAGGCGGCGCGCGCGGAGTTCGCCCCCGTCTATCTGGAGCTGCTGCGGCGCTTCGACCGGATCTTCGGCACCGGCGAGCCCCCGACGCCGTACATCGCCGCCTGGCACCAGGCGCCGTTCGGCCCGCTGGAGCAGTACGCCGGGGTGACGCGCGACGACTTCGCGCTGCACCTCGAGCTTTTCACCATCCGCCGCACTTCCGGCAAGCTGAAGTTTCTCGCGGGTTCCGAGTCCGGCATGAACGTCTTCATCAACGACGTGCCGCCGGAGCGCGCGGCCCAGCGACTGCGGGAGGTAGCTACGTCATGAGCGGGAAGTACCTGGTCACCGGGGGTGCGGGCTATGTCGGCAGTGTCGTCGCCCGGCATCTGATCGAGGCCGGCGACGAGGTCGTCGTCCTCGACAACCTCTCCACGGGCTTCCGCGAGGGCGTGCCCGAGGGCGCCGGGTTCATCGAGGGCGACATCCGGGACTCCGCCAAATGGCTGGATCCTTCGTACGACGCGGTGCTGCACTTCGCCGCCTTCTCCCAGGTCGGCGAGTCGGTCGCGCGGCCCGAGAAGTACTGGGACAACAACGTCGGCGGCACCATGGCCCTGCTCGCCGCGATGCGCGAGGCGGGCGTGCGCACCCTGGTGTTCTCCTCCACGGCCGCCACCTACGGCGAGCCGGCGGAGCTGCCCGTCGCCGAGTCCGCCCCCACCGCCCCCACCAACCCCTACGGCGCCTCCAAGCTCGCCGTCGACCACATGATCAGCGGTGAGGCCGCCGCCCACGGCCTGGGTGCGGTCTCCCTGCGCTACTTCAACGTGGCCGGCGCCTACGGCGACCTGGGCGAGCGGCACGACCCCGAGTCCCATCTGATCCCGCTGGTCCTCCAGGTCGCGCAGGGCAGGCGCGAGTCCGTCTCCGTCTACGGCGACGACTACCCCACCCCGGACGGCACCTGCGTGCGCGACTACATCCATGTCGCCGACCTCGCCGAGGCCCACCTGCTGGCGCTGCGCGCCGCCACCCCCGGCGAACACCTGATCCTGAACCTCGGCAACGGCAACGGCTTCTCCGTGCGCGAGGTCGTCGACACCGTCCGCCGGGTCACCGGCCACCCGGTCCCCGAGGTCGTGGCGCCCCGCAGGGACGGCGACCCGGCGGTGCTCGTGGCCTCCGCGGACGCCGCCCGCGAGAAGCTGGGCTGGCGGCCGAGGCGCACCGACCTCGCGGGGATCGTCGCCGACGCCTGGGCCTTCGCCCAGCGGCGCGCCGCCGGGGACGTCCGATGAAGGGGCAGCAGATGAGCGGGACGGTGGCAGCGGAGTTCGCCCGGCTGTACGGGGCGGAGCCGCACGGGGTGTGGGCGGCGCCGGGCCGCGTCAACCTGATCGGCGAGCACACCGACTACAACGACGGCTTCGTGATGCCGTTCGCGCTGCCGCACACCGCGGTCGCGGCCGTCGCCCGCCGCGACGACGGGGTGCTGCGTCTGCACTCCGCGGACGTGGCGGGGCCGGTCGCGGAGATGGCCGTGGACGGCCTCGCGCCCGGGACGGACAAGAACTGGACCGCCTATCCCGCGGGTGTGGTGTGGGCGCTGCGGGAGGCCGGTCACGCCGTGACCGGCGCGGACGTCCATCTGGCGTCCACGGTCCCGTCCGGGGCGGGTCTGTCCTCCTCGGCCGCCCTGGAGGTCGTGGTGGCCTCGGCCCTGAACGACCTGTTCTCCCTGGGCCTGAGCGGCCGGCGGCTGGCCCGGCTGTGCCAGCGCGCCGAGAACGTCTACGTCGGGGCGCCCGTCGGCATCATGGACCAGACGGCCGCCGCCTGCTGCGAGGCCGGGCACGCTCTGTTCCTCGACACCCGGGACCTGTCGCAGCGTCAGATCCCCTTCGACCTCGAGGCCGAGGGCCTGCGCCTGCTCGTGGTCGACACCCAGGTCAAGCACAGCCACAGCGAGGGCGAGTACGGCAAGCGCCGGGCCGGCTGCGAGAAGGGGGCGGCGCTGCTCGGCGTCGCCGCCCTGCGCGACATCCCCTACGACGGCCTGGACGCGGCGCTGGAGCGGCTGGGCGACGAGGAGGAGGTGCGCCGGCTCGTCCGCCATGTGGTGACGGAGGATCAGCGGGTGGAGCGGGTCGTGCAGCTGCTGGAAGCCGGTGACGTCCGGGCGATCGGGCCCGTGCTGGTGGAGGGGCATGCCTCGCTGCGCGACGACTTCCGCATCTCCTGCCGTGAGCTGGACCTGGTCGTCGACACGGCCCTTGCCGCCGGCGCCCTCGGCGCCCGCATGACCGGCGGCGGCTTCGGCGGCTCGGCGATCGTGCTGACCGAGTACGCCGACGTCCCGGCCGTCACCAAGGCGGTGGAGGAGGCCTTCGCCGCCGCGGAGCTCTCCCCGCCCCGCGTCTTCGAGGCGGTGCCCTCGCCCGGCGCCCGGCGGCTGGACTGGCTCAGCGGTGCCGGGTCACCAGCTTCTTGACCAGCGTGTACTCGGTGATCCCCGGCGGATAGTCGGGGATCTCGCACACCACCTCGTAGCCCTGCTTCCGGTAGAAGTCCGGAGCCTGGAAGTCCCAGGTCTCCACCCGGGCCGAGGCGCAGGCGCGTTCGGCGGCGGCGAGGTGCTCGGCATGCGCGAGCAGCCGGCTGCCGAGGCCGGTGCCCCGGTGGGGCTCGTCCACCCACAGGTAGGCGACGTGGAGCCAGGAGGCCCAGGTGTGGCCGACCAGGCCGCCCGCGAGGCCGCCGGCGTCGTCCATCGCCCACACGTGCAGGGGGTTCTCGCGTTCGGCGGGGGTGCCGCGCAGGGCGCGCAGCACCGGGGACGCCGCCGTATTGGTGTCCCGCAGGCGCTTGCGGAGCAGATCACGTCGGGCCTTGTCGACTTCTGTCTCCAAACGAAACATGCGGCTCACCCTAAACGTGCCAGGACCGCCAGTTCTGTGAATAACCTTCCGCTCCCCGCCCCCGTCCGTACCCTGATGAACAGTGCCGGTGGGCCGGTGAGCGATCCCCTGCTCTGCGGAAGAGCTCGGGGAAGGGGGTTTCGTGGTACGCATCCGAGTCCTGGTCGTCGACGACCACCGCATCTTCGCCGAGTCGCTGGCCGCGGCCCTGGCCGCGGAGCCGGATGTCGAGGTGGCCGCGGCAGGCAGCGGCCCGGCCGCGCTGCGCTGTCTGGAGCGGGCCGCCTCCGAGGGGCGCCGCTTCGACGTGATGCTCGTCGACGCCGATCTGGGCGGCAAGGTGCCCGGCGGCCGTCCCGCGGTGCCCGTGCAGGACGGCGACGAGGACGGCCTCGTCGACGGGATGGCCCTGGTCGCCGGGGTGCGCACGGCCCAGCCGCAGGTGCGGATCGTGGTGCTCGCCGAGAAGGACGACCCCCGGCGGGCGGCCTCCGCGCTGCAGGCCGGTGCCTCCGGCTGGGTGGCCAAGGACTGCTCGCTCAGCCGGCTGCTCACCGTCATCCGGGGCGTGCTGCGCGACGAGACGCATCTGCCGCCCGCGCTGCTCACCGGCGTGCTGCGCGAGCTGACCGCGGCCCGCAAACACCGCACCGAGAGCGAGCGGCTGGTGGAGTCCCTCACCCCGCGGGAGCGGGAGGTGCTGCGCTGCATGGTGGCGGGCCTGGGCCGCAAGGCGGTCGCCGAGCGGCTGTACCTCTCTCCGCACACGGTGCGCACACATATGCAGAACGTGCTGGGCAAGCTGGGCGTCCACTCCACGCTCGCCGCGGTCGCCCTCGCCCGCCGCGCGGGCGTCGGACCGGTCGACCTATCCGGGGACGTTGTCGAACGGGGCGGTCAGCTGGCGTAGCAGGGCGGCCAGTTCCCCGCGCTGGGCGCGGGACAGCTCGGCGAGGATGGCCCGCTCCTGGTCCAGCAGCCCGGCCAGCGCCTGGTCGGCGCGGTCGCGTCCCTCGGCGGTCAGCCGGACCAGCACGCCGCGCCGGTCGGTGGGGTCGGGCAGCCGCTCCACCAGGCCCTTCTTGGCGAGGCGGTCGATGCGGTTGGTCATCGTGCCGGAGGTCACCAGCGTCTGGGTGAGCAGCTGCCCCGGCGAGAGCTGATAGGGGGCGCCCGCGCGGCGCAGCGCGGTCAGCACGTCGAACTCCCAGGGCTCGAGCCCGTGCTCGGCGAAGGCGAGCCTGCGCGCCCGGTCCAGATGCCGGGCGAGCCTGCTGACCCGGCTGAGCACCTCGAGCGGTTCCACGTCGAGGTCCGGGCGCTCCCGGCGCCACGCTGCGACCAGCCGATCGACCTCGTCCTCCATGGCGATCAGTGTAGTGGTTGTGTCGATGTGAAGTCTCTTGATATCGAGTCTCTTGACATCAAGGAATAGAGATCGCAGGCTGGGTACGCGTCCGACAGTGAACGGGAGGATCCATGACCGTCACCCCCACCTGGGATCCCGCGCAGTACCTGCGCCACGCCGGCCACCGCACCCGGCCCACCGCCGAGCTCCTCGCCCGCATCCCGGACCCGGCCACGCCCGCGCCCCGCATCGCCGACCTCGGCTGCGGCGCGGGCAATGTCACAGCCCTGCTCGCCGAACGCTGGCCCGCCGCCCGCATCACCGGCTACGACAACTCGCCCGAGATGCTCGAGGCGGCCCGCGCCGGTCACGGCGGCCCCACCCCGGGCGGCGGGCACCTCGACTTCGTCCACGCCGACCTGCGCACCTGGACGCCCGAGGAGCCCTACGACCTGATCATCAGCAGCGCGACCCTGCAGTGGCTGCCGGGCCACGCGGACCGGTTCGCCGACTGGGTGGCCGCAGTCCACCCCGGCGGAACCTTCGCCTTCCAGATCCCCGGCAACTTCGACGCCCCCAGCCACGCCCTGATGCGCGAGATCGCCCGCCGGCACGGCATCGACCACGTGCTGCGCCACAGCGACGCCGTGCTCGCCCCGCAGGACTACCTCGCCCGCCTCACCGCCCTCGGCTGCACCGCCGACGTCTGGGAGACCACCTACCTCCACCTGC
Organism: Streptomyces composti; assembly: GCF_012034205.1. GTDB lineage: Bacteria > Actinomycetota > Actinomycetes > Streptomycetales > Streptomycetaceae > Streptomyces > Streptomyces composti. The sequence continues at coordinate 58,720 of NZ_JAATEM010000007.1, forward strand.
TCACCGGCGAGGACCCGGTCCTGGACTGGGTGAAGGGCACCGGCCTGCGGCCCGTGCTCACCGCCCTCGCCGACCAGCCCGAGCGGCGCGAGGCCTTCCTGGAGGAGTACCGGGCCGCGCTGCGCACCGCCTACCCGCCGGGCCCGCACGGCACGGCCTTCCCGTTCCGCCGCGTCTTCGCCGTCGCCCGCAAGCCGGCGCAGGACGCGCCCTCACCCGGCAGGGGAGGGCCCGCCATGATCACCGCACTCGACCACGTCCAGCTCGCCGCGCCCGCCGGCAGCGAGGACCTGCTGCGCGACTACTACGCCGGCATCCTCGGCATGCGCGAGATCCCCAAGCCGCCCGCCCTCGCGGCCCGCGGCGGCTGCTGGTTCCAGTCCGGGTCTGTCCAGCTGCACCTGGGGATCGAGAACGGCTTCCGCCCCGCGAAGAAGGCCCACCCCGGCATCCGGGTCCGCGGGATCCGGCAGTACGCCGAGCGGCTCGACCGGCACGGCGCCCCCGTCACCTGGGACGACGCTCTGCCGGGCCACCTGCGCTTCTTCACCGCCGACCCGGTCGGCAACCGCCTGGAGTTCCTGGAACCCGCCGAGGAGGACGCCTGACCGGCCGGGGGTCTCAGTTCTTGCGGTGCCCGATCAGCCGGGGCTTCGGCTCCAGGCCGTCCAGGCCGTGCCACGCCAGATTCACCAGGTGCGCCGCCACCTCGGCCTTCTTCGGCTTGCGCACGTCCAGCCACCACTGGCCGGTCAGCGCAACCATGCCGACCAGCGCCTGCGCGTACAGCGGCGCCAGCTTCGGGTCGAAGCCGCGGGACTTGAACTCGCGGCCCAGGATGTCCTCCACCTGGGTGGCGATGTCCGAGATCAGCGAGGCGAAGGACCCCGTCGACTGGGGGATGGGGGAGTCACGGACCAGGATGCGGAACCCGTCCGTGTACTCCTCGATGTAGTCCAGCAGTGCGAACGCCGCCTGCTCGCACAGCTCACGCGGATGGCCGGCCGTCAGCGAGCTGGTCACCATGTCCAGCAGGCGGCGCATCTCCCGGTCCACCACCACCGCGTACAGACCCTCCTTGCCGCCGAAGTGCTCGTAGACCACCGGCTTGGACACCCCGGCCTTCGCCGCGATCTCCTCCACCGACGTGCCTTCGAAGCCCTTGGCCGCGAAGAGGGTGCGGCCGATCTCCAGTAGCTGCTGGCGGCGCTCCGCACCGGTCATCCGGGTCCGGCGCGTGCGCCGCGGCTTGTCATTGCTCGGGATGCTGCTGGAGTCGGCCACGGCGACCATCATGCCGCCTCGACGGTCTCCTTCCGGCGCCGGGAGCCGACATCGGTGGTGTTACGGCGGGAATCGATACGTGAGCGTGACGGCCACCGCACGTCGTACGCCCAGCCGAGCAGCTCGAACCAGCGGATCAGCCGGGCCGAGGAGTCCAGCTGCCAGCGCTCCACGCCGTGCCGTGCCGAGGTCGGGTCGGCGTGGTGCAGGTTGTGCCAGGACTCACCGCACGACAGCACGGCCAGCCACCACACATTGCCCGAACGGTCCCGCGACTTGAACGGCCGCTTGCCGACCGCGTGGCAGATGGAGTTGATCGACCACGTCACATGGTGGAGCAGCGCCACCCGGACGAGGGAACCCCAGAAGAAGCCGGTGAAGGCGCCCCACCAGGACATCGTCACCAGCCCGCCGATCAGGGCGGGAAGCAGCAGCGACAGCGTCGTCCACAGCACGAACAGGCGGGAGATCCGCCGCATCGTCGGGTCCTTGATCAGATCCGGCGCGTACTTCTCCTGCGGCGTCTGCTCCTCGTCGAACATCCAGCCGATATGCGCCCACCACAGGCCCTTGATCAGCGCCGGGACCGTCTCCCCGTACCGCCACGGCGAATGCGGGTCGCCCTCGGCGTCGGAGAACTTGTGGTGCTTGCGGTGGTCGGCCACCCACCGCACCAGCGGCCCCTCGACCGCCATCGAACCGGCGATGGCCAGCGCGATCTTCAGCGGCCGCTTCGCCTTGAAGGAACCGTGGGTGAAGTGCCGGTGGAAACCGATGGTGATGCCGTGGCACCCGAGGAAGTAGAAGAACACCAGCAGACCGAGGTCCAGCCAGCTCACCCCCCAGCCCCAGGCCAGCGGCACGGACGCCAGCAGCGCCAGGAACGGGACGATGATGAAGAGCAGCAGCGTGATCTGCTCGATGGAACGCTTGCGCTCACCGCCCAGCGTGGCGGAGGGCGCGGCGTCGACGTCGGATCCAGATGCCTTCGGGGCTTCTTCGATCACATCGGAACGTGAGGTCATGCGTGTCCCCTGTGGGGTATGCGGACGGGGGTGGTGCCGGGGCTGCCGGAACCCGGAGAAGTTCCTACGGTTCCGTAACCTACGGCTTCGTAAGTATGGCAGTGCGTCGCCCGGCGGCAAGAGCCCGCGAGCCTGCGCGTCCCGCCCGACACCTATCCTGGGAGTCGGTCGGACAGCGCGGTCCGCTCGGAATTCTTCCCGGACGCCCCATTTCGTATGCGGCGCCCGCCGCGCGCGACGCCGTCCGGGTTCCCTCCCAGACGAGCTTCAACACTGCAAGGAGCCGCACCTGTGAGCAGTGCCGACGACCAGACCACCACGACGAGCGCCGAACTGCGTGCCGACATCCGCCGACTGGGTGACCTCCTCGGGGAGACCCTCGTCCGGCAGGAGGGCCCCGAGCTGCTGGAGCTCGTCGAGAAGGTCCGCCGCCTCACCCGGGAGGACGGCGAGGCCGCCGCCGAGCTGCTGCGCGGCACAGAACTCGAGACCGCCGCCAAGCTGGTGCGCGCCTTCTCCACCTACTTCCACCTGGCCAACGTCACCGAGCAGGTGCACCGCGGACGCGAACTGCGCGCCAAGCGCGCGGCCGAGGGCGGCGCGCTCTCCCGCACCGCCGACCGGCTCAAGGACGCCGACCCCGAGCACCTGCGGCAGACCGTGCAGCACCTCAACGTGCGGCCCGTCTTCACCGCCCACCCCACCGAGGCCGCACGCCGCAGCGTCCTCAACAAGCTCCGCCGCATCGCCGCCCTCCTGGACACCCCGGTCATCGCCTCCGACCGGCGTCGCCTGGACACCCGGCTGGCCGAGAACATCGACCTCGTCTGGCAGACCGACGAGCTGCGCGTCGCCCGCCCGGAACCCGCCGACGAGGCCCGCAACGCCATCTACTACCTCGACGAGCTGCACGCCGAAGCCGTCGGCGACGTCCTGGAGGACCTCACCGCCGAACTGGAACGCGTCGGCGTCAAGCTGCCCGACGACACCCGCCCCCTCACCTTCGGCACCTGGATCGGCGGCGACCGCGACGGCAACCCCAACGTCACCCCCCAGGTCACCTGGGAGGTGCTGATCCTCCAGCACGAACACGGCATCAACGACGCGCTGGAGATGATCGACGAACTGCGCGGCCTGCTCTCCAGCTCCATCCGCTACGCCGGCGCCACCGAGGAACTGCTCACCTCCCTCAAGGCCGACCTCGGCAACCTCCCCGAGATCAGCCCCCGCTACAAGCGCCTCAACGCCGAGGAGCCCTACCGGCTCAAGGCCACCTGCATCCGGCAGAAGCTGCAGAACACCAAGCAGCGCCTCGCCAAGGGCACCCCGCACGAGCCCGGCCGCGACTACCTCGGCACCGGCGAACTCCTCGCCGATCTGCGCATCCTGCAGACCTCGCTCAGGGAGCACCGCGGCGGCCTCTTCGCCGACGGGCGCCTCGCCCGCACCATCCGCACCATCGCCGCCTTCGGCCTGCAGCTCGCCACCATGGACGTCCGCGAGCACGCCGACGCCCACCACCACGCCCTCGGCCAGCTGTTCGACCGGCTCGGCGAGGAGTCCTGGCGCTACGCCGACATGCCGCGCGAGTACCGCGCCAAGCTGCTCGCCAAGGAACTCCGCTCCCGCCGGCCGCTGGCCCCCACCCCGCCGCCCGTCGACGCGGCCGGCGAGAAGACCTTCGGCGTCTTCCAGACCATCAAGCGCGCCCTGGAGGTCTTCGGACCCGAGGTCATCGAGTCCTACATCATCTCCATGTGCCAGGGCGCCGACGACGTCTTCGCCGCCGCCGTCCTCGCCCGCGAGGCCGGCCTGATCGACCTGCACGCCGGCTGGGCGAAGATCGGCATCGTCCCGCTGCTCGAGACCACCGACGAGCTCAGGGCCGCCGACACCATCCTCGAGGACATGCTCTCCGACCCCTCCTACCGGCGCCTGGTCGCGCTGCGCGGAGACGTCCAGGAGGTCATGCTCGGCTACTCCGACTCCTCCAAGTTCGGCGGCATCACCACCAGCCAGTGGGAGATCCACCGCGCCCAGCGGCGGCTGCGCGACGTAGCCCACCGCTACGGTGTGCGGCTGCGCCTCTTCCACGGCCGCGGCGGCACCGTCGGCCGCGGCGGCGGCCCCACCCACGACGCCATCCTCGCCCAGCCCTGGGGCACCCTCGAGGGCGAGATCAAGGTCACCGAGCAGGGCGAGGTCATCTCCGACAAGTACCTCATCCCCGCCCTCGCCCGGGAGAACCTGGAACTCACCGTGGCCGCCACCCTGCAGGCCTCCGCCCTGCACACCGCGCCCCGCCAGTCCGACGAGGCCCTCGCCCGCTGGGACGCCGCCATGGACGTCGTCTCCGACGCCGCCCACGCCGCCTACCGCCGCCTGGTCGAGGACCCCGACCTGCCCGCCTACTTCTTCGCCTCCACCCCCGTCGACCAGCTCGCCGACCTGCACCTGGGCTCCCGGCCCTCCCGCCGTCCCGACTCCGGCGCGGGCCTGGACGGGCTGCGGGCCATCCCCTGGGTGTTCGGCTGGACCCAGTCGCGGCAGATCGTCCCCGGCTGGTTCGGCGTCGGCTCCGGGCTCAAGGCGCTGCGCGAGGCCGGCCTCGACACCGTGCTCGACGAGATGCACCAGCAGTGGCACTTCTTCCGCAACTTCATCTCCAACGTGGAGATGACCCTCGCCAAGACCGACCTGCGGATCGCCCGGCACTACGTCGACACCCTCGTCCCCGACGAACTCAAGCACGTCTTCGAGACCATCGAGGCCGAGCACGAGCTGACCGTCGCCGAGGTGCTGCGCGTCACCGGCGAGAAGGAACTCCTCGACGCCCAGCCCGTCCTGAAGCAGACCTTCGCCATCCGCGACGCCTACCTGGACCCGATCTCCTACCTCCAGGTCGCCCTGCTCAAGCGGCAGCGCGACGCGGCCGCCGCCGGCGAGGAGCCCGACCCGCTGCTCTCCCGCGCCCTGCTGCTCACCGTCAACGGCGTGGCGGCGGGCCTGCGCAACACCGGCTGACACACAGCCCGCACACACAGCGGTGCCCCCGCGCTCCCTCCGAGCACGGGGGCACCGTCACCACCGGGGCCGCACGGCAGCACGTCCCGCCGTCGTCTCAGGACTCACACCACAGCGAACGCCGCCGTCAGCAGCGCCACGCCAGAGCCGGCCAGCACCCACGCCGGCCGCGTCCTGCGCAGACCGCCCGCCACCACCACCGACGCCAGCAGCAGCGCACCCCCCAGCGGCACCCAGGCGTACAGCACCCCGCCGGGACCCGACCGCACGGCCTGCGAGCCGCCCGGCTTCAGCACCACCGCATAGGTCTCGCCCTCGGTGACGGCCACCGAGTCCTCCAGCACCACCCGGTCCCGCGGCTGAGAGCCCGGCGAGACGGGCGTGTAGGGGCCGCTGCACGTGCCCTGCCGGCACTGCGTCACCTCGACCGCGCCCCGCTCGCGCCCCTTGGTCAGCATCACGTGCTGCGCCGAGCCCCAGGACGCCCACACCCCGGCGATCAGGATCAGCACGGTCACCGTGCCCATCGCCGCGATCCGTCCGTAAGAGAGCACCGCAGATGGCATGGCCGCGATCTTTGGCCATTCCTCTGCGGTCGGTCAACTCAGGCGGGGGACAAGTCAGGAGTTGTACGTACTCTGCGCCCGCTCCAGGCCCTCGGTCACCAGGCACTCCACCGCGTCCGCCGCCCGGTCCACGAAGTAGTCCAGCTCCTTGCGCTCCGCCGGCGAGAAGTCCCGCAGCACGAAATCGGCCACCGGCATCCGCCCCGGCGGACGCCCGATCCCGAACCGCACCCGGTGATAGTCAGGACCGAACGCCTTCGTCAGCGACTTCAGCCCGTTGTGACCGTTGTCCCCGCCGCCCCGCTTCAACCGCAGCGAGCCGTAGTCGATGTCCAGCTCGTCATGGATGGCCACCACATGATCCACCGGCACCTTGTAGAACTCCCGCAGCGCGTTCACCGGCCCGCCGGACAGATTCATGTACGACATCGGCTTCGCCAGCACCACCCGCCGCGACATCGGGCCCGGAGGACCGATCCGGCCCTCCACCACCTGAGCCTGGGCCTTGCCATGCCGCTTGAACCGGCCGCCCATGCGCTCCGCCAGCAGATCCGCGACCATGAACCCCACGTTGTGCCGGTTCCCCGCGTAGCCCGGCCCCGGATTGCCCAGACCCGCGATCAGCCACACAGCCGCCGCATCCGTCGTCACGCCCATGTCTCCTTCATACGCGTCGGCCGCTGCCCCGCACGGGAACAGCGGCCGACGAAACGACGCCCCGGGCCGGCCGTCCGCCCCGCCCGGAGGCGGACGGCCGGCCCGGAAAGGGGGGGGATCAGGCCTCGGCGGCCTCTTCACCCTCGCCCTCGGTCTCCTCGGGAGCCTCGGTCTGCGCGGCCAGCACCTGCAGCACCACGGCGTCCTCCTCCACCGCCAGGCTCACACCGCTGGGCAGCTTGACGTCCTTGGCGTGGACCGAGTCACCGGCGGCCAGGCCCTCGATGGACACCGTCACATGCTCCGGGATGTGGGTGGCCTCGGCCTCGACGGGCAGCGAGTCCAGCACGTGCTCCAGCAGGTTGCCGCCCGGCGCCAGCTCACCCTCGGTGTGCACCGGAACATCCACCTGGACCTTCTCGCCGCGCTTGACCAGCAGCAGATCGACGTGCTCGAGGAAGCCCTTGATCGGGTCGCGCTGCACGGCCTTCGGGATCGCCAGCTCGTTGGCCTTGCCGTCGATGTCCAGCGAGATCAGCACGTTCGGCGTACGCAGCGCCAGCAGCATCTCGTGGCCCGGGAAGGTCAGGTGCACCGGCTCGGAACCGTGACCGTACAGAACGCCGGGAACCTTGTCGGCGCGACGGATACGGCGAGCAGCACCCTTGCCGAACTCGGTGCGCGTCTCGGCGGAGATCTTCACCTCAGACATATTCACTCCTCGAAGTCAGAAACGGACGTGGTCACCCGGCCACGAACGGCCTGCTACGAAGAGCGCGTCGATAACGGACCGCCGTGTTCACGCCTTCGACAGACGAGTACGGCCTCCCTCGCCGAGCAACTGCAGCAGTGTACTCAGGCAGGGAGGCCGTACTCAAAACGATCATCGAAACCCCGAGCGGGGCCGAATGCAGAACCCTTACTGCTCGTCGAACAGGCTGGTCACCGAGCCGTCCTCGAACACCTCACGCACCGCAGAGGCGATCGTCGGCGCGATCGACAGCACCTTGATCTTGTCCAGATCACCGCTCAGCCCACCCGGCGTCGGCAGCGTGTTGGTGAACACGAACTCGCTCACCCGCGAGTTCTTCAGCCGGTCCGCCGCCGGACCCGACAGCACACCGTGCGTCGCCGTCACGATCACGTCCTCCGCGCCGTGCGCGAACAGCGCGTCCGCCGCCGCGCAGATCGTGCCACCGGTGTCGATCATGTCGTCCACCAGAACACACACGCGGCCCTTCACCTCACCGACCACCTCGTGCACGGTGACCTGGTTCGCCACGTCCTTGTCACGCCGCTTGTGCACGATCGCCAGCGGCGCACCCAGCCGGTCGCACCAGCGGTCCGCCACACGCACCCGGCCCGCGTCCGGCGACACCACGGTCAGCTTCTCCCGGTCCACCTTCGCGCCCACGTAGTCCGCGAGCAGCGGCAGCGCGAACAGGTGGTCCACCGGACCGTCGAAAAAGCCCTGGATCTGATCCGTGTGCAGATCCACCGTCAGCAGCCGGTCCGCACCAGCCGTCCGCATCAGATCGGCGATCAGCCGAGCCGAGATCGGCTCACGGCCCCGGTGCTTCTTGTCCTGCCGGGCATACCCGTAGAACGGCACGATCACCGTGATCGAACGCGCCGACGCACGCTTCAACGCGTCGATCATGATGAGCTGCTCCATGATCCACTTGTTGATCGGCGCCGTGTGGCTCTGGATCAGGAAGCAGTCGGCACCCCGCGCCGACTCCTGATACCGCACATAGATCTCACCATTGGCGAAGTCGAAGGCCTTCGTCGGGACAACCCCGACACCCAGCTGCTGGGCGACCTCCTCGGCAAGCTCGGGGTGGGCGCGGCCGGAGAAGAACATCAGCTTCTTCTCGCCGGTCGTCTTGATCCCGGTCACAGCACTTTCTCCTCAGAGGTCGTCACAGCTGGGCATGTCCAGAAACCTCTCAGCCGACTCGCGAGAGGCCGTCTCAGCTGGTGGGGTGCGGGTGTGCACTTATCACGGTACGCCGTGTTTCAGGCACCCGTTTCCGGTCAGCCCTCCTCGGCCGACCCCCGGGAAGCCGCCTCCGCGGCCTTCGCGGCAGCACTCCCCGGACGCTTCCTGGCCACCCAGCCCTCGATATTCCGCTGCTGACCACGGGCCACAGCCAGCGAACCGGGCGGCACATCCTTCGTGATCACCGAGCCGGCAGCCGTGTACGCGCCGTCCCCGATCGTGACAGGAGCCACAAACATGTTGTCGGAACCCGTCCGGCAGTGCGAGCCGACCGTCGTGTGATGTTTGTCCTGACCGTCGTAGTTCACGAACACGCTCGCCGCGCCGATGTTCGTGTACTCACCGATCGTCGCGTCCCCCACGTACGACAGGTGCGGAACCTTCGTCCCCTCACCGATCGTCGCGTTCTTCGTCTCCACATAGGTGCCGATCTTGCCCTTGCGGCCCAGACGCGTCCCCGGCCGCAGATACGCGAACGGCCCCACCGACGCGCCCTCGCCGACCTCCGCGCCGAGCGACACCGTGTTGTCCACCCGCGCACCCGCGCCCACACGCGTGTCCGTCAGCCGCGAGTTCGGACCCACCTCGCAGCCCTCACCCAGATGCGTCGCACCCAGCAGCTGCGTCCCCGGATGCACCACCACATCGCGCTCGAACGTCACCGACACGTCCACGAACACCGACGCCGGATCCACGATCGTCACGCCCGACAGCATCGCCTGCGTCAGCAGCCGCTCGTTGAGGATCCGCCGCGCCTCGGCGAGCTGCACCCGGTTGTTGATACCGGCGATCTCGCGGTGATCACCCGCCAGCGCCGCACCCACCCGGTGACCCGCCTCGCGCAGGATCCCCAGCACGTCCGTCAGATACTCCTCGCCCTGCGAGTTGTCCGTCCGCACCTTCTTCAGCGCATCCGCGAGCAGCGCACCGTCGAACGCGAACACACCCGAGTTGATCTCACGGATCGCCCGCTGCTCCTCGGTGGCGTCCTTGTGCTCCACGATCGCCGTCACCGCACCGGACGCCTCGTCCCGCACGATCCGGCCGTACCCGGTGGCGTCCGGCACCTCGGCCGTCAGCACCGTCACCGCGTTGCCGTCCGCGGCGTGCGTCTCGGCGAGCTTGCGCAGCGTCTCGCCGGTCAGCAGCGGGGTGTCGCCGCACACCACCACGACGGTGCCGTCGACCGAGCCCCCCAGCTCCTCCAGGCCCATGCGGACGGCGTGCCCGGTGCCGTTCTGCTCCGCCTGCACCGCGGTGCGGACGTCCGGGGCGATCTCGGCGAGATGGGCGGTCACCTTCTCACGTGCGTGCCCCACCACGACGACGAGATGCTCCGGCTGGAGCTCACCGGCGGCGGCGAGGACGTGACCCACGAGGGAACGGCCGCAGATCTCGTGCAGAACCTTGGGTGTGGCCGACTTCATACGGGTGCCCTCACCCGCTGCGAGAACGACGACGGCTGCCGGGCGATTGGCGCTCACGGGATGCCCTTCGGCTGAGTATGGGGAGGGATGGACAGTCCGCAGGATACCGGGGGGTTTTGGGGCGGACATGAGTGCGGGTCCTCACCGGGGGCGGCCGGTGAGGACCCGAACTGAGCAGGGCTCCCCTGCCAGGACTCGAACCTGGAATGATCCATCCAAAGTGGATAGTGTTGCCTATTACACCACAGGGGATTACAAACCCGGCTAATCGGACATCTCGCCAACCGGCCGAGCGGCTCCCAACACTATGCCGTACCAGGAGCCTTCGATGCGACGGTACAGCTCAGCCCCCTTCAGAACCTTGATCATCGGGCAACCGCGACAGGTCTCGCCGACGTTCTTGCGGACGTCCTGGGGTTGTGCTTCTTGAGGGTTTTCTTGTTGAGAACGGCGCCTTCGGTGCCGGTGAGGCCGGCCCGGAACTGCTCGGCGCCCGCCACGTCCGCATGCTCGTGGATCAGGACGCTGAAGCGGAGGCGCTCGCGTTCCACGCCCAGGAGGTCCAGCCAGGCAGGTACACCTGAACCGTCCCCGGATCGCTGTTGACGAAGGGCGCGCACTCGCGCCGGGCGTACGGCTGTCCTTGGCGCCCTCCGCCCGGTAGAGGGCCACGCCCACCAGGAGCAGTTCGCGGTCCGGAAGCTCGCCGATCGCCCGCCTGGCGACCTCCTTCCGTCTCACGGCGGCGTTCCTCGCGCATCCGCATGGCGGCTTCCAGGCCTTGCCGGGCGATGGCCGCCGCTTCCTCGGGGCTCTGCTTCCCCTCCGGCCCCGGTGGATCGCGCACCCACAGGGAGATCGAGCCCTTGGAGCAGCCCGGTTCGAGCTGGATCCGGTCGTAGGTCCAGCCCTTCAGGCGCAGCTCCCTGGCCTGTTCGCGGAGGTCGTCCTTGGCGTTGGGGTGCCGGTCCAGGCGGGCGGGGGTTCGCCCTGGAGGAGGCGGTCGAGGGTGTCGTTGTCGTGGACGCGGAGACGGTCGCGGATCTGGCGGCGGCTGAGTCCCTGCCGTCGGAGGGTCACCGCCTGCTCGCGCAGGGTCTCGCAGTCGGCGTACTCGCCGGTGAGATGTGCCATGGGCAAGAGGCTCCGGCGGTATGAGCAGGTCCGGCACAGATTCGAGGGTGGTTCACCTGTTCGAGGGATATCGCGTCGTATCGCTTGGTGAAAGTCGCCGGAAATGCACCGGGGGGCGCCCGTAGGCTGGATGCATGACCGCGACGGGGGAAGAGCTGGTGCCGGCCCGGGGAGGGCCGTGGTGGTGGGCGCGGTGGCGCAGTGCCGTGCTGGATGTGGGGCTCGCGCTGGTGTCCGCGCTGGAGTGCGGGCTGGAGGGGATCCCGTTCGCGCGGGACGCGGGGATCCCGGTGGCCGCGGGTGTGGTGTTCGGCGTGCTGGCCGGGGCCGTGCTGGTGGTGCGGCGGAAGTGGCCGGTGGCCGTGGTGCTGGTGACGATCGCGGTGACGCCCGCCCAGATGGGCTTTCTGATGGGCGTCGTCGGTCTGTACACGCTGGCCGCTTCGGAGCTGCCGCGCAGGATCATCGGGTCGCTGGCGGGGATGTCGCTGCTGGGCACGGCGATCGTGACGTTCGTGCGGGTGCGGCAGGACATGGCGCGCGGCGAGCTGACCATAGGTGACTGGTTCGTGCCGTTCGCGTCGATCACGACGGCGCTGGGGGTGACGGCTCCGCCGGTGCTGCTGGGGCTGTACATCGGGGCGCGGCGGCGGCTGATGGAGAGTCTGCGGGAGCGGGCGGACAGTCTGGAGCGGGAGCTGCAGCTGCTGGCGGAGCGGGCCGAGGAGCGGGCCGAGTGGGCGCGCAACGAGGAGCGGACGCGGATCGCGCGGGAGATGCACGACGTCGTGGCGCACCGGGTGAGTCTGATGGTGGTGCATGCGGCGGCGTTGCAGGCGGTGGCGCGGAAGGATCCGGAGAAGGCGGTGAAGAACGCCGCGCTGGTGGGGGACATGGGCCGGCAGGCGCTGACGGAGCTGCGGGAGATGCTCGGGGTGCTGCGGGCCGGTTCGGAGCCGGCGGGGGCGGCCCGGTCGGAGCGGGTGTCGGTGCCTCCGCTGGCGGCGGTGGGGGCGGCCGCGGCGGCGGCCGCCTCGCGTGCGGCCGATGGTGAGGAGGGCGCGGCGGAGGGGCCGTGCCTGGCGGAGATCGAGGAGCTGGTGGGGCAGTCGGCGGCCGCGGGGATGGTCGTGGATCTGTCGGTGGAGGGGGAGAGCCGGTCGTATGCGCCGGAGGTGGAGTCGACGGCGTACCGGGTGGTGCAGGAGGCGCTGACGAACGTCCACAAGCATGCGGCGGGTGCGAAGACGTATGTGCGGCTGGCGCACCGGGCGTCGGAGATCGCGATGCAGGTGGAGAACGAGCCGCCGCCGCGGGCGGCCTCGTCGGCCGGGCTGCCGTCGGGGGGCAATGGCCTGGTGGGGATGAAGGAGCGGGTCTCCGCGCTGGGCGGGGTGTTCGTGTCGGGGCCGACGGAGGCCGGGGGGTTCCGGGTGTCGGCGGTGATTCCGGCGTCGGCGGAGGCTCCGTAAGGGGTTTCCCGGCGACCGGCGTTCGCGTGGGCTCTTGTCGTCGGCGGGGAGTGCGCCGGCGGGGGTGCGGTGAGGGCCGGCGGGAGCGCGGCCGGTGGGGGCGGCCGGCGGTCAGGCGACGGTGAGGCGGGTGGGGGTGATGCCGTCGATGAGGGTGGCGAGGGCCTGGTCGATGTGGGGGCCGAGGTACCAGTCGCCGGTGTGGTCGAGGGCGTAGACGCGGCCTTCGGCGTCGATGGCGAGGAGGGACTCGGTGTCGGTCTCGGCGCCGAGGGGGGCGACCTGGGTGTCGAGGGCGCGGCCGAGGTCGCCGAGGGTGCGGGCCAGGTGGAGGCCGTGCAGCGGGTCGATGTGCAGGGTGGCGGGGGCGATCTGGCGGCCGGGTCCGGTGGGGTGGATGCGGAGTCCGCCGAATTCGGCCCAGGCTTCGACGGCGGCGGGGAAGACGCTGTGCCGGTGGCCTGCGGGTGAGGTGTGGTCGCGGAGGGTGTCGGCCCAGATCTCGGCCTGTTTGATGTCCCAGCGTCCCGGCTGCCAGCCGGCGGCGCGCAGTGCGGCGTCGACGGGGACGGGGAAGCGCGTGGTGGAGGTGCGGTCGGTGTGCATCTGCCCTTCGTTCGTCGAGTTCATGGTGCTGGCCGCGTCGCGCGGGCGGGCGGCGTGGCTCGTGTCAGCGTTCGGTGGCGGCGGGGTCGACTATGCGGACACCGAAGTGGGCGCTGAGTGCGGTGCAGGCGCGGCAGGGGGTGGCGAAGCCGCCGTGGAGGGGGTCGCCGTCCTCGCGGATGCGGCGGGTGGTGAGTTTGGCGTGTTTGAGGGCTTTGCGCGCTTCGCCGTTGGTCATGGGTTTGCGGGCGGCGCGTTTGCTGCGGGCGGCGTCGGTGGCGGCGATGTGGCGGGAGATGAGGATGGTCTCGGCGCAGCGGCCGGTGAAGCGGTCGCGCTGTCCGCTGGTGAGGGTGTCGAGGAAGTCCTGGACGAGGGGGTGCAGGGCGGGCGGGGTGTCGCCGCGGGCGGGGGTGCCGGTGAGGGTGGTGCCGCGTACGGAGAGGGCGGCGGCGACGGTGGGCAGGATGCCGTCGCGGCGGTGGCGCAGGACGGGTGCGGGGTGGCCGGCGGTGGCGCTCCAGCCGATGCGCGGGTCGCCGGTGCGGGGGTCGGCGGACCGGTCGTTCGGCGAGGCCGCCGGGGCACCTGCCTGCGTCATGTTCATGATTTGTCTTCCCCTCCGTGCATCCCCCGAAGGTCACAGAGTGCCAAATGCCGTGGCTGATGCGGAAGCTGGGGCGGGCCGACACGCCCGGGTCCGGGCACGCTGTCATCGCAGGGTGACGGCTGGTCACCGTGAGCGGAGGGCTGGTGACCGGTGCCGGTGACCGGTGTCGGCGTACCGCATAGGCTGTCGGGCACCGCCAACCGTGCGGTGAACGAAGTCGAAGCAGACGTGACAGTCGAATACGTTCCGTGACCGGCCGAAGGTGTTCGGGGCAGGGACGTATCAGAGTGCCGCAGGGGGCAACCGCCATGACGACAGGTCGGCTCGGGCTGGGGGAACCTCCCGGCCGCCAGGCCGGGGGACACGCCGCGCCGCCGAACGCGGCCTACGCCGGGCAGGTCGTGCAATTCCCGGATCCGGTGCGTGCCGCCCGGCATCCCAGAGGGGTGCGGGTGGACGAGCGTGGTTACCCCGACTTCTCGCCCTATGCGCGGGCGGCCGTGGAGATCGCGGATCCGCCGGAGGGTTTCGGTGTCGACGAGCTGCGGCTGACGGACTACGTGTCGGCGAACGCGGCGATGGCGGCGAGCGGGCACGAGCTGTGGGACACGGTTCCGTCGGTGGCGACGCCGCACGGCTGGACGTGGCATCACGTCGCGGGGACGCGCCGTCTGGAGCTGGTGCCGGTCGAGGTGAAGGCGCTGCTGCGGCATCACGGCGGGATCGCGACCGCGAACGTGGACCAGGGCAAGCGGGGCACGCGCCCGCTGCAGGAGACGCGTCCGGCGCACTTCGGTCTGCCGAAGTCGGGTGTGGCGGTGTCGGAGACGCAGGTGCAGCAGGTCGAGGAGGACCTCGGGTACCGGCTGCCGGGCGCCTACCGCTCGTTCCTGAAGGCGGCCGGCGGCTGCGCCCCGGTGGGCACGGCGCTCGATGCCGAGCTGGGGCTGCTGGTGGACCAGCCGTTCTTCACGGTGCGGGACGAGGCGGCCGTCAACGACCTCGTCTACATCAACAAGTGTCTGCGGGACCACCTGACGAAGGACTACCTGTGCGTGGCCTTCGTGCAGGGCGGTCTGCTCGCGGTGAAGGTGCGGGGCGAGCGCAACGGCTCGGTGTGGTTCTGCGCCTATGACGATGTGCGGGACGTGGATCCGTCGTGGTCGCCGGCGGAGCGGGTGGAGCGGCTGCTGCTGCCGTGCGGGGACGACTTCGACGCGTTCCTGTCGCGGCTGGCGGGGTCTCCGCCGGAGCTGGAGACGGTGGCCAATCTGATGGTGGACGGCGGCTTCGCGCGGGTCGTCCCGGTTTCTTCCGCGGGGGAGTGAGCTCAGGCGATGGTGACGTTCGCGCAGGCGCAGGAGCGCGCGGAGGAGTGGATCAACGGTGACGTGCCCTCGTACCAGCACCGTGAGGTGCGGGTGCGGGAGTTCGACCTCGGGTTCGTGGTGTGGGCGGAGGACCGTGCGGACGGCCCGCGCTCGGACGGGGGTGCGCAGCGGCTGGTGATCGCCCGGGACAGCGGTGAGGCCACGCTGTGGCCCGCGCTGCCGGTGGGCGAGGTGATCCGGCGCTACGAGGAGGAGTACGGCCGTCCCGAGACGGCGCCTGAGCCGGAGCCCGGGCCGGCGCCCGCCCGGGTGGACCTGAACCAGACGTCGTTCCTGCTGAGCCCTCCGGAGTGGCTGCAGGAGGCGGCGGACCGTATGGGCATCCCGGACCGGCGGGAGCCGTCGGATCCGGGCAGCACCACGCCGGGGTCCGGCGCCGCGGCGTCCGGGTCCGGCGGGTCGTCCGGTGCGCCCGAGCCGCAGGCTCCCGCTCCGGCGGCGGACACGGGTGCCGGTCCGGCCCCGGACGCCGGGGCCCAGCCCTCGGGTGCCTCCGGTGGTGCCGCCGACCCCGGCAGCGGGGCCGCCTGGCCCCCGGCGGCCGGTGCCGGTGACGCGACGCGGGGCGGTCCGGCGGACGCCGGGGCGACGCCGTGGGCCGGTACGGACACCAGCGCCGAGGCCGGCGAGGACCGTTCCGTGCCGCTGCCGGAGACCGTGTTCGCGCCGCAGCTGAGCGAGTCGGGCGACGACACCCCGCCGCCGTCGGTCCCGGCGGACGCGCCGACGGCGCTGATGTCGGGCGGCAGCCAGCTCCCGAAGACCGCGCTGGCCCCCGCGGTGGAGGAGCCGGTCGCGCAGGGCACCCCGCCGCCCGGAGCCTCGAGCACGCCGCCGGGTGCGCAGGTTCCGCCCCCGGGTGACGGCGCCGATGCCGAAACGAGCAGGACGACTCCGCCCCCGCAGCGCGGCGGCGTTCCGTCGACTCCGCCGCCGCCGGGTGCGCCGGGCACGCCGGGGGCGCGTCCGGCTGGCGGTACGCCCCCGGCCTCGGGCTCGGACACGCCGTACGTTCCGACCCAGCTGGTGTCGTCGCTGGAGGACACCGGTGCCGGTCAGACCCCGCCGCCTCCCGGTGGGGGGCAGACTCCGCCGCCTGCCGGTGGCGGCCAGACCCCGCCCCCGGCGGGCGGCCAGACGCCGCCTCCGCCCGGCCCTCCGGGGACGCCGGGCACGCCGCCCGGCGGTGTCCACCACGCCGCGACGATGCTCGCCGACCCGGGCGCGCCGGGCGCCCCCCAGCCGCCGGGCCCGCCCGGTGCCCCGGGTGCGCCGAAGCCGCCCGGCCCGCCCGGAGCCCCCGGCGCGCCGCAGCCTCCGGGCCCGCCCGGCGCCCCCGGTTCGACCGGCGGCGGGCGCGGCCCCGTGCATCACGCGGAGACCGTGCTGGCCGCCCCGCCCGTGGGCGGTCCGGGCGCGCCCCCGCCGCCCCCGGGGGTGCCCGGTGCTCCCGGTACGCCTCCGCCGCCTCCGGCGCCCGGTGTTCCGGGGACGCCGCCGCCCGGGGTCCCGGTGCCGGGTCAGCCGCCGGCCTACGGGTATCCGCAGCAGCCGGCCGGGCAGCCGACCGTCGGCCCCGGTTATCAGGCGGTGCTGCGCTACCGCGCCCAGGACGGCTCCGAGCAGCAGCTGATCCGGCGTTCCGCGCCGGGCACGCCGCACCCGGAGTGGCAGATCTTCCACGAGCTGCGCGCCATGAACGTGCCGCCGGACCAGGTGCTGGAGCTGCACACCGAGCTGGAGTCGTGCGAGCTGCCGGGCGCCTACTGCGCGCGGATGATCCGCGAGCAGTGGCCGCAGGCGCGGATCACCTCGATCGCGCCCTACGGCCGGGACCACGCGAGCCGGCAGCAGGGCATGCAGCAGCTGCTCGCGCACCAGGGCGAGCTGCACCAGGTGGCGGACGGCCCGGCGCGGCCGGGACCGGTGCGGGTGCCGGTGCCTCAGGTGCAGCCGGCGCCGCCGCTCCCGCCGGAGGGCATCGCTCAGGAGCTGGCCACGGCCTTCGGTCCCGGCGTGTTCCGCTTCGAGCAGGCGGCGGTGTCCCGGCAGGGCGTGCCGCCGGTCGTGGCGCACACGCTGGTGGTGGCCGGGCTGCCGATCGACATGGGCCCGTTCTTCTGGGCGCAGGCGCAGCCGGGCCGTCCGGTGCCGACGCTGGCCGAGCTGGCGGCCGAGCGGGGCGTGCAGCCGGCCCCGGACGCGGGCTCCTATCTGGTGATGGGCAGCGACTTCGGCAAGGCGATCTGTGTGCAGTACGGCACGGCGAACATCGTCGCGGTGCCGGTGGAGGCGGGTCCCGGCGGTGCTCCGGTGCCGCCGCAGTTCGTCAACACCGGTCTGCCGGAGTTCGCGCGCTGCCTGGCGCTGCTCGGGCGGATGTGGCGGCTGCGGTTCGGGCTGAACCAGGAGCAGGCGGGCCGCTGGACGGTGGACTTCCAGGCGCAGCTGGCCGCGCTGGACCCGGCGGCGCTGGGGTCGCCGGAGAGCTGGTGGTCGGTGCTGCTGGAGCAGATGTGGGACGGCCTGCTGTGATGCGCTGAGGGCAGGACGGTGTGGGGCCGGCCCCGGTCGAGTGACCGGGGCCGGCCCCACTCTTTCTGTTCACCGACGCGCACCGAACGGGCTGGATGCCCGGAGTGTCGCGTTATGTACACCAATGTGCCATACCTCAAGATGTGCGCGAAATCATCATGTCGCATCCATCCGGAGGAGAGGTCGAGGGATGAGCAGCGCACCGGGGGCGACGCAGGACTTCGTGACCGTGCGAGGGCGCGGCTACCGCCCCCTTCAGGTGATCGCGTACGTCGAGGCGCTGTCCAGGGACCGTGACGCCGCCTGGGAGCGGGCGGCCCGGCTCACGGTGCTGGCCCGGGAGATGGAGGAGGAGCTGCGGCTGCTGCGGGAGCGGGTGGCGAAGCTGCCCGAGCAGACGTACGAGTCGCTCGGGGAGAGTGCCCGGCGGCTGTTCGAGCTGGTGCAGCAGGAGGCGGCGGCCGTGCGGGAGGGGGCGCGTCAGGAGGCGCGGCGGATCGCGCAGGAGGCGGGCACCGAGGCGGAGGGCGTACGGGAGTCCGCGCAGGCGTGGGCCGACGCGATGCGCGCCGAGGCGGACGAGCGGGCCCGGCAGCGGCTGCTGGCGGCGGGGGCGGAGGCGGAGGAGATCCGGGCCGCGGCCCGCCGTGAGGTGACGGAGCGGCGCGGTGAGGCGCTGCAGGCGCAGCGGCAGATGCGGCAGCGGGTGTCCGAGATGCTCGCGGAGATGGCCGAGGAGCAGGCGGCGCGGCTGACCGAGGTGGAGGACGAGGAGGCCGGGCGCATGGCGGAGCTGGAGGCACGGCACGCCCGCGATGTGGCCGCCGCGGAGCGCGACCTGTCGGAGGCGAAGCAGGTGTTCGCCGAGGCCGAGGAGGCGGTCCGGCTGCTGGAGGGGCAGGCGCGGGAGCGGGCGGAGGAGATCCTTGCGGCGGCGCGGGCCGAACAGGAGGCGATCGAGGCCCGCACCGAGCAGCTGCTGCGCGAGCACGCGCGGACGCGGGACGAGGTGCAGGCCCATATGGACCATGTGTGCTCGAGCCTGACGGCGCTGACGGGCCGGGCGGTGGAATGAGGGCACCGTCCCCGCGCCCGTCAGCGGCCGGACACGTTCCTCGACCTGGCGGTCCTCGGGCCGGCAGTCCTCGGGCCGGCGGCCCTCTCCGACGCGCCCGTCCTTCCGGTCAGTTCCTCCTGCGGGTCGCCCCGGCGAGGATCCAGGCCTCCACCGCCTCGTACTGCCGCCGCTGCTCCTCGGCCTTCCTCCGGCCGCTGACCAGGGTGCCGATCCAGCCGCAGGCGAAGCCGATCGGGATGGACAGCAGGCCCGTGGTGGTGAACGGGTAGTAGGTGAAGTCGGCGTCGGGGAAGGCGGAGACGGGGGTGCCGGAGACCAGGGTGGTGCCCGGCATCAGCAGCAGCACGGCGAGGGTGCCGCCGATGAGGGTGCTGAGCAGTCCTGTGCGGGTGTAGCGGCGCCAGAACAGCCCGTAGACCAGGGCCGGGGCGATGGCCGAGGCGCCGATGCAGAAGGACAGGGTGACCAGCGGATGCAGGCTGTAGTGCTGCACCAGGGTGGCCAGCGCGATGGTGGGGACACCCACGGCGAACGCGGACAGGCGGGCCAGTGTCATCTCGCGGCGCGGTGACATCTCCTGCACGCGGGCGGCGAAGACGTCGTGGGCGAGGGAGTTGGCGCAGGCGAGGATCATGCCGGCGACGGAGGCGAGCACGGTGAGGAAGATCGCCGTGGTGACGGTGGTGAACAGGAAGGTCTCGGCCGTGGTCACTTCCGGCCCGAACGCGGCCTGGGAGCCGAGCAGGTAGGCGGTGTTGCCGCGCGGGTCGGCCTCGGCGATGGCGGCCCGGCCGATCAGGGCGGTGGCGCCGAAGCCGATCACGGTGATGACCACGACGAACAGCGCCACCATCGACACCGCCCAGGACATGGAGCGGCGCACCTGCCGGGCGCTGGTGGCGGTGTACATGCGCATGGTGATGTGGGGCAGGACGCCGCCGCCGAGGACGACCGTCAGCTCCCCGCTGATCATGTCGAGTTCGGGCGCAGCGGCGCCGGTGAACTGCAGTCCGGAGGCGAGGAACGCCGGGCCGGTCCCGCTGTTGGCGGCGGCCGCGTTGAACAGGGCGCCGGGGTCCCAGTCGAAGCGGTGCAGGATGAGGACGGCGACGACGCCCCCGGAGCCGAGCAGCATCACTATCTTCAGGATCTGGATG
The DNA here is from genome assembly GCF_012034205.1 of Streptomyces composti. Taxonomy (GTDB): domain Bacteria; phylum Actinomycetota; class Actinomycetes; order Streptomycetales; family Streptomycetaceae; genus Streptomyces; species Streptomyces composti. The sequence continues at coordinate 78,688 of NZ_JAATEM010000007.1, forward strand.
AGGGCGGTGCCCTTCATGCCGCCGATCGCCGCGTAGCTGATCATCAGGGCGCCGACGCCGATGATGCAGCCGGTCTGCATCGACTCGCCGGAGAAGCCGAGGATGAAGCCCATCAGCTGGCCCACTCCGGCGAGCTGCACCAGCATCAGCGGCAGCAGCGCGGCGAGGGTGACCGCACAGGCGGCGATCCTGACGCTGCGTCCGGGCATCCGCCGGGCGAGCGCGTCGCCCATGGTGAACCGGCCCGCGTTGCGCAGGGGTTCGGCCAGCAGGAACATCAGCAGCATCAGCGACAGGGCGGTGCTCAGGGCGAGGACGACGCCGTCGTAGCCGAACAGGGCGATGATGCCGCCGGTGCCGAGGACGGTGGCGGCGGAGATGTAGTCACCGGCGATGGCCAGGCCGTTGCGCATGGGGGACAGCGAGCCGTAGCCGGTGTAGAACTCGTCGAGGTCGTCGCGGTCGGGGCCGGTCATCACGCACAGCAGAAGGGTGACGGTGGCGACGGCGGTGAACCCGACGAGCGCCATGGCCTGGGCGTTTCCGCTGAATTCCGGGTTCATCGGGCGGCTCCCCGCTTGGCGTCGAGTTCCGCCTGCTTGCGGATGAGGGCGGCCAGCGGGTCGACGCGGCGCCGTGCGGTGCCCTCGTACAGGGCGATCGCCAGCCAGGTGACCGGGACCTGGCCGAGGGCGAGCAGCAGTCCGCGGGGCAGGCCGTCGGTGACGGTGCCGGTCATGAAGGAGGGGGCGTAGGCGGAGAGGATCAGGAACAGGGTGAAGTAGCCGAGGGCGGTGAGGGTGGCCACGCGGCGCTGCCAGCGGTAGGCGCTGCGCAGGATCCGCAGGTCGCTGTGGTGGCCGAGGGGCGCGGGGGGAACGGTGGCGCGTCCGGAGGGCGGGGCCTGGGGCGGGAGCGGCGGCTGCCAGGGGTAGGCGGCGTAGGGGGGAGAGGCGTCGGGGTGGTGGGCGCCGGGGCCGTGGCGGAAAGCGGCGTCGGGGCGGTAGGGGGGCGGGGCGTCGGGGCGTGGGGGCGGTGGCTGGTACGGGTCGTACGTCATCCCGTGCTCCTTGCGCGGCTCGGGTCCGGTGCGGCGGACCGCAGGGAGGTTGGGGGGTGGGCGGGCCACGCACGCTACTCGGCGGCTCCGCGGCGCGCTGCGTTTTGGCCGAACTGGTCGGTCGGTATGCGGACGCCGCGCTGACCTGGGGAGTTACCGGCGGTGATGTGCGGTGGACGTGTGAGAGGTGTGTGGAGGAAGGGGGTCGAGGTGCCGCAGGTAGGCGGTGCCGGGGCGGCCGCCGACGAGGGCGTCGCCGGTGCGGGTGAAGCCGTTGCGGGTGAGGACCTTCCGGGAGGCCGGGTTGTCCAGGGTGGTGACCGCCGTGAGGGCGGTGAGCCCGTACTCCGTCGCCGCCGACCGGCAGATCCCGGCGACCGCCGCCGTGGCCACGCCCCGGCCGGATGCCCGCTCGGCGACCCGGTAGCCGAGTTCGGCGCGGCCGTCCGCCACGTCCATCAGGTTGATCCGGCCGACCAGGCGCCCCTCCGCGTCGAGGATCACATGGAAGTGGCAGATCCCCCCGTGCTGCTCGTCGAGCAGCGACGCCAGCCGCTCGGCGAATCCCGCGGGGGTGAAGAAGGCGTCCCCGCGGTCCGGCACGGAGCGCGCGAAGTGGGCGCGGTTGGCGCGCTCGAAGTCCAGCAGGGCGCCGGCGTGGTCCGCGCGCAGCCGTTCCAGGGTCACCATGGCGGCAGCGTACGCAGGCGTCAGTCCTTCAGCACCGGGAATTTCCGCGGCGCCAGCACCAGCAGCACCACGAACGCCAGTGCCGCGGCGGCAGCCGCGCCCAGATAGACGGCGTGCACGGCGTCGGCGATGGCCCGCCGGGTCGCCTCGGCGGCGGTGCCGGTGTCCAGGGCCCTGGTCACCGTGTCCAGGTCGCTCGCGTCGCCCAGCCGCGCGGCGAGCACGCCGTTGGCGACGGCGCCGAACAGGGCCGCCCCGGCCGTCTGTCCCGTCTGCCGGCAGAACAGCACCGACGCCGTGGTCGTGCCGCGCTCCTCCCAGCGCACCGTCGACTGCACCCCGACGATCAGCGGCAGCTGGAACAGGCCGAGCGCCGCTCCCAGCAGCATCATCAGCAGGGTCGGCTGCCAGGCACGGCCCGGGTAGGGCAGCAGGGGGAACGCGGCGAGGATCAGCGCCGCCGCGCCGATGCCGAGCATCGCGGTGCTGCGGAAGCCGATCCTGCGGTAGACGTGCTGGCTGAGCGCCGCCGAGACGGGCCAGGTCAGCGTCCACACCGACAGCACGAAACCGGCGGCCACCGGGGCGAGTCCGAGCACCGACTGGGCGTAGGTGGGCAGGAAGACGGTGGGGGCGACCATCAGCACGCCCAGTGCGCCGAGGGCGAGGTTGACCGCGGCGATGGTGCGCCGGCGCCACACCCAGCCGGGGATGATGGGCTGCTCGGCCCTGCGCTCCACCGCGAAGAACAGCACCAGCAGCGCAAGTCCCGCGCCCAGCAGGGTCAGTGAGGGCGCGGACAGCCAGTCCCAGGCGACGCCGCCCTGCACCAGCGCGGTGAGCAGCGCGCCGCCACAGGCGAACACGGTCAGCGCGCCCGCCCAGTCCACACGGGACCGGTCCGTGAACCGTCGCCGCGGCTCGTGCAGGTGACGCACGATCAGCCACAGCGCCACCGCGCCGACGGGCAGGTTGACCAGGAAGATCCAGCGCCAGTCGGCGTAGGTGGCCAGGACCCCGCCGAGACCCGGCCCGGCCACCGCGGACACCGCCCACACCGTGGACAGCCGTGCCTGGATTCTCGGGCGCTGCTCCAGCGGGTACAGGTCGGCGGCGAGGGTCTGCACCGTGCCCTGCAGTGCGCCGCCGCCCAGGCCCTGCACGACGCGGAAGGCGATCAGTGCGGCCATGTTCCACGCCAGCGCGCACAGCAGCGAGCCCAGCAGGAACACCGCGGCGCCCGTTACCAGGACGGGTTTGCGCCCGAAGGTGTCGGAGAGCTTGCCGTAGACGGGCAGCGTCACGGTCACCGCGAGCAGATAGCCGGAGAACAGCCAGGAGAAGACGGAGAAGCCGCCGAGGTCGCCGACGATCTGCGGGACGGCGGTGGCGACGATGGTGGAGTCCAGCGCGGCCAGCGCCATCGTCAGCATCAGGGCGGCGACCACCGCGCCGCGCCGCTTCGGTGCGGCCCGCCCGGCGGTGTCCTGGGCCGCTGTCCGTCCGGTCTCACCCACCCGGGGTCCCTTTCCTCGTAGTTGCGTGCACAGTTGCATGCCCCTTGCACCTGTCCGCCGCCGCTCAGCATCCCACTGATCCCGCTTGACCCTCACGCGGCGGGAGGGTGGAGGCTGACTGCACCCGCGGACGGACCCGGCCCCGAGACGGGCTCATCCCGCGGGGGGAGGGCCCTTAGGGGTACGTCCGTACTACGGCTCGGGGAGGGTTCGTACCGGCGGAGGACGAGACGGGCCAGGACCGTCCTTAACCTGGCTTTACGGCGTTGGGGGGCGGCTGAGCCCAGCACGGGGGGTGGGGTTTTCCTCAGTACAAGACTGCGCTGAGCACCAGCGCGCCGAACCCCTCTCCGGGGCAAGACTGAAGCACGTCACAACGTTTCGAGCACCACCGCACCGCTTGCGTACGGGTGCACCGCTTTCCACATGCTGACCGACATAGGAGATATACCGTGACATCGGCTGTGACCATTCCCAGGCACGGGGGTACTGGAAGTCGAACGGCCGTTGCCGCGCGGGCGCGGCAGGTCGTCAAGGCCTACGGGTCGGGCGAGACCCGTGTCGTCGCCCTGGACCACGTGGACGTGGACATCGCACGCGGCCAGTTCACCGCGATCATGGGCCCCTCGGGGTCCGGCAAGTCCACGCTGATGCACTGCCTGGCCGGGCTCGACACGGTGACGTCCGGGAAGATCTATCTGGACGACACCGAGATCACCGGCCTGAAGGACAAGAAGCTCACCCAGCTGCGCCGGGACCGCATCGGCTTCATCTTCCAGGCGTTCAACCTGCTGCCGACGCTGAACGCGCTGGAGAACATCACGCTGCCCATGGACATCGCCGGGCGCAAGCCCGACAAGGCGTGGCTGGAGCGGGTCGTGGAGACCGTGGGCCTCGCCGGCCGGCTCAAGCACCGGCCGACCCAGCTCTCCGGTGGTCAGCAGCAGCGCGTCGCCGTGGCCCGGGCCCTGGCCGCCCGGCCGGAGATCATCTTCGGTGACGAGCCGACCGGCAACCTCGACTCGCGGGCCGGTGCCGAGGTGCTCGGCTTCCTGCGCCGCTCGGTGGACGAGCTGGGCCAGACCATCGTGATGGTCACCCACGACCCGGTCGCCGCCTCCTACGCGGACCGGGTGCTGTATCTCGCCGACGGCCGCATCGTCGACGAGATGCTGCAGCCCACCGCCGAGCAGGTCCTGGACCGCATGAAGGACTTCGACGCCCGGGGGCGCACGTCATGACCGTGCTGAAGACCTCGATGCGCAACTTCCTCGCGCACAAGGGACGCATGGCGCTGTCCGCGATCGCGGTGCTGCTGTCGGTGGCGTTCGTGTGCGGGACGCTGGTGTTCACCGACACCATGTCCACCACCTTCGACAAGCTGTTCGCGGCGACGGCCTCCGACGTCACGATCAGCAGCAAGGACTCGTCGAACACGGGCGAGACGACCTCCAACACCGGCAAGCCGCCGGTGATGCCGGGCTCCGTGCTCTCCGAGGTGCGCAAGGTGGAGGGCGTCGAGGACGCCGAGGGCACCGTGTTCTCCACCTCGGTGACCGTCATCGACGCCGAGAAGAAGAACCTCTCGCCCACCAGCGGCGCCCCGACCATCGTCGGCAGCTGGAACCGCACCGACGCCCGCACCATGGAGATCACCGAGGGCTCCGCGCCCAAGGGCGCCGGCCAGGTGATGGTCGACGCGGACACCGCCGACAAGCACGGCCTGAAGCTCGGCGACGAGATCCGCTGGATCACCGCGGTCGGCACGCACTCCGCGAAGATCTCCGGCATCACCGACTTCACCATCACCAACCCCGGTGCCGCGCTCTTCTACACGGACGTCCCGACCGCACAGCGGACCCTGGTCGGTGAGAGCGACGTCTACACCAGCGTCAATCTCACCGCAGCGCCCGGCGTCAGCGACGAGCAGCTGAAGCAGAACGTCCTGGCCGCCATCGGCGGCGACTACAAGGTGCTCACGGCCAAGGAGACCGCCGATGAGAACCAGAAGGACGTCGAGGGCTTCATGAGCGTCATGAAGTACGCCCTGCTCGGCTTCGCCGGGGTGGCCTTCCTGGTCGGCATCTTCCTGATCATCAACACCTTCTCCATGCTGGTCGCCCAGCGCACCCGGGAGATCGGCCTGATGCGGGCCATCGGCTCCTCCCGCAAGCAGGTCAACCGCTCGGTGCTGATCGAGGCGCTGCTGCTCGGCGTGATCGGCTCGGTGCTCGGTGTCGGCGCGGGCGTCGGCCTCGCCATCGGGCTGATGAAGATCATGAGCCAGATCGGCATGGACCTGTCCACCAGGGACCTCACCATCGCCTGGACCACCCCCGTGGTCGGCCTGGTGCTGGGCGTGCTGGTCACCGTGCTCGCCGCCTACCTGCCCGCCCGCCGCGCCGGGAAGATCTCCCCGATGGCCGCGCTGCGCGACGCCGGCACCCCGGCGGACGCCAAGGCCGGCTGGATCCGCGGCCTGATCGGTCTGGTCCTCACCGGGGCCGGCGGCTTCGCCCTCTATCTGACCAGCGAGGCGGACAAGGCGTCCGAGGGCTCGCTCTGGCTCGGTCTCGGCGTGGTGCTGACCCTGATCGGCTTGGTCCTCATCGGACCGCTGCTGGCGGGCGGCGTCGTGCGGGTCCTCGGGGCGATCCTGCTGCGAATCTTCGGCCCGATCGGCCGGATGGCCGAGCGCAACGCGCTGCGCAACCCGCGCCGCACCGGCGCCACCGCCTCCGCGCTGATGATCGGCCTCGCCCTGGTGGCGTGCCTGTCGGTGGTGGGTTCCTCCATGGTGGCCTCCGCGACCGAGGAGCTCGACAAGTCGGTCGGCACGGACTTCATCGTCATGCAGGACACGGGCCAGCCCATTCCCCCGCAGGCCGTGGAGCGCGTGAAGTCGGTGTCCAGCCTGGAGCGGGTCACCGAGTACAAGGTGCACGAGGTCGCCCTCGGCACGCCCGACGGCGAGCGGGTCACGGGCAAGGACATCTCCGCGGCCGACCCGACCTACGCCACCGACCTGCGGGTCGAGACGGTCCAGGGCGACCTCGCCGACGCCTACCGGCCGGACTCGATGTCCGTTCCCGAGAAGTTCGCCGAGGACCACGGCATCCGCCTCGGCTCCACGGTCGACGTCGCCTTCGACGACGGGCGGACCGGTGAGCTGACCGTCCGGGCGATCACCACCAGCGACACGGTGATCGACGGGGGCGCGATGTACACGTCGATCGACACGCTCGCCAAGTACGTCCCGGCCGACAAGATGCCGCTCGACCTGATGGTCCTCGCCTCGGCGAAGGACGGGCAGCAGGAGGCCGCGTACAAGGATCTGAAGGCCGCGTTGTCCGACTACCCGCAGCTGAAGGTGCGGGACCAGACGGACTACAAGGAGGCGCTGCAGGACCAGATCGGGCAGCTGCTGAACATGATCTACGGCCTGCTCGCCCTGGCGATCATCGTGGCGATCCTGGGCGTGGTGAACACCCTGGCCCTCTCCGTCGTCGAGCGGACCCGGGAGATCGGCCTGATGCGGGCCATCGGCCTCTCGCGCCGGCAGCTGCGCCGCATGATCCGCATGGAGTCGGTGGTGATCGCCCTGTTCGGCGCCCTGCTGGGCCTGGGCCTGGGCATGGGCTGGGGCGCCTCCGCCCAGCAGCTCCTCGCCCTGGAGGGCCTGAAGGTCCTGGACATCCCCTGGCCGACGATCATCGGGGTGTTCATCGGCTCGGCCTTCGTGGGACTGTTCGCCGCGCTGGTTCCGGCGTTCCGTGCCGGCCGGATGAACGTCCTCAACGCCATCGCCACCGAGTAGCCCGGCCGGCCACCGCACACGGGGGTTGCGGGGGAGAGCCCGGTGCCTGCACGTCCACGGGGACGTCCGGCACCGGGCTCACGCATGACCGGGGCCGCCCCGGACGGCGGCGGCCCCGGTCACTGCCGTAACGGACGTACGCTGGAGACCCCGGCCGCGCCACGCGTCGGGCCCTTCGTGTTGCCCACCCTTGGATGGAAGCGCCCCTCCATGAGCCTGCACGGTCTGCTCGACGCCGTAGTCAAGGACCCCGCCCTCGCGGAAGCGGTCACCGCCGCCACCGAGGGCAACCGCATGCACCTCGACCTGGTCGGCCCGCCCGCCGCGCGGCCCTTCGCGGTCGCCGCCCTGGCCCGCGAGACCGGCCGCCCCGTGCTCGCGGTCACGGCGACCGGGCGGGAGGCCGAGGACCTGGTCGACGCCCTGCGCTCCCTGCTGCCCCCGCAGGGCGTGGTGGAGTACCCCGCCTGGGAGACCCTCCCGCACGAGCGGCTCAGCCCGCGCAGCGACACCGTGGGCCGCCGGCTCGCGGTCCTGCGCCGGCTCGCCCACCCCAGCGGCGACGACCCGGAGACCGGCCCGGTCTCCGTGATCGTGGCGCCCGTGCGCTCCGTCCTCCAGCCGCAGGTCAAGGGGCTAGGCGACCTGGAGCCCGTCTCCCTGCGCACCGGCCAGAGCGCCGATCTGGACGAGGTCGTCGAGGCGCTCGCCGCCGCCGCGTACGCGCGGGTGGAGCTGGTGGAGAAGCGCGGCGAGTTCGCGGTGCGCGGCGGCATCCTCGATGTGTTCCCGCCCACCGAGGAGCACCCCCTGCGGGTGGAGTTCTGGGGCGACGACGTCGAGGAGATCCGCTACTTCAAGGTCGCCGACCAGCGCTCACTGGAGGTCGCCGAGCACGGCCTGTGGGCCCCGCCCTGCCGCGAGCTGCTGCTCACCGACGAGGTGCGCTCCCGCGCCCGGACGCTCGCCGAGCGCCACCCGGAGCTGGGCGAACTGCTCGGCAAGATCGCCGAGGGGATCGCCGTGGAGGGCATGGAGTCCCTCGCCCCGGTCCTGGTCGACGACATGGAGCTGCTGCTGGACGTGCTGCCCGCGGGCGCCATGGCCGTCGTCTGCGACCCGGAGCGGGTGCGCACCCGGGCCGCCGACCTGGTGGCCACCTCGCAGGAGTTCCTGCAGGCCTCCTGGGCCGCCACCGCCGGCGGTGGCGAGGCGCCCATCGACGTGGGCGCGGCCTCCCTGTGGTCCATCGCCGACGTCCGCGAGCGGGCCCGCGAGCTGGGCATGATGTGGTGGTCGGTGTCGCCGTTCGCGGCCGACGAGGAGCTCGACGGCGACACGCTCAAGCTGGGCCTGAACGCCCCCGAGACCTACCGCGGCGACACCGCGCGGGCCCTCGCCGACACCAAGGGCTGGCTGGCCGACGGCTGGCGCACGGTGTTCGTCACCGAGGGCCACGGCCCGGCCGCCCGCACCGTCGAGGTGCTCGGCAACGAGGGCATCGCCGCCCGGCTGGAGACCGACCTCGACGGGATCTCACCGTCCGTGGTGCATGTCGCCTGCGGCTGCCTGGACCGCGGCTTCGTCGCCCCCGGGCTGAAGCTGGCCGTGCTCACCGAGACCGACCTGACCGGGCAGAAGGCGTCCGGCCGGGAGGGCGCCCGGATGCCGGCCCGGCGCCGCAAGACCATCGACCCGCTCACCCTGGAGGCGGGCGACTACATCGTCCACGAGCAGCACGGCGTCGGCCGCTACATCGAGATGGTGCAGCGCACCGTGCAGGGCGCCACCCGCGAGTACCTGGTCGTGGAGTACGCGCCCGCCAAGCGCGGCCAGCCCGGTGACCGGCTCTACATCCCCACCGACCAGCTGGAGCAGATCACCAAGTACGTCGGCGGCGAGGCACCCACCCTGCACCGCCTCGGCGGCGCCGACTGGACCAAGACCAAGGCGCGCGCCAAGAAGGCGGTCAAGGAGATCGCCGCCGACCTGATCAAGCTGTACAGCGCGCGGATGGCGGCCCCGGGCCACGCCTTCGCCCCCGACACGCCCTGGCAGCGCGAGCTGGAGGACGCCTTCCCCTACGCGGAGACGCCCGACCAGCTCACCACCATCGCCGAGGTCAAGGAGGACATGGAGAAGTCGGTCCCGATGGACCGGCTGATCTGCGGCGACGTCGGCTACGGCAAGACCGAGATCGCGGTGCGGGCGGCGTTCAAGGCCGTCCAGGACGGCAAGCAGGTCGCCGTGCTGGTGCCCACCACCCTGCTGGTGCAGCAGCACTTCGGCACCTTCAGCGAGCGGTACGCCCAGTTCCCGGTGAACGTGCGGGCGCTGTCCCGCTTCCAGAGCGACACCGAGGCCAAGGCGGTCCTGGAGGGCCTGCGCGACGGCTCGGTGGACGTGGTCATCGGCACCCACCGGCTGTTCTCCTCCGAGACCAGATTCAAGGACCTCGGTCTGGTGATCGTCGACGAGGAGCAGCGCTTCGGCGTCGAGCACAAGGAGCAGCTGAAGAAGCTCCGCGCCAACGTCGATGTGCTCACCATGTCCGCCACGCCCATCCCGCGGACCCTGGAGATGGCGGTCACCGGCATCCGGGAGATGTCCACGATCACCACCCCGCCGGAGGAGCGCCACCCGGTGCTCACCTTCGTCGGCCCCTACGAGGAGAAGCAGATCGGCGCGGCCATCCGCCGCGAACTGCTGCGTGAGGGCCAGGTCTTCTACATCCACAACCGGGTCGAGTCCATCGACCGGGCCGCCGCCCGGCTGCGGGACATCGTGCCGGAGGCGCGGATCGCCACCGCCCACGGCCAGATGTCGGAGTCGGTGCTCGAGCAGGTCGTCGTCGACTTCTGGGAGAAGAAGTTCGACGTGCTGGTCTCGACGACCATCGTCGAGTCCGGCATCGACATCTCCAACGCCAACACCCTGATCGTGGAGCGCGCCGACACGTTCGGCCTGAGCCAGCTGCACCAGCTGCGCGGCCGGGTGGGCCGCGGCCGGGAACGCGGCTACGCCTACTTCCTGTACCCGCCGGAGAAGCCGCTCACGGAGACCGCGCACGAGCGCCTGGCCACCATCGCCCAGCACACCGAGATGGGCGCGGGCATGTACGTGGCGATGAAGGACCTGGAGATCCGCGGCGCCGGCAACCTGCTCGGCGGCGAGCAGTCCGGCCACATCGCGGGCGTCGGCTTCGACCTGTATGTGCGCATGGTCGGCGAGGCCGTGGCGGACTACCGGCGCCAGCTGGAGACCGGGGAGATCGAGGAGGAACCGCCGCTCGAGGTGAAGATCGAGCTGCCGGTCGACGCGCACGTCCCGCACGACTACGCCCCCGGCGAGCGGCTGCGCCTGCAGGCCTACCGGGCCATCGCCTCCGCCAACTCCGAGGAGGACATCAAGGCCGTCCGCGAGGAACTGGTCGACCGCTACGGCAAGTTGCCTGAGCCAGTGGAGAACCTGCTCCTCGTGGCGGGCCTGCGGATGCTGGCGCGGGCCTGCGGGGTGAGCGAGATCGTCCTGCAGGGCAACAACATCCGTTTCGCGCCGGTGGAGTTGCGCGAGTCCCAGGAGCTGCGCCTGAAGCGCCTCTACCCCGGCTCGGTCATCAAGCCGGCGGTGCGGCAGGTGCTGGTGCCCCGCCCGAAGACCGCGAAGGTCGGCGGGAAGCCGCTTCTCGGGCGTGAGCTGCTGAGCTGGGTCGGGGAGTTCCTGACCTCGGTGCTGGACTCGTGACCCGCGAGCGGGAGATCCAGGAGAGCGGAAGAGCGCGGATCAGCGAGCGGAGAGAGCGACGCGGATCAGCGAGCGGAGAGAGCGAAGAGATCGAAGGGGACGCCGGAAGCCGTCCGCGGCGCGCCGCGGACGGCTTCTGAGCCGGTGTCGGTCGGTCCGGTCGGCGCGGGTTACTGCTGGTCGGGGCGGTCGCGGTCCATGCCGAGCCGCTCCTCGGCCTGCTGCTGCCCGGTGTCGACCTGCTTCTCGTACTTGCCGCCGGTCCTCTCGTTGATCTGCTTCTCGGCGGCGTCCGAACCCTGATGGGCCTTCTGTCGTGCCGCCTTGTTGCCCTTGAGCTTGTCGAAGATGCCCATACAGAGCTCCTTCCGGATGACTCGACTCACGACCGACGATACGCGCCGCTCGCCTGTTATGCCCGTTTGGGGGCGATATGGTCTGACCTCTTTCTCGCTACGCTGCGCTCGGGTCCGTGCGAGCGGGCCCGTACTGCGGGCAAGGGGAGGGACGCGGTGACGCGACACGAGCGGCGGACCGGGGCGACGGCGGCGGTGCTCGCCGCGCTGGCGCTTCTCACCGGGTGCGAGGGGCTGCCCGGGGGCGGCTCGGCCGGCGCCGGTGCCGAGCCCGCCGAGCGGGACACCAGAGCCGTCAGCCCCCTGAAGAACCCGGACGGTACCGCCCCCGGGCTGGCCCCCGTCACCAGCGCGCAGGACCGCGCGGCGGCCGTCCGGCTCATCGAGCGGGTCGCCACCAAGGGCCGCGGACCGCGGACCGGCTATGAGCGGGACGAGTTCGGCTACGCCTGGCTGGACACCGCCGACGGGGTGCCGCTGGCCAGGAACGGCTGCGACACCCGCAACGACGTGCTGCAGCGCGACGGCCTCCGGCTCCGCTTCCGCTCCGGATCCGACTGCGTGGTGGTCGCCATGACCCTGCACGACCCCTACACCGGCAAGACCATCGAGTGGCGCAAGCGGCGGGCCGCCGAGGTGCAGATCGACCATGTCGTCCCGCTCAGCTACAGCTGGCAGATGGGCGCCGCGCGCTGGCCGGAGCACAAGCGCCGCCAACTGGCCAACGACGTGCTCAATCTGATGCCGGTTCATGGCCGGGCCAACTCCGCCAAGGGCGACTCGGGGCCCGCCTCCTGGCTGCCGCCCCGCAAGCGCATCCGCTGCGCCTACGCGGTCCGGTTCGCCCAGGTCGCCGTCAAGTACGAGATGCCGGTGACCGCGGCGGACAAGCGGATGATGCTGCGGCAGTGCGGCGGCTGACCGGCGCCTTGAGGTGCCGGGCCAGCGCGGGCAGCGTGAGCAGGGCGAGCAGCGCGCACACCCCCGGCCAGCCGGCCTCCGCCCAGGCCCGGGTGCCCAGCCAGGAACCGGCGCTGCCGCCCAGGTAGGCGCGCAGGTCATGTAGGCGGTGTTGAGCCTGCTGCGGGCGTCGGCGCGCAGCGCGTAGATGCGGGCCTGGTTGGCCACCATCCCGGACTGCATGGCCACGTCGAGCAGCAGCGTGCCGGCCACCAGCGCGGCAAGGCCCGGCATCCCGCCCAGCGCCCCGGCGGTGAGGACCGCGGCCGACAGCAGCACGCCCAGCAGGCAGGCGAGGTTCATCGGGCCCGGCCCGTGGCGGTCCACCAGGCGCCCGGCGAGCGGGGTGCAGATCATGGTGGCGCCGCCGACCAGGGCGAGCAGCCCCACGGCCTGGGCGCCCATGCCGTAGGCGGGACCGGTGAGCAGCAGCGCCAGGCACGTCCACACGGCGGAGAACCCGGCGAAGACCGTCGCCTGGTAGAGGCAGGAGCGCCGCAGCTCGGGCTCGGTGCGCAGCAGGCGCGGCGCCCCGGCCAGCAGCGCCGGATACGGCTGGGAGGAGGGCGGGGTGGTGACGGGCAGGCTGCGCGCCACGACCACGGCGAGCACCAGGACCAGCGCGGCGGCCGCCAGATACGGTGCCCGCCAGCCCAGCCGCTCGCCGAGGGTCCCGCTGAAGGCGCGGGCCAGCAGCATCCCGCCGATCGACCCGGTCATCAGCGTGCCCAGCACCGCCCCCCGGCGCTCGGCCGCCACCAGCCCGGCCGCCAACGGCCCGACCAGCGGCGCCGCCACCGTGGTGAGACCGATCAGCGCGCCGGCGCCGACGAGGACCGGCAGGGACGGGGCGCAGCCCGCGGCGAGCAGTCCGGCGCCGGTCAGCAGGAGCAGGACCGTCAGGAACCGGCGGTGCGGGAGCCGGTCGCCGAGCGGCACCAGCAGGAACATCCCCGCCGTGTAGCCGGCCTGGGTGGCGGTCACCGCCGCCGAGGCCGAGTCGGCGGAGGTGTGCAGGTCCTCGGCGACCAGGGGGGTGATCGCCTGCGGGAAGTAGAGGTTGCCCACGGCCACCGCGCAGGTGACGGCGAGCAGCAGAGTCGTCCGGCGGCCCATCCTCAGTCCACCGGTCCGCCGGCGGCGTACGGGACCTGGCCCGAGGCGAGGCTCGCGGCCTCCACCGTGGCGGCGCGGTCCGCCTCGTCCGGGCCGAGGACGCCGACCGCCGTTCCGTCCGCGGCCGGCTGCCGGGCCACCGCGGCCCCGATCCCCCGGGCCGCACCGGTCACGATCGCCGTGCGGCGCGCATGAGTCGTCCGTGTCCGTGTCATGGGTGGCAGTTCAGGGCACCGGTGACTGGAGCGGAATCGATGTAGCGTATGGCTTAATGATCGTTTTTGTGCTCGGCGTCGAGGACCTCGCGGACACGCGCTTCGCGCTCTCGCCCCTGCACGAGACCCTGCTCAGCCTGCGGGTGCTGCAGGACCCGGGGCTCTCCGCGCTGCATCTGCCCTGGCGCAGGTCGGTGCTGGGCAGGCTCGGCGCGCTCGACACCGGGCTGCTGATGTCACTGGTGGCCCAGCGGCGCACCCTCCCCGACTTCCTGACCCCCAACCCGGCCGGCTTCGCCCCGTCCTTCGACGAGGAGCTGGACATGGTCCGCCGGACCCGCCCCGGCCAGGTCCGCCACGACCTGCGTCTCGCGCACGCCCCGGACCCGCTCCCCGCCCCGCTGCACGACGCCCTCGGCGACGACGACCGGGTCTGCGCCCTGCGCGACGCCATCTGCGAGGTGCTGCGGCAGTACTGGCAGGTGGCCCTGGAGCCGATGTGGCCGCAGATGCGGCTGGTGCTGGAGGCCGACATGACCTACCGGGCGCGGCAGCTCGCCCTGGGCGGCGCCCGGCTGCTCTTCGCCGACATGCACCCCAACCTGCGCTGGCGGGACGGCGAGCTGCACATCAGCCAGATGATCAGCAGGCACCGGGTGGCGGCCGCCGGCCGGGGACTGCTGCTCTTGCCGTCGGTCTTCGCGCACAAGCCGGCGCCTCCGGTCAGCCCGGACGAGCCGCCCAGCCTGGTCTACCCGAGCAGGGGAGTGGCCACCCTGTGGGACGAGCCGCCGCCCCCCGACGACGAGGCCCTGGTGTCCCTGATCGGCGCACCCCGGGTACGGCTCCTCGGCCTCCCCTTCAGGAGCCGCTGCCGACCGTGGAGCTGGCCCGCCGTCTGCGGGTGACGCCCAGCGCCGTCTCCCAGCACCTGCGCGTGCTGCACGCCACGGGCCTGGTCACCCGCGCCCGCGACGGACGCCAGGTGCTGTACCGGCGCAGCGGGCTCGCCGACCGGCTCCTGCTGCGGCAGTAGACCCCTCGGGAGACGAAAACCCGTTTGGTCGGCGGAGCGGCGGATGCGTACGGTGGCGGCATGGCCTTCAAGATCATGAGTCTCGCGGAGCGGCCCGGCATGTGGGAGCAGGTGCGGGACATGGCGGACAGCTGGCCCGTCTTCGTCATCCAGGACCTCGTGGGCTCCGCGCACTACCTGCGGATCGCCGCCGAGCTGCCCGAGTACGTGCTGTTCGCGGAGGACGAGCAGGGCGAGGTCGTCGCCACCGCCTACAGCGTGCCGTTCGCCCTGCACACCGAAGGCCGCGGGGAACTGCCCGCACGCGGCTGGGACAGGGTGTCGGTGTGGGCCTTCGCCGATCTGCGCGCCGGGACGCGGCCGGACACGGTCAGCGCGATCGCCGTCACCGTCGCCCCGCACGCTCAGGGCCGCGGGCTGTCCGCGCTGATGCTCACCGCGATGCGGGACAACGCCAGGGCGCGCGGCTTCGACGAGGTGGTCGCCCCGGTGCGGCCCAGCGCCAAGCACCTGGAACCCCGCACCCCCATGGACGAGTACGTGGCCCGGGTGCGCCCCGACGGGCTGCCGCACGACCCGTGGATGCGGGTGCACGCACGGGCCGGCGCCACCGTGGACCGGGTGGCGCCGGCGTCCATGACGGTGTCCGGGTCTCTCGCCGAGTGGCGGGACTGGACGGGGCTGCCCTTCGACACCGACGGCCCCGTCGAGGTGCCCGGGGCGCTGGTGCCGGTGCAGTGCGACGTGCGGGGCGACCACGCCGTGTACGTCGAGCCCAATGTGTGGATGCGGCACCCGCTGTGACGGCCGGCGGCCGTGACCGCCGGCCGTGACGGGTCGCCGCCTGTGACGGTTCGTCAGCCCAGGGCGTCGAGATCCACGATCTCGCCCTCGGGCTTCCTGACCGGGACCGGCTTCTCGTAGTCCGAGAAGTGGATGGGCGTGTCGCCGTCCGCGGTGCTGTCGATCCGCAGCAGGTACGGCTTGCCCTCGGTGGCGACGTAGATGGTGTAGCGGTCCTTGCCGTCGCGCTCGGTCAGCGTCAGCGCCGGGGTGCCGTCGACGGTCGTGGTCCGGCCCCGGTCGGCGGTGGAGCCGCCCTCCTCCACGTCGCCGAGCACCTCGTCCAGGTCGCAGAAGGCCGCGATCTCCTCGGCGTCCGCGCCGGTGGCGGACATCCTGGTCCACTTGCCCGCCAGCATGTCCACGGCCGCGTCGACGTCGGCCTTCGGCTCGCCCTCGCTCTGGGCCCGCAGGAACGCCCCGTCGTACTTGATGTAGAGGGTGTCGCCGGTCTTCATCAGCTCGGCCTCGCCGCCGCCCTTCATGGTCAGGGTGCCGGCGCACCGGCCCTTGCGGTCCAGCGCCATGTCGAAGGCCATGGCGCCGGACCCCTCGTCGGGCACGTCGCCGCGCATTCGCAGCGAGGAGGCGCCGGTCGTGGCGGCCACGGCACGGTCGGCGATCTCGCCGCCGCTCAGCCCGGCGAACGGCTCCTTCCCGGCGTTCTTCCCGTCCTTCACCCCCTCCGACTGCTCGGAGGCCTTCGGCGCCTTGTCCTCGCCGGGCAGGCAGCCGGTGAGCCCGGCCCCGGTCACGGCGACGAGACAGAGGGTGGCGAGCGCGGTGCGACGCATGGCGGTCTTCCTTACGGGGATCTGGTTGCAGGGGATGGTGAGGGGCGGTCAGAACTCGCCGTTGCCGAGCAGCTCGCCGTTGGCGTCGTAGACGGTGACCAGGCCGTTCTTGCTCTGCTTCCAGTCGGCGAAGGCCGAGGCGATCAGCTTGGCGGGGCCCGCGCCCTCGCCCATGAGGCCGCCGGTGAAGTCGGTGTAGACGTCGGCGGCGTCCAGGATGTCGTTCTGCTCCTCGGCGCCCTGGACCTTGGTCACGTGCGCGACGGCCTTCTTCTCCTGGGGCGAGCCGTTCTTCTCCACGAAGGCCTTGAACTGCTCGGCCTGGGAGAGCGTCCCGGCGCCCTTGCCGGCGGAGTCGCCGCCCTTGGCGTCCTGGGTGCCCTTGCCGTCGGCCGTCCTGTTGTCGCCCGACTGCCGCTCGGCGGACGCGGAGGAGCCCTTGCCCGACGGACCCTGCCCGGTGTCACCGGAGTTCGCGGAGACGGCGCCGATGACGACGAGCCCCACGACGGCGCCCAGCGCGACCTTGGTCTTCATGCCCATGACTGTGTCCCTCCCCAACGGTGCGGCCGCCGCTCCCCGGCGACCGCTCGTTCACGCGGTCAATCAGAGCATGAGCTGTGAACCGAGTCAACACGATTCACGGAATCTCATCCGTACACGACGTGAACCGTCGTTCGACGTATACGCCGGTATGCTCGGCCTCACACGAACGTGATCACGTGGGGCGAGGGGAGTCGGCGGGTGCAGCGGACGCGGCAGGCAGGAGACGCCCAGGACGGCGCCACGGAGGTCACGGCCGCCGAGATCGCCCGGCTGGCCGGGGTCGGCCGGGCCGCCGTCAGCAACTGGCGCCGCCGGCACGCCGATTTCCCCCAGCCCGTCGGCGGCACCGAGACCAGCCCCTCGTTCGCCCTCGCCGAGGTCGAGGACTGGCTGCGCCGCCACGGCAAGCTCGCCGAGGTGCCCCTGCGGGAACGCGTCTGGCAACAGGTCACCGGCCACCCCGAGGAGCCGGTGACCGCCCTGCTGCACGCCGGCTGCGTGCTGCTGCTGATCCACGAACGGCCCACCGTCTGGCTGACGTTGTCCACCGGCTCCGACGAGCAGCTCGCCGATGCCCTGCCCCGGGCCCTGGACCGCGAACTCACCAGGCCCGCGGCCCCGCGGGACCTCACCGCCGCCCGACTGCGGCCCTCCGTACCGCTGTTGCGCGGCGTCGCCGAACTCGCCGCCGAGCTCGGCGCCCGGCAGACCTTCGAGTTCCTCCTCGGCCGGCACGTCGACGCCAACCCGCGCCAGTACACGCCGACCCCCGCCGACCTCGCCGCGCTCATGGCGGAACTGGCCGGACCCGCCCGCACCGTCCTCGACCCCGCCTGCGGCACCGGCGTCCTGCTGCGCGCCGTCACACCCCGCCCCGGCCAGGAGCTCTACGCCCAGGACGCCGCCCCCGAACTCGCCGCGCTCACCGCCCTGCGCCTCGCCCTGCACACCCGGGCACCCGTGCACGCCGCCGCCGGCGACACCCTGCGTGCCGACGCTCACCCGGAGCTGCGCGCCGACGCCGTGCTGTGCCACCCCCCGTTCAACGAACGCAACTGGGGCCACGACGAACTCGCCTACGACCCGCGCTGGGAGTACGGATTCCCCGCCCGCACCGAGTCCGAGCTGGCCTGGGTGCAGCACGCCCTGGCCCGGCTGAAGGACGGTGGCACCGCCGTGCTGCTGATGCCGCCCGCCGTCGCCTCCCGCCGCTCCGGCCGCCGGATCCGCGCCGACCTGCTGCGCCGGGGCGCGCTCAGGGCCGTGCTCGCGCTGCCGCTGGGCGCGGCACCGCCCTACAACCTGCCGCTGCACCTGTGGCTGCTGCGCCGCCCCGGGCAGGTGCCCGCACAGCCGGAGCTGCTGCTCGCCGACGCGGGCCGGTTCGCCGGGGAGGGCCGCGGCGGCCCCGACTGGCAGGGCGTGCGCGAGACGCTGCTCGACGCCTGGCGCACCTTCGAGCGGTCCGGGCGGCTCGACGAACGGCCCGGCCTGGCCCGCTCCGTACCCGTCATCGAACTGCTCGACGACGACGTCGATCTCGCCCCGGCCCGTCATCTGCCGCCCCCGGCCGCCGCCGACGGCCCCGCCCGCCTCGCCGAGGTGCGCGAACGCCTCGACGAGACCCTCCGGCTCACCGCCCGGCTGACCCCGCCGCCCGTGGCACCCGCCCCCGCCGCCGGGGCACCGCGCCGCCCGCTCACCACCGTCGGTGAACTGGCGCGCGGAGGTGCCCTGGTGATGCGCACCGGCGGCAGCGGCGGCCGCGAGCGCGTGCCGGTCCTCACCGACCACGACGTCCTCCACGGCACCGGCCCGTCCGGGACGCTCCCGGAGAGCGACGAGGAGGCGGTGCTCACCGAACCCGGCGACGTCGTCGTCCCCGTGCTCGGCGGAGGCTCCGTGGCCCGCGTCGTCGACGAGGCCACCGCGGGGGCCGCGCTCGGCCGCAACCTGGTGCTGCTGCGCCCGGACCCCGACGCGCTCGACCCCTGGTTCCTCGCCGGGTTCCTGCGCGGCACCGCCAACAACCGCCAGGCCAGCAGCTATGCGTCCACTGCCACCCGGCTCGACGTGCGCCGGCTCCAGCTGCCCCGGCTGCCGCTGGAGGAACAGCGCCGCTACGGCGCCCGCTTCCGCGCCCTGGACGAGTTCGAACGGGCGCTGCGCCAGGCCGGGCGCCTCGGCGAACAGCTGGTGCGCGGCATGTACGACGGCCTCACCGACGGCACGATCCCGCCCGGCTGAGGACTGCCCGCCCCGGCACCCGCGGGGCGCGGATGTGATCGTGTCGACAACGGTTCGGTACAACCGGGGACCGGTTGTCCCTGTCGGCCTATACGCTCAGACTTCCCGAGGAGCTCTGACGCTCGCACCACATCCCCATCGGCCTCACGGTCCAGGAGCAGTCATGTACGGCCACGGCGCGGCGCCGCCCACCCGCAGCGCGGCAACGATCATCACCCTGCGTGTGCTGTTCGCCGCCGCCGGCATCCTGTCCTGCGGACTGCTGGCCGCCGTGCCGCTGTTCCGGATCGCCATCCTGCGGGCGCGCACGGTGGACTGGGTGCTGGCCTGGTCCGGCATGGTCCTGTCGATCGTGCTGCTGACGGTGGTCGGCTCGGTGCCGGAGTCGGACGTCCGCGGCGACATCGCGCTCGGCCTGCTCATCCTCACCGGCGCCGCGTCCAGCACGTACTTCCTGATCACGGACATCCGCTGGCACCAGCCGCACCGCCCCGGCGCCGCGGTGCCGCCGTCGCCGCACGCCACCACCGTGCAGACCCCCGGCGCCCCCGCGCCCTACGGCTACCCGCAGCCCGCCTCGCCGTACGCCGCCACGCCCGTACCGCAGCCGCCGCACACGCCGGTGCCGCAGGCACCCCACGTGCCGCACACCCCCGGGCCCCACACCCCGGTGCCGCAGACGCCGCCCACCCCGGCGCCGCCGCCGCGCCCCGCGCCGGCCCGCATCGACCAGGTGCGCGCCGAGCTCGACGAACTCAGTGACTACCTGCGCCGCCAGGACGGCCAGGGCGGCCGCCCGGCCGGGCCCGGGAACGGAAGGTGAGCGTGACGACGACGGGACGGGTCGTCGCGGGCCGCTACGAGCTGTCCACGCTCCTCGGCCAGGGCGGCATGGGCCAGGTCTGGACGGCGTACGACCAGCGGCTCGACCGGCGGGTGGCGGTGAAGCTGCTGCGGCCCGACAAGGTGGCCGGGGAGGAGGCGGACGAACTGCGGCGCCGCTTCGTGCGCGAGTGCCGTGTCACCGCCCAGGTGGACCACCCCGGCCTGGTCACCGTGCACGACGCGGGCAGCGAGGGCGAGGAGCTGTTCCTCGTCATGCAGTACGTCGACGGCGCCGACCTCGGCGACCACCTCGCCGAGCACGCGCCCTACCCGTGGCCGTGGGCGGTCGCGGTGGCCGCCCAGCTGTGCGCGGTGCTGAGCGCCGTGCACGCGGTGCCGATCGTCCACCGCGACCTCAAGCCGCGCAATGTGATGGTCCGGCAGGACGGCACCGTCACCGTGCTCGACCTCGGCGTCGCCTCCGTCATGGACGCGGACACCACCCGCCTCACCCACACCGGCACCCCCATAGGCTCGCCCAGCTACATGGCGCCCGAGCAGGCGATGGGCGGCGCGGTCGGCCCCTACACCGACCTGTACGCGCTCGGGGTGCTGCTGCACGAACTGCTCAGCGGCGACGTCCCCTTCTCCGGCTCCACCGCGCTCGGCGTGCTGCACCGGCACCTGTACGAACCGCCGCCCCCGGTGCGCACCCTCCGCCCGGAGGTGCCCGAGGCGCTGGAGTCCCTCGTGCTGCGGCTGCTCGCCAAGGACCCGCAGCACCGCCCGGCCTCCGCGCAGGAGGTCTACGAGCACCTGGAGCCGCTGCTGCCCGCCCGCGGTACGCCCACCGGGGCACCGCTCGACCCCACCCGCCCCTTCCTGCGGCCGCTCGCCCCCTGGCCGGACCGGTCCCGCACCCCCGCACCCCGGCCCGCCCCGGCCGCGCCCGCCTCCCCGGCCGCGGAGAAGGCCGATGTGGCCGCCGCCGTCGACGAGGTCAAGCGGCTCCTCGGCGAGGGCCGGATCACCCAGGCCGTCGACATCCTCGGCTCGATCCTGCCCGTCGCCGCCGAGCAGCACGGCGAGAACTCCCCGGTGGTGCGCACCCTGCGCAAGCAGTACGCGGCCACCTTGCTCGACGACGGCCAGTACCGCCGGGCGCTGCCGGAACTGCGCCGGCTCGCCGCCGAGCGCGCCGCCGAGGCCGGGCAGGCCGACCCGCAGTCGCTGCGCTATCGCTACGAGGCCGCCCAGTGCCTGGAGCAGCTCGGCGACCCCGCCGGGGCGCTCGCCGAGTACCGGGCGCTGCTGCCGTACTACGAGAACCAGTACGTGGCCGCCGACGACCCGCGGCTCGCCCACGAGGTGCGCCGCCGCATCGGGCATCTGCTGCTCGCCCTCGGCGACCGGGCCGCCGCCCACGACACCCTCGTCCGGCTGCTGCACGACGTGGAGCGCGGCCAGGGGCCCGGGCATCCGCTCGCCGTGGAGATCCGGCGGACGCTGCAGTGGCTGGGGCAGGTGCGCGGCTGAGATCCGGCGGACGCCGCGGTGCCGGAGCGGGTGCGCGGCCGAGGTCCGGCGGACGCCGCCGGGGCGGGCTCGGCCGGGCCGGGGCGCCGGCGTGCGGGGTGCCGGTGCCCGAAGTCGTGGTGAATCGTTGGTCGAATGGGTTGGCCAGAGCTTGCCCCGTGCCTACCATCGATCACCGCAAGACTTTGTGCACCGCCGCACAAGCTCCCTCAGGAGGTTTCCTTGCACCGCCGCCGTCGCACCGCGCTCCTGCTCACCGCCGCGATCGCCGCAGCGGGCCCCCTGCTCACCGCCTGCGGAAACGATGCGCACCCGGGCGCGGCAGCCGTCGTCGGCGACGAACGGATCACCGTGTCGCAGCTGGAGAACCGGGTGAAGGAGGTCCGCGCGGCGCAGCGCGAGGCCGTCCCCGACGAGGCCCAGTACGAGCAGGCCATCGCCCGCACCGGCAGCCTCACCCGCGACACCCTGCACAGCATGGTCCTGGACCGCGTCCTGGACCACGCCGCGCGCGAGGCCGGGGTCAGTGTGACGCCCCGCGAGGTGCAGCGGATGCGCGCCGACATGGAGGACCAGGCGGGTGGCGCCGAGGCCCTGGAGCGGGCCTGGCTGCAGCAGTACGGCATCCCGCCGCAGCGCCTGGAGGAGAACCTCCGCCTGCAGCTGAAGGCCCAGAAGCTCGCCGAGAAGCTCGGCACGGACACCAGCCGCCCCGAGTTCTGGAAGGCCCTCTCCGAGGCCGGCAAGGAACTCGGCGTGGACATCAACCCGCGCTACGGCACCTGGGACGTCAACAAGAGCAGCCGGGTGGACGCCAGAACCCCCTGGCTGCGGGACGTGACGTCGGCGGACACCCAGCAGCCCACCTGACACGGGCCGTGAGCCTGCCGAGCCGCAGGCCGCGGGCCGGCGGAAGGCGGCCTGTGGACAACTCGGGGGCTGTCGGCGGCGTGGGTTAGTTTCGGAGCGTGAACGCCATCAGCTCCGACACCCCCGCCGAGGCCGCTCCAGGCCGTGTCGTCCTGCTCACCACCAGCCACCGGGTCGCGCCCGGCCTGCTGTCCTGGCCGGCCTGGCAGGCGCTGCACGCGGCCGACCGGGTGCTGTGCGCCGACGGTGCCCATCCCCAGCTGCCCCATCTGCGGGAGGCGGGGATAGCCGTGGAGGAGGCCGCCCCGACCGCCGAGGAAGTGGTCGATGCCTGCGCGGGCGGGCGCACGGTGGTGGTCGTCGCCAGGGGGGAGGGCGAGCCCGCGCTCACCGACGGACTGGCCCGCCTCGCCGGCGGCGGACGCGTCCGGATGCCCGAGCTGGAGCTGCTGCCCGCCTCCTACGACCTGCCCGGCGCCCGTCTCCTCGACCTGGTGCAGGTGATGGACCGCATCCGCGCCGAGTGCCCCTGGTCTTCCCTGCAGACCCACAAGGGCCTGGCGAAGTACGGCATCGAGGAGGCGTACGAGCTGGTCGAGGCGATCGAGGAGGGCGACCGGGACGAGCTGCGCGAGGAGCTCGGCGACGTCCTGCTCCAGGTCGTCTTCCACGCCCGGATCGCCGAGGAGCACCCCGAGCAGCCCTTCTCCGTCGACGACGTGGCCGCCGGCATCGTGGACAAGCTCATCCACCGCCACCCCCACGTCTTCGGCGACGCGACGGCGGCCACCCCGGAGGAGGTCAAGGAGCACTGGCTGCGCACCAAGGCCGTCGAGAAGCGCCGCACCTCCGTCACCGAGGGCATCCCCCTCGGCCAGCCCGCCCTGGCCCTGGCCGCCAAGCTGGCCTCACGGGTCCGCACGGCCGGCCTGGACGTGCCCCCGCCCCGCACCGACGGCATCGGCTACGAGCTCCTGACGCTGGCGATACGCGCCGAGGAGGAGGGCATCGACCCGGAGGCGGCCCTGCGCGCGGCGGCCCGTGCCTACCGCGACGCGGTGCTCGCGGCCGAGTCGGCCCCGGGGAGCTAGTCGCACCGGGCCCGCCCGGGGCGGCACCGCCCGGTGGTACGGGACGGTGGCGGGGCCGAGTGTGCCCCGCCTCTGGATGCGGCCGGCCCGTCTCGGGCACCCTTGCCCAGGGCAACCGCGTCGAGGGGAAGGAATCGGATGCGCCTGGGGATGCGGAGGGGGGCCGCCCTGGGCGTGGCGGCGGTCCTGGTCGCCACGCTGCTGTCCGGCTGTGACGGCAGCGAGGAGAGCGCGGACGACAAGGAGGCGCGGACGGAGAGGGCCCTGAGGCAGATCCTCGAGGAGTACCGGCCGCGCTACGAGGAACGGCGCGCCGCGCTCGCGGCCGCCGCGTCGCACCTGCCCGAGGGCACCCCCGGCGAGGGACGGTGCGACAGGCCGGTGAACCCGAGGCCGCTGTTCCTCCCCTACAAGTCCACCGACGTCGTCACGTCCGGCAAGCCCGGCGGCCGGTACGGCAACGTGGACGCGGCCCCGAGCGGTGAGGCGGGCACTCCGGAGCGCATCGCCGACCGCCCCGGCCCGGGGCTGGGCAGGTTCGCCCTGGCGCCCGGCCGGCTCATCCGCGGCCTGTGGATCACCGGGGCGCAGGGACCGCTGGGCACCGACCGCTTCAAGGCCGGCGCCGACTACGCCCGCCAGCCGTACAAGGACGCCGAGAAGGATCCCGCCAGGCGGCTCAGGGCGGTTCTCGACATCGGGCTGCACATGCGCTACGTCCTCCTCTACCGCGTGACGGCCTACCAGGACCCCGCGGCACCGTCCGGGTACGAGAAGGCGATGGCGAGGGCGGACGTGTTCCTCGCCGACCTGGAGAAGGGGGACATCCCCTGCCGCCTCGTCGCGACCGGGCGCCCCTCGTACGTGAAGGGCCACTGGTATTCGACCGCCTGGTACGCCGACATGCAGAGTTCCTTCGCGAACGACATCCAGGACCAGCTGAAGGAGCTGACCCGTGACTGAAGCCGGCACGGGGCGGTTCCGGCTGCGGCCCTCCGCCGCCCGCCCGCGGTCAAACGCCCCCAGGCCCCGATATACGGTCGGAAGGTGACCGACCAGCAGCCGACCGATCAGCACGACACGCCGCAGCCGCCGCCCGCGCCCGAGCTCTTCACCTGGGAGTTCGCCACCGATCCGTACCCGGCCTACGCCTGGCTGCGCGAGCACGCCCCCGTGCACAGGACCCGCCTGCCCAGCGGGGTCGAGGCCTGGCTGGTCACCCGCTACGCCGACGCCAAGCAGACCCTCGCCGACAACCGGCTCTCCAAGAACCCGGCGCATCACGACGAGCCGGAGCACGCCAAGGGCAAGACGGGCATCCCGGGCGAGCGCAAGGCGGAGCTGATGACGCATCTGCTGAACATCGACCCGCCGGACCACACCCGGCTGCGCCGGCTGGTCAGCAAGGCGTTCACGCCGCGCCGGGTCGCCGAGTTCGCGCCCAGGGTGCAGGAGCTGACCGACAGCCTGATCGACCGGTTCGCCGCACGGGGGTCGGCCGACCTCATCCACGAGTTCGCCTTCCCGCTGCCCATCTACGCCATCTGCGACATGCTCGGCGTGCCCCGCGAGGACCAGGACGACTTCCGGGACTGGGCGGGCATGATGATCCGTCACCAGGGCGGCCCGCGCGGCGGAGTGGCCCGCTCGGTGAAGAAGATGCGCGGCTATCTCGCCGACCTCATCCACCGCAAGCGCGCGGCCCTGCCCGCGCAGCCGGCACCGGGTGAGGACCTCATCTCCGGTCTCATCCGGGCCTCCGACCACGGCGAGCACCTCACCGAGAACGAGGCCGCCGCGATGGCGTTCATCCTGCTGTTCGCCGGTTTCGAGACCACCGTCAACCTCATCGGCAACGGCACCTACGCCCTGCTCACCCACCCCGGTCAGCGGGCCCGGCTGCAGCGGTCCCTGGAAGCGGGGGAGCGTGAGCTGCTGATCACCGGGGTGGAGGAACTGCTGCGCTACGACGGCCCGGTGGAGATCGCCACCTGGCGGTTCGCCACCGAGCCGGTGGTCATCGGCGGACAGCGCATCGAGGCCGGGGACCCCGTGCTGGTCGTGCTCGCCGCGGCGGACCGTGACCCGGAGCGGTTCGCCGCCCCGGACGTGCTCGACCTCGCCCGGCGCGACAACCAGCACCTGGGCTACGGACACGGCATCCACTACTGCCTGGGCGCGCCGCTGGCCCGGCTCGAGGGGCAGACCGCGATCGGCACCCTGCTGACCCGGCTGCCGGATCTGCGCCTTGCGGTCGAACCGGACGAACTGCGCTGGCGCGGCGGGCTCATCATGCGCGGACTGCGCACCCTGCCCGTGGAATTCACGCCTTTGCGGAGCTGACGTCCGGAAACGGACCGCGCTGCGGGGGCCCTGAAGGCCGGCGCTGCGGGCACCTCTTCCGGCCGGCGCAAACGTGACACACATTCAACTATGTGATCTTCACGTGATCTGCGCGGCATGAACTTGTGACTGCTGATCGTCTGCCGATACGTTCACCTGTCAACGCGACGTCCAATTCCGGTTCGCCGCGCCGGCCACTGCTGTCGTCTGAAAGGTTTCCGCATGCTCTCCGGGAACGGTCGCCACCGTCGCCCCCGCCAGGCTCCGGCTCTCCTTGTCGCGGCCGGAGTGACCGGATCCGCCATCGCCATTCCGCTTCTGGGAGCGAGCGGCGCCAGCGCGGCCGACGGGGAGACCTGGGACCGGGTCGCGGAGTGCGAGTCGGGCGGCTCCTGGAGCCAGAACACGGGCAACGGCTACTACGGCGGCCTCCAGCTGACCCAGGACGACTGGGAGAACTACGGCGGTCTCGAGTACGCGCCCAGCGCCGACCAGGCCAGCCGGAACCAGCAGATCGAGGTCGCGGAGCGCATACTCGCCGACCGGGGTGTCGGCGCCTGGCGTGCCTGCGGGCTGCTCTCGGGTCTCGAGCAGGGCTCCGGGGCCGAGGAGACCGGCGCGGGCACGGGCTCGCCGTCGCCGTCCTCCACGGACGCGCCGGAAAGCTCCGGATCCTCCGAAACCTCCGATGAGTCCGGAACGTCGCGATCCGCCGATCCGTCGGCCTCCTCGTCTCCGTCCCCCTCCGTCGCGGAGGGCGGGGAGTACGGCAGCGGCTCGGGAGGCTCCTCGGACCCGGCCGATGCGAGCGAGTCACCCGAGTCCGGCACGTCCGCCGACGCCGACCCTGAGCCCTCGGCCTCCGAAACGGCCGGAAACGGTGACGAGTCGGACAAGTCCGGCCAGGGTACGGGCTCTTCCGCGCTGACCGACACCGGCGGCTCCTCCGGGACCGGCCGGCATCGTGGCCCCAGCGCCGAGGAGAAGGAGGAGGGCCTCGCCTCCGGGCCGTCCGGCCGGCATGCCGCACGCCCCTCGGACGACGCCTCCGGCGGCTCCTACACCGTCCGCCGCGGGGACAGCCTGTGGTCCATCGCCGACTCCCTCGAGGTGGACGGCGGTTGGCGTGCGCTGTACGAGCGGAACCAGCGGGTCGTCGGTGACGACCCGGACCTCATCCTGCCCGGTCAGACGCTTGAGGTCGCAGAAGGCGCGAGAGGGGAGTGAGGGGCGAAAAGCCGTGGACCGGACGGCAGTTGGCGTCATGATTCGAGCTGAATGTCCGATATAAACGCGGTGAGAGATAGGTCTCAGAAGCCCTGATCGTCTTTGAAAATCGGTCGAACCGGTGTCTACGGTCGTGACCGCTCGCCATCGCGGGCCCCGGCTGCCGCCACGCCGAATCCTGCCAGCGGCACCCGGGAACAGTCGTCGCGTCATGCGCCGTAGGCAGGAGCGGGGGACCCAAGGTAAGTGCCGTTTCCGGTGCCTGGCACCGGAGCGCGGCTTGGGGTGAAGCCGCGTCCCGAGAGGGACGTGGCCGGGCAACTCAACCGGCCCGAACCCGACAGCTCACCTCGCAGGCGTCGGTGAGGGGATCCATCCATGCTGTTTTCCGGCAAGGGCAAGCACCGTCGTCCGAACAAGGCCACCCGCGCCATCGCCATCGCCGGTGTCACCGGCGCCGCCGTCGCCGCCCCGCTGATGGCGGCCGGCTCGGCCTCCGCCGCCACCGCCTCCGAGTGGGACGCCGTCGCCCAGTGCGAGTCCGGCGGCAACTGGTCCATCAACACCGGCAACGGCTACTACGGCGGTCTGCAGTTCTCAGCCTCCACCTGGGCCGCCTACGGCGGCACCAAGTACGCCGCCACCGCCGACAAGGCCACCAAGGCGCAGCAGATCGAGATCGCCGAGAAGGTGCTCGCGGGCCAGGGCAAGGGTGCCTGGCCGGTGTGCGGCAAGAACCTGTCCAGCACCCCGTACAGCGGTGCCGCCGCCGAGGCCCCCAAGGCCGAGGCCCCCGCCGAGCGCACCGAGCAGAAGGCCTCCCGCTCCGCCGAGCGCCCGGCGCCGAAGGCCGAGAAGACCGTCACCACCCCGGCCGGCGACAAGGTCGAGAAGGGCGACGGCGAGTACAAGGTCGTCAAGGGCGACACCCTCAGCTCCATCGCCGCCGAGCACGGCGTCAAGGGCGGCTGGGAGAAGCTCTTCGAGCTGAACGACGACATCATCGAGGACGCCGACCTCATCTTCCCGGGCCAGCAGCTGCACCTGAAGTAAGCAGCGGCCCCGCTGTCCGCCCGCTCCGGTGCGTGTTCCCCCGTACGCACCGGGGCGGGCTTCTGCATGGAACCGCGGCCGTGGAGGCTTCCGGGGGGACCGTGGGATCCGTGGGATCCGAGGAACCCGTGGAACCCATGGAACCCATGGAACCCGTGGAACCCGTGGAACCTGTGGAATCCACGGAAGCGGACGGAAACCTGTTTGTTCCGCACGGAAACAATCTATGCTCGGTTCCGTCCCACGGGATGGGCGACCGGATGGCCGATCGCCCGGAGCCGGTTAGGCTCGGTCTCGCAGCGCCACCACGGCCCTGCACACTCGCGTCACATCCAAGAAGGAGATGCTCGTGCCGTCCATCGACGTCGTCGTAGCCCGGGAAATCCTGGACTCCCGAGGCAATCCCACGGTCGAGGTCGAGGTCGGCCTCGACGACGGCAGCACCGGCCGTGCCGCCGTCCCGTCCGGCGCCTCCACGGGCGCCTTCGAGGCCATCGAGCTTCGCGACGGCGACTCGAACCGCTACCTCGGCAAGGGCGTGGAGAAGGCCGTTCTCGCGGTCATCGAGCAGATCGGCCCCGAGCTGGTCGGCTACGACGCCACCGAGCAGCGCCTGATCGACCAGGCCATGTTCGACCTGGACGCCACCGACAACAAGGGCTCCCTCGGCGCCAACGCCATCCTCGGCGTCTCCCTCGCCGTCGCCCACGCCGCCTCCGAGGCCAGCGACCTGCCGCTCTTCCGCTACCTGGGCGGCCCCAACGCGCACCTGCTGCCGGTGCCGATGATGAACATCCTGAACGGCGGCTCGCACGCCGACTCCAACGTGGACATCCAGGAGTTCATGATCGCCCCGATCGGCGCGGAGTCCTTCTCCGAGGCGCTGCGCTGGGGTGCCGAGGTCTACCACACCCTGAAGAAGGTCCTGAAGAGCAAGGGGCTGTCCACCGGCCTCGGCGACGAGGGCGGCTTCGCCCCGAACCTCGGCTCCAACCGCGAGGCCCTCGACCTCATCCTCGAGGCCATCAAGGAGGCCGGCTACACCCCCGGCGAGCAGGTCGCGCTCGCCCTGGACGTGGCCGCGTCCGAGTTCTACAAGGACGGCTCCTACGTCTTCGAGGGCAAGGAGCGCTCCGCCGCCGAGATGACGGAGTACTACGCCGAGCTGGTCGAGGCCTACCCGCTGGTCTCCATCGAGGACCCGCTGTTCGAGGACGACTGGGAGGGCTGGAAGACCATCACCGCCAAGCTCGGTGACAAGGTCCAGCTCGTCGGTGACGACCTGTTCGTCACCAACCCCGAGCGCCTGGCCCGCGGCATCGAGGAGGGCGCCGCCAACGCCCTGCTGGTGAAGGTCAACCAGATCGGCTCGCTCACCGAGACCCTGGACGCGGTCGAGCTGGCCCAGCGCAACGGCTACAAGTGCATGATGTCCCACCGCTCCGGCGAGACCGAGGACGTCACCATCGCCGACCTCGCCGTCGCCACCAACTGCGGCCAGATCAAGACCGGCGCCCCGGCCCGCTCCGAGCGCGTCGCCAAGTACAACCAGCTGCTGCGCATCGAGGAGATCCTCGACGACGCCGCGGTCTACGCCGGCCGCTCCGCCTTCCCGCGCTTCAAGGGCTGACGCCACACGGGGCCTTTCGGCCCCGCGCGAGGGCAGCGTCGTACGTACGTCCCCGTACCCGGTCCCGTACCGTGTGCGGGGACGTACGCGCGTGGACGGGAGGCGCCAGGCAGATGGCCGTGAAGGACCGGGACCGTTTCTCCACCGCGACCAGGATCCGGCTGATCGGTGAGCAGACCGCGGCCCGGGTCTACCGCTCCCAGACCCGGCGCCAGGCCCGCCGCTCCCGGCTGACCGGCCGGGCCGCGCTGCTCGCCCTGGTGGTCTGCTCGCTGATCGTGGCCCTCGCCTACCCCATGCGCCAGTACGTCTCCCAGCGCGCCGAGATCGCCGACCTGCGGCAGCAGCAGAAGGAGGCGCGCGAGCGCGTCGAACGGCTGCGCGACCTCAAGGCGCGCTGGCAGGACGACGCCTTCGCCGAGCAGGAGATCCGCCGCAGGCTGCACTACGTCATGCCGGGCGAGACCGGCTACATCGTGATCGACCCGGG
This sequence comes from Streptomyces composti, assembly GCF_012034205.1. Taxonomy (GTDB): domain Bacteria; phylum Actinomycetota; class Actinomycetes; order Streptomycetales; family Streptomycetaceae; genus Streptomyces; species Streptomyces composti. The sequence goes on from NZ_JAATEM010000007.1 coordinate 108,694, forward strand.
CGCGGCCAGGAAGTCCCGCACCGACCGCCGGACGGCCGACCGCCCCTGGTACGCGAACCTCTGGGACGGCATCGACAAGGCCGACGCCGCCGCCCAGTGAACGTATAGAAAGACAGGTATGGAGAACCCCCCGCCCACGACCCCGCGCACCGAGCCCACCGACGCGGACGTCGAGGCCTTCAAGCAGCAGCTCGGCCGGCCCCCGCGCGGACTGCGCGCCATCGCGCACCGCTGCCCCTGCGGACAGCCGGACGTCGTGGAGACCGCCCCGCGGCTGCCCGACGGCACGCCCTTCCCGACGCTGTACTACCTGACGTGCCCGCGGGCGAACTCCGCGATCGGCACCCTCGAGGCGAACGGCGTGATGAAGGAGATGACCGAGCGGCTGGCCGCCGACCCCGAGCTCGCCGCCGCCTACCGGGCCGCGCACGAGGACTACATCCGGCGGCGCGACGAGATCGAGGAGCTGAAGAACTTCCCCAGCGCCGGCGGCATGCCGGACCGGGTGAAGTGCCTGCACGTCCTGGTCGCCCACTCGCTGGCCGCGGGCCCCGGCGTCAACCCGCTCGGTGACGAGGCGCTGGCGATGCTGCCCGAGTGGTGGCGCAAGGGCCCCTGTGTGACGCCCACGACGGGGGAGGAGGCCAAGTGACCCGGGTCGCCGCCGTCGACTGCGGTACGAACTCCATCCGGCTGCTGGTGGCCGACGCGGACCCCGCCACCGGTGAACTGACCGACCTGGACCGTCGCATGACGATCGTGCGGCTCGGCCAGGGCGTCGACCGCACCGGCCGGCTCGCCCCCGAGGCCCTGGAGCGCACTTTCGCCGCCTGCCGCGAGTACGCGGAGATCATCAAGAAGCACGGGGCGTCCGAGCACCTGCGCTTCGTCGCCACCTCCGCCTCCCGCGACGCCGAGAACCGCGAGGACTTCGTGCGCGGCGTGGTGGACATCCTCGGCGTGGAGCCCGAGGTCATCTCCGGCGACCAGGAGGCCGAGTTCTCCTTCACCGGCGCCACCAAGGAGCTGGCGGGCCACGACCACCTGCCCAAGCCGTTCCTGGTGGTCGACATCGGCGGCGGCTCGACCGAGTTCGTGATCGGCGACGATCATGTGCACGCCGCCCGCTCCGTCGACGTCGGCTGCGTGCGGATGACCGAGCGGCACCTGGTGCACGAGGGGAAGGTCGCCGACCCGCCCACCGAGCGGCAGATCGCCGCCATGCGGGCCGACATCGAGGCCGCCCTCGACCTGGCGGAGCAGTCCGTCCCGCTGCGCGAGGCGCGCACCCTGGTGGGCCTGGCCGGGTCCGTCACCACCGTCTCCGCCATCGCCCAGGACCTGCCCGAGTACGACTCGGCGGCCATCCACCACTCACGCGTCTCCCGGGCCCGCGTCCGCGAGATCACCGAGCGCCTGCTCCGCTCCACCCACGCCGAGCGCGCCAGGATCCCCGCCCTGCATCCGGGCCGCGTGGACGTCATCGGTGCCGGTGCCCTCGTCCTGCTGTCGATCATGGAACGGACGGGCGCGGAGGAGGTCGTGGTGTCGGAGCACGACATCCTCGACGGGATCGCGTGGGCGGTGGCGTAGCTCTCTTTTGTTACTCGCTGGTAGCCATCGGTTGAGCAGTGCGGATAGCGTATGAGCGCCCTTGAGGGGCCCTTCGCGGGCCCCTCTGTGGCGTCTCGCCGACGAAGTTCGTGAAGTTCTTCACAAGGATTTTGGTCGTACGGGTCCCTCGAATGGGGCCCATTGGCCCTTCCGGGGGGTTCCGGGCCCGTTGAACATGGTCGGCAGGGGCCTGCGGATCGCGTGGCGAAGGGGGTGTGCCCGGAGGGCTCACACCCGGCCGTGAGGTCCAGAGAGGCAGCTCACGCGGCATTGACAACGTGCGGCGAGCGTCACGGTTCCCGTACTTGGACATGATCTAAGTCACGCGGGGCGGGGAGTGTAACACAGGTGCTCTCCGAGCTTGTGAAGGGGCGCACGAACCACCCCCCTCGGGCGGGTGGATACTCGATGGCATGAGCACCACGGAGCGTCCCAGGATCCTCGTAGTAGGCGGTGGGTACGTAGGCCTGTACGCAGCTCGGCGCATCCTGAAGAAGATGCGTTACGGCGAGGCGACCGTCACCGTCGTCGACCCGCGGTCGTACATGACCTACCAGCCCTTCCTCCCCGAAGCCGCCGCCGGCAGCATCTCCCCTCGCCACGTCGTCGTCCCGCTGCGGCGCGTGCTGCCCAAGGCGGAGGTCCTCACCGGTCGGGTCACCACCATCGACCAGGACCGCAAGGTCGCCACGATCGCCCCGCTGGTCGGCGAGGCGTACGAGCTTCCCTTCGACTACCTGGTGATCGCGCTCGGCGCGGTCTCCCGCACCTTCCCGATCCCCGGCCTCGCCGAGCAGGGCATCGGCATGAAGGGCATCGAGGAGGCCATCGGCCTGCGCAACCACGTCCTCGAGCAGCTCGACAAGGCCGACTCCACCAACGACGAGGAGATCCGCCGCAAGGCCCTCACCTTCGTCTTCGTGGGCGGCGGCTTCGCCGGTGCGGAGACCATCGGTGAGGTCGAGGACATGGCGCGGGACGCGGCCAAGTACTACCGCAACGTCTCCCGCGAGGACATGCGCTTCATCCTGGTCGACGCCGCCGACAAGATCCTCCCCGAGGTGGGTCCGAAGCTCGGCAAGTACGGCAAGGAGCACCTGGAGAGCCGTGGTGTCGAGGTCTACCTCAACACCTCCATGGAGTCCTGCGTCGACGGCCACGTGGTGCTGAAGAACGGCCTCGAGGTGGACTCCAACACCATCGTGTGGACGGCCGGCGTCAAGCCGAACCCGGCGCTCGCCCGCTTCGGGCTGCCGCTGGGTCCGCGCGGCCACGTCGACTGCGAGCCGACGCTCCAGGTCAAGGGCACCGACTACATCTGGGCCGCGGGCGACAACGCCCAGGTGCCGGACCTCGTGGGCCGCAAGGCCGGCAACGAGAACGCCTGGTGCCCGCCGAACGCCCAGCACGCCCTGCGCCAGGCCAAGGTCCTCGGCGACAACGTGGTGTCCGGCATGCGGGGCTTCCCGCAGAAGGAGTACAGCCACGCCAACAAGGGCGCCGTGGCGGGCCTCGGCCTGCACAAGGGCGTGGCGATGATCGTCTTCGGCAAGATGAAGATCAAGCTGAAGGGCCGGCTCGCCTGGTACATGCACCGCGCCTACCACGGCATGGCGATGCCGACCTGGAACCGCAAGATCCGGGTCTTCGCCGACTGGACGCTGCAGATGTTCCTCAAGCGCGAGGTCGTCTCGCTGGGCGCCATCGAGTCCCCCCGCGAGGAGTTCTACGAGGCCGCCAAGCCGGCCCCGGCCCCCGCGGCGGCCGCCCCCCGCAAGACCGAGGAGAAGGCCAAGGCCTCCTGAACCCCGGTCCACCGACCCCCGAAGGGGCCACCCGCCATCCGTGGTGCGGGCGGCCCCTTCGGCGTGTGCGGGGGCGGTGAGGTCACCGCCATACCGGCGGCAGCGCCCCGAGCTGCACGAGCACGTCCCAGTCCGCGGGGCGGGCAGCGGGGTCGGCCCATGGTGCACCGAGCCCGGCCCAGTGGCCGCGGCGGGCCCGGATGGTCCGCATCGTCTCCCGGGCCCCGGGGTGCCCGAGGTCGTCGAGACCGGACTCGCCGCCGCAGCACGGGCAGACCGTCCCGGTGGGCTCACCGTCCCGCCAGAACACCGGCCCGGACAGGCCGCAGATCCGGCACGCGGTCTCCGTGCCCAGTGACGCTGACGCCGCTCGTCCGGCCGCTCGCCGCTCCCGGTCGTCCGCGGGCGGCGGCGGGGTGCGCCACGGCTCGGGGATGTTCCTCAGCTGCCGGAGCAGGTCCCAGTCCGGTGGCCTGCTGCCCGGGCTGGTCCACCGGGCGCCGTGGCCGATCCACCAGCCCCGGACGTCGTGCAGGCCCTTCACCCCGTCCCAGGTGCCGGGCCGCGCGCCCATGTCGCCGATGCCCGACTCGCTGCCGCAGCAGTCGCAGATGGCGCCGGTCGGCCGGCCGTCCTCCCAGAAGATCTCCTCGTCCCACCCGCACCTGCGGCAGAACTGTTCCAGGACAACCGGCATGCCCGCTGTCATGGTGTGGTCCGCTCCGCAGCAGGGCGTCGATGGGGGGCACCGGCGGACGCGGCTCGCCGGTCGTGGTGGTGAGGCCGGGGCGCCGACGGACGCGGTGACGGTACGGGCCGGTCATACGCGTCGGAGTGCCCGGAGCCGGACTTGAACCGGCACGCCCGCGTAGGGGCAGCGAGGTTTAAGCTCGCCGTGTCTGCATTCCACCATCCGGGCAGGCCATGGGCTCCGCGTCGAGTGCTCCGAGCCTAGCGTCACGGCCCCTCCGCTTCGGGAGCGGGCAAACCCATGTTGTCTTATTTTATTGGCAGCTGATGAAGCATCAGCTCGTGGGCAGGCCATCAGCACTTGCCAGCAAGCCTTGCGCGCGACCGCCCGGTGCGCATGCTGAATGACGGAAATTCACCGTCTCGACGAGGGTGCCCGGCCGGTTCTGCGCGCCGGGGGAGGCGCCCCCGGCGCACGGCCCGGACCCCCGACCCGGGTAGGGGGCGGGATCAGACCCAGGTATGACCCGGCGGCCCCCCGGTCAGCCCTCAGTCGCCCCCGGGAACCGGAGCAGCGGCTGACTCGGCGCCGGAAAACGCACGGAACGATGGACGCATACCCAGCAACGTCGTACTCGCCGTCCCGACAGGAGCGTCCCACCCGTGACCACCGCACCCATCGCCGACCGGTCCACCGCCGTGGCCGCGCGCGCCACGGAGCTGTCGAAGATCTACGGCCAGGGCGAGACCCAGGTGGTCGCCCTGGACCGGGTGACCGTCGACTTCCGGCAGGCCGAGTTCACCGCGATCATGGGCCCCTCCGGCTCCGGCAAGTCCACTCTGATGCACTGCGTGGCCGGCCTGGACACCTTCTCCTCCGGCTCGGTCCGCATCGGCGACGTCGAACTCGGCTCGCTGAAGGACAAGCAGCTGACCAAGCTGCGCCGTGACAAGATCGGCTTCATCTTCCAGGCGTTCAACCTGCTGCCCACCCTCAACGCCCTGGAGAACATCACGCTCCCCATGGACATCGCGGGCCGCAAGCCCGACAAGGAGTGGCTGGACACGGTGATCGGGCTGATCGGCCTCTCCAACCGGCTCGGTCACCGGCCCTCCCAGCTCTCCGGCGGCCAGCAGCAGCGCGTCGCCGTCGCCCGCGCCCTCGCCTCCAAGCCGGACATCGTCTTCGGCGACGAGCCCACCGGCAACCTGGACTCCCGCTCCGGCGCCGAGGTGCTCGGCTTCCTGCGCAACTCGGTGCGCGAGCTGGGCCAGACGGTGGTCATGGTGACCCACGACCCGGTGGCCGCCGCCTACGCGGACCGGGTGATCTTCCTGGCGGACGGCCGGATCGTCGACGAGATGAACGGGCCGACGGCCGACTCGGTGCTGGACCGCATGAAGCGGTTCGACGCCAAGGGCCGTACCAGCTGACAGTTCCTCGGTTCCCCAGATGCTCAGCTCCCCGGCACGTCAGCCCTGAGGCGCCCATTCCTCGGCCGTCCGGCCCGTCAGCCGTTCACCCCGCCCCCCTCGTACGTCTGGACTCGAGAAGACACCCATGTTCCGTACCGCCTTGCGCAATGTGCTCGCGCACAAGGCCCGGCTCCTGATGACCGTGCTCGCCGTGATGCTCGGCGTGGCCTTCGTGTCGGGGACCCTGGTCTTCACCAACACCATCTCCAGCGCCCTGCAGAAGAGCTCCGCCAAGGGCTTCGACCACGTCGACGTCGCCGTCACGCCCAAGTGGAAGGACGCCGAGGGCGACCAGGTCGGCAAGCGCCAGGAGCTGACGAAGGCCACCGTCGACGCCAGCGCCCGGGTGCCCGGCGCCGAGAGCGCCATCGGTGTCGTCGGAGGCTTCGCCGCCCTCGCCGACAAGGACGGCAAGCTGGTCGGCGACGGCTGGCAGACGCAGGGCGGCAACTACTGGGGTGCCGAGGACCCCCGCTACCCGTTGGTCGAGGGCCGCGCGCCCACGGGGCCGAACGAGGTCCTCGTCGACTCCGGGACCGTCGAGCGGGCCGGCTACCGGGTCGGCGAGCCGGTGCGGATGTCGGTGAACGGCCCGCTCCTCGAGCCGGTCCTGGTCGGCGTCTTCACCACCGACGACGGGAATGTGGCGGCCGGCGGCAGCCTCGCGCTGTTCGACACCGCGACCGCGCAGAAGGTGTTCGGCAAGGAGGGCACCTTCGACGAGATCGACGTCAGGGCGAAGCCCGGCGTCTCCGAGGCCGCTCTCAAGGCGCAGCTGGACAAGGCGCTGCCGAAGGACGTCGTGGAGACGAGGACCGGGGGCGAACTGGCCGAGGAGCAGGCCGAGATCATCGCCTCCTCGATGAGCGGGCTGCAGCAGAGCCTGCTGGTGTTCGCCGGCATCGCGCTGTTCGTCGGCACGTTCATCATCGCCAACACCTTCACCATGCTGGTCGCCCAGCGCACCAAGGAGCTGGCGCTGCTGCGCGCCGTCGGCGCCTCCCGGCGGCAGGTCACCCGGTCGGTGCTGATCGAGGCGTTCGTGGTCGGCACGGTCGCCGCCGTCGCCGGCCTGCTCGGCGGCATCGGCATCGGCATGGGGCTGCGCTCCCTGATGGGCATGCTGGAGGCCACCGTGCCCGACGGCCCGCTGGTGATCACCCCCGGCACGGTCGGCACCGCCTTCGCCGTCGGCATCCTCGTCACCGTGCTCGCCGCCTGGCTGCCCGGCCGCCGGGCGGCGAAGATCCCTCCGGTGGCGGCGATGAGCGCGGTGCACGCCAAGGCCACCACCAAGTCACTGGTGCTGCGCAACACCGTCGGCGCGCTGTTCTCCGCCGCCGGCGTCGCGGTGGTCCTGTGGGCCACCTCGCTGGACGGCCCGGACGGCCAGGCCCCCATGGGCCTCGGCGCCGTGCTGCTCATCATCGGCGTGTTCATCCTGACCCCGCTGCTGTCCCGCCCGCTGATCGCGGCCGCGGCCCCCGTGCTGCGCCTCTTCGGGGTCTCCGGCAAGCTCGCCCGGCTGAACTCGGTGCGCAACCCGCGCCGCACCGCCGCCACCGCCTCCGCGCTGATGATCGGGCTCACCCTGATCACCGGCATGACCGTGATGGCGGGCAGCCTGCAGAAGTCCATCGACAAGATGGCCTCCGAGGCCATCGAGGCGGACTACGTGGTCTCCATGGCGACCGGCAACGCCCTCTCCCCGGACGTCGAGCAGAAGCTGAAGAAGCTCGACGGCGTCACCGCCACCAGCGCCATGCGCAACGCGCCGTCCCGGATCGACGACCGCACCGAGTACCTCACCGGCGTCGACGGCACCGCCTTCGGGAAGCTGACCGACTTCGAGATGCAGGACGGCTCGTTCGCGATCGAGGGCACGCGGGTCGTGGTGGACGACGGGACCGCGAAGTCGCACGACTGGAAGGCCGGCAGCACCTTCGACGTCGCCTACGAGGACGGCAGGAAGCAGCGGCTGACCGTCGCCGGGGTCTACCGGGGCAACGACATGTTCACCGGCATCATGATCGACAACCGGACCCTCGCCCCGCACCAGGCCGACCCGGCCGACATGCTGGTCATGGTGAAGACCGCGGACGGCGTCTCCGACGCGGTCAAGGACCGGCTGGAGAAGGCGCTCGGCTCCAACCCGGCGATCGCGGTGCAGGACAAGAAGGACATCTCCAACGAGGTCGCCAAGGTGTTCACCCTGGTGCTGAACATGGTCTACGGGCTGCTGGCGATGGCGGTGATCGTCGCGGTGATCGGCGTCATCAACACCCTGGCCATGTCGGTGTTCGAACGCTCGCAGGAGATCGGCATGCTCCGCGCGGTCGGCCTGGACCGCAGGGGCGTCAAGCGGATGGTCCGCCTGGAGTCGCTGGTGATCTCCCTGTTCGGCGGGGTGCTCGGCATCGGTCTCGGCGTGTTCTTCGGCTGGGCGGCCGGTGAGCTGCTCGGCACCCGGATGCCGACCTACGAGCTGGTCCTGCCCTGGGGCCGCCTGGCGGTCTTCCTGCTGCTGGCCGCGACGGTGGGCGTGCTCGCCGCGCTCTGGCCGGCCCGGCGGGCGGCCCGGCTGAACATGCTCCAGGCGATCAAGGCGGAGTGACCCGCTCGCGGGGAGGAATCGAGCGCGACGAGACGAGGGGCACCGTCCCGGAGCCGGGACGGTGCCCCTCGTCATGGGCCAGGGTGCTGGTTGGGACGGCAGACCCCGGCGGCTGCCGGTCAGTGCCAGGTGCGGGTGCGCAGCGGCAGCCCCGAGTCGCCGGACTCCGGGGTCTTCACGGCGAGGATCTGGTTGACGCCGATGCGGTTGCGCTCGAAGGCCAGCGCGGAGGCCGCCATGTACAGCCGCCAGACCCGGGCCCTGCCGTAGCTGCTGAGGACGACCGCACGGTCCCAGTCGGCCTCCAGACGCGCCACCCACTCGCGCAGGGTCAGGGCGTAGTGCTCCCGGAGCGACTCCAGGTCGCGCACCTCGAAACCGGCCCGCTCCAGGTCGGTGACGGTGGTGCCGACGGGGGAGAGCTCGCCGTCGGGGAAGACGTAGGCGTCGATGAACGCGTCCACCTGGTACGACTTCTCGTCGCGCTGCGGGCGGCGGGCGATCTGGTGGTTCAGCAGCCGCCCGCCCGGCACGAGCAGCCGGTGCAGAACGCTCGCGTACTGCAGATAGCGCTCGGAGCCGACGTGCTCGGCCATCCCGATCGACGAGATCGCGTCGTAGGGGCCGTCCCGGACGTCCCGGTAGTCCTGGACGCGGATCTCCACCCGGTCGGTGAGGCCCTCGTCGGCGACCCGCTTGCGGGCGTAGGCGGCCTGCTCCTGGGAGAGGGTGATGCCGACCACGTTCACCCCGTACTCGCGGGCGGCGTGGATCGCCATCGAGCCCCAGCCGCAGCCGACGTCCAGCAGCCGCACACCCGGCCTCAGCGCCAGCTTGCGGCAGACCAGGTCGAGCTTGTCCCGCTGCGCCTCCTCGAGGGTGCCCTCCGGGGGCGGGGTCTGCCAGTAGGCGCAGGAGTACACCATGGACGGGCCGAGGACCAGCTCGTAGAAGTCGTTGCCCACGTCGTAGTGGTGGCTGATGGCCCGCCGGTCGCTGCGCCGGGTGTGCAGGCCGCGGCGCGGGCGGCGGGCCTCCTCCTCGGGGGCGGGCGGCGGCAGCGGGGGCCCGGCGAGGGCGAACAGGCCGCGCACGGCGGAGCGGAACCGGGGGTCGCGCAGCGCGCTGCCGAGGGAGCGGGCGTCCTCGTCACGCTCCCAGATCAGGCCGGACAGGTGGTCGAGTGCGGTGTAGAGGTCGCCGTCGATGTCCAGGTCGCCGGCCACCCAGGCGCGGGCGAGGCCGAGCTCGCCCGGCTTGAACAGCAGACGGCGCAGGGCGCGGCGGTTGCGGACGACCAGGGCCGGTGCGTCCGGAGGGCCGGCCTGGGAGCCGTCCCAGGCGCGGATGCGGAGGGGGAACGGGGTGCCCAGCAACTGTTCGACGAGGCCCTTCAGCCGCGAGGCGGCGTCTGCCATGGTGTACACCTCCGTGACGGGGGATCCCGGAACGTCATCACCACGTAAACACCGGTCGCGGGGCCTGGCAGTCCCCGGCGCGCGTCATGGCTGGGCAAAACCACCGGCCCTCACCCTCGTGGGGGTGAGGGACACCCCGCCGGGCGGCCCTGCCGGTGAGGGGAATCACCCGGACGCGTAGCGTGTTGCGCAGCACGACGAGGGAAAGATCCTCCCCAAGCATTAGGGTCAATCCTTTGCCTACCTATTACTCTTGAGCCAAGGCCACGCTGTGATGGCCATGGAGGAGTGAAATGAGGAGCAGAAACCCGGTCTTCTCGCGACGGGGGTTCAGCCGCGACAACGGCTACGCGGGCTTCAACACCGCGCCGCAGGCCGGGGGTCCCGCTGTCGCCACGCAGGGCAACCCGTACGCCCAGCCGACGGGCAACCCCTACGCGCAGAACCCGTACGCGCAGAACCCGTACGCCCAGCAGGGTCAGCAGTTCGGCGCGCCGCCGCAGGCCCCGGCCACCACCGGCCGGATGACCATCGACGACGTGATCATGCGCACGGCGAGCACGCTGGGTGTGCTCGTACTCGCCGCCGCGCTGTCCTGGGCGCTGCTGCCCGTGGACGACGCCAACATCGGCCGGTCCTACGGCATCGGCATCGGTGCCGCCCTGATCGGCATGGTCCTGGCGTTCGTGCAGTCCTTCAAGCGCAAGGCCTCGCCCGCGCTGATCCTGACCTACGCCGCGTTCGAGGGCGTGTTCCTCGGCGTCGTCTCCAACATCGTCGACAACCGCATCGCCGACGGTGCGGCCATGCAGGCGGTGCTCGGCACCATGGCGGTCTTCGCCGGTGTGCTGGTGGCCTACAAGGCGGGCTGGATCCGCGTCAACCGCCGCTTCTACGGCTTCGTGATGGCGGCCGCGCTCGGCTTCATCCTGCTGATGGCGGTGAACATGCTGTTCGCGGTGTTCGGCGGCGGTGACGGCCTCGGCTTCCGCAGCGGTGCTCTCGGCGTCGTCTTCGGCGTCATCGGCATCATCCTCGGCGCCTGCTTCCTCGCCCTGGACTTCAAGCAGGTCGAGGACGGCATCGCCTACGGTGCCCCGCGCGAGGAGGCCTGGCTGGCCGCGTTCGGTCTGACCCTGACGCTGGTGTGGATCTACCTCGAGTTCCTCAGGCTCATCTCGATCCTCAACAGCAGCGACTGATCACCGAGCACGTCGCGCTCGCAGACGAAGGGCCCCGGGTCACCCGGGGCCCTTCGTCGTCGCCGGTCACGGCCGGCGCCGCGGACAGCCGCTGCGGTGGACTGCTGACGGAAAGCGGACGGCGGCGCACCCTCACGCCCGGAGCAGTCAGAGCAGCTTGCGCGCGGCCCTCCTCAGGTCGTACTCGTGGACGATCGCCTTGGCGTGACCGTACGCGAGGTTGTGCTCGTGACGGAGCCAGCTGACCTTTTCCTCGAAGCGCAGAAGAGCCGGGCCTTCTTCGACGGTGCGCAGCCAGTCGGAGATCTCACGACCGGTGCAATGGGGGATGCGGGCGAGCAGATTGCGATGGGTCTCCTCGGAGAAGACTTGGGACATCGGCGCCTCCGGACGCATGGGATGTAAGCCGGTCCTTCAGGTCACCGTGCCTGAGCGTTCGCCCGTTGGCAACAGTGCTGCCGCGCCGCGTACGCTCGCGGCGTGGTTGATACGACGCCCCTCACCAGTGCCGTGGACCGTTTCGCCGACCGGCTGCGGGCCGCGCCGCAGAGCCGGCTGCAGCGCGGTGCGGCCGCCGAGGCCCTCGCCCTGGCCAGGGAGTTGGCGCGGCGGGCCCAGCTCGCCGAACAGCCCGGCACCGAGCCGCGCGAGATGCCCGACGCCGGGATGTTCGCCGCCGCCGATCAGATCACCGTGGCCGGACATGACCTGGCCCTCGTACTCAGGAGCGAGGACGAGGTCGCAGAGACGGTACGGCTGGTGGAGGAGGCGCAGCATCGCGCCGGGGTCTGAGATCCCCTCAGACCGCTGCTACAGGGACGCGATGACGCGGTCGGCCAGGATGTAGACGTTCTCCTCGCCGCAGGCGAAGGTCAGCGTGTACGCGCCGGAGATCCCGGAGCCGCCGAGGAGGTACGGGCCGTCGCCCTCGCGGACCGCGGTCGCCAGGCGCTGCGCCGTCTCCCGGTGGCCCGGCGTCATGCACAGGGTCGTCCCGTTCGCAAAGACGTACACGTCCAGCGTGCCCAGCGGGCCCGGGCGTACGTCGGTCAGCTCCACCTGCTCGGCCGCCAGCTCCTCCAGCATGGTCACTGTGCGTTCGTGGTCGCTCACCACCGGCGCCGGGTTCGGCACGAAGTCGGGGTGGGAGGGGTGGCGGCGGCGGGCCGCGGCCAGTTCGGGGGAGTCGCCGGAGTGCTCCTCGGTCTCGGAGCCCGGCTCGGTCACCGGCTCCAGCCCCGCGAAATCGGCCTGCCGGGGCAGGAACAGCTCGCTGTCGGCCAGGCCGAGCAGGGAGGGGGCGTCGGAGGCGTCACGGGCCTCCTGGGCGGCCCAGAACGCCCGTGCCTCGGCCAGCTCGCGCTCCCGTTCCTCGGCGAGCGCCTCGGCGACCGCGGCGCGTATCTGGTCGGCGTCGGCCGTGCGGGCGGACGGAAGGAGGGCGCGCGTGGTCGCGGCGCGGTTCTCGGCCAGCTCGGTGTGCAGGGCGGCGACCTGCCGGCGCAGCTTGACGATGCTGCACAGGACGGCGACGCCCACGGCGCCGGTGGCGGCCGTGGTGATCAGCAGGGCGATCGGCATGGCGCTCACTGACGTACTCCCGGTTCAAAGTCGACCCCCGACTTCCTACATCAGCTTGAAGGGCGGACTAACCATCTGTCAGTGCGTAACGTCACGAAACGGACAGGGGTCTGGTTCCGGGGCCGATCGAGGAGTGGCGCTGACCTGCGTTGATCCCCATCAAAAGAGGGATAGGTCACATCCTGGGGGCAGTTGGATCACAGATCGGCCCGGGGCCCCTCGACTGCGGGGTCCCGGGCGAGGATCTGACGGACTGTGTCCTGGCGACTACTCCGCGCTGCTCAGCTCAGGCGCTCGATGACCATCGCCATGCCCTGGCCGCCGCCCACGCACATGGTCTCCAGACCGAACTGCTTGTCGTGGAACTGCAGCGAGTTGATCAGGGTGGTGGTGATACGGGCGCCGGTCATGCCGAAGGGGTGGCCGACGGCGATGGCACCGCCGTTGACGTTCAGCTTCTCCAGCGGGATGCCCAGGTCCTTGTAGGAGGGGATGACCTGGGCGGCGAACGCCTCGTTGATCTCGAAGAGGTCGATGTCGTCGATGGTGAGGCCGGCCAGCTTCAGGGCGCGCCGGGTGGCCTCGACCGGACCGAGGCCCATGATCTCCGGGGACAGGCCCGAGACGCCGGTGGAGACGATGCGCGCGAGCGGGGTGAGGCCCAGCTCGCGGGCCTTGGTGTCGCTCATGATGACCAGCGCGGCGGCGCCGTCGTTGAGCGGGCAGCAGTTGCCGGCGGTGACCAGGCCGTCGGGGCGGAAGACCGGCTTGAGCTGGGAGACCGCCTCCAGGGTGGTGCCGGGGCGGGGGCCGTCGTCCTTGGAGATCACGGTGCCGTCGGGCAGCGTGACCGGAGTGATCTCGCGCTCCCAGAAGCCGTTCTTGATGGCCTCCTCGGCGAGGTTCTGCGAACGGACGCCGAACTCGTCCATCTCCTCGCGGGTGACGCCCTTCCAGCGGGCGAGGTTCTCGGCGGTCTGGCCCATCGCGATGTACGGGTCGGGCAGCAGGCCGTCCTCGCGCGGGTCGTGCCAGGTGGTGCCCTCCTGCTCGGCGCGGGCGGCGGTGCGGGCCTCAGCCTCGGCGAACAGCGGGTTGTGGGTGTCCGGGAGGCTGTCGGAGTTGCCCTTGGTGTAGCGGGAGACCGTCTCCACGCCGGCCGAGATGAACACGTCGCCCTCGCCGGCCTTGATGGCGTGCAGCGCCATGCGGGAGGTCTGCAGCGAGGAGGAGCAGTAGCGGGTGATGGTGCAGCCGGGGAGGTGGTCCATCCCCATCTGCACGGCCACGATCCGGCCGAGGTTGTTGCCCTGCTCACCGCCGGGCAGGCCGCAGCCGAGCATCAGGTCGTCGATGTCCTTCGGGTCCAGCTCGGGCACCTTGGCCAGGGCGGCCTGGATGATCGTGGCGGTCAGGTCGTCCGGCCGCAGATCCTTCAGCGACCCCTTGAAGGCACGGCCGATGGGCGAACGAGCGGCAGAGACGATCACGGCTTCGGGCATCACGGCTCCAGGGCATACCGGTGGGTTGGTGCAGGGCTGCTTCGGAAATTACCGGCCCGTAGGACGCAGGTCACGGCCATCGGCATGTGACATGGACCGCAGATGTCTAAGCGCTTGCTTTTCTCTGCGGGGCTTCCACGGGCTCGCGTACAGCGCTTGCCGGGCACCGCAGCCGCCGTTGCCGCCTGCGAAGCCCGCCGACGCCCGACTTCGCTCCCACAGCCCCCGGTTGTGGCCGGCGCCGCTGGCCGGCGCCCGCCGGAGGCGAGGACGCCTGGCGCCCCGCACGGCGTTCGCGCCCAGCGCCGGCAGCCCGCCGCCGGCGGGCTCCGCCCGCCGGGCGTGGGGCGGGTTCGCCGCCCGGACGCCGTCGCTGTCCACGGGGGGTGGCACGGGACGCCTGCCGGATGAGGGGGGACGGCTCGCTCGTCGGCATGAGGGCAGGCCGATGGATGCGGGGCAGGGCTGGGCTGCCCGAACGCCCGGCCCGCCGCGCAGTGCGGTGGTTGCGGGGTGCGGAAGCCGCCTGCCGGGGTGGACGGCCCGCGGGGTGCGGAGGCCGTGGTCCGGCGGCCGGGGGCCGAGGCGCCCGCAGGGCGAGATGGTGCCTGCTGGCGTCTCCCCGCGCGTTCACTCGGCGACCGGGGTGCGTTGCGGTTCCGGCATGCGGCGGCGACGGCGGCGTTTGAGGAGAGCCCAGGGGCCTCGGGGGCCGGTGGGGGCGGCGGCGGTGACCTCGGTGCCGGCCTCGGAGGCGGCCTCGGCGGCTGCGCGGGCCACGGGGAGGAAGCCCTCGCGGCGGGAGGCGTCGGGGCGTTCCTCCTCGGCGGGCCAGAGGCCGAGGGCGGCACAGACGGTCGGGAGCACGGCCATGGCGGCCGTGGCGTAGCCCTCGGCCGAGGGGTGGTAGTTGTCGGGGCCGAACAGCTCGCGCGGGTTCGCCTCGAACTCGGGGCCCAGCAGGTCGCCCAGGGACACCGTGCGCGCGCCCTGCTCGACCGCGCCGATGGTCTGGGCGGCCGCCAGCTGCCGGGAGGCCCGCCGGGCCAGCCACCGCAACGGCTGCCACACCGGCTCGATGGTGCCGAGGTCGGGGCATGTCCCCACGACCACCTCCGCGCCGGCCGTCCGCAGCCGACGCACCGCCTGGGACAGGCACCGCACCGAACGCGTCGCCGGGATCCGGTGGGTCACGTCGTTCGCGCCGATCATGATCACACACACGTCCGGCACCCGCGACGGATCGGCCAGCGCCCGCGTCACCTGCCGGTCCAGGTCGTCCGAGCGCGCCCCCGGCACCGCGACCGTGCTGAGCCCGACCGGCCGCTCGGCGATCGCCGCGATGCCCGAGGCCAGCAGCGCCCCCGGCGTCTGCCCGGCCCGCCGCACGCCCTGCCCCGCCGCCGTGGAGTCCCCCAGCATGGTCAGTCGCAGCGCGGGTACCCCCGGCACCGTGTAGGCGGCCCCGTACAGCCCGTCCGCGTTCGGCACGAAGGGAGTCGCGCCGTTGCTCACCCGGCGCCGCGCCAGCTGCGCCTCGGCGACCAGCAGGCCGACCGCGGCCGCACCGGCCAGGCCCACGCCGCCCCCGCCGTACGCCGCGCCGGCCGCGATCCGCCGGGCCACCCTCGCCCTCGACATCCGCGTCATGCCTCCCCGCCACCTCCTCGAACCCTCACACCCAGTGCTTGCCCCGTACCGACCGTCGCCCAATCGCGACAGCGGGTGAACGACCCGGCCGGGTACCGCAGCCGGGAGGGCCTAGGCTGGCTGAACCACTACGACCACACCTTTTGCAGCATCCGGAGACAACGGTGCAATTCCACGACTCGATGATCAGCCTCGTCGGCAACACCCCGCTGGTGCGGCTCAACAGCGTGACCAAGGGCATCAGGGCGACCGTCCTGGCCAAGGTGGAGTACTTCAACCCCGGCGGTTCCGTGAAGGACCGCATCGCCCTGCGGATGATCGAGGCCGCCGAGAAGAGCGGCGAGCTCAAGCCGGGCGGCACCATCGTCGAGCCGACCAGCGGCAACACCGGCGTGGGGCTCGCCATCGTGGCCCAGCAGAAGGGCTACAAGTGCATCTTCGTCTGCCCGGACAAGGTCTCCACGGACAAGATCAACGTGCTGCGCGCCTACGGCGCCGAGGTCGTGGTCTGCCCCACCGCCGTCGCCCCGGAGCACCCCGACTCGTACTACAACGTCTCCGACCGCCTGGTCCGTGAGACGCCGGGCGCCTGGAAGCCGGATCAGTACTCCAACCCCAACAACCCGCTGTCGCACTACCACTCCACCGGCCCGGAGCTGTGGGAGCAGACCGAGGGGAGGATCACCCACTTCGTGGCCGGCGTCGGCACCGGCGGCACCATCTCCGGCACCGGCCGCTACCTCAAGGAGGTCAGCGAAGGCCGCGTCAAGGTGATCGGCGCCGACCCGGAGGGCTCGGTGTACTCCGGCGGCTCCGGGCGTCCGTACCTGGTCGAGGGCGTCGGTGAGGACTTCTGGCCCACCGCCTACGACCGGAACGTCGCCGACGAGATCGTCGCCGTCTCCGACAAGGACTCCTTCCAGATGACCCGCCGCCTGGCCAAGGAGGAGGGCCTGCTGGTCGGCGGCTCCTGCGGCATGGCGGTGGTGGCCGCGCTGAAGGTGGCCTCCCGCCTGGACGAGGACGACGTCGTGGTGGTGCTGCTGCCGGACAGCGGACGCGGCTACCTCAGCAAGATCTTCAACGACGAGTGGATGGCCGACTACGGCTTCCTCGAGGACAGCGGCCCGAGCGCCCGCGTCGCCGACGTGCTGCAGGACAAGGAGGGCTCCATGCCGTCCCTGGTCCACATGCACCCCGACGAGACGGTCGGCCAGGCCATCGAGGTGCTGCGCGAGTACGGCGTCTCGCAGATGCCGGTCGTCAAGCCGGGCGCCGGCCACCCGGACGTGATGGCCGCGGAGGTCGTCGGCTCGGTGGTGGAACGGGAGCTGCTGGACGCGCTGTTCAGCAAGAGCGCCTCGCTCGACGACCCGCTGGAGAAGCACATGTCGCCCCCGCTGCCCCAGGTCGGCTCGGGTGAGCCGGTCGCGGACCTGATGGCGGTGCTCGGCAAGGCGGACGCGGCGATCGTCCTGGTCGAGGGCAAGCCGACCGGTGTGGTCAGCCGCCAGGACCTGCTGGCGTTCCTCGCCAAGACCGGCAAGTGAGCGGACCGGTACGCGAGCGGGCGACCGCCCGTGGCGGCAGGGAGCGGGCGTCGCACAGGTGAACGACCGCCGGGCGCGGGGCCGTTGAGCCGCACGAGGTCCGCGTGGACTTCGCGCAAGTGGTACGAGGGCGTCACGTCCGCGCAGCACTCGGTTAACACGCGTCCGGCAGATTGAGATGCGTCGGCGGGACGGGGACGCCTCCCAGGCCCTTCGGGCACGAGGGGAGCCTCTCCGCTCCGGCCGACGGTGAGAAACGGCGTCACGGACCTCCGGAGCGGCTCCCGGACCTCCACCGACGCCATGGACGCGCCACCGGCTCAGTCCCGGTCCCGCGTCCCTCGCGGGGACCGCCGTCGTCCCGCCCCCCGGGTCCACCGGGGGTGTGGCGGTCCCCGCGCACACCTCTGCCGCCGGGAAGCGGCGGGGAAGCGGCGGGGTCAGTCCTCGCGGCCGGCGCCCCGGTCCCGGTGGCCGTGCCCGCGATTGCTGAACAGTCCCGGGTTGGTGCGGGCGAGCTGGGCGACGTTCACGCCCACGATGCCCAGCCAGGCTGCCAGCAGGCCGGGCAGACCGGCCTGGGTTCCGCCGATCGCGGACAGCGGCACCGCGAGGACCAGGGAGACGATCGCGAAGCCGAACCGGTCTCCCCAGCTGTCCATGGCCCTCGGCGCCCGCGACTCCCGGGCCACCGTCATCTGCCGCTCGGCCAGTTGCCGGCGCACCCGGCGCTCCACCGCGCCGTCGATGCGCTGGTCCACCTTCTCCAGGAACGAGTCGATCAGCGCCGTCTCGAACTCCTCACCCAGCTCCCTGCGCGCCCGCAGGGTGGCGTCGAGCTCCTTCTTCAGCTCGGCGTCCCGCGCGTCCATTCCGCTCATACGGCTCACGGTAGGCAGGGCACGGCCCGCGCGCACTGGGGCTAACCCCCGTTCCCGGCTCGGGACGGCCGGGGGTGCGGAGAGCGGCTCGACCACCTCGTTTGCGCAAGAAGCGGATCTGTCGATGAAAACGAATGATCAGCAGCTGTCGGGTGCGTCGGCGCGCTGCCGGGCTCTCATCGCCGGGACGCGGCATCGCATGAGCCACTCTCGGCGGCTACCGGCCCTCTGGCTGCTGACTGTCGAACAATTGCAAAGATGGCGCGACATCTTGCGTTCATCTGTCGCCGGTGGTTGAGTGTGCCGCGCCCCCACATCTGCACCGCCCCGCCCCGACGGCGGGGCCTCCTGCCGCACTTGCCCGAAGGGGACCACCATGCCCAGTGCCCGTCGCGTCCGCCGTTCCGGCGCGGCCGCCCTCGTCTGCGCACTCACGCTGACCGCCCTCGCCGCCTGCGGCACGAGCAGCAGCAGCGGCGACGGCGGCTCCGGCGGCAGCGGATCGACCGACCCCGCAGCGCCGCTGGATCCGAAGACCAAGGTGTCGATCACCATCGACTGCATGCCCCCGGCGGCGAAGAAGGCCGAGCTGAAGCAGTGGAAGGAGGACGTCGCCGCCTTCAACAAGATCTACCCGAACGTCAGGATCGAGGGCCGCTCCACGCCCGGCCAGTGCCTGGAGCCGCCGCGCTTCACCGCGATGCTGAAGGCCAAGTCGCAGCCGGACGTCTTCTACACCTACTTCACCGACCTGCCGCAGGTCCTCTCCGAGGACGGCGCCGAGGACATCACCGCCTACGTCAACGATAAGACCGTCCCGGCGCTGAAGGACATCGACCCGGACGTCCTCGGCATGCTCAAGCGGGGCGACAAGCTCTACGGCCTGCCCACCAGCAACTACACCATGGGCCTGATGATCAACCGCAAGCTGTTCCAGCGGGCCGGCCTCGACCCCGACAGCCCGCCGCGCACCTGGGCCGAGGTGCGCACCGCGGCCAAGAAGATCGCAGACCTCGGCAACGGCATCGCCGGATACGGCGACTACAGCGCGGGCAACAACGGCGGCTGGCACTTCACCGCGCAGATGTACAGCCGCGGCGGCGACATCGTGGACGCGAGCGGCAAGAAGGCCGCCTTCAACAACGAGATCGGCCGGCAGCTGGCGAAGGACCTCCACGCCATGCGCTGGGAGGACGGAAGCATGGGCAAGACCCAGCTGCTGAAGTGGGGCGACCTGCAGAAGCAGATCGCCTCCGACAAGCTCGGCATGTTCCTCGCCGCCCCCGACAACATCGCCTACATGGTCCAGCAACTCGGCGCGGACTACGACAACTTCGGCATGGGCCCGATCCCGGGCGGCAAGCACACCCTGGCCGGCGGCAACGGCTACATGATCAAGAAGGGTATCTCGCCGGACAAGATCAAGGCCGGCATCGCCTGGCTCAACTTCAAGTTCACCACCGTCGGCAAGGGCCAGTTCGACTGGGCCCGCACCAAGGCCGACGGACTGCCGGTCGGTCTGCCGCAGCCCAACTTCTGGCAGGGCGACTCCAAGCGCAAGGACGACGCCGAGCGCGCCAGGAACGCCACCATGAACGTCGAGGCCTTCAGGACCTTCACGGACAACCCCGTTCCCAGCAAGCCGGAACCGCCCAAGGCGCAGGAGATCTACAAGATCCTCGACAACGTGATGTCCGGCATCCTCACCAACGAGGACGCGGACGTCGACAAGCTCCTCGACACCGCCGAGCAGCAGGTCGACCAGGTGCTGGCCAAGCCATGACCGCCCCCCGGTGAACGGCACCGGGCGGGGCCGGGAGCCCTCCCTGTCCCGCCGCCCCGCCCGGCGCACCGCACCCGGCAGCAGTCACCGCCACGACCAGCAGCGAGGAGCGACCATGGCGGCCCCGAGCCTCACCCCGAGCAAGGCGGGACCACCCCGCACCCCGGCGCCGCGCCGGACGGAGACACCCCCCGGCGGCGGCCGGTTCACCCTGGCCCTGCGGCGCCATCTGACCGCCCACGCCTTCCTGATCGGCGCGGTGCTGTGCTTCGCGGTCTTCTCCTGGTACCCGATGATCCGTGAGTTCTTCCTGGCCTTCCAGAGCACCGAGAACGGCCGGACCGTCTGGGTGGGCCTGGACAACTTCACCACCGTGATCAACGACCCGGCGTTCTGGCAGGCCTGGCGCAACACCCTCTGGTTCACCGTCCTGGCGCTGCTTCTCGGCTTCGTGGTGCCCTTCGTCCTGGCCCTCGTCATCAACGAGTTCCGCCACGGCCAGGGCTATCTGCGGCTGCTGGTCTATCTGCCGGTGATGCTCCCGCCGGTCGCGGCCGTGCTGCTCTTCCAGTACCTCTACGACCCCGGCTACGGCCTGCTCAACGAGCTGCTCGGCCTGCTCCACCTGCCCGAGCAGCAGTGGCTGCAGGACGCGGACATCGCGATGGTCTCCCTGGTCATCGCCTCGACCTGGATGAACATGGGCGGCGCCACCCTGATCTACCTCGCCGCGCTGAAGAACATCCCCGGCGAGCTGTACGAGGCGGCCGAACTCGACGGCGCCGGGCTGCTGCGCAAGATCTGGCACGTCACCGTCCCGCAGACCCGGCTGGTGCTCTCCCTGATGCTGCTGATGCAGATCATCGCCACCATGCAGGTCTTCGTGGAGCCCTTCCTGCTCACCGGCGGCGCCGGCCCCGAGGGGTCCACCACGACGGTCGTCCACCTGATCTACCAGTACGCCTTCAACTTCAACGACTACGGTGCCGCGGCGGCCCTCGGCCTGATGCTGCTCGTCCTGCTGGCCGGATTCTCGGCCGCGTACGTCCGGCTCAGCCGCACCGAGGACGCCTAGGGGAGCGGGGGAGACCCACCATGTCCACGCGCACGCTCATCTCACCGGCCCAGCTCGCCAGGCCCCGCGGGAAGCGCCTGTACCGGGCGGTCTTCGCCCTGGTCACCGGCGGCTTCACCCTGGCCTTCCTCGGGCCCCTGTACTGGCTGATCTCCAGCGGGTTCAAGGACGCCCAGGAGGTGATCAGGACGCCGCCGACCCTGGTGCCCGAGTCCTTCACCCCCGGCAACTACAGCCAGGCCTGGGACGTCATGGACCTGTCCACCCTGCTCCTGAACACCCTCTACTACGCCTTCGGCGCGCTCGCCTTCCAGCTGGTGCTCGACGTGGCCGCCGCCTACTCGCTGTCCCGGCTGCGCCCGCTGTTCGGCAAGGCGATCCTCGGCATGATGCTGGCCACGCTGATGATTCCGGCGACCGTGCTGGTGGTGCCCCAGTACCTGACGGTCCTCGATGTGCCGGTCGTCGAGCGGAACCTGCTCAACACGCCCTGGGCGATCTGGCTGCCCTCGGTCACCAACGCCTTCAACATCTTCCTGCTGAAGCGCTTCTTCGACTCCGTGCCCAAGGAACTGCTGGACGCCGCCGCCATGGACGGAGCCTCCCCGCTCAGGGTGCTGTGGTCGATCGTGCTGCCGATCTCGCGGCCCGTGCTCGGCGTGGTGTCGATCTTCGCGGTGGTCGGCGTCTGGAAGGACTTCCTCTGGCCCATGCTCACCCTGCCCGACCCCGCCAAGCAGACCCTCAACGTCGGCATCTACTCGCTCTCCAACGGCGTCCCGGTGAACGTCCTCATCGCGGCGCTCACCATCGCCTCCCTGCCGGCGCTGATCATCTTCCTGATCTTCCAGCGCAACATCATGAGCGGCCTGACCGCCGGCAGCCTCAAGGGCTGACGGCTCCCTCCCGCCCCGAGCCTCCGCCGCCGTCCCGGGTACCCGGCATCCAGCCGCCCTGGACGACGGCGGAGTACCACCCCTGCCCGAAAGGAACGCCCGTGGCAGCCCCTCATCCGTCCCGCCGTGCCGCCGACTGGTGGCGCGACGCCGTGATCTACCAGGTGTATCCCCGCAGCTTCGCCGACGGTGACGGCGACGGCACCGGTGACCTCGCCGGATTCCGGGCGCGGCTGCCCCACCTCGCCGGCCTGGGCGTGGACGCCGTGTGGTTCACGCCCTGGTACGCCTCCCCGATGGTCGACGGCGGCTACGACGTCGCCGACTACCGCGCCGTCGATCCGCTTTTCGGCACTCTCGACGAGGCGGAGAAGCTGATCGCCGAGGCCGCCGAGCTCGGCATCGGAGTGATCGTCGACATCGTCCCCAACCACGTCTCCGACCGGCACCCGTGGTTCCGGGCCGCGCTGGAGGCCGGGCCCGGCAGTCCCGAGCGGGAGCGGTTCCACTTCCGTCCCGGCCGCGGCGCGCACGGGGAGCTCCCGCCCAACGACTGGCCCTCGCAGTTCGCCGGCGGCACCTGGACCCGGGTGCCCGACGGCGAGTGGTACCTGCACCTGTTCGCCCCCGAGCAGCCCGACCTCAACTGGGCCCACCCGGACGTCCGCAGGGAGCACGAGGAGGTGCTGCGCTTCTGGTTCTCCCGCGGGGTCGCAGGCGTCCGCATCGACTCCGCCGCGCTCCTCGTGAAGGACCCCGAGCTGCCCGACTACGTGGAAGGCACCGATCCCTGCCCGTTCATCGACCAGGACGGGCTGCACGACATCTACCGCTCCTGGCGGGCGATCGCCGACGAGTACGGCGCCGTGTTCGTCGGCGAGGTCTGGCTGCCCGACGCCGAGCGCTTCGCCCGTTACCTGCGCCCCGACGAACTGCACACCGCCTTCAACTTCACCTTCCTCACCTGCCCCTGGGAACCGGGCCGGCTGCGCCGCGCCATCGACGACACCCTCGCCGAGCACGCCCCCGTCGGGGCGCCCGCGACCTGGGTGCTCAGCAACCACGACATCACCCGCACCGTCACCCGCTACGGCCGCGAGGACACCGGGTTCGACTTCGCCGCCAAGCGCTTCGGCGTCCCGGCCGATCTGGAGCTGGGCACCCGCCGCGCCCGCGCCGCCGCCCTGCTCACCCTGGCCCTGCCCGGCTCGGTGTACCTGTACCAGGGAGAGGAACTGGGACTGCCGGAGGCCGACATCCCGCGCGAGCGCATCCAGGACCCCATGCACTTCCGCTCCGGCGGCACCGACCCCGGCCGCGACGGCTGCCGGGTGCCGCTGCCCTGGGAGGCGGAGGCGCGGTGGTACGGCTTCGGCTCCGGCGCCGAGCCCTGGCTGCCCCAGCCGGCCGACTGGGCGCGCTACGCCGTCGACCGCCAGAGCGCCGACCCGCACTCGATGCTCACCCTCTACCGCCGGGCACTGCGGCTGCGCCGGTCCGAGAAGGGGTTCGGCGACGGCACCCTGACCTGGCTCCCGGCGGCCGAGGGCGTCCTGGCCTTCGCCCGCGAGGAGGGACTGCTGTGCGTGGTCAACCTCGCCGGGCGTCCGATCGCGCTTCCGCCGCACCGGGAGCTGCTGCTGTCCAGCGGGCCGCTCACCTCCGACGGTGGCCTGCCGGCCGACACGGCGGTGTGGCTGCGTGCCTGAGACCTCCCGTACCCCTGCGGTACGCCCGTCGTCTCTTGCAACGCGCTTGCGCCAGGCGGAGGCCCCAGCCGACGCGAACGACCGCAATCCTCTTGCGCAATTTGCGCTAGCCTTGCGTCCATGACGCGACGACTTGCTCAGGTGGCGAAGAAGGTCGGGGTCAGCGAGGCCACGGTCAGCCGGGTGCTCAACGGCAAGCCCGGGGTGTCCGAGGCGACGCGCCAGTCCGTGCTCACCGCGCTCGACGTCCTCGGGTACGAGCGGCCGACCCAGCTGCGCGGCGAGCGCGCCCGGCTGGTCGGCCTGGTGCTGCCGGAGCTGCAGAACCCGATCTTCCCGGCGTTCGCCGAGGTCATCGGGGGCGCGCTGGCGCAGCAGGGGCTGACCCCCGTGCTGTGCACCCAGACCAAGGGCGGTGTCTCCGAGCCCGACTACGTGGATCTGCTGCTCCAGCAGCAGGTCTCCGGAGTGGTCTTCGCCGGCGGTCTGTTCGCCCAGGCCGACGCGCCGCACGAGCACTACCACCGGCTGGCGGAGCGCAAGATCCCGGTGGTCCTGGTCAACGCCTCCATCGAGGGGCTGGACTTCCCCTGTGTGGCCTGCGACGACGCGGTCGCGGTGGAGCAGGCCTGGCGGCATCTGGCCTCGCTGGGCCACGAGCGGATCGGGATGGTGCTCGGCCCCGCCGACCATGTGCCCTCCCGCCGCAAGCTCGAGGCCGCACGGGCGGCGGCGAAGGAGTCGGGCGGGGAGCTGCCCGAGGAGCGCGTGGAGCGGTCGATCTTCTCGCTGGAGGGCGGGCAGGCCGCGGCCACGCGGCTGCTGTCCCGGGGCGTCACCGGCATCGTCTGCGCCAGCGATCCGCTGGCCCTGGGGGCGATCAGGGCCGCCCGCCGCGGCGGGCTCAAGGTGCCGGCGGACGTGTCGGTGGTCGGCTTCGACGACTCCGCCTTCATGACCTGCACCGAGCCTCCGCTGACCACCGTCCGCCAGCCCATCGAGGCGATGGGCCGGGCCGTGGTCGATCTGCTCGGTGCCCAGATCCAGGGCACCCAGGCCAACCCCGGTGAGCTGCTGTTCGAGCCCGAACTGGTGGTCCGCGGCTCGACCGCGCCGCCGCCGTCCCGCTGATCCGCCGCCGTCCCGCCGTTCTCCCGGCCGGACCGCGCGCTGCCGCCTTCCGCCGGCCCCTCCCGGTCCGCGCGAGCCCCGGAACGCCTTTGGTGTTCCGGGGTTTTCTTGTTGCGGCACTGACAGAACCGTTGACAACACCTTCACGCGGTAGAAACCTGTGGCGCCAGTAACGCAAATTCAGAACAGAATCACTCAAGAACGTGTCGTGTCATCACTGTCCAACCGGCATGCGGAGCCGGTCGCGGCCCGCGCCCGGAACGTGGAGAGGCTGGAGAGGCCACCATGAAAGGCACACACCCGAGCAGACGGCTGGGGGCGGGACTGCTGACAGCGGGCCTGATCGCCCTCGGCCTGATGCCCGCCCCCGCGCACGCGGCGGCGGAAGAGACCAATCTCGCCCTCGGCCGCACGGCCACCGCCCAGGGAGCGCACGGCGCTCACCCGGCGCTCAATGTCACGGACGGCAGCCAGCAGACCTACTGGGAGGGCCCGGCCGGCGCCTTCCCGCAGTGGATCGAGGTGGACCTCGGCCGCTCGGCCGAACTGGACCGCGTCACCCTGAAACTGCCCGCCACCTGGGAGGCGCGCGACCAGACGCTCGCCGTGCTCGGCAGCGCTGACGGCGAGTCCTTCAGCACCCTGGCGTCCGGCCGCGCCCACGCCTTCACCCCCTCCGAGGCCAACGCCGTCACCCTCGACCTGCCGTCCGCCGAGGCCCGCTACGTCCGTATCCAGGTGACCGCCAACACCGGCTGGAACGCCGCCCAGCTGTCCGAGCTGGAGGTCTACGGCGACGGCGGACCCGCCGCACCCCCGGCCGACGGGACCGACCTGGCGCGCGGCAAGCCGGTCGAGGCCACCTCGGCCGCCCAGAACTACGTGGCGACCAACGCCAATGACGGCGACACCGGCACCTACTGGGAGTCGGCGGGCTTCCCGGCGAGCCTGACCGTGAAGCTCGGCGCCGACGCGGACGTCTCCGCGGTCGTGCTGAAACTGAACCCGGACGAGATCTGGGGCCCGCGCACCCAGTCCCTGCAGATCCTCGGACGGGCCCAGGGCGCCGACGAGTTCAGCACCCTGAAGGCCCGCGCCGACTACGCCTTCAGCCCGGCCGAGGACAGCAACACCGTCACCGTCCCGGTGACCGGCCGGGTGTCCGACCTGCGGCTGACCGGCTTCGCCAACTCCGGTGCGCCCGGCGTGCAGGTCGCCGAGATCCAGGTGATCGGCACCGCGGCGCCCGCCCCGGACCTCGTCGTCACCGGCCTGACCTGGACACCGGAGAAGCCGTCGGAGAAGGACGAGATCACGGCCGAGGTCACCGTCCGCAACGCGGGCAGCGAACCCGCACCCGCGACCACGGTGGACGTCAGCGTCGAGGGCACCGTCGCGGGCTCCGCCCCCGTCCCGGCGCTCGACGCCGGGGCCTCCCACACGGCGGACGTCCCCCTCGGCAAGCGGCCCGCGGGCTCCTACACCGTCTCCGCGGTCGCCGACCCCGGTGACACCGTCGCCGAGTCGGACAACAGCAACAACAGCCGCACCGCGGACGGCGAACTGACCGTCACCCGGAGCCCCGGCCCCGACCTGCGCGTCACCGGCATCACCAGCAACCCGTCCGCCCCCGCCACCGGAGCCCTGGTCTCCTTCACCGTGGCGGTGCACAACCGCGGCACCACCTCCGTCCCGGCAGGCACCGTCACCCGGCTGACCGCGGGCGAGACCACTCTCGAGGGCAGGGCCCCGTCGATCGCCGCGGGCGAGACGGCCGACGTCGCCCTCGACGGCACCTGGAAGGCGACCGACGGCGGCGCCACGCTCACCGCCACCGCCGACGCCACCGACGTCGTGGCGGAGACCGACGAGGACAACAACGTCTTCTCCCGCTCGATCGTCGTCGGCCGGGGCGCCGCCGTGCCGTACACCGAGTACGAGGCCGAGGACGGCCGCTACGAGGGCACGCTGCTGACCGCCGACAAGAAGCGCACCTTCGGGCACACCAACTTCGGCACCGAGTCCTCGGGCCGCAGGTCGGTCCGCCTCGACGACACCGGCGACCACGTCGAGTTCACCTCGGTGAACGCCG
Organism: Streptomyces composti; assembly: GCF_012034205.1. GTDB lineage: Bacteria > Actinomycetota > Actinomycetes > Streptomycetales > Streptomycetaceae > Streptomyces > Streptomyces composti. Next base: position 135,363 of record NZ_JAATEM010000007.1, read on the forward strand.
CCAACTCCATCGTGGTCCGCAACTCCATCCCGGACGCGCCGGGCGGCGGCGGCCAGGAGGCCACCCTCAGCCTCTACGCCGACGGCACATTCGTACGGAAGCTGACCCTGTCCTCCAAGCACAGCTGGCTGTACGGCAACACCGACCTGCCCGAGGGCCTGACCAACCGGCCGGGGGGCGACGCCCGGCGCCTGTTCGACGAGGCGCACGCGCTGCTCAGCCGCACCTACCCGGCGGGCACCACCTTCCGGCTGCAGCGCGACGCCGACGACCGGGCCGGCTTCTACGTCGTCGACCTGATCGACCTGGAGCAGGTGGCACCCCCGGCCGAGAAGCCCGCCTCCTGCACCTCGATCACCGAGTACGGCGCCGTGCCGAACGACGGGATCGACGACACCGACGCCATCCAGCGGGCGGTCACCGCCGACCAGAGGGGCGACATCGACTGCGTGTGGATCCCCGCCGGGCAGTGGCGGCAGGAGCAGAAGATCCTCACCGACGACCCGCTCGACCGCGGCGAGTACAACCAGGTCGGCATCCGGGACGTCACCATCCGCGGCGCCGGCATGTGGCACAGCCAGCTCTACACCCTCACCCCGCCGCACGAGGCGGGCGGCATCAACCACCCGCACGAGGGCAACTTCGGCTTCGACATCGACGACAACACCACAATCTCCGACATCGCCATCTTCGGCTCCGGCACCATCCGCGGCGGCGACGGCAACGCCGAGGGCGGAGTGGGGCTCAACGGCCGCTTCGGCAAGAACACGAAGATCAGCAATGTGTGGATCGAGCACGCCAACGTCGGGGTCTGGGTCGGCCGCGACTACGCCAACATCCCCGAGCTGTGGAACCCCGGCGACGGACTGGAGTTCACCGGCATGCGGATCCGCAACACCTACGCCGACGGCATCAACTTCACCAACGGCACCCGCAACTCCACCGTCTACAACTCCTCCTTCCGCAACACCGGAGACGACGCCCTCGCGGTCTGGGCCAACCGGTACGTGAAGGACCCCTCGGTGGACATCGGCCACGACAACCACTTCCGCAACAACACCGTCCAGCTGCCCTGGCGGGCCAACGGCATCGCGATCTACGGCGGCTACGGCAACACCGTCGAGAACAACGTCGTCGCGGACACCATGACCTACCCCGGGATCATGCTGGCCACCGACCACGACCCGCTGCCCTTCTCCGGCCAGACCCTGATCGCGGGCAACGTCCTCCACCGCACGGGCGGCGCGTTCTGGAACGAGGAGCAGGAGTTCGGCGCCATCACCCTGTTCGCGCAGGGGCCGGACATCCCGGGCGTCACCATCCGGGACACCGAGATCCACGACTCCACCTACGACGGCATCCAGTTCAAGACGGGCAGCGGCACCACCCCGGACGTGCAGATCTCCGGCGTCCGCATCGACGGCTGCGTCAACGGCGCCGGCGTCCTCGCCATGGGCGGCGCCCGCGGCAACGCCACCCTCACCGACGTGTCCATCACCGGCTGCGCCGAGGGGGAGGTGGTGACCGAACCCGGCTCGCAGTTCGTCATCGACCGCACCTGAAGCCCCTCGCATCCGAGGCGCCCGCCGAACCAGGTCGTGCGGCGGGCGCCGCGGCTGTATAACGGCATGCAAGAGTTGCGGAGAGTGAATAGTTCCGAGGGGGAGCACGTCATGAGCGCCGCCGACAGCCCTGCCGCGCGCCTTCAGGCGCTGTTCGAGGGGCACCGGCTGACGCCGACCCAGCGGCGCATCGCCCACAGCATGGTGCGCCGCGCCGCCGACGTGCCGTTCCTGTCCAGCGTCGAACTGGCCGAGCTGGCCGGGGTCAGCCAGCCCTCGGTGACCCGCTTCGCCGTCGCCCTCGGCTTCGACGGCTACCCGGCCCTGCGCCGCCATCTGCGGGAGGTCGCCCCGGCCGAGCCCGTGCCCGACGACGGCACCGTCAACGAGTACCAGCAGGCCGTCGAGGCGGAGATCCAGAATCTGCGGCATCTCGCGGAGGCGCTGGGCGACCCCGTGCCCGTGCAGCGGGCGGGCCGCCTGCTGGCCCAGAGCCGTCCGCTGCCGGTGCTCGGGCTGCGCGCGGCCGCCGCCCAGGCGCACGGCTTCGCCTACTTCGCCGCCAAGGTCCACCCGGACGTGCGGCTGCTGGACGAGGGCGGCTCCGTGCTGCACGACCGCATCGACGCCGCCGTGCGCGCCGGTGCCGGTGCCCTGCTCTGCTTCGCGCTGCCCCGGCACCCCCGGGAGGTCGTGGACACCCTCGCGTACGCCAAGGAGTCGGGCCTGACCGTGGTCACCGTCGCCGACTCCGCCTTCGCGCCGGTCGCCAAGGTGTCCGATCTGCTGCTGCCCGCCCCCGTCGGCACCGGGCTCGTCTTCGACACCGCGTGCGCGCCGATGCTGCTGGGCCGGGTGCTGCTGGAGGCCATGTGCGACGAGCTGCCGGACGCCCAGGCGCGGCTGGAGGAGTTCGACGCCAAGGCGGCGGCCCGCGGGCTGTTCGTGGAGTGAGGCCCGCGCCGGCTCCCGCCCGGCGTTCTCAGACTCGTCTCAGCTTCTGTCGCTAACGTGCCGCAGTTGGTACTTCTTCTGGTACCGCTTCTTCAGGGTTCCTCAGGGTTCCTCGGCTTTCACCGGGGACCGCTGTCGGACCGTGCGTCGGACGTGCATCGGATGTGAGACGGGAGGCTGGAAGGTGTCGCGCGGAGGTCAGGGGCTGGCTCGGGTGGCCGTCGTGGTACGGGCCGGGGCCGCGCCGCTGTGGTGGCTGGGAGTCTTCGCCGCGGGCGTCGGTCTGTCGGTGCCGGGACTGACCGGGCGCCGGATCGGCGTGCTCGCGGGTGCCGCCCTGTTCATCGTGGCGGCCGCCGTGGTCGCCCTCCTGCGGCGCGGACGCTACCGCGAGCTGGCCCGCGGGGCGGCCCGTGCGGGCAGGCACGACGTGCTCCAGGACCGCGCGGTGACCGCCCGCAACTGGCGGCGCGGGCACCGCTGGTGGCTGCTGCTCGCCTTCCTCGCCGCGCTGGGCAGCGCGCTCGCGGCCCCGGCCGCCGGCGGTCTGCTGCTCGCCGGGTGCGGGGTGGGCCTGTGGCTGAAGGCCTCCTGGATCGGCCGCCTGGAGAAGGCCGGCGACCACCTGCTGTGGGTGCGGGTCGACTGGCTCGGCCGCGCCGCGGGCAACCCGGCCGGCAAGGCGGTCAAGGCCTACCGCACCACGGGCATCGCGGCCGGCGACGCCAAGCCGGGCGGCTCCCGCCGCAAGACCCCGGCGATGGCCTGACCGGGACGCCCGGTCACCGGGCGGGGACCCGGGGGCACGCCATCACCGGGCGAGGGCCCGGGGCACACACGCATCGGGCGAGGGCCCGCCGCACGCCGGCGGGCCCTCGCCCGTGCTCAGGACCCCGGTTCCCGCGCTCTCAGCCCCCCAGCCCTTCCACCAGCGCGTCCGCGTGGTCGCCGCCCGACTCCCGGACGATCTCCTCCGTCGTCTGGGCGGGGCGGACCAGGGCGAAGGAGACCTCACCCGACTCGTCCGCGACGAAGCCGTGGACGGCCGGGCGGGGCAGCGAGTTGTAGGCGTAGTGGTGGGCGAAGTAGTACGCGCCGGTGTCCAGGGCCGCCGCGTAGTCGCCCTGCTCCAGCAGCGGCAGCGGGTACTCCCGGGCCAGCAGGTCGCCCGCGAAGCAGGCGGGGCCCGCGATGTCCTGTTCCACCGCGGGCCCCTGCTTCGGCAGCCCCTTGGCGTCGTAGGCGGCGATCCTGAGCGGCCACTCCTGGGGCGCGTAGACGGTGCGCGTGGCCACCTGCACGCCCGCGTGCGTCACCGCCACCGGCCGGCCGCCCGCCCGCTTGGCGTACTCCACCCGGGCGAGGAGCGTGCCGTGCTTGGCCAGCAGGGACCGCCCGAACTCGGTGACGATCCCGTACCGCCCGTCGAACAGCCCCGGCACCGTGTCCCGCAGCACCCGCGCATACGCCCCGTACGTCGGGGTGATCGCCTCCGAGGCGAAGTTCACCGGCAGCCCACCGCCGATGTCGAGGGTGTCCACCTGCCGCCGGCCCGCCCGCCGGTTGATCTCCTCCGCGAGCTCGTAGGTCTCCGCGACCCCGCGTGCCATCAGCTCGAGCGCCACGCCCTGCGAGCCGGTGTGCGCGTGCAGCCGGGTCAGCCAGGGCCGCTCCAGATACGCCCGCACGACCCACTCCCGCGCCCCCTCGTCGCGCAGCGCCACCCCGAACTTGCTGGTCGCGGTGGCGGTGGACAGCGCTTCGATGGCACCGGACCCGAGCTGCGGATTCACCCGCAGCCCGAGCGGTGAGCGGGGCGTGCCGGCGCCCACCAGGGCGTCGATGCGGGCCAGCTCCTGCGGATTGTCGGCGTTGACGGCGATGCCCAGCGCCAGCGCCTCGCGCAGCTCCGCCGGGGTCTTGGCGGGCGAGTCGAGCACCGTCCGCTCCGGTGCGATCCCCGCAGCCCGGGCCAGCGCCAGCTCGCCCGGGCTCGCCACCTCGGCGCCGACGCCCTCGTCCCGCAGCAGCCGCAGCACCGGCACCAGCGGTGCCGCCTTCACGGCGAACGCGTGCAGGATCCGCGTGCCGGGTGCCGCCACCGCCTCGAACGCGGCGCGCAGCCCTGCCGCGGACTGCCGGATGCCGGTGACGTCGAGCAGCGCCACGATGGGCCGGTCCGGGCCGAGCAGCCCCTGCTCCACGGCCTGCCGCACGGCCCGGTCCCGTCGTGCCGACCGGCTTTCCTCATGGCTCACCGTTCGCCCCTCCCGTCGCAGCTGTTCGTCTCCTGGCTCTCCTGACCCATGCATCCAGCCAAACACCCGACCCGCCCGTACGGCGGCACCCCCATGTATTGACTAGCTCTATTCAGGAGCTGAGTATGTGAATATCTGCAGTAACACGCGATGAGGAGGCAGACATGTCAGGACCCCGCACCGTCCGGGCACCGCGCGGCACGCAGCCGAGCGCCCTGGGCTGGCAGCAGGAGGCCGCCCTGCGGATGCTGCAGAACAACCTCGACCCGGAGGTCGCCGAGCACCCCGACAAGCTCGTCGTCTACGGCGGCACCGGCAAGGCCGCCCGGGACTGGCGCTCCTTCGACGCCATGGTCCGCACGCTGAAGACCCTCAAGCAGGACGAGACGATGCTCGTCCAGTCCGGCCGCCCCGTCGGCGTCATGCAGACCCACGAGTGGGCGCCGCGCGTCCTCATCGCCAACTCCAACCTCGTCGGCGACTGGGCCACCTGGGAGGAGTTCCGCCGCCTGGAGGCCCTCGGCCTGACCATGTACGGGCAGATGACGGCGGGATCCTGGATCTACATCGGCACCCAGGGCATCCTCCAGGGCACCTACGAGACCTTCGCCGCCGTCGCCGCGAAGCGGTTCGGCGGCAGCCTCGCCGGGACCATCACCCTCACCGCCGGCCTCGGCGGCATGGGCGGCGCCCAGCCGCTCGCCGTGACCATGAACGACGGCGTCGCGATCTGCATCGACTGCGACCCGCGGGCCATCGACCGGCGGATCGAGCACCGCTACCTCGATGTGAAGGCCGACAGCCCGGACCACGCGCTGCAGCTCGCCGTCGAGGCCCGCGACGCCCGCCGCCCGCTGTCCGTCGGCGTCCTCGGCAACGCCGCCGAACTGGTGCCGCAGCTGCTGGCGATGGGCGCCCCGATCGACGTCGTGACCGACCAGACCTCCGCCCACGACCCGCTGACCTACCTGCCGCTCGGCATGGCCTTCGAGGACATGGCGGAGGAGGCCGGGAAGGACCCGGCGGGCTTCACCGCCCGCGCCCGCGAGTCCATGGCCAAGCACGTCGAGGCCATGGTCGGCTTCCAGGACGCCGGCGCCGAGGTCTTCGACTACGGCAACTCCATCCGCGGCGAGGCGAAACTCGCCGGATACGAGCGGGCGTTCGCCTTCCCCGGCTTCGTCCCCGCCTACATCCGGCCGCTGTTCTGCGAGGGCAAGGGCCCCTTCCGCTGGGCCGCGCTCTCCGGGGACCCGGCCGACATCGCCAGGACCGACCGCGCCATCCTCGACCTCTTCCCGGAGAACGAGTCCCTCGCCCGCTGGATCCGCATGGCGGGGGAGCGGGTGCACTTCCAGGGGCTGCCCGCCCGCATCTGCTGGCTCGGCTACGGCGAGCGCGACAAGGCCGGCGAGCGCTTCAACGACATGGTCGCGAGCGGCGAGCTGGCCGCACCGGTCGTCATCGGCCGCGACCACCTGGACTGCGGTTCCGTCGCCTCCCCCTACCGGGAGACCGAGGCGATGCTGGACGGCTCCGACGCCATCGCCGACTGGCCGCTGCTGAACGCCATGGTGAACGTCGCCTCCGGCGCCTCCTGGGTCTCCATCCACCACGGCGGCGGCGTCGGCATGGGCCGCTCCCTGCACGCCGGCCAGGTGACGGTCGCCGACGGCACGGCGCTGGCCGGGGAGAAGATCCGCCGGGTGCTCACCAACGACCCCGGCATGGGGGTCATCCGGCACGTCGACGCGGGCTACGAGATCGCCGAGTCCGTGGCCGAGCAGCGGGGTGTGCGGGTGCCGATGCGCGAGGGCGGCCCGCAGTGAGCGGCACCGGGACCGAGCACGAGACCCTCGGCGGCGACGGGGCCGGGCGTCCGGCGGCGCCCGGACCGGCCGGCTCGTTCCACGCCATGTGGCGCGAGCTGCTCCCCGTCGGGCGCCACCCCGGCACCGGCGGCTACCGGCGCTACGCCTGGACCCCCGCCGACGCCGAGTGCCGGGCCTGGTTCCGGGAGCAGGCCCGCGCCCGCGGCCTGACCTACGAGACCGACCGCAACGGCAACCAGTGGGCCTGGGCCGGTGATCCCGCCGCCGGCGACGCCGTGGTCACCGGGTCGCACCTGGACTCCGTGCCCGACGGCGGCGCCTTCGACGGACCTCTCGGGGTGGTCTCCGCCTTCGCCGCGCTCGACGAACTGCGCGCACGCGGCGCGCGGTTGACCCGCCCGCTCGGCATCGTCAACTTCGGCGACGAGGAGGGCGCCCGCTTCGGGCTCGCCTGCGTCGGTTCCCGGCTCACCGCCGGACGGCTCACCCGCGAGCAGGCGCACCGGCTCACCGACGGCGACGGCATCACCCTGCCGAAGGCCATGGAGGCCGCGGGACATGACCCCGACGCCATCGGGCCCGACCCGGAACGGCTGGCCCGGATCGGCGCGTTCGTCGAGCTGCATGTCGAACAGGGGCGCGCCCTCGACCTGACCGGCGACCCGGTGGGCGTGGCCGGCGCCATCTGGCCGCACGGCCGCTGGCGCTTCGACTTCCGCGGCGAGGCCAACCACGCCGGCACCACCCGCCTTCAGGACCGGCGCGACCCCATGCTGCCCTACGCCGAGACGGTCCTCGCCGCCCGCCGCGAGGCCCGGCTCGCCGGTGCGGTCGCCACCTTCGGCAAGATCGCGGTGGAGCCCAACGGCGTCAACGCCATCCCCGCCCTGGTGCGCGGCTGGCTCGACTCCCGCGCTCCCGAGCAGGGCAGCCTGGACACGGTGATCGAGGGCATCGAGGCGGCGGCCCGCGAGCACGCCGCCGCCCATGGCGTCGGCCTGGACGTCACCCGTGAGTCCTTCACCCCCGTCGTCGAGTTCGACCACGCCCTGCGCGACGAACTCGCCCGCATCCTCGGCACAAACCGGGAGCTGAAGGTGCCCGTGCTCGGCACCGGCGCCGGACACGACGCCGGAATCCTCGCCGACGCCGTCCCCACCGCCATGCTGTTCGTGCGCAACCCGACCGGCGTCTCGCACTCCCCGGCGGAACGGGCCGAGGAGGACGACTGCGTGGCCGGGGTGCTGGCCCTCGCCGACGTACTGGAAGGACTGGCCTGCCGGTGACCGCGACGACGACGTACTGGCTCGAGCACGCCTGGCTCGGCGACCGCGTCGAGCCGGGCGTGCGGCTCGACGTCCGCGACGGACGCATCCACACCCTCACCCCGGACAGCCCCCTGCCGCCGCCAGGAGCCGTGGTGCTGCGGGGCCTGACCCTGCCCGGACTCGCCAACGCCCACAGCCACGCCTTCCACCGGGCGCTGCGCTGCTTCGTCCAGGTCGGCTCCGGCACCTTCTGGACCTGGCGGGAGGTCATGTACGCGATGGCCCACCGCCTCACCCCGGAGAGCTACTACCGGCTGGCCCGCGCGGTGTACGCGGAGATGGCCCTCGCCGGCATCACCTGCGTCGGCGAGTTCCACTACGTACACCACGCGCCCGGCGGGACCCGCTACGACGACCCCAACGCGATGGGGGAGGCGCTGATCGAGGCCGCCGCCGACGCCGGGATCCGCATCACCCTCCTCGACACCGCCTACCTCTCCTCCGGCTTCGGAGCGCCGCCCACCACCCACCAGCTGCGCTTCTCCGACGGCACCGCCGAGGCCTGGGCCGCCCGCTGCTCCCTCCTCAAGGAGCGCGAGCACGCCAGGATCGGGGCGGCCGTCCACTCCGTGCGGGCCGTGCCGGCCGACCAGTTGGCGACCGTGGCGGGCTGGGCCGAGGAGCGGCGGGCCCCGCTGCATGTGCACCTGTCCGAGCAGACCGCCGAGAACGACGCCTGCCTCCAGGCCCACGGATGCACCCCCACCCGGCTGCTCGCCGACCACGGAGTGCTCGGCCCGCGCACCACCGGCGTGCACAACACCCACCTCACCGGCGAGGACATCGCCCTGATCGGCGGCAGCGGCACCGGCACCTGCATGTGCCCCACCACCGAACGCGACCTCGCCGACGGCATCGGGCCCGCCGCCGAACTCCAGCGGCAGGGCTCCTCGCTCTCCCTCGGCTCCGACAGCCACGCCGTGATCGACATGTTCGAAGAAGCCCGGGCCATGGAGCTGAACGAGCGGCTGCGCACCCGCACCCGCGGCCACTGGACGGCGAACGCCCTGCTGCGCGCCGCCACCGCCGACGGCCACGCCGCCCTCGGCTGGGACCGGGCGGGCAGCATCGAACCCGGCGCCCTCGCCGACCTCACCACCATCACCCTGGACTCGGTCAGAACAGCGGGGCCGCTGCCCCGACTCGGCGCCGAGACGGCCGTATTCGCCGCGACCGCGGCCGACGTACGGCACACCGTCGTGGGCGGCCGGCACGTCGTACGCGACGGGACGCACACCCGGGTGCCCGACGTACCGCACGCCCTCGCACAGGCCGTCGAGGCCCTGCGCGCCTGACGACCCCCCACGAGGACGCCATGAGCAGCAGCACCGTCATCACCAATATCGCCACACTGGTCACCAACGACCCCTCCCGCCACGGCGATTCACCCCTGGGCCTGGTCCGGGACGCGGCTGTCGTCATCGAGGGCGACCGCATCGCCTGGACCGGTGCATCCAGCAAAGCACCCGCCACCGACAAGCGGGTCGACGCCGGCGGCCGCGCGGTCCTGCCGGGCTTCGTCGACTCGCACTCCCACCTGGTCTTCGCCGGCGACCGCACCGAGGAGTTCAACGCCCGCATGTCCGGCCGCCCCTACAGCGCGGGCGGCATCCGTACCACCGTCGCGGCCACCCGGGCCGCCACCGACGCGGAACTCGAGGCGAACCTCACCCGCCTGCTCGCCGAGGCACTCCGCCAGGGCACCACCACCTTCGAGACCAAGTCCGGCTACGGCCTGACCGTCGGCGACGAGGCCCGCGCCCTGCGCCTGGCCGCCCGCCACACCGACGAGGTGACCTTCCTCGGCGCGCACATCGTCGCCCCCGAGTACGCCGAGGACCCGGCCGGCTATGTCGCCCTGGTCACTGGCGAGATGCTGGACGCCTGCGCCCCGCACGCCCGGTGGATCGACGTCTTCTGCGAGCAGGGCGCCTTCGACGGCGACCAGGCCCGGGCGATCCTCACCGCCGGGAAGGAGAGGGGCCTGCACCCCCGCGTCCACGCCAACCAGCTCTCCTACGGTCCCGGTGTGCAGCTGGCCGTCGAGCTGGACGCGGCCAGCGCCGACCACTGCACCCACCTCACCGACGCCGATGTGGACGCCCTGGCCGGCGGCCGCACCGTCGCCACCCTGCTGCCCGGCGCCGAGTTCTCCACCCGTGCCCAGTGGCCCGACGCCCGCCGCCTGCTGGACGCGGGCGCCACCGTGGCGTTGTCCACGGACTGCAACCCCGGCTCGTCCTTCACCTCCTCGATGCCGTTCTGCATCGCGCTCGCCGTGCGGGAGATGGGCATGACACCGGACGAGGCGGTGTGGTCCGCCACCGCGGGCGGCGCCAGGGCCCTGCGCCGGACCGACATCGGCCACCTCGCCGTGGGTGCCCGCGCCGACCTGACCCTGCTCGACGCCCCCAGCCACGTCCACCTGGCCTACCGCCCGGGCGTGCCCCTGGTCAGCGGCGTGTGGCGGGCCGGCGTACGGGTGGTGTGAGCATCAGCACAGCACGCGGGCCCGCGGAGAGCTGAGTGGCGGCGCCAGGGCGCCGGGAGGGGGGAGGCGACCGCGGGTCCGCAGGGCACGCGCAGCCCGGCGGGGGAGGGGGAGCCGGAACAGGGGAGAACGCGGCGCGCCCCGCGCCCGGACGGCACCCGGTGCCCCCGGCCGGTACGGCCAGGGACATCCGGCGCCGACAGGGCGCGGGGCGCGGTCGGTCGATCACGGTGGCCGGCTGCTGCCGGCCTGCTCCGGGCCTGCGCCCGGGCGCCGCTCATTCCTCCACGGTCAGTGCCTTGCGCAGCCGCATCAGGGTGCGCGACAGCAGCCGGGAGACGTGCATCTGGGAGATGCCCAGCTCCTCGCCGATCTCCGACTGGGTCATCCCGGCCACGAAACGCAGCGACAGGATCTTCCGGTCCCTCGGCGCCAGTTCGGCGATCAGCGGCTTGAGCGACTCGATGTACTCGATGCCTTCGAGGCCGTGGTCCTCGTAGCCGATCCGGTCGGCCAGGGCGCCCTCGGCGTCGTCCTCCTCGGGCTGGGCGTCCAGCGAGGAGGCGGTGTAGGCGTTCGACGCCGCCATGCCCTCGACGACCTCGTCGTCGGAGATGCCGAGGCGCTCGGCCAGTTCGGTCACGGTGGGCGCGCGGTCGAGCTTCTGTGCCAGTTCGTCACCGGCCTTGGCCAGGTCGAGGCGCAGCTCCTGGAGGCGGCGCGGCACCCGCACGGACCACGAGGTGTCGCGGAAGAAGCGCTTGATCTCGCCGATGATGGTCGGCATCGCGAACGTGGGGAACTCCACACCGCGCGACAGCTCGAACCGGTCGATGGCCTTGATCAGGCCGATGGTGCCGACCTGGATGATGTCCTCCATCGGCTCGCTGCGGGAGCGGAAGCGGGAGGCGGCGAACTTGACCAGGGCGAGGTTGAGTTCGACGAGGGTGTTGCGGACGTAGGAGTACTCGTGGGTGCCTTCCTCGAGCGACTCCAGGCGTTCGAAGAGAGTGCGGGACAGGGCCCGTGCGTCGACCGCCTCGACCGTGTCGTACGGGGGGATCTCCGGGAGTCCGGCGAGTAGATCGTCCTGGACGACACTCATGTCGTCCTGCTCGATGGGATCCAGATGTTCCTCAGGGAGTGTCGACGTCGCTTTCGGGGTACGCGATGCGTCGAGCCGGGGTGACATGGGTGTCCTCCATCGTTCTCGGCATATGGCTGCCGAAGCCAGAACGTGCACTGCGGTGTGCGGCGCCTCCAAAGCCGGCCGTGTCGGGTACGTGTTCTTACTAGCCCTACCCGCTCCGACAAGCCGGTCGCAAGTGCGTTCTGTTCGGGTATGTCCGTTTCTGCGTGATTGTTATGGTGCCGGACCACCGCCGGAGGGCGTAGTGTTCGAGGGCGTCAGCAAAGCAGACACGAGGTCGGGAGAGAGAGACGGCATGGACCGCGGGACGGTCGGCAGCGCACAGTCGGGCCGGCTTCTGGTCGAGGTGCGACAAGAGGGCCCCAGTGCCGTCGTGACTCCGGCGGGTGAGTTGGATCACCACACCGCCGATCTGTTGCGTGAGCCACTGGAGGACTGCCTCGCCAAGGGATTGAACCGGCTTGTCATCGACTGCTCCCGGCTGGAGTTCTGCGACTCCACCGGGCTCAACGTGCTGCTCGGGGCCCGGCTGAAGGCCGAGGCCGCCGGGGGCGGAGTGCATCTCGTCGGGATGCAGCCCGTCGTCGCGAGGGTGTTCGAGATCACGGGGGCGGACGCCGTCTTCGCGGTCCACGACACCCTCGAGGCCGCCCTGGCCGACGACTCCGGATGACCCGCGCGGCCGGGGCGGGGCACCGCCCCGGGTTCCGCGGTCCGGAGCCCAGGCGCGTCTTTTCGTATGAATACGGGGGTGTCCCCTCGGGTCCCCCGGGCAGGAGACATCCTGAACGTGTCGGCCGCCGTGGTCGCAGGGGTGCAGTGAACCGAACGCGCCGCGCACTGCGTGACTGACTGAGATACGGATTTTTTAATCGTGAACCGGTGAATCGGTGAGGTGAAGCGCTGATGAGCACCACCCGGCCCTACTCGCCGGGCGACCGCGGTCCGGAGCCCGGCGGCGCTTCCGGCGCGTCCGGGGGCGGCGCGGTGGCGGACGCCGCCGACGGGGGCGTCGCGGCGCCCGCCGGCGCGCCGGGGTCGTCCGGGGCCGCCACGGGCCGGCAGGTCCGTCGGCTGAGTTTCGAAGGCCAGAGCGGTGTGGTGCCGCTCGCGCGCGACTTCACCCGCCAGGCGCTGCACGCCTGGGGCTGGCTGCCCGCGGCCACCGCCGACCAGCGGGCCGCCGCCGAGGACGTCCTGCTCGTCGTCTCCGAACTGGTCACCAACGCCTGCCTGCATGCCGAGGGTCCGGACCGGCTCACCCTCACCTGTGACAACAAGGTGATCCGCCTGGAGGTCACCGACCGCGGCACGGGCCAGCCTGCCCCGCGCACCCCGCACCGCGCAGGCCGCCCCGGCGGTCACGGCATGTTCATCGTCCAGCGCCTCTGCCTGGACTGGGGCGTCGTCCGCACACCGGGCGTCGCCGGCAAGACGGTCTGGGCGGAGCTGGGCGCCCCCGCGTAGCCCGCCGCCCCGACCGACGCACCGCACACCCCGCGCGCCGCCCCGCAAGCGGCGCCCTTCCTTTTCCTCGTCTTCTCCTTTCTCCTTCCCGCGTCTTTCCTGCGCCTTCCTCGCCTCCGCCCTGATCGCCTCGGCGCGCGGCCGCACCCGACCGGGCGTGTCACGTCTCTTCCCTCCTCGAGGTCCCCGGCGCACCGTGACCGCCATCTGGCGAGGCGTCAGAAGCCAGGAAGGCAGGGGACCGTGTCGTACCGGAACCGGACCGCCGCCCTCGCGTCCGCCGTCGTTCTGGCCGGGTCCACGGTGCTGCTGACCGCTCCCGCCGTGCAGGCGGAGGTCGTCGACGTCGACCACCCGCGCAAGACGCCGATCGGAGACAAGAGCGCGGTCTCTCCCATCGAACGTCGAGGCGGGACGCAGCGGCAGCGGTCACCGCGTCACCATGTCCTGGCAGAAGGGCGTCTCCTCCGGCCCCTTGGGACTGGGCGGGGGCGCGCGGACCCTCGCTCTCCTGACGGTCCCCGTCGCCCTCTGCCGGGCGGCCATGGCCGTGCTGGAGCGGGGCCGGCCGCACAGGAAGGGCCCTCGCACCCGGTGGGTGCGAGGGCCCCGCGTCACAGCGCGTGCGGCGTCAGCGGACGTCGCCCATCAGCGCCTTGACCTTCTTGCGGTACATCCACACCGCGGCACCGGCGACCACGGCCAGCGTCGCCTCCAGGGCGACGATGCCCATCTTGTTCAGGTCGACGCCGGCGATGGACAGCAGACCCGTGGTGGCGTCACCGGCGGTGACCGCCAGGAACCAGACGCCCATCATCTGCGAGGCGTACTTCACCGGGGCCATCTTCGTGGTGACCGACAGGCCGACCGGCGACAGCAGCAGCTCACCGACGGTCTGGGTGAAGTAGATCGCCACCAGCCACATCGCCGCGGCCTTGTGGCCGCCGTCCGCGATGGACAGCGGAGCGAGGAACAGGAAGAAGGACGCACCGACCAGCACCAGACCGGAGGCGAACTTCACGATGGTGCTCGGCTCCTTGCCCCGCCGGTTCAGCGCCAGCCAGAACCAGGCGAAGACCGGGGCCAGCGCCATGATCAGGACCGGGTTGACCGACTGGTACCAGGAGACCGGGAACTCCCAGCCCAGGACGCTGTTCTCGGCCGAGGAGTCGGCGAAGATCGACAGGGTCGAGCCGCCCTGGTCGTAGATCATCCAGAACACGGCGGCGGCGACGAAGAACCAGATGTACGCGGACATCTTCGACTGCTCGGCGGTGTCCAGGGACTTGTCGCGCTTGATGCGGGTGAGCACCATCACCGGCACGATCACGCCGAGCAGCGTCAGCGGGACCAGCACCCAGTTCAGCGTGTAGTGGCCGGTGAAGCCGACGATCGCGTAGAACACGGCGGCGACGACGGCCCAGAAGGCGGCCTTGCGCAGCGTGGTGCTCTTCTCCTCGGCCGACAGCGGCTTCGGCACGACGCTGGACTGCGCGGCCAGGTGACGGCTGCCGAGCAGGAACTGGGCGACACCCAGACCCATGCCGAGCGCGGCCAGGGCGAAGCCCAGGTGCCAGTTCACGTTCTCGCCGACGGTGCCGATGATCAGCGGCGCGCCGAAGGCACCGAGGTTGATGCCCATGTAGAAGACGGTGAAGCCACCGTCGCGGCGCGGGTCGTCCGGACCGTGGTAGAGCTGGCCGACCATCGTGGAGATGTTGGCCTTCAGCAGACCCGAGCCGATGGCGACCAGGCCGAGACCGGCGTAGAAGGTGCCGGAGGAGGGCAGGGCCAGCGTGAGGTGGCCCAGCATGATGATGCCGCCCGCGACGGCGACGGTCTTGCGCGGACCCCACACGCGGTCGCCGAACCAGCCGCCCGGCATCGTGAGCAGGTACACCAGCGACAGGTACACCGAGTAGATCGCGGTCGCCGTGCCGGCGCTGAGACCCAGGCCGCCCGGAGCGACGAGGTACAGCGGGAGCAGGGCGCGCATGCCGTAGTAGGAGAAGCGCTCCCACATCTCGGTCATGAAGAGGGTGGCCAGTCCGCGGGGGTGGCCGAAGAAGGTCTTCTCGGAGCCGGGGGTGCCCGGGGTGACCGAGTCCTTCGTCAGGCTGGACGCCATGGTGGTTCCTTGTTGGTCGGGACGCGTCGCGCGAGCGTGTACGCGCCCGGTGGGGGGCGGCGGCCGGCACCGGCGGGCCCTGCCGTCCCATCCCACGCCCGAGGGAGGTCCGCTCCGGATCGCGGAGCGGCGGACGGCGACCACCGGGATCCACGCCCTTCCCGCGCGGCGATGCGCGGACCGGGCCCGGCCACAGGTCATTCCTTCCGGGGCCGGCCGGAAGCCGGCCCGCACACAAAAGAGACCTTCAGCGATGAATTCCGCCAAAGGTCCCCGCGGTGCAACAGGCGTTGACTCACCATACGTCAGGACACTGCCTGGTATGGAAGGGTTTGAGACACGGATCACAGGTTTCCCCGGAACCGCGCTCGCGTGTTCGAAGGTCCTCCCAGGATTGCACCCCCGTCTCGAAGGCGGAACGGAGGGGTCCAGACCACTCGTCGTCCTGTGCCGCCGAGGTGAGAATCCGGTGAGCAAGCGGTAAGAAGCGAGCCCGCCGATCACACCCCGGGCCGCATCGCGGCGGGACTACCATCACTGCATGACCCGTGTACTGCTCGCCGAGGACGACGCCTCCATCTCGGAACCGCTGGCCCGGGCCCTGCGCCGCGAGGGCTACGAGGTCGAGGTGCGCGAGGACGGCCCCAGCACGCTCGACGCCGGAATGCAGGGCGGCGTCGACCTGGTGGTGCTGGACCTGGGACTGCCCGGCATGGACGGCCTGGAGGTCGCCCGGCGCCTGCGCTCCGACGGACACACGGTTCCCATCCTGATCCTGACCGCCCGCGCCGACGAGGTGGACACCGTCGTCGGCCTGGACGCGGGAGCCGACGACTACGTCACCAAGCCGTTCCGGCTCGCCGAGCTGCTGGCCCGGGTGCGGGCCCTGCTGCGCCGCGGCGCGGCCGAGCCGCAGCAGCCGCCCGCCACGCACGGCGTGCGCATCGACGTGGAGTCGCACCGGGCGTGGATGGGCGACGAGGAGCTGCAGCTCACCGCCAAGGAGTTCGACCTGCTGCGGGTGCTGGTCCGGGACGCCGGCCGGGTGGTCACCCGCGACCAGCTGATGCGCGAGGTGTGGGACACCACCTGGTGGTCGTCGACCAAGACCCTCGACATGCACATCTCCTGGCTCCGCAAGAAGCTCGGCGACGACGCGGCCAACCCCCGCTACATCGCCACCGTGCGCGGCGTGGGCTTCCGCTTCGAGAAGAACTGACCGAGAGGACTGCCGGCCCCGCGAGGGCCGGCAGTGGGTAAGAGGACATGCGCCGCCGCCTGATCCAGTCCACGCTCGCCGTGGTGCTCGTCGTGATCGCCGTGTTCGGGGTCTCCCTGGTGATCGTCGAGACGCGCACCATCAGCGAGAGCGCCCGCGAGCGGGTGCGCTCCGAGGCGGTCCGGCTGGCCAGCATCGTCGACAGCCGGCTGATCGTGGACGAGCAGGTCACGGCCGAGATCCTCAGCGGCCAGATCACCGGTGACCGCTACGCCGTCATCAAGATCCCCGGCCGGCCGGCCATAGAGGTCGGCGACAAGCCGGAGGGCGACGTGATCAGCGCCACCGCTCCCGGCGAGGAGGGCGAGACGGTCACCGTGCAGGAGCCGCGCTCCTCGGTGACCCAGGAGGTCGCCCGCACGCTGCTGATCATCGGCCTGGTGGCGCTGCTCGCGGTGATCGCCGCGGTGCTCCTCGCCGTCCGCCAGGCCAACCGGCTCGCCTCCCCGCTGACCGACCTCGCCGAGACCGCCGAACGGCTGGGCTCCGGCGACCCGCGCCCGCGCCACCGCCGCTACGGGGTGCCCGAGCTGGACCGGGTCGCCGATGTGCTGGACTCCTCCGCCGAACGCATCGCCCGCATGCTCACCGCCGAGCGGCGCCTGGCCGCCGACGCCTCCCACCAGCTGCGCACCCCGCTGACCGCGCTGTCCATGCGGCTGGAGGAGATCACCCTCACCGACGACCTGGCGACGGTGAAGGAGGAGGCCACCATCGCGCTGACCCAGGTGGAGCGGCTGACGGACGTGGTGGAGCGGCTGCTGACCAACTCCCGGGACCCGCGCACCGGCTCCGCGGTCACCTTCGAGCTCGACGAGGTGATCCAGCAGCAGCTCGCCGAGTGGCGCCCCGCCTACCGCAGCGCGGGCCGCGCGATCGTCAGCTCGGGCAAGCGCAATCTGCGGGCGGTCGGAACCCCGGGCGCGGTGGCGCAGGTGCTGGCCGCGCTGATCGAGAACTCGCTGATGCACGGCGGCGGCACGGTCGCCCTGCGCACCCGGGTCACCGGCAACCAGGTCGTCGTCGAGGTCACCGACGAGGGCCCCGGCGTCCCCGAGGAACTCGGCGCCCGCATCTTCGAGCGGGCGATCAGCGGCCGCAACTCCACCGGCATCGGCCTGGCGGTCGCCAGGGATCTGGCGGAGGCGGACGGTGGCCGGCTCGAGATGCTCCAGGCCAAGCCCCCGGTCTTCGGTCTGTTCCTCTCCCGCACCCCGCCGCAGAAGTCCGATGACGCGGACCGGCAGACGGTCCGCTGAGCCGGCACCGGACTTCGCTGAGCCGGAAGGAGAGGCGGGCGCCTACGGAACGCGCTGCTCCGCGCGGCCGGGCCGTCCCGCTCCGTGTACGACCGGAGGCCCGGTCACCGGCTCACGCACCGGCAGGGCGCGGAACACCCAGGTGCGGTAGGACCAGAAGCGGAACAGGGTGGCGATGCCGATGCCGAGGAACTTGAAGATGTTGCTCTGCAGCCGGCTGTCCCAGCCGAAGCCGTAGGTCGCCGTGTAGAGGACACCGTTCTCGATCACCAGGCCGATCACGCTGAACACCAGGAACAGCGACATCTCCCGGGTCCGCCCGGACTTGTCCCGGTCGCGGTAGGTGAAGTAGCGGAAGCCCAGGTAGTTGAAGATGATCGCGACGACGGTGGCGATCACGCTCGCCCGCACCACCTGCAGGTCGGTGACCGCACGGACCAGGTTGAACACACCCAGGTTCACCAGCAGGCCGGCGCCGCCGACCGCGCCGAACCGGGCGACCTCCTGAAAGAGCCGCCGGAGCCCCGAGGAGCCGAGTTCCATCGCCTAGAGGCTCCTGTCCGTCGGTGTCCGTCAACCCAGCCATGCTAACCACCCGTCCTCGCGATCTTCCTGCGGACGGCTGCCGGGGCCGCAAGGCGTCCCGCGGGGCGGGCGGGAAATCGGCCACCCTGCCGCGGCCGATACCCTGGGGGCGTGACGTTCCCGGTAGTCGGCATGGTCGGCGGTGGCCAGCTCGCTCGTATGACCCACGAGGCGGGCATCCCGCTCGGCATCAGATTCAAGCTCCTCAGTGACACCCCGCAGGACTCGGCGGCGCAGGTGGTCGGTGATGTCGTCGTCGGCGACTACCGCGACCTGGACACGCTGCGCGACTTCGCGCGCGGCTGCGACGTGATCACCTTCGACCACGAGCACGTGCCCACCGAGCACCTCAGAGCCCTGGAGGCCGAGGGCATCCCCGTCCGGCCCGGCCCCGACGCGCTGGTGCACGCCCAGGACAAGGGCGTGATGCGGGCGAGGCTCGACGCCATCGGCATCCCCTGCCCGCGGCACCGCATCGTCTCCGACCCCGCCGACGTGGCCGCCTTCGCGGCGGAGGGCGAGGGCTTCCCCGTCGTCCTCAAGACCGTCCGCGGAGGCTACGACGGCAAGGGCGTGTGGGTGGTCGGCTCCGCCGAGGAGGCCGCCGAGCCGTTCCGGGCCGGCGTGCCGGTGCTCGCCGAGGAGAAGGTCGACTTCGTGCGCGAGCTGGCCGCCAACGTGGTCCGCTCCCCGCACGGGCAGGCCGTCGCCTACCCGGTGGTGGAGTCCCGGCAGGTCGACGGCGTCTGCGACACCGTGATCGCCCCGGCTCCCGGCCTGGACGAGGCACTGGCGCTTCAGGCCGAGCGGATGGCGCTGACCATCGCCAAGGAACTGGGCGTCGTCGGACACCTCGCGGTGGAGCTGTTCCAGACCCGCGACGGCCGCGTCCTCGTCAACGAGCTGGCGATGCGCCCGCACAACTCCGGTCACTGGACCATGGACGGCGCGATCACCAGCCAGTTCGCCAACCATGTCCGCGCCGTGCTCGACCTTCCGCTCGGCGACCCCCGGCCGCGCGCCAGGTGGACGGTGATGGTCAACGTCCTCGGCGGCGACTTCCCGGACATGTACTCCGCGTACCTGCACTGCATGGCCCGCGACCCCGAGCTGCAGATCCACATGTACGGCAAGGACGTGAAGCCGGGCCGCAAGGTGGGCCACGTCAACACCTACGGCGACGACCTGGACGAGGTGCTGGAGCGCGCCCGTCACGCAGCCGGTTATCTGAGAGGGACGATCACCGAATGAGCCCTGCCCACCCGTCGCCCGATCACGACCCCGCAACGGGCGCCGACGCGCGCCCCCTTCCCCGGGTGGGCGTCGTCATGGGGTCGGACTCCGACTGGCCCGTGATGGAGGCGGCCGCCCAGGCCCTCGACGAGTTCGAGATCGAGTACGAGGTCGACGTCGTCTCCGCGCACCGCATGCCCCGCGAGATGATCGCCTACGGGGAGCAGGCGGCCGATTGCGGACTGAAGGTGATCATCGCCGGCGCCGGCGGTGCCGCCCACCTGCCCGGCATGCTCGCCTCGGTCACCCCGCTGCCGGTCATCGGCGTTCCGGTGCCGCTGAAGCACCTCGACGGCATGGACAGCCTGCTGTCCATCGTGCAGATGCCGGCCGGTGTCCCCGTCGCCACCGTCTCCGTGGGCGGCGCCCGCAACGCCGGACTGCTCGCGGCCCGCATCCTCGCCGCGCACGACGAGGACCTCCTCGGCCGCATGCGGGAGTTCCAGCAGGAGCTGAACGACCAGGCCACCGAGAAGGGCAAGCGCCTGCGCGCCCGGACCGAGGGCACCGCCGGCTTCGGCTTCGGGAAGTGAGGCGCGTGACCGCCCTGGACGACGCCCGCGCCCTGCTCGCCGAGTTCCCCGTGGCCGACGGGCACAACGACCTGCCGTGGGCGCTGCGCCACACCGGCTACGACCTCGACGCCCGCGACCTCACCGCCGACCAGTCCGCCCACCAGCACACGGACCTGCCCCGGCTGCGCTCGGGCGGGGTCGGCGCCCAGTTCTGGTCGGTGTACGTCCCCTCCGACCTGCCGGACCCGGTGCCCGCGACGCTGGAGCAGATCGACTGCGTACGGCAGTTGATCGAGCGGTATCCGAAGGAGCTGGCGCCCGCGCTGACCGCCGCCGACATGGAGGCCGCACGCGGCGAGGGCCGCATCGCCTCCCTGATGGGCGCGGAGGGCGGCCACTGCATCGCCAACTCCCTCGGCACGCTGCGCGGCCTGTACGCCCTGGGCGTCCGCTATCTGACGCTCACCCACAACCACAACGTGGACTGGGCGGACTCGGCGACCGACGAGCCCCGCGCGGGCGGCCTGACCGCCTTCGGGCGCGAGGTGGTGCGGGAGATGAACCGGCTCGGCATGCTGGTCGACCTCTCGCACGTCGCGGCGACGACCATGCGGGACGCGCTCGACGCCAGCGAGGCGCCGGTGCTCTTCTCGCACTCCTCCGCCCGCGCCGTCTGCGACCATCCGCGCAACATCCCCGACGACGTGCTGGAGCGGCTGCCCGCCAACGGCGGTGTCGCCATGGTGACGTTCGTGCCGAAGTTCGTCCTGCAGGCGGCCGTCGACTGGACCGCCGCGGCCGACGAGAACCTGCGCGCCCACGGCTTCCACCACCTCGACACCAGCCCCGAGGCGATGAAGGTGCACGCGGCGTTCGAGGAACGCAACCCGCGCCCGGTCGCCACCGCGGCCACGGTCGCCGACCACCTGGACCACATGCGCGAGGTCGCAGGCATCGACCACCTCGGCATCGGCGGCGACTACGACGGCACCGCCTTCACCCCCGACGGACTGCGTGACGTCTCCGGCTACCCGAACCTCATCGCCGAGCTTCTCCAGCGGGGCTGGTCGAAGGCCGATCTCGCCAAGCTGACCTGGAAGAACGCGGTCCGGGTGCTGGGCGACGCGGAGGACGTGGCCCGCTCCCTGCGGGCGGTGCGCCCACCGTCCAACGCCACCCTGGAGGCTCTCGACGGCGGGCGGTGAGACGGGGCGGCCCGGTCCGTCCGGGTGGTACCCCGAACGCGCCGTCCACCAGGAAGCGACCCGGCACTCCGTGCGACGGTGACCCTGTTTGGATCACCACCGAGGTCACCACGTACGGAGCCCGCCATGGCCGATCTCCAGGACGACCTGTACCCGGCCGGCGAGGTCGGCCGCGTCGACGAGCTGACCGAGCCGTACCCCGCCGAGGCCGTCGTCGTCCCGTCCGAGCCGTACCAGCCGGTCTCCGACCCCGACGACGCGCCCCTGACCCGGGCCCGCGCCGTTCTGGCCGCGCACCCGGTGGCCGACGGCTACAGCGGACTGCCCTCGGCGCTGCGGCGGCTGCCCTACTACGACCTCGACCTGGGGGAGAGCGCCGTCGACACGGACGTCCCCCGGCTGCGCGAGGGGCAGGTCGGCGCGGTGTTCTGGTCGCTGCACCTGCCCGAGGGACCCGGCGCGCCGCGGGGCGATGACGCGGTCACCGCGACGCTGGACCAGCTGGACCTGGCGAAGGGCGTGGTCGCCGCGCACGCGGACGGGCTGCGCCCGGCCCGCACCGCGGGGCAGGTCACCGACGCCCGCAACTGCGGCCGGGTCGCCGTGCTGTTCGGGCCCGCCCCGGCGGCCGCGCTCGGCGACTCCCTCGGCGTGCTGCGCTCCCTGCACACCCTCGGCCTGCGCGTGCTCACCCTGACCGGCACCAGCTGGGCGAGCGCGGCCGGTCTCACCCGGTTCGGCGAGGAGGTGGTGCGCGAGATGAACCGCGTCGGCATGATCGCCGACCTCTCCTACGCCTCCAGCGAGACCGTCCGGCGGGTGCTGACCGTGTCCAAGGCACCGGTGCTGTTCAGTCGCTCCGCCGCCCGCACCCTGCGCCCCCACCCGGCCAACCTGACGGACGACCTGCTGGCCGCCGTCGGCGAGGCGCGGGGCCTGGTGGCGGTGCCGCTGACCGCCGAGCAGACCGGACCGACGGTACGGGACGTCGCCGACCACCTGGACCATGTGCGCTCCCTCGCCGGCCCCGAGTGCGTCGGCCTCTCCGGCACCTACGACACCGGCAGTGCCCACCCCCAGGAGCTCAACGACACCTCCTGCTATCCGAGGCTCATCGCCGAACTGCTGCGCCGCGGCTGGGAGGAGTCCGAGGTGGCCCTGCTGACCTGGGGCAACGTCCAGCGCCTTCTGCGCGGCGCCGACTTCACGGCCCGCGCGGCGCAGCAGCGCCGCCCCCCGTCCACGGCCACCATCACCGACCTGGACGGGTGAGGCGCCCGAGGCGCCCGCCGGTCACGGCTCCTCGATCCGGCACAGACAGAAGGGGTGTCCCGCCGGGTCGGCGTAGACCCGGAAGCCCTTGCGCTCGTCGTCCTCCCGGTCGAGCACTCGCGCCCCCAGCGCCAGGACCTGCTCCTCGGCCGCGTCCACCTCGGCCCAGGTGCCCCCGGCATCGAAGTCGAGGTGGAACTGCTGCGAGTCGTGGTCGGCATGCGGCCACTGGGGCGGGGCGTACCCCGGTGCCCGCTGGAAGGCGAGCCGCGGACCGTCCGGCACCTTCAGCACCACCCAGTCCGGGCTCTCCTCCACCGGTGTGCCACCGGCGACGGCCGCGTAGAAGCGGGCCAGCTCACCCGGCTCGGGGCAGTCGAGCACGACGGAACGCACTGCGGCGACGGCGGTCATGGTGCCTCCCTGGAACGGGTGCGGTCAGCAGGCGCAGAGGCAGAACGGGTGCCCGGCCGGGTCGGCGTAAACCCGCCAGCCGCGCGAGCGGTCCTCCGTCTCCAGCGGCTTCGCGCCGAGCGCCAGCACCCGCTTCTCGGCCGTGTCCAGGTCCTCCACGCTCAGGTCCAGGTGGAACTGCTGCGAGTGCTCGGGCGACGGCCATTGCGGCGGCACATGGCCAGGGGCCGCCTGGAAGGCGAGGGCCGGGCCGCCGGGCACCTCCAGATCCACCCAGTCCTCCTCCTGCTGCGGCGTGCCGCCCAGCACCTCGGCGTAGAAGCGGGCCAGTGCCATCGGGTCGGGACAGTCCAGGACGACGGAACCCACCTTGGCCACGGACATGGATCCTCCTCGGTCACCCGCATGGTTACCTGTTCAATCCGTTAACCGGTAACGGTTACCCCATGCTGCCCCATGGGGGGGTAACGTCGCAACCATGAGTGAGAGATCGCCCGCACCCGGGGGTCTGGCCCTGATCGAGGCCCTGGTCAACACGGTCGACCTGGAGAGCGGTGCCGACTCGCTCGACACGGAGGAGGGCCGCACCCGCTTCGGGCTGACCGAGGACGCGCTGCCCGCGGCCCGCCGGCTGCGGGAGTCGCTGCGCGCCACCCTGCTCGCCCACGCCGGGCATCCGCCGCACCGCCCGGTGACTCCGCTCGGCGAGCTGCTCGCCGAGGCGCCCCTGGTGGTCACCGTCGATCCGGCCGACGGCGCCGCCGCCCTCGCCCCGGTGGAGGGCGGCTCGCTGCTCTCCCGGGTGGCCGCGGCCGTGGCCGAGGCGGTCACCGCGGGCACCTGGTCCCGGCTGAAGGCCTGTGAGGCCGCCGACTGCCACTGGGCCTACTACGACCGCAGCCCCGCCGGGCGCGGCCGGTGGTGCTCGATGCAGGTCTGCGGAGCCCGCGCCAAGATGCGCCGCTACCGGGCGAACACGGCCGGGCAAAAGGGTTCCGCAGGGAGCAGGAAGGGGCCGTGAGGGGCGCGAGCGGGGCGGGGAAGTCCCCGGGAGCCTTCACCCGATCCGCGGGGCGTGGTGCAGAATGCAACAAGACGCCGGTTCGGCCGACTGAGCCTCGGCCGAACCGGCGTCACCCGGTCCCGGGAGTCCGCGGGGTCGTCCCGCGGGAGTCCGGGGGAGCCCGCGGGGGCCTCACGCGGGAGTCCGGGGGAGCCCGCGGGGGCCTCACGCGGGTGCGGCCCGCGGGGGCTCAGCCGCCTTCAGGCGGTGGGCCGCCCCATCGCCCGGTAGCGCCAGCCCGCCTTGCGCCACACCTCCGGGTCCAGCGCATTGCGCCCGTCGAGGATCAGCCGCTCGGCCACCACCTCGCCCAGCTGCGCCGGGTCCAGCTCGCGGAACTCGCGCCACTCCGTCAGATGCAGCACCACATCGGCGCCCCGCACCGCCTCGAGCGCCGAGCCGGCGTACCCGAGGGTGGGGAAGATGCGCCGGGCGTTGTCCATGCCCTTCGGGTCGTAGACCGTGACCTGGCCGCCCTGCAGATGGATCTGCCCGGCCACGTTCAGGGCCGGCGAGTCCCGGACGTCGTCCGAGTCGGGCTTGAAGGTCGCGCCGAGCACCGCCACCCGCTTGCCCAGGAAGGGACCGCCGCCCAGCGCCTGGCGGGTCAGCTCCACCATCCGGCCGCGCTGGCGCATGTTGATCGAGTCGATCTCCCGCAGAAAGGTCAGCGCCTGATCCGCGCCCAGCTCACCGGCGCGCGCCATGAAGGCCCTGATGTCCTTCGGCAGGCAGCCGCCGCCGAAGCCGATGCCGGCGCGCAGGAACTTCCTGCCGATCCGGTCGTCGTAGCCGATGGCCTCCGCCAGCTTGGCCACGTCGCCGCCCGCGGTCTCGCACACCTCGGCCATGGCGTTGATGAAGGAGATCTTGGTGGCCAGGAAGGAGTTCGCCGAGGTCTTGACCAGTTCGGCGGTGGGGAAGTCGGTGACGACGAACGGCGAGCCCTCCGCGATCGGCGTGGCGTACACCTCGCGCAGCAGCTTCTCGGCCCGCTCGCTCCGCACGCCCACCACGATCCGGTCCGGGTGGAGGGTGTCCTCGACGGCGAAGCCCTCGCGCAGGAACTCCGGGTTCCAGGCCAGTTCGGCGTCCTCGCCGGCCGGGGCGTGCTCCGCCAGATAGGCGGCCAGCCGGTCGGCCGAGCCGACCGGCACCGTCGACTTGCCCACCACCAGCGCCGGCCGCTTCAGATGCGGGGCCAGCGAGGCGATCGCGGAGTCGACGTAGGACATGTCGCAGGCGTACTCGCCGTGCCGCTGCGGCGTGTTCACGCACACGAAGTGCACGTCACCGAACTCGCCGGCCTCGGCGAAGTCCATGGTGAAGCGCAGCCGCCCGGTGGAGCCCTCCAGCCCGGCGACGTGCCGGCGCAGCAGCTCCTCCAGCCCCGGCTCGTACATGGGCACCTCGCCCCGGCGCAGCTTGTCGATCTTCTCCGGGACGACGTCGAGGCCCAGCACCTCGAAGCCCAGCTCCGCCATGGCCGCCGCGTGCGTCGCGCCGAGATAACCGGTGCCGATCACGGTGATCTTGAGGGCCATGGGGGTGCTCCAGGGGTATACGGCAAGAAGTGCGGGCCCGAGCATAACCGGGGCACCCGTGCGGTCCGTGCGGCCGCTGCGGGGCGCTGTCGTCAAGCTCACCTATCCACGCACGCGGTCCGAGCTTAAAATTTGAGTTACTTAACGGTAGTTAGCGCCAGCATCACAGCGTTTTGGAGCGTGAGAGACCTTGGCCGGATCGGCTGACTTCGACCTGTACCGCCCGTCCGAGGAGCACGACATGCTCCGCGACGCCGTCCGCGCACTGGCCGAGGCGAAGATCGCGCCGCACGCCGCCGCCGTGGACGAGGAGGCCCGCTTCCCGCAGGAGGCCCTCGACGCGCTGGTCGCCAATGACCTGCACGCCGTCCACGTCCCCGAGCAGTACGGCGGCGCCGGCGCCGACGCGCTCGCCACCGTCATCGTGATCGAGGAGGTCGCCCGCGTCTGCGCCTCCTCCTCGCTGATCCCCGCGGTGAACAAGCTCGGCTCCCTGCCGGTGCTCCTGTCCGGCTCCGAGGAGCTGAAGAAGCGGTACATGACCCCGCTCGCCAAGGGCGACGCGATGTTCTCCTACTGCCTCTCCGAGCCCGACGCCGGCTCGGACGCGGCCGGCATGAAGACCCGCGCCGTCCGCGACGGCGACCACTACGTGCTCAACGGCGTCAAGCGCTGGATCACCAACGCGGGCGTCTCCGAGTACTACACGGTCATGGCGGTCACCGACCCGGACAAGCGCTCCAAGGGCATCTCCGCCTTCGTCGTGGAGAAGTCCGACGAGGGCGTCTCCTTCGGCGCCCCGGAGAAGAAGCTCGGCATCAAGGGCTCCCCGACCCGCGAGGTCTATCTGGACAACGTCCGCATCCCCGCCGACCGCATGATCGGCGAGGAGGGCACCGGCTTCGCCACGGCGATGAAGACGCTGGACCACACCCGCATCACCATCGCCGCCCAGGCCCTCGGCATCGCCCAGGGCGCCCTCGACTACGCCAAGGGCTACGTCAAGGAGCGCAAGCAGTTCGGCAAGCCGATCGCCGACTTCCAGGGCATCCAGTTCATGCTCGCGGACATGTCGATGAAGATCTCGGCGGCCCGTGCCCTGACCTACCAGGCCGCCGCGGCCTCCGAGCGCGGCGACGCCGACCTCACCTACCTCGGCGCCGCCGCCAAGTGCTTCGCCTCCGACGTGGCCATGGAGGTCACCACCGACGCGGTCCAGCTCCTCGGCGGCTACGGCTACACCCGCGACTACCCGGTGGAGCGCATGATGCGCGACGCCAAGATCACCCAGATCTACGAGGGCACCAACCAGGTCCAGCGGATCGTCATGGCCCGCAACCTGCCGTAACACCGGGGGGCACACGACACGGAAGAAGGGCGCTCGGAGCACCGAGCGCCCTTCTTCGCCGTCTCGTCCGTCCCGCGTCCGTCCCGCGTCCGTCGCGCGCGGCTCAGGCAGCCTGGGCGCGGTCCGGCTTGACCGCCGGGCGGCGGGAGGCGATGACCTTCCTCGCCAGGGAGCGCGGGCTGGTCAGGAAGCCCCAGCCCCACGACATGTGCATGGTCGCCAGCGCCACCGGGATCTGCAGCCGCGCCTTCAGCGGCAAGCCCTTCCCGGCCGGGATCGAGCCCAGCACGATCGCCGCGAGATAGCCGCCGGGCACCACGAACCCCCACGGGGTGAGCAGCGCGCCCAGCAGGGTCCCGGCCGCGATCGCGCACACGGCGGCCGGCGGGGCCAGGTAGCGCAGGTTGATGGACCCGGAGTGGTAGCGGGCCACCACGTGCCGCCAGCGCCCGTAGTCCTTGTACTGCTTGGCCAGTGCCCGCACGTTCGGCCGGGGCCGGTAGGACACCTTCAGCTCCGGCGAGAACCAGATCAGCCCGCCCGCCTCACGGATGCGGTAGTTCAGCTCCCAGTCCTGGGCGCGGATGAACTCCTCGTTGTAGCCGCCCTGCTGCTCCAGCGCCTCGCGCCGGAACACACCCAGATACACCGTCTCGGCCGGACCGGCCTCGCCGCCGGTGTGGAAGGCGGCGTTGCCGACCCCTATCCGCGAGGTCATGGCGGCGGCGACCGCGTGCTCCCAGTCGTTCTCGCCCTCGGCGTGCATGATGCCGCCGACGTTCTGCGCGCCGGTCTCCTCGAGCAGCCGGACCGCGGTGGCGATGTAGTTCGGCGAGAGCATCCCGTGCCCGTCGACGCGGACCACGATCGGATGGCGCGAGGCCCTGATCGCCGCGTTGAGGGCCGCCGGGGTGCGGCCGGTCGGGTTGGGCACGGTACGCACCCGCGGATCCTCGGCGGCGAGCTCGGCGGCGATCTCGTCCGTGCGGTCCCTGGACGGACCGAGGGCGATCACGACCTCCATCTCGCCGGCGTACTCCTGGGCGAGGATCGCGCGGACCGCGCCACGCAGATGCCGCTCCTCGTTGAGGACGGGCATGATCACGGAAACGGCCGGGGGCCGCACGTCGGGATTGGCGTTCATAGGGGCATCACGTTACCGCGAACGGGGGACACCTCCGCGCGCGCCGGGGGCGATATCCCGGGCCGGAGATCGTATCGGCCTACCGTGCTCACGATCCCGCGTACGGCCGTCGTCCGGAGGTGTTCCCCCTTGCCCACGCCGCCGCGCTCCCCCCGGCCCCGCCCCGCCCCGCAGCGCCGCCCCCAGCCGCAGCGCCGGGCCGCGCGGCCGCCCGCGCGCCGCCGGCCGCGCTGGGCGATGCGGGCGGTGACCACGCTCTCCGTGGTGGTACTGGCCTCCGCGGGCATCGGCCACACGGTGGTGACCAGCCTGGACGCGGAGATCGACCGGGTGGACCCGTTCCGCGACATGAAGAACCGGCCCGAGGCCGGGCACGGCATGAACCTGCTGCTGGTCGGCACCGACGGCCGGGACAAGCTCGGCGCGGAGGAACGGCGCAAGTACCGGCTGGGCGGGGCGCCCTGCAACTGCACCGACACCATCATGATCGTGCACATCTCGGAGGACCGGGAGCGGGCCAGCGTGGTGAGCCTGCCGCGCGACTCCTACGCCGTGACGCCGCCCCACCACGACCGGGTCAGCGGCAAGCAGCACCACGGCCATCCGATCAAGCTGAACGCCGCCTACGCCGAGGGCGGACCCCAGCTGACCGTGCGCACCGTCGAGCGGATGACCGGGGTGAAGATCGACCACTATCTGGAGGTCGACTTCACCAGCTTCATGAAGACCGTCGACGTGGTCGGCGGCGTCGAGGTCTGCACCGACCGGCACCTCAAGGACAGCCACTCCGGCCTCGACCTGCCGCCCGGCCGGCACACCCTGCGCGGCGGCCAGGCCCTCCAGTACGTCCGGGCCCGCCACGTCGACGGCGCCTCCGACCTGGGCCGGATGCAGCGCCAGCAGCGCTTCATGGCCGCCCTGGTGGACCGGGTCACCTCCTCCGGGATCCTGCTGAACCCGATGAAGTTCCGCGATGTGATCCGCGCCGTCCTCGGCTCGGTCCGCGCCGACAAGGGCTTCGGCACCGACGAGCTGCTGGACCTGGGCCGGGCGATGCGGAACTTCTCACCCTCCTCCTCGGAGTTCATCACCGTGCCGATCGGGACGATGGGCTACCCCGTGAAGGGCGTCGGCTCGACCCTGAAGTGGGACGCGGAGAAGTCCGCCGAGATCTTCGAGGCGCTGCGCCGGGACCAGCCGCTGTCCGTGCACCACCCGCGCGACGCCGCCAAGCGCGTTCCGGTGGACCCGAAGCAGATCCGGGTCCAGGTGGAGAACGGCACCGGCACCCCGGGGCTGGGCCGCCGCGTCGACGCGGCCCTGGCCGCGACCGGCTTCGCCACCACCAAGGCCCCTGTCAACGCCGCGCAGCGTGACGTGAAACGCACCGTCGTCGCCTACGACCCACGCTGGGACCGCTCCGCGAAGTCCCTGGCGGCGGCCCTGCCCGGCAGCGAGCTGCGCCCGGTCGAGGGCCAGGGCGCCACCCTGAAGGTCATCGCCGGCGCGGACTTCGAGAAGGTCCACAAGGTCCGCGCCGAGGACCCCGGCCGCGGGGAGGTCGGCGTGGTCCGCGGCGACGAGGTGGGCT
The DNA here is from genome assembly GCF_012034205.1 of Streptomyces composti. Taxonomy (GTDB): domain Bacteria; phylum Actinomycetota; class Actinomycetes; order Streptomycetales; family Streptomycetaceae; genus Streptomyces; species Streptomyces composti. The sequence continues at coordinate 165,045 of NZ_JAATEM010000007.1, forward strand.
GCGGGTCATAGGAGCCCGGCTCCGGTGGCCGCCCGGGATGCGGGCGCCGGCCCGGCAGGCCCGCGTGCCGGGCGGCCGGCCACCGGGCCCGGCCGAGCTCCGTACCGGGCTGTGGCTCGTAGGGCCGGTGCCGGCCCCCCTGGCCTAGCCGCGGGCACAAGGGCCCGGTCCGTCAGGCGTGCCGGGCGGCGCAGCGCCTGGTTCAGGCGCTCGTGCCGGGCAGCGGCAGGGGCCCGGCCCCGTGGCCGCGCGGGCGGCGGGGCGCAGGCCCGGTCCGCGGGGCGAACCGGGCTGCGGGGCCCCTGGGGCCAGGTTCGGCGCCGTGCCGGGGCGTCAGTCGTCGTAGCCCTCAGCGGCGCGCTTCTCGCGGAGTTCCATGATGGCGCGGCGGCGGGCGAGGCGGTGGGTGCGGCGGATCTGGGCCTCCTGGTAGCGGCGCCGGTCGCGGTCGGTCTCCGGTATCACCGGGGGCACCCGGCGGGGCTTGCCGTCGGCGTCCACGGCGGCGAACACCAGGTAGGCGGAGCCGACCTGGGTGGGCGGCGCGGACTCGTTCCAGCGTTCGGCAAGGACGCGCACGCCGACCTCCATCGAGGTCCGGCCGGTCCAGTTGACCTGTGCCTTCACGTGGACCAGATCGCCGACGCGGACCGGCTCCAGGAAGGCCATCTCGTCCATGGAGGCGGTGACCGCCGGCCCGCCGGAGTGCCGCCCGGCGACCGCGCCTGCCGCGTCGTCCACCAGTTTCATGATCACACCGCCGTGCACCGTGCCCAGAAGGTTGGTGTCGTTGTGGGTCATGATGTGGCTGAGCGTCGTCCGGGACGCCGAAGTGGGCTTGCCCGGGATGTCCGGACTCTCCGTCTGTGCGGCTGGGGCCTGGTCTGTCATGGCCTCCACCTTATGCCGAGGTGACATGCGTGTGATTTGTGTCAGCTTCGCAACAGCGCCGCCCCTATTTTCCGACGACCCTTGTATGGCGCGGCCGCCGGACCTGCACACTGGGGCGCATGAACGACTGGCCCGAGGCATGGGACGACAACCGCGGCGGCCGCTACGGACGCGGGAGCGCGAGCGCGCAGCCCGAGAGCGCCCGCGTGATGCGGCAGGTGCGCCGGGGTCCGGCGGCCCCGCCCGGGCAGGGCTACGGCGGTGTGCCGCGGCAGCCGTCGTACACCGACGGCGGCTATGACGACGGGTACGACAGCGGCTACAACACCGGCCAGGTCTACGGCCGTCCCGGCGGCGGTGCCCCCGGCGACCCCGGCGACCGGTACGCGGGGCGTCCCGCGCCCGACTGGCGCCGGCGCATCAAGTGGACCGCGCTGACGCTCGTCACTGTGCTGATCGTCACCATGGTCGGCACGTACTTCTGGGCCGACTCCAAGCTCAACCGCGACGTCGATCTGTCGACGGTGATCGACCGGCCGGAGAAGGGCGAGGGCACCAACTACCTGATCGTCGGCTCCGACAGCCGCGAAGGGCTGAGCGACGAGCAGAAGAAGAAGCTGCACACCGGCTCCGCCGAGGGCAAGCGCACGGACTCGATGATGATCCTGCACACCGGCGACAACGGGCCGACGCTGATCTCGCTGCCCCGCGACTCCAACGTCACCATCCCCAAGTTCAAGGGCTCGGAGTCCGGCAAGATCCGCGCCGGGATGGGCGCCAACAAGCTGAACGCCTCCTACGCGATCGACGGCCCGACGCTGCTGGTGCGCACCGTGGAGTTCAACACCGGGCTGCACATCGACCACTACGTGGAGATCGGCTTCGCCGGCTTCGCCAACATCGTGGACGCGGTCGGCGGCGTGGAGATGGACATCCCGCAGGACATCAAGGACCCCAAGTCCGGCGCCGACTTCAAGAAGGGCAAGCAGACCCTGAACGGTGAGGAGGCCCTGGCCTTCGTCCGCACCCGGTACGCGCTGGCCGGCTCCGACCTGGACCGCACCAAGAACCAGCAGAAGTTCCTCTCCGCCCTGGCCAACCAGGTGGCCACGCCCGGCACCGTGCTGAACCCGTTCAAGCTCTACCCGACGATGGGCGCGGGGCTCGACTCGCTGATCGTCGACAAGGACATGAGCCTGTTCGACCTGGCCGAGATGTTCTGGGCGATGAAGGGCGTCAGCGGCGGCGAGGGCAAGTCCATGAACATGCCGATCTCGGGCAGCGCCGGCAACGGCAATCTGCAGTGGGACATGCCCAAGGTGAAGCAGCTGGTCAACGAGCTGAAGAACGACGAGAAGGTCACCGTCTCCGGCAACTGAGCCGGCCCGCGGCCGAGCCGCGCCACGATGTGACGAGGGCACCCCGTGACGGGGTGCCCTCGCTCGTGTCCGGTGCCGACGTCACATCGTGGCGCCCGCCATCGAACGGCACATCTCCGCGCAGGAGCGACAGGACTCGGCGCAGCGCATCATCTGCTGGTCGTCCGGCATGGACATACACGCCTCGGCGCACATGTCGCATGCCTTGGCGCACATCGCGCACATCTCGCCGGACAGCGGCGAGCGCCGCATCATCATGTCCGCGCACATGCGGGTCATCTCGGCGCAGTCCATGAGCGCGCGCATGATCTGCTGCGGGGTCTGTCCGGTCATCTGCAGGCAGGAGCTCATGGTCTCCTCGCAGATGCCGTGGCAGGACATGCAGGCGTTGACGCAGTCCTGCATCTCCTTGCTCATCGGGGTGGCGGCAGCGGACTGGGTCATGGCTTCCTCCCAGGGGACGAGAGGGGGCCGGGGGTCGGCCCCCGCTCCTCCGTCCTACGCCCGTTGCTCCAAGACCACCACACGACGGACAGAACCGGGCTTTCTGTCACCGGCGCGGGCGCTCTGCGCTACCAGCTGAAGGCCGGGTCCACGTGCATGCAGGCCGTGTCGTCCGCACCGTTGAGCGGCTGGGCCGACTCCGGTGTGGTGTCGTCCTCCTCGGGCGCCCGGTACGCCGTGCCCTCCCGCCAGTCGGCGCCGACGACCAGGGTGACCCCGGAGACCTCGGTGGAGCGCTCCACCGACGACTCCGGCAGACCGAGCACCTCGGCGACGCGGTGGGCGTCGCCCTCCAGGTCGGCGCTCGGGTAGCGCACCACCGTCCGCTGCTCGCTCAGGGAGCTCGCGGTGTCGGCGGTCGCGGCGGTGAAACCTTTGTCCTCGAGCAGGGAGCGCACCGCGCCCGCCCGGCCCGGCACCGCGGCCTCGGTGTCCGTGCGGGTGCCGTTGCGCACCTGGACGGCGATCTCCTCGTCCGGGGCGGCCGGGTCCGACGGTACGGACCGCTCCGGCTCTCCGGACGGCTTCACGCCCTTGCCGTCCAGCGGGATGTCCTCGCGCACCAGCCGGAACAGCTTCTCGGCGTCCTCGGTGGGCTCGACCCGGGCGCCCACATAGCGGTTGGGCATGGTGGTCATGGTGATGCGCTCCGGCTTCACCTTGCGCAGCTCGACGCTGAGGTCGTACAGCTTCTTGACCGTGTCCAGGCCGGGGTCCACGGTGAGCGCCTCGGTGGCCCGCTCGGCCAGCCGGCGCAGCTTGTTGGGGCTGGACAGGGTGGCGTTCTCGCGCAGCTGCCGCACCAGCGCGGTCATGTACATGTGCTGGGCCTTTGCGCGGGCCAGGTCGCTGCCGTCCTCGAAGCCGTAGCGGGTGCGCAGCCACTGAAGAGCCTGCTTGCCCTGGATGTAGGTGGTGCCCTTCTCCAGCTTCAGCCCGGAGCCGCGGCCGGTGCTGGTGCGGGAGTGGATGTTGGCGTCCACGCAGACGGGGACGCCGCCGACCGCGTCCGCCAAGGAGACCACACCGGCGAAGTCGACCATCAGGAAGTGGTCGATGTGGATGCCGGTCAGCTCCTGCCAGGTCGCCACCGTGCAGCCGGGGCCGCCGCGCCCCAGGCTCTGGTTGGTCATCACCCGGCCCTGGGTGGCCGGGTAGACGGTGCCGTCCTCCGGATCGGTGCACCTGGGGATCTTCAGCAGGGTGTCGCGCGGCATGCTGATCACGGACATGTTGGTCCGGTCCGCCGACAGATGCACCAGCATCTGCACATCGGCCAGCGGCGTGGAGCCGAACGTCTCGCGGGCGCCGCCGAGTTTCTGGTTCTCCTCGGTGTCCCGGGCGTCGGAGCCGATGAGCAGGATGTTCAGCGGGGTCTGCCCGGCGGCGTTCGGGGTGGGCGCGGCGACCTTGTTGTCTCCCAGGTTCAGCGGCTGCTTGTCGATGTTGTCGTTCAGCCGCTGGTAGTAGAGGTAACCGGCCGCCGCGGAGCCGGCTATCAGCAGCGCCAGGACGGCCGCGGACCACTTGAGCAGGCGGCGTCCGCGGCGGGGGCGGGTGCCGTCCCCGCCGTTCCGCTCGCCGGTGCTCCCGGTGCCCTCCTGGCCGTCGCCTCCGGTGCCGGTGGCGTTCTCGTCCGGGGGCGGGTCGGTCCGGTCGTCGTCACGGAGCGTTCCCCGCGCGGCGTTCTGGGTCACTGCCGCCGTCCTCCCCACCCCTGGCACTCCTCGGGTCGTGAAGCAGGGCCGTCCTGCGTCCTGTTAGACGCATGAGGCGCCCGTCAGTTGCCCCTTGGAAACAACTGGTTTCAACGAATGTTCGGACGGGACCGCCTACCAGCGGTAGGGCTTGTACACATCCATGCACTTGCCCTTCTCCGAGGCCTTCAGCGCGTCGCTGTTCTCCGGCAGGTCGCCGGCCGACGGGGACTTCTGCCGCGGATAGGCAGTGCCCTCCCGCCAGTCCGCGCCCACCACCACGGTCACCTGGGAGGTGTCCTCGTACGGCTTGACCGAACTCAGCGGTATCCCGAGCGCCTTGGCGACCCGCTGGGCGTCGCCCTTGAGGTCCCCGCTCGGGTACCGCACGACCGTCCGCTTCTCCGACCCGGCCCCGGCGGGGTCGGCTGCCGCCTTGACGAAGCCCTTGCCGGCCAGGATCTGCGCGACGGCGCCCGCCCGGCCGCTGACCGGGCCCTGGGTGGCGGTGGCGGTGGCGTTCTGCACCTGGACCGCGATCTCGCCGTCCGGCGCCGCGGGGTCCTTGGCGGGCTCGGCGTCCGCGGCCTTCGCGGCCTCGGGCTTGCCGCCCTTGTCGTCGAAGGGGATGTCGTCGCGGAGCATCGTCCACACCTGCTCGGCGCCGGCGCCGTCCGGGAGCAGGTGGTTCCGGTCCTGTGGGTCCTCGACCGTGGGCAAGGTGGTCATGGTGATCCGGTCGGGCGGCACCGTCTTCAACTGCATGGCCAGATCGAAGAGTTTCTTCACCGACCCGATCTCCTCCGACACCGTCAGCGACTTGGTGGCGGCCTCGGCGAGGTCGGTCAGCCGGCCGGTGTCGGTGAAGACGTTCTGCTGCCGCAGGGTGCGGATCATCGAGTTCATGTACATGTGCTGCGCCCGGGCGCGCAGCTGGTCGCTGCCCCAGGCGTGGCGGGTGCGCAGCCACTGCAGGGCCCGCTCGCCCTTGACCTTGTGGGAGCCCGCCGTCATCTTCAGGCCGGAACCGCCGGGCATGGTGGGCAGCGGGCGGTCCCAGACGTTCTGGTTGACGCACACCTCGACGCCGCCGATGGCGTCGGCCATCCGCACCACGCCGGCGAAGTCGATCGTCATCCAGTGGTCGATGTAGACGCCGGTGAGGTTCTGCCAGGTGGCCAGGGTGCAGCCGGCCCCGCCCCGGCCCAGGCTGGAGGTGATGATGTCGTTGGTCGCCGGGTAGACCTTCCCGCTCTCCGGGTCGGTGCAGCGGGGGATGTCGACCCGGGTGTCGCGCGGGATGCTCACCACAGCGGCGCTCTGGCGGTCGGCGGCCAGGTGGATCAGCATCTGCACGTCGCCGCGCGGCGGTTCGTCCCGGCTGTCGCGGCTGCCGCCCAGCCTGACGTTCTCGTCGGAGGCGCGGCTGTCGGAGCCGATCAGCAGAATGTTCAGCGGTGTCTGCCCGTCGGCGTTCGGCTGCCCCTTGCCCACCTTGGAGTCGCCGCTGCTGCGTTCGCCCTTGCCGAGGTTGCCGTTGAGGTGCTCGTAGTAGAGGTATCCGGCCCCGGCCGTGCCCAGTATCAGCACCGCCAGCGTGGTCGCCGACCAGCGCAGGGCGCGCCGCCCCCGCCGCGGCCCGCCCGTGCCGTGCCGTCCGGAGGCGGCGCGGCGTCTGCCCGGCCCCTCTCCGCCCTCCGAGGACGGCCGTGTCCGCTCCCCGTGCACGCTGCTTCGCGTCATCGTCGTACGTCCCCCACCTTCGGTCTCCCCACCGCCGCGCACCCCCGCGCAGTCGTACCAGGGCCTGTGCCCGCCCTCCAGGACGCGGCACAGGCCCTCAGCTCACTTGGCGCACTTGACCTTGTCCGCCGTGGCCTTCTGGATGCCCTCCGGCGCCTTGGACGTGCCCGAGACCGGCACCCCGGCGCCCTTGAAGTCCTTGCCCAGGGTCAGCGTCATCGCGGGCAGACCCTGCGAGTTGGTCACGCTCTTGCCGGGCTTCAGCGCCGAGCCGGACAGGCCCATGATGTCGGCGAGCCGGCGCGCCTGGTCGGCCTGGTCCGGCGCGTACTCCAGCGTGGTCCTGCTGAGCGCCTCGGGCGCGTTGCCGGCGTTCTCCGACTTGGTGACGCCCTGCTGCACCTGCAGCCAGCTCAGCGTGGACTGCGCCGCGCCGGACTGGGCACCGCCGTTGAGGATGCGCACCCGCACCTCGGAGGCCGGGGCCTTGGGGCCCTTGAGCCGGGCGGCGGCGGCCGCCTTCTCCTTCTTCTTCTGCTTCTTGACCTCGGTGAACGACACATCGTTCCTGATCATGTCGAACACCTGCGGGGCCTTGGACTCGTCCAGGACGACGGTCGTCGGCACCTTCTCGGCCGGGTTGTCCTTCACCGGCAGCGTGGCGAAGGTCAGGTTCTTCACATTGAGCTTGCCGAGCTCCAGGCCGAGGTCCTTGAGCTTGTTGATGCTGTCCAGCTGCGAGTCGACGGTGAGTGCCTCGGTACCCGCCTCGGCCAGTTTGATCATCTTGGAGGGGCTGGTGAGCGTGTCGTTGGACTTCAGTTTCCGCATCAGCGCGCTCAGGAACTGCTGCTGCAGCTCGATCCGGCTCAAGTCGCCGCCGAAGCCCACCGAATGACGGGTGCGGACGAAGGCGAGCGCCGTCTCGCCCTCGATGGTGTGCGTGCCCTTGGACAGCTTCAGATGCGAGTCCGGGTCGTCGATGTCCTTCGCCAGACAGACCTCGACGCCGCCGACCGCGGTGGTCAGCGTCTTGACCGCGTTGAAGTCGGCCACCATGAAGTTGTCCGGCGTGATCCCGGTCAGCTCGGTCACCGTCCGCGCGGTGCAGCTCGGGGTACGGCCGCCCTGTCCCAGGCTGGTGTTGAAGCGGACGCCCTGCGAGCCCGGGATGACCTTCTGCGAGCCGTCCTCCTGGGTGGTCGGGCAGTCGGGGATGTCCACGATCAGGTCGCGCGGGATGCTCAGCGCGGTCGCGTTGGAGCGGTCCCTGGCGACGTGCAGCAGGATCGTGGTGTCGGCGTGCCCCTCGCTGCCCTTGTCGCCGTAGCCCTCGTTGCCCGCCCCGGTGCGCTTGTCGGTGCCGATCAGCAGGATGTTGATCGCCTTGTCCTTGCTGAAGCCACCGGTGCTCGCGCCGTCGTCGGAGACGGAGGTGATGTTGTCGTTGAGGTGCTTCAGATACAGATAGCCGGCCGTGCCGGCGGCGAGCACCACGAACGCCATCGTTCCGCCGGTCCACAGCAGGGCTTTCTTCGCCTTGCCCTTCTTCACCGGCCGGCGGCCGCGCCGTCCCGGCGGCGGTTCCTGCGGCGCGGCGCGGCGCCTGCGCGGCGGCGGCACCTCGCGCTCGGGCACCGTCCGCCCGGGGCGGTCCGGGGCCGCCGTGCGTCCCCGAGCACCGCCGGGGGCGTGCGGTCTGCGCGGCGAGGGGACGGTCGACTGCGGTGCGGAAGGGCTCAGTCGCAGTTCGTATTCACCGGTGGTGGGGTTGAACACCCATTGGTCTGCGGGGTCGATGTTCTCCGCCCGCCCACGGCCTTGCGCGTCCACGGTCGCTTGCATCCTCCGTCGGGGCCACGCGGCGCCTTTCCCCTCCCAAGGCGCTCGGGTCTCGGTTTCGCAGTGCGCTCCCACGGGCCGACCTGACGGACTGGACCTGAAGGAACTGACGCACCGGATCGCTCACACTAACCGCCCGAAACAGTCCGCGGCGACGCCGGTGACAAATTCCACGCTCCTACAAGCGGGCAATTCGCCCATTTCTCTGGACAAGTGTGCGCACTCTTGGAGTTGCCTGTGCGTCACCTTTACGTGCAGGCGTCCTCGGCGGCGGTGTTGCCGGAGAAGGTCGGCGCCGGGGAAGCCGCCCCCGAAGGCTCCGTCGGTGCCTTTTCCGTGCCCTTTCCGTCACTGTCCGTACGGCTGTCGCCCAGGGCGACGGTCAAGGGCGCGTCGGTGCGCAGCCGCTCGAACAGTTCCGCCGCCGCGGGCTGGGAGAGCTGGTCCCGATTGGCGTCGCGGGCATACGGCTCCCGCGGGACGGTCAGGAATTGCACACGTTCCGTGGGGATGTCCCGCACGCCGCGCACGAGTTCGTACAAACCGCGCAAGCTCGCCAGTTCCGGATCCGTGGTCAGCGACGAGGTGGCCGCGTCCAGAACGGGATAGAGCTTCACCGGATTCAGCAGCACGCCATTGCTGCGCACCTTGTTGACGAGCGCGCCGAGGAACCGCTGCTGCCGCTCCATCCGTTCGGTGTCGCTGCCGTTCCCGAGCGACTTGCGGGCGCGCACGAAGCCGAGCGCCTGCTCCCCGTTCAGCGTCACCCGGCCCGCCGGCAGCTTCAGCCGGGCGTCCTTGTCGTCGATCGGCCGGCGCAGGCACACCTCGACCCCGTCGACCGCGTCCACCATCTCCTTGAAGCCGTGGAAGTCGACCACGACATGATGGTCGATGCGGACATTCGTGAGCTTCTCCACGGTACGGATGGTGCAGGCGGAACCGCCCACCTGGAAGGCGTAGTTGAACATCGCGAACACCGGCGCCGAGCGGGTGCCGTCCCGGCGCAGGCAGGCGGGCACCCGCACCATCAGGTCCCGCGGTATCGACACCGCGGTGGCGCTGTGCCGGCCCGCCGCCAGATGCAGCAGGATCGCCGTGTCGGAGCGTTCGGTGCCCGAGTCCCGCCCGTAGCGGCCGTTCTCCTCGCCGGAGCGCGAGTCCGAGCCGATCAGCAGGATGTTCCGGGCGTCTTTCACCAGCGAGGTGGGCCGCTCCTTCTCGAACCGCTCCAGCTCGGCCATCGCCGCCTGGTCCGGGGTGAGGTTTGCCTCCAGCTTCCGGTACACCAGCCAGCCCGCCCCCGCGGCCAGCACCAGCACCGAGACCATGCCGATCCCGGTGCCGCGCAGCCACCGCCGCCGCCTGCGGCGGGCCAGGCCCCGCCCGCTGGCGGTGGCGCCCGCAAGCGGCTCCGGTCTGTCGCCCGAGGGTGGGTCCGCATCCCGCTGCGGTTCGCTCATGACCGGGTCCACCCCTCACTGCACGCCGGGGACCCGCGCCGCGCGCGGCGCCCCGGGGCCGGTGCGACGGCCCGTGGAACGGTGTGGTGCGTCCCTTCGACCATGGCCCAGGCGGGCGGCGGGGGCGGTGCGTTGTTACGCCGAACGGGGGACCCCGGGGGCGTGGTGCGGGCAGGACCCGAGGGGCCTCGAGGCCGCGTCGTGCACCCGGAGGACCGGGGCGGCCGGCCGCCGGCCCGCCGTGTGAACGACCCTGCGGGTCCCTGGAGCTAGCGGGCGATGACGGTCACGCGTTCGCTCTCCACGCGCTTGTCGAGGGCGTCCTCGTCGAGCCGGTCGAGGTTGCGGCACAGCACTACGGAGCCGCCGGTCGCCAGCGGTGCGTACAGACCCGCGTTCAGGCCCTCCCAGGTGTCGTACGGCAGCCCGGACAGGACACGGGAGCCGGGGCCGGTCAGCCCGATCTCCGGCGCCTCGGCACGTGCCCGCTCGACCACCTCGGCCCCGGTGAACTCCCTTCCCGCCACGATCAGCGCCGGCTCCTCGGGGTCCACCGGCGTGTACGGCACAAAACGGTCGCCCTGACCCGGGACCTCCACCGCGAAGTCGGCGAACCCTTCCGGCGGCTGCGGGAAGCGTGCCCCGAGCGGCCGCAGCGACAGGGCGATGCGGGCGCCCCGGCAGGCCCGCGCCTGCTCCAGCGTGTCCGGGCCGCTCACCACGATGTCGGCCGCCGCCGGATCGCCCGCCATGTCGGCGATCGTGCCGGTGGAGGCGCATGCCAGCAGCCACACCGCCGTCTGCCAGTGCGCGGGCAGCAGCAACGCCACCCGGTCGCCCGGTTCGGCGGACAGCTCGTCCTGGAGGAGGTTGGCCGTCTTGGCCACCCAATTGGCGAAGGTGGCCACGGACAATTCGACCCGCTCGCCCGTGGCGTCGTCGTAGAAGGTCACCAGGGGGCGTCCCGGGTCCGAGGACAGTGCGGAACTCAGCAGGTCGGCAGGGGTGCGATCGGTGGCGTTCACCCGGGCTAGCGTACGCGCGCCCGGGGCCGGCCGCCGAGCGGGCGGGACACCGGTTCGGGGGAACCGACGCCTGCCGCACGGAACTTCCCCGATGGCAGATTCATACGGGTCTGTCCAAGCTCGGGGGCATGCGTCGAATTCTTGCATCTTCCATCGGAGTCACCTGTGCCGCCGCCCTCGCTCTTCCGCTCGCCCCGCCCGCCGCCGCGGCGGTCCGGGGGGCGCCCGCGGCAGCGGCGGGCACCAACGCGAGTGCCCCGGCGGCCGAGCCGGGCGGCGTCCCCGGCAGCACCCAGTCGCTGCCCCTGAACCCCCTCACCCGGGACCGCGCCACCGGGGCCGTCGTCTTCGGGCTCGCCCCCCGGACGGTCCGTCACTTCTCCATGCTCGGCGTGGTCTGGGACGACGCGGACGCGGAACTCCACGGCCGGGTCCAGGTCCGCACCCGCGCGGCCGGCACGGGCACCTGGTCCGGCTGGCGGGACGTCGAGACCCACAACGCGGACCACGCGGCCGACCCGGGGAGCGAGGAGCGCGTCTCGGGGCGGGTGCGGGGCGCCACCGCGCCGCTGTGGGTGGGGGAGTCGGACGGGGTGGAGGTCCGGGTGCGGGCGTCGGGGGCGGGGACGACGGCGACGGCCCGGGGCGGGGACGAGGACGCGTCCGGTGCGGAGGGCAGCGGGGGCGACGTGGCGGGTCTTCCGGCCGGGCTGCGGCTGGAGCTCATCGACCCCGGTGAGGGACCCGCCGAGACCGGGACTTCGGCTCCGGATGCCGCGGACGAGGGTGCCGCGGCTCCGCCGCCGGCCGCGGAGGAGTCCCGTACCGCGACTCTGACCGCCGCTGAGAAGGCCGTCTCCCGTGCCAACGCCGGGCTCGCGCCGCTCGGCGCCACCGAGATTCCCGCGCTGAACCGGGCCCGGACGGAGGAGGAACTGCTGGCGCTGCGCCGCGCGGAGTCCGGCACCGCCGGGGAGGCGGCGGAGCTGAAGCAGGCCAAGCCGTACATCGGGCCGCGGCCCGCCATCAAGACCCGCAAGGGCTGGGGTGCCAACGAGAGCCTGCGCAAGGGCGGGTTCGTCTACACCAAGAAGGTCAAGGTGGCCTTCGTGCACCACACCGCCTCCGGCAACAACTACAAGTGCTCGCAGGCGCCCGCCCTGATCCGCGGCTTCTACCGCTACCACGTGGTGAGCCTCGGCTGGCGGGACATCGGCTACAACTTCCTCATCGACAAGTGCGGCCGCATCTACGAGGGCCGGGCCGGCGGTGTGGCCAAGCCGGTCATGGGCGCCCACACCCTCGGCTTCAACACCAACAGCACCGGCATCGCGGTGATCGGTTCCTACGGCTCCAAGAAGCCGTCGTCCTCCGCGGTGAAGGCCGTCTCGCAGCTCACCGCCTGGAAGCTGGGGCTGCACGGGATGAATCCCAAGGGCAAGACATATCTGACGTCCGGGGGTGGCAACCTGTACGCAAAAGGCAAGAAGGTGCGACTGAACGTGATCTCCGGTCATCGGGACGGGTTCAACACCTCGTGCCCAGGGGGGAAGCTGTATGGGAAACTCACATCCACCCGCAAGACCGCGGCCCGTTACCAGGGCCGCTGAGGCTCGGGGCACCTCGGGTTCGTCTCTCCCTGCCGGAGGGTCTGCATACACTGACCGGCCGAAACACAGTTCGGCCGGTCCCGGCAGGAAGCAGAGGCCACAGGTGACAGAAGCGATCCTCCTGGTCGGCGGCAAAGGCACGCGGCTGCGGCCGCTGACGGTCCACACACCCAAGCCCATGGTGCCGGCGGCCGGGGTGCCCTTCCTCACACATCAGCTGGCCAGAGCGAGAGCGGCGGGCGTGGAGCACATCGTGCTGGCCACGTCGTATCTGGCCGAGGTCTTCGAGCCGTACTTCGGCGACGGGTCGTCGATGGGGCTGCACATCGAGTACGTCACGGAGGAGGAGCCGCTCGGCACGGGCGGGGCCATCAGGAACGTGGCGTCCCGGCTGCACTCCGGGCCCGACGAGCCGGTGCTCGTGTTCAACGGGGACATCCTCACCGGGCTGGACATCAACGCGCTGGTGCGGACGCACGAGACGACGGGGGCGGACGTCTCGCTCCACCTGACCAGGGTGACGGACCCCCGGGCCTACGGTCTGGTGCCGACGGACGAGACGGGCCGGGTGCAGGCGTTCCTGGAGAAGCCGCAGACCCCGGAGGAGATCGTCACCGACCAGATCAACGCGGGGGCGTACGTCTTCCGGCGCTCGGTCATCGACACGATCCCGCTGGGCCGGCCGGTGTCCGTGGAGCGCGAGACGTTCCCCGGACTGCTGGCGGCGGGGGCCCATCTGCAAGGCATGGTCGACTCCACGTACTGGCTGGACCTGGGTACCCCCGCGGCGTTCGTCCGCGGCTCCGCCGACCTCGTTCTGGGCCGCGCCCCGTCCCCGGCCGTGCCCGGCCGCTGCGGCGACCGGCTCATCCTGCCCACGGCACGGGTCGCCCCCGACGCCAAGCTCGCCGGCGGCACGGTGGTCGGCGAGGGCGCGTTCGTGGCGGAGGGCGCACGGGTCTTCGGCAGCACCATCCTGCCGGGCGCGGTCATCGAACCGGGCGCGGTCATCACCGACTCCCTCATCGGCACGCGGGCGAGGGTCGGCGAGCGCTCCGTACTCACCGGCACGGTCATAGGCGACGGTGCGGTCATCGGCCCCAACAACGAACTCCGGGACGGCGCCCGGGTCTGGTGCGACGCAAAGATCCCGGCGGGCGCCGTCCGCTTCTCCTCGGACCAGTAGCCGCACAGCCGCGGTCCGGCGGGGCTGCGCGCAGCGCCCACGGCGGGCGGGTGGCCGGGCACCCGAGGTGCCCGGCCAACCCGGTGCGCGACCCGGCCCGCAGCGCGGCGACTTCACGCGACGTCAGGTGAAAGCCGCTCAAAGCCGCCCGATGTCGCCCAGCGGCATGCGCGGCGCCCGGCGTTCCGGGACGCGGCCGCTGAGGAGGATGAGACGAGCCGCCCGATGCCGCTGCCCGGCATACGGCTCCAGCAGCTCCAGCATCACCGCGTCATCCGCATGCCGGTCCCCGGCCAGCGCCCACCCCACGATCCCCGGCAGATGAAGATCCCCCACGGTCACCGCATCCGCCGCCCCATGACTGCGCTGCACCGTCTCCGCCGACGTCCACGGCCCCACCCCCGGCACCAGCTCCAGCCTCTTCCGCGCGGCCTCCGGCTCCATCCCCACCGACTCCTCCAACCGCGCGGCGACCCGCACCGCCCGCAGAATCGCCGACGCCCGCTTGTCGTCGACCCCGGCCCGGTGCCACTCCCAGGAGGGGATCAGCGCCCAGGTCCGCGGCGCCGGCATCACCGACATCCGCTCCGGCGCGGGCCCCGGCGCAGGCTCCCCGTACTTGCGCACCAGCAGCCGCCACGCCCGGTACGCCTCACGGGTGGTGACCTTCTGCTCCAGAATCGAGGGGATCAGCGACTCCAGCACCAGCCCGGTCCGCGTCAGCCGCAGCCCCGGCCTCCGGTGCTGAGCCAGCGCCAGCAGCCGGTGCCTCGGCACGAACGCCGAGGGATCGTCCTGCGCCCCGAGCAGCTCGGGCAGGGTCTCCAGCAGCCATTCCGCGCCCGCCCCCCACGCCTCGCCCCGGATCCGCTCGCCCTGCCGGGTGACCCGCAGTGTCCCGGGCCCGGCGGGCGTCAGGCTCGCCCGCCACACCGCGCCGTCCGGAGTCGCCCGGAAGGTGGGGTCCCCGGGGCCGCGCCGCAGCGGCCCGAGGACCAGCCCGAGGTCCAGCGGCCCGTCCGGCACATACGTGCGCACCTGCGCGGGCGCGGCCGCCTGGCGGGGGACCGCGGCGGGCACGGCCACATGGCCGCCGCGCACGGTCGTACGCGTCGGGCGGGGGGCGAAGCGTCCTGCCACGAGTGATGTCCCAGGGTGGAAGTGCGAGTTCTGCGAGGTGCCGCGCGGCCCTGCGCGGTCCCGCGCGGTCCTACGAGGGTAGGCGCCCGGGCGTCCGGCTCAGCGCACTTCGATGAAGGCCGCCGGGTCACGCTCGGGGCGCGGCCGGGGTTCCTCCGCGGGGTGTCCGATGGCCACCGCGCCCATCGGATCCCAGTCCGCCGGCAGGTCGAGGACCTGGCGGACCACGTCGCGGCAGAACATCGTCGAGGACACCCAGGCCGAGCCGAGCCGCTCCCCGGCCAGCGCGACCAGGAAGTTCTGCACTCCGGCACCCGCGGCGACCACGAACATCTCCCGCTCGGCCCCGTCACGCCGCGCGTCCCCGTAGGTGTGCGAGCCGTCCATGACGAGGCAGGGGACGGCCAGGTAGGGCGCGTTGCGCAGGACGTCGCCGCGGCGGACGCGCCGGGCGATGGACTCCTCGGACTTGCCGTCCCGGCGCAGGTCGGCGACCCAGGCCTCGCGCATGGCGTCCAGCAGGCGGGTGCGGACCTCGGCGGATTCGAGGAGGACGAAGCGCCACGGGGTGGTGTGGTGCGGCGCGGGCGCGGTCACGGCCGCGGCGACCGCGCGGCGCACCGCGGCGGGGTCGACCGGTTCGCCGGTGAAGGAGCGGACCGTGCGGCGCTGGGTCACGGCCAGGCGTACGGCCTCGGAGGTGCCCAGGCGGAACATGTCGTCGCGTGCGTCACGGACCATGGCGCGGGCTCCCTCCCCGTCGTCCTCGGCCACGGTGTGCGGCAGCCCGCGGACCACCGCCACCGGCAGGCCGGCCGCCTTGCCCTTGACCAGGTCGCCCGCCGCGGCCAGCTCGTCGGCCGTGGCGACGACGGTGGCGCCGAGCGGGTTGCCGTGGCCGTCGGTGCCGCCGCGCAGGTCGTCCAGGACGCGCACGCCGGCCGCGCCGATCGCCACATCGGTCAGCCCGGCCCGCCAGGGCCGGCCGAAGGTGTCGGTGACGATCACGCCGACCGTGACGCCGAGGGCGGAGCGCAGGCCCTCGCGGACGGCGCGGGCGGAGGCGTCCGGGTCCTCGGGGAGCAGCAGTACGGTGCCGGGCTCGGTGTTGGAGGCGTCGACGCCGGCCGCGGCCATCACCAGACCCTGCCGGTTCTCCACGATGCGCAGCGGGCCGCGCCGGGCCACCACCCGTACGGTCTCCGCGTCGATCGCCGCCTCCCGGTCGGCGGCGCGCACGATCCTGCCCTCGGCCTTGGACACGATCTTCGAGGTGATCAGCAGCACATCGCCGTCGGCGAGGCCCGGCTCGGCGGCGGCGATGAGCTTGGCGAGGTCGTCGCCCGGCCGGATCTCGGGCAGGCCGGGGACGGCCCAGACCTGGTAGGCGGGCGTCCTGTCGGTGCCGCTCACGCCGCCCGCACCGCCTCGGCCAGGTCGAGGGCCTCGCGGGCCATGCGCGCGGCGGCGTCGGCGTCGGTCATCATCAGCGGCACGGCCCGGCAGCGGATGCCCGCCGCCTCGACCCGCTCCACGGAGCCGGCATCGACCGTGTCGACCAGCCAGCCGTCCAGCAGACCCGAGCCGTAGTGCTCGGCGACCGCCGCCGCCGTGGCCTCCACGCCGACCGCCGCCAGGACCTTGTCGGCCATGCCGCGCACCGGCTTGTCGCCGACGATCGGCGACAGCCCGACCACGGGCACGCCCGCGTCGGCGATGGCCTCCCGGATGCCGGGGACGGCGAGGATGGTGCCGATGGAGACGACCGGGTTGGACGGCGGGAAGAGGATCACATCGGCCTCGGAGATGGCCTCCAGCACGCCTGGGGCGGGCTTGGCCTGCTCCGCGCCGACCGGGACGACCGCCTCGGCCGGCACCGAGGCCCGCAGCCGCACCCAGTACTCCTGGAAATGGATCGCCTTGCGCTGGCCGTCCAGCTCGACGGCGACATGGGTCTCCACCCGGTCGTCGGTCATCGGGATCAGCCGCACGCCCGGCTGCCAGCGGTCGCACAGGGCCTCGGTGACCGCGCTGAGCGGGTACCCGGCGCCGATCATCTGGGTGCGGACGATGTGCGTGGCGAAGTCCCGGTCGCCCAGGCCGAACCAGTCGGGGCCGACGCCGTAGGCCGCGAGCTCCTCCTTCACGTGGAAGGTCTCGTCGGCCCGTCCCCAGCCCTGCTCCTCGTTGATGCCGCCGCCGAGCGTGTACATCACCGTGTCGAGGTCCGGGCAGACCTTCAGCCCGAAGAGGTGGATGTCGTCCCCGGTGTTGCCGATGACCGTGATGTCCGCGTCCGGCACGGCCCGCTTCAGACCGCGCAGGAAACGGGCACCGCCGATGCCGCCTGCCAGAACCACAATGCGCATGACGCCCAGTCTTGCAGGCGGGGACGGCAGCGCGTCAGGCAGTCAGGGAGCGCGCCTCGCAGTGCGGGGCGGTGTGCATCGGCATCTCGGTCAGGCCCGGGTGGTAGATGTGCAGGCTGACCGCGGGCTCGAGGGTGTCGTTGACGACCTCGTGCACGTAGCCGGGTGCGAAGACGCGCTGCGCGCCGGGCGTGAGCGAGCGGGTGCCCCGGTCGGTGCGCTCGGTGAGGGTGCCCTCGAGGACGGTGAGCACGCCCGAGGAGCGGCCGTGGTCGTGCAGCCCGCTGCCCTGGCCGGGCACCCAGGACAGCAGCCAGACCTCGTAGCCGGGGCCGGTGCGCAGCCGGTGGTACCAGCGGGTGGTGGCGTCGTACTGCACCAGGTGCGCCCACTGGGCGCGGTCGGCGGCGATGGAGCGGGCCAGACCGGCGAACTCGGCGACGGTCACCGGGTGCTCGCGCGGTGCCTGGAGCAGATGGGGGACTTCGAGGATGTCGCCTGCGATCTGCAGGTCGCTGTCGCTGTTCATGTGAGTGCGGTGGTTCCTGGGCGT
The DNA here is from genome assembly GCF_012034205.1 of Streptomyces composti. Classification (GTDB taxonomy): domain Bacteria; phylum Actinomycetota; class Actinomycetes; order Streptomycetales; family Streptomycetaceae; genus Streptomyces; species Streptomyces composti. Next base: position 182,447 of record NZ_JAATEM010000007.1, read on the forward strand.
GAGAAGCGAAAAGGGCTCGCCCTGCCGGGCGCGGAGGAATCAACGGCCGAGTCGGATGCGAGGTGACTCGGCGGCGGCCGGAGACGGATGGCTCAACAGCCGGAACAACAACAGCTACAGCGAGCGCGGGCAGCACCGAGGATCCCGCCGGTGCGGGTCCGGGTGAGCGCCGAGTACGCGAGCATGCCCACAAGGACAGCGGTTCACACCTCCACTGTCAACTCGGCGCCCGGATCGTGGGACCGGGTTCACCTCATCAGGTTCATCTGACTGGCGAAAGGTTTGCTCACCCGATTCCGGGGACACATGCTGCGCACGACCGGGTGCCGAGCGCCGTTGCCGTCCTGTGATCTGGCTGTGATCAGGTTCGCTTCGCCTCGGTGTCGGAACGAGATCGACGCGCCGGACGTTCTCACCCGCAGAGGCTCTGCGCGGGGCGGAAAAGCCCGGACGGGCCCCGTCTGCATGTCAAGGTTTAGGGCGATTTGAACACTTTCCGCTTGACCTTGGTTCCGCAGAGTGAATAAGGGGCTCAATAGCAGATCTCGGCTTGACTCTCCCGGAGCAGCGCAATTGTAATTTCACTCGTGTCGTTCGACCGGAAACGGTAACGACGGCATCACGGGGACGCGAAAGACTGACGAGGGGCGCACATGACCGAGCTGGTGCAGCAACTGCTGGTCGACGACGCGGACGAGGAACTCGGCTGGCAGGAGCGCGCGCTGTGCGCCCAGACCGACCCCGAGTCCTTCTTCCCCGAGAAGGGCGGCTCCACCCGGGAGGCCAAGAAGGTCTGCCTCGCCTGCGAGGTCCGTTCCGAGTGCCTCGAATACGCCCTCGCCAATGACGAGCGCTTCGGTATCTGGGGCGGCCTGTCCGAGCGGGAACGCCGCCGGCTGAAGAAGGCCGCCGTCTGACGGACGGTGCTCCGCACACGTACCGCATACGTGTACAAAATCGCGTAGACGTGTCACATACGGCCCGGTGCAGGTGGGTTGTCCACAGGCGGCGGGCCGCCTTGCTGTGCAGCCAGTAGTGTGGTCGCTCGTCCGAGACGCCCCGCTGCCCCCACGGGGCACAGGCGTCCACCGCAGTCCACCGAACCGGGGCCCGTACCTCGATGTCCGTGCACAGCCACCCGGCAGCCCACGACGTTGCCGCCATCCCTGAGTTCCCGCGTCACGTGGTGACGGCGGTCCTCGTCTCGCACGACGGCGCCCGCTGGCTGCCCGACACACTCACCGGACTGCTGGGTCAGGAACGCCCGGTCCAGTACGCACTCGCCGCCGACACCGGCAGCGCGGACGACTCCGCCCGGCTGGTCACCGAGGCCCTCGGCGACGACCAGGTGCTGCACCTCGCCCGGCGCACCGGATTCGGCCAGGCCGTCGACGAGTGCCACCGCACGGCACCCCGGCTCACCCCGGACGACCTGCCCTATCTGAAGCGGCCCAGCGGCTGGGACCCGGTCACCCGCACCTGGCGCGACGACGCCTACGACCTGCCCGAACTCCCCTACGGCGAGCCGGTGCAGTGGCTGTGGCTGCTGCACGACGACTGCGCCCCCGAACCCGACGCCCTGGCCCAGCTGCTGCGCGTCGTCGACACCGAGTACGAGCTCGGCCGCGAGGACGTGGCCGTCGTCGGCCCCAAGCTGCGCGGCTGGTACGACCGCAGGCAGCTGCTCGAGGTCGGCGTCTCCATCGCCAACTCCGGTCGCCGGTGGACCGGCCTGGACCGCCGCGAACAGGACCAGGGCCAGCACGACCATGTGCGGGCCGTGCTGTCGGTGTCCACCGCGGGCATGCTGATCCGCCGTGACGTCTTCGAGCAGCTCGGCGGTTTCGACCGGCATCTGCCGCTGATGCGCGACGACGTCGACCTGTGCTGGCGCGCGCACCAGGCCGGCTACCGGGTCCTGGTCGCCCCCGACGCGGTGGTGCGGCACGCCGAGGCGGCCTCCCGCGAACGCCGCACCGTCGACTGCGTGGGCCGCACCGCGGCCTCCCCGCACAGGGTCGACAAGGCCGGCGCCGTCTACACCCTCCTCGTCAACACCCGTACCGCGGCGCTGCCCTGGGTGCTGCTGCGGGTGGTCCTCGGCACCCTGCTGCGCACCCTCGCCTACCTCGTCGGCAAGGTGCCGGGACAGGCCGTGGACGAGATCCGCGGCCTGATGAGCGTCCTGCTGCGCCCCGAACGCATCCTCGCCGGGCGGCGCCGCCGCGGCAGCCCGCAGATCGACAAGGCGGAACTGCGGGCGCTGTTCCCGCCGCCCGGCGCCACCGTCCGGGCCACCGTCGAGCAGGTCGCGGGCAACCTTGCCGGGCGCTCCGACCCCGAGGTGGCCTCCGGCGCCGGACGGCACGGCGGCGCCATCGAGTCCGGCCCCGGCGGCGACGACGCCGACTTCCTCGAGATCGAGCAGTTCGCCCGCCTCAAGCGCATCGCCCGCAAACCGGGCCCGGTGCTCTTCCTCGTCCTGCTCGTCGTCTCCCTCACCGCCTGCCGCTCCCTGCTCGGCGGCGGCGCGCTCGCCGGCGGCGCCCTGCTCCCGGTGCCCGCAGGCGCGGGCGAGCTGTGGGCGCGCTACACGGACGCCTGGCACGCGGTCGGCGCCGGCGGCACCGGCTCCGCACCGCCCTACCTGGCGATCGTGGCAACCCTCGCCTCCCTGCTGCTCGGCTCCACCGGACTGGCCGTCACCGTCCTGCTGGTGTGCTCGGTCCCGCTGGCCGGCCTCACCGCCTACTTCGCCTCCCGCCCGCTGGTCCCCTCCCGGCTGCTGCGCGCCTGGGCGGCCGTCGCCTACGCCTTCCTGCCGGCCGCCACCGGCGCCCTCGCCGGCGGCCGGATCGGCACCGCCGTCCTCGCCGTGCTGCTTCCCCTCCTCGCCCGCGCCGCCATCGCCGCCGGCGGCCTCGCCGACAGCACCGGCGGGCCCGGCAGCTGGCGGGCCACCTGGGCGTACGCGCTGCTGCTCACCATCACCACCGCCTTCACCCCGATCGTGTGGCCGATCGCGCTGGTCCTCGGCCTCGGCGTCCTGGCCCTGCGCCGCAGGGAGCTCACCGCGCACGCCCCGCGCCTGCTCGCCCAGCTCGGCACCCCGCTGCTGGTCCTGGCCCCCTGGTCGCTGTCCCTGCTGCCGTTCGGCTTCTTCCGGGAGGCCGGCCTGGAGTACGGCAGCGGCGCCGCCTCCGCCCTCGATCTGCTCGGCGCCGTCCCGGGCGGACCGGCCACCTTCAGCGGGCTGATGCTGATCGGCCTGGTCCTGGCCGCGCTGGCCGCCCTGCTGCGTTCCGAGCGGCAGACGGCCGTCCGCGTCGCCTGGGCGAGCGCCCTGACGGGCCTCGTCTTCGCCGCGCTGTCCAACGCCTCCACCTGGGCGGGCCCCGCCACCCTCGTCTACGGCATCTCCCTGCTGGCCGCCGCCGTGGTCGGCGCCGACGGGGCCCGCGCCCGGGTCGCCGAGAAGGAGTTCGGCTGGCGCCAGCCGGTCGCCGCGCTGATCGCCCTGGCCTGCGCCGCCGGGCCGCTGCTGCTCGCCGCCGGCTGGATGCTCCGTGGCGCCGACGGACCCCTCCAGCGCCGTGACCCCGTCCAGGTGCCCGCCTTCGTCGCCGAGGAGAGCGGTACCCGCGACCAGGCCCGCACCCTGGTGCTGGACAGCGACTCCGCCGCGGAGGTCCGCTACATGCTGGTCCGCGGTTCCGGCGCCCGCATGGGCGACGCCGAACTGGCCGCGGCCGGCGGCGAGAACGGCAGGCTCGACAAGGTCGTCGGCAACCTGGTCGCCGGCTCCGGCGCCGACCAGGCCGCCCAGCTCGGCACCTTCGCCGTCCGCTACGTCTTGGTCCACCAGGGCGCCCCCCGCGAGGTCACCCGCGTCCTGGACGCCACCCCCGGGCTGACCCGGCTCTCCCAGCAGGCCGGCGGCGCCCTGTGGCGGGTGGACCGCCAGGTGTCCCGGGCGACGATCGTCTCCGGCAAGGAGACCAAGGCGGTCGCGGCCGGCCCGGTGGACATCCACACCGACATCCCCGCCGGACCCGAGGGTCGCGTGCTGCGTCTCGCCGACACCGCCGACGACGGCTGGGCGGCCACCCTGGACGGCGCCCCGCTGCCCCGCACCACCGTGGACGGCTGGGCCCAGGGCTTCAAGCTGCCCGCCTCCGGCGGCCGCCTGGACGTCACCTACGACACCCCGCTCACCCACACCGCCTGGCTGTGGGCCCAGGGTTTCCTCGCGATCGTCCTGGTCGTCCTCGCCCTGCCCGGCCGCCGGCGTCACATCGACGACGACCTGCCCGACGAGCCGGCGGTCGTCCCCGCAGGGGACGGGCGCCGCGCCCGCCGTCTGCGCGCCCAGGCCGAGCAGGCGGGCCAGGCGGGAGAGCCGGCCGGGGCGGACCAGGCCGGGGAGGCCGGTCGGCAGGGTGCGCCGCAAGCCCCCGCTCCGATCCCCCCGCAGCCCGCCCACGACCCCTGGCGGCAGGAGCCGCAGCCCGACCCGGCGGCGCAGCAGTACCAGCAGCAGTACGCGGCCTACGCGCAGCCGGCGCAGCAGCCCCAGCAGTACCCGGGGCAGTACCCCGAGCAGCCGTACCCGTACCAGGGCGCCTCCTACGACCCGTACGCCTACGACCAGTACGAGCAGGCGCAGTACCAGCAGACCCCGACCTACGACCAGAGCTACCCGAACGGCTACGACATGCCGTACGACCCCATGGGCAGTGAGCGTCCCGACGGGAGCCAGCAGTGAACCGCACGACCCTGTCCCTGATCGCGGCGGCCACCGCCCTCGCCGCCGTGACCGGCTTCGCCGCGCTGACCGCGCCCGAGTCGCCGGCCGCGGACGACTCGGCACGCGCCGCGGCCCGGCTCCCGGTGGAGCGCACCAGCCTGCTCTGCCCCTCGCCCAGCACCTCCGACCTGGCCGAGACGACCTATTCCTCCTTCACCCCGGTCACCGAGGGGACGGAGAACAGGGGCTCGGCCGAGCTGCTCCCGGCCCGGGCCGACGGCGACGAAAAGGACGGGGACGGCAAGGACGGGGACGGCGACGAGGACGAAAGGGACGGGGAGTCCGAGAAGCCGGACGCCGGCGGGGCGAAGCCCGTCCTGAAGCCCGGGGAGCCGGGCCGGCAGGCCACCGGTGACGTCTCGGGCGGCGAGGCCCCGGCCCTCATCGGTACCGCCGACGGCCGCTACGCCCCCGGCTGGACCGTGCAGCAGACCACCGAGGTCACCGCGGGCACCGGCCGTGGCCTGCAGGGCGTCACCTGCGGGGCGCCGGACACCGAGTTCTGGTTCCCCGGCACCAGCACGGCCGGCGACCGCACCGACTATGTGCATCTGACCAACCCGGACGACTCGGCCGCCGTGGTGGACATCGAGCTCTACGGCAAGGACGGCGCCCTGGAGTCCACCGTGGGCGAGGGCATCACCGTCCGGGGGCGGTCCAGCGAGCCGATCCTGCTCTCCACGCTCACCGAGGAGCGCCAGTCCGATGTGACGGTGCATGTGGTCGTCCGCAGCGGCCGGGTCGGCGCGGCCGTGCAGGCCCTGGACGACAAGCTGGGCGGCGACTGGCTGGCCGCGTCCGCCGACCCGGCGGGCCGCCTGGTCCTCCCCGGCATCCCGAAGGACGCCACGGAGGTGCGCCTGGTCGCCTTCGCCCCCGGCGACTCCGACGCCGACCTCGGCATCCGCCTGGCCTCGCCCACCGGTTCGATCACTCCGGCCGGTCACGAGACCCTGCACGTCAAGGGCGGCATGACGGCCGCCGTGGACCTGGGCGACGTCACCCGCGGCGAGCCCGGCTCGCTGGTGCTGACCCCCACCGACCGCGCCGTCCCGGTCGTCGCCGCCGTCCGGGTGCTGCGCGGCAAGGGCGACGCCCAGGAGTCGGCCTTCATCCCGGCCGCCCGCCCGGTGTCCGGCCGGGCCACGGCCGTGGGCAACACCGCGAAGGGGACCACTCTGTCGGTGACGTCCACCGAGGCCACCGCCCGGATCAAGATCACCGCCTCGCCGACCGGGGAGGGCGGCACGCCCGCGACCAAGACGTACACGATCAAGCGCGGCACCACCCAGGACATCACCCCGCCCGTGCCGGAGGGTGCGAAGGGAAGCTACGCGCTGACGATCGAGCCGGAGACGGACACCCCGGTCTACGCGACCCGCACCCTGACCAGCGGGAAGACGGACTTCACCAGCCAGACGCTGCCGGACGACCGGGGCATGGTCGCGGTCCCGAAGGCCCGGCAGGACCTGTCCGTCCTGCAGAAGTAGCCGCAACCTCCTGCCGGCGGGTCTGCCGTCGCCGGGAGGCCGGTCTCAGTCCTCCCCGTAGCGGGGGTCCACCGTCTCCGGGGTCAGCCCGAGCAGCTCCGCGACCTGCTCGACGACCACCTCGTGCACCAGTGAGGCCCGCTCCTCGCGGCCCTTGGAGCGGATCTCCACCGGGCGCCGGTAGATCACCACCCGCGCGGGCCGTCCCTCGCGTGCGGGCACGGTGCCGCCCAGCGGAACGGCCTCGTCGTTCCAGGCGGCCGCCGCCCCGTCCAGCCGGGGCACGTCCAGCACCAGGAAATCGATGTCGGCGAGCTGCGGCCACCGCCGCTCCAGCCGCTCCACGGAGTCCTGCACGAGATCTGCGAACGACTCCGCCCTGCTGGCCGCGAGCGGCACCTGCGGCGGTGCGATCGGTCCCCGCATGCCCCTGCCGTGACGATCACGGCGTCGGGGTCCGGGGCCGGCAGCGGCACGGGGCGTCACAGGGTTGTCCATCACTGTGCAGGGTAGTCTCCCGCGCCCTCGCATGCCCGACCCCGCACCGTCCCACGCTCCATGTCACTACCTGACCGTTTCGGCCAAAGTCGGGCTCGATTCCGTATCCCTCCTGGACCGGTGATCTCGAGAAGTTTGACGGCCTTTGTGCCAAGTGGTGACCGCAATCAGAATCGGCCGACGCCCCGCACATTCTCGTCCGGCCAGGTCACCGAGCGGGTTCCCGGAGGCCGTGTGCGACGTCTCACACCACGACACGGGGGAGTGACCTGGTGGAGAGTCGTCGCGGCCCGCTCAAGAGTGCGGTACCGTCCAACGTCGTGAGCCCTGTACGTCGCTGTTCGCGCACCGCTTGCGGCCGTCCCGCCGTCGCGACGCTGACGTACGTCTACGCCGACTCGACCGCGGTCCTCGGCCCCCTCGCCACCTACGCCGAACCCCACTGCTACGACCTGTGCGCCGAGCACTCCGAACGCCTCACCGCACCGCGCGGCTGGGAGGTCGTCCGCCTGCTCGACGGCTCGGCCCCGGCCCAGCCCAGCGGCGACGACCTGGAGGCCCTGGCGAACGCCGTGCGCGAGGCGGCCCGCCCGCAGGAACGCGCGGCGGGTGCGGGCGGCGGCGGACGCGGCGCCGACCCCATGGAGGTCGCCCGCCGGGGCCACCTCCGGGTGCTCCGCTCACCGGACGACTGACCCCCACCGACGACGCCGGTCCGCCGGACCGTTTCGGCACGCTGCCCGCCCCGTACGGCGGGCACGAGGCGGCCGGTAGTTTGTGGTGACCCACAGGACTTCGGAAGGGCTGGGACGTGGTTGCTGATCTCTCGCAGATCGTGAAGGCGTACGACGTACGCGGAGTCGTCCCCGACCAGTGGGACGAGTCCCTCGCCGAACTCTTCGGCGCCGCCTTCGCCCAGGTCACCGGCGCGAGCGCGATCGTCACCGGCCACGACATGCGGCCCTCCTCACCGGGCCTGTCGGCCGCCTTCGCGCGCGGCGCCGCGAGCCGCGGGGCCGACGTCACCGAGATCGGCCTGTGCTCCACCGACCAGCTCTACTACGCCTCCGGGGCGCTCGACCTGCCCGGTGCCATGTTCACCGCGTCGCACAACCCCGCCCGGTACAACGGCATCAAGCTCTGCCGGGCCGGCGCGGCCCCCGTGGGCCAGGACACCGGCCTCGCCGAGATCCGCGCCCTGGTGGAGCGCTGGAGCACCTCCGGCGCCCCGGCGCCCGCCGCGACCCCGGGCACGGTCACCCGCCGCGACACCCTCGCCGACTACGCCGCCCACCTGCGCTCCCTGGTCGACCTCACCGCCGTCCGGCCCCTGAAGGTGGTCGTCGACGCGGGCAACGGCATGGGCGGCCACACCGTCCCCACCGTCTTCGAGGGACTGCCGCTCACGCTCGTCCCCCTGTACTTCGAGCTCGACGGCACCTTCCCCAACCACGAGGCCAACCCCCTCGACCCGGCCAACCTGGTCGACCTGCAGAAGCGGGTCCGCGAGGAGGGCGCCGACCTCGGTCTCGCCTTCGACGGCGACGCCGACCGCTGCTTCGTGGTGGACGAGCGGGGCGAGCCGGTCTCCCCGTCCGCGATCACCGCCCTGGTCGCCGCCAGGGAGCTGGCCCGCAACGGCGGCAAGGGCACCGTCATCCACAACCTGATCACCTCCTGGTCGGTGCCGGAGGTGGTCAGGGAGCACGGCGGCACCCCGGTGCGCACCCGCGTCGGCCACTCCTTCATCAAGGCCGAGATGGCCGCCACCGGCGCGATCTTCGGCGGCGAGCACTCGGCGCACTACTACTTCCGCGACTTCTGGTACGCCGACACCGGCATGCTGGCCGCCCTGCACGTCCTGGCGGCGCTCGGCGGCCAGGACGGCACGCTCTCCGCCCTCGTCGCCGAATACGACCGCTACGCCGGATCCGGCGAGATCAACTCCACCGTCGACGACCAGGCCGCCCGCCTCGCCGCGATCCGCGCCGCCTACGAGGGCCGCGAGGGCATCACCCTCGACGACCTGGACGGCCTCACCGTCACCTCCGCCGACTGGTGGTTCAACGTCCGCCCCTCCAACACCGAGCCCCTGCTGCGCCTCAACGCCGAGGCCCGCGACGAAACGACGATGCGCCGCGTCCGCGACGAGGCCCTGTCGATCATCCGCGGCTGACGCACCCGCGACGGACGGCTACCGGCGCCGCCCGCCGCCCGGACACCGAGCAGCCGGGGCCGTCCGGCGGGGGCCGCCGGTGGTCTGCCCGGCGCGGCGACCCGCGGACGCCGGCCGCCGGCGCCCGGGGCGCTCGGCGCCGGCCATCCGGGGCCGCCCGTGCGGGGGGGGGGCGAGCACCGAGCGCCGACCGGGCGCCGGACCTCGGGGGGCCCGCGTCGGCGAAGGGCCGACGACGCCGGCCGGGGGCCGATCATCCGAGGTCGGCGGGGTGCGGGGCGGGAGACCGCCCGGGCGGGGGGTCGGACACGGGTGCGCGGCCGACCATGGCGCGGTACCGGCGGTACGCTGACCAGGCACATCCACGCAAAGCCACCTGCCGTGAAGGGAACCCCCATGCCGCTCGAAGCCGGTCTCCTGGAGATCCTCGCCTGCCCGGCCTGCCACGCCCCCCTCAAGGAGCAGGACGCCGAGCTGATCTGCACCGGCCAGGACTGCGGCCTGGCCTACCCGGTCCGTGACGGCATCCCCGTCCTCCTCGTCGACGAGGCCCGCCGCCCGGCGTAGCCGCCGCCTCGGCGCCCGCCGCCCCGCGAACCGACGCCCCGCCGACCGGAGGCACGCCGCCCATGCTCGACGAAAGCTTGCTCGACTCACCGGAGGGCCTCGCCGAGGCCGATCGCCGCGGGCTGCTCCGCGGGGCCGCCGAGGCCGGCGCCCGGGTCCGCACCGCCGCACGGCACGCCGCCGAGGCCGGCATCCAGGACCTGCAGCCCGACGGCCGGCCCCGCGCCATCCTCATCGCGGGCCCCGGCGCCGCCGCCACCCAGACCGCCGACCTGCTCGGCACCCTCGCCGGCTCCGGCAGCCCCGTCACCCGCCTCGCACCCACCGGTGTCGCTCCCGCCGCGGGCGCCCTGCGCTGGGAACTGCCCGGCTGGGCCGGCTCCGTCGACCTGCTGCTCATCGCCACCCCCGACGGCACCGAGCCCGGCCTGTCCCTGCTCGCCGAGCAGGCCTACCGCCGCGGCTGCACCGTCGTCGCCGTCGCCCCGGCCCGCACCCCGCTCGCCGACTCCGTCAGCGGCTCGCACGGCCTGTTCGTGCCCATGGCCACCGCTCCCTACGAGCACGAGGAACCCCTCGCGGCCTCCGCCCCCGGCGTGCTGTGGGCGCTGCTCACCCCGCTGCTGGCGCTGCTCGACCGCACCGGGCTGCTCACCGCGCCGCAGGACGCTCTGGAGAAGGTCGCCGACCGCCTGGACGGCATCGCCGAACGCTGCGGCCCCGCCATCGCCACCTACAGCAACCCCGCCAAGACCCTGGCCGCCGAACTCGCCGACGCGCTGCCCATCGTCTGGACCGAGGGCACCTCCGCCGGTCCCGCGGGCCGTCGCTTCGCCGCCGCGCTCGCCGAGCTCTCCGGCACCCCCGCCGTCGTCGCCGAACTCCCCGAGGCGCTCGCCGCGCACAGCGCCCTGCTGGCCGGCCCGCTCGCCGCCGGAGCCGACCCGGACGACTTCTTCCGCGACCGCGTCGAGGAACCGCCCGCCCTGCACGCCCGCGTGGTGCTGCTGCGCGACCGGCCCATCGGCAGCTTCACCGCAGCGCCCGCCGCCCGCGAGCTGGCCCTCACCCACGACACCCCGATCAGCGAACTCGAACCGCAGCCGGGCGGCGAACTGGAGACCCTCGCCGAGCTGATCGCCATCACCGATTTCGCCGCCGTCTACCTGGCGCTCGCCTCCCGCACCCGATGATGTCCGGGACATCCTGAACCCCCCTGCCCACCCGCCCCCTGCCGGGGAGGCAGGCCACGAGCACCGCAGAAGGAACCCGAGAACCCCATGGACCGCCTCGAGAACACCATCCGCCCCTACGCCTGGGGTTCCACCACCGCCATCCCGCGGCTCCTCGGCACCGAACCCACCGGTGAACCGCAGGCCGAGATGTGGATGGGCGCCCACCCCGGCGCCCCCTCACGCACCGCCCGCGGCACCCTCGCCGAGGTCATCGACGCCGCCCCCGAGAAGGAACTCGGCACCGCCTGCGTCGCCCGGTTCGGCCCCCGCCTGCCGTTCCTGCTCAAGCTCCTCGCCGCCGGCGCCCCCCTCTCCCTCCAGGTCCACCCCGGCCTGGAACAGGCCAGGAAGGGCTTCGAGGACGAGGAGCGCCGCGGCATCCCCGTGGACGCGCCGCACCGCAACTACAAGGACGCCAACCACAAGCCGGAGCTGATCTGCGCGCTCACCGAGTTCGACGGCCTGTGCGGCTTCCGCGACCCGCTGCGCGCCGCGGCCCTCCTCGACTCGCTGGGCGTCGACTCGCTCAAGCCCTACGCCGACCTGCTGCACGCCCGCCCCGCCGACGCCGCCCTGCGCGAGGTCCTCACCGCGATCCTCACCGCCGACCCCGAGGAGATGGCCCGCACCGTGGCCGACGCGGCCGCCGCCTGCGACCGCCTCGGCGGCGACCTCGCCCCCTACGCCGTGATCGCCCACCACTACCCGGGCGACCCCGGCGTCATCGCCGCGATGCTCCTCAACCACGTGCGGCTCCAGCCCGGCGAGGCCCTCTACCTCGGCGCCGGCGTCCCGCACGCCTACCTCAGCGGCCTCGGCGTGGAGATCATGGCCAACTCCGACAACGTGCTGCGCTGCGGCCTGACCCCCAAGCACGTCGATGTGCCCGAACTGCTGCGCATCGTCCGCTTCGAGGCCGGCGACCCCTCCGTGCTGCGCCCCGAGGCCACACCCGACGGCGAGGAGGTCTACGACACGCCCACCGACGAGTTCCGCCTCTCCCGCTACGTGCTGCCCGCCGGCGGCGCGGTCCACGACCTGACCCGCCCCGCTCCGCAGATCCTGCTGTGCACCGCCGGCACCGTCCGGGCCGGCGAGCACGAGCTCACCCCGGGCCAGTCCGTGTTCGCCGCCGCGGGCGAGAAGACCGAGGTGACCGGCACCGGCACGCTCTTCCGGGCCACCGTCGTGCCCTGACGCCCCCTCGACCCGGATCTGTCGCGCCGGTACGGCGGCGGGCTGCAACAATGGCCCACCGTCACAACACGGTTCACGCCCCCGAGCGGCCGCACCCGTCCGCCCGGGGCCGGAAATGCGGCGTACGAAGGGACAACGCGGACACATGAGCGCGTCAGGCGGCACCAGGGCGATCGTGGCGGCACTCGCCGCCAACCTCGCGATCGCGACAGCGAAGTTCGTGGCGTTCCTCTTCAGCGGCTCCTCGTCGATGCTCGCCGAGTCCGTGCACTCCGTCGCGGACTCCGGCAACCAGGCCCTGCTGCTCGTCGGCGGCAAGAAGGCCCAGCGCCAGGCCACCCCGCAGCACCCCTTCGGCTACGGCCGGGAGCGCTACATCTACGCCTTCCTGGTCTCCATCGTGCTGTTCTCGGTCGGCGGCATGTTCGCCCTCTACGAGGGCTACGAGAAGATCAAGCACCCGCACGAGCTGGAGCACTGGTACTGGCCCGTCGGCGTGCTCGTCTTCGCGATCATCGCCGAGGGCTTCTCCTTCCGCACCGCCATCAAGGAGTCCAACACCCTGCGCGGACGCCGCTCCTGGAAGGAGTTCGTCCGCCACGCCAAGGCCCCCGAGCTGCCCGTGGTCCTGCTGGAGGACCTCGGCGCACTCGTCGGTCTGATCCTCGCCCTCGGCGGTGTCGGCCTGGCCCTGCTCACCGGTGACAGCGTCTGGGACGGCATCGGCACCCTGTGCATCGGCGTGCTGCTCATCGTGATCGCCCTCGTCCTGGCCGCCGAGACCAAGTCGCTGCTGCTCGGCGAGTCCGCCGGTGCCGAGGAGACCGCCAAGATCGAGGCCGCCCTGGTCGACGGTGACACGGTGACCCGCATCATCCACATGCGCACCCTCCACCTCGGCCCGGAGGAGCTGCTGGTCGCCGCCAAGATCGCCGTCCGGCACGACGAGACCGCGGCCGAGATCGCCGCCGCCATCGACGCCGCCGAGTCCCGCGCCCGCGAGGCCGTCCCGATCGCCCGCGTCATCTACCTCGAGCCCGACATCTACAGTGAGGCCGAGGCCGCCAAGGGCCCCGACCCGGAGGCCACCCCCGGCGGCCCCGGCCCGGAAACCGCAGGCCACTGACGGCGCCGGAGGCCCGGCCGCCCGCCGCCCGCACGGCAGGCGGCCCTCTCCCGCCCGGCCCGGTGCACCGACGGGGCCGACCGGGCCGACCGCCAGATGGCCGGAAGTGTTCCCGGGCGGACTGGGGATCGCAGGCGGCTCCGGTGTAGCTTGGGACGGAGCCAGACGTCGCTGCTGATGGCGGTCGGGCGGTCCACTGCGGCCGGCCGAGGGAGAGAGGGCCTCCGACGGACTGCGCTGCGCGTACGCGGGCATGCCTGTGCCCTCCTTCGGGCACCCCTGTGTCCGCCGCCGCGCAGACCAGCCAGACCCACCTCGACCCAACCCGAGGAGCAGCTCGCAATGACGACTGTCGAGAACCGACAGGACTTCAAGGTCGCCGACCTCTCCCTGGCCGAGTTCGGCCGCAAGGAGATCACCCTCGCCGAGCACGAGATGCCGGGCCTGATGGCGATCCGCAAGGAGTACGCCGAGGCCCAGCCCCTCGCCGGCGCCCGCATCACCGGCTCCCTGCACATGACCGTGCAGACCGCCGTCCTGATCGAGACCCTGGTCGCCCTCGGCGCCCGCGTCCGCTGGGCGTCCTGCAACATCTTCTCCACCCAGGACCACGCCGCGGCCGCCGTCGCCGTCGGCCCCGACGGCACGCCCGACAACCCGCAGGGCGTCCCCGTCTTCGCCTGGAAGGGCGAGACGCTGCAGGAGTACTGGTGGTGCACCGAGCAGGCGCTGACCTGGCCGGACAGCCCCACCGGCGGCCCCAACATGATCCTCGACGACGGCGGTGACGCCACCCTCCTCGTCCACAAGGGCGTCGAGTACGAGAAGGACGGCAAGGTCCCCTCGCCCGACACCGCCGAGTCCGAGGAGCACCGCGTCATCCTCGAACTGCTCACCCGCACTCTGAGCGAGAACCCGCAGAAGTGGACCCAGCTCTCCTCCGAGATCCGCGGTGTCACCGAGGAGACCACCACCGGCGTCCACCGCCTGTACGAGATGCAGCGTGAGGGCACCCTCCTGTTCCCGGCGATCAACGTCAACGACGCCGTCACCAAGTCGAAGTTCGACAACAAGTACGGCTGCCGCCACTCCCTGATCGACGGCATCAACCGCGCCACCGACACCCTGATCGGCGGCAAGACCGCCGTCGTGTGCGGCTACGGCGACGTGGGCAAGGGCTGCGCCGAGTCGCTGCGCGGCCAGGGCGCCCGCGTGATCGTCACCGAGATCGACCCGATCTGCGCCCTGCAGGCCGCGATGGACGGCTACCAGGTCACCACCCTCGACGAGGTCGTCGAGACCGCCGACATCTTCATCACCACGACCGGCAACCGGGACATCATCATGGCCTCGGACATGGCCAAGATGAAGCACCAGGCGATCGTCGGCAACATCGGCCACTTCGACAACGAGATCGACATGGCCGGCCTCGCCAAGGTCCCCGGCATCGTCAAGGACGAGATCAAGCCGCAGGTCCACAAGTGGACCTTCCCCGACGGCAAGGCGATCATCGTCCTGTCCGAGGGCCGCCTGCTGAACCTGGGCAACGCCACCGGCCACCCGTCGTTCGTGATGTCCAACTCCTTCGCGGACCAGACCCTGGCCCAGATCGAGCTGTTCACCAAGCCCGACGAGTACCCGACCGGCGTCTACGTGCTGCCCAAGCACCTCGACGAGAAGGTCGCCCGGCTCCACCTCGACGCCCTCGGCGTGAAGCTGACCAAGCTCCGCCCCGAGCAGGCCGAGTACATCGGTGTGAAGGTCGAGGGCCCGTACAAGCCGGACCACTACCGCTACTGAGCCCGCGGCAGCAGGTTCTTCGAGGCAGGCCCCCGCACCCCCGTGCCGGGGGCCTGCCCCATGGACGGACCAGGCGACCGGCTCAGCCCGTCACGACTCAGGACCCCCATGCCCCGCGGCCGCTATTCGCTCCACGATCCGCACGACCACACCCCCCTCGCAGAAGAGCACTTCCACTGCGCCCCCGGCCCCTCCGGCTGGCGCTACGTCTCCCAGCTCACCGCCCCGTCCGGCGATCACCTGGGCTCGGTCGACCTCGCCCTGGACGAACTCGGCCGCCCCCTCCGCCTGGAACTCCACGCCGCCGACTGGCAGGTCCGCGGCGCCGCCCTCGACGGCGTCACCTGGGTCCGCACGGACCCCACGGGAACCCACGCCACGGAAGGCAATGTGCGCGCCCACGCCTTCACCGGCACGTCCCCCGCGTTCCTCGTCGCCACGACCCGTCTGCTGCGCCTCACCCCCTCGTCACCGGCCACCCGCGTACGACTCGTCGCCTTCACCGATCCCGTGCTCGCCCCGCGCACCGTGGATCAGTCCTGGGCGCTGGTGAAAAGAGAAGCACACGCCACTGACAACGGCCCTCTGACCGTGGACGAATACCAGGTCACGGCCCTGGACACGGGCGAACGGCACAGTGTGCACATCGCCGGGGACGTCGTCCTGGCCGCCCCCGGCATCGAGCTGGAGGACCTGGAGACGCCGCCATCGGTCTTCGAGTGAGCGCGGCCACTTCGCCGTCCCCCCGCTATGGCCGTGTCGGTCAGGCAGGCGGGATGAACTTGGTGTGGGGCTGCTCGTCGGCCGGCTCCTGCCGGGACGGCTGGGAGGACTGAGAGGGCTGGGAGGACTGAGAGGGCTGGGACGGCTGGGACGGCTCGTCCGGGGCTTCGGACGTGGGCGGCTGTGACGGCTGTGACAGCTGTGACGGAGGCTGGGGGATCGGCTGGGGCACCGTCGGCGTCTGCGGAGCAGCGGGGCTCTGCGAGGTCCCCGGCATCTGAGGCGCGGACGGCGCAGGAACGGAGGGGGACTGCCCGATTGCCCCGCCGCCGAAGGCCCGCCGGGCCTCCCGGGCCTGCCGCTCCTGCAGGATCGCGGCGAGATAGGCCGCAGGCGGCACGCCCTGCGGCACCGCCGTCCCCGTGCGCTCCGCGACATCCGCCGCCAGCCGCTCCGCCATCGACCAGGCCACCCGCGGATCGAGCTGCCGCATCCGGCCCAGGTACTGCCGGACGGCCAGCCACAGACTGTCCGGCACCGCCGAGAGATCCAGCCCCGAGAAGCGTCCGGCCAGCCAGGGCGGAGGCGGCGGCAAGAAGCCCGTCTGCCCGGCCGGCACCCGCTCCCGCACCACGATCGTCCCCGCGAACACATCGCCGAGGCGCCGTCCCCTTGCCGAGACCAGCGAGGCGATGCACGCCACCACCCCGAGCGTCATCAGGATCTCGATGACACCGATCAGCCCCCGCACCAGCGCGTGCCGGAAACGGATCGGCCCGCCGTCGTCCCGCACCACCCGCAGCCCGCATGCCAGCTTCCCCAGCGACCGGCCGTGGCTCAGCGTCTCCACCGCGATGGGCCCGCCCACCAGGATCAGCACGAACGCCGCGAGGGATATCGCCGTCTGCGCGGCCTCGTCCAGGGAAGCGGTGGCCAGCACCAATGCCACCGTCACCAGCATGAAGACCACCAGGGCGACCACCAGGTCGAGCAGCACGGCCAGCGCCCTGCTGGGCAGCCTCGCGGGCCGCAGCTCCAATGCCACGGCCTCGCCCGTCACCAGCTCACTCACGCATGCCGCCCTTCCCCTGCGATGATCCGAACACCGCCAGTCTGCCAAGCTGATGGCACATCGCACCGCAGTACGACCACCCGATCAAGGCGAGCATCGATCACCGGGGTCCGCACGACCGTGTCGATCGACCGAGAGCAAGCCGAGGAGCAGGCACACAGATGGACCTCGACGTCTTCGTCTCCGCCCACCGCGCGGAGTGGGACCGCCTCGACGCCCTGCTCCGCCGCCAGCGTCGGCTCAACGGCGCGGAGGTCGACGAACTCGTCTCCCTCTACCAGCGCACCGCCACCCACCTGTCACTGATCCAGTCCTCGGCCCCCGACCCCCAGCTGACCGGCCGGCTCAGCCAGCTGGTGGCCCGCGCACGCGGCGCGGTGACCGGCACCCGGCGAGCCTCCTGGCGGGACATCACCCACTTCCTCACCCACAGCTTCCCGGCCGCCGTCTACCGCGCCCGCCGCTGGTGGGTGCCCACGGCCCTGCTGTCCACCGCCGTGGCGATCCTGCTCGGCTGGTGGATCGGCACCCACCCCGAGGTGCAGTCCGCCATCGCCGCCCCCACCGAGCTGCGCGAGCTGACCCGCCCCGGAGGCCAGTACGAGACGTACTACTCCAGCCACCCGGCGGCCTCCTTCGCCGCGCAGGTGTGGACGAACAATGCCTGGGCCGCCGCCCTGTGCCTGATCTTCGGCATCTTCCTCGGCCTGCCGGTCATCTGGATTCTCTTCCTCAACATGCTCAACCTGGGCGTCGGCTTCGGTCTGATGCACTCGGCGGGCCGGCTCGACGTCTTCCTCGGTCTCGTTCTGCCCCACGGCCTGCTGGAGCTGACCGCCGTCTTCGTCGCCGCCGGTACCGGACTGCGCCTCGGCTGGACCCTGGTCGACCCGGGGCCGCGCACCCGGCGCAGCGCCCTTGCCGAGGAGGGCCGGGCGGCGCTGGCCATGGCGATCGGACTGGCCCTGGTCCTCTTCGTCGCCGGTGCCATCGAAGGCTTCGTCACCCCGTCCGGCCTGCCCACCTGGGCCCGCATCGGCATCGGAGTCCTGGCGGAGCTCGCCTTCCTCGTCTATGTCTTCGTCGTGGGCCGGCGGGCGGCTCACGAGGGTGAGACGGGTGACCTGGACGCGGCCGAGCGCAGCGCGACCGTGCCGACGGCCGCCTGATGTGCGAACCACACCGCTGAGCTGCTAGTGTCCTCTTCGCCCCACGGGACCCGTTGACACGGGCATCGCGGGGAGGTAGATTCAAACAGTTGCCTGGACATGGGTTCGAACCCGACCGGCGACCGTGAGCATCTGCTCCGCTTCTTGAAATCGAGATTTCGAAGAAGCTTCTCCCGACGCATCGGAACGAGGCCGGTCAGAACGGCCCAAAACTTCTGATAAAGTCGGGTGCGCCGGAAAGGGAAACGCGCAAGCGGAACCCGGAAAGGCACCGAGGAAATCGGATCGGC
>NZ_JAATEM010000070.1 GCF_012034205.1 Streptomyces composti
AGGGTCCACGGACCCGGTCAGGACCCGGCTGTCCGCCTCGCCGCGCGCGAGCGCGCCCAGCGCGTCGAGGCAGTCGGACCGGTCCTCCGCGACCACGGCGGCCCGGTCGTCCAGCGCGGCCCGCGTGGTGCCGAGCGAGAACGCCAGGTCGGCCGTGGGGAGTTCGGGCCGAGCCGCGACGAACGACCGCAGCCGCTCGGCCTGCGCCCGCAGGGCGTCCGTGCCCTGGCCGGAGAGGACCCACGGCAGCGGCCCCGACACGGCGTCGGACGTGCCGACGACGGCCGGCTCCTCCTCGAACTGCTCGATGATCGCGTGGGCGTTGGTGCCGCTCACACCGAACGACGACACACCGGCTCGGCGGGGCCGTCCGGTCTCCGGCCACTCGACCGCGTCCCGCAGCAGCGTCACCGCACCGGCGGACCAGTCGACGTGCGGCGTCGGCTCGTCCACGTGCAGCGTCCTCGGCAGCACACCGTGGCGCATCGCCATCACCATCTTGATGACTCCGCCCACGCCCGCCGCGGCCTGCGTGTGCCCGATGTTCGACTTCAGGGAGCCGAGCAGCAGCGGCTGTCCGTCCGGCCGGTCCTGCCCGTACGTGGCGATCAGCGCCTGCGCCTCGATCGGGTCGCCGAGCCGGGTGCCGGTGCCGTGCGCCTCGACGGCGTCGACCTCGGCGGCGGTCAGCCGGGCCCGGCCGAGCGCCTGGCGGATGACCCGCTCCTGCGAGGGGCCGTTGGGGGCGGTGAGGCCGTTGCTGGCGCCGTCCTGGTTGACCGCCGTACCGCGCACCAGGCCCAGGACCGGATGCCCGTTGCGCCGGGCGTCCGACAGCCGCTCCAGGAGCAGGACACCGGCGCCCTCGCCCCAGCTGGTGCCGTCGGCCGCCGCGGAGAACGACTTGCTGCGGCCGTCGGGAGCGAGCCCCCGCTGCCGGCTGAACTCCACGAACGTCCCCGGCGAGGCCATCACGGTGACGCCGCCCGCGAGCGCGAGCGTGCACTCGCCGTCGCGCAGCGCCTGGACGGCCATGTGCAGGGCGACCAGCGAGGACGAGCAGGCCGTGTCGACCGTGACGGCCGGGCCCTCCAGACCGAGGGTGTACGCCACCCGGCCGGAGATCACGCTCGCCGCGGTGCCGGTGAGCAGGTACCCCTCGAACCCTTCGGGTGCCTCGCTCATGCGCGGCCCGTACTCGTCCTGCGACGCCACACCGACGAAGACGCCCGCCTGGCTGCCGGCCACCGACCGCGGATCCATCCCGGCCCGCTCGAACACCTCCCAGGACGTCTCCAGCAGAAGGCGCTGCTGCGGGTCCATCGCCTGCGCCTCACGCGGCGAGATCCCGAAGAACTCGGCGTCGAACTCGCCAGCGTCGTACAGGAATCCGCCCTCGTGGACGTACGACGTGCCCGCGCGCTCCGGGTCGGGGTGGTAGAGCGCGTCGATGTCCCAGCCGCGGTCCGTGGGGAACACGGACACCGCGTCCCGGCCGTCGGTGAGCAGCTGCCAGAGGTCCTCCGGCGAGCGCACCCCGCCGGGATAGCGGCAGGCCATGGACACGATCGCGATCGGGTCGTCCTCGGCCGCGGCACCCACCGGGACCGGCACAGGGCGCACGGAGGCGGACTCCGGCGTGCCGGTCGCCTGCGTGTGCAGGAAGCGGGCCAGCGCCTGCGGCGTCGGATGGTTGAACACCAGCGTCGGCGGCAGCTTCAGGCCGGTGACGGCGACGAGCCGGTTGCGCAGCTCGACCGCGGTCAGCGAGTCGACACCGATGTCCTTGAACGCGTGCGAGGCGTTCACCGCGTCCGCGGAGGCGTGCCCGAGCACGGCGGCCGCCTGCGTCCGCACCAGGTCCAGCAGCAGCCGCTCGGCCTCGGCGTCGGAGAGGCCCGACAGATTCTGCGCCGTCCACGTGGCGTCGTCGCCGACTCGCTGGGCGCCGGACTCGGCCCGCAGCTCCCGTACGTCCGCCAGGTCGGAGATCAGCGCGCTGGGACGGGCGGCGGTGTACGCCGGCACGAACCGCGCCCAGTCGATGTCGGCGACGGTCACCGTCGCCTCGCCGCGCCCGACGGCCTCTCCCAGCGCGGTGAGCGCCAGGTCGGGCGCCAGGGCCGGCAGCCCGCGCCGCCGCAGTTGCTCGGCGACCTCGCCTGCCGCCATTCCGTCCGCGTCCCAGGGGCCCCATGCCACGGAGGTGGCGGGCAGCCCGAGCGCGTGCCGCTGCTCGGCGAGCGCGTCCAAGTGGGCGTTGGCCGCACCGAAGTTCCCCTGCCCGGCCCGGCCCAGCGTGCCGACCACCGACGAGAACAGGACGAACGCGTCGAGGTCGAGGTGACGCGTGCACCGGTCGAGAAGCGCGGCGGCGGTGGCCTTCGGACGCAGGACGTCGTCGAGGCGCTCGGTGGTGAGCCGGTCGAGCACCGCGTCGTCGAGGACACCCGCGGTGTGGACCACGGCGGTCAGGCCGGGGTGCGCGGAGACGAGAGCACGTACGGCGTCCGGATCGGTGACGTCGCAGGCGGTGAGGGTCACGGTGACGCCCAGCGCGGTGAGGTCGTCGTGCAGGGCGGTAGCCCCGGGGGCCTCGCCGCCGCGCCGGCTGGCGAGGACGAGGTGCTCGGCGCCGTTCTGGGCAGCCCAGCGCGCCACGTGGGCGCCGAGCGCGCCGGTACCGCCGGTGATCAGGACGGTGCCGCGCGGCTGCCAGGCCCTACCGCTGCCGGCTGCCGCCCGGGTCAGTCGGCGCGCGAGGACACCGGCCTCGCGGACCGCCACCTGGTCCTCACCGCCGGACGGAGCGGCCAGTACGGCACGCAGGCGTGCGGCGCCGCGCTCGTCGAGCTGTTCGGGCAGGTCGACGAGCCCACCCCAGCGGTCGGGGTGCTCCAGCGCGGCGACCCGGCCCAGGCCCCAGACCTGCGCCTGGGCGGGCCGGGTGAGCGGATCGGAGCTGCCCGTGCTGACCGCGCCCTGGGTGACACACCAGAGGGGGGCCTGCACACCGGCGTCCCCCAGCGCCTGGAAGAGAGCGAGCGCCGGCGCCGCCGGGGCCACGTCGTCGCCGCCCAGCGCGAGGAGGGACAGCACGCCGGTCACGGCAGCGTTGTCATCACCCAAGCTTAAAGCGTCGGAGACTTGCTCGGCGTAGCGCGCGCGGTCCGCCTCGGACGGGTCCAGCACGACCTGCCGCCCCCGTACAGCGCGGGTGACAGCACCCACCAGCGCGTCGTCCTCCTGGCCGACGGGAACCACGACCAGCCAGGTACCGACCGGTCCGGCCTGCGGATCGGCGATCGGCCTCCATGCCGCCCGGTAGCGCCAGTTGTCCACTGTCGACACACGATCCAGGCTCTTCCGCCAGGACGCCAGCGCCGCGAGCACCGTACTCAGCGGGGCATCGCCCTCCACCGAGAGCGTGCGGCCGAGCGACTCCCAGTCCTCGTTCTCGACCGCCTCCCAGAAGCGGGTGTCGGCGGTGTCCGGGGAACCGGTCGTGGTCGGGTTGATCCAGTACCGCTCGTGCTGGAACGGGTAGGTCGGGAGGTCGGTGA
Organism: Streptomyces composti; assembly: GCF_012034205.1. GTDB lineage: Bacteria > Actinomycetota > Actinomycetes > Streptomycetales > Streptomycetaceae > Streptomyces > Streptomyces composti. The sequence continues at coordinate 3,564 of NZ_JAATEM010000070.1, forward strand.
CGCGGTTGGTGCGCGGGGTGGGCCAGTTGATGGGCCGGCCGTGGGTGTGGAGGTGTGCTGCTGAGGTGAGGAG
>NZ_JAATEM010000071.1 GCF_012034205.1 Streptomyces composti
ACAGTGGACGCGAGCAACTGAGGACAAGCCCTCGGCCTATTAGTACCGGTCAACTCCACACGTTACCGTGCTTCCATATCCGGCCTATCAACCCAGTCGTCTACTGGGAGCCTTACCCCATCAAGTGGGTGGGAGTCCTCATCTTGAAGCAGGCTTCCCGCTTAGATGCTTTCAGCGGTTATCCCTCCCGAACGTAGCCAACCAGCCATGCCCTTGGCAGAACAACTGGCACACCAGAGGTTCGTCCGTCCCGGTCCTCTCGTACTAGGGACAGCCCTTCTCAAGACTCCTACGCGCACAGCGGATAGGGACCGAACTGTCTCACGACGTTCTAAACCCAGCTCGCGTACCGCTTTAATGGGCGAACAGCCCAACCCTTGGGACCGACTCCAGCCCCAGGATGCGACGAGCCGACATCGAGGTGCCAAACCATCCCGTCGATATGGACTCTTGGGGAAGATCAGCCTGTTATCCCCGGGGTACCTTTTATCCGTTGAGCGACGGCGCTTCCACAAGCCACCGCCGGATCACTAGTCCCGACTTTCGTCCCTGCTCGACCCGTCGGTCTCACAGTCAAGCTCCCTTGTGCACTTACACTCAACACCTGATTGCCAACCAGGCTGAGGGAACCTTTGGGCGCCTCCGTTACCCTTTAGGAGGCAACCGCCCCAGTTAAACTACCCATCAGACACTGTCCCTGATCCGGATCACGGACCCAGGTTAGACATCCAGCACGACCAGACTGGTATTTCAACGACGACTCCACGAACACTGGCGTGCCCGCTTCACAGTCTCCCAGCTATCCTACACAAGCCGAACCGAACACCAATATCAAACTGTAGTAAAGGTCCCGGGGTCTTTCCGTCCTGCTGCGCGAAACGAGCATCTTTACTCGTAGTGCAATTTCACCGGGCCTATGGTTGAGACAGTCGAGAAGTCGTTACGCCATTCGTGCAGGTCGGAACTTACCCGACAAGGAATTTCGCTACCTTAGGATGGTTATAGTTACCACCGCCGTTTACTGGCGCTTAAGTTCTCAGCTTCGCCCACCCGAAGGTGAGCTAACCGGTCCCCTTAACGTTCCAGCACCGGGCAGGCGTCAGTCCGTATACATCGCCTTACGGCTTCGCACGGACCTGTGTTTTTAGTAAACAGTCGCTTCTCGCTGGTCTCTGCGGCCACACCCAGCTCACACTGCAAGAGTGATCACCAGACATGGCCCCCCTTCTCCCGAAGTTACGGGGGCATTTTGCCGAGTTCCTTAACCATAGTTCACCCGAACGCCTCGGTATTCTCTACCTGACCACCTGAGTCGGTTTAGGGTACGGGCCGCCATGAAACTCGCTAGAGGCTTTTCTCGACAGCATAGGATCATCCACTTCACCACAATCGGCTCGGCATCAGGTCTCACCCACAACGAGTGGCGGATTTGCCTACCACTCGGGCTACACCCTTACCCCGGGACAACCACCGCCCGGGATGGACTACCTTCCTGCGTCACCCCATCACTCACCTACTACCAGCTCGGGTCACCGGCTCCACCACTCCCACCAACAGCAAAGCTGAAAGCGGGCGGCTTCACGGGCTTAGCATCACTGGATTCGATGTTTGGCGCTTCACAGCGGGTACCGGAATATCAACCGGTTATCCATCGACTACGCCTGTCGGCCTCGCCTTAGGTCCCGACTTACCCTGGGCAGATCAGCTTGACCCAGGAACCCTTAGTCAATCGGCGCACACGTTTCTCACGTGTGAATCGCTACTCATGCCTGCATTCTCACTCGTCAACCGTCCACAACTACCTTCCGGTGCTGCTTCACCCGGCAGACGACGCTCCCCTACCCAACCCAGCACCCGTTAGGGCACACACTGGATTGACACGACTTCGGCGGTACGCTTGAGCCCCGCTACATTGTCGGCGCGGAATCACTAGACCAGTGAGCTATTACGCACTCTTTCAAGGATGGCTGCTTCTAAGCCAACCTCCTGGTTGTCTGTGCGACTCCACATCCTTTCCCACTTAGCGTACGCTTAGGGGCCTTAGTCGATGCTCTGGGCTGTTTCCCTCTCGACCATGGAGCTTATCCCCCACAGTCTCACTGCCGCGCTCTCACTTACCGGCATTCGGAGTTTGGCTAAGGTCAGTAACCCGGTAGGGCCCATCGCCTATCCAGTGCTCTACCTCCGGCAAGAAACACACGACGCTGCACCTAAATGCATTTCGGGGAGAACCAGCTATCACGGAGTTTGATTGGCCTTTCACCCCTAACCACAGGTCATCCCCCAGGTTTTCAACCCTGGTGGGTTCGGTCCTCCACGAAGTCTTACCTCCGCTTCAACCTGCCCATGGCTAGATCACCCCGCTTCGGGTCTTGAGCGTGCTACTCAAACGCCCTCTTCGGACTCGCTTTCGCTACGGCTACCCCACCCGGGTTAACCTCGCAACACACCGCAAACTCGCAGGCTCATTCTTCAAAAGGCACGCAGTCACGAGACACCAGCAAGCTGATGTCCGACGCTCCCACGGCTTGTAGGCACACGGTTTCAGGTACTATTTCACTCCCCTCCCGGGGTACTTTTCACCATTCCCTCACGGTACTATCCGCTATCGGTCACCAGGGAATATTTAGGCTTAGCGGGTGGTCCCGCCAGATTCACACGGGATTTCTCGGGCCCCGTGCTACTTGGGTGTCTCTCAAACGAGCCGCTGACGTTTCGACTACGGGGGTCTTACCCTCTACGCCGGACCTTTCGCATGTCCTTCGCCTACATCAACGGTTTCTGACTCGTCCCACGGCCGGCAGACCGTGGCAGAGAGATCCCACAACCCCGCATGCGCAACCCCTGCCGGGTCTCACACGCATACGGTTTGGCCTCATCCAGTTTCGCTCGCCACTACTCCCGGAATCACGGTTGTTTTCTCTTCCTGCGGGTACTGAGATGTTTCACTTCCCCGCGTTCCCTCCACACTGCCTATGTGTTCAGCAGCGGGTGACAGCCCATGACGACTGCCGGGTTTCCCCATTCGGACACCCCCGGATCAAAGCCTGGTTGACGACTCCCCGGGGCCTATCGCGGCCTCCCACGTCCTTCATCGGTTCCTGGTGCCAAGGCATCCACCGTGCGCCCTTAAAAACTTGGCCACAGATGCTCGCGTCCACTGTGCAGTTCTCAAACAACGACCAACCACCCATCACCCCGGGACAACATCCCGAGTGCACTGGGGCCGGCAACCGAAGGCCC
>NZ_JAATEM010000072.1 GCF_012034205.1 Streptomyces composti
GGTCGGGCGGTCCTGGCCGTACGTGGCGAGGAGCGCCTGCGCCTCGATCGGGTCACCCAGGGTCGTACCCGTGCCGTGCGCCTCGACCGCGTCGACCTGCTCAGGGGTGAGACCGGCATTGGCGAGGGCCTGCCGGATCACCCGCTGCTGCGAGGGGCCGTTCGGCGCGGTCAGCCCATTGCTGGCGCCGTCCTGGTTGACGGCCGTGCCCCGCACGATGCCCAGGACCGGGTGTCCATGCCGTTCGGCATCGGAGAGCCGCTCCAGCAGCAGCATGCCGACGCCCTCGCCCCAGCCGGTGCCGTCGGCGGCCTCGGCGAAGGCCTTGACCCGGGCGTCGGGGGCGAGTCCCCGCTGCCGGCTGAACTCCACGAAGACCTCGGGAGTCGACATGACCGTCACACCGCCCGCGAGGGCGAGCGAGCACTCGCCGGAGCGCAGGGACTGGGCGGCCATGTGCAGGGCGACCAGGGACGACGAGCAGGCGGTGTCGACGGTGACGGCCGGGCCCTCCAGGCCCAGGGTGTATGCCACGCGGCCCGACGCCACGCTGCCCGCGATACCCGTACCGAGGTAGCCCTCGACGGTCTCCGGCACCTGCCGGAGCAGGGTGGCGTAGTCCTGCCCGTTGCTGCCGACGAAGACGCCAGCCTTGCTGCCGCGCAGGGACTTCGGGTCGATGCCGGCCCGCTCGAAGGCCTCCCAGGAGGTCTCCAGCAGCAGCCGCTGCTGCGGGTCCATGGCCAGGGCCTCGCGCGGGTTGATGCCGAAGAAGGCCGCGTCGAACTCGCTCACGCCCTGGAGGAAGGCCCCTTCGCGCACATACGACGTGCCGGAACGGTCCGGGTCGGCGTCGTAGAGCGCCTCCAGGTCCCAGCCGCGGTCGGCGGGGAACGGCGCGACCGCGTCGCCGCCCGCCGCCAGCAGCGCCCACAGCTGCTCGGGCGTCCGGATCCCGCCCGGGAAGCGGCAGCTCATGGCCACGATCGCGATCGGGTCGTCGTCGGCCACCGGCGCACCGGGAGTGGCCACCTGCCCGGCCGCGGCGGTGTCGCCTCCGAGGCCGGGGAACTCGCCCAGCACATGGCGGGCGAGCTCGGTCGCCGTCGGGTAGTCGAAGATCACGCTGGTGGTCAGCCGCAGCCCGGTGGCCGCGTTGAGCCGGTTGCGCAGCTGGACCGCGCCGAGCGAGTCGAAGCCGAGCTCCTTGAACGCGCGGTTCGGAGCCACCGACTGCGGCCCGGCGTGGCCGAGCACCAACGCCGCCTGCGTACGCACCAATTCCAGCACCAGCTCCTCCCGCTGCGGCGCCGTCAGCGCGGCCAGCTGCCCGGCCAGCGACGACTCCTCGGCGCGCTGCGCTCCGCCGGACACGGCCGGCCCGGCCGCCGCCCGCAGATCCCGTACGTCCGCCAGGTCGGAGATCAGCGGGCTGGGACGGGCGGCGGTGTACGCCGGTACGAAGCGGGCCCAGTCGATGTCGGCGACGGTCACGGCCGGAGTGCCGTGGCCGACGGCCTGGGCCAGCGTGGTGAGCGCGAGGTCCGGGGACATCGGGGGGAACCCGCTGCGGTGCAACTGCTCCGCCGCCGCGTGCCCCGTCGCCATACCGGAGTCCGCCCAGGCACCCCACGCCACGGAGGTGGCGGGCAGCCCCAGCGCGTGCCGCCGCTGTGCCAGCGCGTCCAAGTGGGCGTTCGCGGCCGCGTAGTTGGCCTGGCCCTCGTTGCCGAAGGTGGCGGCCGCCGAGGAGAACAGGACGAACGCGTCCAGGTCCAGGTGACGCGTGTACCGGTCGAGAAGCGCCGCGGCGGTGGCCTTCGGACGCAGGACATGGTCGAGGCGGTCGGCGGTGAGGTGGTCCAGTACGCCGTCGTCGAGGCTGCCGGCGGTGTGCACGACCGCGGTGAGGCCCGGGTGCTCGGCGACCAGGGCGCGCACCGACTCGGGGTCGCTCACATCACAGGCCGCGAAGGTCACCGTGACGCCGAACGCGGCGAGTTCGTCGCCCAGGGCGGTGGCCCCGGGGGCCTCGCCGCCGCGCCGGCTGGCGAGGACGAGTTGCTCGGCGCCGTTCTCGGCGGCCCAGCGCGCCACGTGTGCGCCGAGCGCGCCGGTGCCGCCGGTGATCAGGACCGTGCCGCGCGGCTGCCAACCCGTACCGCTGCTGCCTGCCGCCCGGGTCAGTCGGCGCGCGAGGACACCGGCCTCGCGAACCGCCACCTGGTCCTCGCCGCCGGGCGCCGCGGCCAGTACGGCACGCAGGTGTGAGCCGCCGCGCTCGTCGAGCTGTTCGGGCAGGTCGACCAGCCCGCCCCAACGGTCGGGGTGTTCGAGAGCCGCGACCTGCCCCAGGCCCCAGACCTGCGCCTGGGCGGGGTGGGCGAGCGGGTCGGAGCCGCCGGTGGTGACCGCACCCTGGGTGGCGCACCAGAGGGGAGCCTCGACGCCCGCGTCGCCGAGCGCCTGGACGAGCGCCAGGGTCGGGGCGACCGTACCGGCCTCCTCCTCACCGTCGGCGTCCGCGAGCGCGAGCAGCGACAGCACGCCAGTCACCGGGGCGTCGAACTCCGCGCGCGCATCCCGCAGTTGCTCGGCAAAACGCTCCCGGTCGGCCACGGCGGTGTCGAGCACGACCTGCCGTGCGGCACCGTGCCCGCTCTCCAGAGCCCGGACGACGTCACGTACGAGAGGCCGGCTCTCGTGACCGGCAGGCAGCAACAGCAGCCAGTCGCCGGTGAGTTCAGGCGTGTCGGACGCATCCGGCATCGGCCGCCACACCACCCGGTAGCGCCAGCCGTCCACCGGTGAACCACCGGTCTGCTCCCTGCGCCCGGACCTCGCGTCGAGCCAGTACCGGCAGCGCTGGAAGGCGTACGTCGGCAGGTCGACCCGGCGCGGCGTGTTCCCCCGGCCGGTGAAGAAGGCCTGCCAGTCGACGGGTGTCCCGTT
>NZ_JAATEM010000074.1 GCF_012034205.1 Streptomyces composti
AGTAGCTGTTGTCTTTTCGATCTTGAGCGGTGGCGGTCGAACGCGGGTTCCCGGTCGAGTGATCCGGCCGTGGCCGGAGCATGAAGACGGGGCCTCCTGAACAGCTCGTGGGTGTCGAATCCATAGAGCAAGAGGAGGCCCCGGTGCTGCAGTCTTCCGTGCCGATGGGTGGGCAGTCCAACTCTCCCGCTCCAACGTGTGATTGCCTCGCGCACGTGTACGGCAACGCGGCTGACTGGCCCGAGCGGCAGCGCCGGTACCCGTCGGACATGACGGACGCGGAGTGGGCTGAGGTCCGGCCGCTGCTGCCGGTGCCGGGCTGGATGCGCGGGCGGGGCGGCCGGCCGGAGGGGTACTGCCACCGCGCGGTGCTCGATGCGATCCGGTATCTCGTGGACAACGGGATCAAGTGGCGGGCGATGCCCGCCGACTTCCCGCCATGGGACCGCATCTACGCATTCTTCCGCCGCTGGCGCGACAACGCCCTGGTCAAGGAGTTCCACGACCGGTTGCGCGCGAGGGTCCGCGAGGAGCTGGGGCGGGACGCGCAGCCGTCGGCCGGGGTGATCGACTCGCAGTCCGTCAAAGCGGACGCCGTCGTCGGCGCGGACAGCCGCGGCTTCGACGGCGGCAAGCTCATCAACGGCCGCAAGCGGCACGTCGTGGTCGACACCCTCGGCCTGCTGCTGGGCGTGATGGTCACCGCCGCGGATGTCGGCGACCGCACCGCTGCCCAGGCCCTGCTTGAGCGGGTGGCCCGGGCACACCATCGCCTGGCCCTCGTCTGGGCCGACGGCGGCTACACCGGAAGCCTTGTCGAGCACTGTCTGGCCACGTTCGCCCTGGTCCTGGCGATCGTCAAACGCAGCGACGACATGCGCGGCTTCGTGGTGCTGCCCAAGCGGTGGATCGTCGAGCGTCTCTTCGCCCACCTGATGCGAAGTCGCCGCCTGGTGCGCGACTTCGAGCGCCGCACCGCCAGCGCCGAGGCGATGGTCTACTGGTCGATGACCATGGTCATGACCCGCCGCCTGGCCCGCTCACGCCGCGGGCGGGCGTGAATCGGCCCGGCGCAGGCTCGGCCAGCCAGCCGCGCGCGACCAGGCGTTTCGCCTTCGACCTCAGCGCCTCCACCCGCGCCGGCACCACGTCCATGCCGAACGAAGCGGCCATCTCCTGGCAGGTCAGCGGCCCTTGATGGAGCCGGGCGCGGTCCGCGAGCACGGTGAGGATGCGCTGGTAGTCCACCGACAACGCCGACCACGCAAGCCCTTCACGCCACACCGGCACCTGCGACTTCGCCCTTGCCGCTTCCGGCGTTGACGAGGCCTCCTCGGCCTGTCCGTCGGCGGTCGGTGCTGTCCGGTCGGCCTGGTCGTGGCCATTCCCCGTCTCCTCTGCCGGGGCAAGCACCTCGCCCACCCGCGAGCGAGCGATGGCCCATTCCTTCCAGTCCCGCTCGGCCACGGCCAGTTCAGCCTGGATGCGGTCGGCCTCCTCCCGCAGCTCGTCCACGCGACGGCGAGCGACGACCTCGCGCTGTTCCAGCAGCCCCACGACCGACGGCATCCATGACCTCCACAGCAGCGGCGACACGACAGACCATCACTCCCACAGGATCACCGGCCCTATGCCCGACCAGCGAAAACGCCGTCGTCAAGCCCGGAAAGACAACAGCTTCT
>NZ_JAATEM010000075.1 GCF_012034205.1 Streptomyces composti
AGTGTGCATCGTGAAAACTGCACGTCAGGTGGGCTGGTGTGCGTAGGTGTCGGGACGCTCGGCCAGGTCCGGGGCGATAGTCCAGCGACAAGATCGTCGGTCATCAGCGGGCGACTTCCCTGTTCGTGAGGACCAGCAGGGCCCGCACCAGCGCGGTCGCCCACCTCGGATCCGTGCGGACCTTGCCCAGCACGCGCCAGTTCTTCAGGTGCGCGAAGCCGTGCTCGACCGGGGCGCGCACTGCGGCCAGTGCCTTGTTGGACAGCTTCTGGCCACGGGTCAGGGGCCGGTTCCGGGCGGCTTTGTAGCCGGTGATCACCGCCGGGTCGGCGTCCGGGCCGCTGTCGTCGAGACCGACGAAGCCCAGGTCGGCGATGGCCCCGAGGCCGGCCGCCCGCAGGTGGGCGGTGAGCTTGTCGTGTCGGCAGGCGGTGATCTCCGAGGACCGTCCGGGCCGGGCCGCGGAGACCCACAGCAGTCGGCCCCGGTCGTCGGTGAGCGCGATCACCAGCAGACCGTGGCATTTGTGCTTGCCGGAATAGTTCTTCCGGTTCTCGGCCCCGGTGCGCCGCCGGGTCCGTATCAGGGAGCCGTCCAGCAGCACCACCCCGCCACCCTTTCGGGCGATCTTCTTCAGCGCGCGGTCCAGTCTGGGGGCGCGGGCGGCCAGCAGGCCGACGACCTCGCGCACCCACCGGGTGACGGTGGTGCGGTGTATCCCGTTTCCGCCGGCGAGATCGCCGGGCCGCTGGTCACAGCGCAGTACCGCCAGCACGATGCCGGCGATCTTCCCCGCGGGCAGGGCCCGCCACCGCGAGCCGATCTTCTTCAAGTGGCCGCGTATCACCGTGGCGAGGTAGTTCAGGGTGGCGCTCGACAGCGGCAGGCGGGCGGTGTAGACAAGGCCGTCAGGGCCCTCGGCGGGGCTGGTGTTGTTCTTCACAAAACACGTCAACTGCCGTCGGGGGCCCGCTGGTTACGCCCCGATGTCCCGTCCCGGTGTGGCTACCGGCGTGCGGTGAACCGTCCGTCGGGTCGTTTGTGCAGCCAGCCACGATCGGCGAGCTTGGTCATCTTCGCCCGCAGCGGCTCCAGCTTCCCGCGCACCGCCACCTCAAGTCCCAGCTCCTCGCCCACCGCCCGGACCTGCACCGGGCCGTCCGCGGCCCGCACGATCGCCAGGATCTTGCGGTAATCGCCGGGCAGCGCGGCCTGGTCAAGGCCCTCGCCGCGGTGCGGGATCAGCAGGACCGCTCGCCCCGCCACCCGGGCGGGCGCCGGGGAGGCGACCACGGCGGCTTCCGCTTCGGCCCGGTCCTGTTCGGCCAGCCGGTTCAGGACCCGCTCGGCGACCAGCAGTTCCTCCCGCTCGGCCTGGACCTCCTGAAGCTGCTTGGCCAACTCCTCGGCGAGTGTGTCCAGTTCACTCCGGCGAGCGATGATCCGCTCCAGGTCTCCCATACCCTGCACCCTCCCGCGATCTCACCGCGTACCGCCCCGGTCACGGATCGTAGGAGCGGTCCCGGGACGAGCGCAGCGGAACCCGAGAACCGCCTCAGCCGACAGGGCAGACGATCTTCACCATGGACACCCGCCGCCGACCAGCGCGAGCACGGCAACTCGCCCGCACACCAGCCCACCTCACCTGCACGTTTCACGATGCACAGTGCTC
>NZ_JAATEM010000076.1 GCF_012034205.1 Streptomyces composti
CCTAATCCTTGAGTAAGCGGTTCCGGTTGGCCCCGTCAGGGCGGTCCGGACTGTCGATGCGATGTGGTTCGTAGCGGTCCGTGGGCACCGGGCTGACCCCTCCGGGTTCCTGGTCCTGCGAGACCTTCAGAAAGATCGGTGGCGCCCGGTGTCTTCGGGCCGCTGCGAAACCCGTCGGCCTGTTCCGGACGTTGATCGTCGTGGTGCAAGCCCGCCGCACGGTGACCCCCTCGAACTCCGCGAGCCGTTCGAGCTCTGACCGAGACCGGGGCCCGCGCGGTGCGCTGGTGCCGCGAACGGCTAGTGAGATGGCGGACCGTCGAGTCCTGGGATTAGGTCGCCGCGCGGCCCGCACAGGCTTGTCACCTGCGCAAACGCACGAGGAGAGGGGAATGGCTTGACCGTGTACTGCGGGATCGACTGGGCCGAGTCGCACCACGACGTCGCTCTGGTCAATCAAGACGGCCAGCTGCTGGCCAAGCGCCGCATCAGCGACGACCTCGCCGGCTATCGCCTGCTGCTGGACCTGCTCGCCGAGCACGGCGACAGCCCCGAGACGCCGATACCGGTGGCCATCGAGACCGCCGGCGGCTTGCTCGTGGCCGTCCTGCGTACCGGCAAGCGGAAGATCTACGCGGTCAACCCGCTGGCCGCCGCCCGCTACCGTGACCGGCACGGCGTCTCCCGCAAGAAGTCCGACCCCGGCGACGCCCTGGTCCTGGCCAACATCCTGCGCACCGACATGCACGCCCACCGGCCGCTGCCCGACGACAGCGACCTGGCCCGCGCCATCACCGTCCTGGCCCGCGCTCAGCAGGACGCCGTCTGGTCCCGCCAGCAGATCGCCAACCAGGTCCGCTCGCTGCTGCGCGAGTACTACCCCGTCGCACTGGACGCCTTCTCGAGCAAGCAGGGCGGCCTGACCCGGCCTGAAGCCCGTGCCGTGCTTGCCCTGGCACCGACCCCGAGCGCGGCGGCCCGGCTGACCCTGCCCCAGCTGCGGGCCGCGCTCAAACGGGCCGGCCGCAGCCGTGGCATCGACGCCGAAGCTGACCGCCTCAAGACCGCCCTGCGCGCCGAGCAGGCCCACCAGCCCGCACTCGTCGAAGAAGCGATGGGTCAGCAACTGCTGGCCTTGCTCACCCAGTTGGACGCATCCTGCAAGGCCGTCGACGACCTCACCGAGGCGGTGGAGTCGCTTTTTCGCCAGCACCCGGACGCTGAGATCCTGCTGAGCTTCCCCGGCCTCGGCGTCCAGCTCGGCGCCCGGGTGCTGGCAGAGATCGGTGACGACCGCGCAAGGTTCGCCGACGCCCGGGCCTTGAAGGCATACGCCGGATCGGCCCCCATCACCCGGGCCTCGGGCAAGAAACGCTTCGTTGGACGCCGCTACATCAAGAACAACCGCCTGACCAACGCCGGTCACCAGTGGGCCTTCGCCGCCCTCACGGCCTCGCCCGGAGCCGCCGCCCACTACCGGCGACGGCGCGACCACGGAGACTGGCATGCCCAGGCGCAAAGGCACCTGTTCAACCGCATGATCGGCCAGCTCTACCACTGCCTGCAGACCCGGCAGCTCTTCGACGAACAGCACGCCTTCACCTCCTCCCCGGCGGGTCTGGCCATGGCGGCTTGACTTCTTAGGCACGTGAGAT
>NZ_JAATEM010000077.1 GCF_012034205.1 Streptomyces composti
AGCAGGCCGGTCCTGGCCGTACGTGGCGAGGAGCGCCTGCGCCTCGATCGGGTCACCCAGAGTGGTACCCGTGCCGTGCGCCTCGACCGCGTCGACCTGGTCGGGGGCGAGACCGGCATTGGCGAGGGCCTGCCGGATCACCCCCTGCTGGGAGGGACCGTTCGGCGCGGTGAGACCGTTACTGGCGCCGTCCTGGTTGACGGCCGTACCCCGGACCACGGCCAGGACCGGATGCCCGTTGCGCCGAGCGTCCGACAGCCGCTCCAGCAGCAGCATGCCGACGCCCTCGCCCCAGCCGGTGCCGTCGGCGGCCTCGGCGAAGGCCTTGACCCGGGCGTCCGGAGCGAGTCCCCGCTGACGGCTGAACTCCACGAACATGCCGGGGTTGGACATGACGGTCGCCCCGCCCGCGAGGGCGAGCGAGCATTCGCCGGAGCGGAGTGACTGCGCGGCCATGTGCAGGGCGACCAGCGAGGACGAGCAGGCGGTGTCGACGGTGACGGCCGGGCCCTCCAGACCCAGGGTGTATGCCACGCGGCCCGACGCCACGCTGGGCGTCGTCCCGGTCAGCACATAGCCTTCGATCTCCTCGGGCGCCTCGTGCAGCCGGGGGCCGTAGTCCTGAGCCGTGGCACCGACGAAGACGCCGGCCTTGCTGCCACGCAGCGACTTCGGGTTGATCCCGGCGCGTTCGAGGGCCTCCCAGGAGGTCTCCAGCAGCAGCCGCTGCTGCGGGTCCATGGCCAGGGCCTCACGCGGCGAGATCCCGAAGAACGCCGGGTCGAAGTCGGCGGCGTCATGGAGGAACCCGCCCTCCCGCGCATACGACGTGCCGGAGCGCTCCGGGTCGGCGTCGTAGAGCGCCTCCAGGTCCCAGCCGCGGTCGGCGGGGAACGGCGACACCGCGTCACCGCCAGCCGCCAGCAGTGCCCACAGCTGCTCGGGCGTCCGTATCCCGCCCGGGAGCCGGCAGCTCATGCCGACGATGACGACCGGGTCGGAGGCGGCGCCGGAGTCCGGGGCAGCCATTGCCTCCGCCTCCGCCTCCTCGCCCCGCGTGCCCACGAGTTCGCCGCGTACGTGTCGTGCCAGCAGCTCCGGGGTGGGGTGGTCGTAGAGCGTGGACGACGGCAGCCGTACGCCGACCGCGCGGCCGAGCGCGGCACAGAACTCCACCGACATCAGCGAGTCGAAGCCGAGCTGCTTGAACGGCGCGTCCGCCGGGACCTGTTCGGGGCTGTCGTGTTCGAGCACGGCTGCGATGTGCCGCCGTACGAGATCCAGCAGCTCCCGGTCCGTCTCCTTCTCCGACATCCAGGCGAAGGAGGCCGCAGGACCGGCCGCCTGCGTCACGGACTCCTCGTCCGCTTCCGCATCGGCTACGTCCCCAAGGAGCCCAGCCGACACGCCGACCGTCTCCTTGAGCCAGTACCGGCGGCGCTGGAAGGCGTACGTCGGCAGGTCGACGCGGTGCGGAGCCGACAGGCCCAGATCAGCGAGTACGTCCTGCCAGGCGATCTCCGCCCCCGA
>NZ_JAATEM010000078.1 GCF_012034205.1 Streptomyces composti
CGAGCCGAGGCCGGCACCGTCAACACCCCTTGGGGAGGGGCGCGATGTTCGAGATCGAAGACGTGGGCGTGTTCCTGGGCCTGGACGTCGGCAAGAGCGCTCATCACGGCCACGGGCTCACCCCGGCCGGGAAGAAGGTCTTCGACAAGCCGCTGCCCAACAGCGAGCCGAAGCTGCGGGCCGTCTTCGATAAACTGGCCGCGAAGTTCGGCACCGTCCTGGTGATCGTCGACCAGCCCGCCTCGATCGGCGCCCTCCCGCTGACAGTCGCCCGCGATGCGGGCTGCCGGGTCGCCTACCTGCCCGGACTGGCCATGCGCAGGATCGCCGACCTCTACCCCGGCGAGGCCAAGACCGACGCGAAGGACGCCGCGGTGATCGCGGACGCGGCCCGCACCATGCCGCACACCCTGCGGTCCCTGGAGCTGACCGACGAGATCACCGCCGAACTCACGGTCCTCGTCGGCTTCGACCAGGACCTCGCGGCCGAGGCCACCCGCACCTCCAACCGGATACGCGGCCTGCTCACCCAGTTCCACCCCAGCCTCGAACGCGTCCTTGGACCCCGCCTCGACCACCAGGCCGTCACCTGGCTGCTGGAACGCTACGGCTCCCCGGGCGCCCTGCGCAGGGCCGGCCGCCGCAGACTCGTGGAGCTGATCCGGCCCAAGGCCCCGCGCATGGCCCAGCGGCTGATCGACGACGTCTTTGCCGCACTCGACGAACAGACCGTCGTCGTCCCGGGCACCGGGACCCTCGACATCGTCATCCCGTCCCTGGCAGCCTCCCTGGCCGCCGTCCACACCCAGCGCCGGGCGATGGAAGCCCAGATCAACGCCCTGCTGGAGGCGCACCCTCTTTTCCCGGTCCTGACGTCGATGCCGGGCGTCGGCGTCAGGACCGCAGCCGTCCTGCTGGTCACCGTCGGCGACGGCACCAGCTTCCCCACCGCCGCCCACCTGGCCTCCTACGCCGGCCTCGCCCCGACCACGAAGTCGTCCGGGACCTCGATCCACGGCGAACACGCGCCACGGGGCGGAAACCGCCAGCTCAAACGGGCGATGTTCCTGTCCGCCTTCGCCTGCATCAACGCCGACCGGGCCTCCCGCACCTACTACGACAAGCAACGCGCACGCGGCAAAACCCACACCCAGGCACTCCTCCGCCTCGCCCGCCAACGCATCAGCGTCCTGTTCGCCATGCTCCGAGACGGCACCTTCTACGAATCCCGCACGCCCGCGGAAGTCGACCTCGCCGCATAATCCCAGCAGCCCGAACCGCCCCAAACCCGACAGGGTTGCCTTGACGAAGGACATAGAGGCA
>NZ_JAATEM010000079.1 GCF_012034205.1 Streptomyces composti
CGCGCCGGATGGTGTTGAGCCGGGTGATCAGGGGGGTGATGGTGCGGCCTTCGCGTTCGGCGGTCTCCCAGTCGCGGGGCCGCAGCTGGTACTTCTCGGAGTCGAGGTACTCCTCGCTGCCCTCGCGCAGCGGGGTGTTCTCGCACAGTTCGTAGCCGCTGTAGATGCCCCAGGTGGGGGAGAGGGTGGCGGCGAGCACGGCGCGGACCTCGAAGGCGGGCCGGCCGCCGTGCTGGAGGTAGGCGTGCAGGATGTCGGGGGTGTTGGTGAAGAAGTTGGGCCGCATGTAGGCGGCCGCGTCCCCGGACAGCTCGGTGAGGTAGTCGGTGAGTTCCTGCTTGGTGTTGCGCCAGGTGAAGTAGGTGTAGGACTGCTGGAAGCCGATCTGGGCCAGGGTGTGCATCATCGCCGGGCGGGTGAACGCCTCCGCGAGGAAGATCACGTCGGGGTCGGTGCGGTTGATCTCGGCGATGACGCGTTCCCAGAAGACGACCGGTTTGGTGTGGGGGTTGTCCACGCGGAAGATGCGCACGCCGCAGCGCATCCAGTGGCGCAGGATGCGGACGGTCTCGGTGATCAGGCCGTCCATGTCGGCGTCGAAGGCGATGGGGTAGATGTCCTGGTACTTCTTCGGCGGGTTCTCGGCGTAGGCGATGGTGCCGTCGGGCCGGTGGTGGAACCATTCCGGGTGTTTGTGCACCCAGGGGTGGTCGGGGGAGCACTGCAGGGCGAAGTCCAGGGCGATCTCCAGGCCCAGTTCGCCGGCGCGCTGCACGAACCAGGTGAAGTCCTCCAGGGTGCCCAGCTGGGGGTGGACGGCGTCGTGGCCGCCTTCGGGGGAGCCGATGGCCCAGGGGACGCCGACGTCGTCGGGGCCGGCGTCGAGGGTGTTGTTGGGGCCTTTGCGGAAGGTGGTGCCGATGGGGTGGATCGGGGGGAGGTAGACCACGTCGAAGCCCATCGCGGCGATCGCGGGCAGCCGGCGGGCGGCGGTGCGGAAGGTGCCGTGGGGCTGCTCGGCGGTGCCCTCGGAGCGGGGGAAGAACTCGTACCAGGATCCGTACAGGGCCCGCTCGCGTTCGACCAGCAGGGGCAGCGGGTCGCTGCTGGTGACCAGCTCCCGCAGCGGGTACCGGGCGAGCACCGCGTCGACCTCGGGGGTCAGCGCCGCCGCCAGCCGGGCGGCG
>NZ_JAATEM010000008.1 GCF_012034205.1 Streptomyces composti
ATCATGACCCGCTCCTGCAGGAGGCGATCGAGACCATCGACGAAGCGCTCCGGCAGATCTCCTCGGGCGGAGAGGAGCTGCGCCGGACGACCGAGTATCCGCTGCCTCTGTCCGACCTGGGGACGCTGCTGGTCGCGCTGGGCGGCCGCCGGGGCAGAAAGAAGGACTCCGCGAGCAGGGCGCAGGCACGGCGTGATTTCCTGCGCGCCAGAGACGTACTCGCGGATGCGATACGGCTGTTGCCGCCACGGCACCAGTCCCTGCCGAAGATCCAGGCGCAGTACGGTCAGGCCCTCAGAGCCCTCGGCATCCTCGAGGACGACCGACCGCTTCGGCAGCGCGGACTGACTGTCCAGCGCCGGTCGTTGGAGAATGTGCCCGAGGACAGCCCCGACTGGGCGCAGCAGGCGCTGCTGCTCGGAGAGGATTTCGTCGACGAAGCCTGGGCCGCCGCCACGCCCGAGGAGATGAACGAGGCGTTCGACCTGTTCATGCGGGCCGCGAGACAGCCGTCAGGAGCCGCGTCCGTCCGGTGGCAGGCCGCCCTGGACGCAGTCGAGCTTCGTGTGGCGCAGCAGGACTGGAGCTCCGCCCTCCAGGCGTGCACGGCGGCCATCGACGTCCTGCCCCGACTCGCCTGGGGCGGCCTGGGACTGGACGACAAGCTGCGTGCGCTCGGCGACACGTCCCAGACCGTCTCCCTCCTCGCCTCGGTCGCGCTCAACGCCGGCGCACCGGAAAGGGCCCTGGAGATTCTTGAGCACGGACGTGGCCTCCTGCTGTCGCAGGCACTGGACCGGCGCGCGGACCTGGACGCGGTCCGCCGTCATGCACCTGAGCTGGCCGCCCGACTGGCACAGCTCAGTGAGGAGCCGGCCCACGGCGGAGACACGGCCGCCGCGGGGGTGCGGCGCAGACGCCTTCAGTACCGCTGGGAGGAGACGGTCGAGGAGGTACGCCGCCTGCCGGGCCTGGCCGACTTCCTGAAGCCACTGCCGTACCGGGAACTGGTGGCGGTCGCCGAGCACGGTCCGGTCGTGGTCCTCACCTCCAGCCCTCTCCGTTCGGACGCCCTCGTCCTGTACGAGGGCTCGCTCTCCGTGGTGCCGCTGCCCCTGTTCCGCCACACCCGGGCGGTGCGACGTGCCGGGCATCTGTCCCTGCTGCAGCAGGCTTCCCGACGGGACGAGACATCGGGAGCGGCAGACGGGGGTCTCGACGACCTGCGGGACTATCTGACCGACCTGCTCGGCTGGTTGTGGGCGGCCGTGGCCGAGCCCGTGCTGGCGGCGCTGCCGGACAGGTGCCGCGCGGTCCCCGACCCGGCGCGGATCTGGTGGTGCCCCACCGGCGTCTTCAACCACTTGCCGGTACACGCCGCCTCCCGGCTCGACCTGCGCGACCCCGACCACGTCAACCAGGAGAGCCTCGCCGACACCTTCGTCTCCAGCTACACCCCGACCCTGCGCGCCCTGAGGACTGCGCGCCGGGCCGAGGCGGCGCAGCCGTCCACCGCCGCTTCCCCGGTTCTGCTGGTCGGGGTGGGCAGGACGCCACCGGGCTCGCAGTTGCCGCCGATCGCGGACGCCACCGAGGAGATCGAGGAGGTGGCCCGGCTCTTCCCCGCGGATCCGCGGCCGCTGTGCGACGAGGAGGCGACGCGCGACCTCGTGCTCCAGCGGATCCGGGCGGGCGGCTGGTTCCACTTCGCCGGGCACGGTGATCAAGGCGCCGAGGAACCCGACGGCCGTCTGTACCTGTGGGACTGCCGGAGCAGCGGCCCCCTGCTGATGCGGGACATCGCGGGTCTGCGCCTGCAGCGGGCGGAGCTGGCCTATCTGTCGGCCTGCCGCACCCATGTGACCCCGCGGGCCCACTCCGACGAGCCCGTCAGTCTGGCGGGCTCACTCCAGCTCGCCGGCTACCGGCATGTGGTCGCCACCCAGTGGGAGGTGCAGTCCTACCGGGCCAGAAAGGTCGCGGCACGCTTCTACAGGGAGCTTCTGGAAGGGGACGTGGGGAGCGGGGCAACCGCTCCCGCGGCTGCCCGCGCCGCACACGCGCTGCACGTCGCCGTGGGAGAACAGCGGCGGAGATTCCCCGAGCGGGTCGAGGTCTGGGCCTCCTACATCCATCTCGGTGCTTGATCCCCTGATCCTGCGGTGAGTGCCGTCGTGCCGGTGCGGAAGTGCCTGCCGGCCGCGCGGGGCGGAGGGCCCGCCGGAAAAACCGGTTGACGGGCAGGGGCCGCCGCGGACTACCGTGAGCGCGGATCACACGGCCCCCGTCAGGGCTGCCGTACCGGAGCGTCGCGAGGGCGACGCGTGTGCGAGTGAGGAGGTGTCGACAGATGGCCGTCACCGTGCCGGGCGCTGCCCGCATCCAGGAAACCGTCAAGTCCACCTCCGTGGCCGCCGGCTGACTCACCCTTTCCTCCTCCGTGCCCCGCACGAGGCACGGCCGCCGGAGCCACCCTTGTGAAGGGTCACCCGTTGACTTCCAGCTCCAGCCCCATGTCCGTCTCCGGCTCCGGCTCCGGCCGGGGTGCCGGCTCCACCCCCACCGACACCGCCACCGCGCTCGCTCCGTACGGCTGGGACGAGGGGTGGGCCGAGGCGTTCGCCCCGTACTACGCGCAGGGGTTGCTGCCCGGGCGCGTGATCCGCGTAGACCGCGGCCAGTGCGACGTCGTCACCGCCGAGGGGACCGTGCGCGCCGACACGGCCTTCGTCACCCCGCACGACCCGATGCGGGTCGTCTGCACCGGCGACTGGGTCGCCGTCCAGCCCGAGGGCAACCCGTGCCACGTGCGGGCGTACCTGCCCCGCCGCACCGCCTTCGTGCGCTCCACCTCCTCCAGGCGGTCCGAAGGGCAGATCCTCGCCGCCAACGTCGACCACGCCGTGGTCGCCGTCTCCCTCGCCGCCGAACTCGAACTGGCCCGGGTGGAACGCTTCCTCGCCCTCGCCTGGGAGTCCGGGGCGCAGCCGCTGGTCGTCCTCACCAAGGCCGACCTGGTGCCGGACCCGGTCACCCGGTCCCATCTGGTGGCGGACGTCGAGACCAGCGCGCCCGGCGTGCCGGTGTACGCCGTCAGCGCCCGGACCGGGGAGGGCCTGGACGTGCTCGCCGCGGTCGCCGCCGGCGGCACCTCCGTGCTGCTCGGCCAGTCCGGAGCGGGCAAGTCCACCCTCGCCAACGCGCTGCTCGGCGAGGACGTCATGGACGTCCGCGCCGTCCGTGACGCGGACGGCAAGGGCCGGCACACCACGACCACCCGCAACCTGCTCGCCCTGCCCGGCGGCGGCGTCCTCATCGACACACCGGGACTGCGCGGCGTGGGCCTGTACGACGCCGCCACCGGCGTCGGCCAGGTGTTCGCCGAGATCGAGGAGCTCGCCGAGGGGTGCCGCTTCCACGACTGCGCCCACGAGAGCGAGCCCGGCTGCGCCGTCCAGGAGGCCATCGCCGAGGGTGAGCTGCCGCACCGCCGCCTGGAGAGCTACCGCAAGCTGCTCCGCGAGAACCAGCGCATCGTCGCCCAGTCCGACGCCCGGCTCCGGTCGGAGATCCGCAAGGACTGGAAGCGCAAGGACGCGCAGGCCAGGGCGGCGATGGAGTTCAAGCGGGGTGGCCACTGGCGATAGCGGGACGGGAGCCGGGCGGGGCCGGACCCGGGCGAGTTCGGACCCGGGCTGGACTGGACCCGGGCGAGTTCGGACCCGGGCTGGACTGGACCCGGGCGGGTCCGCCGGGCCGCCGGGCTCACTGGGGCCACGTCCATGTCCGATTTCCGCCAGCCGCGGGTCCCCGCAGGGCGGAGACTGGACCCTGTGACGGACGAAACCAGCAGGTACGAGGCGGTACGCAGCCGCGACGGGCGTTTCGACGGCGTGTTCTTCTTCGCCGTCGAGACGACCGGCATCTACTGCCGGCCCAGCTGCCCCGCCACCACCCCGCGACGGCGCAATGTGCGCTTCTTCCCGACCGCCGCCGCCGCGCAGAGCGCCGGATTCCGGGCCTGCCGGCGGTGCCGGCCGGACGCCGTCCCCGGGTCCCCCGAGTGGAATGTGCGCGCCGACGTCGTGGGCCGCGCCATGCGGCTGATCGCCGACGGCGTGGTGGACCGCGAGGGCGTCGCGGGACTCGCTGCGCGGCTCGGCTACAGCCCCCGCCAGATGCAGCGGCAGCTCACCGCCGAGCTGGGCGCCGGGCCGGTCGCGCTGGCCCGGGCACAGCGCGCCCACACCGCGCGGGTCCTGCTGCAGACCACCGGCCTGCCGATCACGGAGATCGCCTTCGCCGCCGGATTCGCCAGCGTGCGGCAGTTCAACGACACCATCCGGGCCGTCTACGCGGCCACCCCCAGCGAACTGCGCGCCGCCGCGTCCGGAACCCCCGGCCGGTCCGCACGCACCACCACCAGGTACGGCCGCCGGGCCACCCCCGAGGCCGGTGTCCCGCTGCGCCTCGCCCACCGCGGCCCCTACTGCGCCGGGCCCGTCTTCGACCTGCTGGAACGGGAGGCCGTACCCGGCGTCGAGGAGGTGAGCGGAGAGCGGGGCGCCCGCACCTACCGGCGCACACTGCGCCTGCCCTACGGCACCGGCATCGCCGCCGTCGAGGAGCCCGGCGAGGCCGGCCGGAGGGGACGCGCCCCGTCCGGTGCCCGTCCCGGCGGCTGGCTCGAGGCGCGCATCCATCTCACCGACCCGCGCGACCTCACCACGGCCGTGCAGCGCCTTCGCCGCCTGTTCGACCTGGACGCCGACCCGTACGCCGTCGACGAACGCCTCGGCGCCGACCCCGGCCTCGCCCCGCTGGTCGCCGCCCGGCCAGGACTCCGGTCACCCGGAGCCGCCGACCCGGAGGAGCTGGCCGTACGGGCCCTGGTGGGCCGCGAGGAGGCCGCGCGGCTGGTCCAGCGGTACGGCAAGGCGCTGGACGCCCCTTGCGGGGGCCTCACCCACCTGTTCCCCGAGCCCGCCGTCCTGGCCGGCGCGGAACCGGACGGCCCCCTGGGCGCGCTCACCGCCGCCCTCGCCGACGGAACCCTGCGCCTCGACCCCGGCGCCGACCGGGAGGCCGCCGAGGCCGCCCTGCGTGCATTGCCGGGCATGGACGGCCCCACCATCGCCGAGATCCGCATGCGCGCCCTCGGCGACCCCGACGTGGCGCCGGACGGCCCGGACGCCACCGACGCCGCCGACGTCCCCGACCGCCGGCGCCCCTGGCGCTCCTACGCCCACCGTCACCTGCGCGCGGCAGCCGAGTCCGCGGCAGCCGAGTCCGCGGCAGCCGAGTCCGCAGCCGGCGAGCCCGCGGCCACAGAGCCCGGGGCCACGACGCCCGCGTCCGCCGAGCCCGCGGCGGCCGGTCGCACGGCACTCGGACACGCGAACGCCGACCTCCCGACCACCGAACCGGAGCACTGATGAGCACCTACTGGACGACCCTCGACAGCCCCCTCGGGCCGCTCCTCCTCACCGCCGGCCCCGACGGCGAGCTGACCTCGCTGTCCCTGCCCGGGCAGCGGAACGCCCCGGCCGTACCGCCCGACGGGCGGCCGGACTCCGGCCCCTTCCGCGAGGCCGAGGAGCAGCTCGGCGCCTACTTCGCCGGCGACCTGAAGGACTTCCGGCTGCCGCTGCGCACCACCGGCACACCCTTCCGGGAGAAGGTCTGGGCCGCCCTCGACGCCATCCCCTACGGCGCCACCACCTCCTACGGCGAGATCGCGGCCCGGATCGGCGCGCCCAGGGCGGCCGTGCGGGCGGTCGGCGGTGCGATCGGCGCGAACCCGCTGCTGATCGTCCGCCCCTGCCACCGCGTGATCGGCGCCGACGGCTCCCTCACCGGATACGCGGGCGGCCTGGAGAACAAGGTGCGGCTGCTGACGCACGAGGGGGTGCTGCAGGCGGCGGCCTGACCACAGACCGCCCCGACGGCCGTCGCCGCCGTCGGGGCGGTCGTCGTCAGCCCCAGAAGACCGCGCCAAGCCAGGCCGCGGTGATCAGCAGGCAGGTGAACAACTCCGTCAGCAGGCTCCAGCCGCCCGCCCGCATCGTGGTGCGCAGCGACACCATCGCCTCGCCGTGGCGGCCCAGACGGATCCGCTCACAGAGGTAGATCCCGGCGAGGAACCCGGGGATCGCGCCCACCACCGGCAACAGCACGAATCCGGCCAGTGAGCCGGCCCCCGCGTACGTCATCATCCGGGCGTCGTCGCCGGCGGGCCACAGGCGCCGGGGCGGCAGGGCCCAGCGGATGACCTGGGAGAGCAGCAGAACCGCCGTCGCGCCCACCAGCACCCACCAGGCGACCGGCCGCGGGTCCTTCAGCGCCCACCACATGACCGCCGCCCACACCAGCCAGGACCCCGGCACTCCGGGCAGCAGCACTCCGCACAGACCGAACAGGATCACCAGTCCGGCCAGCAGGAGTTCCCACGCTCCCATCTGTCCAGGGTGCAGGAGGGTGAGGGGCGGCGCAGAACGGCGACGAACAGCTGTACCGGCCGTCACCCGAGGTGCGGTCCCTGGCCGGGGAAGCGACGGGGATTTTCCGGATGCCCCGTTTTCATCGGGGCTGTGCGGTGGACAATTGGGGGCATGAGCCAGCAGGGGGGAAGGCCCACCGGCCCCGAGGACGACTGGTGGGCGCAGCTGTACGACGACTCCACGGGCGACACGGGCGGCACACCCGCCCCCGACTCCCTGGACGACCGCTTCGCCTCGGCGAAGGTGACTCTGAACGGCCCGCCACCCCCGAGGGACGCCGCCCCTTCACCTCAGCAGGCCACACCACCACTGCCCCCGCCGCGCGCCCCCCGGGAACCCTCGTCCCCGGACGCCACGTCCACCACCACCCACCCGACCGTCCCGCTCACCTCCGCGTCCTCTGCGCCGCTCTCCTCCGTCCCCTCCGGCGCGGCGCCTCCGGCAACACCGGCCGACGCGCCACCGGGCCCCACGCCACCCGACGGCCCGCCGGACGCCCCGTCCCGCGAGGCTTCGTCCGCCGGCCAGCAGGCCCAGGGTTCGCCCCGCACCGCCACCGAGCCGTCCGACCCGTCCGACCCGTCCGAGCCGCCCGGCACGGCCGATACGACGGAGACGACCGAGGCGGCCGACCCGGCCGAGACGACCTCGACGGCCGACCCAGCCGGTACGGCCGACCCGGCCGATACGGGCGGCCCGGCTGATACGGGCGGCCCGGCCGGCAAGGCCGACACGGTCGGCACCCCGCCCGTCCAGGTGCCGTCCCCGGCACCGCCCGCCGGGGCACCGCAGCCGTCACCCGAGGACGCGCCCCAGCCCGTCCCCTCCGGCGCCGCACCCGACACCGGCCCCCGAACGCCCCTTCGTACGGACTACGACCCCCGAACGCCCCCACTCACGAGCACCGACCCGCGCACCGACCCCCGCGATGCCCAGCCCTCGGGCCCGGCGTCGCCACCACCCCCCGCCACCCGTGCCTACGTCGGTTCCCGGCCGCCCACCTACGATCCCGAGCCCACCGCGCTGCCCGCCGCCGATCCCGAGCGGCTGGACGACCTCGTTCCGGACACCGTCCTGGACGGCGCCCGGTACGGGGCGGGCACCTTACGGGCCGCCTCCGTGCGCGGGGACTCCGCCCGGTACCGGGGCGAACCGCGCCGGGACGCGCTGCTCACCGCCCGTTTCGGCAGCGGCGACCAGGCGCTGCTGCTGGTCGCCGTCGCGACCGGTGCCCGGACCGCGCCGCTCGGGCATCGCGCCGCCGCCGAGGCCTGCCGCTGGATCGGCAGAGCGGTCGGCCGCAGTCACCCCCGGCTGGTCGAGGACATAAGAGCCGCCCGGCGCGGCGACCTGAAGTCCGGACTGCAGCGGCTCACCGACCGCAGCCTCGGCCGGCTCCGCGCCGGCGCCGCCGAACAGGGGCTCCAACCGGAGGAGTACACCGCGACCCTGCGCTGCCTGCTCCTGCCCGCCGACCCCGAGTGCCGCACCCGGGTCTTCTTCGGCGTCGGGCCCGGCGGGCTGTTCCGGCTGCGGGACGGGATCTGGCAGGACATCGAACCGCAGGCCGCCGAGGTCAAGGGCGAGCCCGTGCTCGGTTTCGGCTCGCCGCCCGCCGAGACCGCCGAGGGCGACCGTCTCACCATGGACCTCGGCATCCCCACACCCCCGGGCCCGTCCTACGAACCGGCGCCCGAACCACCACGCGAGCCCTACCGATTCCGCACCTCGATAGCCCGCCCGGGTGACACCCTGCTGATGTGCTCTGCCGGGTTCGCCGAACCGCTGCGCGGCGAGGAGGAGCTGCGCGCCCACCTGGCCGCCCGGTGGTCCCACCCCGAACCGCCCGGCCTCGCCGCGTTCCTGGCCGACACCCAGGTGCGGGTCAAGGGTTACGCCGACGACCGTACGGCTGTGGCCGTCTGGGAGGCGTGAGCGTCCGCCATGTGAATTCATGGATTCCATGGCCAAACAGAACGTCGCGGAACAGTTCGTCGACATCCTCACCCGCGCGGGCGTCAAACGCCTGTACGGCGTGGTCGGCGACAGCCTCAACCCCGTCGTCGACGCCGTCCGCCGCAACCCCGCCATCGACTGGGTCCACGTACGGCACGAGGAGACCGCCGCCTTCGCCGCCGGAGCGGAGGCGCAGATCACCGGCCGGCTCGCCGCCTGCGCGGGCTCCTGCGGGCCGGGCAACCTGCACCTCATCAACGGCCTGTACGACGCCAACCGTTCCATGGCGCCGGTGCTCGCCCTGGCCTCCCACATCCCGTCCAGCGAGATCGGGCTCGGCTACTTCCAGGAGACCCACCCCGACCAGCTGTTCAGGGAGTGCAGCCAGTACTGCGAGCTGATCTCCAGCCCGCGGCAGATGCCCCGGCTGCTGCAGACCGCCATCCAGCACGCCATCGGCCGCTCGGGCGTCGCCGTCGTCTCGATGCCCGGCGACATCGCCGACCAGCCCGCACCGGAGCAGACCGGGGCGTCCGCCCTCGTCCCCGCCCGGCCGACCGTCCGCCCCGGCGACGCCGAGATCGACCAGCTGGTCGACATGATCGACGCGGCCGGGAAGGTCACCCTCTTCTGCGGCAGCGGCACCAAGGGCGCCCACGCCGAGGTCATGGAACTCGCCCAGCGCATCAAGTCCCCCGTGGGCCACGCCCTGCGCGGCAAGGAGTGGATCCAGTACAACAACCCCTTCGACGTCGGCATGAGCGGCCTGCTCGGCTACGGCGCCGCGTACGAAGCCACCCACGAGTGCGACCTGCTGATCCTCCTCGGCACCGACTTCCCCTACAACGCCTTCCTCCCCGACGACATCCCCATCGTCCAGGTCGACATCCGGCCTGAGAACCTGGGCCGCCGCTCCCGCCTGGACCTCGCGGTGTGGGGCGACGTACGGGAGACGCTGCGCTGCCTGATCCCCCGGGTCCGTGAGAAGACCGACCGGCGCTTCCTCGACCGGATGCTGAAGAAGCACGCGGACGCCCTGGAGGGGGTGGTGAAGGCCTACACGCGCAAGGTGGAGAAGCATGTGCCGATCCACCCCGAGTACGCGGCCTACGTCCTCGACGAACTCGCCGACGACGACGCCGTGTTCACCGTCGACACCGGCATGTGCAACGTCTGGGCCGCCCGCTACATCTCGCCCAACGGCCGCCGCCGGGTGATCGGTTCCTTCTCCCACGGCTCCATGGCGAACGCGCTGCCCATGGCGATCGGGGCGCAGTTCACCGACCGGGGCCGGCAGATCGTCTCGATGTCCGGCGACGGCGGATTCGCCATGCTCATGGGTGACTTCCTCACCCTCGTCCAGTACGACCTGCCGGTGAAGGTGGTCCTCTTCAACAACTCCTCCCTCTCCATGGTCGAGCTGGAGATGCTGGTCGCCGGCCTCCCGTCCCACGGCACCGCCAACAAGAACCCCGACTTCGCCGCCGTCGCCCGTGCCTGCGGCGCCTACGGCGTCCGCGTGGAGAAACCCAAGGACCTCCCCGGAGCCCTCAAGTCCGCCTTCAAGCACAAGGGCCCCGCTCTCGTGGACATCGTCACCGACCCCAACGCCCTCTCCATCCCACCCAAGATCAGCCGCGAAATGGTCACCGGCTTCGCCCTCTCCGCCTCCAAGATCGTCCTCGACGGCGGAGTAGGCCGCATGCTCCAAATGGCCCGCTCCAACCTGCGCAACGTGCCCCGGCCCTGAAAACCCGTCGTCAAACCCGTCGCCGCCGCCCCGTGGCCACCGCCCACGCCCGGCGCCGTGGTGGGCGCGCCCGCATCAGGCGAGGCCGGCATCCTCCGCAGGCGACGGAACCCCACGGGTGTCACGGGCAGGGACGGTCGTGCTCGCTGGGGTCAGGACTCGAGTCGTGGGTGGCGGCAGTCGGGTGCGCTGGTGTCCGGGTCAGGTGGAGCGCGGGCGCCAGCGGCGGTTCAGGGTGTCGTACTCGTAGTGCGGGAGGCCGTCGACGGCGGAGGTGCGGAACGGGCGGCCGTGGTCGTCGATGCGGACGGTGCCGGTGCGGCCCTGGGAGGACCAGTCCAGCTCCAGGTACCAGCGGCAGTCGCAGGTGCCGGTGCGGGCGGTGACCAGCAGGACCTCCGGCTCCTTGGAGGAGACCCGGTAGGGGAGGCGTACGGCCGGGATCGGGGTGCCGGCGTCGTTGCCGGGGACCGCGCGGGCGACGGGGCGGTCCTTGTCGAGGTCCACGTCGAAGGAGCGGGGCGTCAGTGCGCCGCCGCAGCCCTGGTCCATGGCGTACGCGTTGCCCGCCACCGGCTCGGCCCGGCCGGCGACACGGACCCGCAGCGCGGTCAGGACGACCGCGGCCTCGGACTTGCCCTGGACGGACACCTCCACCTGGGTCTTCCCGCCGTGCACCGCTCCCTGCGCGGCCGCCCAGGCGGGGGCGTCCTGCGCGGCGGGCGGCGGCGGGACCTTGGCGGGCGGCTTGCCGATGACGTAGTCGTGCCCGCAGCCGCCTTCCCAGACGTGGGAGTCGAGGGTCCAGACGAGCGGGGAGCCGGCCGAGCCGCCGCCGGGGGCGTTCCGGGCGGTTCCGCCGTCCTCCGAGGCGGGGGAGGAGGGCTTGGTTCCCGGGCGGAGCCCACCGTCCTCGGTGCCCCGGCCGCTGGCGGAGTTCTCGGCGGGGGAGCCGGAATCGGCCGTGGAGGGGGACGCCGACCGGCCGTGCCGCGGGCCGGTCGCGGTGCTGCCGGCCGTCGGCCCGTCGGTGGCCCGGACGCCCTGGGAGGCCGGGCGCTTTCCCGCGTCGGGCAGGGCGGAGAGGCTGCCCACGACGGCCAGGACGGCACAGACGGCGGCGACCAGGACGCGCTTGCGGCGGTACCAGCGACGTCGTCCGGGAGCGGCGCCGTGTGGTGCCTCGGCACGGTCCGACGACGGGCGGCGGGTGGTGGAGGCGGTGGGGGTGAGAGGGCCCTGGACCACGCCGTCCAGGACGTGGCCGGTGCCCTGCGCAGGCTCGGGTGCGGGGGCGTCCGCGGGGGCGGGGGGCGGGGTGTCGGTGTCCGCCGGGGGCCGGGGGCTCGTCGGCCCGGCGCCTGTCTGTTCGGAGCCTTCCTGTCCGGAGCGCTTCGGTTCGGGGTCCTCGGGCGCGGAGGGGACGTCGGGTGCCGGTTCCGGGCGGTCGGTCGCCGCCTCCGGCCGCTCCGTGGCCGGGGCGTCCGCCTCCGGGGCGGAGCGGGGCGGCTCGCCGGCCGGTCCCGGTTCCGTGGTCGTGCGCTGCTGCCGGTCGCCCGTCCCGGCCGTGCCCGTACCGCCGGAGCCCTGCGCGGCGGCCGTCGCGGATCCGCCGTTGCCGCGGGGGCGCCGGCGGGCCGCCGTGGCGCTGAGCCAGCGGCGGTGGAGTTCGAGGCGTTCCTCGGGGCTCGCCCCGCACAGCGCGGCGAAGCGTTCGATGGGGGCGAAGTCGACCGGCACCGCCTCACCGGCGCAGTAGCGGTGCAGGGTGGAGGTGTTCATGCCGAGGCGGCGGGCCAGCGAGCCGTAGCTGCGGTCCGTCCGTTCCTTCAGCTCCCGGAGCAGCGCCGCGAAGCCGGTCACCTCGTCCTGGCCGCCGCCCTGTGCCGACACCGTCACCCTGCCTCTCGTCGCCTCACGTTCACCCGTTCGCGGGGTCCCAGAGCCTGGAACGGCATCCCAGGCACCCCATATATCTGCACGTCAGACGGGCTGGGATGGTTCCATGCCCGCCGAAACGCCACCGCCGCTTGCACCGGCCGCCCGGGACGTCCGATGCTCATGGCACCTGGCCGCGCCGCACCGACGGCCACCGGACGGACCGCACCGGCCGTCGCGGTGACCCCGGTCCGCGCGCACCACGGGGACCCTACGGTCCCCGCACCGCGCGCCGCGGTCATTTCCGTCGATCCACGCACTCCGTACGGGGGACACGTATGACCAACCGCACCCGGGCCCGGGCTCTCGCCGCGCTCGCCGTAGCCGCCCTCGCCGCCGGCACCGCGCTCACCGCGGGGACCGCACCGGCCGGAGCCGCCTCGGCCAAGAGCAAGCAGCCGCGGTTCCTCTCGGCGTCCCAGCTGCCGCCGCACCCGTCGTCGAGCTGGACCGCCGGCCCTGTGACCGACGGCTTCCCCGAGCAGCTCGCCTACTGCCTGGGCGAGGGCGTGCCCGCCTACGACTACCGGCACCGCCTGTTCCACACCGACCTCGACACCCAGGCCGTGCAGGTCACCACCGTCACCGGCTCGGCCGCCAAGGGCAAGGCGCTGGCCGACCACCTGGCCAAGGTGATCCGCGGCTGCGCGGACCGGCTGGAGCAGCAGTACCCGGACGTCGAGGCCGAGGGCCGCTACTACGGCGCGCTGAAGGTCGAGGAGGGCGCCAAGGTCTTCGGCCTGCAGACCAAGACCTCCTACGGCGCCGCGGACATCAACCTGCTGTCCGTCGGCCGGGACGGCCGGACCGTGACGATCGTCGGCTGGGGCCAGATGGGCGGCTTCAAGGACGCCCCCGTGGCCGCCTTCAAGAAGACGACGAAGACCGCCGTCAACAAGCTCTACTGACGGACTCTGCTGACGGCGAGCGCCGAAGGCTCTGCTGACGGCGAGAGCCGGCGGCCCACCGCACACCCCCACGACCACCGCGAGGAGCCGGGGTCGTCCTCCCGCCACGGGGGTCGGGAGGACGACCCCGCGCAGACCGGTGGCCGTCGCACTTCGGCCAACAACCGTCCGTGACCACCCCGGCATGCGTGCCGCCCCGCCGACGGGGCATGGATTCCCGTGTACGTGTTCGAGACGCCGGGGGAGCCGAACGGCACACGGACGGGGGGTCATGACGAGTCAGGTGCGAGAGGGCAGGCCCGGCACGGGCGGTTCCTCGGTGAGAAGGGGGCAGGACCGGCCCGGTGGACGACGGGGCCCGGCGGCCCAGCTCCGGCGCAGACTGGGGCGCGCCGACCTACGGGCCGTGCCCGAGTCCCGCCGGGCGCTGCGCGAGCTGCTGCGGCACTGGGGCCGGCCCGGCCGGTCGGAGATCGCGGAGCTGCTCACCAGCGAGCTGGTCACCAACGCCCTGGTGCACACCGACCGCGAGGCGGTCCTGACGGCCACCGTGGGGCCGCGCCGGCTGCGCGTGGAGGTGCGGGACTTCGTGGCACGCGAGCCCCGGCCGTGCGTACCGGGCGCCGGCGACGGCACGCACGGCCGGGGCCTCGTTCTGCTGGAGTCCCTGGCCGATCAGTGGGGGGTACGGCCGCACGCCGTGGGCAAGGCCGTCTGGTTCGAACTCGGTGCCGACGCCGCCTGAGGGACCCGCGGTC
Organism: Streptomyces composti; assembly: GCF_012034205.1. Taxonomy (GTDB): domain Bacteria; phylum Actinomycetota; class Actinomycetes; order Streptomycetales; family Streptomycetaceae; genus Streptomyces; species Streptomyces composti. The sequence goes on from NZ_JAATEM010000008.1 coordinate 13,811, forward strand.
ACGCGCACGTGGGGACGCGGGGTCAGCCGAACTGCTGCTCCAGGTCCTTCAGCTTGCGCTCCAGGGAGTCCAGCCGCGGCAGCGCCTGCGTGTCGTCCTCCGCGGTCAGATCCACGGTCGTCACCGGGTCACTGCTGCCGCGCACCGGCGCGAGGGAGGGCCGGGTGCGCATGGGCAGGGGCTCCGGCGCGGATATGGCAGGCTCCGCCGTGACCACCTCGTCGTCCCGCTCCACGGTCGCGGTCGCCGTCTCCAGCTGACGCCCGCCACGGCCCACGAAACCGCGGTGCCCGCGGCTGATGGCCTTCAGCTGGGCCCGTTCCACCCGCTCCTGCTCCCGCCTGCGCCGGCGGGCCTCCTGCTTCTGCCGCTGGTCCTCGCGGACCTCCTCGACCGCCTCGTCGAGGCTGCGCACGCCCTCCAGCAGCATCAGTGACCAGGCGCGGTAGGTCTCCCGGGGAGCCCGCAGCCAGCGCACGATCCGGATCTGCGGCAAGGGGCGCGGCACCAGGCCCTGTTCGCGCAGGGCCGCCCGGCGGGTCTGCTTCAGCGCGCGGTCGAACAGCACCGCCGCGGACAGCGACATGCCCGCGAAGAAGTGCGGGGCGCCCGCGTGCCCGGCACCGCGCGGCGCGTGCACCCAGTTGAACCAGGCCGCCGCGAACGCGAACGTCCATACGAGTATGCGTGAGCCGAGGGCCGCGTCGCCGTGGCTGGCCTCGCGCACGGCGAGCACCGAGCAGAACATGGCCGCTCCGTCCAGGCCGAAGGGGACGAGGTACTGCCAGCCGCCCGACAGGCCGAGGTTCTGTTCACCGAAGCCGACCAGGCCGTGGAAGGAGAGAGCCGCGGCCACTGCCGCACAGCAGAACAGCAGGACATAGGAGACGGTGCCGTAGATGGCCTCCTTGCGCCTGCGGCGCTCCTCGCTGCGTTCCCACGAGTCCTCCACGCTCGTGTCCTTGACCGAGGAGCGCTTGCCGCGCGCCAGCACCGCCACCGCCGCCAGCATGCCCAGGAGCAGCACGGCGCCCGGAAGCAGCCAGTTCAGCGATATGTCGGTCAGTCTCATCTAGGGGTCCCTTGCATTGGGATAGGGCGTAACGCCCGTCATAGTGGCCCAATCCCCACAGCTCTCAGGGTGTTTCGGGGCAACAGGCCGCCAAGGAGGGGCAAGGGGCCCTCCCAGACGCCTCGAGTCTCGAACTCCCGCTTGAAATGCGGCAGTTGTGTTCGAACAACGGTGACCGTGCGAGTGGTTCGTGCGGCGGATGGTTGCGGTGGCCACGGTGATGCGTGAGGCCGCCTGCGGGTGAGCGGGAAGCCGTCAGGGAGTGACGCGGAGACTGTGCGGAGGCGATGCGGGAGACTGCACGGAGGGATGCGGGAAGCCGTCCGGAGGGGGCGGTCAGCCGGCCTTCGCCAGCTCCCGTGCCGGGGTCCGCCGGGGCGCACAGGTGCGCGGGCAGGTGGCGCACACCTCGTCCGGGCGCAGCGTGTAGAACATGCAGCAGCTGACCCGGTCGCGGGTGTGCGCGGTCTCACCCGCCGGGCCGGTGGCCGGGCGGAAGGCCGCGGCGCCCACGTACGGCTTGGTCGTGCCCGGCAGCAGCAGCTCCAGCTCGCGCCGCGCCCGCTCCTCCTCGCCGAGCAGCTGGGCCACGTACCACAGGCTCTCCACGACCTCGTCGGTCGCCATGCCCCACAGGGCCCGGCCGCGCCGCCGCATCCGGGGGCCGAAGGCGGTCAGCACGGGTTCGAGGTGCTCGGAGACCGCCGCTCGCACCTCGGCGCGCAGCGCGTGCTCGTCCGGGACGACGCGGGCGCCGGGCAGGTCCGCGGCCGGGTCGCCGGGCAGGCAGGCGAAGCCGGCCGGGCGCACCGCCATGCGGCCGACGGCGAGGCCGGGCGCGGTGCGGTCGAAGGAGACATGCGTCACGGGGTAGCGCGGCACCCGGCGCAGCAGGAACCACGGCACGGTGATCAGCAGACAGGCCGGCCAGGCGTAGCGGTGCAGCCCGAAGCTGGCCACCACGTCGGGGCGGGCCCGCACGCCGTAGTCGCGCCGCACCTGGCTGTCGTCCCAGCTCAGAAAGCTCTCCAGATCCGCACCGCCCGCGGCGAGCCCGGCCGCGGAGACCCAGCCGCCGCCGGCCGGCGCCTCCTCGTCCGCGCGCAGCTCGGTGACGGCGAGGGCCGGGAAGGCCGCGGCCAGACGGTCGTAGGCGTCCGTGACGGCCGAACCGGGCACAGGCATGGGACCACCCATTCACACATCGTGGGACCGAGTCGTTGCACGAGCCGGACAAGGTAAGGCTCACCTTACCCAAACTCGGTGAGGTGTGAACCGGAGGGTCCGGTCGCTTAGGGTGCTTGACGGACGGACAGCAACCCGCCGTAATGGCCCGAAGTACCGATACGTCCGCCGTCCGTCCCCCCAGCCCGCCGTCCCGTCCGTAGCCGTCAGGAGGCCCCCGTGAAGCAGGGCACCCAGGGCTCCGCCGAGCCCGGCATGCGCCGCGCGCGGGTGCCCGCCCAGCCCGGACGGGAGGACGTGGACCGGTCCTACCGGCAGCACCGGCCCGAACGCCGGACCGGCCAGACGCAGACGGCCGGACCCGGGCACGACACGGCGGCCCGCGGAGAGCACACTCACAGCGAACCGGCACCGGTGCGGCCCGCCACCCGGCCCGTGGTGCAGCGCACCTCGGTCCGGGAGCAGATCCTCACCGCACTGCGCACCGCGCTGGTGAGCGGGGAGCTGCGGCCCGGCGAGGTCTACTCGGCGCCCGCGCTCGGCGAGCGGTTCGGCGTCTCCGCGACGCCCGTGCGCGAGGCGATGCAGCAGCTCGCGCTCGAGGGCGCCGTCGAAGTCGTCCCGAACCGGGGATTCCGGGTCGTCGAGCGGGACCGCCGGGAGCTGGCCGAGCTGGCGGAGGTCAGGGCGCTGATCGAAGTCCCGGTGATGCTGCGGCTGGCCCGCTCCGTCCCGGCCGAGCGGTGGGCCGAGCTGCGGCCCCTCGCCGAGGCGACGGTCCGCGCGGCCTCCTCCGGCTGCCGGGCGACGTACGCGGAGACCGACCGTGCCTTCCACCGCGCGGTGCTGTCCCTGGCCGGCAACGAGCAGCTGGTCCGCATCGCCGAGGACCTGCACCGCCGCGCCCAGTGGCCCCTGGCCGGCACCGCCCCCGGCGCCCGCAGCCGCGCCGATCTCATAGCCGACGCCCACGAACACACGGCCCTCCTGGACGCCCTGATCGCCGGCGACGCCGACCTCATCCGCGCCCTGGTGGAAGAACACTTCACCGGCGCCCGCTGACGCCGGGACGGCAGCCGGGCGGACCGCAACCTTCTCGCGGGTGCGGGAGCCCGCGGCGCGATCCGCCCAGGCGGTCCGCGAGTCCCCTCCCGGGGGCGCGGGGAACTCTGCGAGCCCCCCTACGCGCCCGCCACCCGGCCGGGCGCCGGAACCGCCCCTACGCGCTGGCCGCGCCCTCCGCCGGAGGCGCCTGCACCTGAGCCGGAACCTCCCCCAACTGCCCCGCCAGCCACGTCGGCACACCCCCCAGCAGCCGGAACAACCGCCGCGCCTCGTCCCGCAGCCTGGACGCCTCCGGCTCCTTCTCCGTGTCCGCCAGCGACACCAGCGCCGGCGCCGTCCCGACCAGGTACCCGAGCTCCTCCCGGATCCGCAGCGACTCCGCGAACCCGTGCCGCGCCTCCGCCAACTCCCCCTCCCGCAACGCCAGCCCCGCGAGATGCCGCCAGGTGGCCGACAGCAGCAGCGGATCCGCATGCGCCGTGGCCCCCGCGTGCGCCCGGCGGTAGGCCGCCCGCGCCGCCTGCGGCGACCGCGTCAGGTTCTCGGCGATCAGCCCCCGCCGGAAGTCCAGCAGCGCTCTGCCCGCCGCCCCCGGCGCGATCAGCGCCGCCGCCCTGCCGAGAGCCGCCCGCGCCTCGTCGGCCCGGTCGCGGACCTGGAACAGGGTCGCCGCGTAGGCCAAGTACCCGCGTTCACAAGCGGCCGCACCCCGCTCGTCGTCGGTGTGGGCCATCGCCTCCGCCGTCCGCAGCGCGTCCTCCGCCTCCTCCCAGCCGGTCTCGGTGTACAGGCACCGCTCCACCAGCAGGGACGCCCGCTGCAGGGCGGCGGCCGGAGTGGTCGGCGTGATCATGGCGGCGGCGTCGGCCCAGCAGGCGCGCGAGCGCAGCCGCCATACCGCGGTCTGGAGGGGATCGTCTTCGGCGGTCGTTCCGTTACCAGACATGGCGGTATGCGCCACGTTGCCCTCCCCGAGCACGCCATCGAGCTGTTGAGTGGTGGCCGCATCTCAGCACGAACAACATGGCTCGGCCAAGAGGGTGGGTGAAGGATTTCACAAAGTCATGGGGCAAGGACCCGGAACGCGGAAGCGGGCCGGGTGGCGCACTGGATCACTCGCGCCCCTCGGCCCGCCCCTGCCCCGCCAACTCCCCCCTCAGCAGGGCCCGACCGGGATGTACCCGGCGTCCGGGAGACCCGGCACAGCGGCCGCGGGATGCTCCTGCCCGCGCCGTGTCCGCTGGTCGGTCCCCAGGATGCCGGGCGCGCGGGACCGCGGCCTTGTCCGTGCGCGCACCGTTGTTGACAATGCGTGCAGGAATGTTGATCCGAGGGATGCCAGGGGATCACAGGGACGCCGGGCCAGGCATGTGACCGAAGGTCAGCTCGACCGCGGGCACCGGCCCGTGCCAGGTGCCGGGCGGGCACGGACGAGCGGGGGGCTACGGGGACCGGAATGCTGGTGACGGAGTTCAGCACGCAGGCCGTGGCGCCGCCCGAGCGGTTCGCGCTGTTCGAGGAGGTCTCCGCGGGCACCCACCTGCGCAACCTCCTGCGCAGCGACGACCGGGAGGATTTCCGCGCCCGGCTGCGCGTGGTCGACCTGGGGGAACTGCAGCTGTCCGCGCAGTCCTTCCCGCATCTGGAGGTCGTGCGGACGGCCGAGCAGATCCGGCGCGCCGACCCCGAGGTATACATGATCAACTGCGTCCTCCACGGGCAGGCCGGGCTGTCCCACACGGGCCGTCACACCACGCCCCGCGTGGGCGACCTCGTGGTGCTGGACAGCAGCCGTCCCTTCGAGGCCCACCGCCGCACCGTCCCGGACGGCTGGTCCCAGCTGACGGTGCAGCTGCCGCACCGGATGCTGCCGCTGCCGGAAAGGACGGTGCGGCAGGTGCTCGCGCTTCCGATCGACGGCCGCAGCGGCATGGGCGGGGTGTTCGCCCGCTGGCTCGGTGATCTCAACGCGCGCGCCGACGAGTTCACCGCGGCCGACGTCCCCGCCCTCACCTCGGTCATCCTGGACCTCCTGGCCTCCGTCATCGCCGGCTGCCTTCAGGCCGAGGAACGGCTGAGCCCGAAGACCCGCAGGACGGCGCTGCGGGCCCGGATCCAAGCGTTCGTCGAGCGGCACCTCGCCGACCCGGACCTGACGCCCCGGGCCGTCGCGGAGGCCCACCACATCTCGCTGCGCCACCTGCAGCAGCTGTTCGCCGAGGACGGCACCTCCCCGGCGGCCTGGATCCGCCACCGCCGCCTGGAACGCTGCCGCCGCGACCTGGCCGACCCCGGCCTGGACGCCCGCCCGGTCCAGGCCATAGCCGCCCGCTGGGGGTTCACCGACCCGGCCCACTTCAGCCGCCTCTTCCGCGCCGCCTACGGGATGCCACCGCGGGAGTACCGGACCATGACGGGCGCACGGCGGAACCGGCGGGCGGACACCTGAACCCGGCGGCGGGCGCCCCGCGGCTCAGCTCATCCGCAGCGCCAGGAAGAAGTCCAGCTTGTCCTCCAGGCGGGACAGGTCACGTCCCGTCAGCTGCTCGATCCGGCCCACCCGGTACCGCAGCGTGTTGACGTGCAGGTGCAGCCGCGAGGCACACCGGGTCCAGGAGCCGTCGCAGTCCAGGAACGCCTCCAGCGTGGAGATCAGCTCCGCGCGGTGACGCTGGTCGTACTCGCGCAGCGGGTCGAGCAGCCGGGCGGTGAAGGCCCGGCGCACGTCGTCCGGCACGAAGGGCAGCAGCAGCACGTGGGAGGCCAGCTCCTGGTGGCCCGCCGCGCAGACCCGGCCCGGGCGCGCCGCCGCCACCCGCCGCGCGTGCCGCGCCTCCTCCAGCGCACCGCGCAGCCCCTCCGCCGAGTGCACGGCCGCGCTGACGCCGAGCGTGAGCCTGCCGTCGCCGTCGAGGCCGGCCGACAGCGGGCCCCGCACGGCCTCGAGCAGCACGTCCGCGGGCACGCCCTGCTCGGAGCCGTCGTGCTCGCCGGTCACCGCGGGCAGCGGGACCAGGGCGATCGCCTCCTCGCCGCTGTGCGCGACCGCGATCCGGTCGGAGGGCTCGGGCCCGGTGGCCGACGGGTCGACCAGGATCTCCTCCAGCAGTGCCTGGGCCACCGCCTGGCCCTCGAGCTGCGCGTCGTCCCACTCCACGCGGGCCACGACCACCTGCCAGTGCGGTGCCGCGCCGAGACCGGGCAGCAGCACGGGCGCCGCCACGCGCAGCCGGGCGGCGATCTCGGCCGGCGGCGCGCCCGTCTGCACCAGCTCGAGCACCTCCTGCGCCAGCCGCCGCCGCACCGTGCGGGCGGCGTCCCGGCGGTCGCGCTCCACCGCGATCAGCTGGGTGACCCCGTGCAGCAGGTCCAGGCGCTCCTCGGCCCACTCCCCGGCGTCCGCCTCGACCGCGAGCAGCCAGTCCGACAGCATCGTCTCGCGCACATCCCGGGCGGGCTGCGGGTCGCGTCCGGTGCTGCGCACCGGGAACAGGCTGTACGTGGTCGGCCCGAGCGTGACCCGGTGCGGCCCCCGCCGCCCGGTGCGGGCGGCGGCCAGCTGCTCCGTCGCCAGCCGCGCGCACACCTCCGGGGGCAGCGCAGGGCCGGCCTCCTTGGCGCCGGCGATCAGCCGACCGGTCGGCGACAGCACCCAGGCCCGCAGGTCCAGGTCGGAGCGGAGCAGGTCGAGCACCACGTCGGGACCGCCGCCCGCGGGGCCGGAGGTCATCATCCGCCGGTGCCGGTCCACCACGGCCGCCAGGTCCCCGGCCCGCTCGCCCGACACCTGCCGCACCACGTGCTCGGTGATCGTCGCGAACGCCACCGACTCGTGCACCGCGAACAGCGGCAGCCGGTGCCGGGCGCAGGCCACCACCAGGTCGTCCGGGATCTCGTTGAGCTCCGCCTCGCCCGCCGCCAGCGCCGCCACCCCGGACTGCACCAGGATGCGGACGAACGGCTCGGAGTCCGCTGCGTCACGGCGCCAGGCGAGGCCGGTGAGCACCAGCTCCCCGCCCGAGAGGTAGCGGCTGGGGTCGCGGAGGTCGGTGGTCATCACACCGCGCACGGTGCGGTCCAGTTCCTCCTCGCCGCCGAGCAGCTTCAGGCCCAGCGCGTCGGTCTCCAGCAGTGCGCGCAGCCGCATTCTCGTCGCCGCCGTTCCTTGTCTCGATGTCTACGCTGAAACGTCAGGGGTCTTCCACGGATCCTCGGGCCGGATCTCCGGAGCCCGGGTCGGTCTCCGGAGATCCGGGGCTCCGGAAATGGCCCGTCGGTGGCTGAGCAGCGCTGCCGGCCGTCTCCAGGACTGTGTCCTCAGCTTTCCGGGGAAAAGCGGGAGGCCGTCGGGGCCTCCTTTCATATGAATCTACAAGATGTCCCGGCTGGCCAGCCAACTCCTTCATGTTTTCCGTGACTGACCCGTGCGGACACACGGCGGTGTACTGAGTCCGATCCGAGTGAACAGCACATGAACGAGCCGCCCCCCACCGCAGGCGGAGTGGCTCGATTCTTACGCCCCATATTCCAGATCACGGGTGCAGTACCGGGCCGTCCCCCGGGTCTGGCACCTCCCAAATCCCGGCACGCCACACCGCCGGGTGCCCCTATGAACCTTGGGAGACGGCACCATGACCCAGCAGTCCGTGGAGCCCAGGACCACCGCCGAGGACGCGGGCGCGGGAACCCGCGTCCCGGCCGGCCGGTCCTGGCTCGACCGGTACTTCCACATCACGCACCGAGGATCGACGGTCGCACGGGAAGTGCGCGGCGGCATCACCACCTTCATGGCGATGGCCTACATCCTCCTGCTCAACCCGCTGATCCTTTCCGGTGAGGACGCCGCGGGCAACACCCTCGGACACACCGCGGTGATCACGGCCACCGCGTTCGCCGCCGCCCTCACCACCCTGCTGATGGGATTCGTCGGCAAGGTGCCGCTCGCCCTCGCCGCCGGCCTGTCCGTCTCCGGAGTGCTCGCCGGCCAGGTCGTGCCCCAGATGACCTGGCCGCAGGCCATGGGCATGTGCGTGATGTACGGCGCGGTGATCATGCTGCTGGTGGTCACCGGCCTGCGCGAGATGATCATGAACGCGATACCGCTCGCCCTGAAGCACGGCATCACCATGGGCATCGGACTGTTCATCGCCCTGATCGGCCTGGTGAAGGCCGGATTCGTGCAGGAGAACCCGGCCCCCGGCGGCGGCCCCGTCGTGCTCGGCCCCGACGGTGAACTCGCCGGCTGGCCGGTGCTGCTGTTCGCCGTCACCCTGCTCGCCATCTTCATGCTCCAGGCCCGAGGCGTCCCCGGCGCCATCCTGATCGGCATCGTCGGCGGCACGGTCCTCGCCGTTGCCCTCAACGCCTTCGGCGTCATCGACCCCAAGCAGTGGGTCGGCGGGGCGCCCGAGCTGCACGGCAGCGCGGTCTCCATGCCCGACTTCTCGGTCTTCGGCCAGGTCGAGTTCGGCGGCTGGGGAGAGGTCGGCGCGATGACCGTCGGCCTGATCGTCTTCACCCTGGTCCTCGCCGGGTTCTTCGACGCCATGGCCACGATCATCGGCGTCGGCACCGAGGCCAGGCTCGCCGACGACAAGGGCCGCATGCCCGGCCTGTCCAAGGCGCTGTTCATCGACGGCGCGGGCGGCGCGATCGGCGGCGTCTCGGGCGCCTCAGGCCAGACCGTCTTCGTCGAGTCGGCCACCGGCGTCGGCGAGGGCGCCCGCACCGGCCTGTCCGCCGTGGTCACCGGGCTCTTCTTCGCCGCCTGCCTGTTCTTCACCCCGCTCACCGCGATCGTGCCGGGCGAGGTCGCCGCGGCGGCGCTGGTGGTGATCGGCGCCATGATGATGATGAACGCCCGGCACGTCGACTGGGCCGACCGCGCCACCGCCATCCCGGTCTTCCTCACGGTCGTCCTGATGCCGTTCACCTACACCATCACCACGGGCGTGGCCGCGGGCGTCATCTCCTACGTCGCCATCAAGGTCGCCCAGGGCAAGGCACGGGAGATCGGGGCGTTCATGTGGGGTCTGACCGTGATCTTCCTGATCTACTTCGCGCTCAACCCGATCGAGAGCTGGCTCGGCGTCCACTGACCGGCCGGCCGGCTCGCCGGCCGTGCTCACCGCCGCCGCCCAGGGGAGGCGGCGGCGGTACGGACCGCCTGCCTCGGCGGACGCGCCGGCTTCAGGAGGCCCGGGCGATGGCGGCGATGGCCCCGCCCACCTCGTCCAGCAGGCTGCCGAGCGCGTCCGCCAGCTCGTCCTGCTGCCGGGGGTTCTGGCGGGCCGTGAGCGTCTGCATGCGCAGCACCGGGTTGACCAGGAACTGATGCAGCGGCTTCGCCGCCGCCGCCACGTCGTGCAGCAGATCCTTCACCCGGCCGAGGGCGCCCGCCCCCGCCGCCGGCGGCGCCTCCATCTGGGCCCGGGTCAGCTCGGTCCGCAGCTGCTGGGCCCTGCGCCGCACGAACAGGACCACCTCCGGCTGGAGCTCGCCGAACGACAGACCGGACACCTGCCGCGTCGGCCGTTCGAGGGTGGTCCAGATCTCCTTCAGAACGTCCACGACGAGCCGCCCACCGGCCGGGTCCGGAACCAGGGCGGGCGCGGACACCGCCACGGCATCCGGCTCGGTCCGCTGCGACACCACCGAGACCCTGGGCGCGGCACCGGATCGGGACGCCTTTTCCCGCGATCCCCCTCCCGGCTCGCCCGGGATCACCACTTCGGGGGATCCGGAACGCTCCGCACCCGCGAGATCCAGATACGCCCCGCACGCGTGCGCCGCGAGTCGGAAGAACCACGCACGGTCGCCGTCCGGGTACCGCTCGCGCCCGGTGAACATCAGGGCACACGCCTGCAACGCCAGCAGCCACTGAGCACGCCACGCCTGGGTGACCCGCCGGGTGGCCGCCCAGTCGGTCAGCTGCGTGCGCACCCCGACGACCAGCGCGGCCAGCCCTTGCGGAATCAGCAGCCCCGCGCACCGGGACTCCGCCTCCGCACCGGTGCCGGTGAGGGCGCCCACCAGTTCGGCGCGGGCCTCCTCGGACAGATGAGGCAGGTAGTGGTCGGCGATCAGGCACAGCAGCAGGTGCACGGGGTCGCGCGCCAGGAGCGCACCCTCGCTGAACCGGGACAGGTCGATGAGCCAGAAGGCGTCCTCCGGGGCGTCGTCGCGCACCGGCACCATGATGTTGCCCGGATGCAGGTCGCCGTGCCCCCTTCCCCGGGCGGCGAGCTTGACCGGCAGCCGGACCAGCGGCGAACCGTCGCCCAGCGCCAGGGGATTGGGCAGCACCGGGCCGCGGTCCTCCGCCGCGAACCAGACGCAGTCGTGCACCCCGTCACCGAAGCGGCTCCTGACCCAGGTGCGCAGCGGGCCGTCCTCCTCGCAGCGCGCACCGAGGAGCTCCCGCACGAAGGCGGCGGCCGTCAGGCCCTGGTCGATCTGCGGATCCTCGGGATTCCAGCCGCTCAGCAGCCCCTTGACGATCTGCGCCGCGAGGCCGGGCAGGCGTGCGCTGCGGCCGAGCGCCGCGAGCGTGACCGTCGGGTCCTTGCCGTCCCCGGCGGGCTCCTGAAACATGACCCAGTACTCGCCGAGGCGCCAGGGCCTGCCCGCAAGTCCGACCAGGTGCCGGCCGACGAATTCGGCGTTGCCCGGGAGGCCGCTGCGCAGCGCGGCCTTGTGGTTGCGCGGCTCGGCCTGCGCGTCCGGTGAGGGAGCCACCAGCTTGATGATGCGCATGCCCCCGGTCTGCCCCTGGTCCAGCTCCCGGAGGAAGGCCGACACCAGCCGGCCGCCGCTCTGCCCGGTCTCCAGCAGCTCCGGGTCCACCAGCTCGAGTTCGTTGGCGTGCAGCCAGTCGCCGAGGGCCCGGTCGACCTCGGGCAGGCCGAAGACCCGTAAGGCGTGCGGCGACTGGGACGGGAAGCATTCCATGAACCCAGTATGACCGGAGTGCCCGCATGGTCCGGATCTGTGTCCGGCGCGGGCCCGCGGATGTGATATTCCATCCCGTTGGGACGGCAGAGGGGGACCAACGTGGCACGGCTCGAGGGAAGTCGGCGCATGCGCCGCGCGCTCCGCTCCGGCGAGATCGACGCCGGAACGCTGTGCGACCTCATCACGGAACGCGGCACGGACGACGGGCAACCACCCCAGCGCTACCAGGGCTTGCGCGTCACGGGCGCACTGCGTCTGGACCGCCGTCGCATCACCACCGCGCTCTCCCTCGTCGACTGCGTCTTCGAGGAGCCCGTCGACCTGACCGAACTCACCGTCCCCGCACTGGATCTCTCCGGCTCCACCCTCCCCGCCCTGCGAGCCGACCGCCTCACCGTCGACGGCGAACTCCGCCTGGCCGGCACGAGGGCGGGCGACGGCACCGCGGGCCCCCGCCCCATGACCGACCCGACCGACTCCCGCACCGGGCGACGCGCACCGCGCCGCCTCCATGAGGACTCGGCCACCGCCGCCGTACGCCTGGCCGACGCGCACATCGCGGGCAACCTCGTCGCCCAGGGGCTCACCGTCGCCGACGGCAGCCCCTGGTCACTGCTGGCGCCCCGCCTCACCGTGGGCGGTTCGCTGCACGGCCGCGGCCTGACCGCCAACGGCGCCCTCCACCTGCGCGACGCCCGCGTCACCCACGCCGTCAATCTGCACGCCGCCGACGTGGGCGGCATCGACGCCACCGGGGTCGTCTGCACCGGCTTCTACGCCGACTGGGGCTTTCGCAGCACCGGCCAGGTGCTGTTGCGCGCGGCCGAGGTCGCCGGGGTGGTCACCTTCCACGACGCCGTCCTGGCCGCGCCCGCCGGCTCCCTGCTGTGCGGGCGGCTCCGCGTCCCGCGGCTGCGCCTCGACCTGCGCGAACCGCCCGCGGGCAAGGTGGTGCTGCAGGACGCAGCCGTCGACGTCCTGGTGGACTCCGAGGCCACCTGGCCCGCCCCCGGTTCCCTCTCCCTGGAGGGCTTCACCTATCAGCGCCTCGAGACCGGACAACCCGTCGCCCTCCGCGCCCGCATCTCCTGGCTCACCCGCGACCCGCGGGCCGGCGCCCGCGCCTTCGAGCAGCTCGCGAGATCGTACGAGAGCGGCGGCGACGAACGCTCGGCCCGCGCGGTGCGGCACGCCAAGGAGCGACACCTCAGCCGCAACGACCGCCTCACCGGCCGGATCTGGGGCCTGCTGCAGGACGTCCTCTTCGGCTACGGCTACGCGCCCCGGCGGGCGCTGCTGTGGCTGCTGTCCCTCGTCGCCCTGGGCTCCGCCTGGTTCGCCACCCATCCGCCGCGCCCGGTCGGCGGAGACCCCGAACGCGCCTGGGACCCCGTCCTCTACAGCCTCGACCTGCTCGTCCCCGTCGCGAGCCTCGGCCACCGCGGCGCCTGGGACCCCACGGGCCCGAGCAAGGCCGTCGCGCTCTTCCTGGTCGTCTCCGGCTGGGTCCTGGCCACAGCCGTGATCGCCGGCGCCCGCAGGGTGCTGGGCCGGAGCTGACCTTTCGCGCACAAGCCACCACAGAACGGGTGGCAGCCGGTACGCTCGACGCGGCCCGTCGCCCCCGTGGTGCATCAGGCGGTGCCGGGTGTCTGGCTGCCCGGCTACGAGGAACAGCGGCACTACTGGGAAGGCATGTTCATCGAGATGACGGAACGCTGCCTCCGGCACCGGGCGTGGGTCGCCGAACGGCAGCGACCCGGCTCACGCGTCTGACCGCATGTCAGCGGCACGCCGCCGCAGTCACATCGGCTCCGGACCCGGCCGCTGATCGAGCTGGTGGTCCGCCCACACGTACGTCTCCGGCAGCAAGCCGGCGACGGGACGGTGCGTCGGGCGTTGCCGTTGCCGACGACGACCTTCAGGGACGGGAAGTAGTCGAGGAGGACCTGGCGGCAGCGACCGCAGGGCGGGACGACGCCGCGGTCGCGGTCGCCCACGGCGACGACGGTGGTGAGCTCGTGGGCGCCCTGGGCGGCCGCCGCGCCGATGAGGACCAGCTCGGCGCAGGGGCCGCCCGTGAAGTGGTAGGCGTTCACGGCGGTGATGATCCGGCCGTCGGCGGCGCGGGCCGCGGCCGCCATCGTGTGGTTGTCGCCGCGGCAGCGGGTGCGGGCGATGTGCGCGGCTGCCTGGACGAGTTCGTGGTCGACGGGGTGCGGCGGCTGCGGCTGGGGCTGCGGCTGGGAATGGTCGGTCAACTCTCTGCCTTCGTACGGGTGTCGTGCGGACGTTCCGCTCACGGCTGTCGCAGCAGCCGGTTCACCGTGCGCCCGAACACCCGGCGGCCCGCGCGGGCCAGGACCGGGTCCAGCGCGCCGGGGACCGCGCGCACCCACATCTGCTCGCGCCAGACCACGCGGGCCCGGCCGCCGGGACCCGGCCGCACCTCCAGCTCGGCCCAGCCCCTGACGATCCGTCCGCGCTTCTCCAGACGGCACCGGCCGGGCAGGTCGCCCTGGGGCGGCCGCCAGACGGTCACCTCCATGGGGTCGTCGAAGGCGAGCGGGCCGATCCCCGTGCGGGCCACGATGCGGGTGCCCTCGCCGGTGGGCGGGGGAGTGGTGACGGTGACCCGGGTCAGGGGGACCGCTTCGCCGTGCCGGTGCCACCGGGTGAGCCTGCGCCAGGCCTCGTCGAGGGGGAGCGGCACGGTGCGCTGGAGCTGGAATTCGGCCACATGAAGATCTTATGGAATCCGCCCCGGCCCGCTGCCCGCCCGTTCGGCCGTCACCCGGTCGGCGCAGTCACCGGCGCGGAAGCGGCCCGCGGTGCGGGTCGCTCGCGCGGGTGCGCGTGGGCCGCCTACCCCGCTCGGCGGGCCGTGAGCGCCTCCACCAGGCGGTCGGCACCGTCCGCCGCCCGGCCCTCGCGGAAGGCGTCGCGGGCCTGGCGCGCGGCCACGCGGCCCGAGGTCAGGCACCAGTCCCACCAGCGTTCCAGCCGCCGTTCCGTGAGCTCCTCGACGGGCACCAGAGCGGGCCAGCCGCACACCCGGGCCTGCGCCGTCACCGTCGCCCCGCCCGCCACCGGGTCGATGGCCAGGACCGGCGTGCCGACCCGCAGCGCCAGCACCAGGCCCTGCAGCTGGTCGGTGACCACCAGATCGAGCCGCGCCAGCACCGACTGGACCTGGGCGGGCGTCGCGCTCAGATGCCAGTCGCGGGTGTCCAGCCGGGTGTCCAGCTCCAGCCGGGCACAGTCCTTGCCGGCCAGCCAGCGCGTCACCTCCCGGGCGACCTGCTCGTGCCGCCGCTGCTCTCCGTACTCCTGCTCGCCGTGGGTGAGGATCACGCCCACCACGGGCCGGGCCGGGGCGGCCGGAGCGCGGGCCGCCAGATCCTCCGTCGGCTGCACGTCCGGGGCGTCGCGTGCCAGCACCCGGTGGAACCCGCGCACCGCCTCCGCACCCGGGTCGATCACCGAGGCCCCCACCGCGATCCGCGTACAGTGCGCGAACCGCCGGTGCAGCTCCTCGATCTGTGGCCCCTCGAGCGGGCCGCACACGAACACCAGATGCGAGTAGTCGCGCGGTCGCACATCGTCCAGATGCCGGGCCTCGGGCCGGAAGCCGGGGCTCCATGCCACGTCGTACGGGATCCCGGCGCCCCGCAGCACCTCCTCCACCCGCTGCAGCGCCAGCACGTCCCCGGCGGTCGCCTCCCCGTCCCGGAAGCTGAACCACCCGGTCAGCAGGACCCGCTTCGGTCCCATGAGCTCACTCACCTGCACAATGCACCCCGAGTGCCCCACCCGCCCCCGCCGCAACCGTCCTCCGGCCACGGACCGCCGGACCGGAAGCGGTGGCGCCCGGGGCCGGGATCGGGGGGAACGAGTTCTGCGTCCCGCGCAGCGATTCCGACCGGGCCGAGCAGGAGCCGCCGCGTACGACGGCCGCTGAAGCGGGCTGCCGAACCCCGGGCCGCTCAGCCCAGGGCCGCAGGACTGCTGACCCCAGGACTGCTGACCTCAGGGCTGCTCAGGGGCGGCCCGGGCCGGGGCTACTGCCGGGGGCCGGAGCGCTCTCCAGGACGGGACTGCCCCTGCGGGCCCGGCCGCCCCTGCTGGCCAGGCCCGCCCTGAGGAGCGGGCTGCCCCTGGGGACGGCGGCCGGGGAAGGGCTGCTGGGGACGCCGGCCGGCGGGAGGCTGCTGCGGGCCTCGGCCGGCGGGGGGCTGCTGGGGGTGTTGATCGGTGGGGGACTGCTGCTGAGGGCGGGGACCGCTGCGGGGCTGGTCCTGAGGGCCGCGCCCGTCGGGGGACTGCTGCTGCGGACCGCGCCCGTCCGGCGACTGCTGCGACTGCCGCGGGCCGGGCCCGTCCTGCGACTGCTGCGAGCCGGGCCCGCCGAAGGGCTGCTCCTGGGTGCCGCGCCCGTCGACGTGCTGCTGGGGACCGGGACCGGCGGGGGACTGCTGCCGGCGCTCGTGAACCGCGAAGGGCTGGTGGGGGCGGTGGTGGCCGGAGAGGGCCTCGTGGGCCTCACGCTGCGTGCGCTCGGCGACCTCTCGGGTCTCGGTGAGGACGTCGCCGAGTTCGCGCACCAGGCTCTCGTAGACGGGCAGGCGGTCGGAGGCCGAGGGAGGGCGTGTCACAGAGCTTGGTCCTTCGTGTGGGAGGTCGTTCCGATCATGGGCGCCACCGAGGGCCCTAGAGATTCAGCGTCCCGCGGAGCCCCGGATGTCACGGGCGTTGCGAGATGTCCCGGAAACGGGCACACACTCTCCACTTCTCGTCCTCTCGCCCTCCCGTCGCGGCTCATGGCGGTTCCCTGCACCCCTCGTTGCGGACGGAATCTGACCGCGAGCGGCGCTAGCGTGCCGCCATGACCCAGACGAAGCGCACCGCGGGCCCGGCTGGCGGCCCCGTACTCGGCACCCGCGCCCTCAACCGGGCCACCCTCGCCCGCCAGCTCCTGCTGACCCGGTCGCCGATGTCCGCGAAGGAAGCGGTGGAGCATCTCGTCGGACTGCAGGCCCAGGAGGTGAAGCCGCCGTACCACGCGCTCACGGCCCGCCTGGAGAACTTCCGGCCCGAGGAGCTCTCCGGGCTGCTGGAGCGCCGCGAGGCGGTGCGCATCGTCACCCTGCGCTCCACCATCCATCTGCACACACCGGACGACTGCATGACGCTGCGCCCCCTGGTGCAGCCGGTGCGCGACCGGGAGATCGGCATCTTCCGCAAGGGACTGACCGGCGTCGACCTGGAGCGGCTGGCCGCGCTCGCCCGCGCCTTCGTGGAGGAGGAGCCGCGCACCATGAAGCAGCTGCGGGAGATGCTCAACGCCGAGTGGCCGGACGCCGACCCGCAGGCGCTCGCCATCGCCGCCCGCTGCACCCTCCCGCTCGTCCAGGTCACCCCGCGCGGCATGTGGGGCCGCAGCGCCCAGGTCGCCCTCACCACCGCCGAGCACTGGCTGGACCGCCCCACGGAGCCCGCCGCCCCGCCGGACACCGTCGTGCTGCGCTACCTGGCCGCCTTCGGGCCGGCCTCGGTGAAGGACATGCAGACCTGGTCGGGGCTCACCCGGATGCGCCCGGTCTTCGAACGGCTCCGCCCGCGGCTGCTCACCTTCCGCGACGAGAACGGCGTCGAGCTGTTCGACCTGCCCGGCGCGCCCCGCCCCGAGCCGGACACCCCGGCGCCGCCGCGCTTCCTGCCCGAGTTCGACAACCTGATGCTCTCGCACGCCGACCGCACCCGGGTGATCCCGCCCGCCGACCGCCGCAGCACCTGGCAGGCGAACACCTTCTACTGCCCGCTCCTGGTCGACGGCTTCCTCGCGGGCGTGTGGCGCATCATCGACCGATCTCTCGTCATCGAGCCGTTCCGTGAGCTCCCGAAGGCCGTGCGCGAGGAGGTCCTGGAGGAGGGCGCCCGCATGCTGGACATCCTCTACCAGGGATCCTCCTACGACATCCGCTTCGGCACGGTGCGCGCGCAGGTGGCGCCTCGGTGACAACGGCGGCGAGCGGGAACGGCTGCGCCCGGCGACAGCGGACCGCGGGGACCGGGCGGGAACGGCCGGCGGGCCCTCAGTCCGCCCGCCCCGTGACCGCCACCGACACTCCCAGGCCGATCATCGTGCAGCCGCCCGCGCCGCCGATCAGGGACAGGCGCCGGTCCGAGCGGGCGACCCAGGCGCGGGCGGCCGAGGCCGTCAGCCCCCACAGGGTGTCCGTGACCAGGCCGATGAGGATCGGCATCAGGCCCAGCACCAGCATCTGTGCGGGCACATGCCCCGCCGAGTGGTCGACGAACTGCGGCAGCACGGCGGCGAAGAACACCACGCCCTTCGGGTTGGTCGCGCCGACCAGGATCCCGTCGAGCACGGTCCGCAGATCCCCGCGCGCCGGCCGGCCGCCGGCTGCCGTGATCTGCTCGGTCCCCAGCTTCCTGCGGTGCCGCAGCGCCTGGACACCGAGGTACACCAGATACGCGGCCCCGGCGAACTTCACCGCCAGATAGACCGTCACCGAGCGCTCCACGACCGAGCCGACGCCCAGGGCGACCGCCACGACCAGCAGATAGGAGCCGATGACATTGCCGAGGACGGTCGCCAGCGCGGTGCGCCGGCCATGGGCGAGCGCCCGGCCGATCACGAACAGCACGCTCGGCCCGGGTATCACGATCACCAGCACGGACATCGCCGCGAAGGCGGCGAGGCGTTCCGGGGACACCATGTACGGGATTGAAGCACGGGCGGGGGTGT
Organism: Streptomyces composti; assembly: GCF_012034205.1. Taxonomy (GTDB): domain Bacteria; phylum Actinomycetota; class Actinomycetes; order Streptomycetales; family Streptomycetaceae; genus Streptomyces; species Streptomyces composti. The sequence goes on from NZ_JAATEM010000008.1 coordinate 31,858, forward strand.
GCTCGTCAGTGCCGTGCGGCGACATCGTCGTGCGCAGCCGCGTGCGGCGCAGCGGCACCCACGGGACGAGCATTGGAGAGGGGGCGTTGCGGGCTGCTCGTGGAAGCCCGCAACGCCCCCTGGTCCTGGCCCGGGAGGCAGCTGCCTCCCGGGAAACCGGTGGGACCTACGAGTTGACCTGGGCGGTCACCTGCGCGGAGAAGGTGGTCAGCCGGGTGTAGACGCCGGGGGAGCCGGCCGCCGCGCAGCCGTCGCCCCAGGAGGTGATGCCGGCCAGCCGGCCGCCTATCAGCAGCGGGCCGCCGCTGTCGCCCTGGCAGGCGTCCACGCCGCCGGAGTCGTACCCGGCGCACACCATGTCGCTGCTGACGTAGCGCGAGCCGTAGGAGCCGCTGCAGCTGGAGTCGGAGACGGTCGGCACGGTCGCGGTGCGCAGCTGGTTGGAGGAGCTGCCGCCGGAGGAGGTGGTGCCCCAGCCGAGGATGCGGGCGGTGGTGCCCGGTGCGTACACGGAGGTGTCCGAGGAGGAGACGTACGGGGCCGTGGCGTACGGCATCGAGGTGGACAGCGTCAGCACGGCCACGTCGTCGCCGCGGGTGACGCTGCGGTAGTCGGGGTGGATCCAGATCTTGCTGACCCTCGCCACCGTGCCGTCGGTGCCGTTGCGGTAGGTGCGCCCGCCGACCACCCGCACGCTGCTGGTGGTCTCGCCGACCATGCAGTGCGCGGCCGTGACCACCTTGGTGGGAGCCACCAGGGTGCCGCCGCAGAACTGGCGCTGCGAGGAGTCGGTGATCTGCATCATGAACGGGTACGCCGACGTGGTGGTCGTCGTACCGCCGACGATCGGCTGGGGAGCGGCGCCGGCGGCCGGGGCGGTGAACAGCGCGGTGGCGGCGGCCGCGGCGGTCGCGGCGGCGAGGGCGGCGGTGCGTCTGGCACGCGTGAGGCGGGACATGGGTCTCCTCATGGGTTGCCGGTGGGGGGTCGCACGGGGTGGGGGTGGAGCACGAGGGCCTGGTTCACCGGCCCTCGTGTGCCCGGGCGAGCGGCACGCACTTACGCTACGACCCGGAGCGTGGCGCCCCAATGAGGGACTCCCCTAAGGGAGTTGTGGAGGGAAAACCCTATGTCCCGCCGGGCGGCGCGCGGTGTTCGGGTCCCGGCCACGGGTGACGGACGCCCGGACTCCCGGGCCGACGGACGCACGGACGGACGCCCGGACTCCCGGGCTGACGGACGCACGGACGGACGCCCGGACTCCCGGGCTGACGGACACACGGACGGACGCCCGGACTCCCGGGCCGACGGACGCACGGGTGCCCGGGCGCGGGCGATCCGTCCATGACCGGGGTCTCTTCGCTGAGCAGACGTCAGGTCAGCTTCCGGCCGCGTGAGTTGGCGGGCCCGGCGCCGGACACCGGAACGGCCCCGGACCTCACTTCGTGTTGCGCCCCGCCGCCAGCCGGACGATGTCCACCCGGGAGCGGATGCCCAGCTTGCGGTACACCCGGGTGAGGGTCGCCTCCACGGTCTTGACGCTGATGAACAGGCGCGCGGCGATCTCCCGGTTGGTCGCTCCCTCCATCACCAGCGCGGCCACCTGGCGTTCCATGGCGGCGAGACCGTCCAGCGCGGCCGGGGCAGCGGCCGGTGCCGCCTCCGGCTCCGGCGGGCCCGCTGCGGCCGCCGCCTCCACCTGGCGCAGCCAGGGCAGCGCGCGGCAGCGCCGGAACAGGCGAGCCGCCTCGTCGTAGGCCCGCGGGCCCGGGCGGCGGGAGCGCAGCCGGGCCAGCGCGAAGGCCGCCCGCGCCTCCTCCAGGCCGTAGCCCAGCTTGCCGAGCCGGTCCCGGGCGGAGGCCAACTGCGCCTCGGCGGCGTCGTGTTCGCCGCGTGCGGCGCGCACCAGCGCCTCGGCGCGGTCGAGCACGGCGAGCACGCCCGCCCGGTCCAGTCGCAGGGCGTGCACCCGGGTGAGGTTGATCAGCTCCTGGGCCTCGCCCGGCTCGCCGATCCGCACCAGCGCCTCGGCGAGGTCGCCGTGCCAGCGGCCGCGGGCCGGGTCGCTGATGCCCATGCCCTGCTCCAGCTCCCGCACCCGCCTGAGCGAACGCACCGCCGCCGCCGCGTCCCCGCAGACCAGCTGGGCGTAGCCGAGCGCGGCCAGCGCCCGCGAGAGGTACATCTGGTCGCCGTCGACCTCGGCGTGGTCGGCCGCCTCGCGGGCCAGTGCCAGCGCGCGGTCCACGTCCCCGCCGGACGCCTCGGCGAGCGAGGCCAGCATCGCGGAGGCGCCCTCGCCGATGCCGGAGTCGCGGGCCAGGCGCAGGCTCTCCCTGGCCAGGTCCAGGGCCCGGCCGCAGTGCCCGGAGCGCAGCTCGGTGTCGGCCAGGAAGCGCAGGAAGTGCACCTCGCTCTCGACCATGCCGCGCCGCCGCGCCTCGCGCAGCAGGGCGGTGATGGACATCCGGGCCTGGGGCAGCTGGTCGCTCATCAGCAGCCAGCGGAAGCGGGCCATGCCGGCGCCGTTGTGGTGGCAGGCGACGTACGGGTCCTGCGGCTCGCGCAGGGCCCGCTTGATGGTGACGGGGGCGTCGGGGTGGCCCATCAGCGTCTCGGTGGACGCCTGGAAGGCCAGCGACATCAGCTCGGTGCGCCGGTCCCCGCCCCGCGCCGCCAGCTCCGCCGCGTGCGCGGCCTCCCGGCGCGCCTTGTCGAAGTCGCCGTCGACGACCAGTTCCCGCCAGGCCAGCTGGTAGTGGACCAGCGCCAGCAGCCGCGGGTCGTCGCCCGCGTCGGCCAGCACCTGCGGGAACACCGCGTCGACCTCGCCGAGCGCCTGCCCGGCCGCCTCGATGACCACCATCCAGGCCCGCACCCGCTCCGCCGGCACGGTGGCCCGGGTGAGCACCTCGCGGGCGATGTCCCGCGCCAGGTCGGCCTCGCCCGCGGTGATCGCGTCCTCCGCGGCCTGCAGCCGCCGCTCGTCCGGTCCCGGTGAGCTGCCGGCGGGCGTGTGCCGGGCGGCCAGCAGCCCCAGCGAGGCGGCCACCGAGGGCGCACCGCGGTCCCGGGCCAGTGCGGCGGCCTCCGCGAGCCGGGCCGCCACCTCCGGGTCGGTGCCGGTGGTCGCCAGTGCCAGATGCCGGGCCCGCTCGATCGGGTCGGAGGCGGCCCTGGACAGTGCGGTGTGCACCGCCCGCCGCTCGTGCGCCGGGGCCTCCGCGTACAGGGCCGCCGAGATCAGCGGGTGCGCGAACCGCAGCGCCGGCTCCTCCGGGTCGGTGGCGAGCAGACCCAGCGCGGCGGCCTGCGCGGTCTCCGCCTCGGCGTTCTCCCGGCCCGCCGCGTGCAGCAGCGCCAGCGTGGGCCGGGCGCCCGCGCTGGCCACCAGCAGCGTGCGGCGTGCCTCCGCCGAGAGCAGCTCCAGGCGGCTGAGGACCAGGGCGCGCAGCGAGGTCGGCACCGGCAGCGGCTCGCCCGGCCGGGGCCTGGTGGGGCTCTCCGCGAGGGCGCGGCCCAGCTCGAGCGCGAACAGCGGGTTGCCGCCGCTGGTGCGGTGGATGTCGCGGGCCGTGGAGCGGGACAGGCCGGTGTAGCCGCGGTGGTCCAGCAGCGCCGAGACCTGGGCGCGGGTGAACGGGCCCAGCCGCACGGCCAGCGTGTCCGGCGGGCAGGACCGCAGGTGCCGGTCGTACTCCTCGTCCTCGGTGCGCACCGCGCACAGCATCTGCACCGGTGTGCCGCCGAGCCGCCGGGCGGCGAAGCCGAGCAGCTCGGCGCTGGCCGAGTCCAGCCACTGCAGATCGTCGGCGACCACCAGCACGGGACCGTCGGCGGCGAGCGCGCGCAGCGCGGACAGCACCGCGAGGCGCAGCGCGAGACCGTCCCGCTGCAGTGTGGACTCGCGGCCGGTGAGCGCCGACTCCAGGGCGGTGCGCTGGGCGGCGGGCAGCCGCGGGGCGACCCGGTCCAGGACGAGACCGAACAGGTCGGCCAGCGCCAGGAACGGCAGATGCGATTCGGACTCGGTGGCCGAGCAGCGCAACACGGTGCGCGGCGCGGCGGCGTTTTCCGCCGCAAGTGCCCGCAGCACGGTCGATTTTCCTATTCCGGCGGGGCCGTGCAGCAGCACGCTGCCGCCGCGGGCCAGCTGCTCGCGGGCGTCGGAGAACAGCTCCTCCCGCCCGATGACCAGGTCGGGGCGGCTCCTGGCAGGCTCCTGGAAGTCCCGTCGCACGGTCACCGCTCCCCTCCGTGTGGCGTGTCCCGGCCAATATTAGGCAACGGGCTGTTTATTTCGGACGGACGGTCTCGTGAGGGAAATAACAGCGGCCGCCGCAACGGTAAATCCAAAACGCTCGTCGGCGGTAATCACGACCGTGCAACGATCGCGGACGGAAATCGCCGCAAACCTACGGCAACCACCCGGCCCGGCGGGCCGCCACGACGGCCTGGCCGCGGGTGCGGGCGCCCAGCTTCCGCATCGCGGAGCGCAGATACGCCTTGACGGTTTCGGCCGTCACGCCCAACTGCCGTGCGGCCGCCGCATTGGTCGCGCCGGCCGCCACACAGGCCAGCACGTCCAGCTCGCGCGGCGCCAGCCGCACCGGCGCCGCGGGGTCCGGCCCGGCCGTCAGCAGGGAGCAGGCCTGCAGCAGCTCGGCCCGCAGCGCCGGGTCCGCGATCCGCGGGGCGAGCGCCCGCAGCGCCGCGTGCGCCTCCCGCACCTGCTCCCAGGCGGCCCCGGACGCCGAGTCCGGCCCCGGCTGCGGGCGGGCCGCCGCCAGCAGCTCACCGGCCTCCTCCCGCACCACCAGCGCCTGCTCCACGTCCCGCGCTGCCTGCACGGCCAGCCCCAGCACCCGGTCGCCGAGCGGCTGCGCCGCGCGCAGCGCCCCGTAGAGCACGCCCCGCACCCGCCGCCGCACCACCACCGGGACGGCCACCACCGCGCGCAGGCCCTCGGCGGAGACGGGGCCGTCGTACTCGTGGCTGATCTGCCGGGACGACGAGTAGTCGGTCACCGCGCACGGGCGGGCCAGCGCCAGCGCCTTGCCGCCCAGGCCGTTGCCCGCGGTCACCGCGAGCGAGCTCAGCGCGGGCGTGGCCGTGCCGCTGAGCTCGCTGATGCGCACCTGCTGCCGTCCGGGCTCCACCAGGCCGCCGAAGGCCACCGGCAGGCCGGTCGTACGCCGCAGCCTGGCGAGCGCACCGCGGATCTCGGCCGCACCGTCGACCGCCGTCATCCGGTCAGCTGTCACCTGTTCGCCCCTCCACCGCGGCTTCCTGCGGGCGCACCCCCCCTTTCGGGGGTAGTGAGACCTGCATCACGGATTACACGATGGCGGCGAGCCGCTCGGCAAGGCTCCGGGACAGGCCGGGGAGAGTCCGGGACCGAAGGAGGACACATGACGGCGACGGAGGAGTTCCGCAGGGCCAGGGACTTCCTGCTGGAACACCGGGAGGACTACGCCACGGCCTACGAGCAGTTCCGCTGGCCCCGGCCGGAACGGTTCAACTGGGCGCTGGACTGGTTCGACGTGATCGCCGACGGCAACGACCGCACGGCGCTCCACCTCGTCGAGGAGGACGGCAGCCGGACCCGGCTGTCCTTCGCCGACCTCGCCCGCCGCTCCGACCAGGTCGCCAACTGGCTGCGCGACCAGGGGGTGACCGCCGAGGACCGGGTCCTGGTGATGCTCGGCAACCAGGCGGAGCTGTGGGAGACCGCTCTCGCCGCGATGAAGCTGCGCGCCGTCGTCATCCCGGCCACCCCGCTGCTCGGTCCCGCCGACCTCAGGGACCGCGTCGACCGGGGCCGGGTCCGGCATGTGATCGTGCGCGCCGCCGACACCGCCAAGTTCGACCAGGTGCCCGGCGACTACACCCGCGTCGCCGTGGGCGAGGGGGCCGGCGACGGCTGGCTGCCGTACGCCGACGCCTACGGCTCCGCCGAGCACTTCGCGCCGGACGGGCCGACCCTCGCCGACGACCCGCTGATGCTGTACTTCACCTCGGGCACCACCGCGCGGCCGAAACTCGTCGAGCACACGCATGTGTCGTACCCGATCGGCCATCTCGCGACGATGTACTGGATCGGCCTGAGGCCCGGCGACGTGCACCTCAACATCTCCTCGCCCGGCTGGGCCAAGCACGCCTGGTCCAATCTCTTCGCCCCGTGGAACGCCGAGGCGACCGTCTTCCTGCACAACTACACCCGCTTCGACGCGGCCCGCCTGATGGCCGAGATGGACAAGGCCGGCGTCACCACCTTCTGCGCCCCGCCGACCGTGTGGCGCATGCTCATCCAGGCCGACCTCACCCAGCTGAGCACCCCGCCCCGGGAGGTCGTCGCCGCGGGCGAACCGCTCAACCCCGAGGTCATCGAGCAGGTGCGGCGGGCCTGGGGCGTGACCATCCGGGACGGCTTCGGGCAGACCGAGACCGCCGTGCAGGTCTCCAACAGCCCCGGCCAGGTCCTCAAGACCGGCTCCATGGGCCGCCCCAGCCCCGGCTACCGCATCGAGCTGCTCGACCCCGTCTCCGGCGCGCCCGGAGCCCACGAGGGCGAGATCGCCATCGACCTGTCCCAGCGCCCGGTGGGCCTGATGACCGGCTACCACGGCGACCCCGAGCGCACCGCGGAGGCGATGGCCGGCGGCTACTACCGCACCGGCGACATCGGCTCCCGCGACGCCGACGGCTACATCACCTATGTGGGGCGCGCCGACGACGTGTTCAAGGCGTCTGCACCAGGTGCAATTTCTTTCCGATTGGAACTAGCCGCCTGACCTGCACAAACACCGAGGCCCCCGCGAGTCGGGGGCCTTTGTCGTGGGAGGAACCGTGTCCGAACCGGACTGGAAGGCCGCCCTGCGGGCGGATCTGGGCGAGGCGTTCGACGCTGCCATGCCCCACATCGAGGCCGCCTTCAAGCGGGGCTTCGACAGGGGCAGGAGCCGGGCCGGCTACCGCGTGCTCCGGGAGAACGAGCGGCTACGCCGCGAGCTGGAGCTTGCGCACGGAGAGAGAAAGGAGGAGCCGTGCAGAACGGACACTGCTGGTGCGGCAGGCCCTACCCCTGCCTCGCCCACGGAAGCGGGCGATGACTCGTGATCGTCCTCACCCGCCTTCAGAAAGTGATCATCGTGGCCGCCTTCACGGCGGCCTTCGTCATGTCAGGGGTGCCGCACTGGTGGTGAAGCACAGAGTGAATTCGTGGAAGAGCCACCTGACCTCATTCGGGTGGTCGGTGGCCTCCGGCGTCGTCGGGTCGGGCATCGGCCTTCTGGCCGCAGCCCTCTATCTGCGCGTGCGGGGATGGTGATGGTGCTCTATGACCCGCACCGCCGATGGGCGCACCGCGGCATCTGCCGCTGGGAAGACCGCGCCCTCTTCTTCGCCGAGGGCGGCATGCCCCATCGCCGCCCGGCGGAGAACGTCCAGAAGCTCTGGGACCAGGCCAAGGAAATCTGTGCCATGTGCCCGGTGCTCGCCGAGTGCCAGCGAGACACGCTCGGTGAGGAATACGGCGTGTACGGCGGGCGTGATCCCTACGAGCGCTGGCGCATTCGGAAGGTGATGAACCGGTCCATCGTCCGATGGCCGGAGGAACGGCGCCTCGCCTGGGCGAAAGAGATCTACTTCCTGCGCAAGGAGCTGGGCATGGGCTGGCGGGCGATCCAGACCCGGACCGGGATGCCGGAATCGGCCGCACAGACCCTCTACGCCCTCTGGAAGGACCGCCTGGCCGAGGAGAAGGAGAAGGCGGCCAAGGCCGACATCATCGACCTTGACCTTCCCGAGCCGGAGCCGGCCAAGCCGGATTTCCCCGAGCGCCCCGGACGACGCCACGCATGGGTCCGCAATCACGGGCTCATCGCCGACGGCTGGTACCGGGGCGAAACACCGGACGGCCAATGGATCAATCTCACCGTCTTCAGCGGCCGGGGTCAGGTGCACAAGTGGTTCCGCAAGGACGACGTGCACCTGTACCGCCCGCAGGCGGTGGTCATTCTCAACTACGCCGAAAGGCCGGACGATCATGACCTCACCGCCTGAGCTGAGGTTGCCCGACCACATCTCTCATTCGTCCCGTGAGGCCCTGGAGCGCTGCGCCAAGCAGTACTTCCTGACCCGCGTGGCGAAAGCCCCGCAGACGCCCGCCCTGTGGCTGGCAGGGGGGTCCGCGGTGCATGAGGCGACCGAGAACTACGACCTTCTGGCCTTCGCGGGAATGCTGGAGGACTTCCAGGCCGAAGAGGTCTGGAACGCCTTCTTCGACTCGCAGTTGGCCGAGGCCCGAGAAAGGGAGGAGAACGAGAATCTGTGGCGCCAGGCCGCCACCGAGCCCATCGAGGTCTGGCGCCGCATGGGCCTGCAATTCGTGCAGGCGTACGTGGACTGGCGCGAGCGTAGCCCGTGGGAGATCTGGACGACACCCGACGGGTTCCCCGCCATCGAGCTGGATGTGTCGGGCAAGCTGCCCGGCTGCGACGTCGAGATCAAGGCGTACCTTGACCGGGTCTTCTGGGACCCGGTGCTCAAGCGGCTCGTGATCGTCGATCTGAAGACGAGCAAGAGGCCGCCCAAGACGCCGGCCCAGTTCGAGACGTACGCGGCCCTGCTGAAGGCCAAGTACGACGTCCAGGCGGACCTGGGCGCGGCCTTCATGAACCGCAGGGGCACGCTCGGCGCGCCCTTCGACCTGTCCGGCGTGACGCCTCAGGCCGTGGGCGCCGTCTACGGCGAGGCGTGGCGGCAGATCCAGGGCTACATGGCTGCCGGGAACTTCCCGGCCGACACCTCGGACTGCTTCCTGTGCGACGTGAAGGCCGCCTGCCACGCCCAGAACGGGCCGCTGGCCCACCTCTACGACCCGGCGTCGCCGGGCTACCCCATTCCCTTCTGAGGAGGACTCATGGCCGACAGGAGTGCCAAGGACAAGGCCATGGCCGCAGAGCTGAAGAAGCGCGGCGTGCAGCGCACCACCGGCATGTGCCCCATGGGCTGCGGCCGTGCGCTGCCCAACGGGGGCGGGGCCCTGGTGGTGCACCTGGGCCACTGCCGCGGGCGTACGAAGCGTGCTGCCTGACTGTGACTGTGGCGCCTGCTGCGAGCAGTGCGGCCACGAGCCCGACTGCATCCGCAACGAGCCTCGGGAGGACGATGCCGATTCTTAGCCTCTGCACGGGCTATGGAGGGCTGGACATGGCCGTGGAGGCCCTGACCGGTGACAAGGTCGCTTACGTCGCGGAGAACGACGAAGCGGCCTCTCTTGTGCTCGCGCACCACTGGCCCGAGGTGCCCAACCTCGGGGACATCACCACGTACGACTTCACGCAACTGGCCGGCGAGGTGGACATCATCACCGCCGGCTTCAGTTGTCAGGACATCTCCAACGCCGGAGGCAGAGAGGGGATCAATGGCAGCAAGTCCAAGATCTGGAAAGACGTCTGCCGGGCCGTACGCGATATTCGACCTCGCTACGCGTTCCTGGAGAACGTTGCGGCGATCCGCTCGCGGGGCCTCGACGTCGTCGCTGAAGACCTGGCCAGCGTCGGGTATGACCTCTGGTGGACGACTCTTCGAGCTTCCGACGTGGGAGCCGCCCACATCCGCTACCGGTGGTTCGGTATTGCCGTTCCCCACGCCGAAGGCGTCCGACGGCCCCCATGGAGGGCCGAACCAACGCAGCAGCAAGGGGAAGTACGACGCTCTGCCGGGGATGGTGGTCAACCTTCTGCCGACCCCGATCGCCCGAGACTGGAAGCCCGGGACGCTGACGCTGGGCACCAGGGGCCGCCCGCTGGGGGAAGTCGTCCTGCTGCTGAAGACCCCTACGGCCCAGCTCGGGACGAACGGGGCAGCGCAGCACCCGGACAAGAGGCGAGGGGGGGGCACGGACCGACCCTTGACGACGAAGTCTCCTTCCTTCTTCCCCACGCCCACGGCGGCGGACGGGAGGGGAGGGCCGGGGACGAGCCCGAACCGGAAGGGCGGGATGAACCTTCGGACGGCAGTTACTCACCTGCCGAATGGTGGGGGGAGTACCTGCCCGCTATCCGTAGATGGGAAAAACTGAGCGGGGTTCCCGCCCCCGCTCCCACAGAGATTGGACCCCGAGGAGGCCGCCGATTGGCGGCCCCTTTTGCTGAGTGGCTGATGGGCGTACCCGGCCATGTCACCGGGGTCCCGGGCCTGGATCGGGCCCAGCAACTCCACAAGATCGGCAACGGCGCCATGCCGCAGCAGGCGTACGTGGCGTACGAGCACATCTTCAACCTGATGAAAGAGGCCGTGTGACCGACACCCCTGACTCTGTTGATGTTGATGTTGAGGCCGAGGGCTGGGACGAGCCGCAGGCCACCTACCCGGAGTTTCCGGCGAACCCCCACAACCACCGCTACACCATCTCGATGAACGCCCAGGGCCCGATGCTGGTGATCCGGGCGAACACTGGGGAGGAGATCAAGGCGGCCTCCGAGGAACTGGAGGACGCCGCCGTGGGCGCGGCCATCGGCCGCGCGTGGTCCGCGTTCAAGGCCGGTGCGGCCCTCGGGAACGGTCTGGGAGCCACGCCCGTCCAGGGCCCGCCGGCGGCCCCGCAGGCGCCCACGCCGCCCCCGTTCGGGCCGAACGTGAGCGTGCCGCAGGCGCCGGGCTACCAGGGCCCGCCGGTGCCCCCTCCTCCGCCGCCCGCTCCGGCGGCGCACAACAACGCGGCTGAGTTCTCTCAGGCCGGCTGGTACCGGCTGAACGTCCCGTTCAAGCAGAAGAGCACCTTTGACGGCATCGTGGCGCAGTACCAACTGCGCAAGGGCCGCCCGTCCGAGGGCGGGCAGGTGTCGTTCAACAAGGCGGACAAGAGCTGGTACGTGGACCCGCAGTACGCGGGCGCCTTCAGCCAGTTCAACCCCGTGCCTGCGTAGGGTCCCGTGCTCACGCTCTCACGGTCGGTGAAGCGGGCGGCCAGCGGCAAGGAGCCGTTGCCGCCCGCTTTCGCTTCGTGGGCAGCGCACGGGATACGGCCCCGGCGGGCGTCGGTGTCGATGCTCGCCGGGGTCCCCGGCACCCACAAGACACGGATCATGCTCAACGCCGTGGTCAACATGGGCGTGTCCACGCTCGCGTTCTCCACGGACTCCGATCAGGACACGATCAGCTCTCGCCTGCTGGCGAGGGCGACGGGTACGCCGACGTCGGTCACCGAGGAGTGGCTGAGGACGGAGCCGGACAAGTGCGCCCGGCTGCTGGCTCAGTACGACTTCATCCGCTGGGACTTCCGTCCCGATCCGACCATGGATGACATCTGGCTGGGGCTGTACGCCTACCACGAGACGGAGGGGCGCTACCCGGACCAGACGGTGATCGACATTGCCTCCGACGTCGGGCACGACGCCGGGGACGAGTGGGCGTCTCTGCGGGACCTGATGCGCCAGGCGAAGGTCATTGCCCGGGAGACCGGGACGCATCTGTGGCTGGTGCACCACTGCTCCGACTCGCCGAACACCAAGCGGCCGTGTCCGCGCCGTTCGGACATCCATGGCAAGGTCGCCGCCATTCCCGAGCTGATCGTCACCGTCGGCATGGACAACTCAGGCGGCCTGTACGCCGCGCCGGTGAAGAACCGACACGCCAAGGCATCGGCGGATGCCGAGATCCGTATCCCCATGACGCTGAACGCGGAGACGTCCTACGTCGGGGACTACGTGCCCCAGACCCCCGCCTACGGGGGCTGGAGCGCAGGAGAGGAGGACTGGGGTTGAGACACATAGTCATGTGGTCCGGCGGGATCACATCGTGGGCAACGGCCCGCATCATCGTTGAACGTCACGGCCCAGATGCCGTGACGTTCTTGTTTGCGGACACCAACGCGGAAGACGAAGACCTCTACCGCTTCAACGAGGAGGCCGCCGCCAAGCTGGGCGGCCAGGTCGTACGCGTGGCAGATCCGCGGGAGCGGGACCCCTGGGACGTCTTTGAAGACGAACGCTATCTAGGGAACACCCGCCTGGCCCCCTGCTCGAAGCTGCTCAAGCAGGCACCCGCACGACGCTGGGTCGCCGACAACACCACTCCGGAGGACGCCACCCTTTACATCGGCATTGACTGGACAGAGACCCACCGCATCCCGGCGAACCGGGCTGGCTGGGCGCCCTGGCCTGTTGAGTATCCATTGACTGAACCGCCCTACCGAGACAAAGACTTCTGGATCGAGGAGGCCCGCAGGGCTGGCCTGGAGCCCACCAGGATGTATGACCTTGGCTTCAGCCATGCGAATTGCGGGGGAGCCTGCGTCAGAGCGGGGCAGGGCCAGTGGGCCCATCTCCTGAAGGTCTTCCCTGAGCGCTACGCCTACGCGGAAGCGCGAGAGGAGCGACTGCGCCAGAAGCTCGGCAAGGACGTCTCGATCCTGCGAGATCGCCGGGGCGGAACGCTCAAGCCGTTGACTCTCAAGGCGTTCAGGGAACGCATCGAGGCCCAGGAGGCCGATGTGGACGCCGACGACATCGGCGGGTGCGGATGCTTCACGGAGGCCGCATGACCTGCCGCTACTTCCACCGCTGGAGCGAGTGGAGCACCGAGTACGAGGAATGCCCGGACGGCGAGATGGGGGTCTACGAGTACAGGTCCCGCCGCTGCAAACGGCGGGGCTGCGACATGATCGAGGAGGACTTCCGATGCGTGTCATTGTCACCGGAAGTCGTGCGTGGCCGGACCCGGTGAGGGTCGCCCACGAGCTGAACAAGCTCTACCTACAGCACGGCCCGTTCGTGCTCGTGCACGGCGCCTGCGCCACCGGCGCGGACGCTGCCGCCCACCACTGGTACGAGACGGCCGGCGAAGACCTCGGCTGCATCGAGGTCCGCTATCCGGCCGACTGGGAGCAGTACGGCAAGAAGGCCGGGCCTATCCGCAACAAGGAGATGGTCAGCAAGGGTGCTGACCTTGTGCTGGCGTTCCCGCTGCCCGGCGGCAGCGGGACACAGATGACGATGGAACTGGCCCGCGAAGCGGGCATCCCGGTGCAGGAGTTCGTCCATGACCGACACACACACGGGCCTGCCGCATGACCTGCCGCTGGCCAAGGTCCGGATCTACAAGCAGGGCGTCTGGTGGTACTGGGAGCACCCCTGTGTCTGGCGTCCGGCGTCCACGCCGTACAACAGCTACCCCTGCGTCTCGCACGCCACGGCTCTGCAAGGGGCGTTGAGGCATCTGGAGCGGTGTGCATGACCGCGTCCAAGAAGAAGGGCACGGCCGCCGAGCGCGAGGTTGTGAACTTTCTGAAGATCTGGTGGCCCGCCGCTGAGCGGCGGGCCCTGTCCGGCAACAAGGACAAGGGCGACGTCGCCGGGATACCCGGCGTGGTCGTGGAGGTGAAGGCGGCCAGCCGCCTGGAGCTGGCCAAGTGGCAGCGCGAGACGTACGCGGAGTTGGCCAACGCCGGCGTGTCCGCCTGCGTGCTGGTGGTGAAGCGGGCGTACAAGGCCGTCGGCCAGTGGGACGCGTACGTTCCCGCGGATCAGATCCCTTCCGTGCTCCGCTGGGGCGGAGAGCAGGCCGTGACGAAGGACGGGTGTGTATGGGTGCGTATGGATCTTCTGCTCGCCGCCACGCTCTTGAAGGCCAACGGGTACTGATGCCGCTTGCGCCGATCCTCGCCCACTACGGCGTAGACCTCCATGAGGGGCGGTGGGGCAACGAGATGGTGTGCTGCCCCGTCCACGGCGAGCGCCGGGCCTCCATGTCCGTCTCCGTGCAGAAGGGCCTGTTCCACTGCTTCGCCTGCGGCGCCTCGGGCGACGCCGTAAAGCTCGTCAAGTTGATGGAGGGGTGCGACTTTGCAGACGCTCTCCGCCGAGCAGAGGAGATTCTTCGAGCAGGCGGCCACGACCTACCGAGCCGATCTCGCGGCCGATACCGCCGCCCAGGGCTATCTGACGAGCCGGGGGCTGGGCGGCGCACTCGATACGTTCCGCCTGGGCGTCGTGAGGCGCCCGCTGGTCGGCCATGAGCAGTACCAGGGACGCCTGGCGATCCCGTACCTGACCCCTGCGGGGGTCGTGAACATGCGTTTCCGCTGCCTCCAGCCGCACGACTGCAAGGCCGTGGACTGCCCCAAGTACCTGTCCGCCGACGGGGCGGGGACCAACCTCTACAACGTCCTGGATCTGAAGAAGGACTCGCCCTTCATCGTCGTGTGTGAGGGCGAGATCGACGCCATGTCCTTCTCTCTGGCCGGCATCCCGGCCGTGGGCGTGCCCGGCGTGGACGCCTGGCAGAAGCATTTCGCCCGCTGCCTGGAGGACTTCGAGGTCATCTACAGCGCCGGGGACGGCGACAAGGCGGGGTCCAAGTTCAACAGCCTTCTGTCCCGCGAGGTCAAGGCCCGTCCATTGCGCTTCCCGCGAGGCATGGACGCCAATGCTCTGTACGTAAAGGAGGGAGCCGGTGGGCTCCGACGACTCATCGAAGGATGACCGCTGCATCTGCGGGCACATCCGCTTCCGCCATGAGCGGGAGGGCTCGCAGGATACGCACTGCTCGCATCCGTCGTGCGCCTGCACGCAATACCACCAGGACGACCCCCGGACCAAGCCCTGCACGTGCGGGCCGGACGAAGCATGCGGTGACCCGCGCACCAAAGAGCCCCAGTGTCCCCCGGCTTGCTCCGAGGGGCACACGTACAGCGGTAGCTGCGTGCAGCGGGCCTACGGCCCGGGAGAGCCCCCGCTGACGCCGGAGGAGGAAGGGGAGGCACCGGAGGACAGCGCCCCGTCGGAACCGCCCCCGCCCCAGCCGCCGAGGCGGCCACCGTTCGCCGTGAACTACTCCGTGCAGGGCCACCTGTACCAGCTCGCCGTCCCCGGTGACGCCACGGTGACGGCCGTGGACGGGGCCCTGGTCATCCAGCACCACTGGGGCCCGGTCTCCGGGATCGTCAAGGTGCTGCCGATCATCAGTGAGGAGAGCCATGCCGCTGAGGCTGACCAGTAAGGGAGCCGTCCGCTTCAGTTGGGCGGACGAGACGATGGAGGCCATCTGGACCCTGCGGCCGGAGGACACGCAGGACGAGCTGATGTCCAAGATGAAGCAGATTGTGGCCTTCATCGAGAGCCAGGGCCCCAAGGCGCCCCTGCCGGAGCGCACGCCGGGCCTGGCCCTGGAGATGACCAAGATGGCCCACCCGGCGCCACCGGGCAACGGGTGGGCGGCCATGGTGCCGCCGGAGCTGCCCGAGGACCGCAAGGGCGAGTGGGAGCTGATGCCGTCGGAGGAACAGGACAATGGCTGACCGCGAGTTCTTCATCACCGATCCGGACAGGACGGCGAAGGAGTATCCCAACCTGGAGCAGGCCGACAGGGCGGCCCGTGCCCTGATCGAGGACGGAGAGAGCGAGGTCTTCGTCATCCGCTGCACGGCCACCAGGCTGCGCCGCTACCAGCGGCAGGTGTCCGTGGCCGTCGAGGACGTCACCCGCCCGGCGTAGCATGTGGAGGCCGTCCCGGCCTCCCGGCTTCATCACCCGGGCACCTCTCCTCGGGACAGCAAAGAGCCCACCCCTTCGGGGGTGGGCTCTTTTGTTTGCCCGCAGGGGACCTTGCGGGCAACTGCTGCCGTCTTCGACGATACCGGACGCCACTGACAGATGGGTCAGTCCGTGACTGATCCCTTCCCGACCGCCTTGCGTACGGCTTCCTCGATGCGCTTGGTCAGTACACCGTTGGTGTTCTCGTGGATCTCGTGCAGGACTTCGTCCTGCTTGCCCAGGCGGCCCTGGAGGATCACCACGGCCAGCACAGGGCCGATCAGGGTCACGTATTCGGCCGTCGGCTCGCCGCCGATGGCGAGGCCCACATAGCCGGCCACGCAGATGGCGAAGACGATCACCTGCATCAGTCGGTCGCTCATTCGTCCTCCCTCAAAGACGGGTGCTTCAGCCTGTCCAGGACCTCGGCCGTGGCCCTGTCCAGGACGCCTGTCACCGGGAGGCGGAAGAGCTTCTGCACGCCCCGCAGAGCCGCTTTCGTGGCGTCGTCCATCGCCCCGGTCACATCGAGGTTCAGAGCCCGCTGTGCGGTCCTCACGGCCTCTCTCTCGCCCTCGTTGGCGGGGGCGATGATCACCCGGTCAGGGGGCCAGTTCGTCATCACACCACCACGTCCGCGATCGTCCGAAGCTCCACCCACAACACCCCGCCGTACACGGACTGGTTCGCGCCCGGCTGAGCCGCCTGCTCGAACCGGTAGTCGTCGATGACCACCAGGTCCGATGTGCCGTTGCGCAAGTCCTGCCAGGCCACCGCGTCACCGCGGGCGAAGATCTGCTCAAAGGCCGCCAGGCGGTCAAAGGTGCGCCCCTCGTAGCCGACGCGCTGGCCGGACTGCGTGGTCTCGAAGTCCCAGCAGGCCAGGGGCACGGTGATGATGCGCTGGCGCACGGCGCCGGGCATGGCCTTGAGCTGCCAGGCGTTGACCTCACCACCCTTGGTGGTGTCGGTGCCCGAGCGCATGAGCGTCAGCTTGAGCTGCACCCACTCCGTGGCCGACGACGGGGCGGGCATGACCACGTTCTCGATCGTCGTGGAGCCGCCCTGCGACACGGTAAGGATCGAGGTCTCGCCACCGCCCGGATCGAGCACCGCCACGCCCACAGAGCCCCACAGGGGGCTGGGCGTGCGCACGGTGGCGAACTTGAAGATCTTCGGTTCGAGCGTGTTGAAGCGGACCCGGCCCGTGGTCAGGTAGCCGGAGGGCTCGAGCGTGGAGGCGGACTCGAGATAGGCGCCCTGGCCGGCCACGGCCAGGACCATGCGGTCACTGTTGCCGAAGTTGGTCACGCCGGTGACCTCGCCCGCGACATGCGCTTGCAGGTCCGTGGCGTAGGCGAAGCGCACCGAGGGGGAGATGTCCCCGCCCTGGAGAGGCTGGCCCAGGTCCACCCGGTACAGGCCCGAGCTGCCCTCGATGCCGTTCGTCGCGGCGACGAAGAAGAATCGATCGTAGGCCGCGATGGCCTTGACACCGCTGCTGTTCTCGATCAGCAGCGGCCCGTACTGGATGTCACCGTTGTCGTCTATCTGGCCCACGCGGAAGCCGCGGTTGGTGCCGATGCCGACGAACGCGCCCAGGTAGGTGGTCAGGGCGTGCACGATCTCCCCGCGGGGGAGCTGGGCGGCAAGGATGCCGCCGGAGGACAGCGTGGGTACCGAGCCGGAGGTGTCCAGGCCGAACTTCAGGATCTCGCCCTGGCTGCCGGCGTTCCCGGCCGCGTAGATGGCGTTGGTGCCCTCGGCAAAGCAGGTGAAGGTGAAGGCAGGGTTGAGGTGCGTGAACTTCGCCGTGGGCAGGGCGGGCGGAGTCCCGCCCACCAGCTCGTACACCTTGTTGTCGATGGCCGCCATCAGGCGGCCCTTCACCCACGCGATGACCACGTTCACCGAGCCGGTGTCCCACAGCTTCGCCCCGGCGCTGTTGCCCGCGCCGGAGTAGATCCCGACGTCATCGGCCGCGTAGTAGTTCGTGCCGTCGCTCGTCAGGGAGCGGATGGTGTTCGCTCCGCCCCACGTGATCGTCGTGGTGGTCGTGCCGTCATCGCTCTTCAGGGCGGTGCCTACGGCCGACCAGAAGCGGTCCGTGCCGTCGTTCCAGCCCACCACGTGGTGGGGGTTGGCGGTGCCGTCGGCCACGCGCAGCGCCGTGGTGCGCAGCAGCGTCAGGCGGCCGTTCACCCACGGGTTGACGCCCACCGACTCGTGGAAACGGATGGCGTACTGGTTGTCGTTGGACGGGTCCTGGTACAGGACGCCGGCGCCGCCGATGAACGACGACTGAGAGCGCAGCCACCAGGACGCAAGAGACTGCTCACCAGGGATGGTCTGCTGGTCCACCTGCTCCTTGCGCACCGGCGCGCCGGAGCGGGTCATGCGGCGTTCGTCGTTGATGGCCGACAGCCAGGGCATGCCGCCCAGCGCGAAGTGGTACTGCACCCCGTCCAGGCCGAAGGTCGTGGCCGCGGCCGTCGTCCGCCCGGAGAGGGCGAACGGTATACGGCTGACGATGCCGGCCATCTACTCCTCCCGGTACCAGCCCTGAATGGTGATCAGGGTGCCCACTTGCAGGTCGGAGCCGTCCATGCTGCCGCCGTCGTACAGGCGGATGCGGTCGAAGACGTTGCCGGAGCCGCCCAGGAACGTCATCAGGGTGGCCGCGCCGACGGCCGGCGTCGGCCCCTCGATGTTCACCGGCATCACCTGGCGGATGCTGCGGTCGATGTTGCTCGGGGCGGAGATGGTGAGCGTGTCAGTGCCGGAGCCCGCTCCGGAGACCGAGATGTAGATGGTCAGGAAGACGAGCTTGCCGATCTTCCAGTAGTAGCCGGCCCTGTTGCTGTAGGTGGCGCCGCCGGCGTTGCCGACGGTGGGGGTGTAGGTGGTCCAGGTGGGCCCGCCCACCACGGTCAGGCCGCCGTTGACGTAGAAGTCGTCATCGGTGCGCAGCACGTTGGCGCCGGCCCTGTACAGGTTGGTGTCCACCGTTCCGGCGCCGGAGCCCCACCAGTGGCGGCCGTCGGCCTGGATGAACATGCGGGCGGCGGAGTCGCCGGCCTGCCGGGTCTCCCACTGCGAGTCAGTGGCCACGGTGCGGGTGCCGCGGAACAGGTTCTGGTGCACGATTTCGCCGGTCACCGTCATGGACGTGGTGGTGCCGGAGAACGTGGTGTTCGCCGAGAAGGTGGGGTTGCCGGAGAACGTGGGGTTCCCGGAGAAGGTGGGCGAGCCCGTGAAGGTGCCCGTCAGAGCGCCGCCCCCGGACAGGGACACCGCGCCGGAGAACGTGGGCGTGCCGGAGAGGGTGCCGCTGAGGGCGGCACCGTTGATCACCGGGGCGGTGAGCGTCTTGTTCGTCAGTGTCTGCGTGGACGTGGCGCCCACCAGGGCGCCGGTGACGCCGTGCACGTCCGTCGTGGCGGCCTCATGGGTGCGGAAGTCCGTCAGGTCCACGGCGTTGACCACATGCCGCACCACGGCCCCGAGACTGTGGCTCTGGGCGGAGGTGCCGCCGAAACCGCGTTCGATGGTCAGCGAGGTCCCGGCCACGCCGGTGACCTTCACCAGCTCCTCCGTGGCCGCCCCGTAGTCCACGGCCAGGACGTACGGCGTGGAGCCGGGGAAACCGGTGGTGGCGTCCACGGTCATGGTCGTGGCCGCGCCGGAGATGCTGCCGGTCAGCGTCGTCTGGATCGCCGTGTTCGAGTAGTTGTAGGCGTTGGCCATCACGACCCCTGGAAGTAGGCGTAGTTGGGGATCTCCGCGCGCTGGATCGCCTTCTCCTGCTCCAGGCGCTCCGCGTACAGCGAGGCGAAGAGCTGCGCTGTCTTCGTGGCGCTGGTGGGCGGCACGAGCGGGGCCCGCTCGGTGGTCTCCACGGACTGGAGCTGGAGCCGTGCGGCCTCAAGGGCCGGGACCAGGCGCTTGCACGCGCCGTAGACCACCAGGTCCGTGCACCGCTCGGGATAGCCGGTCAGGGTGAAGTCGTCCGTGCCCGCGGACAGTGTGGAGGGCTGCTTGACGTACACCACCTTGATCGGCTGGCCCGGGGTGACGAAGTCGAAGATCTGAATGGACTTGCCCGACGGGAACACGGAGGTGCGCGCCTCGGGGTTGTAGCGCCAGTTCGGCATGGGCGTGGCGGCCTGGGACGGGCCGATGGTCTGGCCGACCAGGTACCAGACGTCGTCCACGTCCGCGGGCAGCTCGTATTCGACCACCGGGGCCAATTTGGTGATCTCCGTGGAGTCGAAGACGACCAGATCCGGGTACAGGCCCCGGATCGTGTCATTGATCGCCTTCTTGATCCTCGCCCTGGGGAAGGCGGGGTTGGAGGTCACTATGGCGTGCTGGTCGTGCGCGGCCGGTGTGGTGCCCTCGTAGCCGCGCCCGTTGCCCAGGCCCATCACGGAGACCACGCCCGACTGGGCGTCGTACGCCTTGACCAGGATCAGTTCGTCGTCGATCTCCACCAGGCCGCGGGAGAGGTTCTGCACCGTGCCGGGATCGCACGTGAAAGTGGTGTCCGTGTCCGACATGGCCACGGCCAGCTCACTGACCGACTCCTGGTTCATGGAGTAGCCCAGAAGCTGCTGGCGCACCTCGTTGACGAGCTGATCGAAGGTGGTCATCTCACATCGCCTCTACTCCGGCGGGCAGGGGAGCAGCCGCCGAGAAGTCGCGGCCGTAGGCCGCGCCGGCGGCGTCCGAGGCCCGCAGGGCGGCCTCGATCTGGTGGGCCTTGGTGCCGTCGGGCTGAATGCCCTGCGCCCGCGCAGAGCGGTACATGGCCAGCTCCTGGTCCCACTTCTTCTGTTCGGTGGCGTCGCCTCCGCCGATGCCGCAGTACGCCACACGCAGATTCGCCGCACGGGCGCACTCGCCCCACGTGCGGTGGTCCTGGGTCGGGCAGCCGGTGCGGCACATCAGTGGCGTCCCGGCTCCTGCATGCCCTCGGCACGCACGGCGCAGCCCTGCGTGGTGGCCTCCAGGATCATCCGCTCGTCCTGGTTGGTCACGGTGCTGGTGCCGCCGTCGCCCTTGGGGCAGACCTTCTCGTATTCCTGGCTGTAGCCGTATCCGGCCATGACCGCTCCTTACGCGGGTTCCAGCAGCAGCCAGCCGACGGTGGACGTGTCGGTGCCGGAGCTGGAGGTGATGGTGAAGCCGGCGCCGGCGGTGCGTGCCGACACCCGCAGGAATCCGGGCGTGCCGCCCGGGGTCTGGCATGTGAGGAAGATCCTCGTATTCGCCGTCACGGAGGTGTTGTTCACGGTGACCGTTCCGGCCGTGAGTGTGGCCACGCCCATGCGGGGTGCCGTGCCGCCCTCGGAGATGGCGATACCGGCATTGCCGGTGCCCAGGCGCAGGGCGTTGGGCTGGTTGCCGAAGATGGAGAACTGGCCACCGGACTGGCCCGAGCCCATGGCGAAGAAGCCGGGCGTTTCGATGGCGCCCGCGCCGCTGCGGTACATCTCGGCATCGGTGGCGCCGGTGCCCGAGCCGAACTTCAGGTGGCCGTTGGCGGCCACTTCGACCAGGGCGCCCGTGCCGCCGTTGCGCAGGTGCAGCAGCGGGCCCGTGGTGCCGCCCGAGGTGGAGGTGAGGAAGATTCCCTGGGCGGCCGTGCCGGTGCCTGCCAGGTCGATGGACAGGGCGGACGCGTTGGCGTCCGTCCCGGTGCCGGTGTGCGTGACCTTGATGGTGCCGCGGCCGGTCTCCTGGCCGCTCACGCCCAGCGCACTGTGGGCGGTGTTGTTGCTCGCCACGTTCAGGGCGGAGCTGGCGGAGCCCGTGCCCTGGTGGTTGATCGAGACCGCATGCGAGGTGCCGGTGTACTCCGCGTAGATCGCCGCCTGATTGAACGTCGCGGAATTCACCCGGCTCACGATCAGGTGGCCGCTCGGGGCCGCCTGTTCGGAGTAGACGACGATGCCCGCGCCGGTGCTGGACGTGTTGGTGACGTTCAGAGCGCCGCCGACAGAGCTGGACGCCGCCGCATTCGCGGTCGGTGTGATGCGTAGCTGTGCCGTGGAGGCGCGGCGCAGCGAGGTGTCCGCGCTCGCCGAACCGCTGGAGAAGAACAGATCGCCGTCCGCCTGGACCTGGAGGCGGTCCACGCTGTCCCCGGACACCCGCGTGGCCAGCGCCGTGTCATTGGCGCTGGCGCGGGTGCTGGTGAGGCCCGCGAACGTGGCCACGGCCCCGCTGACCGTGAGGGCGTCGTCCGCCGTGAGCGTCCCGGTGACGGCCAGGGGGCCCTGGACGGCCAGGGCATCACTCAAGGTGCCGCCCGTGAGCGGCAGCTTGGCGTCCACGGCCGCCTGAAGCTCGTCCAGGGCGGCGTTGAGGACTTCTCCCCACCCCTCGGACCCGAGTTCCGGCTTCGTGACCATCACACGCCTCCGTACGGCCCGTCGCCGTAGCCGCCGGCCCCGTAGGTGCCGGCAGGCAAGGAGAAGTTGGCTGAGGTGACGCCCACACCGGCGTTGATCAGCGCCGTCTTCGTGGCGTCGTCCACCTCGTACTCATGGCCACCCATGTAGAAGGTGACCGCAGCGGCGATCTCGTCCTGGGTGGGGAACCGCAGGGCGCGATACGTGCCCTGCGGCAGCTCCTGGATCGAGATGCCGCGGGCCAACTTGACGCGCAGGAAAAGCGGGTCGTCCCAGGACGCCGGCCCCTCATCGACTGTGGGGGGCCGGAACGTCCAGGTAGCCATGGTCAGTCCGTCGTGATCTGAATGAGCGCGACATGACTCCACGGGAACGCGTACTTCGTCGAGGAGACCTCCGCCTCGATGTACGCATCCGTGAGGTTCGTGACCGTAGCCGTGCCGGTGGTGCTGTAGTTCCCAGGCGAGTTCTCGTAGGTCACAGAGACCTGGGAACCTTCGCGAAGGTGCTGAGCCATCACACAGTCCCTTACGCGAAGTTGATGGAAGAGGTCGTCTCGGCGCGGATCAGCGCCTCGTTCCTGTAAATCTTCCAGCCGGCCACTCCGTACCAGCCCAGAGGCCGGAACCGCGCAAGCTTGTCCACGATGGGACCGGCCACGATGTGGAACTCGTCCGCCACGGCCTCCGCCAGGGCCTGCTGGCCCGCGTAGTACGTACGGAAACGACGCACCGTGTTGTCACCGGTACCGGCGTCCACGGCGTTGAAGCAACGCGGGGACTCGATGTAGAAGGCGCCCTCGTACGCGCCGATCTCACCGGCCCAGATGTTCCCGGCCGCGCTGTAGTTGTGCGGGTCACGCCAGGCCGCCTGACCGGTCTCCGCCCGCAGGTCGTGGGAGACCTCCGGGTGGATGGCGCACCAGTACAGCGAGCCCTTACGCGGCACGGCCTTGTTCGCGCGGAGCTTCGCCGTCGCCAGGCGGGCAATCGCGCTGTTGAAGGTGTCCGTGGTCACCATGGTCGTGGCCGCCGGGGTGGACACGGTGCCGTTGGTGACGTACGAGACGGTGCCCGCCTTGCGCTGAATCACGTTCGTGCCCGAGCGCAGCTCGGTCTGCACGATCGTGTCCACCGAGTCGGCCATGTTGTAGGCGACGATGTTCGCGATCGCCGGGTCAACGTCCGTCAGCGAGTACAGGAACAGCTTCCGGGTGCGCAGCACCGGGTTGCCGTACTCGTTGAGCGTGATGGTGACCGTGGTGGGGTTGCCCAGGGCCACGGAGTCCGGGTCAGTGGTCTCCGTCAGGGCGGAGGTGGCCACCGCCAGGTCCTGGAAGCGCTCCAGGACGATGGAGCCGCCGGGGCCGGTCTGATTCACGGGGCGCTTGTCGGCGACAGCCCGGAACATGGGCTGCGATCGAAGCGCGAATTCGAAAGTCTTGTCGTACGCGGTCTGTACCGCGTTGGACATCGCTGAAGTGTCGGTGTACGCGTTAGCCATGGCCTCTCACCCCCCAGTGGGGTGCCGTAGGGACAGGGAGAGGTCAGGAGGCGGCGCCAGTGCCCCAGTCGTAGGGGTTGCCGTGAGCCTGCATCAGCTTGGCGAAGTCTTCGTAGCTGGGTGCGGCCTTCAGGGCCTGCGCCAGCTCGTTGTCCGTGCCCTGCGGAGGGGCCACGCCCTGCGTGCCCTGCTCCTGCATGCGCTGCATCTGCTCCTGACCGTCAGCCGGAACGGTGGACGGGGGCGGGCCCTGCGGGGCCGGCTCGCCCGGCTGCTCGCCCCCCTCGGGGGTGAGCTTGGCCAGGGCGGCGCCATTCGCCGTCAGCCACTCGTCCAGCTTGTCGGGCTCGCCCTGGAACAGGCTCGCGGCCTGCGGTGCGTAGCCCTTCGCCCTGAGCGCTTCAGCCACGGCCTGCTGCTTCTTCTCGGCCTTCAGCCGCTCGTTCTCCGCCTGAATGGCCTTCAGCTGTTCAGAGACCTTGTCCATGTACTCGCGGAACCACTTGGGGCCCTGCTGCACGGACTGCTGCTCTCCAGCTCCCGACAGGTCGTCGGGGTCGAAGTCGCCGAAGCTGTATTCGCTCATGCGCGTACTCCCATTCATCCCTTGCGCGGCCTGCTCACCCCCCGGGGAAGGGGTTCGCGCTCCACGGCTACCGGGCTTGCTCGGGACGGGGCCGGCCGATCCGTCAGTGCACGACTGTAAACCGAACATGTTCACATCTGCGAGTCGGTGGCGCCCAGGGTGCCCCGCTGCTACAACACGGCCATGAGAAACGTGCTCTTCCTGGTCGGGCTGCTCCTCTTCGCCCTCGCCTGCGTGGCCGCACGCAGCGCCTACATGCACGGCTGGGACGTCTTTGAACTGCTGATCTCGGGCGGCCTCCTGGCCGGCTCTGTGGCCGTTCTGCGCAAGGCGGGAACGCTCATGGACAGCACAAAGCCCCCGCGCTGAGCGACGGGGGCTGAGGCAGTCTGCGCGCTGGGCGACGCATTACGTCTGAGAATACCCCGCGTTGAGGCCCTGCACGGTGGCCCCACGGCCACCGGCGAACAGTGCGCGTTCCTGGGACTTCAGGCGCTTGCCCTTCTCGGCCGCGGACTCGCCGCCCACCGACGCGGCAGCACCCGGCGTGAAGATCTCCTGTTCGGCCTCGCGCTGGGACCAGGTGGACCCGTACCGGCCGGCGATGCCCAGCATGGCTTCGAAGCCCTCGGAGATCCGGGCGTACGCCTCCTCGGCCTCCTCCGGCGTGATCCCGAGCGTGGCGTAGCCCTCCAGGTCCAGCACGTTCGCCGCGAAGCCCCGGCGGATGGCGGCTGCGCCGATGGCGCCCGCGGCGGCCTGCTTCTTCAGGATCGGCTCCGCCTTCTTCCGGTCCAGGAAGTACGCGGCAAGGTCGGCCTCACCAATGCCGTACATCTGCCACAGGGCCCGCTTGTACTCGGGGTTGGCCTGGCTGGTGGCGGCCACCGCCATGTCCACCCGCGACTTGATCTCGGTCGGCGAGACGTCGTCGGCAATCCACCGGGTGAAATCGGCGGGATTGTCGTAGAAGCCCTTGGGCAGCCCGGCCGCAGACAGGATCTGCCGGTACGCCTGCTCCGTGGCCAGGTAGTCCGCCGGGCTCAGCACCGGCAGACCGGCCTTCGCCCTTGCCTCGTTCGCGGCGAAACGAGCCTTGTACTCCTTGGTGTCCTGAAGATGGATGGCGATGGTGTCGGCGCCGAAGCCGAGCTTGACATAGTCGAAGATCTTCTTCGCCAGGCCCTCCAGGCCGTAGCTCTTGAACAGGGACGTCAGCGCCATGTACGCATCGCGCTGCTCACCCCACAACAGCTTGTCGTACTGGCCCTTGGCCTCGTAGATGTCCTGCTGATAGGTCGTCTGCTTCGCCTGGGACTTCTTCTGCTGCGACGCCTGCGACTTGGCCCGTGCCTGGTAGGTCTTCAGCTCGGCCGTGAGCTTGGCCTTGCGCGACTTCGACAGCCCCTTGATCTTGAGCTGCCCCTGAAGCGACTTGATCTTGGTGTTGGTGGCCTTGAGCTGGGCGGCCACCTTCGCTTCGTTGGCCTTCTCCTTCTTCATGGCGGCCTCGGCCTTGGCCAGGGCCGCCGCGTCCACCTGGTCCGGGACGGGAATGTCGATCTCGCCCCGGAACTCTTCGGGGACGTTCTGCTCAACCGGCGTACTCATCAGTAGCTCACCCCGAAGTCCTGCAAGATCTTGTGCGCCACGGTGAACATGGACTCACGGGCGTTGTTCGTCTTCCGCCACCGCGGATCGTTCTTGACGGCCTTCTCGAACTCCCACAGGGGGAAGTTCGCCCCGCCGTGACCGCCGGACATCGCGTTGTAGACCAGCTTCTCGTTCAGGTCCACATCACTCTCCGGCAGCTCCAGAAGCTGCGCCACCGACTTGATGTACGGGGCCGCAAGATCGAGAACATTCTGCCCGGCGCGGATCTGCTCCGCGTACGGCGCGTAGCGGGCCGCGGCCTGCCGGCGGATCGTCTCCTCCACGTTCTGCATCGTCGTCTTGCCCGAGACGACGTCCTTGGCCCGCTTCGCGTACCAAGAGGTGGAGTACTTCATGCCGTTGAGGTAGGCGATCTCGTGCATTTCGTCGAACGCTTCGCCGGCCTCACCCCACATGCCGCCGGAGTGGACGGACACCTTCGTGCCCATCCAGTCCTTGATCCGCGCGTCGGTCCAGCCGAGCGCCGTCTTCTTGTAGACGGCATCCTTGAGCAGCTTGGACGCCTTGCCGCCCTTGATCTGATTGCCCAGGCCGACAGCCACCGCGAGCTGGTTGACCGCGTACGTGGCCGCGGACTGCTGTTGCTTCCACGTGGCCGGGTCGGTGTACTTCGTGGTGAGGTACTTCCGCAGCGTGCTGCTCTGGTTCTTCCACCACTTGGAATTCTTCAGCGCCGCCTGGAAACGGGCGGCGCTCCAGCTCCCGGCCACGGCCTTGTTGAACAGGCTGCGCAGCTCCTTCGAGCTATTGATCAGCGAAGCGGACAGCCCGTACTGCTCCATCAGCTCCTCTCGGCTCAGTGCCACCTTGACCGGCCCTCCGCTCGTATAGCCGCCCCCGCCGCTTGCGCCCACTCCGATCTTCTGGCCCCGGTAGCTGCCCATCCGGCTGACCACCGAATTGACGTACTGGTACACGGGCGGGTTGCCGTACGTCTTGTTCGGGTTGGGCTGGCCCGAATACCACATGGCAGCGGCGCCACGGGCGCCGTACTTGCGGTAGTAGCCGCCCAGCACACCCCGCACCACCGCGTCCTGGGCGGCCGGGTTGTTCAGGAACTGCTGCGGGGTCAGCCGCTTGCCGTAGTACTTCGCCGTCCACGGGCCCACGTTCGGCGCAAGCACCTGGTAGCGGCCGTACGCGCGCCCGTACGGCGTGGGCGGGCCGACGGCCCGGTAGTTGCCGCCGGACTCCTGCATGGTGATGGACCACAGGAACGCCTCGAAGCCCGCGTCAGCCATCTCAGAACCCCAAGCCCATGTCAGCCAGCACCTGGCGGCCGATGTTCATGGTCTTCTCAGCCACGCCGGGCGTCTTGCGCCACCGCGGGTCGTTGCGCACGAGCATGGTGAACTCGTGCAGGGACATCGGCTCCGGCTCGCCCTTCTCGTTCGCCCGGTTGAGCGCGGCCTTGATCTTCGGGGTGAAGACGTTGACATCCGTCTCGGGCAGACCCAGTTCCTCGGCCAGAATCTGGACGTAGGGCTGCGCCAGATCCTGGATCGACGCCCCGGCCTTGATCTGCTCCGCGAACGCCGGATACAGGCCGATGGACTGCTCACGGATGGACGCCTGGATCTTCTCCATGGTCGTCAGGCCGCGGACCAGGTACTGGGCGTTGTTGAGCACGGACTGTTCCGTGACGGAGACGCCGTACTTGTACGCCTCCTCCTTGATCGCCTTCGCTGCGGCGCCGGCCATGCCGCCAAGGGTCTGCTCCGAGGTGAACTTCACGTACTGACCCAGGAAGTTCTGCACCTGGGCGTCGTTCCAGCCGAAATGCACCATGTTCTTGGCCAGCTTCTCGACGTTCTTGTCCGAGAGGATCGCGCCGGCCTTCACCGCGAGCTGCTTGGCCGCCACCCGGGCGGCCTCCATCTGCGCCTTGTAGGTGGCGGGGTCCGTCTTCTGGAGCACCTGCGCCTGACGGGCCGTCTCGCTGTTCTTCTTCCACCACTTGCTGTTCTTGATCTCGGCCTGGAACTTCTCCGGCGACCACTGCTTCTCAACGGCTTGGTTGAGCATCTTCCACAGCTCGGGCTGCGACTTGAAGAACGAGTACGACATGCCGTACGTCTCGGCCAGCTCGTGCGCATC
This sequence comes from Streptomyces composti, assembly GCF_012034205.1. Classification (GTDB taxonomy): domain Bacteria; phylum Actinomycetota; class Actinomycetes; order Streptomycetales; family Streptomycetaceae; genus Streptomyces; species Streptomyces composti. Next base: position 59,673 of record NZ_JAATEM010000008.1, read on the forward strand.
GAGCCGGGGGGCCACCTCTTCGGCGAAGCCTCCGCCGGAGGACGGCGAGGCGGACACGCCGGAGACCCGGCGCCCGCCCATCCACCGGTCCATGTAGTAGCCGTCAGCCAGCGAACTGATCTTCACCGGCTGCCCGGTGCGGGCGGAGTGGATGAACTTGCCGCCACCGATGTAGACACCCACATGGTCCGGACCCTTACGGGACCGGTCGGTGTCGAAGAACACCAGGTCACCCGGCCGAAGCTTGTTCACCGGCACCGACGCACCCACATTGATCATGTTGTAGGTGGTGCGCGGCAGTGTGATGCCGTGCTTGCCGAACGCCCAATACACCAGCCCCGAGCAGTCGAAGCCCGTGTTCGGGCTGGAGCCGCCCCAGGCGTACTGAACGCCCAGCGCCGAGCGCAGCGTCTCGACGATGTCCTCACCGCGCGCCATGGCCTACTCCGGTGCTCCGAACACCAGGGACTCCAGCGCGTTCTGGTAGGTGGTCACCGCCTGGAAGACCCCGTATTCCTTCTTCTTCTTGATCTGCTGCTCGCCGATGTACGCCCTCGCCTCAGCCGTGAGACCGCCGGACTGCTGCGTGGAGGAGCTGACGGGCTGGCCGGTCTCCAGGTCGTACTGGGTCGTCGTGGTGGACACCACCGGGTTGGCCTGCTCCGCCTGGTGCAGGGCGGAGGCGAACGCGCCCAGCTCCCCGGCGCCGGGGTCGCGGCCCATCATGTCCTGGAACAGGCGGGTGGCCACCGCGCGGGCGGTGTCCGGGTCGGTCAGATCCACCCGCGTGTCCACCTGCTGCGCCTTGCCGCCGCCCAGGTAGGTTCCGGGGCCGACGTAGCGGCGCTCACCGGTGACGGTGTTGATCTCGAACACGCCGGCCTGCTTCCACGCGTTGGCGCCGCCGTGCGCCTTCACGTAGGAGGCCATCAGGTCGATCGGGGAGACCTTCTTCCCGGCCTTGCCGTACTGACCGGCCTCCTTCACGAGCTTCTTCCACAGGGCCGCCCCCTCCATGGGGCCGTCCCCGAGCTTGAGCAGCCCGCTCAGGATGCCCTGGTCCACGAAAGCCTTCTGCTGCCTGCTGGACCACTTGTAGTACTCCTGCTCGGCCTCCCCGGTGGACATCCATATGTCCTTCGTGCCGTACATCTTCCGGCCGCGGGGCAGGGCCTGCCCGCTCGACTTGTCGATGCCACCCTTGGTGTACCGGGTGGAGCCCATGTAGACCTTGCCGCCCGCATCGGCGGCAGCACCGGACCCGATGGCCTGCTTCAGGGCCTTCAGGAACGGATCGTCATTGGCGCTGCTCGATACGAGTGCCATTACTCCTCCAGCTCCAGGTCCACGTTCATGTCCCGGCTCAGGTACCGGTGGTACAGGTCCCCGAACGAGGTGTCGGACTCCACCAGCGCGTCCACGATCCGCCGCCACGCCAGGCGCAGGTCCGCATTCGACTTGGCGCCCAACCAGGCGGAGCCGCCGGCCTTGTCCCTCTCGCCGAGCACCGTCACGATCGCCCGGCGGTAGCCCAGGTACTCCTTCAGACGTCGCAGGTCCGACCGGCTCTTGAGCTTGGCCAGGTCGCTGTTGGCCACGGTCGTCAGGCCCAGGATCAGCCGGTCATGCCGCTTGGGGTCGATCGTGTAGTAGTCCTTCGACCAGTGCTCGTTGTAGAACCGGTTCTTGTTTCCGTCGGGCAGGAGCGGGTCCCCGAGCAACTTGGCGATGTTCGACCGCATCGCCTTGAACTCCTCCGCCCCCTCGTCCTCGAAGGAGTCGAAGCCCGCCTTGTGGAGCATGGCGGTCACCAGGTTGTTGTACTTGGTGAACTTCGCCCAGCCCAGCCGGCGCTGGTTCTCCGCCATGGCCTCGTCCGCGCTCATGCGCGTGCGCTGCATCTCCGCCCCGCCGGGGATGAGCGGGACGGAGAGCTGGTAGGCGTACGCCTCGGGCGAGAACGGCCCGTTGCCCTCGGGGCCGATGATCAGTGCGGCCAGCTCCGGGGCCTTCGCGATGACGTCGGCGTACTTCTGCGACAGCTCCACCGCCTTCTGAGTGGCGGGGATGCCGCCCTCGTTCTCCGTGGTCGCCTGGGCGAACACGAAGTAGCTCTCGCCGAACCGCTCGAGGAACTCTTCATCCGCCGTGAGCGGGTCCTTGCGCCGCAGAGCGTTGTACTGGTCCCGGAAGAACTGGTACTTGTCGGGCTTCTGCGTGGCGAAGGGCTGCGTCCACGCCGACACCGCGGAGAACAGCCAGTAGTCACGGGTCATGTCGGCGATCTCCTTCGCCGACGGCATGGGCTTGCGCATGTTGGCGTGCTCGTAGGCCGCCCGCTGCATGATGTGCAGCTTGATCCGCTGATACCGCTCATCGCTGGTGTCGAACGCGGTCAGGAAGTTCCGCGCGTACAGCGGCAGGCTCTGCTGCACCAGCGTGTCCCCGATGCCGCCCGGGGTGGGCCCGTAGGGCAGGACGCCCATGTGCCGCAGCAGCTCGGCCTGCTTCGGCTTGTCCTTCACCAGCAGCGAGGCGGGGATGCTCACCACCGGGCCGGTACCCGGGTTGAACCACGGGTCGCCCTGCGTGATCAGGTGCATGGAGTCCTGCGAGATCCGCCAGTTGCCGGAGGAGTCCATGCCCCACGCCTTGCCGATCGGCCCGTCCGCGATGAACTTGGGCACCCGCGCCATGATGTACCGCTCGGTCTTCGGCACGAGCCTGGGGACCAGCTTCTTCTGCTTCTCGTCCCACACCATGGCCGTGCCGTCCCGGCCGATCCGGTTGCCGTCGGCGTCCTGCATCCACCCCACGGAGATGGGGGCGTTGAAGAACATGCTGGCGTAGCCAACCGTCTGCGGCCGGTCGGCGATGATGCGCGCCCAGCGCTGCCACGCCTCCGTGGTGGCCGCGAAGAACGGGCTCATGAAGCGCAGCGCGTGCGCGGCATCCGAGCGGTGGGCGATGTCGAAGACGAGCTTGCGGGTGTCCTTCAGCGCCAGGCGCCGGGCCGTCTCCGCGATCCGGTCGGCGTCCTTCTGCGTGACCTTCACACCCTGCTTCAGCTCCTGCGACACCAGCGCGCGGGCGTGCCCCTCGTAGAGCTGGTTGAACAGCGGATGACGCGACATGCGGTCGGCCGGGATGGAGGCCGCCCACTTGTACCACCAGTCGATCACCCGGTCCGTGGCACGGGAGACGTGGTTGGACCCGGCCAGGGCCTCCCCGAGCTGGTGCGAGTGCACGTACTGCGGGCGCTGGCCCGTCTTGGCCAGCTCCGTCAGGTAATCGACGTCGGCCTCACCCTTCAGGGCGGCCTCGCGCACCCCGGACATCGCGGGCATGTACTCGTCCACCTCATGCCACACCGCAGCCGCGATGCGCTCCGGGGTGTCGTACTTGATGCCCAGCCGCTGACGGTAGCGGCGCCCCGCCGCCGTCTTCGTCAGCCAGTCGGTCATTTCCTCGATGGACTTGCCCTGCACCGCCATACGGGCGAACTCGTCCTGCATGATCTGGTGGTTGATGGCCTTGTGCCACGCCTGCACGAACAGGTTCTCCGTGCCTGGATACGAGATCGGCGCGGCAGCCTTGGTGCTGGCGGCCCGCTGAAGGTTGGAGTGGATGAGCTGCTTGTTCCGCTGGAGCAGGGTCCGCAGCGAGTCGTCCGAGCTGATCAGCTTCATGTAGTACTCGCCCTTTTCACCCGCGAGGGCGGGGGGCAGCTCGATGCCGCCGACCGACACCGGCCGGTCGAGCTGCGACGCCTGACGGAAGCTCCTCTCGCGCAGCGTCTTGGCCGCCTCGGCTGCAACCACCTGCGTCTCCCGCCCGGCCAGCAGCTCGTCCATCTGCTCTTCCAGGGCGGTCAGCCGCTCCCGGCGAGCCGGCGAGTGCGTGGCAAGGCGCCGCTCCGCCGTGGCCACCTCGCGGTCCAGCTTGGCCACGAGCTGCTGCATGGCCTTGTACTTCGCCGGGTCCGCAGCCTCGTCCATCGCCTCCAGGCGGGTGCGGGCCTTCGTCGCGCGGGCGCGGGCCTTGCCCAGGTCGGTGCGGTACACCGCGTCCGCCCGCTCGAAGCTCGTACGGATACGGTCCAGCTCGGGCTGAAGTGCCTTGATCTCCTCGTCCGCGAACTTGATGCCCTCGCGGGCCACGGCCTCCTGGCCCTCGTAGAAGGACGGCTTCTTCCAGTGGTAGAGGTTCGTGGCCAGGTTCTTGACGCCGTACCCGGCGCGCACGGCCATGGCCGCGGCCCCGAGACGGGCCGTCTGTCCCAGCAGGTCGTCCGACAGGACGCGGGGGATGTAGCCCAGGCGGAACAGGGTCGCGAACTTCCACAGATGCGACACGTAGTCCAGGCCGTCCACGATCCAGTCGGGATTGCCGATGCGGGCCGTGCGCAGCGCCTTCAGCGCGCTGGAGTGCCGGGCCAGCGTCTTGTCCAGCATCCCCAGGTCGATCAGGATGTGGTCGTTGGCCAGCTTCGTGACCATGTTGGGGTGGATCTTCAGGCGGCCGTCCTTGCCCGCGAAGATGTCCACCGACTGCTTCTCGTCACCGAAGTTGGCGCCCGAGTAGCGGCGCAGCTCCTCCTGGCCGTGGGTGATCTGGCTCCTGTACTGCCGGTACAGGGCCATGCCTTCATCATGGGAGAAGCCGTGCTTCTCGGCGACCTTGGTCACGCCCAGGCCCTGGATCTCGTCCAGCAGCTCCAGGCGCTCGCCCTCCGTGCTCGTCTTGAGGTACCGGTTCAGCAGGTCCGCGCGGATGTCCGGGCCGATGCCCGGGATGCGGGCGATGTGCCCGCGCAGCTCGTCAATGGCCTCCGGGTGCAGATCGTCAATGGCGATCATGCCGTTGGGGTGGGACTCGGCGAAGGAACGGATGAACGTGGCGGAGCTGCCGAACATGTCGTTGGCGTAGATGCGTGCCTTGGCGACCTTCCCGACCTGGCGGGATGTCGTGCCCAGCGCCGGCCCCGTGCGGAACAGCTTCTGGTTCGCCGTGCGCGCGTAGGCGCGGGAGGCGGAGAACCGGGTGAGGTTCAGCGCGTCCAGCTCGCCGTAGTGCTTCAGTGCCTCCTCATAGCGGGCCACCAGATCGTCATCCTTGGCGATCTTGGCCCGCAGGTCTTCTACGTGGTCGCGGATCATCCGCTCGGCGCCGGGGCTGATCCGGCCCGACAGGCTGGGCAGCGTCTCCAGCTCCAGTTTGCTGATCCGCTCGTCCACCGCGCTCATGCGCAGCTCGGCCGCCGCGTTCTCGGCCTGGAGGCGGGCTCGGGCCTCGGCGTCGCCCAGCGTGGTGCGCAGGAAGAGATTCACCTCTTCCGGGCTCTTGAGCTTGCTGATGATGCTGCCCGCCCGCGGCCCCAGCGCGGACTTCTTGAACATGCTCAAGTTGTTGATGAGCTGCGGGTTGTCCTTGTTCTCCCAGATGAAGTCCTGGACCTTGGCCATGCGGGAGCTGGCCATCATCTTCTCGATGTCGTCGGCCGACCAGCCCTCGCGCGGGCGCGGGGTGACCATGTACTTGCGGCGGGCGGCACCGATCGCCTTACCGCCCAGGACCGCAGGATCCAGCCACCAGCGGGCCGCGAAGTCGGACGCGCCGGAGGAGAAGGAGAACAGCTCGTTGTCCCGGCGCAACTGCTCCACGGCGCGGTTGCCGACGACCGGCATACCGACCTTCTTCAGCAGCTCCTGCTGCTCGTCCTCCGAAAGATCCTTCCACCCGGGCGGCAAGTACGCCTCCGCCGGTGTGGCGTACAGGGGGCGGCCGGCCATCAGCTCCTCGGCCGACGCCGGCCCCATCTCCGCGCCGGTGATCTGCTCCGCCTGCGAGTACGCGCGGGCGGTGAACGCCTGCCCGGGGGAGATGTGCTCGGCCGCCCGCCAGGCCCTCGCCCACTCCGACGCCGACAGAAGCCGACCGAAGTCGCGTTCCTGGGCGGAGGAGCCCATCAGGATGGACGTGGACAGCGGCTGGCTGATCGCGTTGTCGTACAGCCACGTCAGCCCGTGCATGGCGCGCTCGATCGGCTTGGAGCCGGGGCGCAGGATGTACCCCTCGATCGCCCGGCCGGTCCACGACTTGCCCTCTTCCTCGTCATCGTCCATGACGGCGTCCAGGCCCGCCCCCAGATAGGTGCCGACGATCGGCACCATGGGCAGCCCGTCCCGGACGTTCTTGAGGAGGTCGCCGAAGTCCATCAGACCTCCGGCTCAGTGAAAGACAGCTCCGAGGGGTAGACGTCGATGGGCGTGGCCGACGCCTGCATGCCGTAGGCCAGCCCGTATCCGATGTAGTTGGCGTTCGGGCCGTTGAGCGCGAAGTCCACGGCCAGGGCCGGGGCGTCCTCGAAGAAGTTCAGGTAGTTCCCCAGCGTCGTCCACCAGTTCATGCCATCCCCTTGAGCTGCCGCACGAAGTTGCGGGCCGCCTTGCTGGAACCCGGCTGGTTCGCCATGTGCTCGAACACCGGCAGCCACGCCACCAGCCGCCGCAGATCCTCGTCCGGCTGGTTCGGCAGCCCCAGCACCTCCAGCCCCGGCCCGTCACCGGACGGGGCACCGGCCGTGACCGGCTCGTCCGGCATCTGCGACGGCATGTCGAACCCGATCAGGTCCGCCGTCAGGTCGGCAGGCTCCGGAGCCCCGACGTCACCGCCCGGGGACTCCGACAGGGGGGCAGACTGCTGCAAGTTCTCCAGCTCCTGCCGCTCCCCGTACTTGCCCCCGGAGGGGACACGGACGGGCTGCGAAGGCCCGCCATCGGTGCGCCGGCTCAGCGCACCCGGCCCGCTGACGGGGGCCGGGTTGCTCGGCCTCTGGTATCCGCCGCGGGCCATGACTCAGTGCGCCTTGTTCTTGTCGTTGCTGCCAGTGGTCGGGCGGCCCGGCTGAAGCGAGGTGCTGTTCCAGCTCCCCGTGTTCGGCGCGGTGTCGCTGGCGCCGCCCTGCGACTTGCCCGCGTTGGTGCCCTGCATCGGCATCTGGGTGTGCGGGCCGATCATGCCGCCCTTCAGGCCCTCCATCGGCTTGGAGCTTCCCTCGTGGAACGGGTCGCCCGCGAATCCTTCGGCCATCACTTCTCCCTCTTGTGTCCGGCCGCGCAGTACTTGGGCTTGGCGCCCTTGCCCGACCACTTCTTCCTGGGCTGCGAGCATCCGTCGTGCTCGCAGACGTCGCCCGGCGCCTCGAAGGCCGCCGGGGGCTGCGGGTTGGCCTCGGCGGCGGCCACGCGCGCCTGAAGGCCCGGGATCGGGCATCCGATCCAGTGCGTGGTGACGCCGTTCTCGGGCTCACGCCCGCAGTTCGAGCACCGCTGGGCGGTCATGCCGGGACGCTCCTCTTCACTGAGGCGGAGGCCATGGGCCGTCCGCTGCTGGTGAGCCCGGCGAGAAGGCTCATGACGTCAGGCTTGCCGCCAGGGCCCATCTGCGCCTGGCCCGGCGCGATACCACCCGGCATGCCCGTGGACGGGTTGATCCCATAGGGCACCCCGGCCCCACCCTCGCCAGAGGCCGGGGTGCCTGGGGGAGCCCCGGCCGCGGACGTGGACGGCTCGGGCTGGGGCTCCGGACTGAAGGCCGTCAGGATCGCCTCATGCATGGGCATCTTTTCCCGGAGGTCGATCAGCTTGGCGGCGTTGGTGAGCAGCATGGTCGGGTCCATGCCCTGCTGGGCCATGATCCCGATGGACGACAGCAGGGCGAACACACCCTGCTTGAGGGCATCGGTGGTCTGCTCCTTGTCCACCTCGGCCTGAAGCTGCGCCACGTCCACGTCCATGGGCAACTGCCGCTGGACGAAGTCCCGCGAGACGAGCTGGTCTCCGCGGAGCTGAAGCAGGAAGATCAGCGCCTGGTTCGGGTTCATCCCCGAGGCGAAACCGTAGGAGACGGACACCCGGTAGTTGCCCTTGATGTCCTTCGCCGGCGTGTAGAACTCCTCGAACGGCGTGCCGTTGATGACACCCGAGATGGACTTCCTGGCGTCCGGCCAGTACTTCTCGTCCATCTCGAAGCACAGCTCAAGAGCGCGCTCCAGGGCGTCACCGATGATGAGCTGACCGGTGGCGACCTGGATGTCATAGCCGCCGTTGAGGGCGTCCACGCCCCGCCCCGTGATGATTGAAGCGTCAACATCACCGGTGGCCGACGCCGGTGTACGGGTGCCCTTCATGACCTCGGCGGCCAGAAGCTGGTCCTGCGCCCACGCGGTCTGGGGCAGGTCGGTGCCCACCCGGCGGATCTTCTCCGGGCTGTTGGTGCGGATCACCGCATCGTCGCCGAAGGGGATCTTCTGCACGTCAGTGGGGATGGCCAGCGGCGCCCGGACCGTCTGCTGCGTCGCCTGGAGCCCGAGCATCGCCACACGGTTGCGGGCCAGCATCGGCCAGACCACGTCATCGAACTGGCCGCGGTCCTGGTCGTCCCACGTCGGCTTGCGGGCGATCACCACCGGGACCTTGCCGAACCTGTTCGGCACGTTCATCAGGACCAGGTTCTTGCGCTCCGGCATGTAGAGGACGTAATCGTCCTTGTCGCAGTACTTGACCACCTCAAGCTCTGTGTCGCCGGTGACCTGGCGGCCAAAGGGCTGATCCTTGCCCAGGATCTGGTCCGCGTGCTCGGGGAACTTCGACGCCAGACGCCGCGCGCTCTCGCGCCACACCTTCGTGTAGGAGATGACCTTGCCGCCCAGGTCGAACTGGGCGTAGTGCTTCATCGGGTTGTCGATGCGCAAGCGCGGGCGGCCGGCCTGGAAGTCCGGCTCCACCACGATCGGCATGGCCCCGTACGTCAGGTACCAGTCGCAGCCGGTGGGCATCTGCCGCTTCAGGCCCGAGTCGATGATGTACGAGTAGGCGATCTTCGTGCGCTTGGCGACGAACTTCTTCTGCCGCTCGGAGGTGACCACGCCCGGCGCGCAGTTCAGCGAAGGCAGCGGCGCCAGGTTCTCGGCGAGCTGCCGGGCCGTGGTGTCCAGGATGTTGGCCGTGATCGGGCGCGGCCAGGCATCGGGCATCGACCCCGGCGCAATGTTGTCGATCTTCTGCGCACGGGCGTCGAAGACCGTCTGATGCCGGGCGTCCCGTTCCTGGCTGTCACGGCGCAGGGCCTCCACCCGGGCCGCGACCTTCGCTATGTCCGCCATGACCACCTCCTGCGGAAGAAAGGTACAGCCTCTACTTCACCTTTGCTTCCAAGGCTTCCACGCGCTTGGCCAAGGATTCCAAGGTCAGCTTGGCCTTCGTGGTCACACCGCCCCACTTACCGGCCGGCTTCGCCAGGCACGCGGCGATGTCCGAGCGCAGCTTCGACATGGCGAACCCGCGAGGATCGACCTTGCCCGGCTGCCACTCCAGATGACCGATCACTGACTTCTGCTTCCAGCCGTGCGCACGCAGCAGCGCCGCCGCCGCCTTGACCATCGCCACGTACTGCTTCGACGGCCACGGGTCCTTGCCGTCGCCCAGGTTCTCGCACTCGAACCCGTAAAAATGCCGGTTGCCGTCCGTCTTCGCCTCGTTCGCCGCCGGAGGGTTCGTCATGTACGACTCGGCCACCACCGCACGGAAGACATCGTCGTCCCCCAGGCCGGCGTGGTTCGTGCGACCGTACCCCACCACATGCACATGCCCGCTCTTGCAGATCACGCCATGGCACAGCGGCCCCGGCAGCGACGCATACCCCTTCCGGCAGATCTCCACCGTAGCGTCATGACCCTTGGTCACCGTGTGATGGATCATCACCCCGTTGACCGGCCCCCACGCACCCTTGTGGTTCCGGTTGTGGTGCTCCGGCGACTTGCCGTCGGTCTTCTCCTCGAACACCGTCAGGCCCTCGGACTTCAGGGCCGCGATGAACTCCTTGTAGCTGAGTGGTGGTGCCACGTCCTACTCCTTCACCACGTGGTGGCGCCGTCCCAGGCGCCAGCGCCCTGCTGCTGCAAGGCGAAGTCGATATCCACGACCATCTGTCCGGCCGCGTCGCGCTCCGAGGTGAACTCCGAGTTGTTCACGTGCCAGCCGGAGAAGTCGGAGACCATCAGCTCCCGGCAGCGAATCTCCGCGAACCACAGGGCCATCACGGTGTCCGTGAGACCCTTCGTCTCCGGAAACCACGAGCACAACTGCTCGATCAGCGCACGCACACCCTCCGACTGCGTCTGAGACGGCAGCCGGATCAGATTGCGGCCCTCGCGCCACCCCTCGAACAGCGGCGCCATCGAGGAGACACCGAAGTCCGGGTCCCACTTGTTCGTGTTCGTGTGATGCGGGCTGATCAAACACCCGCGCGCCGCCAGGTACGAGCGGATCAGCTGATCCTGCGTGATCGACGCCTGATAGGCGTTCTTCTCCACCCGCCACTCGGAGATGCCGTACCGCTCCGTCAGCCGCTCGATCTCCGAACGCATCTCATGCGGCGGCATCCCCCGCTTGTTCACCACATCGAGCACCCACCGCACCCCCGTGCGGCGATCCAGGCCCACCACGACCATCGCCGTGCACCCGGCGGCGGCCGGGTCCAGCCCGGCGATCACCACCAGGCCGTCCATGCCGTACCGGCGGTGCTGCGACTGCCCGTCGAACATCCGGCCCGGATACCGGGCCCGGTCCACGCAGCCCTGGACGTCCTCCATCTTGAACACCGCATCGTCGGCCACCTGGTCCTGCATGTAGACCATCGACCAGTTCCGCGGAGACATCTTCCGGCGCTTCTTCGCCAGAGCCGGACCGTCCCACATCGGCCACAAGCCGTTCTCGTCCTGCTGCACGAGCTTGCGGGCCGCGATCGTGACCGGCGGCCGGTTCGTCTTCGGCCACAGCGTCACCCAGTCCTTCGGATCGTCCGCGTACTCCAGGACCGCAGGCTGCGTCAGATACGTCCACGGAGACTGACCCTCGGCGTAGTACTGCGGCTTCAAGATCTCCGAGTACAGGTCCACCGTCTCCATGCGCGTACCGATCAGCAGCATGCGCCCGCCGGCGTCCGCCACACGCGAGCCGACCTGGTTCTGAATCCACGTGATCTGCTGCTCGAACTGCTGGTGATTGGTGTGGTCCACGCAGTCATCCATGATCGCCAGATCACAGCGCGAACCGTAGATGTGGCCCCCGATACCCACGGCCTGCACCGTCGGGTCCTTCTCACCGGCCGTACGCCCGGCCACGTAGATACGGTCCGCCGTCCACGACGCCGCACCCTCGGCGAAGCCCCCCGGCGGACCGAACGCCTGCTGAAGCTCCAAGTACGCCTCGGACTCCGCCAAGCGCTCCTTGATGGACAGCAGGAACTTCTTCGCCATGTCCTGGGTCTTGGAGATCAGCAGGATGCGCACGTTCGGGTCCTGGCAGATCCTCCACACCACGTAGTTCACGGTCAGCGTCGTGGACTTCGCGTGCTCCGGCGGCGTGTTCACCAAGATCTGGTCATCGTCGCCGCGGATGAACCGCTGCCGCGGGTGCAGATCCCGCGGCTCCCGCCCCTCCAACAGGTCGAACCACTGCAAGTGATGCCAGAACAGGCGCGTGTTCAGGTACTTCTCACAGAACTCCGGGAAGTCCGGCACCTCCTTGGGCCCCTGCGCCCGCTCGATCTGCGCCTGCAACGCCCGGTCGATCAGATCCCGGTAGTCCGGGTCCGTCTTGCGGTAGTACTCGTGCGTCTTGCGCGTCACGCCGGCCTGGCGGCAGCCCTCGGCGATCGTGTGCCCCATGCGCACGGTCGCCACGATGATCTGCTTGCGCTCCTTGGACGACGCCTTCGAGATCCGGCGGTCCCGCGGGGAGCCGCCGTACAGCTTGCCGTCCTTGTTCACCGTCAGGCGGGCCACGTCCACCTCCCCGCTCATGGGCCCCCTGGGGGCCTGACCGGGCGGGGAGGCTACGACCGACCAGGGCATTTCTGCGAACCAAGCCTTATTGACGAAATGTCTCACAAGGAGGCTGCGGAAACCCTGATCAGGCAATCTTCCGAATGCCGCGGGTGTGCCCGCGCTTACGGCCGCCGGTGTACCGGCGGGAAGCGCCCGGCGAAGGCGACTTGCCACGCCGCCAGGTGCTCGGCTTGCGACCGGCGAATTCCACCCCCTCCAGAATCCGCGTACGCGCCCGGCCGTCCGCCCGAGCAGCCTCGGCGCATCCCCTATGGGCCCAGTAGGTTTCGCGGCGGCCCAGCTCCTGCCCCACAGCGATCGGGCGGCAGCAGACCGGACAGCGGCCCGGGTACCGGGCCTTCACAGCTCCTCCTCGAGGAAGCCCCGGCGATCCCGGTCCACGAGGAACTTGATGTACTCCGACATGGCCATTCCCCGGCGTGCCGCCTGCTCGCGCAGCAACTGCCGCTGCGATGGGTACATGTAGACGCTCAGCTTCACCAAAGGTTCGGGCCCGTCAGGGCCCTGCACGACGCTCGCCATGTCGGCGGAAGCTACGACAGGTACTGACGGTTCTACGAACCTCAACCAAGGTTCGGGTTGCGAACGAGGCTTGACAACCCTATATTGAATGCGCACAGCTGCGCCGCCTAGCGCCTCACGGCGGCGCCGAAAGCTCACGAAGGCCCACCCTCCACGGTGGGCCTTAAGCATGCCGAGCCGGTCTCAACCGGCTCCCAAGCTGGGGACTTTGCCACCGATATCTGGGCGGAGACCAGAGATCGGGGGCCGAGGCGGGTTTAACAGTCCCGGGTCATACCGGGACAAACCCGCAGGTCAGGAGGGGTCGAGGCCCCCTCCAGGGGGCTCCTCGGCCCCCGATCATGCGAGGCGGACACAGCCTCGCTCGCCTCACAGGCTCGCTCGCTGGTCACGCATACGCATGTATGTGCCGCACAGGCACATACACAAGCAGCCGTGCACCACTGCCGTGGTGCACACACGGTGAGCCCACTGACGTGGGCTCACAGCTGTCGCACACCCACTGGTGTGGGTGTGCAGCCGTGCGTGTGAGCAGTGGCTCACACGGCGTTCCTGGCCGTGTTCGGTAGGCCGTTGGCCTACCTCACCCGCCTGCTCGTCTCAGCCGCTCCAGCGGCTGTCTGTGCCGTCCCGGACAGGCTGCCGCCTGTCCCGTCCGGCACAGCTCTGGCCGTCCGTCAGACGGCCGTCTGTGCCCCTGTCGGGGCACCGCTGCGGCTGCGTCCCCGAGGGCATCCGGACGCAGCCGCTCTCGCGCGCACGCGCGCGTGCGTACGCGTACACGCGCATGCCGGCGCGCGCGCATACGCGCGCACGCGCGAGCCGGCCGATCACTTCGGCCGGGATTGATCATCTTCCGCTTATCACTCTGCGTCATGCTCCCCTCACTGCTCACCCGTCGCAGGGTGAGCGCCCCGTTACGGGGCGTTGAGCAGTGAGGCATGCCTGAACCGGCATGCCGCGACGTGCGGTTGTGCGTCGCGCACCCCGTGCGCGTGCAGTGCGCCCCGTGCGCGCCGTGGGCATCAGGCCACGCCTTCACATGCCCTCCACATTCCTCGTGATCACGTTCCGCTACCCGTCAGTGAGTCGCTGGAGGGTTGAAGCAACAACCTTGCAGAAGCGAGGCAACCCTCATAAGTGCAGGTGGGAGGGTGTCTCTAAAAAATCTTGAAGAAATTTTCCGAGACCCTATTGACTCATCCGTGGGTCACGGGCACTGTAGGCATCCCTACCGGGGACCGAGCGGAAGCGGAGAAACCGGGATTGATCGCGCGACCGACCTTCACCGGTCGGTCACTTGAACATCCGGACCTCACCTTGTGGGTGAGAGCGGGCGGCCGGGGAGGCCAGAACATCTCCGGGCAGTGCTGCGGAGAGCAGCGGTGCGAGCGACCACCACAGGTGATCGGTTCCGAGCGCGGGTGAGGCATAGCCCCCGCAGATGCTCCTGATGTCACCTAGGCGCGACGACCACCAAGGCCCCGGCACTGTGACCGCGTAAGGGCCCCCCAAGGGGCACCTGCGAGAGACAGACAGGGTTGGTTGAGCCCGCAGCACTGTCACTCGTCATGCGGGCAGGGAGAGACGGCCGCTGCGATGGCAGGCGGCCGGAGATGGATCAAGCTGGAGTATGCGTAGGTCGTGCGTGATCGCCGCACCTCGGGATAGACCAGCACCCCTTGGGGTGAGTCTGGCAATGGACCCACGCAAGATCTCAGTTCCCGTTGTGAGTCAACCCCCTGCCCGCTTGATGAGTTCATCAAATGATCATGAGCCGGTCCACTGGGGGCCGGCCTTACTCATGATCATTTCCGACATGATCAATGGAGAGGCTGATCATGGGAATTACCTTGACCGCGCCGTGCGTGTGGTGCGGCGCTCTGGCGACGCAGAGCGTCCCGGATGGCCCGTGGACCGCCTTCGTGTGCGACTGGCACGCAAAGGCGCACTATGCGCACATCGTGCAGCCTGTCACGGAGTACACGAGCGACTCCGGGTGCGTGTACCGCCTTGACTACGAGTTGGGCGACGGTTTCGCACTCCGCGAAGAGCGCGTCAACGCCGACGTCACGGTGTGGAAGCTGTACCGGGGCGCGTACATCGGTAGCTACAAGACGCGTGAGAACGCACTGCGCCGTGTAGAGCGCAGCAAGGCGCGTGACGTGCGCCTCGCACTGGAGCACGTGGCGAGGACCACGGGTGAGAGTGTCGAATCACTGAGCGATCGGCTGATCGCTCACGACTGGAGCGAGGCACAGGCATGCCGACGGGGCATCGTGAGCGGAATGATCACGTGGCCCTACCCGCAGGACGAATGCCCCGTCGGCACCGTGCCGTGGCGCACGGTGGTCGAAGACTTCAAGCGTGCGGGAATGACGGAGTTCATCACCACCACACGGTTCGGAGTCCTGTGGCTGAACTCTGAGTGACCCTGCCGGAGTATCGAGCGGACCCCCGTGGCACCGGGGGTCCGTTGGCTTGCTCTTACAGGGAGAGCACGTGCGCGCGGGTGGCACCCCGTGCGCATGTCCACACCGATCAGTCAGGAGAGGCACTGATCATGGGTATCAACAACAACGGTCCCGAGTCCTACGGCACCATCTGGGTCTGCCGGTGCTGCATGCTCACGCACGCCAACGGCGAGTGCTGCGCAGACAGTGAGCACGGCGGCGACGGGTGCGAACCCCTGTCGTCCATCGAGCCGCCGTACACCGTGGCCATGGGCATGGCCTACGAAGAGCACGCCGAGGACTGCCTGTTTCACACCATGGGCAGTGACGCGCCCGGCGACTACGAGTGCGACTGCGAGACGAACACCTTCAGCACGTCGCAGTGCGAGGGGTGCGGTTCGTGCCTGCACGGTGAGCGTCACGCCATGACGCTGTTCAAGAACTGACCATCCGCAGCAGCATCGGACGGCCGTACTCGTGACGGCCGTCCTCTTGTTCCTACGGATGGGAGCACATGGCCACCGGTGGCACCCGGTGGCCATGCCAAGTGATCACCATGGAGAGGCAGTGATCATGATGAGCGTGACCCTGGACAAGATGCAGCCGCAGAGCGGCTACACGCCCTGTGCATGCCGTGACTGCATGGACGTCACGGTGTCCAGCGACGTCACCAAGCCGGAGCTGTGCGAGGCGTGCGCCGAAGCGGGGTGCACCAACCACAGCAACCTGCCCGGATTCATGACGGGATACGGACTCGGCTACGAGTGCCAGCGCGACGACACTTACGAGTCCTGATCATGGACAGGCCGGTCCAGGACAAGATCATTGCCCGGGCCCGTGACGCGTATCGCGAGTGGGCCGCACGGCCCTGGTACGTCAAGGTCTGGGACCGTATCTGCTCGGAGGCGGGCTACATCGCGTTCCGCCTGAAGAAGCACTGATCATCCGCCGGAGCAGTGGGCCGGCTCACCCCCGGGGTGAGCCGTGCCCATGCTCTTACAGATGAGAGCACAACGGCCCCCGTGGCACCGGGGGCCGTTGCATACGGCGCCACCCAACTTTGGAGAGGCAGGAAGCGCCATGGAGAACGGTAGCAAGCGAGTCACCGCAACGGTTGTCGAGGCCATCGCCAGGCATGCCGAGACGTTCACGAGCGGAGCGTTTCGGTACCTGGGCACCGGTGGCGACATCGGCGACGGGGCTCGGTACATCGACGGCATGCGTCAGCAGGTCTGGGTGGGCCGTGGGGCCTCTCGCCAGGCGGCGGCGTACTACGTGGGCGCCTTGCTCGGTTGGGCCCGTCAGACGGGCACGCTGATCCCGGACGACGTCCGCGAGTACTGCCAGTCTGTACAGGAGACATACCAGTACGACCGCAAGGCCATGGAGTGGCAGAAGCAGGGCGAGAGCGACGCCATCGCTCGCGCCAGCGTGCTGGACGGGGGCGAGTGACCATGCCGCTCTTCGACGTCACGTACCACCGCCTCGTGTCCGACAGCACCAAGGGCAGCGACCGTCAGACCGTGGACCAAGCCATGATCGGCATCGGGGATGCCGTGGTGGCCGGCTTCAGCGTCACCCGCTACGCCATCGAGGACCGTGACGGAAAGTCGGTCACGGTCGTGACCGTGACCAGTCCGCACGGTGTCCTGTTCGGCTGCTACGAGTTCACGAAGGTGGCGTGATCATGAACGCACTGGAGCTGCGCTACGCCATCTTCAAGGCTCTCTCGGGTCTGAATCAGCCGGCTTCGATTCGGTCTGTGAGGCTGGTGAACGCCACCCTCACGCAACCGGAATGGTTCATCGAAGTCATCACCGATGACCCGCGCGATCCTGACGACGCCCGCCAGTATCGCGTGAAAGTTGAGGAGATCGTCTGACCCTGTCACCCCAAGTCGCCGGGCGCCCTGTCCACCCCCAGCAGGGTGCCCGGTCCGTCTCCCGGCGCCATTGCCCCAACCGTGGCGCCGGACCCATGGGGCCGGCCGTGAGCCCCCGGCCCCCGCTCAGCCCCCGCGCACCGGTCCCCCCTGCCAGGCGCGGGGGCTGAGCCCCTTCCCTGGCGTCCGTGCGAGCGGAAGTCCGCACACCCGCGCTCAGCCTCTCCAAGGGTGTGCGGGCCTCGGTCCGCACGGGCCAACCACACCGCCATGTCGTCTACGGAGAGGTAAGAGCATGGCTGACAACCCGTTCAGCGGGATCACTGCCGATCAAGTGCTTGCGATGGTGCAGGAGGCGCACACGCAGGCAGCAACCGCCCTCAGCCAGGAGGAGGCCGCCCGCACGGCCGTGATGAGCCTTCTGGCGCAGGTGGGCGGAACCACCGTCGGTGAGAAGGATCTCATCTTCGAGGGCAGCAAGTTCGTCCTCCCCGAGCAGTACGAAGGGAAGATCGGTGAGGCGATCGACTTCCTGGACCGGTACCGCAAGCAGCAGGGCAAGACGCACGAGTACAGCAAGATCTTCCGGTACCGGCCGTACGACGTGGCGCACGCGCTCACGCTCGCACTTCAGGAAGTCTTTGGCTCCACCGGCATGGGCGAGTCCTGGACCGACATGTTCGGCCAGGAGCACCCGCCCCAGTTCATCGAGGTCCCCACCGGCGTGAACACGTCCGTTCAGGTCCCCTGGGACCTGGTGGCCATGCCCATCCTGGGTCCCGAGGCGACCATCGAGGTGGGCTACACCCGTGACCGCGATCTCGGGATGCTCGGCAAGCTCAGCATCCGTGCCCCGCGCGGGGTGAAGGCGCAGGTCGAGGGCCTGTTCAAGGTCATCGAAAAGCACCTGTCGGTGTCCTCCCTCTACAAGGGGAAGGCGCTGATCGGCGGCGACGCGCTGGTGCCGGCCTTCCTGGACGTCAGGAAGGTCAACCCGGCCCATGTGATCTACTCGGACGACGTGCTTCAGCAGCTCAACACCAACATATGGGCGCTGATCGAACACACCGACCTGATGCGGGAGCTGGGGGAGGTGCTGAAGCGGGCCGTCCTGCTGGAAGGCCCGTACGGCACCGGCAAGTCCCTGGCCGCGTTCCTCACCGCACAGAAGTGCGTCGAGCACGGCTGGACGTTCCTCTTCGTCAAGCCCGGTGACGACCTGGACGCTGCCATGCGCACCGCCCAGCTCTACGCGCCGGCGGTCGTGTTCTTCGAGGACATCGACGTGATCGGCGAGGCCGGCGACCCGGCCCGCGTGTCCAAGCTTCTGGACTCCTTCGACGGCATCGGCGCCAAGGGCGCCGAGGTGGTGGCCATCCTGACCACCAACCGCAAGGACAAGATCCACAAGGGCATGCTCCGCCCGGGGCGCCTGGACGCGGTCATCTCCATCAACTACCTGGATCAGGCGGGGGTGGAGAAGCTGATCAAGGCGCATGTCCCGGCGGACATGCTCCGGGTCATGGACTACGGCAAGGTCTTCGAGGCGTTCGCCGACTTCACGCCGGCGTTCGCCAAGGAGGCCATCAGCCGGGCCAAGCGGTACGCGATCGCCCGTGAGGGCGGCAAGCCTCGCTTCCTGACCACGTCCGACTTCATCGGCGCCGCCAACTCCTTGAAGCCGCAGCTCGACCTCATGCACGCGGCCGAGGAGGAGAAGGCCACGCCGACCGTGGACAAGGCTTTCCGCGAAGTCGTGGCCGACGTCATCGACGCCATGCGCCCCGTGGACTCCGACGGGGGCGCGGCGCAGATCTACGGAGCGGAGGAGGACGTGGCCGGCTTCGAAGTCGATCGCGAGGAACTGCCCGCCTGACACCTGGGGGGCCTGCTGAACCCAGGCCCCCCAGGTCTTACACCCCGAAGGGGGGTTGAACATGTGTGACAAGTGCGAGGTGCAGCACGGTGTGGCCGCGCTGGAAGCGCTCGCCAACGGCGAGGACATCCCGGAGGCGCCCGAGTCGGACGTCGAGGTGCAGAAGGTGCCGGTGTGCCTGCCCTTCCCGGTGATGATCACCGTCTCGGACACCGGCTTCGCCGGGATCATCACCAACGATCTGGGCGCCTCTGTGATCCAGGGCTTCCTTAAGTCCATCGGGCATCACCCCGACGACTGCCCACGGCACCACCACTGACCCCTGGCCGCCCTGCGGATGAAGTCGGGCCGCGGGGCGGTCGGGCAAACCCCAGCGCCGAGGCATGGAGAAGCCCCCCTGAGTCGGGGTCACTCAGGGGGGCTTCATTGACCCGCCCCGACAGCGGCAGCCGCTGCCAACGGGGACCCTGCTGCCGAGGCGGGCGTCTTACGGCAGGCGCAGCTTCGAGCGCTCGTTCTGGGCGAGCAGCTTCGCCTGCATACGCTCCGTCGGCTTGGCCATACGGATCTTGTCGCACGTGGTCTTCCACGGCCCGAACCGTGGATGCAGAGACTTGATCGTCACGTCATTGCCGTCCACGTAGGTGACCACGCCGATGTCGTTGCGTTCCTCATCGACAACGATCTGATTGAGCTTCACCTCATAGGGATGCATACCCGCAGCCCCTCCTCTGCCCTCATCCGTGTGCTCAGATCATTGATCGGCACAGGGGACGCGTGACGGCGCAAACGCATGACGTAGCCGACACTTCCGCGCTACGTTCGAAGTGTCAGAAACGTCAGGGAGAGGCGACGTTGAACACCGCATTACGCCGTGCTATGGCGGAGAAGGACGTACGTTCAGGACAGCTCGCACGCCGCTTGGGGGTCTCCCGGGAGACGGTGGAACGATGGATCACAGACGCTGATCGCGTTCCCCACGCCCGGACCCGGGCGGACGTGAGCGAGTACCTGGGGGTACCGGAAGAGATGCTGTGGCCCAAGGCGGTGAAGACCGCTGTCAAGACAGGGCCGGACAGAGAGATTGTCTCGGTCTACCCGTACCGGTCTGCCTGCCCCAAGGCGGTGTGGGCGGAGCTGGTGGAGCGGGCGAAGGAACAGATCCTGTTCGCCGGCTACACCAATTACTTCATTTTCCTGGAGCAACCGCACTTCCACCTGACCCTCCAGCGGAAGCTGGAGCAGGGCGTCAGGGTGCGCTTCCTGCTCGGCGACCCGGAGTCGCCCACGACCCGCGCCCGGGAGGCCATCGAAGACACGCCTCTGAGCGTGTCTACACGCATCAGAATCGCCCTGGACAACCTGGGCAGGGTCCCGGCCCGCGAGGGCCTGGAGGTGCGCTACAGCGCCCCGGAGGACGCCACCAACCACGTCGGTCTGTCGGTCTTCCGGTTCGACCATGACGCGCTGGTATGCCCGCACCTGGCCCGGCTCGTCGGCCACGACTCACCGATGATGCACCTGCGCAAGCGCGACGAACAGGGCATGTTCGACCGCTTCGCGGAGCATGCCGAAGAACTGTGGGACCGGGCCGTACCGGCCTGACCCACCCCAGACCGAAGCCCCCGGGATACCGCCGTTCCCCGGGGGCTTCGTCATGCCTACGGCCCATAGCCCAAGGGGAGAGGCACGCGCCTTAAAAGCGCTGGTCAGTGCGGGTTCAAGTCCCGCTGGGCCGACCACCGCCGGAGTGATGACCGGCGGCAACCCGAGGAGAGAAACGAGTCTGCATGAACACCAAGGAGAGGCATGGCCAAGACCACGATTGAGCCCAAGGAGCTGACACCGGCTGCGGACCCGTATCCGCTGCCCACCTTCCCGCAGGTGCTCGAAGTCAGTCAGGAGATGGCATCCTCATGGCTGACCCACCGCCGGGGACACCCCAAGCTCCGCCCGCTGTCCGCGAGCGTGTCTGCGAAGTACCAGGACCTGATGGAGGCCGGCCGCTGGCGCGAGGCCACCCCCGAGGGGCTGGTCTTCGACACCGAGGGCTACATCATCTCCGCCCAGCACCGGCTGAAGGCGCTCGCCAACGCCTCCGAGAAGGCCCTGAAGAAGCACTACGGGCGGCCCTACCTGCTCTTCTGGATCTTCCCCGAGCAGCCCAGGGACATCGCCGGATACCTTGATCAGGGTTTCCGCCGCACAGCGGCCCATCTGCTGGTGGGCACGCCGTACGCCTCCTCCGTGGCCTCGGGCGCCAAGCACCTGGCCGCGCTCGCCGACGGCGACCGCTACGGCATGCCCCGCTTCAACCGGGTCACGGTCCCCGAGATCGTGGAGACCGTGCGGGAATGGCCGGAGCTGGAGCGCTGGCCCGCAGAAGCACACGCCATCTGGTCGGCCACCGGCATTCCGGTTGGCGTCCATCTGGCGGTGCTCGCCCAGGCGGCCCGCACCGAGCACGTGGACAAGATCCCGGCATGGCTGGAGGGCCTGCGCACCGGCGCCAACCTCTCCGTCAGGGACCCCCGGCTACTGCTGCGGGAGAAGTTCCACGGAGGCTTCGTCAGCATCGCCCGCATTCCCCGGCGCGACCAGATCTGCGCCGTGATCACCAAGGCGTGGAACGCGTACGTCACCGGCGAGACGCTGTCCGCCGTCGGCCTGCGGCAGCGGGCCGGGGAGCTGTTCCCCAAGGTCGCAGACTTCGAGTTCGAGAAGAAGGGGAGGACTGTCTGATGGCCGTGTCCCGGCAGATGCGCAAGGCGTGGGGCTCCAAGCTGGAGACCCTGACGGAGAAGGCCCAGAAGGCCAGGGAAGACCTGCTCGTCGGCATCTACCAGGCCCGCCAGGCCGGCCTGAGCCAGGCCGACGTGGCGTACAGCATCGGTGGCGTGTCGCCCACCGGCATCAAGGCCAAGGAGGAGAAGGGCCGCGAGATCTACGAGCGGCGCAAGGGGGGCTCCAGTCCGTCGTGAGGTTTCTCAACCCCCACACATTCCGCCGTGGCTCGTACGTCGCCTTAAAGCCCCGTAGGGGCCGGACGACGGTGACGTACGCCAAGGTTATCGAGCACGTCTCCCCGTCCGCCGTGCGAGTGGTCATCACGGCGGACAGCGGAGGCCGACGGCAGGGCGACACGTACACGGCCCCACTCGGGTGCGTGTCACCCCGCCACCGTGGACAGCACCGCAAACCGGCCCCACGAAGACCCCGGATATGGGGGTGGTGGGGCCGGTGACCGGCTGTGTCTTACACCGATCACCTGCACGACCAGGGGTGCCCGCATTCGGTTAAGTTTTCGGCAGGGGTCATCTTCAGGAGGACAGGCGCCTGATCTGACTCCCACACTGAAAGCCGCTGCCACCGAACACTGAATGAGGGGACCCTGGCCATGCCGCCCAAGAGGAAAGTTGACTTGCCGGACCACGTCAGAGCTGCGGTCCTGGAGGACGTTGCAATCACCTACCGGACCGCCTTGGATGCCGACGAGAACTCCAAGGTGCGCATTCATCTCGCCCTGGAGCAGGGCGTCACGACCCGTGAGCTTGAGGAAGAGCTGGGCGTGCCGCAGCAGACCATCAGCCGCTGGGGCCGCCAGGGCAAGGAGGCACTGGAACGCCGGAGGGAGGCGAGAGCAAAGCGTGAGTCGGGAGGTCAGCCGACTGGTGAAGATCCTGTCAGACCCGGAGAACCGGGACCGGTCGGCTGAAGAGATAGCCCAGCTCTGCATAGACGAGCTGGACGCCCTCCGGTCCACCACTCACCGCCTGGCCGTCGTCGGCCAGATCTCCTACGGGCCCCAGGAACCACTTCACACAGTGGTCCTGGGGCCCTTCCGCTCCCCGCTGCTGCTCAAGGACGAAGAGCGCTTCGAAGAGGCCCTGAAGAGGCCATGCACCGCTGCCCGGGAAGCCGGGCAGCATCTGGCCTGGGACTCCAAGACGGGCACCGGCCAGGGTCGCTTCATGCTGGCCCCGGCCTTCGCCAGGCCCCGCGACGCCTGGGACTTCTACCGCCCGCCCAAGCAGCAGGACATGCAGCACATCACCGAATCCATCGCCCGGTGGCGCCCCGGCCTGTGGGCCGAGGAGTACGAGCGGGGCTCGTAAGGAGGGCCCATGCAGGACGGGAAGGACATCCCCGCCGAAGAGGCCGGCCAGTGGCTACGGCAGAACAACCCTGACATCCGCATCACATGGGAGACCGCCGAAGAACACGACGAAGACGCCTACCGGCGCCTGTTGAAGCTGCTGTTCAGCCCCGGCTGACAGCGGCCTTGCGTAAGCTGACGACGACAGAACGACCCCGGGAGGGCCTGAGAAACGCTCCCGGGGTCGTCCATACGCCAGTCGGTAAGGGACTGACATGACCAAGACTCTCACGCCCAAGAAGCAGAGGCTGCTTCAGGCCATCGACGCCGAGTTGCAAGTGCCCGAACCCGGGCAGCTCCGGGCCGTCGCCTACCTCCGGGTGTCCACCGAGGACCAGAGGAAGGGCTACGGCATCAGCTACACCGGCAAGCGCGTCGTCAAGCACATCGCCACCAAGGGCTGGGCCCTGGTGGACGTCTTCGCAGACGAGGGCGTGAGCGGGACCCTGGACCACACCAAGCGGCCCGACCTGCGAGAGCTGATGGCTCTCGCCCGGCAGACACCCCGACCCTTTGACGTGGTGGTCGTACAGGAAGAGCGCGCCATCGGCCGACGCGACAAGGCGTTCTGGCCCTGGGTATGGAAGCTCGAAGACGACTACGGGATCTTCACCGCGGTCGTCAAGGGCAACTACGACAACACCACCGATGAAGGCCGCTCGCGCATGCGCAAGGCGCAGGACCGGGCCGAGGACGAGCTGATCACCCTTCGCGACCGCACCCAGGGCGGAGTCCAGGAGAAAGCGGAGGCAGGCGGCCACGTCGGAGGCGTGGCCCCGTACGGCTACCGCATCGAGAACAAGGGAATCCTCGGCGAATCCCGCCTCGTCCTGGACAAGGACGGGGAGAACTGCGCCTATGACATCCTGCACCGGGCTTACCGCCGCATCGTGCACGACGGGAAGACGCCGGGCGAGGTGGAGGCCGAGTTCAACGCAGAAGGCATTCCCGGCCCCGTGCGGCCCTACTGGCCGAGGGGATCTCTCCGGCACATCCTGACCGGTCAGGCCGTACAGAAAGCCGTCCGCGTCTTCCGGGACCCGAAAGGCCCCAAAACCCGGCTGGACAACAATGGCCTCCCCATTTTCGGGCAGACCATCACCATCAAGCTGGACCCCATCTTCACCGAAGAGCAGCTTGCCCGCCTGAATCGGGCACTGGCCCGAGGCGCCCGCGGGCCCCGCACATCCGAAGATGCGGTACACCCCCTCACCGGGCATCTGATCAGCAAATGCGGAAAGCACCGCATCGGTGCGAGCGGCACGGGCCGGGCCAAGGCCCGGGTGTACCGCTGCACCGGCAACAAGCCGAAGCCCGGCGAGAAGAAGTGCGGCTGCCGACAGGTCGATGCACAGGCGCTCGAAAATCGCGTCTGGTCGGCCATCTGCCAGCTTCTCGAAGACCCTGACCGGCTTCATCAGATGGCTCAGGACTGGGTGGACATGATGATGGCCGGCGGCATGGACTACGAGGCCCGCATCAAGGAACTTGACGAGCTGATCGAGGAGCAGGAAGAAACCATCGACGCGACCACGCTCGCTGTCATCCGCCGGTCGCAGCGCAAAGGGCTGGGCCCGGAGGCCACACAGGAGGCCGTGGAGCGCGCCACGCGCGAGCTGGAAGAGAACTTGGCCGGCCTGGAAAAGCTCCGGGACGAAGCGCGCCAGTGGCAGGAGGAAAGCAAGCGCACCGAGGAGCGAGCCCGCGATCTGCGGCGGCTCGCTGACGTGGCCCGGGTGCGCCTGCATTCCATGGACGCCCGCGAGCAGGAGGAGATTATGGACCTTCTGGATTTGCGGGTGACGATCCTGGGAGACGCGCGGCGCAAGACGCGCAGCGATGACCAGATCAGCAATTGGTTCCGCGAGCGTGAGCGTGTCGTTCCGACGCTCACGGATGAGGCGTGGGCTCTGTGCCAGCCCATCCTGGCCTCCCGCCCGGGGCGCAAGCCGACCGATCCGCGAGCCCTGCTCGATGCCCTGCTGATGAAGGCTCGCACGGGGTGCGCATGGTCCGAAGTGCCCTACGGGAACGTGGCCAGCATCTGGAAGCGCTGGCACCACAGCGGGCTGTGGGAGGAGCTGATGGAGGCGCTGGCCGGTGTTCCCGGGGAGCCGCCGCACGACGCCATCGCGGTGCCCCCGCTGCGCATTGAGGGCCGCGTTGACCCGCGACTCATCATTAGCGAAGATGATGCACCTAGCGAGGACGACCCGTTCAAGGCCAGTGACTACAAGATCAGCCCCTTCGAGCTGGAGTCGGCGCTGCTCGAGCACGAGGCGGTGGCCGAGGCGGCCGTGGTGCCCGCGCCGGACGAGCTGCGGCTCGCCGTGCCGAAGGCGTACATCGTGCTCGCGGAGGGCTGGGAGCCGGGGCCCGACACCGCGAAGGTGCTGTTCGAGCACTCCCGCGAGGTGCTCGCCCCCTACAAGCGGATCCGCCGGCTGGAGTTCGGCGCGCTGCCCAAGACCGTCTCCGGCAAGATCCGGCGCATCGAGCTGCGCGAGGCGACGGCGGCCGGTTCGGACAACGAGTACCGCGAGGAGGACTTCCGGTGAGCGCCCTCTCCTACACCCACGGCACCGGCGGCACGGCACTGCTGGGCGACACCATCGGCGCCAATCTGGACCGCGCCGTGGCCGCCTGGCCGGACCGCGAGGCCCTGGTCGACGTGCCGTCCGGGCGGCGCTGGACCTACGCCGAGTTCGCCGCGCGGGTCGACGAGCTGGCGTCCGCGCTGCTCAACTCCGGCATCGCCAAGGGCGACCGGGTGGGCATCTGGGCGGTCAACTGCCCCGAGTGGGTGTTCGTGCAGTACGCCACCGCCCGCATCGGCGCCGTCATGGTGAACATCAACCCGGCCTACCGCACCCACGAGGTCGAGTACGTCCTCAGGCAGTCCGGCGTCCGGATGCTCATCGCCTCCCTCAGCCACAAGACCAGCGACTACCGGGCCATGGCGGAGGACGTGCGCGGCCGGTGCCCCGAGCTGCGCGAGGTCGTCCACATCGGCGACCCCAGCTGGGACGCGCTGGTCGCCCGCGCCACCCCGGACCCCGCCTGGCCGGAGCTGTCCTGCGACGACCCCATCAACATCCAGTACACCTCGGGCACCACCGGCTTCCCCAAGGGCGCCACCCTCTCCCACCACAACATCCTCAACAACGGTTACTTCGTGGGGGAGTTGATCGCCTACAGCGAGCAGGACCGGGTCTGCATCCCGGTGCCCTTCTACCACTGCTTCGGCATGGTGATGGGCAACCTCGCGGCCACCTCCCACGGCGCCTGCATGGTCATCCCCGCCCCGTCCTTCGACCCGGCGGCCACCCTGCGCGCCGTCCAGCAGGAGCGCTGCACCTCGCTGTACGGGGTGCCCACCATGTTCATCGCGGAGCTCAACCTGCCCGACTTCGCGGACTACGACCTGACCTCCCTGCGCACCGGCATCATGGCGGGCTCGCCCTGCCCGGTGGAGGTGATGAAGCGGGTGGTCGCCGAGATGCACATGGCGGAGGTGTCCATCTGCTACGGCATGACCGAGACCTCCCCGGTGTCCCTGCAGACCCGGCGCGACGACGACCTGGAGCACCGCACCGGCACCGTCGGCCGCGTCCTGCCGCACATCGAGGTCAAGATCGTGGACCCGGCCACCGGCAACACTCAACCCCGCGGCACCGCGGGTGAGTTGTGCACCCGTGGCTACAGCGTGATGCTCGGCTACTGGGAGGAGCCGGAGAAGACCGCCGAGGCGATCGACGCCGGCCGCTGGATGCACACCGGGGACCTCGCGGTGATGCGGGAGGACGGGTACGTCGAGATCGTCGGCCGCATCAAGGACATGATCATCCGCGGCGGGGAGAACATCTACCCGCGCGAGATCGAGGAGTTCCTCTACGGCCACCCGAAGATCCGGGACGTGCAGGTCGTCGGCGTCCCGCACGAACGGTACGGCGAGGAGGTCCTGGCCTGTGTCATCCCCCGTGACCCGGCCGACCCGCCCGCCCTGGAGGAGGTCCGCGCCTTCTGCGAGGGCCGCCTGGCCCACTACAAGGTGCCCAGCCGCCTTGCGATCCTGGACTCCTTCCCGATGACGGTCTCGGGCAAGGTGCGCAAGGTCGAGCTGCGCGAGAAGTACGCCGGTCAGGCCGCCGGCTAGCCGGCACCCGGGCCCCGGGAACGCAGCATCAGGTGCCGGTGCCGGTGCCGGTGCCGGTGCCGGTCGGCCGCCGCATGCAGACCCGGGGCCAGCGGTCCAGACCGGTCCGCGCCTCATGGGCGCGGATCTCCCGCAGCCCGTCGGTGAGTTCGCCGTCCGCGAGGGTGCGGAAGCCGAGGCGCGCGTAGTACGGCGCGTTCCACGGCACCTCGGCGAAGGTGGTCAGCGTGAGACCGGCCAGCCCTTCCTCGCGCGCTCGCTCGGCGGCGTAGGCGAGCAGTTCTCGGCCCACACCCCGGCGGGCGGCCCGGGGATGCACCGAGACCTGCTCGACGTGCAGCGCCCCGTCCACGGGCTCGGCCATCAGATACGCGTCGGCCGTGTCCGCGCCGGCCCCGTCGTCCAGCACACCGACGGCCACCCAGAGCCGCCCGGCCCGCCGGTACCCCTCCAGCACATCGATCCCGGGCGGCTCGTCCTCGGCGACCCGATCCATCCCGAGCCCCCGGAAGGCCTCACCGGCCGCCCGCTCGATCTCCTGAAGCCGGCCCAGGTCACCAGGTCCGGCGGGACGTATGCGCATCCGCCGAGTATCGCCCCGGTCGGCCCTGGCCGCCCCTCGTTTTGCGCATGCTCGCATCCGTCGCGCGCGTCCCCCCCCACCCGGTTCGGCGTGCCCCGCACCCGTGCTGCTCACGCAGGACCTCTGCTCACGCCCCGCTGCCGTCCAGCTGGTCCGCCGGGGGGTTGACGGGGGTGACCGCGCCGCTGCGCTCGAGGAGGAAGAGGGGGATGCCGAGGGTGCCGGCGCGGGCGTGGGACTCCTTGGTGTAGCCGGTGACGGAGAAGTAGAGACAGCCGGCCGACTCCGTCATGGCGGTCAGCCAGAGGCACTCCACGTCGCGCAGGGTGGCCGGGCGGGCGGAGGGGTCGACATGGGCGAGGACGCCGCGTCCGGCCAGTCCGATGCCGGAGGGCGGGCGGTGGTCCGCGCGGCGGATGCCGGCGTAGCCGAGCCGGTGCAGGTAGAGCACGACGGCGGTGACCGCGTCGCGTGCCGTGCGGATGGTCACGGAGGGCAGGGCCGGGCGCCGAGGGGCGTCGGCCGTCACCGGGATGCGCAGCACCGTCCCGCAGGGGCAGCCCAGCTCGGGGCGGGGCCACTGTCCGCGCCGCCCGCAGCTGCCGCAGAGCACCGTGATCCAGTCCTCCTGCCAGGCCCGGTGTTCGACCCGGGTGGGCTCGCCGTCCGCGTCCAGCGGGGGGACGACCGGCGCGCCGCAGGCGCAGGGGTACGAGGGTGCCGTGTAACGGTGCGCGCGCCGGCACTCGGGGCAGCGCACCGCCAGGCTCTGGGACATGGCCCACTCCTGGATGTCTCTCGGCTCGGGGCAGCGCCCCCATGGTGCTCCACAGCCCGGGTGCCTGTCCGGCGCTTGGCCGCTCTCTTGACGGGCTTCCGCTCGCCCGCCTACATTTCTTTCAGATCGTAGAAACTAGTTTCCGCAATACGGAATTGTGGAAGCTCCGGACGTGCACGGAGACAGCTCACCGCGTGGGCGCGACGGGAGTGCGAATCCGATGGCCGAAGCAGGAGTACTCGATGGCTCGAATGACCGCTGCCCGCGCGGCAGTTGAGATCCTCAAGCGCGAGGGCGTCACCGACGCGTTCGGTGTCCCCGGCGCGGCGATCAACCCGTTCTACGCGGCGCTCAAGACCTCCGGCGGGATCACCCACACCCTCGCCCGCCATGTGGAGGGGGCCTCGCACATGGCCGAGGGCTACACCCGGACGCACCCCGGCAACATCGGCGTGTGCATCGGCACCTCGGGACCGGCCGGCACCGACATGATCACCGGCCTCTACTCGGCGACCGGCGACTCCATCCCGATCCTGTGCATCACCGGCCAGGCACCGACCGCGGTGATCCACAAGGAGGACTTCCAGGCCGTCGACATCGCCTCGATCGCCAAGCCGGTCACCAAGATGGCCGTCACCGTCCTGGAGGCCGCACAGGTCCCCGGCGTCTTCCAGCAGGCCTTCCACCTGATGCGCTCCGGCCGGCCGGGACCGGTGCTGATCGACCTGCCGATCGACGTCCAGATGACCGAGATCGAGTTCGACCCCGGCACCTACGAGCCGCTGCCGGTCTACAAGCCCGCCGCGACCCGCGCGCAGATCGAGAAGGCGATCGGCATGCTGAACGCCGCCGAGCGTCCGCTGATCGTCGCGGGCGGCGGCATCATCAACGCCGACGCGGCCGATCTGCTCGTGGAGTTCGCCGAACTGACGGGCACTCCGGTCGTGCCCACCCTGATGGGCTGGGGCGTCCTGCCCGACGACCACGAGCTCAACGCCGGCATGGTCGGCCTGCAGACCTCCCACCGCTACGGCAACGCCACCTTCCTGGAGTCCGACTTCGTCCTGGGCATCGGCAACCGCTGGGCCAACCGCCACACCGGCAAGCTGGACGTCTACACCGCCGGACGGAAGTTCGTGCACGTCGACATCGAGCCCACCCAGATCGGCAAGATCTTCGCCCCGGACTACGGCATCACCTCCGACGCCAAGGCCGCGCTGGAGCTGTTCGTCGAGGTCGCCAGGGAGCTCAAGGCGGCCGGCACCCTGCCCGACCGCTCCGCCTGGGCCGCCGCCGCGCAGGAGCGCAAGGCGAAGCTCCAGCGGCGCACCCACTTCGACGACATCCCGATCAAGCCGCAGCGCGTCTACGAGGAGATGAACAAGGCCTTCGGCCCCGAGACCCGCTACGTCTCCACCATCGGCCTCTCCCAGATCGCCGGCGCGCAGATGCTGCACGTCTACCGCCCCCGGCACTGGATCAACTGCGGCCAGGCGGGCCCGCTCGGCTGGACCGTGCCGGCCGCGCTCGGCGTCGCCAAGGCCGACCCCGGGGCGCAGGTCGTCGCCCTCTCCGGTGACTACGACTTCCAGTTCATGATCGAGGAACTGGCGGTCGGCGCCCAGCACAAGATCCCCTACGTCCACGTCCTGGTGAACAACTCCTACCTGGGTCTGATCCGCCAGGCACAGCGGGCCTTCGACATCGACTTCCAGGTCAAGCTGGAGTTCGAGAACATCAACGCGCCCGAGCTGGGCGTCTACGGTGTCGACCACGTCAAGGTCGCCGAGGGCCTCGGCTGCAAGGCGATCCGGGTGACCGACCCGAACGAGCTGGGCGACGCCCTGGAGCAGGCCAAGAAGCTCGCCGCCGAGCACCGCGTCCCGGTCGTCGTCGAGGCCATCCTGGAGCGCGTCACCAACATCTCCATGTCGGGCACCAACGACATCTCCGACGTGGTGGAGTTCGAGGAGCTGGCGACCCGGCCCGAGCACGCGCCGACGGCGATCAAGCCGCTGAAGGTCTGACCCACGCGGTCAGGAGCGAGGGGCGGTCCCGCACGGGGCCGCCCCTCACTGCCGTCTCCGTCCCCGCACACGCGCGTCAGTCCCCTCCGCCCCGGCCGCCCCCGCCGCAGTGGTACAGGCTCCCGCCGCTGCCCCCTGGGGTGGTGGCGGAGCATCCCCCGGTCCCGCACCTCGGCCCGCGGCACCAGACCGGCCCGCAGGGCGAACCGCGGCACCAGCATCCGCAGCGCCGGCTCGCCGTGCAGGGCGACGGCGAGCAGCCTGGCGTGGTCCGGCAGGCCGCGCCGACTCGCCGGCAGGGGGGATGCCTCGCGCAGCGCGCGCAGCCGCCCGCGGGCCGCCCGGGTCGCCCGGAGCAGCGGCCCGCCCACCAGGCCCGCCGCCGCGAGACCCGCGCGCACCTCGGCGACCGCCCACGGCACCACGGGGTCGCGCACCAACTCCGGCAGATCGCACGGCTCATGGAGGCGCTGGTACACGGCGCTCTCCAGATACGGGGCCCGCCAGTCACTCCCCACGAGTCGTCCGGGGCGCCCGCCCTCGAGGCGCCTGGCAGCCCTTCGCCGTCGGACGGCTGCCCGCCGCCGGCCGCGGTCCACGTCCACTGCGGCGCCTCGGGCGGCGGATCGAGGGGGACTCCGGGCGGCGGCAGCTCCGGCAGCGCGTCGCCCGCCTCGGACTCGACGGCCGGCATGGTCCCCGGGGCGCCCGCCACCACCGCGCCCCGCAGATACAGGCAGACGACGCGGCGACCGTGACCGCGGCGCGCGGGCCGTCGCGCAGCAGGGCGAGCTCGTGGGGCGTGCGGTGTACTCCGGAAAGCGGGTTCATGACGGCACCCCCCTCGTGCCCCTCGGACACGGAGCCCGCCGCCCCCGTGTCGGCGGGTTCCGTGTGCGGGAAGTGTGCCCGCCCGCGGGGGCGCCCCAAGCCTCGCCGGCCCGGTTCAGAGGTTGATTTGAGCATGCCGTAGGCGGGCTACGACGCCTGGCGTAGGCGCGCGCCCGCTGCCACCGGCGTCATCGGCCCGGCGCCCGGGTCCGCCGCCCCCGGCCCTCCTCGGCTGCCGCCCCTCAGTGCTGGTGGTGCTCGTGCTGCCTCGCATGCGGCTGCCCGTGGTGCTCGTGGTGCTCCGAGAGACCCGGCCACTCGTCGGGCCCGCCGCCCTGCCATTCGATGAAGTCGGCGTCCTCGAGGTCGGTGACGTACAGATCGGCCAGCCGGAGGATCTCGCTCACGTCGTCGGCATGCGTGGCGAGTCCCAGGGTCCGGTCACCCGTGGTGACCCTCCGGGAGCCGTCCATGGCAGGGGGATGCACCACGATGTGCGGATGCTCCGTCGGATGTGCCATGCCCCCAGACTGCTGCGCACCGCGCCGTTCCGCACGCCGGGCCGCGGCGGCCGCCGGGAACGACGAGAGCGCCCCGGACGCGGGACCGTCCGCGTCCGGGGCGCTCGCCCGATGAGGCCGTGAGGGTCGTCGTACGGCGGCCCCGGGCTTCTGATGCCGTCCGGCGGTGCGAGGCCGGCGCGACGGTACATTCGCGCCGCCGGACGGTGCCATGGGGGATCGGGACCGCGGCGGGTGCGACGGCACCGGAGGTTCCTCCCCTCAGGTCGAAGGAGGAGACTCCCGGGGCCTGCACCACCGCACTGGCTCGCACGCCGCCGCGGTCCTCGCCCTGCCCGCCGTACCGGTCGACCACCCCTCATCCGGGTCGCCGGCACGGCGGGTCCGTGCGTCCGGTGCCGGGCCTCCCCGCCGGCCCCCGGACGCAGTTCGTGGGGTCAGTCCTCGCGCAGGGCGCGGACCGCCTCCTCCACGCGCCGGCCGTACTCGGGGTCGGCGGCGTGGAAGTGGGCCAGGTTCTTCTCGATCACGTCGTCACGGCTGACCTGGGAGAGGCTGCCGGCGATGTTGGCGACCAGGCGGTTCTTCTCCTCGGCGGACATCAGCCGGTAGAGCTCACCGGCCTGGAAGAAGTCGTCGTCCTTGGTGTGCTGCGGGGCGGCGTGGGTGCCGGTGTGGCCGGACACGGCGAGCGGCGCCGACAGCGGGCGGCCGGTCTCGACCGGGCCGTCGTAGGAGTTGGGCTCGTAGTTCTTGGCGTGGCGGCCCTGGGAGTTGGCCGCCATGAAGCCGTCCCGCCCGTAGTTGTTCGCGCCGCCGGGCACGTTCCTCGGGGCGTTGATCGCGAGCTGGGTGTGGTTGACGCCGAGGCGGTAGCGGTGTGCGTCGGCGTAGGCGAACAGGCGGCCCTGGAGCATCTTGTCGGGCGAGGGGCCGATGCCGGGCACGAAGTTGTTCGGTGAGAACGCGGCCTGCTCGACCTCGGCGAAGATGTTGTCCGGGTTGCGGTCGAGGACGAGGCGGCCCACCCGGTGCAGCGGGTAGTCCTTGTGCGGCCACACCTTGGTCACGTCGAACGGGTTGAAGCGGTAGTCCGCGGCCTCGTCGGCCGGCATCAGCTGCACGTACAGCGTCCAGGACGGGTGCACTCCGCGCTCGATGGCCTGCAGAAGGTCCGTCTGGTGCGAGGTGGGGTCCTGGCCGGCGGTCTCCGCCGCCTGCTCGCTGCTCAGGCAGCGGATCCCCTGGTTGGTCTTGAAGTGGTACTTGACGAAGAAGGCGTCGCCCTTGCTGTTGGTCCACTGGTAGGTGTGCGAGCCGTAGCCGTTCATGTGGCGGTACGAGGCCGGGATGCCGCGGTCGCCGAAGAGCCAGGTCACCTGGTGCGTGGCCTCGGGGGAGTGGGCCCAGAAGTCCCAGACGTTGTCCGGCTCCTGACGGCCCGTGAAGGGGTCGCGCTTCTGCGAGTGGATGAAGTCGGGGAACTTGATCGGGTCCTTGATGAAGAACACCGGGGTGTTGTTCCCGACGAGGTCGTAGTTGCCCTCGCGGGTGTAGAACTTGACGGCGAATCCACGGGGGTCGCGCACCGCGTCGGCGCCGCCGAGCGAGTCGGCCACGGTGGAGAAGCGCACGAACACCTCGGTGCGCTTGCCGACGGTGTCCAGGAACTCGGCGCAGGTGTAGTCGGTGACGTCCTCGGTCACCTCGAAGTGGCCGTGGGCGCCGGACCCGCGGGCGTGCACCACTCGCTCCGGGATGCGCTCGCGGTTGAAGCGGGCGAGCTTCTCCAGCAGGTGCTGGTCCTGCAGCAGCAGCGGGCCGCCGATGCCGGCGGAGGCGGAATTCTGGTTGTCGGCGACCGGGGCGCCGGACTCGGTGGTGAGCACGCGCTTCGACATCGTGGACCTTCCATGCGAGGGGCAGCGGAAAGCTGTTTCCGCTTTGTGGAGCCTAGGTTCGTGACGATCGGGGCGTCAACAGTTTGTTGAAGTGGTGGGCAGGCGTGGTTCCCGGACGGCGCCGGCGCCATGGGCGCGACAGGGACAGGTGTCGGCGCCGGCGCCGCCCGGAGATCGGGGTGCGGCCGGTCAGACCTGGGCGCCGGAGAGGCGCTCGACCGAGCGCAGCAGCGCGGAGTGGTCCAGGCCGCCGTCGCCCTGGGCGCGCAGGCTGGCGACCAGCTGGGCCACCACGGAGCCGACGGGCAGGGCCGCGCCGACGCTGCGGGCGGCGTCGGTGACGATGCCCATGTCCTTGTGGTGCAGGTCGATGCGGAAGCCGGGCTTGAAGTCGCGGTTGAGGAAGTTGTCCTTCTTCCGCGTCAGCACGGTGGAGCCGGCCAGGCCGCCGTTGAGGACGTCCAGCGCGGCCCTGAGGTCCACACCGGACTTCTCCAGGAAGACCACGGCCTCGGCGCACGCCTGGATGTTGACGGCGACGATCAGCTGGTTGGCGGCCTTCACGGTCTGGCCCGAGCCGTGCGGGCCGCACAGCACGATGGTCCTGCCGAGCGCCTCGAAGATGGGCTTGGCCTCGTCGAAGTCGGCCTGCTCGCCGCCGACCATGATGGACAGCACGGCCTCGATGGCGCCGGCCTCGCCGCCGGACACGGGCGCGTCCAGGACCCGGATGCCCTTGTCCTTGGCCGCCGCGGCCAGGTCGATGGAGGTCTGCGGGGTGATCGAGGACATGTCGATCAGCAGGGTGCCGGGCCTGGCGTTCTCCAGAATGCCGTCCGGGCCGTAGGCGACCGCCTCGACCTGCGGGGAGGCCGGGACCATCGTGATGACGACATCGGCGTCCTTCACGGCCTCGGCGACCGAGGAGGCGGGGGTTCCGCCCGCGGCGGCCAGCCGGTCCAGCTTCTCCTGCTCCAGGGTGTAGCCGGTGACCCGGTAGCCGGCCTTGATCAGGTTCTCGGACATGGGGGAGCCCATGATGCCGAGGCCGATCCAGGCGATCTTCGGAAGTGTGCTCATGGGGGTGCCTCTCTGGGACTGCTGGGTCTGCGTGTCGGTACGGGGCCGGCGGGCGGCCGGCCCTCTCGGAAGCGCCCTCAGCGGGCGGCGCGCTGCCCGGCCGGCAGCCAGTCGAAGGACGCGGCGCTGCCGCGGTCGCCGGGCTTGTACTCCAGGCCGACCCAGCCCTCGTAGCCCGCCTTGCGCAGCTGCTCCAGCAGGTCCTCGAGCGGCAGAGCGCCCGTGCCCGGGGCGCCGCGGCCGGGGCTGTCGGCGATCTGCACATGGCCGGTCTTCGCGGCGTACTGCTCGATCACCGACGGCAGGTCCTCGCCGTTCATGGCCAGGTGGTAGAGGTCCATCAGGAAGCGCGCGTTGTCCAGGCCGGTCGCCGCGTTCACCTTGTCCACCACGCCGACGGCGGCGGCCGCCGACACCAGCGGATAGAGCGGCGACTCGGGCTTGTTCAGCGCCTCGATCAGCAGGATCGCGCCGATCCGGTCGGCCGCCCGGGCGGCGAGGACGAGGTTCTCCAGGGCGAGCGCGTCCTGCTCGGCCGGATCGGCTCCCTCGACGCGGTTGCCGTACAGGGCGTTGAGCGCAGTGCAGCCGAGCGACCGCGCGAAGTCCGCGGCCACGTCGATGTTGGCGCGGAACCGCTCCGACTCCTCGCCTGGCAGTGACAGGGCGCCCCGGTCGGGGCCCGGCAGCCTGCCGGCGTAGAAGTTCAGCCCGGTGAGCCGGACTCCGGCGTCCTCGATCGCCGCGCGCAGCGCGTCGAGTTCGGACTGTTCGGGGGTGGGTGTGTCGGTCCAGGGCCACCACAGCTCGACCGCGGTGAAGCCGGCCGCGGCGGCGGCCGCGGGGCGCTCCAGGAGCGGGAGTTCCGTGAAGAGGATCGACAGGTTGACGTTGAAGCGCTGGTCTGCGAATCCCATCGGTCGCCGCGCTCCCTTCCGTTGAGCGATTTCCGTATGACGGAAGTTCGTTTCTGCTTAACGGAAGATTGCCTGGAGGGTTCGCGGCTTGTCAAGAGGGGTCGGCGTGCAGAGGTGCCGCGCGTTAGGTTGAGCGCGTGCGATTGAGAGTGGAGTTCACGACCGAGCCCTTCGACCTGGACGAGGCCCCCCGGCACGCGGTGGTGGCCCGTGAGGTGGTCGAGGCGGCCGACCTCGACGCCGTGGACGTCGGTCCCTTCGGCAACACCGCCGAGGGGTCCGCGGACGCGGTGCTCGGCGCCGTGGACGCGCTGCTGCGCCGCACCCTCGCGGCGGGCGCGACCCGGGTCACCCTCCAGGTCAATGTCATCGGGGAGGACCAGGGATGAGCGGTGCGGGTGACGAGCCGTTCATCGCGGCCGTCAAGCCACTGGTCGACGCCATCGGCGGGCAGCTGATCCCGCCCGACGAGGCCGGCGTCGACGACGTGGTCCTGCAGTGGGAGGGTGCCGACGTCGTCGCCGTGCGTCTGCCCCAGCTCGCGGACTCGCTCGACCACATCCTGGCCGCTCTGGAGCGCCGCAAGGGCAAGCCGCTCGCCGATCTGGACCGCCGGTCGAAGCAGGAGATCGTACGCAATCTGGAGGCGCGCGGCGCCTTCGCGGTGCGCCACGGAGTGGAGACCGTGGCCAGCGCGCTCGGCGTCAGCCGGTTCACCGTCTACAACTACCTCAACCGCGAGAAGGGCTCCTGACCAGCGCTTTCGTGGAGCTGCCGCGGGCCGTCGCCCCCCGTGCGGGCGACGGCCCGCGCGGCTTGTGGCGCATCCTGGAACCGGCGCGTGACGGACTCGCAGGTGTTCCCCGGAATTTTCAACAAAGTGTTGACGTGCTGCCCGTGGCGGCGTTCACTATCGGCACGCCCGTTCAGCACAAGGCCACGGAGGCTCCCGTGACGTCCACATCCACGCCGCCGGGCCTGGCCCGCTTCAACGCCCTCGAGGAGTCCGCAGCCCGCGCCGCGCTCCACGAGGTGTGTGCCGCCACGGCGTGGGTCCGGCACCTGCTCGCCCACCGCCCCTACGCCGGCCCCGAGGAGCTGTACACCGCCAGCGACGCCGCCATGGCCGAGCTGACCACGGCGGACCTCGAGGAGGCGATGGCCGGCCACCCGCCCATCGGCCGCCCCAAGCCAGGCGATCCCACCTCCTCCCGCGAACAGGCCGGCATGGCCGGCGCCCCGGAGGAGCTCAAGGCGGAGATGCTCGAACTCAACCTGGCCTACCAGGAGAAGTTCGGCCATGTGTTCCTGATCTGCGCCACCGGCCGGACCGGCGAGCAGATGCGGGACGCCCTGAAGGAACGCATCGGCAACGCGCCGGAGCAGGAGCGCGAGATCGTCCGCACCGAACTGGGGAAGATCAACCGCATCCGCCTCGCCCGACTCGTCGAACAGGACTGACCACGCATGAGCACCGAGACCACCGCTTCCGTGTCCACGCACATCCTGGACACCAGCGCCGGCCGCCCCGCCGAGGGCGTCGCCGTCCGCCTCCTCGCGCTGCGGGGCGCCGCCCGCTACGGGCAGGGAGGCGAATGGCAGGCGCTCGGCGGCTCCGTGACCGACGCGGACGGGCGGTGCAAGGACCTCCCGGCACTGCCGGAGGGCACCACCCACGTACGGCTCGACTTCGCCGTCGAACCGTACTTCGAGAAGAAGAAGCAAGCCGAGGCGCAGCAGGACGCCCCCGCGATTCGGGACAGCGGTGCGTTCTTCCCCGAGGTCGTGATCACCTTCGCGGTCACCCCCGGCGAGCACTACCACGTACCGCTGCTGCTCAACCCGTTCGGCTACTCCGTTTACCGAGGGAGCTAGCTATGCCGACCATCCTGGGACAGAACCAGTACGGCAAGGCCGAGAACCGAGTCGTCAAGATCACGCGGGACGGCGCCACCCACCACATCAAGGACCTCAACGTCTCCGTCTCCCTGTCCGGCGACATGGAGGAGGTCCACTACTCCGGCTCCAACGCCAACGTGCTGCCGACCGACACCACCAAGAACACGGTGTACGCGTTCGCCAAGGAGTACGGCATCGAGTCCGCCGAGCAGTTCGGCATCCACCTCGCGCGGCACTTCGTCACCAGCCAGGAGCCGATCCACCGGGCCCGCATCCGTATCGAGGAGTACGCCTGGGAGCGGATCGAGACCTCCGACGCCAACAGCAAGTTCATCGGCGCCGACGAGGTCAAGCACTCCTTCGTCCGCAAGGGCCAGGAGATCCGCACCACCCAGGTCACCTTCGACGGAGAGAAGTGGGAGGTCATCTCCGGTCTGAAGGACCTGACGGTGATGAACTCCACCAACTCCGAGTTCTGGGGCTACATCAAGGACAAGTACACCACCCTCAAGGAGGCCTACGACCGCATCCTGGCCACCGAGGTCTCCGGCAAGTGGCGGTTCAACTGGACCGACGACGAGCAGAAGATGCCCAACTGGGAGAAGTCCTACGAGCAGGTCAGGAAGCACCTGCTGCAGGCCTTCGCCGAGACGTACTCGCTGTCGCTGCAGCAGACGCTGTACCAGATGGGCGCCCGCGTCATCAACAACCGCAGTGAGATCGACGAGGTGCGCTTCTCCCTCCCGAACAAGCACCACTTCCTGGTGGACCTGGAGCCGTTCGGGCTGAAGAACGACAACGAGGTGTACTTCGCCGCGGACCGCCCCTACGGCCTGATCGAGGCCACCATCCTGCGGGACGGCTGCGAGGCGCGGATCCCGGTGGACCTCACCAACCTCTGACGCCGCATCCTCTCGGCACCGCGGCCGGGGAGACACCCGACCGGTCTCCCCGGCCCCGTCAAGGCTTCCAGGGTCCTGCCGTGCCCTGCCCGTGAACAGGACGAGACAGCAAGGGACACACCATGGCAGCAGCCCCGCGCACCGTGATCGAGCACTGCGCGATCGCGACCGTCGACGCCGAGGACACCGAGTACGCCTCCGGCCACCTGGTCCTCGCCGGCGATCGCATCGAGTCCCTCGGCGCCGGCCCGGCACCCGCGGACCTGCAGAACGTCGTCCGCCGCATCGACGCCTCCGGGCACCTGGCCACCCCCGGCCTGGTCAACACCCACCACCACTTCTACCAGTGGCTCACCCGGGGCCTGGCCACCGACCACAACCTGTTCGACTGGCTCGTCGCCCTCTACCCCGTCTGGGCACGCATCGACGAACCGATGGTGCACGCGGCCGCCCAGGGCTCGCTCGCCATGATGGCCCGCGGCGGCGTCACCACCGCCATGGACCACCACTACGTCTTCCCGCGCGGCTCCGGCGACCTGTCCGGCGCGATCGTCGCCGCCGCCCGTGACATGGGTGTGCGCCTCACCCTCGCCCGGGGCTCCATGGACCGCGGCGAACAGGACGGCGGCCTGCCCCCCGACTTCGCCGTCGAGACCCTCGACCAGGCCCTCACCGCCACCGAGGAGACCGTCGCCCGGCACCACGACCCCTCCTCCGACGCGATGACGCAGGTCGCCGTCGCCCCCTGCTCGCCCTTCTCCGTCTCCACCGAACTGCTGCGCCAGTCCGCCGGACTGGCCCGCCGGCTCGGGGTGCGCCTGCACACCCACGGCTCGGAGACCGTGGAGGAGGAGAAGTACTGCCACGACCAGTTCGGCATGGGCCCCACCGACTACTTCGAGTCCACCGGCTGGCTCGGCGAGGACGTGTGGATGGCGCACTGCGTCCACATGAACGACTCCGACATCGCCGCCTTCGCCCGCACCGGTACCGGCGTCGCCCACTGCCCCTCCTCCAACGCTCGCCTGGCCGCGGGGATCGCCCGCGTCCCGGACCTGCTCGCCGCCGGCGTCCCCGTCGGCCTGGGCGTGGACGGCACCGCCTCCAACGAGTCCGGCGAACTCCACACCGAACTGCGCAACGCCCTGCTGATCAACCGCCTCGGCCGGCACCGCGAGGCCGCGCTCACCGCACGGCAGGCACTCAGGCTCGGCACCCACGGCGGCGCCCGAGTGCTCGGCCGCGCAGGCGAGATCGGCTCCCTGGAAGCCGGCAAGCTCGCCGACCTGGTGCTGTGGCGGATCGACACCCTCGCCCACTCCTCCATCGCCGACCCGGTCGCCGCACTGGTGCTCGGCGCCCCCGCCCCGGTCACCGCCTCCTTCGTCGGCGGCCGGCAGATCGTCGAGAACGGCCGGCTGCTCACCGCCGACGAGCACACGATCGCCCGTACCACCCGTACGGAAGCGCAGCGACTGGCACGGATCGCCGCGCAGAACTGAACACCGAGACCACCGGCCGGGAGGGACGGCTCCCGGCCGGTACCGCGGACCCGAGCGGGGCCCGCGGCGGCCGTCTCCGGGACGCGCGTGATGATCGAGCACGCGCGTCCCGGAACGGCCACCCTCCCCGCACCCGGGACACCCAGATGCGACCCATCCTGGCCCCGGCGCGGCTGCTCCGTCCTCCAGGTTCCTCCCCGACTCCGGCTCCGCCCGGGCGGGAAGGCACCCCACGCCCGCCCCGCACGACCTCCCTGACACCCGCGTCAGAGCCGACGCGCACCCGACCGGAGGAGAGCCGCAGTGGCCGACCACCCCGTAGACGAGACGCTTCCACCCCTGAAGATGGCGACCACCGGCCTGCAGCATGTGGCCGCCATGTACGCGGGAGTCGTCGCCCCGCCCCTGATCGTCGGCGCGGCCATAGGCCTGTCCGCCACCGACCTGACCTTCCTCACCGGCGCCTGCCTGTTCACCGCGGGCCTCGCCACCCTGCTGCAGACCATCGGCATCTGGAAGATCGGCGCCCGGCTGCCCTTCGTCAACGGCGTCACCTTCGCCGGGGTCGCCCCCATGACCGCCGTCGTCGCCGCCACCCCCGACAAGGACGACGCCCTGCCGGTCATCTTCGGCGCGGTCATCGTCGCCGGACTCCTCGGCTTCCTCGCGGCGCCCTTCTTCAGCAAGGCGGTCCGCTTCTTCCCGCCGGTCGTCACCGGCACCGTCATCACCCTGATCGGCGTATCCCTGCTGCCCGTCGCCTTCGGCTGGGCGCAGGGCCCCGACCCCTCCGCCGGCGACTTCGGCTCGGCCACCAACCTCACCCTGGCCGCCGTCACCCTCGTCATCGTGCTGGTGCTGCGCCGCTTCACCCGGGGCTTCGTCAAGCAGATCGCCGTACTGCTCGGCCTGGTCGCCGGCACGCTCGTCGCCCTCCCCTTCGGCGTCACCGACTTCTCCCCGGTCGCCGACTCGGCCGTCGTCGGCTTTCCCACCCCGTTCCACTTCGGCACCCCGCAGTTCCAGCTCGCCGCGATCGTCTCGCTGTGCGTGGTGATGGTCGTCTCCATGACCGAGTCCACCGCCGACATGCTCGCCCTGGGCGAGATCGTCGACCGCCCCGCCGACGAGAAGACCATCGCGGCCGGCCTGCGCGCCGACACCCTCGGCTCCGCCCTCGCCCCGGTGTTCAACGGCTTCATGTGCAGCGCCTTCGCCCAGAACATCGGCCTGGTGGCGATGACCAGGATCCGCAGCCGCTATGTCGTGGCCACCGGGGGCGGCTTCCTCGTCCTGATGGGCCTGTGCCCCGTGGCCGCCTCCCTGATCGCCGTCGTCCCGCGCCCGGTCCTCGGCGGCGCCGGCGTGGTCCTGTTCGGCTCGGTCGCCGCCAGCGGCATCCAGACCCTGGTCCGCGCGGGCCTGGAGAAGGACAACAACATCCTGATCGTGGCCGTCTCGCTCGCCGTCGGGATCATCCCGATCAGCGCGCCGCAGTTCTACCACGCCTTCCCGGAGACGGCCCGCATCGTCCTCGACTCCGGCATCTCCACCGGCTGCGTGGTCGCCGTCCTGCTGAACCTCGTCTTCAACCACATCGGAAACGGCCGCCGCGAGGCCGCCGAGGTCACCCATCCCATGGATCCCGTGGATCCCGTGGATCCCGTGAATTCCGTGGATCCTGTGGAGACGGGCGTCGCCTCCTCCGAGGAGGCGGGGGCCCGATCCACGAGGACGGACGAGGAGATCACCGGCTCGGCGAAGAGGGCCCGCTCCACGCCATGAGGTCCGCCGGCAGCTCCGCCTGCCCGATGAACCCGCACCATCGCCCGGCCCGGCACCCTCGGTGCCGGGCCGGGCGCGGCCGGGCCCGCTGACCGCCGGCGCCTCCGGCACGAACGCGTCGCTGACCGGCTTCGGCTCCCGGTGGAACATCCGCTCCCGGATGTCTCCTACAGCCCGAACAGCGCCGGATTCCCGGCCAGCTCGCGGAACACCTTGTCCGGCTCCGCGACCAGCCTGCGCTCCCTGAGGTCCAGCAGCCCGCCCACCGCGGTGATCTCGGCGGACACCGTGCCGTCCGTCTTGGTGATGGCCTGCTCGATGCTGAACGTCTTGCCGCCGCCCCAGGTGAACACGCAGCTCACATCGACCTCGTCACCGGCGAGCAGCTCCCTGCGGAACTTGATCGTCGTCTCCAGCGCGACCGGCCCCACCCCGTGCGCCTGCAACCCCGCCTGGGTGATCCCCGCCTCCTGGAGCAGCGTCCAGCGGGCGTGCTCCGCGTAGTTGAGATACACGGCCTGGTTGAGGTGGCCCTGCACATCGGTCTCGTAACCCCGGACGGTCACCCGTACGGTGAACGGCTTGCTCACTGCGTCCCCTCACGCTGCTGTGCTCGACTGACCTGCCCGACGATCCTGACACGCCCCCTCAGACACGACGCGGCGAGGCCAGC
This sequence comes from Streptomyces composti, assembly GCF_012034205.1. Lineage (GTDB taxonomy): Bacteria > Actinomycetota > Actinomycetes > Streptomycetales > Streptomycetaceae > Streptomyces > Streptomyces composti. The sequence continues at coordinate 102,028 of NZ_JAATEM010000008.1, forward strand.
ACGTACCGCACCCGCGTCCTCGGGTCGGTGTACTCCCCGGCCTGCCAGCCGGCCCGCTCCAGCGTCGCCGCGCAGGCGCGCAGCTCGGTGCCGTCGGGCGCGTACACCGCGACCGCCTCCGGCTGCGGCGTCTCCCGCACCCGGTAGCCGTCACCCTCCGGCCCGGCCGGCCGGTGCCCGGCCGCCTCCAGCGCCAGCGCGGCGGCCTGCACCAGATGCGCACGCTCCCACGGGCAGGGCCGGTCCGTGGCACCGTCCGGGTGGGTCATGCGCCGCAGCTCCAGCATCCCCTGCCAGGCACTGCGCACCTCCCGCCGCCGCGCCGGCCCCGGCTCGGGGGCCGTCTCCTCACCCCCGGTCCGCGCGGTGAACACCCCGCCGGAAGCAGCGGGCCTCTCGGACGGCTCGGGCACCTGCTCGGGCTCCTTCTCCCGGATCCGGTGCCCGGCCGGTGTCAGGAAGTAGTCGTGCGGCGGCCGCGGATGCCGGAACGCCAGCCCGTTGCGGACCAGCGGCGCCAGCTGCGCCTCGGTGCCCTTCAGCCGCCCGGTGACCGGATCGGCGCTCTCGATCACCCGCCGCTGCGCGGCGGTCGGCGGTCGCGACACGGCACGCTCCTTCCCTTCCCCGAGGGCGCCCGGAAACGAGGCCCCACCGGCTCGGAGCCTACGACCGGGCACCGACAGTCCGGCCCGATCCGGCCCGCGGCGACCGGCGCGCGGGTGAGCTTGATCTCATGGGCGCCCGGCCGCGGGAGAGGGGCCCTGACGCGTGACCGGTTCGTGCCATGATGGATCCGCAGGTTCGCATACCTGCACGTCGGAAGGCCGACACAGCACAGCGAGGAGATCGCCATGGCCACCGGTTCCGCAGACAGCCCTGCGACTCTCTACGGGCCCGTGTCGCTCGTTCTCGGTGTGCTCGCGCTGCTCGCCGCGGTGTTCGCCGGCTTCATCGGGATCGCCTTCCCGCTCCTGTTCGGCTGCCTCGCCGTCACCTTCGCCCTGCTCGGCCTGGGGCGCAGGCTCAACCGGCGGCAGTGCTTCATCGGCCTCGTCCTGGGGGCCCTGAGCGTGGTCTACCCGATCGTCGCCACCGCTTTCGTGACCGTCTGAGTTCGCCGACTGCCTGAATTCGCCGACCGCCTGAGTTCGACCGCCTGACGCGGCGCCGCCCGCGGTCTTGGCGACCGGTGCCCCTGGCTGCCCTCGGCCGGCCTTCTGGGATGTCATGCACCTGGCATTGATGGCACTTTCGGGCACTGCCCGACGGGGCACTGCCCAAGGAGACACTTACGCCCCAACGGCCGTCCTTCCTAGGGTCATTGGCATGTCCTCTGCCCGAGGGAAGGCCGTGGCGGTCAGCCACATCGCACGGCCGTCGACGCCGTAGGCCTCACTCCGGCATCGTCCGCCGCCGCGCGCCTGCCCGGACCGAACCTCTGGCAGCGCGCCGCGCGTTCAGCCCCCTTCATCCGCGCCGACCGGGCGTGCCTTCGCCTGCCGCACAGCGGCGGCGGATGTCCCCCGGTCACGCGGGCCGGGGCCGTGAGGCCCGCAGCGCCCGGGCAGCGAGGTGCGGGAACCGCCCGCGCCCATCGGACCAGCAGTGGCACGCAGAGTACGGAAGGACCACACATGCACCTTTCTCGTTCCGCCAGAACGGCAGCCCTGTCCCTGGCGCCGCTCACGCTTCTCGCGGGCGGGGTCAACGCGGCTGCCGCACCGCAGCCCGACCCCCGGCCCGACACGGCCGCGTTCTCCCTGTCCGCCGTGTCCTCCGACGGGCTGAAGGACGTGACCGGCGTCGGCGAGAACAGCGCCCAGGGCAGGATGCTGGCCGCGCAGGGGTTCGGCGTGATGCGGGCGGACTCGGGGGAGACCGCCGTCGTCGACCGCTCCTCGGCCCGGGAGGGGATCGTCGCCGCAGCCGGGAGCTCCTTCGTGGAACTCTCCTGGAAGGCGTACGCTCCCGACGCCCGCTATGTGGTGACCCGCGACGGCAAGGAGATCGCACGCCTGGCCGCAGGCGAGGAGTCCTTCCGCGACACGGACGTGGCACCGGGCACGGACTACCACTACCAGGTCGCGCCGGAACTGCCGGAGACCGGAGCCCCGGGAGCGAGGCTGTGGGGCATGAACGTCTCCGTCCCGGCCGCCGGGTCGGCCGGTGCTCTGCGTGAGCACGCCGTCTCCCTGGCCGCCGCCGCGGGCGTCGCCAAGACCTCCACCCTCTCGTGGATCGCCTTCATCCCGCAGAAGCGCATCGACGCTCCCGTCGCCGGCTGTGACTACGGCCGCAAGTTCCAGTTCGGTGGCGACGGGCGGAGCAAGTTCGACTGGAAGTCGGACAAGTACCGCACGGCCCTGCACGCCACCGTCACCTGGAAGACGAAGAAGGTGCAGGGCAGCAAGCACATCAAACCGACCACTGTGTATGTGAAGAAGACCGGCAAGAAGGTCGCCACCAAGACGGCCACCACCAAGCACATGTCGGTCAAGAAGCTCGGGTCCGGCGCCAACTACGTCGACATCCGCATGAACCTGCACGCCACCAACCCGTTCTGCAAGGGCCTCGGCGGCGTCAAGGGCGCCATCGACGGAGCCCTGACGATGAACCTCACCAAGAGCGGCAACTACACCATCCGCTCGGGCAAGCACCGCCTGATGCCCAATCACCACATCTACATCTACGACGGCGGCAAGGTCACCAACGTCTACACGAGGAAGTACGCCGACCCCAAGTGCCTCGTCGGCTCGATAGCCTGCCCGCAGGCCGATCTGACGGGCCGTTACGGCAAGTTCTGACGCACGCGGCCGCGGAGATCCGGCGCCCGGATACCGGTGTGCTCCTGTCGGAGCGGGCGGCTAGGTTGGGTCTTGATCGCCGGTGCCACCAGACCACGGGGGTCTGCTGGAGCGGAACCGCGATCAGGAAGGACCACCATGACCAAGCGGTCCGACGGGGGATTCGCACCATGTCCGTACCTGCGTACGGGACATGATCCCGGCTTCGGGGTGTGGCGGCTGGAGAGCCTGACCAGCCGGGAGAGGGAAGTCCTCCTTCTCCTGGGCACAGGGCTGGGCAACCGCGAGCTGGCACGCCGGCTGGGCATCGCCGAACGGACGGTGAAGGCGCACATCGCGAACATCGTGGAGAAGACCGGGCAGGAAACACGGACGCAGGCCGCGATCGTGTCCGCACTCGCCCACGAGGCGCTGTGCTCGGACGACGCGTGCACGCGACACCTTGCCGGAGGTACCGGGCGGCGCCGGCCGGCAGCCGCGTGACCACAGCCTTGCGCCCGCACTCGACCAGTGCGGGCGCAAGGCCGTTCGCGCCGCCGTCGGCACCCGGGGGACACGCCCCCTCGCCGAGGACTCGTGGGGCGACGTCACCCGTGCGTCAGTCCGGCTGGATGCACTGCGCCGTCTGCTTGATCGGGGCGACAAGCGCGGACAGCTCGACGAGTGCGGCATCGGGAGCGCTCGCCGACCCGGTGAAGGTGACCTCCGTGGCCGGGCTGCGGCCGTAGGTGGTGATCACCTTCCCGCCCTCGGTGCTCCTCTTTTCGTGCAGCACCCAGTCGACTCCGTCGGCGGCGAAACACGGGTCGGTGGTGGGGCCGGGTTCCGGCACACCGCAGCGCAGGACGATCTCGTTGTCCCCCCAGACGACCACGCCGGGTATGCCCGTGCTGTGGTGCGGTTTTCCGGCCAGTCGGTCCGGGGCCTCGTCGACCATACGGGCGCACTGGGCATTCTCAGCCCGGGCGCCCGGACGGATGTCGTAGTGCGGGTCCTTCGCCGCGATGAAAGCGAGCGCCGCGACGACGGCGAGGGCCGCGGCTGCCAGGGGCAGAGTCGTGCTTTTTCTGGGGATGCTCAACGGTCCGTTTCCCGGCGAGTGAGGGCAGTGGTCGGACGCCACGCTATGGCATCCGCCATCGCCGACCGCACCCTGGCCGGGGCTTCTGCCCTCTCGGGCAATGACCTTTTGGCCACCTCCCCAACGGACCTGGCGACGGGGCGACTTCGAATCTAGCTTCGAGTGCGTCGTCCGCCTTTCCGGTCCTTCCATGAGGGAGTATTTGATGCGTAAAACAGTCGGGTCGTTGGCCATGGTCGCGATAGCCGCGGGCTCGATGACGGTCCTGTCCGCGCCCGCGCACGCTGCCGCCCCGGCGAAAAAGGATCCGTATGCGCACACGCGTCTCGAGCGCGTCTGGGCGCCCGGCAAGTGTCTGTCGATGGGCGGCAGCAAGAAGAACAACGCACGCCTCGTTCTCGGTAAGTGCGCCAAGAGCGACAAGACGCAGCGCTGGACACTGAAACGGCTGTCCAAGAACAGCTCGGTGTTCACCATCAAGAACGACAAGTCGGGGAAGTGCCTGGCCGTGGGCGCCAAGAGCCGCCTGGTGCAGTACACCTGCACTTCCGCCAAGAAGAACCACCAGTGGGCGCTGGGCGGTTCGAAGCTCTACAGCAAGGCGAACGGAAAGGTCATCGCCTCGAACTCGACGAAGGCCGGCTCCTACCCCTACCTGGAGAAGAGCGGGGCTTCCGACAAGGCGCGCGTCCGCCAGGAGTGGGGCCTGTCCTGATCCCTGACGGGCAGCCGGGCGCCCGGAGGGGGAGGCGGCAGCCGTTGGCACCGCCCCTCCCCGGGGCGGGACGCGCTGACCGGGATGCGATGCTGACCCGCATGAGGAGAACGCGAGCCGCAACCGTGGCCGCCCTGCTGCTCGCCGGGTCGGCGGCCTGCTCGGCGCCCGCCCCCGCGCCGGAGGCCGAGACGCCCGCGGCCTCCCCCCTGAAGCGGTACGCGCCCGCGAAGCGGGTGGCGATGCCGGAGCTGTCGGGGGAGAGCGTGGACGGCGGCCGGGTGAGCATCGAGGAACTGCGCGGCAAGGTCGTGGTGGTGAACGCCTGGGCGTCCTGGTGCGGGCCGTGCCGAGCGGAGGCGCCCGGTCTCTCGCGGGTGCACAAGGAGCTGTACGGCAAGGGCCTGCGGGTGGTGGGGGTGAACGCCGACACCTCGCTCGCCGACGCCCGCGCCTTCGAGAAGGAGGCGAAGCTCGCCTATCCGAGCCTGCACGACCCGAAGGGGCGTCAGCTGCTGCGGCTGCCGAAGGGCATGGTGAATGTCAGCGCCTATCCGTTCACCATCGTGGTCGACCGGGAGGGGCGGATCGCGGCGGCGCGCATCGGGGCGATCGGGGAGAAGGAGCTGAAGCGGGTCGTCGCGCCGTTGCTGCCGTAGCGGGCGTTCCTGCCGCCGCAGAGGCCGCGCTCATTCATCCGGTGCCCGGCGCACCACCCTGAAGCCCGTGTTCCCGCTGGAGCTGTCCGGGGAGTTGCCCATGCGGGCCGAGGTGCGGTAGCGGAGGCAGTACGACTCGTGGCACATGTGGGAGCCGCCCTTGAGGACGCGCGCGCCGGGGGCGAACGGGTCCGCGCACCACTCCCAGACGTTGCCCGTCATGTTGAACAGGCCGTAGGCGTTGGGCGGGAAGGCGTCCACCGGGCAGGTGCCGCGGTAGCCGTCGGCGGCCGTGTTGTGGGCCGGGAAGCCGCCCCGGAAGATGTTCATGCGGAACTCGCCTCCGGGGTCGCGCTCGTCCCCCCACGGATACGGCTTGCCCTCGAGGCCGCCGCGCGCGGCGTACTCCCACTCGGCCTCGGTGGGGAGCCGAACGCCCGCCCAGGCGCAGTAGGCCAGGGCGTCGTGGTACGAGACGTGCACCACCGGATGGTCCCAGCGGCCGTCGAGACCGGAGGCGGGGCCCTCGGGGCGGCGCCAGTGGGCACCGTGGACCTGACGCCACCACGGGGCGGTGGCCGCCGCACGGGTCGGCGGGAAGTCGTCGGGGAGGAAACCGCCGAAGACGAACGACCAGCCGTGGCGTTCGGCGTCCGTGCGATGGCCGGTGGCCTCGGCGAAGGCCGCGAACTCCGCGTTGGTGACGGCCGTGGCGGCGACGGCGAAGGCGTCGACCGCCGCCTGGCGCGCCGGGCCCTCGCGGTCCGCGGGGTACGGGGAGTCGTCGCTGCCCATGAGGAAGCGGCCGCCGGGCAGCTCCCGCCAGCCTCCGTGCGGCTGCACGGAGGCTGGCCGGGGCCCGGCAGGACGGGCAGCGGCCCGCCCGGCCGGGGGCTGCGCCCCCACCGGGCGCGCCGGGGCGCAGCAGGCCGGGCGGGGGCCGTCGGCCCCGGGGCGGACCGGGCGGTGATCGCCGGCTCGGGGGATCGCCGCCGGCCCGGTGCCGCCGGCCGGACGGGGCTCAGGAGCCTGCGGGACCGGAGGCCGCTCGGTCATCGGGCCGCCGGAGACGGGTCGGTGCGGCCCAGGTCGACCACGGCGTAGGCGAAACCGGCCGCGTGCACCAGGCCGTGCCGCAGCTCCACCCCGGACGTCTCGACGGCCTCGGCGGCGGTGAGACGCCCCGCGATGTCCTCGGGGAGGGCGAAGTGCGCCGGTTCCCGGCGGGGGTTGACCACGATCAGGTACCGCCCGCCGCGCACATGCACCAAGGGGTAGCCGGCATGCAGCATCCGCACGTCACCGCCGGTGCCCAGGTCGGGTGAGGAGGCACGCAGCGCGATGAGGCGGCGCACCAGGTTGAGCAGGGATCCGGGGTCCTGGCGCTGGGCGGCGACCGTGGGGCGGCCGGGATCCGGGTCGATGGGCAGGTAGAGGCGTTCCGGGTCGGCGGTGGAGAAGCCGGCGCCGGCGGTGGAGTCCCACTGCATCGGAGTGCGTGAGCCGGCCCGGTTGTAGCGGGGGCCGAGGACGCTGCCCTCGTGCGGCGGGAGCCCGGGGACGTAGCGCATGCCGATCTCGTCGCCGTAGTAGACGGCCGGGAGGGTCGGCCAGGTGAGCTGGAAGACGAAGGCGGCGGGCAGTTGCTCCGCGGTGCGCGGCCCGCAGGCGAGGCGGGAGAAGTCGTGGTTGGAGGTGGGCAGGGCGATGAAGCCGCCGCGGCCGCCGGCCGAGATCGCCCGGGTGGCCGTGCGCCAGCCGTCGAGGAAGGTGTCCAGGGACCCGGTGCCCTCGGCGCCGAAGTAGGGGTCCAGCGGTTCCCAGTTCTCGTTGACGGTGCCGGTGTTGTTGTTCCACAGCGAGCGCAGTTTGAGCCCGTCGTCCTGGGCGCCGAACTGCAGGAAGAAGTCGGCGTGGAAGCCGGCCGGGACGGAGACGGCCGGGTCGCCCCACTCGGACAGCAGCGCGGCGTGCGGGTGCCGCTTGTCCAGCCAGTCGCGCATCTCGCTCCACAGGCGGGCCGACTCGGCGTGACCGGGATCGTCCTTGACCAGGGAGGCGGCCATGTCGACGCGGAAGCCGGCCAGGCCCAGCTCCAGCCAGTGCTCCATGATCTCGCGCAGGGCGCGGCGGTTGGCGCGCGGACCCTCGGCGTCGACGGGCTGCCGCCAGGGCTCGTCCGGGTGAGGGCGGGCGTAGCCGAAGTTGAGGGCGGGCTGGCTGGGGAAGAAGTTCGGCAGGTACCAGCCGGGCCGGGTGCCGGGAGAGGGCACGAAGCCGTCGGCGGGGCGGCTTTCGGCGTCCGCCCAGATGTACCGGTGATCCGTGGGGTCGTCGGCGGAGGCCGTGAACCACGGGTGCTCGTCGGAGGTGTGACCGGCCACCAGGTCGAGCAGCACCCGGATGCCGCGGCGCCGGGCGCTGTCCACCAGGCGGGCCAGGTCGTCGTTGGTGCCGTAGCGGGGGGCGACGGTGAAGTAGTCGGAGACGTCGTAGCCGGCGTCCCGGAAGGGCGAGGCGAAGCACGGGTTGAGCCAGACGGTGTTCACGCCGAGCCACTCGAGATGGTCGAGCCGCTGCTCGATGCCGGCGAAGTCGCCGATGCCGTCGCCGTCGGAGTCCGCGAAGCTCTGCGGATAGATCTGGTAGAGGACGGCGTCGGCCAGCCACTCGCCGGCCGGGCGTGCGTCATGACCGAAGTCCGGGGTCTTCATGGGGCGTCGTCCCTTCGGGAGGCGTCGGCGGCGTCGGCTGCGACGCGGACCGCGGTGCCCGCCGGTGCCGGCGCGGGCAGTACGCCCTCCGGCGTGTCGCCGAAGTGGCGCTGCAGTGCCGCCAGCCGGGTCGTCAGGTCCTGGACCACGTCCGCGTACTCCGGGTCGTGGTACCGGTTGTGCAGCTCGTGCGGGTCCCGGGTGAGGTCGAACAGCTCCCAGGCGGGCTCGCGCGGCGCGTCCTGGGCCCCGTCGGCGCCCGAGCCGTGGCCCGGGTAGTGGATCAGCTTGTGGGTCCGGGTGCGGATGCCGTAGCAGGCCTGGACGTTGTGGCAGACGTCCAGGTGCATGTAGTAGCGGTAGTAGACCGCGTCCCGCCAGTCGCCGGGGTCCTCTCCCTTGACGAGGGGGACGAGGGAGCGGCCCTGCATGCGGGCGTGCGAGGGCAGGCCCGCCATGTCCAGCAGGGTGGGGGCGTAGTCGATGTTCGCCACCAGCTCCTCCCGGCGCGAGCCGGGCTCGGCGACACCGGGCCAGCGCAGCACCAGCGGGATGCGCATGCCCTCCTCGTACATGAACCGCTTGTCGAACCAGCCGTGCTCGCCGAGGAAGAAGCCGTGGTCGGAGGTGTAGGCGACGGCGGTGGAGGCGTCCAGGCCGGTGACGTCGAGGTAGTGCAGCACCCGGCCGACGTTCTCGTCGAGCGCGGCGATCACCCGCAGATAGTCCTTGATGTAGCGCTGGTAGCGCCACTCCCGCTCCTCGCGCGGTGAGAGCCCGGGCGGCACCGGGACGCCCTTGAGGTCCTCGTCGGTGAGGTCCTCCATGCTCATCTCCGCCTCGCGCGCGGCGGGTGCCCGTCCGGCGAGGTCGTCGTGCAGGGTCGGTGGCGCGGGGACGTCCTGCTGCTCGTACAGGTGCCGGTGGCGAGCGGCGGGCTCGAACGGGCGGTGCGGCGCCTTGTGCTGGATCAGCAGGCAGAACGGCTTGTCCGGGTCGCGCCGGTCGAGCCAGTTCAGGGCCAGGTCGGTGATGATGTCGGTGACATAGCCGGGGTACCTCCTCCTGCCGTCCGCGGTGAGGAACTCCGGGTCGTGGTAGACGCCGTGCTCCGGGAGGATCTCCCAGTGGTCGAAGCCCTCCGGGTCATGGCCCTCGCCGTGCCCGAGGTGCCACTTGCCGACGATCGCGGTCTGGTAACCGGCCTCCTGCAGCATCCTCGGGAACGACGGCTGGCGGGCGTCGAACTTGTGGTCCGGGCCCTCCAGCGAGGTCATGCCGTTGACATGGCTGTAGGTGCCGGTCAGCAGGGTGGCGCGGGCGGGGGAGCAGATGGCGTTGGTACAGAAGGTGTTCTCGAAGACCGTGCCCTCGGCCGCCAGGCGATCGACCGACGGGGTCCTGTTGATCACGCTGCCGTAGGCGCCGATGGCCGCCGGTGCGTGGTCGTCGGTCATGAACAGGACGATGTTCGGGCGCCGCGGGACGCTCATGACCGGACCACCGTCAGGGTGCAGCGGGCGTCGGCGAGGGAGTCGGTGCCGGCGTACAGGTCGAAGCGGCCCGGCTCGACGACGAAGCACCCGGACGGGTCGTTGGTCCAGAAGCCCAGGTCGTCCGCGCCGAGGGTGAAGCGCACCTGGGTGGTCCGCCCCGGCTCCAGGGTGACGCGGCGGAAGCCGCGCAGCCGGCGCACCGGCTGGGCGATGCTCGCCACCGGGTCGTGGACGTAGAGCTGGACGACCTCGTCGCCGGTGCGGTCACCGGTGTTGGTGACGCTCACCAGCACCTCGACGTGCGCGCCGCGCTCCAGCTCGTCGACGGTGACCGTCTCCCGGTCCAGGCGCGGCCGGCCGGTGGTGAACGTGGTGTAGCTCAGGCCGTGCCCGAAGGCGAACTGGGGGCCGTCGGCGAGGTCGAGGTAGCGGGAGACGTACTTCTGCTCGGCGCCGTCGGGGGAGTAGGGGCGGCCGGTGTTCTCCCGGTTGTAGTAGATCGGGATCTGGCCCAGCGCGCGCGGGAAGGTGACCGGCAGCTTGCCGCCGGGGTTGACCTTGCCGAACAGCACATCGGCGACGGCGTTGCCGGCCTCGATGCCCGGGTGCCAGGCCTCCAGCAGCGCGGGCACCTCGTCCACCCAGGAGCCGATGGTCAGCGGGCGGCCGTTGAGCAGCACCACCGCGAAGGGCTTGCCGGTGGCGGCGATGGCGGCGATGAGCTGCTCCTGCCCGTCGGGCAGCGAGATCTCGCTGCGCACCGCGGCCTCACCGCTGAGCTCGGGCTCCTCGCCGACCACCACGACGGTGACGTCGGCGGACCGGGCGGCGGCCACGGCCTCCTCGATGTCCGCACCGGCGTGGGTGACCGTGGCGCCGGGCGCGGCGGCGCGCACGCCGTCGAGGATGCTGACCGTGGGGAAGCGGCGGCAGCCGGGGCCGGCCCAGGTGCCGTGCAGATCGGTGTGGCCGGCGAACGGGCCGACCACGGCGATGGAGCGGGCTCCCGGGCCGAGCGGCAGCACCCCGCCGTCGTTCTTCATCAGGACCATGGAGCGGCCCGCGGCCTCCCGGGCCGCCGCCCGCGCCTGCGGGGTCGGCTCGTCGATGGCCTGCGACTCGTCGGTGTACGGGTCGTCGAAGAGGCCGAGTTCGAACTTCAGCCGCAGGATGCGGGCCACGGCGTCGTCCAGCCGGTCCTCGGTGACACGGCCCTCGGCGAGCAGCCGCTTGCCGTGCGCGGCGATGGTGGTGCTGACCATCTCCATGTCGAGGCCCGCCATCAGGGCCAGGCGGGCCGCGTCGGCGGCGTCGGCCGCGTAGCCGTGCGCGATCAGCTCCTCGACGCCGGTGTAGTCGCTGACCACGACGCCGTCGAAGCCCCACTCCTCCTTCAGGATGCCGGTCATGGTGTGCGGGTTGCCGTGCGCCGGCACCCCGCTGACGGTGTTGAACGCCGCCATCACCGTGGCCACCCCGGCGTCCACCGAGGCCTTGAACGGCGGCAGGTACAGATTGCGCAGCCGCTGCTCGGAGACGTCGACCGTGTTGTAGTCCCGCCCGCCCTCGGCGCCGCCGTAGGCGACGAAGTGCTTGGCGCAGGCGGCCACGTTGTGCCCGGCGCTGAGGTCGTCGCCCTGGTAGCCGCGGATCTTGGCGACGGCGAGGACGGTGTTGAGGTACGGGTCCTCGCCGCAGCTCTCCGCGATCCGCCCCCAGCGGGGCTCGTGCGTGACGTCCATCATGGGCGAGAACGTCCAGCGGATGCCGTTGGAGCGGGTCTCCATCGCCGAGATCTCGGCGTCCAGCTCCACCACGGCCGGGTCGAAGCTGGAGGCCTCGGCGAGCGGGATCGGGAAAGTGGTCCAGAAGCCGTGGATCACGTCCTGGCCGAAGAGCAGCGGGATGCCCAGGCGGGACTCCTCGACCGCCATGCGCTGCAGGGTGTTGGTGTGCTCCGCGCCGAACAGGTTGAGCACCGAGCCGAGCAGACCCGCACGGGCCGCGCGCTCGACCTCCTCGGTCTGGCCGCCGCCGGGGCCGGTGTCACCGGTCCAGGTCAGCTGCTGGAGCTGGCCCAGCTTCTCCTCGACCGTCATCCGGCTGAGCAGGTCCTTGACCTCGTGTTCGTACGGTCGGTGCATGTCCTGTTCCTTGTCACCCGTGTCGCGCTCGGCACTGCGCCGAATGTAAGCGCATACATCCCATGCTTGCAAACGTCTCGCCGGTGTGGCGCACCGGGGGGTGCCTCCCTTCCCCGGTGCGCCGGCCGCTCAGCCCCGCCGGACGGTGAACTCCCCGCCGCCGCGCACCCGCAGCAGCGTGCGGCCGCCCTCGGCGGAGACCTTGGCCCCGCCGCAGCGGGCCCGCCCCTCGACGGCCACCACCGCCTCGTCCCCGAGCGGCCGGAAGGTCACCCGCCCCTCGCGCACCGCGGTGATCTCGGCGGTGGCGTAGGCGATCCGCAGCCCGCCGGCGGTGAGCCCCAGTGGCAGCATCGCCGCGCTGCGCCCCGGCAGATGCAGCCGCTCGCCGCCGAACAGCGGCTTGCCGCGCTCGGCGACCGTGACGGACTGGGGGTAGCCGGAGGCGATGTTGAAGGCGTGCAGCAGCCGACCGCCGTCCCGGTCCACCGTGCTGAGGAAGAAGATCCCCGGCAGCCGGGCGTCGTGGGTGATGCCCGGCTCGGCGCCCAGCCGGCGCAGGGCGGCGGTCCAGAAGTCCGGATCGCAGCGGTAGTTGGCGGTGATCACCACGGCCCGGCCCTTGCCGACGGGGACGTCGAACCCGCAGCCGTCACCGGTGGAGACCTCCCGCAGCACCACGTCGCCGCGGCTCGCCTCGCACAACTGGGCCTTGTTCACCCGGATCTCGGCGCGCGGCGCCGCCCACCCGTGGGCCGTCACCGACAGGAAGAAGCGATCGGCGTCCGTGAGCGTTCTGCCCGGCTTCAGGCCGAGGGCCTCGCGCAGCTCGGTCGAGGCCCGCCCGGACATGTCCTTGCCGGGCACGAGACCGGACAGCAGCAGCCGGCCGCCCGCCTCCAGATAGCGCACCAGGCGCCGCTGCAGCGCGGAGTCCAGGTACTCGCCGGTGGCCAGTGCGAGCACCGGCGTGCGCTCCGGGTCGAGGTCGCCCGCCTGGAGGTCGACGCTGTCGTAGCGGAAGCCGCTGAGCAGCATGCCCCGGGAGAGCGCACCGCCGGGCCCGAAGCCGCGCACCCCCTGTACATCGGAGAGCACCGCCTCCACCGACGGCGTGTCCGGGTGGTACTCGGTGAGGTAGTGGTCCGGGACGAACCCCAGCGAGACGCGGTCGTACTGCGGCTTCATCGGCGCGAGGAGCCCGGCGTTGGCGTTCACCGCGTGCACCGTGCGCCGCAGCGACGGATAGCTGTAGCCGGGCCGGCCCTCGGGGTCCACCGGGGCGGCGAAGCCGTGGCGTTCGCCGGTGGAGCCGATGCGGTCGTTGCCGTCGCCGAGCGGCTCGTCGAGCCGGGGGTTGAAGCCGCCCGCGAACAGGTAGTAGTTGATCATCTTGGCGCCCTGGGCCAGACAGAGCCTGGTCTTCAGATCCGCGGCCTCGGCGCCGGACTGGTTGTCCAGGGTGTTGCCGTAGTCGGCGTGCCCGGCGTCGAACTCCAGCGCCGTGACCGGCTGGTCGGCGTCGTTGGTGGCGTCCATGAACGCGTTCACCAGATACAGGTCGGTGACGTTGCTGAAGCTCAGGTCGCCCAGGTAGAAGTCGGCGCCGGACACCATGCCCGGCTTGCCGGAGTACGTCTCCATCAGCTGGCTGATGCCGATGGGGAAGTTCTCCGCGCTGCCGCCGCCGGTGCCGTGGATGTTGATCAGGAACGGCACGCCCTTGACGCCGTTGTCCTCGGCCGCGGTGCGCAGCTCCGTCACATAGCGGGCGAAGCGTCCGCGCATGAAGGTGCCGAGGTCGTGCATCAGCACGGCGGCGTAGCCGTCCTCGGGGGAGCGGATCGCCCGGTCGCGCTCGGCGGCGGGCTTCCCGGCGAACGGGTAGCGGTCACCGAGCCTGTCGCCGTACTTCTCGTCCAGCCAGGAGTTGAAGTCCTCCAGCAGATGACCGGTGAGCGCCGGGGTGTTGCTCACCCAGTCGAGCATGCCGATCTCGTTGTCGAGCTGGCAGGCGATGACGCCAGGACGGCCGTCGCGGCGCAGCCGCTCGGCGAGCACCGGCATCACCGCGTCGTACCAGCGGCGGGCCTCCTTCAGGAAGGTCGGTGCCAGGTAGTCGATGGCCGGAGTGGGGCCGTCGGCGCCGTCCCAGCCCCTGGGGTTGATCTCCGGGTGCTCCTTGCGCACCCGCTCCGGCACGCCCTCGCCCTTCAGTTCGGCCATGGTGAACGGGCCCGGGCGGGGGACGATGTCGAAACCGTTGTCGATGCACAGGTCGAGGAAGGCACCGAGGTCGCGTTCGGGCCGGGTGCGCCCGGTGACGTCGATGGAGCCGTCGGGGGTCTCGTGCCACATCCAGGGGACGTAGGTGGCGATGGCGTTCAGGCCCGCGTCCTTTGCCCTGTCCAGGCGGGACTGCCAGTCCTTGCGCCTGAGCCGGAAGTAGTGGATCTCGCCGCCGAGGACCAGCGTGGGCCGGCCGTCGACCAGGATCTGCTTGTCGCGGCAGGTGACCGGGCCCGCCGAGCCCGCCTTGCCCGCGGTGGCGGAGCCGGAGGCGGGTGCGGCGGCGGCCGGAGCGGCCGTGGCGGAGGCCGCGGCGGTGGCCATGCCGGCCGCGGCGGTGCCGAGGACGGTGCGGCGGCTGACGGTGCGGAAGGCGCTCACAGCCCGAAGTCCTCCCTCACGATCAGCGGGCGCAGGTTCTTGCGGAACCCGCCGGTGCGGAACGGGCGCTGCAGCACGCCCGGCTCGAGCACCTGCGCGAAGGCGGCGGCGGCCATGCCCTGGTCGAGGGAGAGCATCCGGTCGCTGACCTTGCCGGTGGAGACGTTGACGGAGTCGTAGAACCCCATGCCGTCCTCGTAGGAGTCGAAGTCCCGCTCGATGCGCATCAGGTTGGTGAGCGCGTCCCGCGGGGAGATCATCAGCGCCAGGGCCCCGGCGTGCGGGGTGACCACGCCGTTGGTGTAGGCGGACGGGTCCGGCCCCGGCTCGCCGTGGGGGACGTAGGTGCGGTCGGTGTTGGAGCAGTAGCCCTCGGGGTTGATGCCGAAGTACTGCACGCCGTACTCCTGGTAGCCGCCCTCGGGGACGTTGCAGGGGGAGAAGCCCCAGTAGCCGTACTCGGTGTCGAGCAGGCCGTGGTCCCGGTGGCCCATCACGTGGTGGGTGAAGCTCTTGCGCCAGGAGTCGTTCCACTGCGCGGACGGCACGAACAGCTCCGTCATCAGCTGGCCGAACATGTCGCCGCCCCAGCCGGGCACGTGCTTGCGGCCGCGGTAGGTGTAGTGGCCGTTGAAGTAGCGCACCCCGTCCCGGACGACCCATTCGCCGCCGGGCGGCATCTCCTGGCGCACGCCCGGCTCGAAGGTGCGCTGCATACGCCAGTAGTGCTCGCCGGGGACGGTGCCGTCGGCGATGCCCAGGTAGCCGGCCATGCGGGTCTCGGAGACCAGTGCCCCGTAGAAGTAGGGGGTGAGGCGGTCCTCGCCGGGCCAGAAGCCGGTGCGCATGTGGCCGGGGTGGGCCGCCGGGTCGGCCTCGTCGTAGGGCTCGTAGAAGAAGGACCAGTCGATGTCCTTGCGGATGCGGCGGATGCGCGGGGCGAGCCGCGGGTCGGCGTCCTCGGCGATGCGCAGGCCCACGTCCAGCCAGGCGTTGTCGACGGTGGACAGCAGATGCTTGATCGGGTCGCCGCTGCCCGGCCAGGTGTCGAGCACCTCACCGGTGAAGGTGTCGTACCAGTTGAACCAGAAGCCGTGCACCCGCTCCATCTTCTCGACGGTGGCGACGGTGCGGGCGAGCCGGCGGTGCATCTCGCTCTCGCTGATCACCCCGAGCCCGGCGGCGGCGACCGTGGACCACAGCCAGCAGCCGATGTTGGTGGTGGAGGTGTTCCGGGCCGGCACCGGCTTGTCGCCGCCGAGCCGGATGTTGTCGGCGGGCAGGCCGCTGTCGGCGACCATCGCCTCCAGCGAGCGGTAGGTGTCGGTGAACCAGCGGGTGATCAGGGCCTCGGGGTCTCGGGCGGGGCGCCGGCCGGCGTGGGCGGGGGCGGCGCCGAGGGCGAGGGCGCCGGCGGCGCCGGCCGAGGCGGCGAGGAACGTACGGCGGTGCATGGAGCGATCCAACTCCCTTGGCAGCAGGGGACATGTGCGGGGACGTGCAGGGCAGGGCGAAGCGTGCGGTCCGCCCCGCCGGGCATGCGGTGGATGGAGCTCATGTGCCTGGTGCGGGGCCGGCAGCCGTCAGGTTGCCGCCGGCCCCGCACCGGTTCGGGGACGACCGGCTACTTGAGGCCGGTCGTGGCGATGCCCTGGGTGAAGTGGCGCTGGAGCGCGATGAAGACCGCGATCACCGGAAGCACCACCAGGAAGGCGCCGGCCATCAGGACGCCGTTGGAGCCGTCGGACTTGGTGGGGTCGGTGGCGAAGGTCGCGAGCGCCACGGGCAGCGTGTACTTGTCCGGGTCGTTGGTGGCCACCAGCGGCCACAGGAAGTTGTTCCACGATCCGAGGAAGGTGAAGATCGTCAGGGTGGCCAGCGCCGGCTTGACCAGCGGCAGCACGATCCGCCAGAAGATGTACCACTCGCGGGCGCCGTCGATCCGCGCCGCCTCGAGCAGCTCGTCGGGGATGGCCGACATGAACTGCCGCATCAGGAACACCCCGAACGCGCCGGCCGCGAAGGGCAGGATGAGCGCGGCATAGGTGTCGAGCAGTTCCATCTTGCTCATCATCACGAACTTCGGCAGCAGCATCAGATTGCCGGGCACCATCAGGGCGCCCAGCACCACGCCGAACACCACGCGCTTGCCCGAGAAGTTCAGCTTCGCCAGGGCGTAGCCGAGCATCGAGCAGAACAGCAGGTTGCACAGGGTGACCAGCACGGCGACGGCGGCCGAGTTGAGGAACGCCTGGCCGACGTCCATCAGGGACAGCAGCTCGCGGAAGTTGTCCAGCGTCCAGGTGGTGGGGATCCACACCGGGGGGCTGGCGCCCAGGTCCGCCTGCGTCTTGAAGGCGGACAGACCCATCCAGACGAACGGCGCGGACATCACCAGCAGTCCCACGCTCAGCAGCGTGTACGTCACTGCCCTGGCGCCGGGCACGCCCGAGGTGGCCGTGCGGCCGGGGCGCGCGGGTGCGGCTTCGGAGTCGAGAGCCTTCATCGGGTCTTGTCCTTCAGCAGGCGGAGCTGGAGCAGCGTGACGGCGAGCACGACGGTGAACAGCACATACGCCATGGCGCTCGCGGAGCCCATGTGGAAGAAGCGGAAGCCCTCCTCGTACATGTGCAGGGAGACCGTGAGCGTGCTGTCGTCGGGACCGCCGTCGGTCATCACGAACGGCTCCTCGAAGACATTGAGGAAGCCGATGGTCGTCATCACCGAGACGTAGAGCATCGTCGGCCGCAGCAGCGGCACGGTGATCCTGCGGAACTCCTGCAGCGGCCCGGCGCCGTCGATCCGCGCCGCCTCGCGCACCTCGGCGGGGATGGCCTGCAGTCCGGCGAGGAAGAGCACCATCGCGGTGCCCATGTTCCGCCACACCGCCATCACGATCAGCGAGGGCATGGCCAGCGTCTCGGAGGCCAGGAAGTCCGGCGTGGAGAAGCCGAGCTGGGCGCCGAGGCCGGCGATCAGGCCCTCCGACGGGTCGAGCACGAACCGCCAGATGACCGCCACCGCCACGATCGCGGTGACCACCGGGACGTAGAAGCCGACCCGGAAGAAGGTGCGCAACCGGTCGATGCCCGAGTTGAGCAGCACCGCCGCCACCAGTCCGCAGCCGATCGTCAGCGGTACGCCCAGGACCACGAAGTAGCCGGTGTTGAACAGGGCGGTGAGGAACTTGTCGTCCTGGAGGAGCGCGGCGTAGTTGTCCAGGCCGACCCATTCGGCGTCCAGCGGGTGGGTCACATGGCGCAGCCCGAAGTCGGTGAAGCTCATCAGGAGCGTGGCGACGATCGGGAACGCCATGAAGGTGAGGAAGAACGCCAGGAACGGCGTGGAGTACAGCCAGCCCGCGAGGTTCTGGCGGGAGAGCCGGTCGGGCCGCCGCCCGGCCCCGCCCGGCTGCCCGGCGGTGACGCCGGCCGGGGCCTTCGCCGGGCGGGCGGCCCGGTCCTCGGTCTCCGCCTCGGTGACGGCGGAGGTCACTGGTCCACCAGCCCTTCGGTCGCCTTCTGGAGCTTCTTCGCGGTGGCCGCCGGGTCGGCGCCGCGGGCGACCTTCTCCATGGCCTCCTCGATCTGGACGGCGAACTCGGTCCACTTCTCCAGCGGCGGGACGTCCTTGGCGGTGTCCAGGGACTTCTCGAACACCGGCAGGGTCTCGCTGTTCTGCATCTCCGGCTCGTTCCAGGCGGCCTTGTTGGCCGGCAGCGACTTGGAGATCTCGTACCAGTGCGCCTGCATCTTCGGCGTGGTCAGGAACTGGGTGAACTTCTCGGCGGCGGCCTTGTGCGCACTGTCCTTGAACGTCACCAGCGAGGAGCCGCCGACCCAGGAGACCGAGCCCTTGCTGCCGGCGGGCAGCGGCGCCACCTTCCACTTGCCCTTGATCTGCGGCTGCTGCTCGTCGAGGTTCTGCACCATCCACGGGCCGGACATGAACATCGGGACCTTGCCGGCGCCGAAGTCCTTGGCGACGTCGCGGCCGACCACGAAGTTCTTCTTGGCCAGGCCGTCCTCGAAGTAGCTGCCGAACCGCTCGAAGGCCCTGACCGCCTCCGGCGAGTCCAGGGCGGGCTTGCCGTCCTCGCCGATCAGCTCGCCGCCCTCGGAGTAGAGGAAGGGCAGCCAGGTCTGCCAGGCGCCGGTGGAGCCGGGCTGCAGCTCGGTGCCCCAGGTGGCGCCGTTCTTCTTGTAGGCCTCGGCCAGGGCGTGGTGCTCGTCCCAGGTGGCGGGCTCCTTGCCCTTGCCGGCCTTCTCGGCGATGTCGGTGCGGTAGTACAGAGCGCGGACGTCGGCGTACCAGGGGACGCCGTAGGAGACGCCGTCGACGACGTTGTTGTCCCAGGTGGCGGGGAAGAAGTCGGCCTTGTCGAAGACCTTCTCGTCCACCGGCTCCAGCGCGTCGAGCGCGATGAACTCGCCCATCATGGTGGACCCCATCTGCGCCATGTCCGGCAGGGTCCCGGCGGCCGCGGCGGAGGTCATCTTCTGGCCGACGACGTCCCAGCCGACCGGCGTCACCTTGACGGTGATGTTGGGGTGCTTCTCGGTGAAGTCCTTGGCGACCTCCTCGAGCCGCTTGGCCTCCTCGCCCATGCCCCAGATGGTCAGCGTCTGCTTGGCGTCCGCTCCCACCTGATCGCCGTCCCCGCCACCGCAGGCGGCCAGCCCGAGCGACAGCACCAGAGCGGTCGCGGTGATCGTGGTACGGGACAAGGCGTTGCGGGACATGCGGCTCCTCCTTGAGTACGCGCATCATTCTGTAAGCGCATACATGACCCTGTAGGACACTCCGCGGCGAGACAAGAGGGGCTGGGTAACGCTTCTGTATACCTGCCGGGACCTCGGCCACCCCGCGGGCGGCCGTCACACAGCGCTCACGCGCACACGCGCGGAGTCCGCGCCGCCACCCTCGGGATTTCTGTTGTGACAGGCGGTCGTCCACCGATGCCGCACACCGGCACGCCGCCGCACGCGGACGCGGGGACATCCCTCCGCCCGGGCGATGCGCCCCAGGCTCTCATACCTCGCAGCCGCAGCTGACCCGCCTGCTCACCGAGGTCGGCAGCGTGCGCGCGACCGCCTGCTTGCCGCGGTCGGCCAGCCGCGCGAGCAGCAGCTCCACCGCCTCCTCGCCGAGCCGCCGCATCGGCTGGCGCACCGTGGTGAGCGCCGGGCTGACCAGCCGGCTCAGCGGAATCCCGTCGAACCCCGTCACCACCAGGTCGCCGGGCACCGACACGCCCCGCCCGGCCAGCGCGTACAGCGCTCCGACCGCCATCTGGTCGTTGGCGAAGACCAGGCCCTGCGGCCGTGGCCCGTCCCGGTCCAGCAGCTCCGCCACCGCCTTGCGGCCGGCCGCGAGCGTCAGATCGCCCCGCGTGGCCGGCTCCTGCGGCAGCGGGAGACCGGCCGCCAGATGGGCCGCCTGGAAGCCACGGAAGCGGGCCTCGGCGTCCGGCGAGTCCTCCGGACCGCCGACAAAGGCCAGGTCGGTGAGCTGGTGGTCGGTGATCAGATGCCGGGTGAGCTCCAGCTGACCGTCGAAGTTGGCCACGTCGATACGGTCGAGCCCCGGTGCCGGATCCCCGGCGAGCACCACGACCGGCAGCCGCCGCGAGACCACGTCCAGCACGTCCGGCGGCACGTGCTGCGCCAGTACCGCCAGACCGTCCACCCGCCCGGCCACCTCCGCCAGCGTCTCGCCGACCCGGTCGGCGTGCGCGGACGCGATCAGCAGGGCGTACCCCTGCCGCCGGGCGGCACGTTCCATGCCGCGGATGACCTCGTCGCCGTAGAAGCTCAGCTCCGTCCCGTCGTCCCCGCCGACGTCCGCCGTCCCCTCCGCCTCCGGGTCGGCGAAATCCGGGAAGAACAGTCCCAGGACCTCGGTGGACCGGCTGGCGAGCCCACGTGCGCTGGCGCTGGGCACGTACCCCAGTTCCCGTCCGGCCGCCAGCACACGCTCGCGGGTCGTCGCGCGCACCGCGTCCGGGTTGCGGTACACCCGCGAGACCGTCGCGATGGAGACGCCGGCGCGCTCGGCCACGTCGTAAACGGTGGGATCACCCATGATGGAGCCGCTGCCCTCGCTACCTGCGGATCTTCTGGAGACCTGCGCCGACCGGACTGACTGGAAGCGCATTCATCCTAGTTTGGCCACGAGGGGGCTGACAACCACGGGCGAGGCGGGTGACAACCACGGGCGGGGGCGGGTGACAACCACGGGCGGGGGCGGGGCGGGTGACAACCCGCGCGCCGAGTCGGGTGACCAGCGGTGGCGCCCGCGGGTGCCGGAGGGGAGGCGGACGGCGGCCGGTGACCGGCCGGGGCTCAGGTCTCGGGCGCGAAGCAGGGGAGCGGCCCGGCACCCGTCGTCAGTGCCCGGCCGCTCCTGTGGTTCCCGTGCTTCCCGTTGGTTGCGTGTGCTCCGGTGCTTCGCGCGGCTCGTGCCTACAGGGCCGCCGCCACCTCCTCGCGCAGCCGGGGCAGCATGTCGTGGTAGACGCCCGGGCAGAGGGTGGTGCCGTGGTCCTTGTGACCGGTGATCTGCGCCGGGGCGATCCCGTACTGGGCGCAGACGTACGCGCACAAGGTCACCAGCACGTCCCACTGGGCCTCGGGCGGCAGCGCGCCCGCGTGGTAGGAGCCCTCGTTGGCGATGCCGATGGTGCGGTCGTTCTGACCCGAGGTGTGCGCGCCGAGCACGAAGCTGCTTCCGCCGGTCAGCGCCGAGAGGCTGCCGTGCCGCCCCTCGGTGATCCAGCCGCCCCGGCTGACCAGGAAGTGGTAGCCGGTGTCGGCCCAGCCGTTCTCGTCCAGGTGCAGGTCCTGCACCCAGCGGGCGTGGGCATGTGCCTGGGCGCGGCTGAAGTCGGTGGAGTTGGTGCTCGCCGTGTGGTGGATGACGATGCCGGACGGCCGGTGGCGCAGCACGCTGATGGTGCCCTGCGGGGCGCGGGCCCCCCAGGTGCTGGTGCTGTCGATGTCCGGCTGGACGGCACCCGCGCCCGCCCCTGTGCCCTGAGCGCGGGCAGGGCCCGGCAGCAGGGCGGCGGCCAGGGCGGCGACGCCGGCCGCACCGGTGCGCAGCAGCCCGCGGCGGCGGAGGCCGGCCGTCCGGAAGGTGCCGCCGGGGCTGTCCGGATGTGCTGAGCGGTCCGGATTCGGTGGGGTCGCTGGGGTCACTGGGGTCACGGACACTCCTCGGAACGTGGGGGAGGGAAGTGAGGAGAGGGCGGGCGGGTGCCGTCCCGCGGCGAGCGGCTGGTGCGAGACCGTCCTGCTACGTGTTGTTGGCCAGTGCCAGCAGCCGGTCGCGCGAGCCGTTGAACTTGTTGCGGTCGACGTTCCCGGAGACCCCGGAGACCGAGCCGGTGCTGGTGTACTGCCACACGGTCCAGGTCGGGAAGCCGGCGGGGATGGTCGGCGAGGAGGCCGAGGTCCAGTGCGCCACCCACAGCGGGCTCTTGGCGGACATGCCGGTCCAGTTGCCGGTGCAGGTGTTCCACCAGCTCGCGGTCGTGTAGATCACCACGTCACGGGTGGTCCGCGCCTTGTAGGTGTTGTAGAAGTCGTTGATCCAGTTGCGCATCTGAGTGGTGGACAGGCCGTAGCACATCGCCCCGTACGGGTTGTGCTCGATGTCCAGGACGCCCGGGAGGGTGAGGTTGTCGCGCGACCAGGCGCCGCCGTTGGACGCGAAGTAGTTCGCCTGGACGGCGCCGCTGGAGACGTCGGGCCGGGCGAAGTGGTAGGCGCCGCGGATGACCCCGGCGGCGTGCGCGGCCGGGTAGTTGGTGTTGAAGCGGCTGTCCTTGTAGCTGGTGCCCTCGGTCGCCTTGATCCAGGCGAACTGGATGCCGGCGTTGCGCACGGAGGTCCAGTTGATGGCGCCCTGCCAGTGCGACACGTCGATGCCCTGGACGCCGTCGGTGGGGGCGAGGACGCCGAGGGAGTCGCGGGCGGCGGGGAGGCCCTGGTGCACCTTGATCCCGACGCCCATGTAGGCCTGGCCGGGGGTGACGCGGACGCGGTCCGGGTCGGGCGGCGGAGCCGCGACGGAGCTGCCGGCCGTGCCGGCCAGGAGGGTGAGGGCCGCGCCGAGGACTCCGGCCGCGAGGGCCGTACGTCTGCCGGGACGCCGCAGGGAGCGGAACGCGAACATGTCTGCCTCCGGATACGGGTGGGGGTACGGAACTGGAGGTGACGTCGACGTTTGTTGACGTGCGCGCGTCATCAGTTACGCACGTAGATTGTTCGTGTGTAAAGGGCTTCCAGCCTTCTCTGGTGGTCTGGTCCACTGTAAGAGCGGATGGCCTGGAAACTTGTGATTTGAGCGTGCGAAAACTTCATCGGATGAAAATGGAATCGCGCGGATCGCACGCGTGAACGCGCGTCAGGTGCCCCGGTGGCGGTGTGAGTCGAGAGGCGGGTGGGGCGAGAGCTGACGGTCCGTCGCCGGCCGGTTGGTTCGAGGTGCCGAACCGGCTGCTGGTGACGGCTCCTCGGTCCCGCAGCTCGTGGAGGTGCAGGAGGCGTCCCGCGCCGCGTCTCGTTCGCCGGCGGTGCGGGGGATCGCGCCCGGCCTCGGTGAGCGCGGACGCCGCGGTCGCTTCGTCACCCAGGCCGGCGCGGCATCCGCGCGCAGCACGAGCAGGCGCGGCAGCCGCACAGGCGTGGGACCCTCGTCCTGGCTTGTGCAGTGCCTGGTCGAGGATCTTGGCGGCGGGCCGCCGGGTCCTCCCTGGAGTCCGCGAAGAGCGAGGCGAAGTGCAGGGCCCGGGGCGCGGTGGCAGCCGGGAACGGGCTGGCGGGTGCGGCAGGGCGGGAGGGATCGTCGAGCGACTCGGAGGTCATGTACGGGGCGTGGTGTTCCGCTCCTCCGGTCAGGAACTCACCACCGCCGGCACCTACGCCGGCATGGTTTCCCGGATCAGCGAGCAGGTCCTGCCCCGACTCGCCGTTCTCGCTGTCCGCGGGGCGGGTCGAACGGTAGGGACCCTGCGGCCCGGGAGCGGCACGTCTACTGCCGGTAGCCGCTCAGGAAGCGGCCGATGCGGCCGATCGCCGCCTCCAGGTCCTCCGCGTGCGGGAGAGTGAGGATGCGGAAGTGGTCGGGGGCCGGCCAGCTGAAGCCGGTGCCCTGCACGACCTGGATCTTCTCCCGGAGCAGCAGGTCCAGGACGAACTTCTCGTCGTCGTGGATCTTGTGGACCTTCGGGTCGAGGCGGGGGAACGCGTAGAGGGCGCCCTTGGGTTTGACACAGCTCACGCCCGGGATCTCGTTCAGCTTCTGCCAGGCCACGTCCCGCTGTTCGCGCAGCCTGCCGCCGGGGGCGGTCAGCTCGCGGATGGACTGGCGGCCGCCCAGGGCCGCCTGGACGGCGTACTGGGCGGGCGCGTTGGCGCACAGGCGCATGGAGGCCAGCATGGTCAGCCCCTCCAGGTAGTCCTTGGCGTGCTGCCGGGGGCCGGTGACGACCAGCCAGCCGGAGCGGAAGCCGGCCACCCGGTAGGTCTTCGACAGGCCGCAGAAGGTGAGGACCACCAGGTCGGGGGCGAGGGCGGCGGCCGAGTGGTGGACGGCGTCGTCGTAGAGGATCTGGTCGTAGATCTCGTCGGCGAAGACCATCAGGCCGTGGCGGCGGGCGAGGTCGAGGATGCCCTCGACGATCTCCTTCGGGTAGACCGCGCCGGTGGGATTGTTGGGGTTGATGATGACGACCGCCTTGGTACGGTCGGTGATCTTCGACTCCATGTCGGCGAGGTCCGGGTACCAGTCGGACCGCTCGTCGCACAGGTAGTGCACGGCCTTGCCGCCCGCCAGGGTGGTCACCGCCGTCCAGAGCGGGAAGTCGGGGGCCGGGACGAGGACTTCGTCACCGTCCTCGAGGAGCGCCTGCACGGCCATCGAGACCAGCTCCGACACGCCGTTGCCGAGGTAGACGTCGTCGACATCGACCTCCAGGCCGAGGGCCTGGTAGCGCTGGGCGACGGCCCTGCGGGCGGAGAGGATGCCGCGGGAGTCGGTGTAGCCGTGTGCCTGCGGCAGCATCCGGATCATGTCCTGGACGATCTCCTCCGGCGCCTCGAAGCCGAACAGCGCAGGATTTCCGGTGTTGAGCCGCAGCACGTGGTGCCCCGCCTCCTCCAGCGCATCGGCGTGCTCGATCACCGGGCCGCGGATCTCGTAGCAGACCTCGTTGAGCTTGCTCGACTGCCGGAACTCCATGCGCCGCCACCTCTCAGGTCACTGGTGTTGCTTGGTTTTACCAAGTAGGCGCTTGGAAAGTCCAACAACTTGTCTAGACTGCGCCGCATGTCACCTCGCGCTCGCCGTAGTTACGACCAGTACTGCTCCGTCGCCCGTGCCCTCGACGCCGTGGGCGACCGCTGGACCCTGCTGATCGTCCGGGAGCTGCTGGCCGGCCCGCGGCGCTACACCGACCTGCACGCGGATCTCCCCGGTGTCAGCACCGACGTCCTCGCCTCCCGGCTGCGGGACATGGAGCGCGAAGGACTGTCCACCCGCCGCCGGCTGCCCCCGCCCGGTGCCGCCTACGTCTACGAACTGACCCCGCGCGGGCGGGAGCTGCTGCCCGTGCTGCAGGCGCTCGGCGCCTGGGGGCAGGACGCGCTGGGGGAGCGGCGGCCCACCGACGCCGTGCGGGCGCACTGGTTCGCCCTGCCGCTGCTGCGCTCGCTGGAGGGCGAGGGGCTGGTCGAGGTGCGGCTCGAGGAGGGGCGGTTCCATGTGCGGGCGGGCGCCGGGGACGGGCCCGTCTACGGCGACGGTCCGGCGCCCGCCGAGCCGGACGCGGTGCTGGTGCTCGACACCGAGACCTGCACCGCGATCAGCCGCGGCGAACTCCCGCTCGGCCGGGCGGTCGGCACCGGCCGGGTCGAGGTGACGGGCGAGGGCACCCTCGCCAAGTGGCTGCGGGAGACCGCGACGGAGGGCACTGCCGGGGCACCACCGGTGACCTGACGGACTGTCGGCGACCGCTGGCAGGATGACCGGCATGACGATCATGAATGTGGACCGGCACGAGGTCGGTACGGCGGCCGTGGAGCGCGCGCTGACCGACATCGAGGGGCGGGCCCTGGGCCGCTGGCACCGCATGGAGTACGACTGCTACTCCGACGCCGAGTTGTGCGCCCTGCGTGACGACCTCCTGGACCATCTCGCCGCCCGCACCCTGACCGACCCCCAGCTGCGCACCGAGGCGTCCGTCACCGTCGCCCGCACGGCGGCGGAGTGCGCTCTCGGCTATCTGGACCTCGGCAGCTTCCCCAATGGGGACCAGGAGATCCGTTTCCCCCTCATCGGGAAGAGACTCAGCAGCGAGAATCACGACTTCGAGCCCACGGTGGAGCACGCCTCCACCGCCGGCGACTGGCTCGACGCCTTCGCGCTGAGCCTGATCAGCGGCCTGATGTACGAGCGGAACCGGGTCATAGGGCTGCTGCTGCGCGACGATCACGCACCCGCGATCCGCGCCGGCGTTCCGTACTCGAAGCTGAACTCCGTGTCCGATCCGGGCGAGCTGGCGGAGATGGACACCCTGGCCTGCTATCTGACCGGGGCGGAAGGCCATCCGCCGCGCCAAGGCGCGGTTCCGGTGCGCATGCCGGAGGTCGACGAGCGGCTCGACGGGATCCTGCGCCTCAGGGAGGCCGGAGAGCTGACGCCGGACCAGCGGCTGCTGCGCGTGCTGATGGAGGACGATCGGACGGCCTTCGAGCGGGCGCTGGCCGAGCGCCTGGAGCAGTACCGGCACAGCGTGCCCGCCGGCGCCGCCCCGCGCAGTCTGCTGCCGCACCGGACCGTGGCCCTGGCCGCCCTCGCGGTGCGGGTGCACGGCTGGGACCTGCGGGTGCGCTCCCCCTATCTGCCGCAGGGTCTGCTCCAGGCCCCGGCTCACGCCGTGTCGGTGTGAAGGGCTCACGCCCCCTCGGCGTGCAGGGGGTTGGGCAGTTCGGCCCACAGGGCGCCGGGGGTGCGGGGGGACAGGCGCATCAGGGTGAGCGCCTTCGCCGGGATCGGTGCGCCGAGCAGGGCGGGCAGGTCGGGCGTGCGGGGCAGTCCGTCGCGCACGGCCGCCCGGAGTGCCGCCCCGAGCAGTCCGGCCGAGCCGGTGGTGCCGGCCAGTGAGCCCGCCACCAGGGATCCGAACAGCTTGCTGCGCAGCACCCGTTCGTCGTCCGTGAGCATCCGGGCGGGCAGGTTCGGGACGGGGATGCCGTGGCGGGTCAGCCGCGCCGGGCTGACCCGCAGGTCGGCCAGGTCCCGGTAGACCAGCCGCAGCGGCTCGCCCTCGCCGGACAGCACGACCAGGAGATTCTGGCCGTGTGCCTCGAGGGCCACGCCCAGCTCGAGCAGCCGCAGGCCGACGGTGAGCGCCAGCCGGGTGAAGCGCGCGGACCAGGCGGGGGAGCCGGGCAGCCCGGTCGTCGCCAGGACGGCCACCGGGAGGACCCGTTCTCCGGGTCCCGCGTACTGCCGCGGTGATTCCCGCAGCACCGCGGCGAGGTCGGGGGAGCCCGCCGCGGCGGCGCCCAGCGTGCGGGTGATGTGCAGCAGGCCGCCGGTGCGCTCGGCCATCGCCTCCCCGAAGCGCGACAGCTCCGCGGAGGCGGTGACCGAGCCGAGCGAGATGTCCCGCACCGAGGACGTCAGGCGGGCGCTCAGCGCCGTCTTGACGTGCGGGCCGCCGGCGGGGAGTGCGAGGGTGCGCAGCGCCATCAGCGGATGCGCGCCCCGCACCCGTTCCTCGCTGCCGCGCTTGAGCACGTGCTCCGCCTGCCAGGGATGGACCGGGATCAGCAGCCGCCCGCCGTCCCGCAGCCACTCGGGCCAGCCCCCGCTGACCACGCACTCCCCGGCCGGGGCCGGCAGCAGACCCAGGTCGACCACCGGCCCGTGCTCGGGCGCGTAGGCCAGCTGCTCGGCCACCGAGAAGCCGGGCCGGGAGCGGCAGCTTGGGTGGAAGGGATGCCCGTCGGTCACCCGCTGCTCCCACTCCCAGTCGGTGTCCGGCCACTCGTCCGGGTGATCTCCGCCGGCCCGTGACGCGACCCGTGCGCCGGCCCGGGAGAGCGCCAACGAGGCGACACTGTGGGCGAGTTCGGCCGCGAAGGCCGCAGACCGGGGTACGGCGAGATCGGTCATCAGGCGTGCCGGGTCGTCGTAGTCCGTCTCCCCGAGCCGTACGACCTCGGCATACGTCTGTGTCGCGTAGGGATCCGCGCACGGGCCGTGCAGCCGGCGCCCGTCCCTCAGGTGCAGGGTGAGCCCGTCACCGCCGCGCTCCCGGCGGTCCACCCAGGGCAGCGGCTCGAGCGCCAGGCCCCGCCACAGCCGGGTCAGCACGGCCGCACGGGCTCCGGGCAGCTCCCGCTCGTACCCGGGCAGCAGGGCGGGCCGTACGGCGGCCAGCTCGTCGGCCATCTCGGTCTCGGCGGCGGTGGGACGGTGCACGGGCGGACTCCTCGGGGTACGCAAGGTGGACGGACGGGACGAAGGGGAGGTGCGCGGCAGACATACTGATCGTCTCCGCCCGGACAGACCGTAGGGAACCAGTGGAACGCGTTGACCACATGCCCCCGCACGCAGACGACGACCCGGGGGCGCGCTCCGATCAGGCCGGGCGCGCCGACGCCTACGCGGCGGTGCCCCTGCTCAACTGCCTGCTGCGGGAGGTGGCCGAGCCGCTCCCCGGGGACGGCACCGGCGACCGCCGCACCTACCGGCTGCCCGGCACCGGGCGTTTGCTCCGGGTCGGCGGCGGGCGGCGCCCCACCGGGCCCGAGGTGCTCACCGACGGTGCCTGGCAGCGCATCGGCCACGTCGAGCTGGTGAAGCTCGCCGGCGAGGAACTGCGCCGCCACACCGGCGTGTCCAACCACGAGCTGCCCGGCGAGATGATCGACAGCCGGGACGCGGTGGCCGCGCTGCTCGCCGCCCGCACCGCCGCCACCCCGCCCGACGACCCCTATCTGCGCTCCGAGCAGAGCCTGGTCACCGGACACACCCACCACCCGGCACCCAAGGCCCGCGGCGGCGGCCCCGCGGCGAGCTGGCTGCCGTACGCGCCCGAGGCGCACGCCCGGTTCCCGCTGACGCTGCTCGCCCTGCGCGAGGACGCCGTCGTCGAGGACGGCGACACCGCCGCGCTGGACCTGCTCGGCGCCGCCCCGCCCGGCTACCGGCTGCTGCCCGCCCACCCCTGGCAGCTGGAACTCGCGGCCCGCGACCTCGCCCCGGCCTTCGCCGACGGCCGGCTCCTCCGGCTCGGCACCACCCCGTTCCCCGTCTGGCCGACCGCCGCGATCCGCACCGTGTACGCGCCGGA
Source organism: Streptomyces composti (assembly GCF_012034205.1). Lineage (GTDB taxonomy): Bacteria > Actinomycetota > Actinomycetes > Streptomycetales > Streptomycetaceae > Streptomyces > Streptomyces composti. The sequence goes on from NZ_JAATEM010000008.1 coordinate 130,682, forward strand.
GCTGGACCTCTTCTGCAAGTTCAGCCTCGATGTGCGCATCACCAACGACATCCGGCGGCTGTGGCGGCACGACCTGACCCGGCTGCGGGCCACCGACGAGGCGGTGCGCGCCGCGTTCGCCCGCTGCACCGGGCCCGCCGCCCCGGGCGCCGGCACGGCGGCCTGGCTGAGCGACCGCGGCCACCGCTCGGCCGACTTCGCCTACGAGCAACTGGCCGTCGTGGTCCGGGACGGACTGCGCGCCCATCTGCTGCCCGGCGCCACGCCGTACCTCGCCGCCGCCCTGGTCGAGGGCTTCGACGGCAGCCCGCTCCCCGCGGCCACCCCCGGCCCGGACGCCTGGTGGCGTGCGTATCTGACCCAGGTGGTGCCGCCCGTCCTGGCCGTCTTCGCCCGGCACGGGGTGGTCCTGGAGGCGCATCTGCAGAACACCCTGATCGCCGTGGACCGCGCCGGAACCCCTGTCCAGGCCCTGTTCCGGGACGCCGAGGGCGTGAAGCGGGTGCGCGGGGCGGCCGGGACGCCGGGCCCGCCCGAGGTGTCCCGGGAGGCGGGCTGGGAACGGCTGGTGTACTGCCTGATCGTGAATCACCTCGCCGAGGTGGCGGCCGCCCTCGCCGACCTCCACCCCGGATTCGACCCCTGGCCCGCGGTACGTCACGAGATGGCCCGCCACGACCTGCCCGAGGCCGCCGCCCTGCTCACCGCGCCCACCCTCCCCGGCAAGACCAACCTCCTGCTGCGCTGGACCGCGGCGGACGGCGCCGACGCCCGCTACCGCCCCCTGCCCAACCCGCTGCGCGCGCCGGACGCGGCTACTTCAGGGGATCGTGGCCCCAGTTCATGAGCGAGTGGCGCCAGGCGGAGCCGGTGACGTCGCCGGCCGGCCGCTGGGCGAGGTGCCGGTGCACGTAGCCGACGACCTTGCGCATATGGGCCAGGTCGTCCTCCGTCAGGTCGTCCTTCCTGGTACGCAGCAGTTTCACGATGCGCCGTCCGGAGGCATGGCCGACGCTCTCGCCCCCGTCGCTCTGCCCCGCGCTCCTGGACTCCTCGGTGCCGAGCCACTTCTCCAGCTCGGCGGCGGTCATGTTCACCGCCTCGCCGAACGCCTTGCGCGTCTCGTCCCGGTCCTCGCCGGAGCTCTTCGCCGCCGTCACGAGCGCTCGTCCTCATCGCCGTCCCGGCGGCGCAGCGCCTCCGGCTTGTGCACGGCCGTGCGGCCGGACTTGTCGCTCTCGACCTCGTACTGCGGCTCGTCCCCGGAGGCGTCCACGGTCCGTCCCGAGGCCTCGGTACGCTCCGTGATCTTCTTCTTGACCCTGCCGGGCACGTCCTGCCCGTGACTGCTCCACGAGACCTTCTCGCCCCTGCCCAGGTCGTCCTCGTCCTTCTTCTTCGCCACGGTCCACTCCTACGCGCCGGCACCGGAGGCCGGCCCTCCTTCAGGTTGCGGCACCACCCGCGGGACTGCATCCGGGCGGGGACCGGTACGCCGGGGGAGGCGGTCGCGGCGGTCGAGGCACCGCCCGGGCGGTGACTCTCGGTCACGGCCTCGGGTTACCATGCACTCTTCGTGCCGAACGCCGGGAGTCTGGGAGATGCTGACCGAGGTCACCGCGACCCGCTATGTGGAGCCCCTGCACACCGGCGGCAGCGTGCCCGGCGTGGTCGAGGCCGATGACCTGGGCACCTACGTGGTGAAGTTCACCGGCTCCGCCCAGGGCCGCAAGGCGCTGGTGGCCGAGGTGATCGTGGGGGAGCTGGCGCGGGCGCTCGGACTGCGCTTCCCGGAGCTGGTGCTGGTGCACTTCGACCCGGCGATCGCCGGGGAGGAGCCGCACCAGGAGGTGCGGGAGCTGCACGCCGCCAGCGCCGGGGTCAATCTCGGCATGGACTTCCTGCCGGGGGCGCGCGACTTCACCCCCGAGGCGGCGGAGCAGTTCACGGTCGACCCGCTGGAGGCCGGGCGGATCGTCTGGCTCGACGCGCTGACCGTGAACGTCGACCGCACCGTGCACAGCTCCAACCTGGTGCTGTGGCCGACGCTCGGCGTCGCCCCGCCCCGGCTGTGGCTGATCGATCACGGCGCGGCGCTCGTCTTCCACCACCGCTGGGACGGCAGCGACCCGGCCAGGGCGTACGACTTCCGGCATCACGCGCTCGGCCGCTACGGGCCCGATGTGCGGGCCGCCGACGCGGAACTCGCGCCCAGGGTGACCGAGGAGCTGCTGTGGTCCATCGCGGCCGAGGTGCCGGACGCCTGGCTGGCCGGCGAGCCGGGGTTCGCCACACCCGACGCGGCCCGGGAGGCGTATGTCGGACACCTGCACGCGCGGGCGCGGGCGTCCGCCGCGTGGCTGCCGGTCGACTTCCCCTCGGCCGAGGAGATCGCCGCGGAGAACGCGCTCCGTGCGGCACGGACGCAGCAGGGCCGCCCGGACTGGCTGAAGCGGGTGCCGGACCTGCACGGCCGTCCGGCGGTGGAACAGGACGGGACGGTGCATCTGCGATGACGGCCGGCGACCGCCGTGTGGAGATCGAGTACTGCACCCAGTGCCGCTGGCTGCCCAGGGCGGCCTGGCTGGCGCAGGAGCTGCTGACCACCTTCGAGCAGGAGCTGACCGAGCTGGCGCTCAGGCCCGGCACCGGAGGCGTGTTCGTGGTCCGGGTCGGGGACGAGGTGGTGTGGGACCGGCGGGAGCAGGGCTTCCCGGAGCCGACCGCGGTGAAGCGGGCCGTACGCGACCGAGTGGCCCCGGGGAAACCCCTGGGCCACTCGGAGAAGTAAACCGCGCGGACGGCGCCGGCCACCGGCCCGTTGCCGGCCCCTCGGCCGCCGCAGGACGTGACCGCCGCCGTCCCCGGGCTGTCGGCCCTCGGGCCGCCGTCAGCCCTTGAGCTGTTCGTACGCCGGCAGGGTGAGGAAGTCGGCGTAGTCCTCGTCGAGGGCCACCTGCAGCAGCAGGTCGTGCGCCTGCTGCCAGTTGCCCGCGGCGAACGCCTCCTCGCCGATCTCCGCGCGGATGTTCGCCAGCTCCTCGGCGGCGACCTTGCGGGCCAGATCGGCGGTGACCTTCTCGCCGTTGTCGAGGACGACACCCGCGTTGATCCACTGCCAGATCTGCGAGCGGGAGATCTCCGCGGTGGCCGCGTCCTCCATCAGGTTGAAGATGGCGACCGCGCCGAGGCCGCGCAGCCAGGCCTCGATGTAGCGGATGCCGACCTGGACGGCGTTGACCAGGCCGTGGTACGTCGGCTTGGCGTCCAGGGAGTCGATGGCGATGAGATCCTCGGCCGTGACGTTCACGTCCTCGCGCAGCCGGTCCTTCTGGTGGGGCTTGTCGCCGAGGACCCGGTCGAAGGACTCCATGGCGATCGGCACCAGGTCGGGGTGGGCGACCCAGGAGCCGTCGAAGCCGTCGGCGGCCTCGCGGTCCTTGTCGGCGCGGACCTTCTCGAAGGCGACCCTGTTGACCTCCGGGTCGCGCCGGGAGGGGATGAAGGCCGCCATGCCGCCGATGGCGTGCGCGCCCCGCTTGTGGCAGGTGCGGACCAGCAGTTCGGTGTAGGCGCGCATGAAGGGGGCGGTCATGGTCACCGCGTTGCGGTCCGGCAGCACGAACTTCGGCCCGCCGTCGCGGAAGTTCTTGACGATGGAGAACAGGTAGTCCCAGCGGCCGGCGTTCAGCCCGGAGGCGTGGTCGCGCAGCTCGTAGAGGATCTCCTCCATCTCGTAGGCGGCGGTGATCGTCTCGATGAGCACGGTGGCGCGGATGGTGCCCTGCGGGATGCCCAGGTAGTCCTGCGCGAAGACGAAGACGTCGTTCCACAGGCGGGCCTCGAGGTGGGACTCGGTCTTCGGCAGGTAGAAGTACGGGCCCTTGCCGAGGTCGAGCAGCCGCTGGGCGTTGTGGAAGAAGTACAGGCCGAAGTCGACGAACGCGCCGGGGACCGGGGTGCCGTCGGCGTCGACGAGGTGACGCTCGTTCAGGTGCCAGCCGCGCGGGCGCATCACGACCGTGGCCAGCTCCTCGTTCGGGCGCAGGGCGTAGGTCTTGCCGGTGCGCTCGTCCGTGAAGTCGATGTTCCGGGTGTAGGCGTCGATCAGATTGAGCTGGCCGAGGACCACGTTCTCCCAGGTGGGAGCGGAGGCGTCCTCGAAGTCGGCGAGCCACACCCGGGCGCCCGAGTTGAGGGCGTTGATGGTCATCTTGCGGTCGGTGGGGCCGGTGATCTCGACGCGGCGGTCCTCCAGGGCCGGGGGAGCCGGGGCCACCTTCCAGGAGTCGTCCGCGCGGATGGCGGCGGTCTCCGGGAGGAAGTCGAGGGCGGAGGTGCGGGCGATCTCGGCGCGGCGTTCCGCACGGCGGGCGAGGAGCTCGTCACGCCGGGGCGTGAACCGCCGGTGCAGCTCGGCCACGAAGGCGAGGGCCGGCTCGGTGAGGACCTCCTCCTGCCGGGGCAGGGGCTCGGCGTCGACGATGGCCAGCGGGGACGGCGCTGGTGCGGACATCAGCTGTCACTTCCTTACGCGTGCAGGCGTGGCACCGGGTGCCAGTCGACCCGGGTACGGCTGGGAACGCCCGGAGACGGGCCGGGCCCTTCTGATCAGTGGATAGTAGTTTCCTCATGGTGGAAGTTCAATGGTTTGTTGATGTCGAGATTCTCTGGGTCGAGTGAAGGTGGCGCTGAGTGCCACGCCGCTCACTCGGGGTGTGGCTCGTCTCCGGACCGGGCGGGCCGGCTCACTCGAGGTGCGCCAGGTCGGCCTCGGTGTCGATGTCGTGGGGGTCGGCCACGTCCCCGCACTCGACCGGCGTGATCCGCTCCTCGTGCTCCCTCAGATAGGCGCGTGCCCCCCGGTCGCCGGTCGCAGTCGCGGCGACACCCGCCCAGTGCGCGGCGCCGAGCAGAACGGGATGTCCGCGGACGCCGTGGTAGGTGGCGGAGGCCAGCGAATCCGCAGTCCGGTACGCGGCGAGCACTCGTGCGACCGCCTGCTCGCCGATGCCGGGCTGGTCGACCAGCGAGACCAGCGCCGCCCGCGCGCCGGTCCCGGCCAGCGACTCGAGGCCCGCCCGCAGGGAGGTGCCCATGCCCTGCTCCCAGCCGGGGTTGTCCACCAGCACGCAGCTGGGCAGCGCCGCCCGCTCCCTCACCTCCTGCGCCCGCGCGCCCAGCACCACGTGCACGCGTCCGCAGCCGCCCTCGCGCAGCACCCGCACCGCGTGCTCCACCAGCGGCCGCCCGCGGTGGGCGAGCAGCGCCTTGGGTCTCCCGCCCAGTCTGCGCCCGCCGCCGGCCGCGAGCAGCAGTCCCGCGACCGGTGCGCGTCCGCCGTCCGTCCCTCGTGTCGTCATGCCTCCTCCCTACCCCACGCGCTCCCCGGCCCCGATGTCACGCTGCGGAGCAACTCGATGACGCAGCGGGCTGGCGCGCGGGGCGCCGGGTGGCGTTTACTGGCGCGCACCGCGACCGGCGGGGTGACGGTGTGCCGGGGGCGGTGAGCGCACAACGACGTGCCTGGGGGAGGACTGTGTTGCGGAGCGTGGAGCAGAGGCGCGTGGCCGGCGGTCGTGAGGATCCACGGGTGGCGGAGCTGCGCACGGCCGTGTCCCGGCTGCGGCGCCAACTCGCCGCTCTTCCGGCGGAGTTCCCCGACCGGGGCATCGCGGAGGAGGAACTGGCCGCACTGGACGCCATGGCCCTGAGCGGCACCCCCGACGTGCCCCGCCTGCGCCGCTCCCTGCTGCTCGTCGCCGCCGCCATCGGCTCCGTGAGTGCCCTGCGCGGCGCCCTGCGCGAGGTCCGCGAGGCGGTGGAGCTCTTCGGCCCGTCAGCCCGCAATTGACGAACGCCTGTACGGACCCCTCCCTGGCGGGTGAAGCGGGGCGGGCGCCGCTCACGCGGGGTGACGGCCCCCCTCAGGTGGCCTGGGCGCCGCCGCTCGTGAGGACCTCGGAGAGTTCCGAGGCCACCTGCCGCAGGGCCGGGACGAACTTCTCCGTGGCCGACTCGGTGACGCGGCCCGCCGGGCCGGAGATGGAGATGGCCGCGGGCGTGGGGGAGTCAGGGACCTGGACGGCCAGGCAGCGGACGCCGACCTCCTGCTCGTTGTCGTCGACCGCGTAGCCCTGGCGCCGTACCTCCTCCAGGGCTGCGAGGAAGTCCTCCGGCGTGGTGATGGTCCTGTCCGTCGCCGCGGGCATGCCGGTGCGGGCGAGCAGGGCCCGTACCTCCTCCGGGGGGAAGGAGGCCAGCAGCGCCTTGCCGACGCCGGTGGAGTGCGGCAGCACGCGCCGGCCGACCTCGGTGAACATCCGCATCGAGTGCTTCGACGGCACCTGCGCCACGTACACCACCTCGTCCCCGTCGAGCAGCGCCATGTTCGCCGTCTCGCCGGTCTCCTCGACCAGGCGGGCCAGGTAGGGGCGGGCCCAGGTGCCGAGCAGCCGGGAGGCCGACTCGCCGAGCCGGATCAGCCGCGGCCCCAGCGCATAGCGGCGGTTGGGCTGCTGCCGGACGTAGCCGCAGGCCACCAGGGTGCGCATCAGGCGGTGAATGGTCGGCAGCGGCAGTCCGCTGCTCGCGGACAGCTCGCTCAGGCCGACCTCCCCGCCCGCGTCCGCCATCCGTTCGAGCAGATCGAAGGCGCGCTCGAGGGACTGCACGCCACCGCCGGCGGCGGTGGTCCGGGCGGAGTCGGTGGTGCTGGCGCTGGACGTCGGCACGTCGCGTTCCTTTCGGGACGGGCAGGAAGGGGCCAAAGCCTACCCGGCGGCAGGTTGACTGCCCGTCGGTGCGTCACTACGTTCTGTGTGACGGAATTCTATTTCCGTGTCGTGGAAATGTCTAGGACGGCCGCCGAAGGGTCCCGAAGGGGAAGTGTGCCCTTGACGGGGCTGGAACGGGAGTGAAGACTCCTTCAACAGAACGTTGAATTTCGCTAGGCGGAAACCGCCGGAGGGGCAGCCGCCGGGGCAGGCGGGAACCCGTTCGGATGCCGCCGCGAACAGGTCAGGAGGGTCCGGGTGTCCGACGCCGAACTGGTGCTGCGCTCGACACGTGTCATCACTCCCGAGGGGACGCGCCCCGCGACCGTCACGGTCGCCGGCGGCACGATCACCGCCGTCGGCCCGCACGACGCCCCCGTGGCGTCCGGTGCCCGCCTGGAGGACCTCGGCGACGACGTCCTGCTGCCCGGCCTGGTGGACACCCATGTGCACGTCAACGACCCCGGCCGCACCGAATGGGAGGGCTTCTGGACCGCCACCCGCGCCGCGGCGGCCGGCGGCATCACCACGATCGTCGACATGCCCCTCAACTCGCTCCCGCCCACCACGACCGTCGGCCATCTGCGCGTCAAGCAGGAGACCGCCGCCGACAAGGCGCACGTCGACGTCGGCTTCTGGGGCGGGGCACTGCCCGGCAACGTCAAGGACCTGCGCCCGCTGCACGAGGCCGGCGTCTTCGGCTTCAAGGCCTTCCTGTCACCGTCCGGCGTCGAGGAGTTCCCGCACCTCGACCAGGAGCAGCTCGCCCGCTCCCTCGCCGAGATCGCCGCCTTCGACGGGCTGCTGATCGTGCACGCCGAGGACCCGCACCATCTCGCCGCCGCCCCGCAGCAGGGCGGGCCCAGGTACGCCGACTTCCTCGCCTCCCGCCCGCGCGACGCCGAGGACACCGCCATAGCCCACCTGGTGGCCCAGGCGAAGCGGTTCGGCGCCCGGGTGCACATCCTGCACCTGTCCTCCGCCGACGCGCTGCCGCTGATCGCCGAAGCGAGGGCCGAGGGTGTCCGCGTCACCGTGGAGACCTGCCCCCACTACCTGACCCTCACCGCGGAGGAGGTCCCGGACGGGGCCAGCGAGTTCAAGTGCTGCCCGCCCATCCGCGAGGCCGCCAACCAGGACCTGCTGTGGCGGGCGCTGGCCGACGGCACCATCGACTGCGTGGTCACCGACCACTCCCCGTCCACCGCCGACCTCAAGACCGACGACTTCGCCACCGCCTGGGGCGGCATCTCCGGCCTCCAGCTCAGCCTCTCCGCCGTCTGGACCGAGGCCCGCAGGCGGGGCCACACCCTCGAGGACGTGGTGCGCTGGATGTCCGAGCGCACCGCGCGCCTGGCCGGCCTCGACGACCGCAAGGGCGCCATCGCGCCCGGCCGGGACGCCGACTTCGCCGTCCTCGCGCCCGACGAGACCTTCACCGTCGACCCGGCCGCCCTTCAGCACCGCAACCGGGTGACCGCCTACGCGGGCAGGACCCTGTACGGCGTCGTCAGGTCCACCTGGCTGCGCGGCCGGCGCATCGTCGCCGACGGCGAGTTCACCGCACCGCAGGGCCGGCTGCTCACCCGCATCCGCTGACGACGCCCAGACGACGAAAGGCAGGAACACACCACCGTGACGGCGATCGAGACCTTCACCGGCGACGCCAGCCCCTACCAGGGCGGCGACCCCTACGCGGACTACCGCACCGCAGACTTCCCCTTCACCCACTACGCCGATCTCGCCGACCGCCGCCTCGGCGCCGGTGTCGTCGCCGCCAACGACGAGTTCTTCGCCCAGCGGGAGAACCTCCTGCTGCCCGAGCGCGCCGAGTTCGACCCCGAGCACTTCGGCCACAAGGGCAAGGTCATGGACGGCTGGGAGACCCGCCGCAGGCGCGGCCGCTCCGCTGACCACCCCTGGCCGGACGAGGACGACCACGACTGGGCCCTGATCCGGCTCGGCGCCCCCGGCGTGGTCCGCGGGATCGTCGTGGACACCGCCCACTTCCGCGGCAACTACCCGCAGGCCGTGTCCGTCGAGGGCACCAGCGTGCCCGGTTCCCCGTCACCCGAGGAACTCCTCGGCGACGACATCAAGTGGACCACCCTCGTCCCGCGCACCCCGGTCGGCGGCCACGCGGCCAACGGCTTCGCCGTCTCCGTCGAGCAGCGCTTCACCCACCTGCGCCTCAAGCAGCACCCCGACGGCGGCATCGCCCGCCTGCGCGTCCACGGCGAGGTCGTCCCGGACCCGGCCTGGCTCCAGGCCCTCGGCACCTTCGACGTGGTCGCCCTGGAGAACGGCGGCCAGGTCGAGGACGCCTCGAACCTCTTCTACTCACCGGCCACCAACACCATCCAGCCGGGCCGCTCCCGCAAGATGGACGACGGCTGGGAGACGCGCCGGCGCCGCGACCGGGGCAACGACTGGATCCGGTACCGGCTGGTCGAGCAGTCCCGGATCCGTGCCGTCGAGATCGACACCGCCTGTCTGAAGGGCAACAGCGCCGGCTGGGCGTCGGTGGCCGTCAGGGACGGCGAGGACGGCGAGTGGACCGAGGTCCTGCCGCGCACCCGGCTCCAGCCCGACACCAACCACCGCTTCGTGCTGCCCGAGCCGGTCACCGGCACCCACGCGCGGCTGGACATCTACCCCGACGGGGGCATCTCCCGGCTGCGCCTGCACGGCTCGCTCACCGAGACCGGAGCGGGGCGGCTGACGGCTCGTCACCAGGAGCTCGGCGGCTGAACGCCGAGTCGTTCCAGCAGAAGTGACCGACCTTCACGGGTCATCGCACTGACCGACCCCTCACGGGTCCTCGGGCGGCCGACCCGCACCACTGACCGGTTGTGTACCGGTGTCATGGTGCGGGCGGCCGCCTACCCTTCTGCCCCCACCGCGGTGAACACCTGCTGCAGCGAGTGGCAGGCGCCGTCGAGATGGGCCCGCATCCGGGCGATCGCCTCTTCGGCGTCGCCGGCCTGGAGCGCCTTCAGGATCCGGCCGTGCTCGCCGACGATGCGTTCGCGTCCCAGGGTGTGGCGGGTCTGCACCATGCAGAGATGTATCTCGCCCTTGATGCCCCGGTACAGCCGGCTGAGCCGGGGGCTGCCGACGGCGTCGATCAGGCACTGGTGGAAACGCAGATCCGGTTCGACGAAGGCGTGGTGCGGCGCGTCCTCCTCCAGCCGGTCCAGGTCCTCGAGCGCGCGCTCGGCGGCGGCCACGGGCACGGTGCCGCGCTCCAGCAGAACCCGCACCACCTCGGTCTCCAGCGGAGTGCGGACCAGGAAGAGATCCTCGACGTCCGCACGCGTCAGACGCGGCACATAGGCCGCCTTGTTGGCCTCGCGGTGCAGCAGCCCCTCGTACACCAGGGCGGTGATGGCGCTGCGGGCCGTGGGGCGGGAGACGCCGTACTCATTCGCGATCTCGGTCTCGGCGAGCGTCGTACCGGGCGGGATCTGCCCGTCGAGCACCCGGTCGCGCAGGGATGCGGCGAGAGCCTCGACGACCGAGACGGTGGACAGCCTGAGAGCGGCGTCCTGGGCCATGAACACCTCCGTGAAGGGACGGCCTCATTCTCCCATATGTCAGGTCAGACCTGTTGACGGACAGGAGTCATTGTCCGACAATCGCCGCCTTTCGTCTCGATCTGCGCCCCGGGGACACGTCTTGCCGGATCCATTGACAGACATGATCCATTGTCTAACAATCGACGCGCCCTGAAGGGTGACGGGGGCCACATGCAGCCCATCGAGAGAGGCAAGGTTCTGCCATGACCGGTTACCAACAGGTTTTCGACCCTGTCGCCGGATCCCTGGGGTGGAGCGCGCTGTGTGCCGCACTCCCCCTGGTCACGCTGTTCGTACTGCTGGGCGGTCTGCGCTGGAAGGCATGGCAGGCCTCGCTGGTCGCGCTCGCCGCCGCCCTCGGCGTCGCCGTCCTCGCCTACGAGATGCCGGTGGGCCAGGCGGCCCTGGCAGCGGGGGAGGGGGCCGCCTTCGGCCTGTTCCCGATCATCTGGATCGTGCTGAACGCTCTGTGGATCTACAAGCTGACCGAGCTCACCGGCTGGGACACGGTGCTGCGGCGGGCGTTCGGCTCGCTCTCGGGCGACCAGCGCGTCCAGGCCGTGATCATCGCCTTCTGTTTCGGCGCGCTGCTCGAGGCGCTGGCCGGCTTCGGCACCCCGGTCGCGGTCTCCTCGGTGATGCTGATGGCGGTCGGGCTGCGTCCGATGAAGGCGGCAGCGGTCTCGCTGGTGGCCAACACGGCACCCGTGGCGTTCGGCGCCATCGCCGTCCCGATCACCACCCTCGCCAAGATCACCGGCCTGGACGCCGCCGACCTGGGCGCGATGGTCGGGCGCCAGACGCCGCTGCTGGCCCTGTTCGTGCCGCTGGTGCTGGTGTTCATGGTGGACGGCAGGCGCGGTGTGCGGCAGACCTGGCCGGTCGCCCTGGTCGGCGGATTCGGTTTCGCCGCCGCCCAGTTCATCAGCGCCAACTTCCTCTCGTACGAGATCGCCGACATCGTCGCGGCCTTCGCCGGCGCCCTGGCCGTCGTGCTGATGCTGCGCGTCTGGCAGCCCAGGGAGACGCTGGCGGCGCGGGCCGAGACACCGGCCGCCGTGGGCGGCGGCGCCACCGGCACGAGCGGCGGCGCCACGGGCTCCGGCTCCGGGACCTCCGGGGACACGGGCTCCGGGGACGCGGCCCCGGCCGGCACGGACGCCACGGCCGCGGACCGGCGCAGGCGCACCGGTGAGGGGTCCGCCCTGATGGCCTTCGCCCCCTACCTCACGGTGGTCGTGCTGTTCGCGGTGGCCACCTTCGGACCGGTGAAGACCTGGCTGGACGCGCACTCGGGGTGGAAGTTCGCCTGGCCGGGACTGGACGTGGTCAACGGCGACGGCGAGCCGCTGTCCTCCGCGACCTTCACCTTCAACCTGCTCAACTCCGGCGGCACCATCCTGCTCCTCGCCGGTCTGATCACCGCCGCGCTCTACGGCATCGGCGTCCTGCGGGGCGTGCGGGCCTACGGTGACACCGTGCGCCAGTTCCGCTGGACCATCGTCACGGTCATGGCGGTCCTCGCCCTCGCCTATGTGATGAACATGTCCGGCCAGACCGTCACCCTCGGCCTCTTCCTGGCTCAGACCGGCGCCGCGTTCGCCCTGCTCTCGCCCATCGTCGGCTGGCTGGGTGTCGCCGTCACCGGCTCCGACACCTCCTCCAACTCGCTGTTCGGCCTGCTGCAGCTCACCGCCGCCCAGAAGACCGGGATGTCCCCCTACCTGCTCGCCGCGGCCAACACCACCGGCGGCGTGCTGGGCAAGATGATCTCCCCGCAGAGCCTGGCCATCGCCGCCGCCGTGGTGGGCCTGGAAGGCCGCGAGGGCGAGCTCTTCCGCCGTGTGGTCGGCTGGGGCCTCGGCCTGCTCGCCGCGATCTGCCTGCTGGTCTACCTGCAGTCCACCCCGGTGCTGGACTGGATGGTGGTGCGCTGATGGACCGCACGGACCTGGCCCGTGACCTGGCCGCCATCGTGGGGGCGGACCACGTACGGGTGGACGACGGCGCGCTGGCCGCCTACGCCCGCGACGCCACTCCGCTCTTCCACGCCCTGCCGCAGGCGGTCGTGCTCCCCGGCAGCACCGAGGAGGTCGCCGCCGTCCTCAAGTACGCCACCGAGCGGGCCGTCCCGGTCGTGCCCCGCGGCGCCGGCTCCAACCTGTGCGCCGGCACCGTCCCGCTGACCGGCGGCATCGTCCTGGCCCTGACCCGGCTGGACCGCATCCTCGAGGTCAGCTCCGAGGAACTGCTGGCCCGCGTCCAGACCGGGGTGACCACGGCACGGCTCGCCGACGCAGCCGCCCGGGCCGGACTGCTCTACGCCCCGGACCCCGGCAGCCGCACCGTGTCCACCGTCGGCGGCAATGTGGCCACCTGCGCCGGCGGCCTGCGCGGGCTGAAGTACGGAGTCACCCGCAACTACGTACTGGGCCTGGAGGCCGTGCTGCCCACCGGTGAGATCATCCGCACCGGCGGGCGGCTGTGGAAGGACGTGGCCGGCTACGACCTGACCCGGCTGCTGACCGGCTCGGAGGGCACCCTGGCGGTGATCACCGAGGTGACCGTGGCGCTGCTGCCCGCACCCGCGGAGACCGGCACCGGCGTCGCCTACTTCCCTTCCCTCGCCGACGCCTCCCGGGCGGTGACCGACGTCATCGCCGCCGGCATCGTCCCGGCCACGCTGGAGTTCCTGGACCGCAAGTGCATCGTGGCGGTCGAGGAGTTCGCCGGGCTCGGCCTGCGGCAGGACGCCGGGGCGCTGCTGCTCTTCGGCGACGACGGCGACGCCCGGGCCGTGGCCACCCATCTCGGCCGCATCCAGGAGGTGTGCGACCGGGCCGGTGCGCTCGAGGTCACCCTCGCCGAGGACGTGGCCCGCGCGGACGCCCTGCTGGCCGCCCGGCGCTGCTCGCTCCCGGCGCTCTCCCGCCTGGGCTCGGTGACCGTCCTCGAGGACGCCACCGTGCCCCGGCACCGGCTCGCCGAGATGGTCGACCGCATCGACGAGATCGCCGCCCGCCACGATCTGACGATCGCCACCTTCGGGCACGCCGGGGACGGCAACCTCCACCCCACCTGTGTGCTCGACCCCGACGACCACGAGGCCGTCGACCGCACCCACGCCGCGTTCGCGGAGATCTTCGCCGCCGCCATCGCCCTGGACGGCACCATCACCGGCGAGCACGGCGTGGGCGCCGCCAAGCTGCCGTATCTGGCCGACCGGCTCGGCGCAGACCAGGTCGCCCTGCTGCGCCGCATCAAGAACGCCTTCGACCCGGCAGGAATCCTCAACCCCGGAAAGCTCGGCTCATGACCGATCCCACCAACGACCACCGCACGGCCCAGGCCGGCCCCGGCCACACCGGCGGGGGCCCGCCCGCGGCCCGTCCGGCCACCGGTCCGGAGCAGAACGGCCACGGTGCCGGGCCGGAGCCGGGCCGCGGCATCTTCGACAAGGACCTGCTGGACCGGTGCATCTCCTGCGGCTTCTGCCTGCCGGCCTGCCCCACCTACGCCCTGACCGGCGAGGAGACCTCCTCCCCCCGCGGCCGCATCACCCTGATGCGGGCGCTGGAGACCGGCCGCCTCGACGAGGACGACCCGACCCTGGCCGAGGAGTCCTCCTTCTGCCTGGGCTGCCGCGCCTGCGAGACCGTCTGCCCGGCGGGCGTGGAGTACGGGCTGCTCCTCGAGCAGTGGCGCGACCACCAGTGGCGCGGCCGCCACCGCCCCTGGCTCGCCCGCCTCCTCATGGCCCTGGTGTCACGCCCCTGGCTGCTGCGGCTCCAGGGCCTGGTACGGCGCCACGCCCGCGGCGGTGGCAGCCCTGCCGCGAAGCCGGAGACCGGGCCGGCGGACCAGCCCGTGTCCCTGATGCTCGGCTGCGTCGAACGAGGCCTGTACCCCAAGGTGTCGCGGGCCGTCCAGCAGCTGTGCCCCGAGGTCACCGTCCCGCCGGGGCAGGGCTGCTGCGGTGCGCTGCACGCCCACAACGGCGACTCCCGCACCGGCGCGGAACTGGCCGAGGCTCTCGGCGAGCGGCTGCCCGGCACCGTCCTGACCACGGCCGGCGGCTGCGCCGCCCACCTGGCCCACCATCTCGGCCGGGACCGGGTCGAGGAGCTGAGCGAGTACCTCGACCGGGACGGCCGGCGGCCCACGGGCCAGGTCACGGTCGACGGCCGCAGGGCCAGGGCGACCCTCCAGGACTCCTGCCACCTGCGGAACGGGCTCGGCGTCAGCCGTCCACCCCGGGACCTCATCGCCGAGGTCGCGGACTTCGTCGAACTGCCGGGCGCGGACCGGTGCTGCGGCGCCGCCGGCACCTACTCCATGCTCCGGCCCTCCGACAGCCGGGCCGTGCTGGACCCGAAACTCGAGGATCTGGACCGCCTGGACGTGGACTTCATCGTGGCCGTCAACCCCGGCTGCCTGCGCCAGCTCCAGCAGAGCCTGCGCCGCCGCCGCTCCCGGGTGCGCGCCGTGCACCTCGCCGAGTTCCTGGCGATGGCGAGCGGACCCGGCACGGGGGGCGGGACCGGAAGCCGGGAGCTTTAGCCAGGAGGACCGCCGCCCGCCGATCGGGCTCCGGGCCGCGACCGCACGCGCGGCCCGGAGCCCGCGCGATTCCGGATCCTGGCGCACTCAGGCCGCGTGGCCGCCGTCCACCGCGAACTCCGCGCCGGTGACGAACGAGGCCGACGCCAGGTGGGCGATGGTCGCCGCCACCTCGTCCGTCCGGCCGAACCGGCCGAGGGCGGTCAGCGAGGCCCGCGCCCCGGCGAACGGGCCGTCGGCCGGGTCCATGGCGGCGTCCACCGGGCCGGGGTGGACGACGTCGGCGGTGATGCCCCGCGGCCCCAGCTCCCGGGCCCGGGCCTCGGTGAGGTCGACCAGGGGCGGCTTCGTCATCGCGTGCGGGGTGGCGCCGGGGCCCGGCACGCGCAGCGCCAGGCAGCTGCCTGCGGTGATGATCCGGTTCCCCGGTCCATGCGGGCGGCCGCCGCCCGGGAGGTGAGGAAGACGCCCCGCGCATGGACCGCGAGCACCCATTCCACGTCGGCCGGCGAGATGTCCTGGACCGGGCCGAGCAGTCCGACATCCCCGTTGTCGACGAGCACGTCGAGGCCGCCCAGCGGGTCCGCCGCGCGCTCCGCCGCTCCCGCCGCCTCCGCCGCCTCCGCCGCGTCGGCCAGGTCCGCCCGCAGTGCCACGGCCCGGCGGCCCAGCGCCCGGATCTCCCGTACGGCGTCCTCGGCGGCGTCCTCGCCCTGCACAAGGGTCACGGCCACGTCCGCGCCCTCCCGCGCGAGCCGCAGGGCCGTCGCCGCACCGATGAGTTCCGGGCGGCTCCCCGGTCTGAGCTGATGACCGGGAAGACCGCACCGGAGCGACCGGAGCACGAGAAGGGCAGGGATCGTCATGGGCAAGCTCTCAGTCACCACCTTCGTCACCCTGGACGGCGTCTACCAGGCGCCCGGCGGGCGTGACGAGGACACCCGCGACGGCTTCGAGCACGGCGGCTGGAGCGTCCCGTACGGCGACGAGGACTTCGGCCGGTTCATGGACGACGTCTTCTCGCGCGTGGGTGCCTTCCTCCTCGGCCGCCGCACCTACGACATCTTCGCCGCCCACTGGCCGAGGGTGACCGACCCCGGCGACCCGGTGGCCGGCAAGCTGAACTCGCTGCCCAAATACGTCGTCTCCGCCACCCTCACCGAACCCGCCTGGTCCGGCACCACCGTGATCGCGGGAGACCTCGCCAAGGAGGTCACCGCGCTGAAGGAGCGCACCGAGGGCGAGCTCCAGGTGCACGGCAGCGGCGCCCTCGCCCAGTCCCTGTTCGCCGCCGGCCTGGTGGACACGCTGCATCTGCTGACCTTCCCGGTCGTCCTCGGCGCCGGCCGCCGCCTGTTCCCGGAGGGCTCTTTGCCGACCGCCTTCCGGCGCACCGGCGGCAGCATCACCAGCACCGGTGTGTCCATCCAGTCGTACGACCGGGCGGGCCGCCCGGAGTACGGCACCTACGAACTGCCGGAGAACGCGTGAGCGCGCGGCTCCGGTGACGCACGCCGCCGCCCGGCACAGGGGACCGGGCGGCGGCGTGCGGTGAAGGTCCTGCGACCGCGGTCTGCCGATATGGGGGAGGAGTGGTACAGGTCTTCAACCTTGTCGTTGACATGCCAACGTCTACGCGCGTCAGTATGAAAGCCATGCGATTCCCCCCACGCGCCGCACGGACCGGCGCCGCAGCCGCAATCCTGTCCGCCCTCCTCGTGGGCGGCACCGTCACCGCGACCCCCGCAGGCGCCGGCACCGCCGCCGTCGGCGACATCTGCTACAGCGACCTTCCCTCACAGGCGCACGACACCCTGGACCTGATCGAGCAGGGCGGCCCCTTCCCGTTCGAGCAGGACGGCTCCGTCTTCCAGAACCGGGAGGGCATCCTGCCCAGCCAGTCCACCGGCTACTACCACGAGTACACAGTGATCACGCCCGGCTCCCCCGACCGCGGCGCCCGCCGCATCGTGACCGGCCAGGAGTACCAGGAGGACTACTACACCGCCGACCACTACGCCTCGTTCGACCTCGTCGACTACGGCTGCTGAGGGCTCCGCCGGCCACGGCTGCTGACCGCCGGGCCGGCTACGGCCAGCCGACCACGCGGCCGGCTACGGCTGCCGGCGGCTCGCCGCCGCGGCGAACAGAGCGCCGCCCAGCACCAGCAGGGCGGCGCTCACATACACCCCGTGGCGCTCGAGAAGGCCGACCCGCTGCACCAGCCCCAGCCGCCACCCGGTGAACTCGTGCAGCAGACCGGCCGCACCCTGCAGCACGGCGAGAAAGCCCAGCAACTCCAGCAGTCGCTTCATGATCCCCAGCCTCGCCCATGCCGGGGCGCGCGCACATCGTCCGCGGGACGGGAGGCGGGCCCACGGAAGTCGGCATCACCTGGCGTCCGGTGCGCCGAAAGTCTGCACCGCAGCGACTTTGGTCGCCGATCCGGGCCGCGCGAGAGCCCGGGGGCGTCGCGCTGCGTAGATTTGTCGACCGTGAAGACTGACGAAGGGGCCCCGGGCACCGCGCTGTTCCCGTCGCGGCGCTGGCTGCTGCCGTCGGCACTGGTTTCGGCGCTCGACCCGGAGGCGCAGCGGGAGGGCGGCCGGCGTCCCCGCCGCACCGTGCGCGACTGGATCGTCGACTTCACCTGCTTCCTGATCGCCGTCTTCATCGGCCTGCTCTCCATCGACTCGATCGAGAGTGCCGACCTCTCGCCGGGCCTGCAGGTCGCCGACCAGCTGATCGGCGCGCTGGCCTGCGGCGCCGTCTGGCTGCGCCGCCGGTGGCCGCTCGGCCTGGCGGTGGCGTTGCTCCCCGTCAGCTATGTCTCGGTCACCGCGGGCGGCGCCTCCCTGATCGCCCTGTTCACCCTCGCCGTGCACCGGCCCTTCCGCTACGTGGCCTGGGTGGCCGGGATCGACTTCGTCGCGCAGCCCCTGTACTACTGGCTGCGCCCCGAGCCGGGACTGCCCTACATCGCGGCCGTCCTGTTCACCTGGGTACTGATCGCCGCCGTCGCCGGCTGGGGCATGTTCGTCCGGTCCAAACGGCAGCTCCTGCTGAGCCTGCGCGACCAGGCCCGGCGCGCCGAGACCGAGGCCCGGCTGCGCGCCGAGCAGGCGCAGCGGCTGGCCCGTGAGGCCATCGCCCGGGAGATGCACGACGTCCTCGCCCACCGGCTGACCCTGCTCAGCGTGCACGCCGGTGCGCTGGAGTTCCGGCCCGACGCGCCCCGCGAGGAGATCGCCCGCGCGGCCGGCGTCATCCGGGAGAGCGCCCACGAGGCACTGCAGGACCTGCGGGAGATCATCGGCGTGCTGCGGGCCGGAGAGAACGAGGACGCGGGCCGCCCGCAGCCCACCCTCGCGGCCCTGGACGCCCTGGTCGCCGAGTCCCGCGAGGCCGGGATGAAGGTCGTCCTCGAGCACCGCGTCACCGACCCCGCGGCCGTCCCCGCCTCCGTCGGCCGCACCGCCTACCGCATCGTCCAGGAGGGCCTGACCAACGCCCGCAAGCACGCACCCGGCACGGAGGTCACCGTGAACGTCTCCGGCGGCCCCGGCGAGGGCCTGACCGTCGCCGTGCGCAATCCCCGCCCCGAGGAAGAGGTCCCGCACGTGCCCGGCGCCGGGCAGGGGCTGATCGGGCTCACCGAACGCGCCACCCTCACCGGCGGCACCCTGGAGCACGGCCCCACACACGACGGCGGCTTCGAGGTGCGGGCGCGGCTGCCGTGGGCGTGAGCGGCCTCCCGCCCCGGCGCGCGGTTTCTCCGCGCCCGGCGGGCGAAGGTGAGCATGTCCATGCACCCCGGCAACCGTGATTACGTAGGGCCCATGACAGCGATCAGACTGCTTCTCGTCGACGACGACCCGCTGGTGCGCGCCGGACTGTCCTTCATGCTGGGCGGCGCCGACGACATCGAGGTCGTCGGCGAGGCGGCGGACGGCGACGAGGTCGAGGCGCTGGTCGACCGCACCCGCCCCGACGTGGTCCTCATGGACATCAGGATGCCGGGCACGGACGGTCTGACCGCCACCGAGCGGCTGCGCGGCCGCCCGGACTCACCGCAGGTCGTGGTCCTCACCACGTTCCACGCCGACGAGCAGGTGCTGCGCGCCCTGCGAGCCGGAGCCGCCGGCTTCGTCCTCAAGGACACCCCGCCCACCGAGATCATCGACGCGGTGCGCAGGGTGGCCGCCGGGGACCCCGTGCTCTCGCCCACCGTCACCCGCCAGCTGATGCAGCACGCGGCGGGAACCGCCGCGGACACCCGGCACGCCCGCGCCCGCGAGCGCCTCGCCGTCCTCAACGACCGCGAACGCGAGGTCGCCGTCGCGGTCGGCAAGGGCCTGGCCAACGCAGAGATCGCCGCCCAGCTGTTCATGAGCGTGGCCACCGTGAAGACCCATGTCTCCCGCATCCTGGCCAAGCTCGACCTCAACAACCGCGTGCAGATCGCCCTGCTCGCCTATGACGCGGGACTGCTGGAGGGCACGGAGGAGCGCTGACGGGCACCGAGGGAGTCCTGCGCGGGACGACGGGGACCGACAGGGGGCGGCGGGGGACGGCGGGAGACAGCGGAGACCAGGGGGAGACCGTGGAGACCGGCGGGGAGCGCCGGAGACCGAGGGGGGACGGCGGAGACCAGAGGTTCCGGGAAGACCGTTCCGGGGAGAGACCAAGAGGTTCCGCGGGGAGACTGAGGGCCGTCCTCGTCCGCCGCAGCCATCCGCCCGAAGGAGCCCTTTGCCCATGACCGAGATCGCCGCCCACGACCTCGACACGGCCCGGCAGGCGCTGGAGAGCCAGCCCTTCAGCCGGCTGGTGGGCGCGCGGCTGACCGCCTTCGGCGACGGCGCCGCCACCCTCGAACTCGACGTCCGCGAAGAACTCCGCCAGCAGCACGGCTTCCTGCACGGCGGCGTCCTCTCCTACGCCGCCGACAACGCCCTCACCTTCGCCGGCGGCGCCGCACTCGGCCCGCACGTCCTCACCGGCGGCTTCTCCGTCCAGTACCTGCGCCCGGCGCTCGGCCGGACCCTGCGCGCCCGCGCCGAGGTGGTCCACGCGGGCAGGCGCCAGGCCGTGGTCCGCTGCGACCTGCTCATGATCGCCGGCGACGGCACGGAGACCCTCTGCGCGGTGGCCCAGGGCACGGTACTGCCGATCCCGGCACCCTGACGTGCGGCCCTGGAGCCGTCGTCCCGGAGGCCGCGCCTCACCCGAAGGGCACCGGAGCCCCGCCCTCGATCTCCGCCAGGCGGACCGGGCGGTGCTCGCGGCGGGAGATCTCGCAGGCCTCGGCGATGCGCAGGGCCTGCAGGGCCTCGCGGCCGTCGCAGGGGTTGGCCCGCTCGCCCAGCACCACCTCGACGAACGCGCTCAGCTCCGCCTCGTAGGCGGGACCGAACCGCTCCAGGAAGCCGGTCCACGGCTTGTCCGCGGCCGGCGGCCCGGTCGGCTCGGTGGAGGCGATCGGGGTGCGGTCGTCCAGGCCGACGACGATCTGGTCCCGCTCACCGGCCAGCTCCATGCGCACGTCGTAGCCGGCGCCGTTCAGCCGGGTCCCGGTGACCGAGGCCAGCGTGCCGTCGTCGAGGGTGAGCAGCGCCGCGCCGGTGTCGACGTCGGCCGCGTCCCGGAACATCGCGGGCCCGGCGTCCGAGCCGGTGGCGTACACCTCGGTGACCTCCCGGCCGGTCACCCAGCGCAGGATGTCGAAGTCATGGATCAGCGTGTCCCGGAACAGCCCGCCCGACTGCGGCAGATACCCGGCGGGCGGCGGCTCGGGGTCACTGGTCATCGCCCGCACCGTGTGCAGCCGGCCCAGCCGTCCGGACCGCACCGCCTCGCGTGCGCCCGCGTACCCGCGGTCGAACCGGCGCTGGAAACCCATCTGCAGCACGGTCCCCGCCGTCTCCACCTCCCCGATCGCCTGCAGGGTGCCCGGCAGGTCGAGGGCGATGGGCTTCTCGCAGAAGACCGGCAGACCGGCGCGCGCCGCGCGTCCGATCAGCTCGGCGTGGGCCGAAGTGGCTGCTGTGATCACTACCGCATCCACACCCCAGGTGTAGATCTCGTCCACGCCCGGTGCCGCGGTCTCGCCGAGCCGGTGGGCGAGCGCCTGGGCGCGCTTCGGATCGGCGTCCGTGAGGATCAGGGAGCCGACGTCGCGGTGCCTGCTGAGCGTGTGGGCGTGAAGGGTGCCGATGCGGCCTGTACCGATGACCCCGATGCGCATGGAAACAAAGTGCGGGTCGCACCCCCCGCTGTCAATCCGTATGTCCGGACAATGTGACTTCACAACTTCCCGTCAACAGCTCACAGAGCTACGCTCGGGCCGTGCCGAAACCAGATGCCGACCCGACCGTGCAGCTCGAACTGAGCGTCGACCGCAGTTCCCCCGTGCCGTTGTACTTCCAGCTGGCCCAGCAGCTGGAGGCCGCGATCGAACACGGCACGCTGACCCCGGGCAGCCTCCTGGGCAACGAGATCGAGCTGGCCTCCCGGCTCGGCCTGTCCCGCCCCACGGTCCGCCAGGCCATCCAGTCGCTGGTCGACAAGGGCCTGCTGGTCCGCCGCCGCGGAGTCGGCACCCAGGTGGTGCACAGCCAGGTCAAACGCCCCCTGGAACTGAGCAGCCTCTACGACGACCTGGAGTTGGCCGGCCAGCGCCCCGCCACGAAAGTCCTGGTCAACAAGATGGTCCCGGCCTCCGCCGAGGTCGCCGCCGCGCTCGGCGTGCCCGAGGACAGCGAGGTCCACCGCATCGAACGCCTTCGCCTCGCCCACGGCGAGCCCATGGCGTACCTGTGCAACTTCCTCCCGCCCGGCCTGCTCGACCTGGAGACCGCGCAGCTGGAGGCCACCGGCCTGTACCGCCTGATGCGCGCGGCCGGCATCACCCTGCACAGCGCCCGCCAGACCATCGGCGCCCGGGCCGCCACCCCGGCCGAGGCCGAGCGCCTCACCGAGGAGGCCGGCGCACCCCTGCTCACCATGCAGCGCGTCACCTACGACGACACCGGCCGTGCTGTGGAGTACGGCACACACACCTACCGCCCGTCGCGCTACAGCTTCGAGTTCCAGCTGCTGGTCAGGGGCTGAGGCGCCGGGGGGCCCGGGCCCGCCGGGCACCCGGCCGTTCGGCACCCGGGGGAGCGGTACGGCAGAATCGCACCCGATGAGCACCTACCGCGACTTCACCGCCCCCATCGGCTCCCGGCGTGCACCGGTCCTCAGAACCGTCGGCACCCGCGAACGCCGGTCCCACCTGTCGGCACCCCGCGTCCCGACGGTGGGCATCGACATCGGCGGTACCAAGGTCATGGCAGGTGTCGTCGACGCGGACGGCAACATTCTCGAGAAGGTCCGCACCGAGACCCCCGACAAGTCCAAGAGCCCCAAGGTCGTCGAGGACACCATCGTCGAGCTGGTCCTCGACCTGTCCGACCGGCACGACGTGCACGCCGTGGGCATCGGCGCCGCGGGCTGGGTCGACGCCGACCGCAACCGGGTGCTCTTCGCCCCGCACCTGTCCTGGCGCAACGAGCCGCTGCGCGACCGCATCGCCGACCGCCTCGCGGTGCCCGTCCTGGTGGACAACGACGCCAACACCGCCGCCTGGGCCGAGTGGCGCTTCGGCGCCGGGCGCGGCGAGGACCACCTGGTGATGATCACCCTCGGCACCGGCATCGGCGGGGCCATCCTGGAGGACGGCCAGGTCAAGCGCGGCAAGTACGGCGTGGCCGGCGAGTTCGGCCACATGCAGGTCGTCCCCGGCGGACACCGCTGCCCCTGCGGCAACCGCGGCTGCTGGGAGCAGTACAGCTCCGGCAACGCCCTGGTGCGCGAGGCCCGCGAGCTGGCCGCCGCCGACTCGCCCGTCGCCTACGGGATCATCGAGCACGTCAAGGGCAACATCGCCGACATCACCGGCCCGATGATCACCGAACTGGCGCGCGAGGGCGACGCCATGTGCATCGAGCTGCTGCAGGACATCGGCCAGTGGCTCGGCGTCGGCATCGCGAACCTCGCCGCCGCCCTCGACCCGTCCTGCTTCGTCATCGGCGGCGGTGTCTCCTCCGCCGACGACCTGCTCATCGGCCCCGCGCGCGACGCCTTCAAGCGGCACCTCACCGGACGCGGCTACCGCCCCGAGGCCCGCGTCGTGCGCGCCCAGCTCGGCCCCGAGGCCGGCATGGTCGGCGCGGCCGACCTGTCCCGCCTGGTCGCCCGCCGCTTCCGCCGGGCCAAGCGCCGCCGCGTCGAGCGGTACGAAAAGTATGAGAAGTACGCACAGTTCCGCAGGACGACCCGGGAGGCCCTGTGACCAGTGACCTTCCTCGTCAGAGCGGCGCCCCCGAGCGGCCCCGGCCGCCCGAGGACCGCCGGCACATGATCCGCCGCCGGGCGCTCACCCTGCTGATCATCGTGCTGCTCATCGGCATCCCGGCGGGCTACCTGGTGATCTCCGCGAACCAGAGCCGCGCCAGCGGCAAGGACAAGGAGGCCAAGTACGCCTCCACCGGTCTCGCCGAGGGCTGGCCCTCCAAGGTGCAGCGGCGCATCTACGAGGTGCCGATCCCGCACCCCGCCTGGTGGGTGGCCTACTACGAGACCAACAACTGGAAGACCAGCCGCCTCTACGTCGAGTTCGAGACCACCGACGCGGGCCTGGACGCGTTCCTCACCGGCATGGGCCTCACCAAGGCCGACCTGAACCGCGGCGACGTCACCATCGGCGAACGCGACCGCAGGATCACCGGCTGGCGCTTCGACGGGCCCGGCACCTGGTCCGGACTGGTCCACAAGCAGAAGAACCCCAAGCCCACCCGGGAAGTCATGGTCAACCACAACAAGCCCGGGTATCCGAGGGTGTACGTCGTCTCCCGGACCGTGCCCTGACGCTCCGCGTCCGCCGATCGGGGCCGTCCGCCGCCGCCCGGCCGCCGGGGCCGATTGTCGGACCCCGCCCGTAGAGTCGAAGACGACTGACCGGGCGGACGGGCGGGAGGTGACAGGGCGCATGACCGAAGGAGCCGCGGCGGCCACGGTGGCCGAGCGTGCGAGCACACCCTGGTCCGCGCCCGGAACCACCGGTGTGGGCGAGCCCCGGCCCGCGGCCGGAACCACCGGCTCGGAAGGGCCCGGCGCGCCGCTCCACCTCCCGGCCGTGTTCCAGCCCGCACCCCTCCCGCGCGACGGACGCTTCTACTTCTACGACCCCGAGGGCGACCCGCTGCCCGGCCCCGGAGGCGGGGGAGCGGAGCGGGTCACCGAGCTGACCGTGGTCCGCCCTCACGGCACCGGCGTGCGGCGCCGCACCGTCCCCGCCGTCTGTCTGCCCCTCGACGAGGCCCTCCCGCTGCTGGTCCGGGCGCGGCACCATCCCGGTGCCCACCCCGCCACCGCCTGCTGGGGTGCCGCCGCCCTGCACGCCCTGCGGCTCACCGCCCGCGGCCGGCTGCTCCCCGGGCTCACGCCCACCGGACACGACGCCTGGCGGGCCGGCCCGCTGGAACCGGACGACGTGGCCCATCTGCGCGCCGTGGCCGCCGCCCTGCCCTACGAGGGACACGCCGTACCGCTGCCCGGCACCGGCCCGGTCCGCCTGCCCCAGCCCGAGGCGCTGGTGCGCGCCTTCCTCGACGCCGTCGCCGACACCCTGCCCCGCACCCCGGCCGCCCCCTACGCCTCCGGGCTCCCGTTCGCCGCCCGGGCACCCCAGCCGCTGCCCCGGGCCCGGGACTGGGCCGCCGAGGTCGCCGCCGGCATGGACGCGGGCGTGCGCATCTCCCTGCGCCTGGACCTGTCCGCCCACGACCTCTTCGACGAGACCGGCCCCTCCGCCGGCACGCGCAGCGCGGGCGCGGCGATCGTGCAGGCGCACAGCCTCGCCGACCCCACCCTCGTCGCCGACGCCGCGGCCCTGTGGGCGGGCGAGGCCGACGGCGCCTTCGGCCCCCGCGCCCGCGTGGACACCGCCCTCGCCGTCCGCCGGGCGGCCCGGGTCTGGCCCCCGCTGGACCGGCTCTCCGACCAGGACGTCCCCGATGTGCTGGCCCTCTCCGACGACGAGCTGAACGACCTGCTGGGCCCGGCCGCCACCCGCCTCGCGGCCGCCGGAGTCGCCGTGCACTGGCCGCGCGACCTGGCCCAGGACCTGACCGCCAGGGCCGTGGTCCGCCCCGCGCCCGGCTCGGCGACCGACGGCACCGGCTTCTTCGAGAGCGAGGACCTGCTCCGCTTCGGCTGGCAGCTCGCCCTCGGCGGTGACCCGCTCACCGAGGCGGAGATGGACGCCCTCGCCGAGGCACACCGCCCCGTCGTGCGGCTGCGGGACCAGTGGGTGCTCGTCGACCCGGCGCTGGTGCGCAAGGCCCGCAAGCGGGACCTCGGCCTGCTCGACCCGGTCGACGCGCTCGCCGTCGCCCTCACCGGCAGCGCCGAGGTCGAGGGCGAGACCGTCGAGGCCGTGCCGACCGGTGCGCTCGCCGCCCTCCGCGACCGCCTCACCGCCGGCGTACGCCCCGCCGAACCACCGCCCGGACTCGCCGCCACCCTGCGCGACTACCAGCTGCGCGGCCTGGCCTGGCTGGAGCTGATGACCTCGCTGGGCCTGGGCGGCTGCCTCGCCGACGACATGGGCCTCGGCAAGACCGTCACCCTCATCGCCCTGCACCTGAAGCGCGCTCGCAGCGAACCGACCCTGGTGGTCTGCCCCGCCTCCCTGCTCGGCAACTGGCAGCGTGAGATCACCCGCTTCGCGCCCGGCGTCCCCGTGCGCCGCTTCCACGGAGGCGACCGCACCCTGGACGGCCCGGACGGCGGCTTCGTCCTCACCACCTACGGCACCATGCGCTCCGCCGCCCCCGAACTGGCCGCACAGCGCTGGGGCATGGTCGTCGCCGACGAGGCCCAGCACGTCAAGAACCCCCACTCGGCCACAGCGAAGGCGCTGCGCACCATCCCCGCCCCGGCCCGCGTGGCCCTCACCGGCACCCCCGTCGAGAACAACCTCTCCGAGCTGTGGGCCCTCCTCGACTGGACCACCCCCGGACTCCTCGGCCCCCTCAAGTCCTTCCGCGCCCGCCACGCCCGCGCCGTGGAGGCCGGCGAGGACCAGGAGGCGGTGCGGCGCCTCCACCGCCTGGTGCGGCCCTTCCTGCTGCGCCGCAGGAAGTCCGACCCCGGCATCGTCCCCGAGCTGCCGCCGAAGACCGAGACCGACCACCCCGTGCCGCTCACCCGCGAACAGGCCGCGCTCTACGAGGCGGTGGTGCGCGAGTCGATGCTCGCCATCGAGACCGCCCGCGGCATCGGCCGCCGCGGCCTGGTGCTCAAGCTGCTGACCTCGCTCAAACAGATCTGCGACCACCCCGCGCTCTACCTCAAGGAGGAGCGCACCGGCACCGGCGCCGACCGGCTCGCGGCCCGCTCCGGCAAGCTCGCCCTGCTCGACGAACTGCTGGACACCCTCCTCGCCGAGGACGGCTCGGCCCTGGTCTTCACCCAGTACGTCGGCATGGCCCGCCTCATCACCGCCCACCTCGCGGAGCGCGCGGTCCCGGTCGAGCTGCTGCACGGCGGTACACCGGTCCCGGAACGGGAACGCAGGGTCGACCGTTTCCAGTCCGGCGCCACACCCGTGCTGGTCCTCTCCCTCAAGGCCGCCGGCACCGGCCTGAACCTCACCCGCGCCGGTCATGTCATCCACTTCGACCGCTGGTGGAACCCGGCCGTCGAGGAGCAGGCCACCGACCGGGCCTACCGCATCGGACAGACCCAGCCCGTCCAGGTCCACCGCCTGATCACCGAGGGCACCGTCGAGGACCGCATCGCCGAGCTGCTCCACTCCAAACGCGCCCTCGCCGACGCGATCCTCGGCACCGGCGAGTCCGCCCTCACCGAGCTCACCGACCGCGAGCTGGCCGACCTGGTCTCGCTCCGGAGGCCGTCATGACCGAACGCCGCCCCTCCGCCGAGGTCCGCGAGGCGCTGCGTGCCGCCCGGGAGCGGGAGAGGGCCGAGGAGGCCACGCAGCGGACACAGCAGCAGGACACCGCCCGGGACCAGGGCCCGGCCGCCGCGGCCCGCGCCGCCCTGCGCGAGGCGCTCCGGGCGAACTCCGAACGGTCCGGGGACGGCGACGCCGACACCGAAGCACCCGTCAGCGGTGGCACCGGCCCCGGCAGCCGCCCCGGCGGGGACGCCGGTGGTCCAGGCTCCGGCCGGGAGGACGCCGCTGCCGTGCCGGACGCCGCAGGCGACGAGGGCGGGGCCGCCGAGGATGCGACAGCGCCCGCACCCGACGCCCCCGGAGCCGCCGTTCCACCCGGCCGCCCTCGCGCCCAGCGCCCCGGCGACATCGCCCGCGAGGCCCTGCGGTCCGCCCGCGCGGAGGCGCTGCGCGCGCGCCGGGCCGCCGAGGGCCACGGCACCGACGACACGGCGCGCGGCACTGCCACGCCGTCGGCCCGGACACCCCGCACGCCCCGCCCGTCCCGCACGCCGAAGGCCGCCCGCACCGCAGACAACCGTGCGCGCGAGCTGCGGAAGCTGCTCGCCGACGCCTTCCGCATGCCCGCCTCCGCCGACGAACCGGACGCCGCCCAGGCGCGCGACACCGGCGCGGCGGACGCCACCGCACCCGCACCGGACACCGCCCGCCCCTCGACCGACAGCCCCCGCCCCCAGCCCCGCCCGGCCGGCGATGCCAGGCCCGCGGAACTCACGCTGCCGGACAAGCCCGCCCCCGCCTTCACCGCCCCGCGATCCATGGCCGCCCCGTCCCGCGACTCGGACGTGCGCCGGACCTTCCCCCCGTTCCCGGCCCGGCCCTCCCGCGAGGGAAGCGGGGGAGCACAGGGGATGCCGGACGGCACGTTCGCCGAGACCTGGTGGGGCAACGCCTGGGTCACCGCGCTGGAGGAGGGCGCCCTGGACACGGCCCGGCTGGCCCGGGGGCGGACGTACGCCGACCAGGGGAACGTCGACGCCATCACGGTGACTCCGGGGCTGGTGCTCGCCTACGTCCGGGGCAGCCGCCCCCGCCCGTACCGGGTCCAGGTACGGCTGCGCACCTTCACCGACGCCGACTGGGAGCGCTTCCTGGACACCGCCGCCGACCGGCCCGGTCACATCGCCGCGCTCCTGGACAAGGAGATGCCCCAGTCCCTGGCCGACTGCGGCGTCCCCCTGCTGCCCGGCCCCCGCGACCTCGATCCGCACTGCAGCTGCCCCGACCGGGGCCACCCTTGCAAGCACGCCGCCGCCCTCTGCTACCAGACCGCCCGGCTGCTCGACGCCGACCCCTTCGTCCTGCTGCTCCTCCGGGGCCGGGGCGAACGAGCGGTCATCGACGACCTGTCCCGGCGCAGCGCCGCCCGCGCGGCCCGCGCCGCCCAGGAGAAGGAACCGGAGCCGCTGCCCGGCGTACGCGCCGGCGACGTGCTCGCCCGCGGTGACCGGCCTCCACTGCCCGCCCCTCTGCCGCCGCCCCCGCACCCCGAACAGCCCCCGGTGTATCCGCCGGCGCCCGGCGGCCCCGATCCCTTCGCGCTGGACCAGCTCGCCAGTGACGCCGCGGCACGCGCCCACGCCCTGCTGACCACCGGCCGCGACCCGGTCGGCGGCCTCAGCCTCTGGCAGGACGCGGTGCGGCTCGCCGCCGCCCGCCCCGGTTCCGGCCTCACCGCGGCCACCCGCTCCCTCTACGCCTCCCTCTCCACGGCCGCCGGCCGCGGCCCCGCCGAGCTGGCCCGTGCGGTGGCCGCCTGGCGGCAGGGCGGCCCGGAGGGACTCCGCGTCCTGGAGGAGCCCTGGGACCCGCCGGCCGGCCGCTTCGACCGCGCCCGTCCGCAACTGCTCGCCGCCGACCTGCCCGCCTTCCGCCCGTGGCGCAACCGGCTCACCCACCCCCGCGGGCACGTCCAGCTCCGTTTGGGCCGCGACCATCTCTGGTACGCGTACGAGTCCGAGCCCGGCCAGGACGACTGGTGGCCCCGCGGTACCCCCGACGCGGACCCGGTCGGCGCGCTGACCGGCCTGGACACGCCGGGCGACCCGTAGCCGGCCGGCGGTAGGGCCCGTCGGCGCCGCCTCCCGTGGCCGCCTAGAATGGTCACAAAACAGTCACGGGTCACGTGTCCGGGCGTCCGCCACCGCGGAAGGAGGCAGGCCGATGATCACCGAACTGGCTGTGGAGCGTGTCGAGTTCACCTGCGGGCACTGCTGGCACAAATGGAGTGCCGACTACGACGTGCAGTACTACCGCGACGACAACGGCGACGAATGGGAGTACTTCACCCGCGACGGGCTTCCCGTGGCGTCCCCCTACGACCCGCAGGGCGCCCCGCCCTGCCCGATCTGCGGCCGCCGCTGGGTGGGCCGCCTGATCGCCCGCAGGCCGATCCCGGTTCCGCCGGGTGACGCCGACACACCCCGGAGCCGGGTCACCGTGCCGCGCGACCAGCACCGCACGGACCGCTACACCGCGCCCCCGCTCGGCGCGGACGCCCACGACCAGCCTGCCCAGGCCGCCGGCTCACCCGGCGACCACTGACCTGTCGACGACCTGTCCCCACCGCCCGGCGGCCGCCCCCACCCCGACCACGGCGCCCGCCGGGCGCCCCGACCGCCCCGCATGCCGCTCCCCGCCCCTCCCGCATGACGAGCGGCCCCGCAGACGAGCGGCGCCGCATGACGAGCGGGCTGCTACCGCCGCGCACGCCGCCACGCGGCGATCAACCCGAGCAGCACACCCACGAGCAGCGTGACGGTCAGAACCCCCCACATCGGCAGCGTCACATCGGCCACCCACAGCCTGACGGTGACCGAGTCGGTGTTCGCCGCGATGAACCAGACGGCCACGCCGACGAGAGCGACGATCCCGATCGTCCGCAGCCGGATGTCCCGCCCCTTGACGGTCAAGGTCGACGGACCGTGCGCATGTGCGGCATTGCGGGCCATGAAGTCATTGTCGGCGGTCTCGCCGGGGCCGGCGACTCGGCGGCATGCCGAGGTGAGGTGCCCGGAGGGAGAGGGCGGAAGGCGGCGGTTGCTGACGGGTCGTGAACCTTCAGTCCGCGCGGCGGAATGGGTCCGAGGAGCCGTGCGTTCGCTCGCGATCCCTCACGCCGCGCTGCACGCACCGAGGAGTTCGCGACCGGTGACCAGCTCCCACTCGATGCGGATGAGCACCGAGTCCGGGAGGGGCATCCAGGACGCGGGGCCGGTGCCGGACAGCCGGGCCAGGTCCGCGGGGTCGGTCACCACTGAGGCCCGGCCGGTGACGATGACGCTCCAGCCGGTCCGGGCCACCGGGTCGAAGTCGTCCGCCTCGAAGGCCACGACGAAGCCGTCCACCGCGTGTACCAGCTCGGAGCCGGGTGCGGTGCGCAGGAGGACGGAGGCGTCCGTGTCCAGGGTGAAGTTGACGGGCAGTACCGCGGGCAGCGCACGCAGGGTGTAGACGACGCGGCCGACCGGGACCTTGGCCAGGAGCCTGAGGCACTCCTGCCGGTCCAGGGGGCGGAAGGCGTCGTCGGTGAACACGCCTTCATGCTTTCCGCGGCCACGCACGCCCGATAGGGCCGACAGGCCCCTCTCGCGGATCCTGGGCCGTCCGTCCGGTGATAGGGACCTATGACCCCTGCCCGCGGGGCGGCGGGACGCGGAATGTGGTGACAGGAGGCCGGACGGCGGTCGCACGGGCTGCGGCGCCGCCGTGTGCGGTCGCTCCGCGAGCACGGTCGGAGGACGTTCGGAGAGGGGCGACCCGGTCGAGGTCACCCACGACGCAGGGGACGGGCGGACGTGATGGTCCAACGAGTGAAGTCCGAGCAGGGCAGGCCCTCCTCGAAACCCCCGGTGCCGGGCCGGGCCTGGCTGATGCTGGCGCTCGCCACGATCGGCTTCGCCCTGAACTTCTGGGGCTGGGCGCTGCTCAGCCCGCTCGGCCCGCGGTTCAAGGACGACCTCGGTCTGTCCTCGTTCGAGCAGTCGCTCCTTGTGGCCGTGCCGGTCGTGGTCGGCTCGCTGGGCCGGATCCCGGTGGGGGCACTGACCGACCGGTTCGGCGGACGGGTGATGTTCCCGCTGGTGTCGGCGGCGACCATCGTGCCGATCCTCTACCTGGGCCTGGCGGGGCATTCCTCGCTCGCCGCGCTGCTGGTGGGCGGCTTCTTCCTCGGCATCGGCGGCACCGCGTTCGCCGTCGGCGTGCCCTTCGTCAGCGCCTGGTTCCCGCCCGAGCGGCGCGGCCTGGCCAACGGTGTCTTCGGCGCCGGCATGGGCGGCACCGCCCTCAGCGCCCTCACCACGGTGAAGCTCGTCGACGCCGGGAGCATGCCCACGCCGTTCCTGATCACCGCCGGTGTGCTGGCGCTGTATGCCGCGACCGCGGCGCTGCTGCTGCGGGATGCGCCGGGGCGTACCGTGCCGACGGCGCCGCTGCTCCGCCGGATGGCCGCCACCGCCCGGCTGCCGCTCACCTGGCAGGCCTCCGCGCTCTACGCGGTGCTCTTCGGCGGATTCGTCGCCTTCTCGGTGTATCTGCCGACGTACCTCAAGACCGGCTACGGGCTGACCCAGGCCGACGCCGCCGACCGGATGGCCGGGTTCGTGCTGCTGGCGGTGGCGATGCGCCCGGTGGGCGGATGGCTGTCCGACCGGGTGGGGCCGGTGCGGGTGCTGGCCGGGGCGCTGGCGGTGGTGATCGCCGGTGCGGCGGTGCAGGCGCTCGGTCCGGCTCTGATGCCGGTGGGCACCATCGCCTTCCTGTCGATGGCCGCCGCGCTCGGCGCCGGCAGCGGGGCGGTCTTCGCGCTCGTGGCCCTGCTGGCCCCGGCGAACAAGGTCGGTGCGATCACGGGGGTGGTGGGCGCCGCGGGCGGGCTCGGCGGCTTCCTGCCGCCGCTGGTGATGGGCGCCCTGTACGGCGCGTACGGCACGTATGCCATCGGGCTCGCCCTTCTCGCCGTGGTGGCCGCGGCGGCCCTGGTGCTCACGCTGACCGGGGTCCGGGCGGCGGCCCGGGGCGGGGACACCGAGGACGCCCGGGACATCGGGGACCGGGAGACCGGCAGGGGAGACGAGGGGCGCCTGGCGGGTGGGCGGCCCACCGCACCGGCCGGGTCCTCCGCCCGCTCTGGGTCCGGCGGCCCGCCGAGGCGAGCGGCGGCGGCGTCGTCGGACCCGGTCCCGAGCACCGACACCGGCCCCGTGAGCCGGCCCCACCGACAGCCCGAGGTGTGAAGGAGCAGAACCCGTGTGCGAGTACTGCGGCTGCCAGTCGCTGACGTCGATCGACGAGCTGACGCGTGAGCACGAGGAGGTGGTCCGGCTGATCAGCCACCTCCGCCCCGCCCACGCCGCCGGCGACGTGCCCGCGATGGCGCGGGTCGCCCGCCGGATCGCTGCCGTGCTGGCCCCGCACACCCGGGTGGAGGAGCACGGCCTGTTCCCGGCCCTCGCCGACGAGTTCCCGGACCAGATCGCCGCGCTGGAGGCCGAGCACCGGCGGATCGAGGCGGTGCTGGCGGAAGCCGCCGGCGAGCGCACGGCACCCGCCGACCCGAGCTGGCCGGACCGGCTGATGGAGCAGATGGCGGTACTGCGCGACCACATCCTCAAGGAGCAGGACGGGGTGTTCCCGGCGGCGCTGGCGCTGCTCGGTACCGAGGACTGGCAAGCGATGGCCGACGTCCGGGCCGAGGCCGGCAGCGCCCTGACGAGCAAGGTCCCGGCCGTTGAAGGGGCGGCGCGGGCGTGAGCGGCGCAAGCAGCACGAGGGAGCGGGAGCCCGACCCGGAGGCCGGCCGTCCCGGCCCCGGGCACAGCCGCCCCGGCGGCACTCGGGCGATTGCGGCGCCGCCGGCCCGGCCGCGCGGTGTCGCAGGCCCCGCCGCGGGGCCGTGCGGCCGTAGAGTCGAGGCGGCCGTATCCGATCACGAATCGAACGGGTGTCAGCACCCGGAGCGGAGTGGCGCGGTGAGTGCGGAGACCGGTAACCGGGCGCAGGCCGAGACGGGCACCACGACAGAGACCGGGACGGGCCTGTACGGCCCTCTCACGGAGGCGCTGGTGCGCAGCCGGCGCTACTTCACCCGGGCGGAGGTCTCCGACGACCTGCGCACCCTGCACAAGAAGGGCGGCCGGCAGGCCGACGAGTTCTACCGGGACCGCTGGTCCCACGACAAGGTGGTCCGCTCCACCCACGGAGTGAACTGCACCGGCTCCTGCTCGTGGAAGGTGTACGTCAAGGACGGCATCATCACCTGGGAGGCGCAGCAGACCGACTACCCGTCGGTGGGCCCGGACCGGCCCGAGTACGAGCCGCGCGGCTGCCCCCGCGGCGCTGCCTTCTCCTGGTACACCTACTCGCCGACCCGGGTGCGCTACCCGTACGTGCGGGGCGTGCTGCTGCAGATGTACCGGGAGGCCAAGGCCCGGCTGGGCGACCCGGTGGCGGCCTGGGCCGACATCGTCACCGACCCCGAGCGCGCCCGGCGGTACAAGCGGGCCCGCGGAAAGGGCGGCCTGGTGCGGGCGAGCTGGGCCGAGGCCGCGGAGCTGGTGGCGGCCGCGCACATCTACACCATCAAGCGGTTCGGGCCGGACCGGCTCGCGGGCTTCTCCCCGATCCCGGCGATGTCGATGGTGTCGCATGCGGCGGGCGCGCGCTTCTACTCCCTGCTCGGCGGCGCCATGCTCTCCTTCTACGACTGGTACGCCGATCTGCCGGTGGCCTCCCCGCAGATGTTCGGCGACCAGACCGACGTACCGGAGTCGGGGGACTGGTGGGACGCCGGCTACCTGATCATGTGGGGCTCCAATCTTCCGGTGACACGCACCCCGGACGCGCACTGGATGGTGGAGGCCCGCTACCGGGGGCAGAAGGTCGTGGCGGTGTCGCCCGACTACGCGGACAACGTGAAGTTCGCCGACGAGTGGCTGTCTCCGCAGCCGGGCACCGACGGCGCACTGGCGATGGCCATGGGGCATGTGATCCTCAAGGAGTTCTTCGTCGACCGGCCCACGCCGTACTTCACCGAGTACGTCAAGCGCTACACCGATCTGCCGTTCCTGGTGGCCCTGGAGGAGCGGGGCGACGGCGTGTTCGCGCCGGGCAAGTTCCTCACCGCCGCCGATCTCGGCGGCGAGCAGGCGCGGACCGAGCACGCCGGGTTCCGTACGGTGCTGCTGGACGCTGCCACGGGCTCGCCGGTGGTGCCCAACGGCACCCTGGGCGACCGCTTCGGCGCATCGGGCGCCGGCCGCTGGAACCTGGACCTGGGCGGCATCCGGCCGTTGCTGTCGGCCGAGGGCGGCGAAGAGCCGCCCGTGGTCGTGGAGTTGCCGCGCTTCGACCGCCCGGACGGCGGGGCGGGGGCGCTGCGGCGCGGGGTGCCGGTGCGCCGGATCGGCGGCCGCACGGTGACCACGGTGTACGACCTGCTGCTGGCGCAGTACGGAGTGGCCCGCGAGGGACTGCCGGGCACCTGGCCGTCCGGTTACGAGGACGCCTCCGAGCCCTGCACCCCCGCCTGGCAGGCCGCGATCACCGGTGTCGACGCGGGCAGAGCGGCGCGGATCGCCCGGGAGTTCGCGGCCAACGCCGAGGAGTCCAGGGGCCGTTCGATGATCGTGATGGGGGCGGGCACCAACCACTGGTTCCACTCCGACACCATCTACCGCTCCTTCCTGACCCTGACCACACTGACCGGCTGCCAGGGCGTCAACGGCGGCGGCTGGGCCCACTACGTCGGGCAGGAGAAGGTCCGCCCCATCACCGGCTACTCGGCGATCGCCACGGCCGCCGACTGGAACCGCCCGGCCCGGCTGATGATCCAGACCGCCTACTGGTACCTGCACAGCGACCAGTTCCGCTACGACCCGTTCACCGTGGACACCCTCGCCGCGGCCGGGGCAGGCGCATCCGCAGGGGCCGCCGCAGCGGGGGCCGGTCCGTTCGCCGGTAAGACGACCGCCGATGTCATCGCGGCCTCCGCCCGTCTGGGCTGGATGCCCTCCTACCCGACCTTCGACCGCAATCCGCTCGACCTGGCCGAGGAGGCCGAGGCGGCCGGGAGGAGCGTCGCCGAGCACGTGGTGGCCGAACTCAGGGCCGGGCGGCTGCGGTTCGCCTGCGAGGACCCGGACGCCCCCGAGAACTTCCCGCGCGTCCTGACCGTGTGGCGGGCCAATCTGCTCGGCTCCTCGGCCAAGGGCAACGAGTACTTCCTGAAGCATCTGCTGGGCACCGACTCCTCGCTGCGGGCCGAGGAGGCCCCCCCGGGGGCCCGGCCCCGGGACGTGGAGTGGCGGGAGGAGGCCCCCGAGGGCAAGCTCGACCTGCTGCTCACCCTCGACTTCCGGATGACCAGCACCACCGTCTACTCCGACGTGGTGCTGCCCGCCGCCACCTGGTACGAGAAGCACGACCTGTCCAGCACGGACATGCATCCCTTCGTGCACGCCTTCACCCCGGCGATCCCGCCGCCCTGGCAGACCCGCACCGACTTCGACATCTTCCGCACCCTGGCCGAGGAGTTCAGCCGCCAGGCCGCCCGCCACCTCGGCGTGCGCAAGGACGTCGTCGCCGCGCCGCTGCTGCACGACACCCCCGACGAACTGGCCACCCCGCACGGCCGGGTGCGGGACTGGAAGGCGGGGGAGTGCGAGCCGGTGCCCGGCCGCACCCTGCCGAAGCTGATCACGGTGGAACGCGACTACCCGGCGGTCGCCGAGAAGATGGCCGCCCTCGGGCCGCTCCTCGACACTCTCGGGGCCACCACCAAGGGGGTCACCTTCGACGTCGGCCGCGAACTGGAGTACCTGCGGCACAAGAACGGCACGGTGCGCGGCGGAGCGGCCGACGGCAGGCCCTCGATCGCCCGCGACACGGAGATGTGCGAGGCGATCCTCGCCCTGTCCGGCACCACCAACGGGCATCTGGCCACCCAGGGCTTCCACGCCCTGGAGGCGCGTACCGGCACCCGGCTGGCCGATCTCGCCGCCGAGCACGAGGGCAAGCGGATCACCTTCGCCGACACCCGCGCCGCCCCCGTCCCGGTGATCACCTCCCCGGAGTGGTCCGGCTCGGAGACCGGAGGCCGCCGCTACTCGCCGTTCACGGTCAACGTCGAGCGGCTCAAACCCTGGCACACCCTCACCGGCCGCCAGCACTTCTACCTGGACCACGACTGGATCCTCGCGCTCGGCGAGCACCTGCCCGTCTTCCGGCCTCCGTTGCGCATGGACGCCCTGTTCGGCGAGCCGGGCCTCGGCGAGGCCGGCGAACTCGGGGTCACCGTGCGCTATCTGACCCCGCACAACAAGTGGTCCATCCACTCCGAGTACCAGGACAACCTGTTCATGCTGTCGCTGTCGCGGGGCGGCCCGACGATCTGGATGAGCACCCTCGACGCGGCCAGGATCGGGGTGAAGGACAACGACTGGGTGGAGGCGGTCAACCGCAACGGCGTGGTCGCCGCCCGTGCCGTCGTCTCGCACCGGATGCCCCAGGGCACCGTCTACATGCACCACGCCCAGGACCGGCTCATCGACGTGCCCCGCACCGAGACCAGCGGCCGGCGCGGCGGCATCCACAACTCGCTGACCCGGCTGCTGATCAAACCGAGCCATCTCATCGGCGGCTACGCCCAGTTGTCCTACGCCTTCAACTACCTCGGCCCCACAGGCAACCAGCGCGACGAGATCACCGTCATCCGCCGCCGCGCCGACCAGGAGGTGACGTACTGATGCGCGTGATGGCCCAGATGGCGATGGTGATGAACCTCGACAAGTGCATCGGCTGCCACACCTGCTCCGTCACCTGCAAGCAGGCATGGACCAACCGCACCGGGGTCGAGTACGTGTGGTTCAACAACGTCGAGACCCGCCCCGGCCAGGGCTACCCGCGCCGCTACGAGGACCAGCAGCGCTGGCGCGGCGGCTGGCAGCTGAACAAGCGCGGCCGGCTCACCCTCAAGGCCGGCGGCCGGTTCAAGAAGCTGGTCACCATCTTCTCCAACCCCGTGCTGCCGTCCCTCGACGACTACTACGAGCCCTGGACCTACGACTACGAGACCCTCACCAACGCCCCGTTGCAGGAGCACACCCCGGTCGCCCGCCCCAAGTCGCTGATCACCGGCAAGGACATGAAGATCTCCTGGTCGGCGAACTGGGACGACGACCTGGGCGGCTCGCAGACCACCGAGCAGCAGGACGTGCTGCTCGGCCAGGTCTCCGAGCGGATCACGTTCGAGTTCGAGCAGACCTTCATGTTCTATCTGCCGCGCATCTGCGAGCACTGCCTCAACCCGTCCTGCGCGGCCTCCTGCCCCTCCGGCGCCATCTACAAGCGCGAGGAGGACGGCATCGTCCTCGTCGACCAGGACCGCTGCCGCGGCTGGCGGATGTGCGTCACCGGATGCCCGTACAAGAAGGTCTACTTCAACCACCGCACCGGCAAGGCCGAGAAGTGCACCTTCTGCTTCCCGCGCGTCGAGGTCGGGCTGCCCACCGTCTGCTCCGAGACCTGCGTCGGCCGCCTGCGCTACATCGGCCTGGTCCTCTACGACGCCGACAAGGTTCTTCAGGCCGCCTCCGCACCCGAGGACACCGACCTGTACGAGGCGCAGCGGCAGGTGTTCCTGGACCCGCACGATCCGCAGGTCGCCGAGGCGGCGGAGCGGGCGGGCATCCCGTACGACTGGATGGAGGCCGCCCGGCGCTCCCCGGTGTACGCGCTGATCAACACCTACCGGGTGGCGCTGCCGCTGCACCCGGAGTACCGGACGCTGCCCATGGTCTGGTACATCCCGCCGCTGTCCCCGGTGGTCGACGCGGTGCGCGAGACCGGCCACGACGCCGAGGACCACCGCAACCTCTTCGCCGCCGTCGACGCCCTGCGCATCCCCGTCGACTACCTCGCCCAGCTGTTCACCGCCGGCGACCCGGCCCCCGTCGATCTGGTGCTGCGGCGCCTGGCCGCCATACGCTCCTACATGCGCGACATCAATCTCGGCCGCGAGCCGCAGGAGGCCATCGCCGAGGCGGTCGGCATGACCGGGGAGCAGCTCTACGACATGTACCGGCTGCTGGCCCTCGCCAAATACGACGAGCGGTACGTCATCCCGCCCGCCCACGCCGAACAGGCCCACCGGCTCGAGGAGCTGGCCACCGAGTGCAGCCTGGACTACGAGGGCGGCCCCGGCATGGGCGGCTCCGGCCCGTTCGGCGAGACCTCCGGAGGCGCGGCGCCCATCGCCGTGGAGAACTACCGTGCCCTGCGGGACCGGCAGACCTCCGACACCCCCGCACCCTCCGTCCGCGGCGGCCCCCGCGTCAACCTCCTCAACTGGGACGGCAGAGGCACCCCTCAGGGCCTGTTCCCGCCCAGAAGCACCGACGGCGGCGACGACAGCGGGGAGCCGAAGCCGTGAAGCGGACGATCAGGACGATCAAACCGGCGGCACGCCGGCGGACCGAGCTCTGGCAGCCGTACGCCTGGCAGATCCAGTCGCTGCTGCTCGGCTACCCCGAGGACACGCCGTCCCGGACGGCGCTCGCCGAACGCGTGGCCCCGGTCCTGCCGGCACGGGTGCGGGAACCGCTGCTGCGCTTCACCGCCCGGGTGAGTGCCGTCCAGCCGGACGACCTGGCCGCGGCCTACGTGGACACCTTCGACCACCGCAAACGCTGCTGCCCCTATCTGACCTACTACGCACACGGCGACACCCGGAAGCGGGGCCTGGCCCTGCTGCGGCTCAAACAGGCCTACGCCAGGGCCGGCTGGCGGCTCGGCGACGAGGAGCTGCCCGACCATCTGGCCGTGCTCCTCGAGTTCGCGGGCGCCGAGCCCGAAGCGGGACACCGGCTGCTCACCGAGCACCGGGCCGGCCTGGAGCTGCTGCGGCTCTCCCTGCGGGACACCGGCTCGCCCTGGGCGCACCTGCTGGACTCCGTGTCCGCCACGCTGCCGCCCCTCGCCGGCGACGAACGCCGGGCCGTGGCACGGCTCGCCGCCGAGGGCCCGCCCGAGGAGCAGGTAGGCCTCGACCCCTACGGTCCCGGCCCCTCCGCACCGCCGCCGTACCTGTCCGCCCCGCAGGCCGGAGGTCCCCGATGAGCACCGCACCCGTACACCCGGTCACCCTGGCGGTGGAGTCCGGCACCGGCGGGATCCTGTTGTGGGCGGTGCTGCCCTACCTCAGCCTCGCCGTGTTCGTGCTCGGCCACATCTGGCGCTACCGCTACGACAAGTTCGGCTGGACCACCCGCTCCTCCCAGCTGTACGAGAACCGGCTGCTGCGGATCGGCAGCCCTCTGTTCCACTTCGGCATCCTGATCGTGGCGCTCGGCCACGTGGGCGGGCTGGTGATCCCGGAGAGCTGGACCGAGGCGGCCGGCATCAGCGAGCACACCTACCACGTCCTCGCCGTGGTCCTCGGCACCGTCGCCGGAGTGGCCACCGTCGGCGGCATGCTCATCCTCGTCTACCGGCGCCGCACGGTCGGCCCGGTCTTCTCCGCCACCACCCGCAACGACAAGGCGATGTACCTGGCGCTGGCGGTGACCATCGGACTCGGCCTCGCGGCGACCGTCGCGGCGAACATCGGCGGCGGCGGCTACAACTACCGCGAGACCGTCTCCCCGTGGTTCCGCTCGGTCTTCGCCCTGCAGCCCGATCCCGACCTGATGACCGGCGTCCCGGTCCTCTTCCAGCTGCACGCCCTCAGCGCCCTGCTGCTGTTCGCGTTCTGGCCCTTCACCCGGCTGGTGCACATGCTCACCGCGCCGCTGGGCTATCTGACCCGCCCGTACATCGTCTACCGCAGCCGCGACACCCGGCTCGGCACCCGCGCCCCGCGCCGCGGCTGGGACCGCGTGGGCTGACCGCACTCGCCCAGGACCGGTCGGCTCGACCGGCGCCGCCGGCTGATGCGGGTGGCGCGCGCACCCGCGCCCGAGCGGTGGTCCCGGCCTCCGGGGCTGCCGGTTCATGCGGGTGGTGTGCGTACCACTGTGCCCGCGGGTCCGGCTCGACCTCGGCAGGGTCACGCGTGGTGGTGCGCATCCGTGCACGACCGGTGCCGACCCGGCCACCGAGGTGGCCGGCCCTCGTGCGGGTGCCCGGTCACGCACCACCGGTGCCGCCACCGGGGGAGAGGCCCATGCGGTGGTGCGTGTCCGCGCACGAACGGTGCTGCCCCGGCGGCCGGGGCGGGCCGGGGCTCACTCGCGGGGTGCGCGGACCACCGCGACGGGGCAGTAGGCGTGGTGCAGCATGGCCTGGCTGACCGAGCCGAGCACCAGACCGGTGAAGCCGCCCCGGCCGCGGGCGCCGACGACCAGCATGCGGGCGCTGCGGCTCGCCTCGATCAGCGCCTCCCGGACGCCGCCCTGCACCACCGTGCGCTCGACCTGGACGTCGGGGTGCTTCTCCTGATGGCCCGCCAGGGCCTGGGACAGCAGCTGCTCCTCCTCCGCGCGGAGCGCGCCCGGCTCATGGGCGTACGGCTCCACCGGGTCGGGCGGCGGCGGCATGGGAGCCGTCCAGGTGCTCCAGGCGTGCAGCGCCAGGACCGGGGCGCCGCGCAACTCGGCCTCTGCGAAGGCGAACTCGATGGCCCGCTGCCCGGCCGGGGAGCCGTCCACGCCCAGCACGATCGGGCCGTCCGGGTCCGGCTCCCTGCGCACGACCAGCACCGGGCACTGCCCGTGCGCCGCCAGATGGACGGCGGTGGAACCGACCAGCAGCCCCACGAAGCCGCCCATGCCCCGGGTGCCGACGACCACCAGCTCGGCCTCGCGGGACTGGGCCTCCAGCACCGTCAACGGCTCGCCGGTGATCATCACATCGGTGACCTCCACCTCCGGCTCGGTCGCCTTCGCCCGCTGCACCGCCTCGTTCAGCAGCCGCTCGGCCATGTTCTGCAGGCCGCCCTCGGCCGGGCCGTAGGGCGAGGCACCCAGCGGCACATGCAGCGCCGGCCAGAAGAACGCGTGCACCACCCGCAGACCCGCACCGCGCAGCCGCGCCTCGTGCGCGGCCACCTCCACGGCAGAGAGGCTCGACGCCGAGCCGTCCACGCCCACGACCACCAGTCCGCCGCTCACCGGAGCCTCCTCGTCTCGTCGGACTTCCCGTCATGAAGCCCTGTCACCAAGCCTCGCCCGGACCCCTGGGCGCCGCCACCAGGACCGTGCGGCGCGGTGCCCGGGTGCCGTTCCGGTCTCAACCGGGTCTGCAGCCGCATCACCACATGGCCGAGCCCGGACAGCAGGAACGCGATCACCAGGTCGGCCGCCGCCAGCGGCTCGGTGCCGAGCAGCTGCCGCAGCGGGGGCAGATAGACACCGGCCACCTGAAGGGCCAGCGCGGCGCCCACGGCCACCAGCAGGAACGGGTTGGCCAGGGTGCCCGGCCGGGCGCGCGAGCCGAGCGCCACACCGAGCTGGGTCGCACCGAGCACCAGGAACAGCATCGACTGCCAGGGGCGGCCCGTCTCCCGCGCCCAGACGCCCACCACCAGCGACACCGTGGCGATGAACGCCCCCATGAGCAGGATCCGCGGCCACAGCCCGGCGCCCAGCACACTCTCCTCCGGCGGCCGGGGCGGCCGGCGCATCGCGTCCGGGGCGACCGGCTCGGCGCCCAGCGCCACCCCCGGAATGCCGTGCGTCAGCAGATTGATCCACAAAATCTGCGCCGGCAGCAGCGGCAGCGGCATCCCCAGGAAGGGACCGAACAGCATCACCAGGATCTCCGCGGTGCCGCCGGCCAGCCCGTACAGCAGGAAGCGGCGCACATTGTCGTAGACCCGGCGCCCCTCCTCCACGGCCGCCACGATGGTGCCCGGATTGTCGTCCGCGAGCACCAGGTCGGCGGCCTGGCGGGCCACCTCGGTGCCCCGGCGGCCCATCGCCACACCGATGTCGGCCCGGCGCAGCGCCGGGCCGTCGTTCACGCCGTCACCGGTCATCGCCACCACGTGCCCTGCGCCGCGCCAGGCCTCGACGATGTCGAGCTTCTGCTCGGGGGTGGTGCGGGCGAAGACCCGCACGCTCGTCAGATCGCCCGCCCGGCCCTCCCGGATGAGCCTGCCCGTGGTGACCTCTTCGTCGCGGGAGGCGATGCCGAGCCGTTCGGCCACCGCCCGCGCGGTGAGGGGGTGGTCGCCGGTGATGAGCACGGGGACGATCCCGGCGCGCCGGCAGGCGGCCATGGTCTCCGCCGACCTGCCGCGCGGCGGGTCCACGATGCCGACCAGGCCGAGCAGGGTCAGGCCCGACTCCCAGGCGGGCGGCTGCTGATCCGTGGGGCGTTCGGCGGAGGCGACGGCCAGCACCCGGTAGCCGTGCCGGGCGAGCCGTTCCGCCTCGGCCGCCGCCCTGCTCAGGGTCTCGGGGCCGTCGGACATCACGTCGGGCCGGAGCAGCACTTCCGGGGCGCCCTTGCAGGCGATGAGCACCCCTCCGCCGGGCCGGCGGTGCACGGTCGTCATGCGCTTGCGCCCGCTGTCGAAGGGGATCTCGCCCACTCGGGGCAGCGTCCGGTCCAGCTCCCGCCGGTCGAGACCGAGGCGGGCCCCCGCCGCCAGCAGGGCCGCCTCGGTGGGGTCGCCCAGCGCGCTCCACTCGTCCGAGCCCTCGGTGACCGGCCTGCGCTCCGCGCCGTTCTCACCGGCCGCGCCCCGGGGCGGTTGCAGCGCCGCGTCGTTGCACAGCATCGCCACCCGCAGCAGGGCGGCGAGATCGGGTGCGTCGGCCACTCCGACGGGGCGGCCGTCACGGAGCACGCCGCCCTCGGGCACGTAGCCCTCGCCGGTCACGGTGGCCGTGCCGTGCGGCGTCCACAGCCGCTCGGCCGCCATCCGGCCCTCGGTGAGCGTCCCGGTCTTGTCGGTGGCGATCACCGTCACCGAGCCGAGCGTCTCCACCGCGGGCAGCCTGCGGACGATGGCCCGCCGGTCCGCCATCCGCCGCGCCCCCAGCGCCAGCGACAGCGTCACCACCGCGGGCAGCGACTCCGGGACGGCGGCGACGGCCAGGCTGATCGCCGCCACGATCATCAGCTCCACCGGCTGCCCCCGCACCAGCCCCAGCGCCAGCACCACGGCGCACAGCACCACCACGGCCGCGGCCAGCACCCGGCCGAACCGCACCAGGCGGCGCTGCAGCGGTGTGAGACCGGGTCCGGTACCCATCAGCGCCGCGATCCGGCCGAGCGCGCCGGCCGCGCCGGTGGCGGTGACCTCCATGCGGCCCCGGCCGCGTACCACGACGGTGCCTGCCGACACCGTGCCGCGCGGGCCGTCGGCACCGGAGGTCTTCTCGACCGGTACGGACTCGCCGGTGAGCGAGGACTCGTCCGTGAGCAGCCGCGCCGCGTCCACCACCCTCCCGTCGGCGGGCACGATGTCGCCCTCGGCCAGCAGCACCAGATCACCGGGTACGACCTCGGCGGCCGGGACGGAGCGTGCCGCGCCGTCCCGCATCACCCGGGCCTCCGGCGCGCTCATCGCGGACAGCGCCCTGACCGCCTGCTCGGCCCGCACCTCCTGCACCACGCCGACGACCGTGTTCACCGTGATCACCAGCAGGATCACGGCTGCGTCGGACAGGTCCCCGGTGGCGATCGTCAGGGCGGCGGCCACCAGCAGCACCAGGATCAGCGGATCGCGCAGCTGCTGCAGCACCCTCCGCCAGACGGGGACGGGCGGCCGGGAGGGGATCTCGTTGGGACCGTGCACCCGGAGCCGGTGCGCGGCCTCGGCCGAGGTCAGACCCGTCGCCTCCAGCACGAGCGGATCGGCCTGGCTGCCGTCACCCATCACCTGCTCCCTTCCGAAGCCGCCGGCACGGGCCGGGACCGGGTCATGCCTCGATGTCGAGCACGTCCGCCACCGGGCGGCGCGGTGTCCTGGGACCCTTGGGGCCGTAGCCGAGCCGCAGCACCACCTGCACCACCCCGGTGCCGGACACCGGGTCGCGCAGCTGCCAGCGCAGGTCGCTCCACTCCAGCGCCTGGGTGGCGAAGGAACTGGACAGGCCCTCGCGGGTGGCCAGCAGCAGCACCCGCTGCATGGCCTGCCCGGCGCGCAGCCAGTCCTCGCGGCGGTCCCGGGGGGTGCTCAGCACGGCCAGCTGGGGGACGCGCTCGAACTCGGCGGAGCCCTGGTCCGCCGCCACCGTCCTGCCCCCGGTGAAGTCACGCATCGGGGCTTTGCCGCCGCGCCTGCGCGGGCCGAAGGCGTAGCCGGGAACCCCGTCGGCGGCGGCGTCCTCGGACTCGGCGTCGGGGCGGGTCCAGCGGGCCAGATCCTCCTCGCTGCCCCGGTCCTCCTTGTTGCGGACCTCCGCCTCCGCCATGAGGTCCAGCACCTGCTCGAGGTGCCACGGGGACGGGAAGGCCAGCTCCGCCCCCTCCTCGCGGGCGGCGTCGGCGAGGGCGGCGCGCAGCTCCTCGGGGACGGGTGTCTCCTC
The DNA here is from genome assembly GCF_012034205.1 of Streptomyces composti. Lineage (GTDB taxonomy): Bacteria > Actinomycetota > Actinomycetes > Streptomycetales > Streptomycetaceae > Streptomyces > Streptomyces composti. The sequence continues at coordinate 175,101 of NZ_JAATEM010000008.1, forward strand.
GAACGGGTAGCGGCTGCTGTGCCGTTCGGGGATCGCCGGATGCAGCGCGGCCAGTTCGCCGGTGCCGTCGTCGCTGCGGGCGGGGGCGGCTCGTACGGTGGCGAGCAGGTCCGGGTCCGACGGGTCGGGCAGCAGCCGGACGCCGGGGCGGCGGCCCAGGCGGGCCAGTGCCACCCGCAGATTGAACAGGGCGGCGCCGCAGCCCAGATGGAGGGCGCGGCGGTCCGGGTCGGCGTGCGGCAGGACCCGCTCCGGGTCGGCCCGCAGCTGGAACTCGCCGCTGCGGCGCAGGTGGCGGAACCGCCACGGCTGGGCGTTGTGCATCGACGGGGCGGCACAGGCGTCCCGGATCAGCTCCCTCACCTGCTGGTCGGAGAGGCGCGGGGCGGTGGGGTCCTGCTCGGCGGAGAGGCCCGGGGTGGTGGTGAGGTCCTGCTCGGACATGGTGGCCTCCCTCGTCAGGGCGGTGGTGCCGGTCACCGGTCGGCCGGCAGGATGCGGCGTCCGGTGAGGCGGGTGGGCCGGATCGACACCCACATCTCGCGCTCACCGCCCGCCCATGGCGTGCTGTGCGCCCGTTCGGTGAGCCGCCGCACGGTCGCCGGCTCGGTGACCGGCTCGGCCGGGCCGACGGCGAGCACGCTCCAGCCCTGGCTCATGGCCTCGTCCAGGTGGTCCACCTCGAAGGCGACCTCGGAGCCCACGGCCCGGGCCGGGACGGAGTGGGGTGCGGTCCGGAAGACGATCGCGCCGTCGACGACGTCGTAGTTGACCGGGACGACCGCCGGGCCGTCCGGCGTCGTCACGGCGATGCGTCCCACCCCGTGCGTGGAGAGCCGTGCACGGCACTCCTCGGGACCGAGGTCCCGCAGTTCGGGGTGGAGCAGGGCGGAGCCACGCCCGGGCGGCAGATCCATGCCGCCGCCGCGCAGGGACTGCACGTCGGTGCCGAGCGCGGCCGCCAGGCTGAACAGCGTGGCCAGGCTGGGCGCGGCCGGCTGTTCCTCGATGTAGGCCAGGTACTCCGGGGCGATCCGGGCGCGGCGGGCGGTCTCCTCCCGTGACAGGCCGAGCCGTTTCCGCTCGGCCGCCACCCGCCGGCCGATGTCTCCCGGATTGGGGCCGCCGTCCGCGGACTCCGCGGGCGGGGGCGCCGGCTCCCCGGTGTCCGCGGCCTGTGCGGAATCCGCGGTGCCCGGGGTCTCCGCGGCCGAGGGTGCCGGCGGCCCCGTGTCCGGCTCGTGTCCCACGTGCCGGATGTGCGCGTCGGGCCCGGGGAACACCAGCGTCACCTCGTCGGTGTCCGACCAGCGCACGTCGTACGGAGGCGTGCCGTCGGCGTGGTGCAGCCCGACGATCTCACCGTCGCGCCGGACGGCGCCGGTCGTGGGACTTTCGACGACGAGTTGATCGCCGAGGTGTGCTCGCATGATCAGGCCCTTTCGTCGCGCCGCGGATGCTCAGCCGCGGATCTCGATGCGCTGCGGCTTGCTCTTCTCGGCCTTCGGGACGCGCACGGTGAGGATCCCTTCGGTGAGTTCGGCTCCGATGTTCTCCGTGTCGACGTTGGTCGGCAGGGTCATGCGGTAGTCGAACCGGCCGATGCGGCGGGTGTGCCGCCGGATCACGCCCGTGCGTTCCTTCTCCTTGATCTCGCCGTGGATCGCCAGCTCGCCGTTGCTGACCTCCACGGTGATCTGATCCTTCTTCACCCCCGGCAGCTCCAGCTCGACCAGGTAGGCGTCGTCGGTCTCCTCGACATCGGCCGCCGGTATCCACGCGTCGGTCCCGGCGTTCTCGGAGAAGCCGGCCCCCGGGAAGGGGAAGGTGGTGCGCAGAAGGTGATCCATCCGTGCCTGCAGGTCCTCGAGCTCCCGCAGGGGGTTCCACATGGTCAGCGCGTTGTGCTGGGTGGGCTGTGTCATCGTCGCTCCTCCTCGGCTTCACACGTGGCCGGGTCGGTCGGTTCCGCCCGGCCGGCTTGCTGGAGTGCCGCCGGAGCCGGGTGCTCCCCGGCCCTCACCGGTGGAAGCGGGCCGCCCATTCGGGCTCCACCGCCTCCCACTCGGCCTCCCACTGCGCGTACCGGCGGCGGTTCAGCGCCGTGCGCAGCAGCGCCTCTGCCGCACCGGTCGCGGCCACCACGCCGAGCGCGGTCAGACCGCCCGTGAACCAGGCGTTGGTCACGGCCTGCGTCCGGGTCATCGGCGGGCTGGTGACGTCACCGTCCCGGTCCACCCAGATCTTCACCGTGGCGCCCTTGGGCGTGTCGGCCTCGACCAGGGCGGTGCCCGTGCGGACGGTGCCGTCCTGATCGGACCAGCGGACCTTCGCCTGCTGCTTGGCCCCGTGGTACGCGTCCTCGGTGCCGGAGATCAGCTCGGCCCTGACCTGCTGCCGTTCGGCCGCCTGGACCTGCACGGTGTGCATCGCCCCCTCGTACGCCGCTGTGCCCGCGGCGACGGCGGCCAGCGGCATACCGGCGACCAGGACCAGCAGCAGAGCACGACGGAGCCAGAACTCCACCCGGTCCGACGTCCGGATCAGCGGGTTCCTCCCCTTCGGCGCGGGAGGCGGTGGCCGCCCGGACGCGTGCGGTGGCTGTGCTGCACTCATCGTCCGGCCTCCAGAGGAAAGTGGATCGTCCGGCCTCCAGTGGGAAACTGGCGGTTTTTCCTTTTCCACCACCCACCATGGGACAGATGAGAGACCGGTCACAGGGCCGAAGGTCCCTGGCCGGGAGCCGCCCGGCCTCGGAGTTGCCGCCGCGGCCGGGGAAGGAGACGGTTGAGACGAGGTGGCGAGGGAGTGAGCGTCGATGCGAGGACTCGTCTACCACGGTCCCGGGCGGATCTCCTGGGACACCGTGCCCGATCCCTCGATCCAGGAGGCCACCGACGCTCTGGTGCGCGTCGAGGCGGCCACCGTCTGCGGCAGCGATCTGCACATCCGCCGGGGCGACCTGCCCGAGGTGCGGCCGGGGACCGTCCTCGGCCACGAGGCCGTCGGCGAGGTGATCGAGGTCGGCAGCGAGGTGCACGAGCGGCGCCCGGGGGACCAGGTGATCGTCTCGGCCGTCTCCGGCTGCGGACGCTGCGCGCCCTGCCGCGACTCCCGCTACGGGCAGTGCCGCGGCGGCGGGGGATGGGTGCTCGGCAACGTCATCGACGGCACCCAGGCCGAGTACGTGCGCGTCCCCTTCGCCGACCACGCCACCCACCGCAGGCCCGCCCAGCTCTCCCTCGACGACGCCGTCCTGCTCGCCGAAGTCCTCCCCACCGCCTATGAGGTGGGCGTCCGCAAGGGACGCGTGGGCCCCGGGGACACGGTCGTGGTCGTGGGCGCGGGCCCGGTGGGACTCGCCGCCGTGGCCGTCGCCCGCCTCTACGCACCCCGGCGGATCGTCTCCGTGGACCTGTCCGACGCCCGGCTGCGGGCCGCACTGCGCCTCGGCGCCGACGCCGCCGAGCTGCCCGGACGGCTGCTCGCCGACCTCTCCGACGGGCCCGGGGCCGACGTGGTCATCGAGGCGGCGGGCGGCCCCGACAGCTTCCTGCTGGCCACCCGCGCGGTCCGCGCGGGCGGGCGCCTGGCCAACATCGGCCACCACGGCAAGCCGGCCACCCTGCACCTGGAGAGCCTGTGGCGCAGGAACGTGACGATCAGCACCGGCCAGGTGGACACCTCCTCCACGCCCTGGCTGATCGACCTGCTGTCCCTGGGGCGCCTGACGGTCTCCCCGCTGGTGACGCACCGGTTCGGCCTCGACCGTGCGGAGGACGCCTACGACACCTTCTCCAGCGGGCCGGACACCGGCGCGCTGAAGGTGCTGCTGCACCGCAGAACGCCTCCGGCCGAGCAGCGGCGGACGGGACGGGAGCTGGCGCCGGCGTAGCACCGGCCGGCGCGGGAGGGACCGGCGCGGGGCCGGTGGCCGGCTTCGGCGCGCCTCGCCCCGCCGCGAGGCCGGTTCACGGCGTGTGCAGGCGGGCGGCGAGCAGGGCGATGTCGTCCTGCAGACTGCCTGCGCGTTCCGCCAGCAGGGCGTCGCACAGGGTGCCGAGCGGGCCGGTGGCGTGCCGGGCCGCGACCTGGGCGGCGGTGCGCATCCCCTCGTCGAGGGACTCGCCGCGCTGCTCGATCAGCCCGTCCGTGTGCAGCAGGACGGTCGCGCCGGGCGGGAGCGTCACCTCGTGATCGGGCCGCGGCAGGCTCGGATCGACGCCCAGGGGATGACCGCCCGCCTCGGCGTCCAGATAGCGTGCCCGGTGATCCGGCGTGACCAGGAGGGGCGGGACGTGGCCCGCCAGCGCCCAGCGCATCGGACGGCTGCCGTCGGCCGCGGGGGCCTCCAGGCGCGCCACCACCACCGTGGCCATCGCCCCGCCCTCGATGTCGTGCAGCAGCTCGTCCAGACGCCCCAGGACGCGGCTCGGCGGCCCCTGCTCCTGGTAGGCGATCACCCGCAGCGCGTTGCTGATCCGGCTCATCAGGGTGGCCGACTCCAGGCCGTGGCCCATCACGTCGCCCACCATGAGGCAGGGAATGCCGCCGGGCAGATGGATCAGGTCGTACCAGTCTCCGCCGATGCGGGGCGCCCGGGTGGAGGGCTCGTAGCGGGCCTGCAGGCCGAGGCCCGGCAGATCGGGCAGCCCCGGCAGCAGGCGGCGCTGGAACTCCTCGGTGGCCCGGCGCAGTTGCTCGAACAGGCGGGCATTCTCGATGGCCACGCCCGCGGCGCTCGCCAAGGCCGTGACGATCTCCTCGTCCTCGTCCGTGAACGGGCCGCCGTGCCGCTTGTCGGCGAGGTAGAGGTTGCCGTAGATGGTGCGGCGCACCGCGATCGGCACGCCCAGCAGTGTCTTCATCACCGGATGCCCCTCGGGGAAGCCCACCGACCGGGGGTCCGAGCCGAGGTCTTCGACCCGCATCGGCGCGGGATGCCGGACCAGTTCGCTCAGCAACCCCTCCCCGTGGGGCAGCTGTGCGTCCCCCTGCTGCCGGAACTGGTCCGCCCCGAACCCGGACGTGATCAGCTCGATGAACTCGCCCCTGTCGTCCAGGACCCCGATCGCGGCATAGCGCGCGTCGACCAGCTTGCGGGCCGAGTCCGTGATGGCGTGCAGCACCACGTCCAGCTCCAGGGCACTGCCGATGGTCACCACGGCGTCCAGCAGCGACCGCAGGCGCCCATGGGCCCGGGCCAGCCGCTCAAGACCCGCCTGGAGTTCGTCCAGGGCCTCGTCGCTCAAGAGCGGCGGCACGTCAGCCGTGGTCTCGTCCTCGCCGGCGGATGGCGTCATACCCCTCTCCTCACCTGCCACGGGGGCCGGATCTCACCCGGCACAGCAGTCTCACCCACGCCGGGTACCCGCCCTCGGGCATCCGGCGCACGCGTGCGGGACGGCGGCTTCGGTGGGACCCGTCAGCCGGGCGCCGCCGGTCCGGGCGGCCCGGAGCGCGGGGGAGCAGCCCGTGGGACGGGCAAGCGGTACGCCGTCGCCGGCTCCGGCCGGTGGACCGACGAGGAGGAGGGCGGGCGCAGGCTGCCCGCAGGCGAGGTCCACGCCTGGGAGCCGGGGCGCAACGAGACCGTGTGCGGGCTGTCCCTCAGCCGCTCGCGGCTGACCCGCCTCGCGCACGTGAGCCGGCCCGACGTCTTCCCGGACTCCGGCGGCGATGCCGACCCGGTGCAGCGGGTGTGCCGCCGCTGCGCCGCTGCCGCGGGCCGCCGGGGCGCCGACGCCCGCCCCCGGTGGTGCCGCATCCGCCCGCGCCCCTGAACAAGGCGGCTCGGACGCCGACGGCGCGGTGTGCCGGTCGGCGTTCAGGGCAGGGTGCCTTTGCCGGTGACCAGTGCGGTGACGGCGGACAGACCGCCCTGGGCCAGGGCGGAGCGCTGCCGGTCGGCCCCGGTGCCGTTCTGCAGCAGCCGGTGCACCAGGGCCGTCACCTGCCGGGTGTCGTCGGCGGCGTCCAGCGCCGGAGTGACGTGCCGCAGCAGCTCGTACAGCATCTCCCCGGCCCGCCGCTGCCGGCCCGAGGGGTCGACCAGGGTGGTGCTCAGGCCATGGCGGGCCGCGTGCCACAGGCTCGCCTGCAGCAGCTCCTGGTCGCAGTCGAGGACCGGCGCGCCGGCGGCGGTCTCGGCCAGCGCGGTCGCCACCAGGGCACGGGCCAGGCCGGCCACCATCACCGCGTCGTCCGCGCGCAGCTGCACATCCATGCACCGCAGCTCGACGGTGAGGTCCTCGGCCGACAGCCTGGCCTGCCAGTACAGCTGCCCGGTGTCCGAGATCAGCTCGCTGTCCAGCAGCTGCCGCACCCGCCGGTCGTGGTCGGCGAGGTCGGTGAAGCGCGGGGGCATGCCGCTCACCGGCCAGCGGCCGGAGACCACCGTCCGCCAGCTGGCGAAACCGGTGTCGTGACCGTCCCACAGCGGGGAGTTCGCGGACAGCGCGGTGAGGGTCGGCAGCCACACCCTGATCCGGTTCAGCACCTGCACCCCGGTCTCCCGGCTGGGGACGCCGACGTACACATGCATGCCGTTGACCAGCTGCTCCGCCACCAGCTGCGGCGCCCGGGCGTGCAGGGCACGGTAGGGGGCCTGGTCCGTGACGGCCATGGGGCGGCCGTGCCGCAGCGGGGGTGTGCCGCAGGCCGCGATCCGGCAGCCGTGCGCCTCGGCGGCCGCGCCGACCGCGTGCCTGAGCCGCAGCAGATGCCCGCCGGCCTCCTCCAGCGTGCCGCACACCGGGGTGGCCACGCTCACCTGCGCCTGCAGCAGCTCGCTGTGCACCTCCTGGTCGGCCACCAGATGCCCCAGGCCGGCCGCGGCGCGCACCTTGTCCGCCAGGGGTACCGGCAGACCCGTGACCGGGTCGAGCAGCAGGTACTCCTCTTCGACACCGATCGTCGTCATCGACAGCCCTCATGTCCCGCCCGGCCGCGCCGCCGGACCGGCTCCGATGCGCCCGGCCGGTGCATCACACCGCGAGAACCCCCGCCCGGGAGCCACCCGCGGCCCCCCGAGTGCCGCACCGGGCCGTGCCGTAAACCTCTGCGGGCCCGCCGGGCCCGCAGGGGCGTCAGCCCTTGCCCATGGCCTTGCGAAAGCGGATGTCTGTCAAGAGGCCGCAGGGCCCTGACCTTTCACTCATGGACCTGCCCGCGCGCCGATTGATCACAGGTATGTTCGTGGAGACTCGACCCGGAACCCGGAACCCGGAACCCGGAACCCATGACCCGGAACCCGGAACCCTGCTCCCGGTACGGCTTCTGGTACGGCAGAGAGGCAACGCATCCATGAACACCACGTCGGCCGCGGCAGCGGGCGCGGTCGTGTTCGTCTGGCTCGGCATGGTGCTGGCGATCTCCTTCATGGAGGCGCCGCTGAAGTTCCGCGCACCCGGGGTCACCGTCCGTATCGGGCTGGGCATCGGCCGCCTGGTCTTCCGTGCACTGAACCTCACCGAGGTCGTCCTGGCCGCCGCCGTCGTCGTCGCGGTGGCCGTCGGCGGCCCGCCGGCCGCGGTCGTGGCGCTCACCGCCGTGACGGCCGGACTGCTGGTTGTGCAACTCGGCGTGGTGCGACCCCGGTTGAATCGCCGCTCGGACCGAGTCCTGGCCGGTGAGGACCTGCCCCGCTCGCGCGCCCACTGGTACTACGTGGCGCTGGAGGCCGCCAAGGTCGCCGCCCTGATCGCGCTCGGGATCACCCTGCTCGCCGTCCGGTAGTGCCGCCGCCCCGGGAATTTCCGATGCGCGCCGGCGCCACGCTCGGCAGACTCCCGGGCATGACCCAGAAGATCACGCGGATCAATCCGGAGCACCTGCACAAGACGCCCGGCTATCACCACATCACGGTGGTGGAGGCCGGGCGCACGGCCCACCTGGCGGGACAGTGCCCGCTCGACCGGAACGGCGACCTCGTCGGCGCCGGATCCCTCGAGAAGCAGATCGACCAGGTGGTGGCGAACGCGGTCACCGCCCTGGCGGCCGTCGGCGCCGGGCCGCACCACGTGGTGCGCTCGGTGATCTATGTGGTCAGCGACCAGCGGGAGTTGCTCGCGGCCGCGTGGCGCCGGCTCACCGAGTCCGAGCTGGGGCCCGCGTTCACCACCGCCAGCACCCTGCTGGGCGTCGCCCAGCTGGGCTTTCCCGGGCAGCTCGTCGAGGTGGATCTCACCGCGGCGCTGCCGGACTGACGTCGCGTCAAGTCCGGTCGGCGCGGCGTCGCGTCAGGTCCTGGGGCGTGCCGAAGGGCCCGGTCGGGTACGGGCCTGCGGGGGCGTCAGGGGGCCGTGGTCCTTGCCGCACACGATCACCGCCCGGAGCGGTTCGCCGCAGTCGGCGTGGCGGACCTCCAGCGGCGGGCCCTCGGGATCGGCGGCGTAGCGGTCGCCCCACTGCTTGAGGGCGATCATCGCGGGCCACAGGTCCCAGCCCTTGCGGGTGAGCCGGTACTCCCGCCGGGTCCGGCTCCCCGGCTCGCGGTAGGCGACGGTCCGAAAAATCCCGGCGGCCACCAGCTTGCGCAGCCGGTCCGCGAGCACGGCCTCGGAGAGCCCGACGTGCCGCCGGAAGTCGTCGAAGCGCCGGACGCCGTTCATGGCGTCCCGGAGCAGCAGCAGCGACCACTTCTCGCCGACCAGCTCCAGCGTCCGCTGGACCGTGCAGTTCCCGGTGCTCGTCTCCAGCCAGTTCATGGGCATGGGGGCATCCTAGGCTGGCTTCGATATTGACAGCCAGCCGTCTGCCCGCCTAGCTTCATAATCCGAAGCCAGATCTGATGATGGCGAGCGGAGGCGGGAGCGGGTATGCGCAGGACACGGGCATACGACTGGGCGGACCCCGCGGTCTCCGCCGAAGCCGTTCCTCACCACAGCGGTCTCGACTTCATCCGGAAGCTGCTGGACGGGGAGCTGCCCGCTCCGCCGGTCGCCGCCACCCTGGGCTTCACACTCGAGGAGGCCGACCACGGGCGGGCGGTCTTCGCGCTGGTCCCGGGCGAGGAGCACTACAACCCGATCGGCAGCGTCCACGGCGGCGTCTACGCCACCCTCCTGGACTCGGCGGCCGGCTGCGCGGTGCAGACCGTGCTGCCCCAGGGCATGGGCTACACCTCCCTCGACCTGACCCTGAAGTTCCTGCGCCCCGTCACCGCCGGCACCGGGAAGGTCCGTGCCATCGGCACCGTCCTCGACTACGGCCGCCGCACCGCCCTGGCGCAGGCGGAACTGCGCGACTCCGAGGACCGGCTGCTGGCCCACGCGACCAGCAGCTGCATGCTCTTTCCGGTGCAGGCGAGCTGAGGCGCCCCAGCGGGCGGCCGGAGTCACGCAGCCGAGGGGACCGAGGGCCGGCCGGTGTGTGCGGGGACGTCGCTCAGCCCGCCGTCAGCCGCCACAGCGAGGTGACTTCCGCCTTGCGGGCCTCGTGCAGCGGGTCGGCGGGGTCGTGGGCGCGGGGGTGGAGCGGCCGGGCGTCGAGGCGTCCGGCCACCGTCAGGCCGGCCCGGCCGAACAGATCGGTCAGCTCGGTGGGGGCGCGTAGTCCGAGACGCTCGGCCAGGTCGGAGATGATCAGCCAGCCCTCACCGCCCGGTTCCAGATGGCCGGAAAGACCGTCGAGGAAGCCGTGCAGCATCCGGCTCCCGGGGTCGTACACCGCGCGCTCCAGCGGCGTCCGGGCCCGGCCCGGCAGCCATGGGGGATTGCAGACGACCAGCGAGGCCCGGCCCTCCGGAAACAGATCCGCCTGCCGGATCCGGACGGTGGCGGACACGCCCAGGCGGTCGATGTTCTCCCGCGCGCAGGCGAGCGCGCGGGGATCGAGGTCCGTGGCCACGACCGGCCGGACGCCGCGCCGGGCCAGGACGGCGGCGAGCACACCCGTGCCGGTACCGATGTCGAAGGCCGAGACCGTGTCCCGCGACGGCAGGGGCGCCTCGGCCACCAGGCCGACGTACTCGCCGCGCACGGGGGAGAAGACCCCGTAGTGCGGGACGACGGACGCGCCGAGCGCCGGCACATGGACGCCCTTCCGGCGCCACTCGCCCGCCCCGAGGACACCCTGCAGCTCGCGCAGCGACACCACATACGGTTCCCGGCAGGGCCCGTACGCCTGCTCGCAGGCCAGCCGCACGTCCGGTGCCCGGCGCAGCGGGATCACATGCCCGGCCTCCACGGGCAGGAGCAGCATGCCCAGGATCCGGGCGCGCCTCGACTGGGCCTGGCGATGGAGACGGAAGCTCTGCTGCGGTGACGCCCCGCGCTTCGGGGGCTTGCGGTCGACGCGGCGCGCCATCGCGCTCAGCAGCTGACGGGCGTTGTGGAAGTCGCCGTGCCACAGCAACGACGTGCCCTCGCAGGCGAGGCGGAAGGCGGTGTCGGCGTTCATCCGGTCGTCGGCCACCAGCACCTGCTGCGGAGGCGGACCGCCGCTCTCCGACCGCCATCGGACGCGGTGCTCCCTCCCCGAACCGTCGAGCCAGCGAATGCTCTGGTCGTCGCGCACCGCTCCATCATCCCCCGCGCGGTGCCACCCGTCGACCAACCCCGTGTCACAGGAGCGAGGGCCATCTCGTCTCGGGGACGAACGCATCGACCAACGCGGAGGAGCACACGATGGACACCCGCCTGAACTACTTCGCCACCCCGGCCGCCGGCGAGGCCCTGAAGCACTTCATGTCGGCCGGAAAGGTGTTGAAGGACATGCCGCTGCCGGCCACGACGCAGGAGCTGGTGGCGCTGCGCGTGAGCCAGATCAACGGCTGCGCGGCCTGCATCGACATGCACACCAAGGAAGCCGCCGCGGCCGGCGAGAGCCCGGTGCGGCTGAACCTGGTCGCGGCGTGGCGGGAGGCGACGGTCTTCACCGAGGCCGAACGCGCCGCGCTCGCGCTGGCGGAGCAGGGAACCCGGGTCGCGGACGCGGCCGCCGGCGTCAGCGACGAGGTGTGGACGCGTGCCGCCCGGCACTACGACGAGGAGCAGCTCACGGCCCTTGTCATGCTGGTCTCGTTCATGAACGCGGTGAACCGGCTGAACATCATCACCCAGCAGCCGGCCGGCGAGTACCGGGTCGGGCAGTTCCACTGAACCGCCGCTGTGGAAGCGCACCGTCCACTTCGAGAACGAACCGCCCACCACGAAAGGCCGCCGCGCCGGCGAAGGCCCGGCCGGCGTGTGGACCGCGAGGGGAGCCGGCGTGAGCAAGGTCGAGGAGTTCGAGGAGTTGCGTCCGCTGCTGTTCTCGATCGCCTACCGCATCCTGGGCAGCGTGAGCGAGGCGGAGGACGCCGTGCAGGAGACCTGGCTTCGCTACGACGCCTCCACCACCCGGCCGGTGTCGGTCAAGTCGTTCCTGTCGGCCACGGTGACCCGGCTCGCCGTCGACGTGCTGCGCTCCGCCCGGGTGCGGCGGGAGGAGTACGCCGGCCCGTGGCTGCCCGAGCCGCTGCTGGACGATCCGTACGAGGAACCGGCCCGCGCGGCGGAACTGTCCGACTCGGTGTCCATGGCGGTGCTGCTCCTCCTGGAGCGGCTCAGCCCGCTGGAGCGGTCGGTCTTCGTGCTGCGGGACGTCTTCGCCTTCGGCTTCGACGAGATCGCCGCGGCCGTGGGCCGCTCGGAGGCGGCGTGCAGGCAGCTGCTCGTCCGGGCCCGCCGCCACATGAGAGAGGGACGGCCCCGGTTCGAAGCGGACCGCCGGGAGCGGCAGGAGCTGGCGAGGCGTTTCTTCGAGGCACTGGCCCGAGGGGACGTGGACGGACTGCAAAGGCTGCTGTCGGCCGACGTCCGGATCGTCGGGGACGGCGGCGGCAAGGCCCCGCAACTGGCCCGGACGGTCGCCGGCGCCGGGAACGTGGCCCGGCTGCTCGCCGCCGTCCACCCGCTGCTGAGGCTGGTCGGCATCACGTTCGAACCGTGCGAGGTCAACGGACAGCCGGGCGCCGTCTTCCACGACCGCGACGGCAGGGTTCTCCTCGTCCTCGTCCTCGACGTGCTCGACGGGCAGATCGCGACCGTCCGCTCGGTCATCAACCCCGACAAACTCGGTCACCTCGGCCCGGTCGCCGACGCCTGGGCCGTGGACAGGGAGGTGAAGCGGGCCCGCAGGCGGAAGCAGTGACGTCCCGGCCGGCCGTGTCCGGGACCGGCCGGCCGTGCCCCGGACGCGGACCTGCCGAATGCCGGACGGAACCGGCCTCGGCACGGTCCGTCTGTACGATGCTCGGGCGTCATGCTTGACCTTCCTCGCCAGTGGCGGGGTGCCGGATCACCTGCTCGCCATGGGGGCCGGGCGCACGAACGTGCCGTCGGGCGACGGCCGATGGAGAAGGTGTGCGTGAAGCCGGACGTGGCGGGCCTGCCTCCGGCAGCGGAGGCATGGGGAGGTCTCGCGGGGGACGTGTGACAGTGTGTGACAGATGAAGGTGTGAACCCGTGACCGAAGCCAGGACCGAGACGCTGCAGTACCGCTTTGACGGGCCGGAACACCTCCCCGTGCTGATCCTGGGCCCCTCCCTCGGCACCACATGGCACATGTGGGACCGCCAGATCCCCGAGCTGACCAAGCAGTGGCGGGTCATGCGGTTCGACCTGCCGGGGCACGGCGGCGCCCCCGCCCATCCGGCCGACTCCGTGGGTGAGCTGATGGAGCGGCTGCTCGCCACCCTCGACGGGCTCGGCGTGCACCGGTTCGGGTACGCCGGGTGCGCGCTCGGCGGGGCGATCGGGACCGAGCTGGCGTTGCGGCATCCCGAGCGAGTCGCCTCCCTGGCGCTGATCGCCGCCTCGCCCCGCTTCGGCACCGCCGACGAGTTCCGCCAGCGCGGGGTGATCGTGCGGACCAACGGGCTCGACCCGATGGCCCGTTCCGCACCCGACCGCTGGTTCACCGGCGGTTTCGCCGCCGCGCAGCCCGCCATCACCGAGTGGGCCGTGCAGATGGTGCGCACCACCGACCCCGGCTGCTACATCGCGGCCTGCGAGGCGCTCGCCTCCTTCGACGTGCGTGCCGAGCTGGGCCGGGTCGGTGTGCCGACCCTGGTGCTGGTCGGCTCCGAGGACCAGGTCACCGGGCCCGCCGAGGCCCGCACCCTGGTCGCCGGCATCCCCGACGCCCGGCTCGCCGTGGTGCCCGGCGCCTCCCACCTGGTGCCGGTGGAGCAGCCCGCCGCCGTCACCGACCTGCTGGTGCGGCACTTCTCCACCGCCTGGCAGCCCGCCGTCGAGTACGGCACCGGCCAGACCGCCCTCCCCGCAGGCGCCGCCCAGCCGGCCCTGGCCGCCGTGCCGCCGCAGACGGGGCCGGCCGGCGAGATCGCCCCGGCAGCCGCACCCGAACCGCAGACCTGCGGACGGCCCGACCCGTACGACGCCGGGCTCAAGATCCGCCGGGAGGTGCTGGGCGACGCCCACGTCGACCGGGTGCTCGGCGAGGCCGACGACTTCTCCGCCGACTTCCAGGAGCTCGTCACCCGCTACGCCTGGGGCGAGGTCTGGGACCGGCCCGGCCTCGACCGGCGCGCCCGCAGCTGCGTCACGCTCGGCGCCCTGCTCGCCGGCGGCCACCTGGACGACCTCGCGGTGCATGTCCGCGCCGCCCTGCGCAACGGGCTCACCCCCGCCGAGATCAAGGAGGTCCTGCTCCAGGGGGCGGTCTACGCCGGCATCCCGGCCGCCGACCGTGCGTTCCGCATCGCCCAGCAGGTGGTCCTGGAGGAGACGACCCCGCAGGAGTAGCCGGGGGCCGGGCGCGGCGGGCGGCTCGCCGCAGGCCACGCGACGCCCGGGAGGGCGATGCAGGATGGACCCATGAAGCTCACGAAGAAGTCGCACTCCTGCGTCCGGCTGGAGAAGGACGGACGGGTGCTCGTGCTCGACCCCGGAGGGTTCAGCGAGGAGGACGCCACCCACGGGGCGGAGGCGATCCTGGTCACCCACGAGCATCCCGACCATTTCGACGAGGGGCGGCTGCGGGCCGCGCTCGAGGCCGACCCCGGGGTCCAGGTGTGGACGCTGAAGTCCGTCGCCGACCAGCTCGCCCCGGCGTTCCCCGGCCGCATCCACACCGTCGGCCACGGGGACACCTTCACCGCCGCCGGCTTCGACGTGCAGGTGCACGGCGAGCTGCACGCCGTGATCCATCCGGACATCCCGCGCATCACCAACGTCGGCTACCTCCTGGACGGCGGCGCCCTGTTCCACCCCGGCGACGCCTTCACCGTGCCCGACCAGCCGGTGGAGACGCTGATGCTCCCGGTGATGGCCCCGTGGAGCAAGGTCGCGGAGGTCATCGACTACGTGCGCGAGGTCCGCCCGCGCCGCGCCTACGACATCCACGACGCCCTGCTCACCGACCTCGCCCGCCCGATCTACGACCGGCACATCGGCGGCCTGGGCGGCGCCGAGCACCTCAGGCTCGACCCGGGGGCCTCCGCCGACCTCTGAGAAACCGCACGTCACCGGGTGTGCGGCGGGCGGTGGTCGAGCGTTGTCGGACCCTCCGGGTAGGTTGTGAGACATGCGCATCGCGACCTGGAACGTGAACTCGATCACCGCCCGCCTGCCGAGGCTGCTGGCCTGGCTGGAGAGCAGCGGCACGGACGTGCTGTGCCTGCAGGAGGCCAAGGTCGCCGAGGAGCAGTTCCCGGTCGAGCAACTGCGCGAACTGGGTTACGAGTCGGCGGTCCACGCCACCGGCCGGTGGAACGGCGTGGCGGTGCTCTCCCGCGTGGGCATCGAGGACGTCGTCAAGGGTCTGCCCGGCGACCCCGGTTACCAGGGCTCGGTGGAACCGCGCGCCATCTCCGCGACCTGCGGACCGGTCCGCCTGTGGTCGGTGTACGTGCCCAACGGGCGCGAGGTGGACCACCCGCACTACGCCTACAAGCTCCAGTGGATCGAGGCGCTGAAAGCCGCCGTCGCCGGTGACGCGGCGGGCGACCGCCCGTTCGCGGTGCTCGGCGACTACAACATCGCGCCCACCGACGACGACGTCTACGACCGGGCCGCATTCGAGGGCTCCACGCATGTCACGCCCGCCGAGCGTGCCGCCCTCGCCTCGCTGCGCGAGACCGGCCTGACCGACGTCGTCCCGCGCCCGCTGAAGTACGACCACCCCTTCACCTACTGGGACTACCGCCAGCTCTGCTTCCCCAAGAACCGGGGCATGCGCATCGACCTGGTGTACGGCAACGAGCCCTTCGCCAAGGCGGTCAAGGACGCCTACGTGGACCGCGAGGAGCGCAAGGGCAAGGGCGCCTCGGACCACGCCCCGGTCGTGGTGGACCTGGAGGTGTAGCCGGGCGGGGAGACGCAGCCGGGGGAGGGCTACGGTCCGCCCGCCAGCTCCCGCAGGTCCACCGACTCGGCCAGTGCCGCATAGCCCGCGTCGCCCGGATGCAGATGGTCGCCGCTGTCGTAGGCGGGCAGCATCCGGGACGGGTGTCCCGGGTCGCGCAGCACCGCGTCGAAGTCCAGCACGCCGTCGAAGACGCCCGAGGAGCGGATCCACGCGTTCACCGCGACCCGCCCCGCGTCGACGGCGGCCGTGCACCGCGATTCGCCCTCGCAGGGCAGCAGGGTCGTCCCCAGCATCCGCAGGCCCCGTTCCCGGCCGCGCTCCACCAGTTCGCGCAGGCCCTCGATCACCTCGTCCGGCGACCAGCCCCAGCGCAGATCGTTGACGCCCATGAAGACCACCGCGGTGCGGGCCGAGGTCTGGGCGAGGACGTCCCGGTCGAAGCGGTGCAGCGCGCTCACCCCGGCGACGTCCGAGGACACCCCGTCGCCGGGATACCGGTCGGAGAGCACGCGGTTGCCCGAGATCCCGTGGTTGAGCACCCCGTAGCGGGGCACCGTGTGCTGGGCGCGCAGCCGGTCGGCCAGGACGTCGGTCCAGCGCCGGTTGGCGTCCGGGGTCGACCTGATCCCATCGGTGATCGAGTTGCCGAGCACCACCACCGATCCCGGGCCGCCCGAGACGTCCACCCCGGTCAGCAGCGGCCAGGTGGTCACCTCGGTCCCGAACGCGCCGGGTGCGCGGTCGCCGGTGTGGTCGCCGGGCTCGCTCAGATACGACCGCTGCAGCGCCTCGGCGTGCAGGGGAGCGTCCCGCACCGTGCCCGGAAGGTGGAGGCTGACCAGCAGATCGGTGTCCGCCGGCACCTCGAAGCCCAGCGGGTCGCTGTACGCCTGCGCCCCCGCCGGCACGACCACCTCCGGGCGGCCCCGGAAGCTCAGCCGCACGGGCTCGCCGCGCGCCCCGGCGCCGGACGCCCGCACCGCCACCGTGGCCCCGCCGATGCGCACCGGCCGGTCCGCGAAGGTGTTCTCCAGCCGCACCCGGATCCGTGAACCGCCGGCCGAGGTGTGCACCACCAGCCGCAGCGTCCGGTCCGTCCACGGGCCGACGCTCGTCCTGCCGGACGTGGACGCCGCCCAACTGCCGCTCCAGCCGCGCGAGACGTCCCGCACCGACAGCGAGAACACATGCAGATCGCGCGCCCGTGGCAGCCGCACCGAGGCCACGGACCGGCCCGGCAGCAGCGGCACCGTCCGCACATACAGCCGGGCCTTCTCGTCGAGTCGGCCGTCCTCGGTGTTGACGTGCGGCAGGCCGACGGCCTGCTCGGCGGGGGGTCCGGTGCGCCAGTCGGGCGCCGTCAGCCGGAAGGCGCTGCTGCTGCCGTCGGTGTAGGTCACCGAGCCCGCGCCGCCGGTCTCCCGGCCCGCCGTGCCCGCCACCAGGAAGGCGAGGGCGTCCCCGCTCCCGCCGTACAGGCGCACCCGCTGCCCGGCGGCCCGTACGTTGTCCGGCTCGCCGGGACGGGTTCCGGGCCAGGTCAGACGGGCGCCCTGCACGGTGAGTTCCCGGCCCGGGGTCCAGCCGGCCGCGGTGAGGTCCCGCGCGGACAGGGAGGCGCCGAAGCCGTCGAAGTCCGCCTCGTCCGGACGGGCGTCCTCGCTGACGGCCACGTTGTCGAAGAGCAGTTCCAGGGGTAACGGGGGAGGGTCGGACGCGGCCCGTACGACCGTCGCCGGCACCAGCCAGGCGCAGGTGACCGCCAGGACCACGGCCTTCCGGATCCATCGGCGCACCCAGGCTCCTCTCGTCCCTCCACCCGGCCTGCCGTCGTCGGCGCCGGACGCGGACCGCAACGAGAAGCTAGACAGTGTGACCGGAGTGGTCAACGTGCCATGCGCGGACCGGAGGTGCAACGGTGCCGGAAGCCGCCCGCGCGGCCGTCCCCGCGCGCCTGTGGTGCGCGACACGGTCCGAATGACAGGCTGGAGGTATGAACATCCCTTTCCTGGGCCACCGGCACCGGAAGGCGGGGCTGCCCGATCCCGAGGGCATCGCGGAGCTCCTCGCCGAGTGCGAACTGCTGCGCTCCCAGGCGGCCCGGGCGGGCGTCCGGCTGGACGACTCCCCGGCCTCCCTGGAGGCGCTGGACCAGCTGGTCCCGGGCTGGCGGGACGACGAGGAGACCCTGACCTGGCTCGGCAACGACGCGGGCCTGTACCTCGGCACCGTCATCGTGCGCACCGTGCCCGGCGCCGCCTGGGAGATCCGTCCCGACGGCCAGCCGGTCGTGCGGCTGGCCTCCGGCCGGGAGTTCGATGTCGTGGACGCGGGACGCGCCTGGGCCGCCAGCGGCGTGCCCGAGCTGTCCCAGCTCTATGCCGAGGTCTCGGAGACATGACAAGAAGCAGCTGCGAAGCAGCTGACATAAATACGGCGTAAATACGGCTTATGCCGGAAAAGTGCGTGTCGCTTCGTCCTCGCGATCTTGGCTGGATACGTTGCGGCAACCACCGCACGGCTGAGGATGAACAGGGGTGGTCATGGCCGGCGATCCGCTGATCGAACTGCGTGCTGTCAACAAGTACTTCGGTGACCTGCATGTGCTGCAGGACATCGACCTCACCGTCGACCGGGGGGAGGTCGTCGTGGTGATCGGCCCGTCCGGGTCGGGCAAGTCGACCCTGTGCCGGGCGATCAACCGTCTCGAGACCATCCAGTCGGGGACGATCCTGGTGGACGGACAGCCGCTGCCGGAGGAGGGAAAGGCGCTGGCGCGGCTGCGCGCGGACGTCGGCATGGTCTTCCAGTCGTTCAATCTGTTCGCCCACAAGACCGTCCTGCAGAACGTCTCGCTGGGACAGGTCAAGGTGCGGGGCCGCAAGAAGGAGGAGGCCGACCGGCGTTCGCACGAGCTGCTCGACCGGGTCGGCGTGGCCAATCAGGCGGACAAGTACCCGGCGCAGCTCTCCGGCGGCCAGCAGCAGCGTGTGGCGATCGCGCGGGCGCTGGCGATGGAGCCGAAGGTGATGCTCTTCGACGAGCCCACCTCGGCGCTGGACCCCGAGATGATCAACGAGGTCCTGGAGGTCATGCGGCAGCTGGCCGCCGACGGCATGACGATGATCGTGGTCACCCACGAGATGGGCTTCGCCCGCTCGGCGGCCAACCGGGTCGTCTTCATGGCCGACGGCCGCATCGTGGAGGACCGCACGCCCGACGAGTTCTTCACTCGCCCGGAGAGCGACCGGGCCAAGGACTTCCTCTCCAAGATCCTCAAGCACTGAGCGGCGTGACGCGTACGGATCGGTCCCGCCGTTCCTCGACTACGATGGGCCTTTCGCCGCGGTGGGACAGGGCACTTCGCGACTCGGGCGGGGTCGCCGCCACCGGGCGGGGCCCACCGCCCCCGACCCGCGGGGCGGCGGACCGCATCGGCCAGTCCCGTCCGGCGGCAGCCGGAGATCACTGCTCGCGCAGCGGCACCGTCACATAGGACGGGTCGTCCGCCGGCGAGGAGAAGGTCAGCTGCGCGCCGGACGGGTTGTGCTCGATGTAGAGCGGGTCCACCGTGTCGACGACCAGGGCGAGCCGGTGTCCGGCGGGCACGTCGTAGGCCGTGGAGAAAAGCTCCAGGTCGACGCCGAACGGCCTGCCGGGCGTGCGCCCGTGGAAGGTGAACGGCGCGTTGCTGACCAGCTTGCCCAGGCCGAGCGGCCCCACGTCGTACAGATAGGCGACGAGGGTGCCGCTCGGCTTGGTCGGAGTGACGGTGGTGTGCAGCTTCGCCGCCCCCCGGATGCGCTGGGTCGTGCGGTGGCGCTCCGACTGCCAGACCGCCGCATAGCGTCTGGGCAGCAGCGGCACGTACGTCATCGGCGGCACCTGGGCCACCTGGTCGAGGATGCTGGAGAGGAAGACGATCCCGCCGTCCGCGCCGGAGTTGACGTTGGCGCGGATCGTGACGGAGCCGGCGAGGTCGATCTTGCGGCTGGTGGCGGCCACCGACTTCCAGTCCGGGTAGGTCTCGTAGCCGCCGGAGGAGCGGGGCTTGAGGCGGACGGGGGCCTCGCGGCCGATGCCGTTGGCGACGCCCCGCAGATGGTGGTCGAACCAGCGCCGGGTGTCCTGCCAGACGTCGTTGGGCAGCCCGAGGAGTCCGGCGATCTCGGGGGTGGCGTGGTCACCGGGGCGCATCTGCAGCCGCTTGGGGCCGGTGAGCTTCTCGTAGAAGTCGGTGTACTGGTTGGGCGGGAAGATGGTGTCTCCCCAGGCGTTGGCGAGCATCACCGCCGTGCCGTTGCGGTTGAGGCGGTCCACATAGGTCTTGGGGGAACGTCTGTCCCCCCACTCGATGATCTCCGGCTCGCGCGCGAGGTTCGAGGCGTAGAAGTCGGCGAAGACCGAGCGCAGTTCCTCGCTCTGCCGGCCGGTGACCCGGCCCGCGCCGTCGAGCACCGCGGCGGCCTGCACGGACTGGGTGCGCCCGGAGTAGATGGAACCGATCAGATCGGCCCAGCCGCTGAGCGCCGCCACCACCTTGACCCGCTCGTCGTGCGCGGCGGCGAGCAGGCTGATCCCGGCGCCGTAGGAGACGCCCGCCATGCCGATGCGCCGTTCGTCGGCCGGGGTGTGGGCGAGCGCCCAGTCGATCACGCGTGAGGCGTCGGCCGTGTCGCGGGGTCCGGCGACCTCGATCTCGCCGCCCGACTGCCAGAAGCCGCGCACGTTGTAGGTGACGACGACGTATCCGGAGTCGGCGAGCTGCTGCGCCTGGGCCAGGTACTCGATCTGCGGGAGCCCCCAGCTGGTGGGGAGCACGAGGAGCGGGTAACGGGTCCTGCCGCCGGCGCCCTTGGGGGTGACGACGTTGGCCTTGAGGACCGTGCCGCCGTCGCCGGTGATGTCGACGAAGCGGACCGGGTTCGGGGCTGCCTGGGCGACGGGGGCGAGGTGGAGGGCGCTTCCGGCGATCAGGGCCGCCGACACGGCGCCCACGGCGGTCGTGCGCAGGGCCTTGCGATGGGGTCCCACGGTCACTCCTCACTCGTGTCAGTGCAAAGTGACCAGACGGTAACCTTCGCTCTCCACCAGGGGTACCCGTCGGTAAGTTACGTGCCAGTAACGATTGTTGAATCGTGGCGGACGTCAGGATTCCGAGTGAGCCTTCTGTGCTTTCTGCGGCGCCGGTGCAGGCAGCGGCGTCTGCGCCGCCTTGGTCACGTCCCCGACCAGCTCCACCACGTCCGGGCCGTACGCCTGAGAGTTGACCACCTTCAGCAGCAGCACGAAGGAGCGCCCGCCGTACTTGCGGGACAGCCGTTC
>NZ_JAATEM010000080.1 GCF_012034205.1 Streptomyces composti
AGCGGGAGAACACGTCATCAGGCGACCGAGCAAGGGAGACCCCCAGCCATGCATCACATCACCGTCATCGGTGGCGGCTTCGCCGGACTGACCGCGGCCATCACCGCCGCCGAGGCGGGCGCCAAGGTCACCGTCCACGAGGCCCACCACACCCTCGGCGGCCGGGCCCGCACCGCCGACGGCCCCTACCGGACGAACGAGGGACCGCACGCCCTCTACAACGGCGGCCCGCACTGGGCCTGGCTCCGGCAGCGCAACCTCATCGGCCCGCTCGCCCCGCTCCCGCCCCTGGAGGCGGCCCGGCTGCGTCTGCGGCACCGGGGCGTGCTGCGCCGCACACCGCCGTTCGCCATGCTGAAGCTGCTGCGCCGCAGCGGCGCCGACGCCCCCGTCGACACCGACTTCCTCACCTGGGCCACCCGCGTCGCCGGCGAGGAGGCCGCGCGGGCCGCCGCCCACTACTCCGCGGTGGCCCTCTTCCACCACGACCCCGGCTCGCTGTCCGCCGCCTTCGTGCAGGAGCGGCTGCGCCGCGCGACCAAGCTGCCGCCCGAGGCGCACTACCCGCGCGGCGGCTGGGGCTCGCTCATCGACCGGATGGCCGCCCGCGCCTGGAACCTGGGCGTCCGCATGGAGACCCTGTCCCGGGTCGACACCCTCCCCACCGACACCCCGGTCGTCGTCGCCACCTCGCTGGACTCCGCCCGCCGGCTCCTCGGCGACTCCTCCCTGACCTGGCCGAGCGGCCGTACCGTCCTGGTCGACCTCGCCGTACGCACCCGCCGCGGCGACGCGTTCGTGGTGTCCGACCTGGACGCGCCGGGCTGGCTGGAACGCTTCACCGCCCAGGACCGCACGCTCGCCCCGGCCGGCGAGCAACTGATCCAGGGTCAGATCCCCATCGGCCCCGGGGAGACGAAGGCCGACGGTGTCCGGCGCGCCGAGGAGCTGCTGGACCTGGGCTTCGGCGGCTGGCGCGACCGGCTCACCTGGCGGCAGGACGCGATCGCCCAGGGCCGGACCGGAGCCGTCGACCTGCCCGGCACCAGCTGGCGCGACCGGCCCGCCGTCGACCGGGGCGACGGCGTCTACCTCGCCGGTGACCAGGTCGCCGCCCCCGGCGTGCTCTCGGAGGTCTCCTTCAACAGCGCCCTCACCGCAGTCTCCCTGGCCCTC
>NZ_JAATEM010000081.1 GCF_012034205.1 Streptomyces composti
CGCCTCGGTGTTCAGGAAGCCGCGCTCTACGGTGGAGAAGAACGGGACGTCTGACCGACGGGGCTCGATTCCAGCGAGGGCGGTGGCGATCTCGTCCTGGATGGTCTCGACGTGGGCCGAGTGTGAGGCGTAGTCGACGGGGATGATCCGGGCCCGGATGTCCTGGCCCTGAAGGTCCGCGACCAGGGTTTCCACGGCGTCCTTGTCGCCTGAAACCACGGTGGTGTTGGGGCCGTTGACGGCGGCGATGCTGACACCGCTGGTCAGGATTTCCTCGACCGCCTGGACGGACTGCGGGATGGAGGCCATGGCGCCCAGCCCGGCAAGGTGTTCACCGATGATCCGTGCGCGTACGGCGACGACCTTGGCCGCGTCCTCCAGGGTGAGGGCGCCGGCCACAGCGGCGGCGGCGATCTCGCCCTGGGAGTGGCCCACCACGGCGTCAGGACGGACGCCCAGGTGCTGCCAGGTGGCGGCAAGGGAGACCATGACGGCCCAGGTGACGGGCTGGATGACGTCGACCCGGTCCAACTCCGCGCCGGAGCGCAGCACCTCGGTCAGCGACCAGTCTACGTAAGGCGCGAGCGCCTCCTCACAGCGGGCGATGGACTCCGCGAACACAGGTATGGAGTCGAGGAGTTCGGCACCCATACCGGCCCACTGCGTCCCCTGCCCCGGGAACACGAACACGGTCTTCCCACTGGGCTTGGCCTGGCCCTGAACCAGATGGGTGTGAGGCTGCCCAGCGGCCAGCGCATCGAGCGCGGCGGCGACGGCATCAGGAGCTTCGGCGAGGACAACCGCCCGATGCTCGAACAGCGCCCGCCCGTTGACGAGCGTGTCGGCGACGGCTGCGGTGTCCAACTCGGGCCGCTGCTCGACGTATTCGCGGAGCTGCCGTGCCTGAGCGCGCAGCGCGTCGGCGGTCCGGGCCGAGATCACCCACGGCACGACGCCCGGGTCGGTGGGCTGGTGCTGCTGTTCGGTAACGGCAGGGGGCTCTTCGATGATGGCGTGCGCGTTGGTGCCGCTGACGCCGAACGAGGAGACGCCGGCCCGGCGGGGCCGGTCGGTCCCGGGCCAGGG
>NZ_JAATEM010000082.1 GCF_012034205.1 Streptomyces composti
CCAAGCTCGCCGAGCGCCGGAAGAGCCGGCAGATCCAGGTCGGGCCCGTGGCGGTCGGCGGGGACGCTCCCGTCTCGGTGCAGTCGATGACGACCACTCGTACCTCGGACATCGGGGCGACGTTGCAGCAGATCGCGGAGCTGACCGCGTCGGGGTGTCAGATCGTGCGGGTGGCGTGCCCGACGCAGGAGGACGCGGACGCGCTGGCGACGATCGCCCGCAAGTCGCAGATCCCGGTGATCGCCGACATCCACTTCCAGCCGAAGTACGTGTTCGCGGCGATCGAGGCCGGCTGTGCGGCGGTGCGGGTGAACCCGGGGAACATCAAGAAGTTCGACGATCAGGTCAAGGAGATCGCGAAGGCGGCTCGTGACCACGGCACTCCCATCCGTATCGGGGTCAATGCGGGTTCGCTGGACAAGCGGTTGCTGCAGAAGTACGGCAAGGCCACGCCGGAGGCGCTGGTCGAGTCCGCTCTGTGGGAGGCGTCCCTGTTCGAGGAGCACGATTTCCGCGACATCAAGATCTCGGTGAAGCACAACGACCCGGTGGTGATGATCGAGGCCTACCGGCAGCTGGCCGAGCGGTGTGACTATCCGCTGCATCTGGGGGTGACCGAGGCGGGGCCGGCTTTCCAGGGCACGATCAAGTCGGCGGTGGCGTTCGGTGCGCTGTTGTCGCGGGGGATCGGTGACACCATCCGGGTGTCGTTGTCGGCGCCGCCGGCCGAGGAGGTCAAGGTCGGGATCCAGATTCTGGAGTCGCTCAATCTGCGTCGGCGGGGGCTGGAGATCGTCTCCTGTCCGTCGTGTGGCCGGGCTCAGGTGGATGTGTACAAGCTGGCGGAGGAGGTCACGGCGGGTCTTTCCGGCATGGAGGTGCCGTTGCGTGTCGCTGTGATGGGCTGTGTGGTGAACGGTCCGGGTGAGGCCCGTGAGGCGGATCTGGGTGTGGCTTCGGGCAATGGCAAGGGGCAGATCTTCGTCAAGGGCGAGGTGATCAAGACCGTGCCCGAGTCGAAGATCGTGGAGACGCTGATCGACGAGGCCATGAAGCTGGCCGAGCAGATGGAGAAGGACGGCG
>NZ_JAATEM010000083.1 GCF_012034205.1 Streptomyces composti
TGTATTGACCCGTGAGGTTGGGGACGCGGCTGGCGGGTGGTTGGCCCTTCAGCGCGGTGTGTCCGCGGTGGTGATTGTAGGTGTGCAGCCACTGCGGGAACGCTTCGCGGCGCTCGGTCTCCGAGCGGTAGGGGCGGGCGTAGGCCCATTCGTCGAGCAGGGTGCGGTTGAAGCGTTCGACCTTGCCGTTGGTCTGCGGGCGGTAGGGCCGGGTGCGTTTGTGGGCGATCCCGGCTGCCGACAGCAGGTCGCGCCAGTCGCGTGAGCGGTAGCAGGAGCCGTTGTCGGTCAGCACGCGCTCGACGGTGATCCCGCACTCGGTGAAGAAGGCGTGGGCGCGGGTCCAAAAGCCGGTGGCGGTCTGTTTCTTCTCGTCCGTGTGGATCTCGCTGTAGGCGAGGCGGGAGTGGTCGTCGACGGCGGTGTGCAGGTAGCTGTAACCGGTGTTCTTGCGGTTCCTGCGGCCTGCTTGCCGGCCCAGGACCTTGTGGCCGCCACCGTCGGGGATGTTGCCGAGTTTCTTGATGTCGACGTGCACCAGCTCGCCGGGCCGCTCGCGTTCGTAGCGGCGGATGATCCGGCCGGTGGCCCGGTCCAGGTGGGTGAGGCGGGCCAGGCCGAAGCGGGTCAGTACCCGGTGCACGGTGGAGGGCACCAGATGCAGCAGATGGGCGATGCGGGCCGGGCCCCACCGGCGCAGGACGCGGACCTTGATGATCCGGCGTTCGGTGCGGGTCGGGGTGCGGCGCGGGCTGGTGCGCGGACGGGAGGAGCGGTCGGACATGCCGGCTTCGCCGAACTGCCGGTAGCGCTCGGCCCAGCGCTGGGCGGTGGTCGGCGAGACCTGGAAGCGCTCGGCGGCCCGGCGCAGGGGCCAGCCGTCCTCGACCACGCAGCGGGCCAGGCGCAGCCGTCCGGTCTCGGTCAGGGGTGCATTACGGTGGGGCACGAGGGCCTTTCGCTCAGGTGTAGACGTCGCAATCCACACCGAACCGGAAGGCCCTCACCTGTTCAAGATCCCTCAGCCGAGACCTGGCTCACCCGTCCACAACCTCCCGGGACAGAACA
>NZ_JAATEM010000084.1 GCF_012034205.1 Streptomyces composti
CGTCGAGGATGGCGGTAGGGCTCGGTGTTCACGTCTGCCGTGCCGACATCAGGTCCGCGGTTTGCTGGTGTGAGAGCAGGCTGGCGATGGCCTGGACGGTGTCGCTCATGTGCTCGCGGCGGCCGAGGTGGCGGGCCAGGGCCCGCCAGTTCTTCAGGTGGGCGATGCCGTGCTCGACACGGATCCGCCTCGATGAGTGCGCCTTGCGCTGGCGCTCGTACATCTCCTCGTACCAGTCCGGGGCGTTCTTCTTGAACTTGCGGTGCGGCGGTGTGACCACCCGGCCGCCGGTCTGAGCGCCCAGGCCCTGATAGCCGGCGTCGGCGAGGATTTCCACCGCGGGCCCGTCGGCCAGGAGCTTGACCAGCCCTAACTGGCGGGCGTGGGTGATGTCCGCGCAGCTGCCGGGCCTGGTCGGGCTGCAGAAGAGCACGCGACCGTCCCCGTCCGTGACGACCATGGTCTTGACCGCGTTCTGCTTGTTCTTGCCGGAGATGAACCTGTCCCGGTCCTTGCGCCCGGCGGCCGGCCGGCGGACCCGGATCTCGGTGCCGTCGATGATCCCGGTCTTCCCGCTGGCGCCGAGATGGGCGATGACCTCTGCCAAGGTCCGCAACCGCACTCCGGGACTGACGGTGCAGCCGCGCTCGGCCAGCAGGGGCCGCACCTCACCGACGGCGCGGGTGATGGTGGAGCGGTTCACCCCGAACCAGCAGGCCAGCACGTCGTGGGTGACCCCGTGTCGGAGGTGCACGAGGGCGGCCAGGAGCCGGTCGACGAAGACCAGCCGGTGCTTGGCCCCGGCACCGATCGCCCGCTTCCGCGGCCTGGACGCAAGCCTGGCCTGGTGCCGTTCATGCCACAACGGGCCGAGCTCAGACACGAGTTCAGCGATCACGTCGGCCGACAGGCCCGTGATCCTCCGGTCGCTGATGATCGCTGCACGAGACGCGTTCCCCACCACACGACCATGATCAACGATCAGGAGCTCGACGCCTCACCGCTTACCGTGCACGAGCTCGTT
>NZ_JAATEM010000085.1 GCF_012034205.1 Streptomyces composti
GCGCAGGGGCGGTTGGCGTTCCTGTTCTCGGGGCAGGGCAGTCAGCGGGCCGGGATGGGACGCGAACTGTACGAGGCCTTCCCCGTGTTCGCCGCCGCGCTGGACGAGATCTGCGCGCACTTCGACCGGGAGTTGGACCGGCCTCTGCGTGAGGTGATGTTCGCCGAACCCGGTGAGCAGGCTCTGCTGGACCACACCGCCTACACCCAGCCCGCCCTGTTCGCCCTCGAAGTCGCCCTCTTCCGGCTGCTGGAGTCCTGGGGCATCCACCCCGACCTCGTCACCGGACACTCCATCGGCGAACTCGCCGCCGCCCACACCGCAGGCCTGTGGTCACTGGCCGACGCCTGCACCCTCGTCGCCGCCCGCGGCCGACTCATGCAACAACTCCCGCCCGGCGGCACCATGATCGCCATCGAAGCACCCGAGACCGACGTCCTGCCCCTGCTCGCCGGACACGAAGAGCACGTGGCGATCGCCGCCGTCAACGGACCCCGCGCCACCGTCATCAGCGGCACCGAGCACATCGTCGAGGACATCGCCGCCCAGCTCTCCGCAGGCGGCCACCGCACCCGGCGTCTGAAGGTCAGCCACGCCTTCCACTCCCCCCACATGGACCCCATGCTCGACCAGTTCCGGCAGGTCCTGGACAGTGTGGAGTTCCACCCGACGCGGCTGGCGCTGCCCGCCGGTGAGGCGGTGCGCGACCCCAAGTACTGGGTCCGCCACATCCGCGACGCCGTCCGCTTCGCCGACCAGATCACCTGGCTCGAACAGCACGACACCACCCGCTACCTGGAAATCGGCCCCGGCGGCGTCCTCACCGCCCTCGCCCAGGACACCGTCACCCGCACCGACACCCTTCTCCTGCCCAGCCTGGTCAAGAACCTCGACGAGACCCACGCCCTCACCCGCGCCGCAGCCGAACTCCACGTC
>NZ_JAATEM010000086.1 GCF_012034205.1 Streptomyces composti
CCAGGTCGTCGAGGGCACCCGGGCGGATGTCCACGACGACCGGGGACGGAATGAGCCTGGTCAGTACTGGCACGCGATCTCCCGTCCACGGGCGAGGTCGTCGTGGTTGTCGATCTCCACCCACTGCACGTCACCGATCGGCGCCACATCGATGCGGAAACCGCGGTTCACCAGCTCCTGGTAACCGTCCTCGTAGTACAGCTGCGGGTCCCGCTCGAACGTCGCCTGCAGCGCGTCCGCCAGCTCCACCGCCGCCTCGCCCTCGATCAGCGTCACACCGATGTACTCACCGGTCGCCTCGGCCGGATCCATCAGCTTGGTGATCCGCCGCATCCCCTTCTCGGGGTCGACGACGACCTTCATCTCCTCGTCGGCGAGCCGCTTCACCGTGTCCAGCGCGAGAATGATCTTCTTGCCGTCGCCGCGGGCGGCCAGCAGCGTCTTCTCCACCGACACCGGGTGCACGGTGTCGCCGTTGGCGAGGATCACACCGTCCTTGAGCGCCTCACGCCCGCACCACAGGGAGTAGGCGTTGTTCCACTCCTCGGCCTTGTCGTTGTCGATCAGCGTCAGCTTCAGGCCGTACTTGGCCTCCAGGGCCGCCTTGCGCTCGTAGACGGCCTCCTTGCGGTAGCCGACGATGATCGCGGCCTCGGTCAGACCGACCTCCGCGAAGTTGCCGAGCGTCAGGTCCAGGACCGTCAGCCCGTCCTCGGAGCCTTCGGG
>NZ_JAATEM010000087.1 GCF_012034205.1 Streptomyces composti
AAGCGCATCGGCCAGTTGGGCTTCGATGGCCTCGACGTGTGCGGAGTGTGAGGCGTAGTCGACGGGGATGAGCCGGGCCCGGATGTCCTGGCCCTGAAGCTCTGTGACCAGGGTTTCGACGGCGTCCTTGTCGCCCGAAACGACGGTGGCGTTGGGGCCGTTGACGGCGGCGATGCTGACGCCGCTGGGCAGGTGTTCCTCGACCGCCTGAACAGGTTGCGGGATGGAGGCCATGGTGCCCAGCCCGGCGAGGTGTTCGCCGATGATCCTGGCGCGTACGGCGACGACCTTGGCCGCGTCTTCGAGCGAAAGCGCACCCGCCACAGCCGCGGCGGCGATCTCGCCCTGGGAGTGGCCGACGACCGCATCCGGACGGACACCGAGTTCCTGCCAGGTCGCGGCGAGGGACACCATGACGGCCCAGGTGACAGGCTGGATGACGTCGACCCGGTCCAACTCCGCGCCGGAGCACAGCACCTCGGTCAGCGACCAGTCGACGTAAGGCGCGAGCGCCTCCTCGCAGCGAGCCATCGACTCTGCGAACGCGGGCACAGCATCGAGGAGTTCGGCACCCATACCGGCCCACTGCGTCCCCTGACCCGGGAACACGAACACGGTC
>NZ_JAATEM010000088.1 GCF_012034205.1 Streptomyces composti
CTTGTCCGGGTACTGGGCGTCGATCTCCTTGCGCACCCGCTTCAGGAACGCGTGCGTCTCCGGCAGGTTCTCGCAGTTGGTGCCCTCCCTCTGGTACAGGTACGGCACCGCGTCGAGCCGGAATCCGTCGATGCCCAGATCCAGCCAGAACTTCAGCGCGGAGATCATCTCCTCCTGCACCGCCGGGTTGTCGTAGTTCAGATCCGGCTGGTGCGAGAAGAAGCGGTGCCAGTAGTACTGCTTGCGCACCGGGTCGTACGTCCAGTTCGAGGCCTCGGTGTCGACGAAGATGATCCGCGCGTCCTGGAACTGCTTGTCGTCGTCGGCCCACACGTAGTAGTCGCCGTAGGGCCCGTCCGGGTCCTTGCGCGACTCCTGGAACCACGGATGCTGGTCGCTGGTGTGGTTCATGACGAAGTCGATGATCACGCGCATGCCCCGCTGGTGGGCCGAGTCCACGAACTCCACGAAGTCGGCCAGGTCGCCGAACTCGGGCAGCACCGAGGTGTAGTCGGAG
>NZ_JAATEM010000089.1 GCF_012034205.1 Streptomyces composti
GGTGTCCGGGTACTGGGCGTCGATCTCGCGCCGGACGCGCTTGAGGAACTCGTGGGTGGCGGGCAGGTTCTCGCAGTTGGTGCCCTCGGCCGCGTAGAGGTACGGCACCGCGTCGAGGCGGAACCCGTCGATGCCCAGGTCCAGCCAGAAGCGCAGGGCGGCCAGGATCTCCTCCTGCACGCGCGGGTTCTCGTAGTTGAGGTCCGGCTGGTGCGAGAAGAAGCGGTGGAAGTAGTACTGCTTGCGCACCGGGTCGTAGGTCCAGTTCGAGGCCTCGGTGTCGACGAAGATGATCCGCGCGTCGGGGTAGCCCTTGTCGTCGTCGGCCCACACGTAGAAGTCGCCGTAGGGCCCGTCCGGGTCCTTGCGCGACTCCTGGAACCACGGATGCTGGTCGCTGGTGTGGTTCATGACGAAGTCGATGATCACGCGCATGCCCCGCTGGTGGGCCGCGTCCACGAACTCCACGAAGTCGGCCAGGTCGCCGAACTCGGGCAGCACCGAGGTGTAGTCCGCC
>NZ_JAATEM010000009.1 GCF_012034205.1 Streptomyces composti
AAGCACGATGGCGACACTGATGGTGGACTTCATCATCTCCCTCGACGGCTACGGCGGCGCCGAGGGCTGGCCCGGCTTCTGGGGCATGGAGGGGCCCGAGTTCCTCGCCTCCTTGGAGGACCCCTCCGAGCTGGCGCACACCACTTTGATGGGGGCGACGACGTACCGGCTGATGTCGGGCTTCGCCGAGCAGATGCCGGACGAACCGGGGCTGGCGAAGCTGGCGGAGATGCCGAAGGTGGTGTTCTCCTCCACCCTCGAGGAACCGCTGAGCTGGCCGAACACCGAGCTGGTAAGGGGGACGCGGCCGAGGCCGTGCGGGAGCTGAAGAAGACCAGCGAGCGGGAGCTGCGCACCCTGGGCAGCGTGAGCCTGTGCCGTTCGCTGCTGCGGGCGGGCCTGGTGGACCGCTTCCGGGTGGTGCTGTTCCCGGTGATCACCGGGGCCACCGGGCAGAACCGGATCTTCGACGAGTACCCCGACGTCAAGCTCGATCTGGTCGATCACCGCCTGTTCGACGGGCGGCTCCAGCTGCTCGAGTACGCCCCCACCGTGCTGGACGCCCCGCCGGGCCCGGGTGAGTGACCGGGAACGAGGGGTGTGATCACGGCTGGTGCCCGCGGGGTGATCACGCCGTGGGGTGGCGGCGGAGCGCGCCGCTGCGCCGCAGCCGGCTGATCACCGACCGCAGCTCGGGGCCCGGCTCCTCGCTCCGCTCGGCGGTCGACCAGAGCCGGAGCTCGGCGTCGCGGGGCCCGAGGACGGTGCGGGTGGGGCCGTCGCCGAAGAGCCGTACGGGGTGGCGGGCGTCCCACCGCTCCCAGCCGGGGTCACCGTCGGTCACGAACCGCACCCAGGCGCCGTGCATCTCCCCGGCCAGTGCGCGTGGCGCCCCCTCGCCCGCCAGCTTCCGGGCCTCCGGCACGTCCCCGCTGTCGAAGACGAAGCCCAGCTCCAGGGCGTGGCAGGCGCCGAGCTCGGGCAGGTTGGACGGCCAGGCGAACTCGTAGACGTAGCTGGGCTCGGTGCGGCCGTCGGCCAGGCGGTGCAGCGGGAGGCGCAGCAGGTGGTCGGTGACCATCTGGCCGACGATCTCGGCGGTGCTGGCGTCCGGGCGGAGCGCGCGGTAGCCGCGGGGAATTTCGCTGCCGCAGCGGCAGCGGGCCATGGCGCCGGCGACGGCGACCGCGCCGAGGCGGTTCACCCGGTCGACGAGGCCGCCGGGGACCAGCCACAGCCGGTACTCGTCGCTGGTCCAGCCCAGCAGCAGGTCGACGCCGGGCGCGGCGCCGTCCGTGAGGGCCTCGAGGGGGTCGCGGGGCACCAGGTCGCCGTCCACGACGATGTCGAAGGCCGGGCCGCCGAGGACGGGGCTGCTGAGCCGGCCCACCTCGGCCTGGACGCGCAGCAGCTGGTCCCGGTCGACGGTGGCGAAGGCCTCGGCGGTGGCCGGGACCTTCAGCCGGCCGGCGATGCGGCGCACCATGCGGCGGACCTTGTCCCGCGGCGACGCCTCGGGGGGGCCGCTCTGCAGCACGGCGCGGCGGACCAGACCCTGAGCCTGCGGCGCGGCGACGAGCGCACCGGTGCTGATGGCGCCGGCGGACTGTCCGGCCAGGGTGACGCGGTCCGGGTCGCCGCCGAAGGCGGTGATCGCCTCGTGCACCCAGCGCAGGGCGGCGAGCTGGTCGCGCAGGCCCGCGTTGGCGGGGGCGTCCGGGAAGAGGCCGTAGCCCTCGACGCCGAGGCGGTAGTTGGCCGACACGCAGACCACGCCGTCGCGGGCGAAGGTGCTGCCTTCGTAGACGGGGACGGCGGAGGAGCCGCGGGTCAGGGCGCCGCCGTGCAGCCAGACGAGGACGGGGAGGCGGGCGCCGGGTGAGGGGTCGGGGGTCCAGACGTTGAGGTTGAGGCAGTCGTCGCCGGGGATCTCCGGGTCGGCGAGGTACCGGGCGAAGGCATCGGAGTACGGCGGTTTCGGGGCGGTGGGGCCGAAGGCGCCGGCGTCGCGCACACCGTCCCAGGGCTCCGGAGGCTCGGGCGGCCGGAAGCGGCGGGGGCCGAAGGGAGGTGCCGCGTAAGGGATGCCCCGGAACACGGCGACGCCCTGCTCCCACCGGCCGCGTACGGCGCCGTGGGGCGTCCTGACAACGGGGTTCTCACGGTCTGCTGTCATCTGCCACCGCCCTTCGCCGCACCGTGCTCGGCGGCCCGGTGCAACCCACCAGTAACACAAGAGCACCACATCGCTCATGAGTATTCCTGCGCGGGGACGCGCGGCTTCACGCCGGAAACCGAGGATGCGCACAGCAGCGGCCGGCGGGAGTCGCGCGGGGACTTCCCTGACCGCTGCACCACGCAGTCGTTGAACGACGTACGGGAATCGGCCGTCTGCCGGCCGGGGCGCGGCCGGCCCACCATGCGCTTCCCGGCCATTTCCTCGTCCATCTCCGTCATGACCGAAAAACGGCCGCGCCGGATCGCTCAACGATGAGACGGGCCGTCAAGTGCATTAGGTTTCGTCGGGCTCGTGGAACCGGACGACGAGGAAGAGAAGCAATGAGCACGCAGCACAGAGCCATGAAAAGGCTCAGCGCCCGCCTCATATCCCTGTTACCGCCGCCGTCCCGGGACGACCGGCTCATCCCCGCGGTGGAATCGGCCATCAGCCGGGCGCGCGGCCGTCCCGTCCGGCTCCGCGAGGCGGCCTTTCCGCCCGCCACGGCCAGTGGGGTCTGGCTCGACCGGACCGACCACGACCTGATCGTCTTCGAGCAGAACACCAACCCGGAGCATCAGCTCGTCATCATCGGCCACGAGACCTGGCACATGTTCCAGGGGCATTGCACCACCTACGATCACTTTTCCGCCGCTTCCCGGGGCGATGCGAGGGCGGAACTGACCCGATTTCTTGCCGTGCTGTCCTCCGTGTGCACCAGCTCCGTGAGCACCGGCCCGGGGCCGGATTCCGTGCCCACCGACGCGCCGCTCCACTTCGCCGCACGCGCCGACAAGCGCCAGAGGGCGGACGAACTGGAAGCCGAGCACTTCGGGTTCCGCTTCGCCACCGACGTGCGCACCGCGGCCGACACCGCCGGCGCCCTGTGCACTCCGCACGAACTGGTCGGCAATCTCCAGGCGTCGATGGCGCACCGCTTCCGCTGAACATCCCCGTCACCGGGCCCCGACGCGACGACGGCCGGACCGGCGACAGCCACAACCATGAGGGCAGACCAGTGACATCCGCCCCCAGCAGCGTCGGCTTCTACCTCTACGGCGCCCTGCTCCTGCTGGTGTGCGCGCTCAAGCTCCCCGCCTTGAGGCGCCGCCCCCGCGACACACTCCTGCGGGCGGCCTGTCTGCTGCTCCTCTCCGCCGGTCTCCTGATGATCCTCGCCGCCCCGCACTCCATCGCCGCGCTCAACCGGCACAGCGGCATACCGAACGTCGCGGCCCCCGTGGTCTATGTGGTGACCACCGTCTTCTCCGGAGCCAGCCTCGTGCTGATCATCAACTGGCGCCCCGCACCCGCCGGACAGACGCGGCGGCTCACCCGCCTCTGCCTGGCTCTCTACGGAGCGGCCAGCCTGGCCGTCGTCCTGCTCTTCCTGGCCGGGGACGCACCGGTGGAGCAGCGCACTCTCTTCGACGTCCACTACGCCAGGACGCCCTGCATACGGGAGATGATCGTCCTCTACCTGTGCGCTCAGGGCGCGGCCATGGCGGCGGCGAGCGTCATGTGCTGGCGGTGGTCGGCGAAGGTGCGGGGCTCGCTCCGGGCGGGACTCACCATTCTGTCCGTCGCCTACCTGCTCATCGTCTGCTTCGTCGTCCTGCGGCTGTGCGCGGTGGCCGCCCGCTGGACGGGGCACGATCTGGACTTCCTGGTGGACGAGGTGTCCGTCCTGCTCTCCGCCCCCTCCGCCGTCCTCGGCGCGCTGGGCTTCGCTCTCCCCCTGGCCGGCCCGCGCGTGGCGGAAACGGCCCGTGCGGTACGGCAGTTTCGGCAACTCGGCCCGCTGTGGCGGGCGCTCGGGGACGTACCCACTCCCGGGGCCGTGCGGGTTCCGCTGCCCTGGTGGCGCAATCCCCCGGCGGTACTCCTCACCGGCCGCAAGACCGCTCTGTACGACGCGATCCTCGCGCTCACTCCGCACTGTGACCCCCAAGTCCGTGAAGCCGCCCACGAGGCGGCCCTGCGCGCGGGCCGCAGCGACGGCGAGGCGGCACGGGTGGCCGAGGCCGCCATGCTCCTCGTCGCGCGCGAACGCCGGCACGCCTCGCCCCCGCGACCACCCGATGCTCCGGGCCGAGACGCGGGGCAGGCGCTGGACCTGTTCGCCCTGTCCCGAGCCGTCACATCCCCCCTCGTCCACCGCATACGCGATCAGTACACGCCACTGCAGAAAGCAGCGAACCATGAGTGACCTCGTGCGCTCCCGCCCCTCCCGAGCCCTGGTCATCGGGGGCAGCATCGCCGGCATGCTCGCCGCGGCGGCCGTCAGGGATCACGTCGACCGCGTCGAGATCATCGAGGCCCACGAGCTGCCGGACGGGCCCGAGCCCCGCGCCGGCGTCCCGCAGGCACGGCACATCCACTTCCTGCAGACGGGCGGCGCCGAGGCCGTCGAGGCGCTGCTCCCGGGGACCGTCGAGCGGCTGGTCACCGCGGGTGCGCATCGCATACCCGAGACCACCCGCATGCTCGTCCACGCGCCGGAGGGCTGGTACCGGCGATGGCGACGCTCCACCCACTACCTGATCACGGCCACCCGGGACCTGATCGACTTCGTCGTCCGTGCGCAGATTCTCGCCGACGCCCGGGTCGGGGTCCGCTCCCGCAGCCAGGTCACCGGGCTGCTGGGCGGTCCCGACCAGATCACCGGTGTCCGTATCCGGCATCAGGACGGCGAGGAGTACGAGGAGTTCGCCGACCTGGTCGTCGACGCCTCCGGCCGGGCCTCGCGTACACCGCAGTGGCTCGCCGCCCTGGGCGTCACCGGCCTTGCCGAGGAACGCATCGACTCCGGACTCGCCTACGCCAGCCGCCTCTACCGTGCCCCGCTCGACCTCCGGGACTGGCCGGTGATCGGCGTGCAGGCCGACCCGACCGGCCCGCGCCCCGGCAATGCGGGAGGCATCCTGCCGGTCGAAGGCAACCGCTGGCACGTCAGCGTGATGGGCGCCCCGGGAGGCCGGCCCACCGCCGACCCGGAGGACTTCGAACGGTTCGCCGGTACCCTGCGCCACCCCATCGTGGCCCGCCTCATCGAACGCGCGGAACCGCTGACCGGGGTGAGCGTCACCCACAGCACCGCCAACCGGCGCTACCGCTACGAACGTCTCAAGCCCTGGCCCCGAGGCCTCGTCGTCCTCGGCGACGCGGCCGCGGCCTGCAATCCCCTCTACGGCCATGGCATGTCCGTGGCCGCGCAGAGCGCCCTGGCCCTGCAGCACACCCTGTCAGCCGACGGCCGGCGCCGGGACGTCCACGCTCGCGCCCAGCGCGCGATCGCCCGCCGCATCGACACGGCATGGGCCCTGTCCGTGGGTCAGGACATCCACTTCTCCACCACGGTGGGCGCCCGCCCCACCGTCGTCGACCACGTCCTGCGCCGCTACGTCAGCCGTCTCTCCCGCACCGCAACAGGCTCCTTCCACGCCGCCACCGCTCTCACCGACGTCCTGGCCCTGCAAGCCCCCGCCACCTCCCTGCTGCGCCCCTCGGTCCTCCTGACCGCCCTCGCCGGCCCCCTCCGCCCGCCCCTCCAGGGGCCACCGCTCGGCCCGCCGGAACGCAGCGTGCTGAAGGACCGGGACCGGCAAGGCCCCGGGTAGCCGAGTGCCGCCAGGACTCTCTCTCCCTCTCCCCCCCCCCCCGCGTTCGCGTCGTTGCGTGGTGCGCCGTCGCCGGTGGAGGGGAGGTCGCCCCGTCCGGCCGATGGTGGGCGGGCCGGGCTGGTCCGCGTTGTCCCGGGCGGGTGGCAGGAGGGCCGTCACCTCCTCGTTCCCGGCGGGCCGCCCTGTCGCACAGGTGTTCGCCGCATCGTGGCTGTCCGATTCTTTCAAGACCGGGACGCAGGGGCCTGCCTACGGTGCACCCATGACTGCACGATTCGATGCCATGGGACTGGTGGTCTCCGACATGGCCGCCTCGATCGCCTTCTACCGCCGGCTCGGCTTCGCCTTCCCCGAGGGGGCCGAGCAACAGGGCCACGCCGAGGCCGGGCTTCCGGGCGGGCTGCGTCTGCTGCTGGACACCGAGGAGGTGGTCCGCTCCTTCCACTCCGGCTGGAAGCCGCCGACGGGCAGCGCACGGGCCTCCCTCGCCCTGCGCTGCGACAGCCCCGAGGAGGTGGACGCCCTGTACAAGGAGCTGACCTCCGAGGGCCACACCGGCGAACTCGCGCCCTTCGACGCCGTCTGGGGCCAGCGTTACGCCGTCGTCCTCGACCCGGACGGCAACGCCGTCGACCTCTTCGCCCCGCTGCCCGGCTGAGCGATGGCGGCCCCGGGCCCCGGTTCAGTCCGGCCGCGACAGCAGCTCCCCCAGCGACAGCCCCGTCAGTGAGCGGACCTCGCGGGCGAGGTGGGGCTGGTCGGCGTAGCCGGTGCGGGTGGCGGCTTCGGCGTAGGGGGTGCCGGTACGGGCGAGGTCCAGGGCGCGGTTGAGGCGCAGGATGCGGGCCAGGGTCTTGGGGCCGTAGCCGAAGGCGGCGAGGGAACGGCGATGCAACTGGCGGGCCCCGATGCCGGCTTCGTCGGCCACGGCGGAGACCGGGCGGCCGGCGTGCAGCGCGGCGACGATGTGACGGAGGAGTGGGTCGGGAGGGCCGGACTCGGCGGCCCAGCGCAGGGCGATGTCCTCGAGGCCGGCCTCCGGGGTTGCGGCGGCGCCGACGCGGGCGGTGAGGCGGCGGACCTCCGCGGCGGGGCGCAGCTCGGTGAGGTCGATGCGCCGGTCGCGCAGTTCATGGGCCGGGACGCGCAGCAGGGCGGGGGCGGTACCGGGGTAGAAGCGGATGCCGGACCAGGTGGTGGACGGTTCCCCGGTGAGGTGGGCCCGGGTGTCGGGGCCCGCGATCAGCAGGCGGCCCTCGTTCCAGAGCAGGTCCATGCAGCCGTCGGGGAGTACCCGGCCGGTGCCGTCGCCGGCCGGGGTGTTGGTCCACACCACGGCGCCGGGCAGCCGAGAGGTCCGCTCCGCGTACACGCGATCAGGTTATGCCGTGTCCAGGTCGGCGTGCACCAGGTCGTGGTCGGAGTAGCGGGTCTGGTGGACGCCGTGCCCGAGGGCGGTGATGCCGCCGCGCAGGAAGACGTAGTCGAAGCGGGTGAGCCAGTCGGTCGTGGTCTCGCACGTGCTGGTGCCCGTGTCGGTGCCGGAGGGGCGGCAGGCGGGGTCGGCGTCCTCGGCGAGTTCCCAGAGGGGGGCCAGCTCGGGGGCGTCGGGCACGGAGTTGAAGTCGCCGAGGACGATGGCGCGGTCGAGGCGGGAGACGACGGCGGCGAGTTCACGGATCTGCGCGGCGCGGACCGGCTGCTGGCGCCGTTGCGCGAGGTGGGTGTTGATCACGCGGACGGACCGTCCGTCCACGGTGGTGGTGACCGCCAGATGGCCGCGGTCCTCCGAACCGCCGTCGGAGTACTCGGTGTTGACGACGTCCGTCATCGGCGCCGCGGACAGCAGCGCCTGGCCGTAGGCTCCGGGGCGCCAGGGTGCTCCGCCGCAGCGGCTCCAGTCGCGCAGCACCGGGCCGTACGCGACGTGGTAGACGAGCCCGTGCAGGCTGCGCAAGTGCTCCCGTATCTGCTCGACGTCCCGTACGCACGCCTCCTGCAGGCCGATCACCTGCGGCGCGAACCGGGCGATCTCGGCGGCGCGGTGGACGTTGCTCTCCTCGCAGGGGTTGCAGATGTTCCAGGTCATGACCCGGTTCGGCACGATGTCCCGGACGGGCTCGGGCGGCGGGGAGCCGGCGCCGCCGGGCGCGCTGGGGCCGACGAGCAGGACACAGACCGCGAGCAGCACGAGGGTGAGCAGGCGTGCCTCCCTGCCGGACACCCGTGCTTCTGTGCCGGGCACCCGCGCCTTGCTGCCCGGCACCGGCGTCTGCCCGCCGGACTCCGGCGCCCTACCGTCCGACACGCGTGTCTCCTTCCCGTGCGGCTCCGGTCCGCCATTCCTGGGGGCTGACTCCGTAGACCCGTTTGAACGCCGTGGACAGGGCGAAGGCGGTGCCGTAGCCGACCTGGTGGGCGATCGAGGCGAGGGTGGCGTCGGTGTCGCGGAGGCGGTCCGCGGCCAGGGCGAGACGCCAGGCGGTCAGGTACGTCATCGGCGGTTCGCCGACCAGCTCGGTGAAACGGCGGGCCAGGGCGGCGCGGGAGACGCCCGCCTTCGCGGCGAGGGCGGCGACGGTCCAGGGGTGGGCGGGGTCGTCGTGCAGCAGCCGCAGCACGGGGCCCACGACCGGGTCTGCCTGGGCCCGGTACCAGGCGGGCGCCTCGGCGTCGGGGCGGGCGAACCAGGTGCGCAGCGCGTCGATCACCAGCAGGTCGAGGAGCCGGTCCAGGACGACCTCCTGGCCGGGTTCGTCGCGGACGATCTCCCGCATGAGGTACGGGGTGAGGGGGCAGTCCCAGGCGTCGGCGGTGAGCGACAGCAGCGGCGGCAGGGCGTCCAGCAGACGGCCGCCGATCTCGCCGCGCATCTGGTAGGTGCCGATCAGCATCACCGTCGCCCCGTCCGGCCGGTCGCCCCAGGTGCGGACACCGAGGTCCATCACCCCGTTCAGCGGGCGCCCGTCGGGGTAGCGGCACTCCTCGCCGGGGAGGATCAGCGCCTGCGGCGGGGTGCCGGGGGCGTCGGCGCAGGTGTACGGGTCGGGGCCGCGGGCGATCGCGAGGTCCCCGGCGTGCAGGTGCAGGGGCTCGCCCCGGTCCGGGACGAGCCAGGCCTCGCCCCGGACCAGCAGCATCACCGACAGCGGGGCCTCGTCCTCGATGCGCACCGCCCAGGGCGGGTCGAAGCAGGCCCGGATCATGAACGCGCCCCGGGCGCGCGGACCTTCCAGCAGGCCGGTGAGTGCGTCCATGGGGTCAGCGTAGACGCGGGCGTATGGGAATGAGCCGTTCGGCCATGGGCGGGGGTGCCCGGCGGCGGTTGACTCGATGGCATGACACAGGAATCGCGGAATGCGCGGAACGGGATGACAGGGAACGTGCGCGGGACGGCCGGCCCGACGGTGGTCGTCACCGGCGCCTCGGGGCGTACCGGAAGCCGGGTGGCGCGGGCGGCCGCGGCGGCGGGGCTCGGGGTGCGGGCGGCGTCCCGCGCCACCGGCTTCGACTGGGCCGACCCGGCGACCTGGGCGGACACCCTGCGCGGCGCGGACGCGGCGTATCTGGTGCACCCGGCCGACGTCGGCGCGCCGGGCACGGCCGAGACGGTGGGCGAGCTGGCGCGCCGGGCCGTGGGGCTCGGGGCGCGGCGGCTGGTGCTGCTGTCGGCACGCGGCGAGGAC
This sequence comes from Streptomyces composti, assembly GCF_012034205.1. Taxonomy (GTDB): domain Bacteria; phylum Actinomycetota; class Actinomycetes; order Streptomycetales; family Streptomycetaceae; genus Streptomyces; species Streptomyces composti. Next base: position 9,528 of record NZ_JAATEM010000009.1, read on the forward strand.
CAGGCGCTGCCCACCGAGGAGGCGCTGCGGGCGTCCGGCGCCGACTGGACCGTGGTGCGCTCGGCGTGGTTCGCGCAGAACTTCAGCGAGGGGCCGCTGGTGGCGGAGCTGCGGGAGCGCGGGGAGCTGGTGTTCCCGGCGGGCGAGGTGCCGGAGCCGTTCGTGGATCTGCGGGACGTCGCGGATGTGGTGGTGGCCGCGCTGGCGGATGCGGAACGGTACGCGGGCCGGGTGCTGACCGTGACGGGTCCGCGGCTGCTGACCTTCGGCGAGGCGGTCGGGGAGATCGCGGCGGCGACCGGGCGGCGGCTGACGTACCGGTCGGTGCCCGCCGAGGACTACGGCGAGGCGCTGCGCGGCTTCGGCGTACCGCCCGAGGAGGCGGCCTTCCTCACCGAGGTCTTCGCCGGCCTCCTCGACGGCCGCAACGCTCACGTGGAGAACGGTGTGCGCGAGATCCTGGGCCGGGAGCCGCGCGACTTCACGGCGTTCGTCCAGGAGGAGGCGTCCGCGGGTACGTGGAAGCCGGCCTGAGGCGGTCCGGGGCGGCGGGGCCGCCGCTGGAGGCTCCGCGCCTCGGGAGGTTCACTCCTCCCCCTGCTCCCGGTGCTTCTTCTCCGTCTCCCGCTTCTCCCCCGCCCGCCGCTCCCCGTTCCTGGCGTGGATGTTCTTGGCGGAGTGGCCGCGCAGACGGGAGGTGACGTCGTCCGGCGGGAGGAAGCGGGACCAGCGCTCGGGGAACTCGGAGGGCATGTCGGGGCCGGACTCGCCGAGCGCGGCGGTGCGGGCCACGTACTCGGCGACCTGGGCCTGGCGCATCCGCTCGTTGGCCTCACGGGCGGCGGCCGTGGCGGCGGCCGGCCAGACGCGGTCGATGGCGGCGTTGACCGCGGCCCCGACCAGCACCGCGAACGCGGACACACCGATCCAGAGCAGCACGGCGACCGGCGCCGCGAGGGAGCCGTAGATGGTGGGGCCCTCGACGGTGTTGGTGAGGTACAGACGCAGCAGGAAGCTGCCGAACACCCACATGGCGAGGGCCACCAGCGCGCCCGGCACGTCCTCGATCCACGGTGAGCGCACCGGCACGGACACGTGGTACAGCGTGGTGAGGAAGGCGATGGACAGCAGGATCACGACCGGCCAGTAGAGGACCTGCACCACGGTGGCGGACCAGGGCAGGATGCGGACCACCGCGTCCGGGCCGGCGACCATCAGCGGCAGCGCGACCGAGCCGATCAGCAGCGCCACGATGAACAGCAGGAACGCCAGCAGGCGGGTCTTGACGATGCCGCGCACCCCGTCGAGGCCGTACATGACGGTGATGGTGTCGATGAAGACGTTCACCGCGCGGGAGCCGGACCACAGGGCGAACAGGAAACCGACCGAGATGATGTCGGGCCGGCCGCCCTCTATCACGTCACGCAGGATCGGCTCGGCGATCTGGGTGACGCCCCGGTCGGACAGCACGGTCCGGGAGGCGTCGAGCAGATTGCGCTGCAGGCTCTGGATGGTCTCGGCGCCGGTCCAGGCGTCGACGTAGCCGAGCAGTCCGATCACGCTGAGCAGCAGCGGGGGCACCGACAGCAGGGTGAAGAAGGCGGCCTCGGCGGCGAGGCCGAGGATGCGGTACTCGATGCAGGAGTTGACGGTGTCCTTGAGCAGCAGCCAGGCGGTCCGGCGCTTGGAGACGTTCCGGTAGAGGGCCCGGGCACGGTGGAGGCGGCCGGAGGGGGTGTCGGGGTGTTCACTTGCCTGCTGCACGGACCAAAGGTATCCGTCGCGCCGCGTCACCCTCATCCGCAGGTCACCGTGAGGTGGGCGCGGGCCGGGTAGGTTCGCAGACATGGCGCGCACCACCCACACCGTGACCAATCAGGCTCCGCCGCTCGTCCAGTACGACGTCTTCACCGCCGACCGCGCACTGGTGGAGGCCGTGGAGCGGCATCTGGACCCGGAGGTGATGCAGGAGGGGCTGGCCGAGCTGTCGGCGCTGGGCCGCACCACGGGCTCCGCGCAGGTACAGGAATGGGCGGCGCAGGCGAACAGCTTCCCGCCGCGGCTGCGCACCCACGACCGGTACGGGCACCGGATCGACGAGGTCGACTTCCACCCGGCCTGGCACCGGCTGCTCGGCAAGGGGGTCGGGGCCGGACTGACCGCGGCCTGGGACCGGCCGGGCGGGCATGTGCGGCGGGCGGCGGCGTTCGTGGTGTGGACGCAGGCCGAGGCGGGCAACGGCTGCCCGCTGTCGATGACCCACGCGGCCGTGCCCGCGCTGCGCACGGATCCCGCGCTGGCCGCCGAGTGGGAGCCGCGGCTGGCGTCCCGGGTCTACGACCGCGGTCTGCGCCCGGCGCACCGGAAGGCCGGGGTGCTGTTCGGGATGGGCATGACGGAGAAGCAGGGCGGCAGCGACGTGCGCGCCAACACCACGGCGGCGCGGCGGCTCGCCGAGGACGGCGCCTACGAGCTGACCGGGCACAAGTGGTTCTGCTCGGCGCCGATGTCGGACGGCTTCCTGGTGCTGGCGCAGGCGCCGGACGGGCTCACCTGCTTCCTGGTGCCGAGGGTGCTCGAGGACGGCTCGCGCAACGTGTTCCTCATCCAGCGGCTGAAGGACAAGCTGGGCAACCGGTCCAACGCCTCCGCCGAGGTGGAGTTCGACGGCACCTGGGCGCGCCGGGTCGGCGAGGAGGGCCGCGGGGTGCGCACCATCATCGGGATGGTCGCGGCGACCCGCCTGGACTGCGTCCTCGGCTCGGCGGGCCTGATGCGGCAGGCCGTGGCGCAGGCCGTCCACCACTGCACCCACCGGGAGGCGTTCGGGGGGAAGCTGGCCGACAAGCCGCTGATGCGCAATGTGCTGGCCGACCTGGCCGTGGAGTCGGAGGCGGCGACCACGCTGGCGCTGCGCCTGGCCGCCGCGTACGACGACGGCGGGGAGCAGGAGCGGGCGTTGCTGCGGATCGCGGTGCCGGCGGCGAAGTACTGGGTGACCAAGCGGTGCGCTCCGCTGGTGGTGGAGGCCGCGGAGTGCCTGGGCGGCAACGGTTATGTGGAGGAGTCGGGCCTGCCGCGCCTGGTCCGCGAGTCGCCGCTGAACTCGGTCTGGGAGGGGGCGGGCAATGTGCAGGCGCTCGACGTGCTGCGGGCCCTGACCCGTGAGCCGGCCTGCCTGGACGCGTATCTGCGGGAGGTCGGAAAGGCCCGTGGCGCGGACCACCGTCTGGACGCGGCGATCCGGGAGCTGCTGACGGACCTCGCCGATCTGCAGGGTGCTCAGGCGCGGGCGCGCCGGCTGACGGAACGCCTGGCGCTGGTGCTGCAGGGGTCGCTGCTGGTGCGCTTCGCTCCGCCGGAGGTGGCGGACGCGTTCTGCGCCTCCCGGCTGGGCAGCGACGCGGGCCTGGCCTTCGGGACGCTGCCGCACACGCTGGATCTGGCCTCGGTGGTGGACCGGGCCCGCCCGGTGGACTGAACGACCGGCCCGGTGGACAGATCGGCCGGCCCGGTTGACTGAACGGCCGGTCAGCCGGGTCGTGGGCGACCGGACGGGGGCGCGGGGAGCCGGGCGTCGAGCCGTGGCGCGCCACCGTGCGCCCGCGCTCGCCGGGCGGCGCCCGGCGGAGAGGACGGCGCAGGGGGAACGGCAGGGGTGATGCTGCGCCGACACGGCACCACCCCTGCCGTACTGGCCCCTTGACGAGCCGTGAACGCCGCTCGGGGACGGCGTCGCTCAAGTTTCAAACACCGCGGGCCGTGCCGCCAGGGTTGCAAGGGGTTGCAACTTGCTGCTGACTGTGTCCGTGCTGTGCCCTCCCGCCCCGGGCGCACGGCAGTATGGACGCACCGCACTGTGGACGGATCGCAGGTGACGGATCGCAGGTGACGGATCCCAGGGGGAGGACCCGTGGCGCTCTCGCCGATGGACGTGACGCGGCTGGCCGCGGTCGACGCGCCGCGCGCCGCGCGGGTGCTGGACGAGGTCCGCTCCGCCAAGCTGTCCGGGCAGCCGGTCCCGGTGCCGCCCCGCCCGGTGATCGAGCAGTCCTGGGAGCGGATGCTGCGCAGCGGGGTCGATCCGGAGCACGACTTCCGGTCGGGTCTGCTGCCGCGCGAGGAGGTGCAGCGGCGCCGGGAGCGGTCGGTGCTGCGGCATGTGCTGCCGGTGCTGCGCGAGGGCCTGCTGCCGGTCGCGGACGTCGCCCACCACATCATGGTGGTGGCCGACGAGGAGGGCCGGGTGCTGTGGCGGGAGGGCAGCGCGCCGGTGCTGCGCAAGGCCGACGGGCTCGGCTTCGAACTGGGCGCGGACTGGCGGGAGGACGTGGTCGGCACCAACGGCGTGGGCACGCCCGCGGTGGCCCGGCGTCCGGTGCAGGTGTTCGCCTCGGAGCACTTCGTCCGCTCGCACGCCAGCTGGACCTGCGCCGGGGCGCCCATCACCGACCCGCGTGACGGGCGGCTGCTCGGCGTGGTGGACGTCAGCGGCCCGCTGGAGACCATGCACCCGGCGACGGTGTCCTGGGTCGGTTCGGTCGCCAAGCTCGCCGAGGCGAGGCTGCGGGAGATGCACCTGCAGTCGCTGGAGCGGCTGCGGGCCGTGGCGGCTCCGGTGCTGGCCCGGATCGAGGGGCGGGCGCTGGTGGTGGACCGGCACGGGTGGACGGCCGCGGTGACCGGGATGCCGTACACCGAGCGGGTCTCGCTGCCCAAGTCCCCTTCGGCGGGGACGCACTGGCTGCCGGCGCTGGGGCACTGCTCGCTGGAACCGCTGGCGGGCGGCTGGCTGGTGCGGGCGGCGGACGAGCCGGGGCCGGAGGGGCAGGCCCGGATCGTCCTCGACCTGCGGGCGCCGCGCCGCTGGACGGTGGAGGTGTCCGGCGGTGCCGGGTCCTGGAAGCGGGAGCTGAGCCCGCGCCACGCGGAGCTGCTGTACCTGCTGGCGGTGCACCGCACGGGCCGCAGCGCGGCCGGCCTCGCCGAGGACGTCTTCGGCGACCGGGCCCGCACGGTGACGGTCCGTGCGGAGATGTCCCGGGTACGGCGCTACCTGGGCGGCTTCCTCCAGCACCGCCCGTACCGCTTCGCCGACCACGCCGACGTGGACGTCCTCCTGCCCGACGACCCCCGTGATCTCCTGCCCCACTCCACATCGCCGGCCCTGGGCAGGGGCCGGAAGACCACGACGGCTTCCTGACCTCGGCGTATTCCCGGCAGCCGCGCGGGACGGGCGGGCCGTCGGTTGCCGTTGTGCATATTTCCAGGGTCTTCGTCCCCTTCGGCGTCCCGCTGCCGTAGCATCCCCTACGGGCCGCCACCCCACCTGGTCCCCGGTCAACCCGCAGACCGGCGGATGCAGTTGGCTCGCCTCGGGAGGACGTCATGAAGCATCGGGGCCGACATCGCCGACGCCGGCGCGGCAGAGCGCTGCGTGCCGTACTGGCCGGGACCGCCCTCGCGCTCACCGCGGCCGCCACCATGATCAGCGCCTCGCAGGCCACCGATGTCAGGGACCCGGGTGCCCTGAAACCGCTCACCAGGCCCGCGGACACCGAACCGCTTCGGCTCACCGAGGAACCCGTGCCGCAGCAGTGGCTGGACCGGCTCTCCGAGGAGATGGGCCGCCCCGTCGGCGTCACCACCGTGCTGGAGGACAGCGACGGGGCGCTGCGCGAAGGGCGGGACTGCCCGGAGCAGGACCGCGGGGCGCTGCCGGTGGAGCCGGACGCCACCCGCGCGTACTGCTTCGGCGTCGCGGACACCACGGGGCTGCGGCCCGGCGGGATCACCACCTCCGGTGACGCGGACGACGACGGCTACTGGGGCGAGCACCGGGTGATCCTCTCCGGCTGGGCCGAGAACGCCGGCGCGCCGGACGGCAGCAGCCTCGCCCGGGTCGCCGTGGTCGACGCCGACGACCTCAGCTATACCTGGGCGCTGCTCGCCGTGCCGGCCGAGGGCGGGCGTGACTTCCGCCCGCTGGGCTCTCCGGTGTCCGGGATGGTCTGGTACCAGGACAAGCTGCTGGTGACGGCCGGGCCCGGCGACGACCGTGTGCTGTACGTGTACGACATGGGCCGGATCCAGCGGGCCACGGTGGACGGCCCGCGGGTGGGCCGGGTGCCGGGCGGCTGGTCCGCGGCCGGAGCGCGGTGGGTCCTGCCCGCCGTGGCCTCCTACCGGGCGGAGCCCGGTGCCGGCGCGCCGCGGCCGGGTGGCATCTCCCTGGACCGCAGCACCGCACCGGACAGCCTGGTGACGTACGAGCGGGGCGGCGGGGGTCCGACCCGGCTGTGGCGCTACGACTTCAGCGGCGACCCGGAGCGGACGGGCCTGCTCGCCACGGACTCGGTGCTGCGCACCAGGGCGGCGAAGGCCTATGAGACCCGCCTGGACGATGTGCACGGCGTGCTGTCCTACCGTTCGGACTGGTATCTGAGCGAGGCCGGCGGAGAGACGGACGAGCGGGGCACGCTGTGGCGGCAGGACACCGAGGGGGCGGAGCCCACCCGGTGCGGGCGGGACGAGACGCTCCGCTGCTGGAGCGGTCCGCCGGCGCCGCTGGCGCTGTGGCAGTCGACCGGCGAGGTCTGGGCCCGGTCCGGCCGGACGCTGTTCGCCTTCCCGCTGGCCTCGCTGGACCGCACCTGACCGGGACCCGGTGGGATCAGGCGTTCGACACGGGTGTGTGCCGGATGGTTCCCTTTCGGCATGACGAGCATCGTTGTGACCACCTGGTCCCTGGAGCAGACCGCGCCCACCGATCTCGTGCCGGCCGCCGAGCCGGACGGTGAGGTGCGGATCGTGCGCTCCGAGGTGCCCTCGCCGGAGTTCAGCCGGTTCCTGTACGCCTCGGTGGGCGGCGACATCCGCTGGACGGACCGGCTGGGCTGGACGTACCGGCAGTGGCAGGAGCAGCTGGACCGGCCGGGCGTGGAGACCTGGGTGGCCTACGACCGGGGCACGCCGGCGGGTTATGTGGAGCTCGAGGCGCAGGACGACGGCAATGTGGAGATCGTCTATTTCGGGCTGATCCCCGCCTTCCGCGGCCGACGCATCGGCGGGCACCTGCTGTCCTACGGGACCGCGCGCGCCTGGGACCTGGCCGATCGGTGGCCCGGTCTGAAACCGACGCGGCGGGTGTGGCTGCACACCTGCAGCAAGGACGGCGAGTACGCGATGGACAACTACCTGCGCCGGGGCTTCCGCCTCTTCGACACCAGGACCGAGGAAGAACCGGAGGTCCCCACTCCGGGTCCGTGGCCGGGTGCATACCCCGCCTGACCTGCTCCGGCAAGACCGCCTGCGCGGCATGTGACCAAGGACACCCTTGTCTCGTTCTACGGGACAAGGGTGTCCGCATGTTGGACGAAGGTGGACTGTGTCCAGATCGCCGTGACACGCTTCCGCCATGCCTGGAACTGGGATCGCCTTGGTGAGTCGGCGGCACGTCGACCTCGGCCGCATGTCCAGCGCCATCTGTCCGGCGCGCTGAGACCACCTCCAGCATCTCCCGGCATTCTCTCCCGCTTTCCCCCGCGCAATGACGCGCGAATCTGTCCGCGCGCCCGATCAGCGCTGGTCAGAGCCGCTTTTCCCGCCTGTCCCGAAGGACGTATCAGCCATGGCCGCCACCCCGCAGAAGCCTGCCGCCGCGCAGAAGCCTGCCACCGCGACTCCCCGCCGCAAGGCGAGCCGTCACCGCGGTGAGGGCCAGTGGGCCGCGGGGCACTTCACCCCGCTCAACGGCAACGAGCAGGTGAAGAAGGACGACGACGGTCTCAATGTGCGGACACGCATTGAGACGATCTACTCCAAGCGCGGATTCGACTCCATCGACCCCAGCGATCTGCGCGGCCGGATGCGCTGGTGGGGCCTGTACACCCAGCGCAAGCCCGGAATCGACGGCGGCAAGACCGCGATCCTGGAGCCGGAGGAGCTGGACGACCGCTACTTCATGATGCGGGTGCGCATCGACGGCGGCGCGCTCACCACCCAGCAGCTGCGCGTCATCGGGGAGATCTCCCAGGAGTTCGCGCGCGGCACCGCCGACATCACCGACCGGCAGAACGTCCAGTACCACTGGATCCGTATCGAGGACGTGCCCGAGATCTGGGACCGGCTGGAGAGCGTCGGCCTGTCCACCGTCACCGCCTGCGGCGACACCCCGCGCGTGATGATCGGCTCGCCGGTCGCCGGCATCGCCGAGGACGAGATCATCGACGGCACTCCGGCGCTGGAGGAGATGAAGCGCCGGGTCCTGGGCAACAAGGCCTATTCGAACCTCCCCAGGAAGTTCAAGACCGCGATCTCCGGCTCGCCGTCGCTGGACGTGGTGCACGAGATCAACGACGTCGCCTTCGTCGGCGTCCGGCACCCCGAGCACGGCCCCGGCTTCGACCTGTGGGTCGGCGGCGGCCTGTCCACCAACCCCAAGCTGGGCGTGCGGCTGGGCGCCTGGGTGCCGCTGGAGGACGTCCCCGACGTCTACGAGGGCGTGCTGTCGATCTTCCGCGACTACGGTTACCGCCGGCTGCGCAACCGGGCCCGGCTGAAGTTCCTGGTCGCCGACTGGGGCGCCGAGAAGTTCCGCCAGGTGCTGGAGGACGAGTACCTGGGGCGCAAGCTCATCGACGGTCCGGCGCCCGAGGAGCCGGTGTCCCGCTGGCGCGACCACATCGGTGTGCACCGGCAGAAGGACGGCCGCTACTACGTCGGCTTCGCCCCGCGCGTCGGCCGGGTGGACGGCACCACCCTCACCAAGATCGCCGACCTGGCGGAGGCGCACGGCTCGGGCCGGGTGCGCACCACGGTCGAGCAGAAAATGATCATCCTGGACGTGGCGGAGGACCGGGTCGACTCGCTGCTCGACTCCCTGGAGGCGCTCGACCTCAGCGCCAGGCCCTCCCCGTTCCGGCGCGGCACCATGGCCTGCACCGGCATCGAGTTCTGCAAGCTCGCCATCGTCGAGACCAAGGCGCGCGGCGCCTCACTCGTCGACGAACTGGAGCGCCGCCTGCCGGACTTCGACGAGCCGCTCACCATCAACCTCAACGGCTGCCCCAACGCCTGCGCCCGTATCCAGGTGGCGGACATCGGTCTCAAGGGCCAGCTGGTCCTGAACGACCAGGGCGAGCAGGTCGAGGGCTACCAGGTGCACCTCGGCGGCGCGCTCGGCCTGCAGCCGGGCTTCGGCCGCAAGGTGCGCGGACTGAAGGTCACCGCGGCCGAGCTGCCGGACTACATCGAACGGGTGCTCAAGCGCTTCCAGGCGGAGCGCGAGGACGGCGAGCGGTTCGCCGCCTGGGTGAGCCGCGCCTCCGAGGAGGCCCTGTCATGAGCGAGCGCGCGGCGCCCTTCTACTGCCCGTACTGCGGCGACGAGGACCTGCGGCCCAGCGAGGCCGCCGACGGCGGGCACGGCGCCTGGGAGTGCGGGGCCTGCAACCGGGCCTTCCGGCTGAAGTTCCTCGGGCTGCTGAGCCGGGGTCTCGGGCGATCCGACACGGGAGGGGAGCGGATATGACGGCCGTTCAGGAAGAGCGCAGCGCCGAGGAGTTGAAGGCGCTCGCCGAGCAGGCGGGCCGGGACCTCGAGGACGCCTCCGCGCTGGAGATCCTGCAGTGGGCCGCCGGGACGTTCGGCAAGCGCTTCTGCGTGACCTCCTCGATGGAGGACGCGGTGGTCGCCCACCTCGCCTCGCGCGCCCTGCCCGGCGTCGACGTGGTGTTCCTCGACACCGGCTACCACTTCCCGGAGACCATCGGCACCCGGGACGCGGTCGCGGCCGTCATGGATGTCAACGTCATCACCCTGACGCCCCGGCAGACCGTCGCCGAGCAGGACGCCGAGTACGGCCCCGGGCTGCACGACCGGGACCCCGACCTGTGCTGCAAGCTGCGCAAGGTGCAGCCGCTGGAGGAGGGCCTGAAGGGCTACCAGGCGTGGGCGACCGGCCTGCGCCGCGACGAGTCCCCCACCCGGGCGAACACCCCGGTCGTCGGCTGGGACGCCAAGCGGCAGAAGGTCAAGATCTCCCCCATCGCCCGCTGGACCCAGGACGACGTGGACGCCTACGTCGCCGAGCACGGCGTACTGACCAACCCGCTGCTGATGGACGGCTACGCCTCCGTCGGCTGCGCGCCCTGCACCCGCCGGGTGCTCGAGGGCGAGGACCCGCGCGCAGGCCGCTGGGCGGGCCGCGCCAAGACCGAGTGCGGACTGCACGGCTGAGCCATGACGACCACCGAGCTTCAGGAGAACCACGTGACGACCGGAGCCACCGTCTGGCTCACGGGTCTGCCGAGCGCCGGCAAGACCACCATCGCGTACGAGCTGGCCGGCCGGCTGCGCGAACAGGGCCGCCGCGTCGAGGTGCTCGACGGCGACGAGATCCGCGAGTTCCTCTCCGCGGGCCTCGGCTTCAGCCGTGAGGACCGGCACACCAATGTGCAGCGCATCGGGTTCGTCGCCGAACTGCTCGCCCGCAACGGCGTCGTGGCGCTGGTGCCGGTGATCGCGCCGTACGCGGACAGCCGGGACGCGGTGCGCAAGCGTCACGAGGCGAACGGGACCCCGTACGTGGAGGTGCATGTGGCGACCCCGGTCGAGGTGTGCTCCGTCCGCGACGTCAAGGGCCTGTACGCCAAGCAGGCCGCCGGGGAACTCACCGGCCTGACCGGGGTGGACGACCCCTACGAGGAGCCCGAGGCACCCGACCTGCGCATCGAGTCGCAGCACCAGACGGTGCAGGAGTCCGCGGCGTCGGTTTTCGCGCTGCTGAGCGAGAAGGGACTGGCATGACGACGAGCGTCACGACCGTCACCGAGGACACCGAGAGCCCGTACGCGCTCTCCCACCTGGACGCGCTGGAGTCCGAGGCGGTGCACATCTTCCGTGAGGTGGCGGGGGAGTTCGAGAACCCGGTGATCCTGTTCTCCGGCGGCAAGGACTCCATCGTCATGCTGCATCTGGCGTTGAAGGCGTTCGCCCCGGCGCCGGTGCCGTTCGCGCTGCTGCACGTGGACACCGGGCACAACTTCCCCGAGGTCATCGACTACCGGGACCGCACGGTGGCCCGGCACGGTCTGCGGCTGCACGTGGCCTCGGTGCAGGACTACATCGACCGGGGGGTGCTCAAGGAGCGCCCGGACGGCACACGCAACCCGCTGCAGACGCTGCCGCTGACGGAGAAGATCCAGAGCGAGAGGTTCGACGCCGTGTTCGGCGGGGGGCGCCGGGACGAGGAGAAGGCCCGCGCCAAGGAGCGGGTGTTCAGCCTGCGGGACGAGTTCTCGCAGTGGGATCCGCGCCGGCAGCGTCCGGAGCTGTGGAATCTGTACAACGGCCGGCACGCCCCCGGCGAGCATGTGCGGGTCTTCCCGCTGTCGAACTGGACCGAGCTGGATGTGTGGCAGTACATCGCCCGCGAGCGCATCGAGCTGCCGGCCATCTACTTCGCCCATGAACGTGAGGTGTTCCGGCGCAACGGGATGTGGCTGACGGCGGGCGAGTGGGGCGGCCCGAAGGAGGGCGAGGTCGTCGAGAAGCGGCTGGTGCGCTACCGGACCGTGGGCGACATGTCCTGCACCGGCGCGGTGGACTCCGACGCCGACACGATCGAGAAGGTGATCACCGAGATCGCCGCCTCCCGGCTGACCGAGCGCGGCGCCACCCGCGCCGACGACAAGCTGTCCGAGGCCGCGATGGAGGACCGCAAGCGCGAGGGGTACTTCTAGACATGAGCACCACCACGACCGAGGCTCTCTCGGCCACCACTCTGCTGCGGTTCGCCACCGCCGGTTCCGTCGACGACGGCAAGTCCACGCTGGTCGGGCGGCTGCTGCACGACTCCAAGTCGGTTCTGGCCGACCAGCTGGAGGCCGTGGAGCGCGCCTCGCTCAGCCGCGGCCAGGAGGGACCGGACCTGGCCCTGCTCACCGACGGGCTGCGCGCCGAGCGGGAGCAGGGCATCACCATCGACGTGGCCTACCGCTACTTCGCCACCCCCCGGCGGCGGTTCATCCTCGCCGACACCCCCGGCCATGTGCAGTACACCCGGAACATGGTCACCGGCGCCTCCACCGCCGAGCTGACGGTGATCCTGGTCGACGCCCGCAACGGCGTCGTCGAGCAGACCCGCCGGCACGCCGCCATCGCCGCGCTGCTGCGCGTGCCGCACGTCGTCCTGGCGGTCAACAAGATGGACCTGGTCGGCTACCGGGAGCCGGTGTTCGCGCAGATCGCGAAGGAGTTCACCGCCTACGCCACCGAACTGGGCGTGCCCGAGGTCACCGCCATCCCGATCTCCGCGCTGGTCGGCGACAATGTCGTGGAACCTTCCGCGCACATGGACTGGTACGGCGGTCCCACCGTCCTGGAGCACCTGGAGACCGTGCCGGTCAGCCACGACCTGGCGCACTGCCACGCCCGGCTGCCCGTGCAGTACGTCATCCGCCCGCGCAGCGCGGAGCTGCCCGACTACCGCGGCTACGCCGGGCAGATCGCCGCCGGCACCTTCCGGGTGGGCGACGAGGTGACGGTGCTGCCGTCCGGGCGGTCGACCACGATCACCGGGATCGACCTGCTGGGCAAGCCCGTCGACATCGCCTGGACGCCGCAGTCGGTGACGCTGCTGCTCGCCGACGACATCGACATCTCCCGCGGCGACCTGATCGTCCCTGCCAAGGACGCCCCGGCGACCACGCAGGATCTGGAGGCGACGGTGTGCCATGTCGCCGACGAGCCGCTGACCGTCGGCCACCGGGTGCTGATCAAGCACGGCACGCGCACGGTCAAGGCGATCGTCAAGGACATCCCGTCCCGGCTGACCCTGGACGACCTCTCGCTGCACCCGCACCCGGGCAGACTGGTCGCCAACGACATCGGCCGGGTGAAGATCCGCACCGCCGAGCCGCTGCCCGCCGACTCCTACTCCGACTCCCGGCGCACCGGTTCGTTCATCCTGATCGACCCCGGCGACGGCACCACGCTCACCGCCGGCATGGTCGGCGAGTCCTTCGCCGCCCCGGAGCCCGTCAAGGACGACGCCGAGGACGACGGGTGGGACTTCTGAGCATGCATCCGGCCGGCTGCCGCGACTACTTCGCCACGTTCGCCAAGGAGGGCGGGCGTGTCGGCAGTGGTGCGCTGGGCAGCGGCCAGGGCGGGGTGGCCCGATGTGCGCGATGAGCCGCGCGGACCGTCCCGGCCCGCGCACACCCCACCGCCGTAGACGAAAACCTGCCGACTCCCGGCCGCGTACCGACGCCGGTACGTGACCGCCGGGCCTGGCGAGAGGAAACCCCTGGTGCCTGCCACGACCGCCCTGCGCCGCGTCCTCGCGGTGCTGGCCGTGCTGCCGCTGTTCGCCCTGGCCGCCTGCGGCTACGGGTCCCAGGCGAAGGACCACGGCAGCACCGCGATCGCCGCCGGCGCCCGGAAGACCGACGGTCTCGACGCGGTGCGGATCGGCCACTTCGGCAACCTCACCCACGGCACCGCCCTGGTCGGCAAGAACAAGGGCTTCTTCCAGAAGGCGCTCGGCGCGACCGAGGCACGCTACGCGGTGTTCAACGCGGGCCCCTCGCAGATCGAGGCGCTCAACTCGGGCTCCATCGACATCGGCTGGATCGGCCCCTCCCCCGCGATCAACGGCTACGTCAAGTCGCAGGGCACCAACCTGCGCATCATCGGCGGCTCGGCGTCGGGCGGGGTGAAGCTCGTCGTCGACCCCGGAAAGGTGACGTCGCCGAAGGACGTCAGGGGCAAGCGGATCGCCACCCCGCAGCTCGGCAACACCCAGGACGTGGCGTTCCTGCACTGGGCGTCCGAGCAGGGCTGGGACGTGGACCCGCTCAGCGGCAGGGGCGACGTCACCGTCGTGCGCAGCGACAACAAGGTCACCCCCGACGCCTTCCGGTCCGGGTCCGTCGACGGCGCCTGGGTGCCGGAGCCCACCGCGTCCAAACTGGTCGCCGAGGGCGGCAAGGTGCTCCTCGACGAGGCCTCGCTGTGGCCGGACGAGGAGTTCGTCATCACCAACATCGTGGTCCGGCAGGAATTCCTGAAGGAGCACCCGAAGGCCGTCGAGGCGGTGCTGCGGGCCTCCCTGGAGACCAACCGCTGGATCAACGCCCACCCGGAGCAGGCCAAGGCCGCCGCCAACGAGCAGCTGGCCGCCGACGCCGGCAAGGCCCTGCCGGACGAGGTGCTGGACCCGGCGTGGGAGTCGATCCGGTTCACCGACGACCCGCTGGCCCGAACCCTCGGCCGGCAGGCCGACCACGCCGTCGAGGCCGGCCTGCTCGAGCAGCCGGACCTCACCGGCATCTACGACCTCACGCTCCTCAACAAGCTCCTCGAGGCTGAGGGCGAACCCCCCTTCGACGACGCCGGCCTCGGTGCCGGACAGCCCGCATCCCCGAAGAGTCCCAGGAGGTGACGACCATGGCCACCACGCTCGCCAAGGCCGACGACGGTCAGCGGACCGAGGTCTCGCACGCCGCGCGCATCGAGCACATCTCCAAGTCGTTCGACGGACCGGCCGGCCGCCAGCTCGTGCTGGACGACATCAGCCTCGATGTCGCACCGGGCGAGTTCGTGACCCTGCTGGGTGCCTCCGGCTGCGGCAAGTCCACGCTGCTCAACCTGGTCGCGGGCCTGGACCGGCCCAGCGCCGGCACCATCACCACCGACGGCCGCCCCGCCCTGATGTTCCAGGAGCACGCCCTCTTTCCCTGGCTGACCGCGGGCAAGAACATCGAACTCGCCCTGAAGCTGCGCGGCGTGCCGAAGTCCGAGCGGCGCGAACGCGCCGAGGAGTTGCTGGAGCTGGTGCGGCTGAAGGGCGCGCACCGCAAGCGGGTGCACGAGCTGTCCGGCGGTATGCGCCAGCGGGTCGCCCTGGCCCGCGCGCTCGCCCAGGAGAGCAAGCTGCTGCTGATGGACGAGCCGTTCGCGGCGCTGGACGCCATCACCCGCGACGTGCTGCACGACGAGCTGACCCGCATCTGGCGCGAGACCCGGCTGTCGGTGCTGTTCGTGACGCACAACGTGCGCGAGGCCGTGCGGCTCGCCCAGCGCGTGGTGCTGCTGTCGTCCCGGCCGGGCCGGATCGCCCGCGAGTGGCGGGTGGACATTCCGCATCCGCGCCGCATCGAGGACACCGCGGTCGCGGAGCTGTCCGTCGAGATCACCGAAGAGCTCCGGGGGGAGATCCGCCGCCATGGCCAGCACTGAGACCACCCAGGACGTCAAGGACGCCAGGAGCCCCGGCGAGGCCTCGGACCTCGCCGGCCTGGAGGCGGGCCTGGACGCCCTGGAGACCGTGCAGACCCGGCGCAAGCCGCTGCGGCAGACCTTCACCGAGAAGATCCTGCCGCCCGTGGTCGCCATCGCCCTCGTCCTGGCGGTGTGGCAGGCGCTGATCTCCTTCAAGGTCGTCGACGACCCGACCAAGCTGCCCTCGCCCGGCGCCGTGTGGGAGGTGCTGCGCCAGGCGTGGCTCCAGGGCGAACTGCTCGGCTACATCTGGACCAGCGTCTCGCGCGGCCTGCTCGGCTTCTGCTTCGCGCTGCTCATCGGCACCCCGCTCGGCCTGCTGGTGGCCCGGGTGAAGGTGGTGCGGGCGGCCATCGGCCCGATCCTGACCGGCCTTCAGTCCCTGCCGTCGGTCGCCTGGGTGCCCCCCGCCGTGATCTGGCTCGGCCTGAACAACCAGATGATGTACGCCGTCATCCTGCTCGGCGCCGTCCCCTCCATCGCCAACGGCCTGGTCTCCGGCGTCGACCAGGTGCCGCCGCTGTTCCTGCGCGCGGGCCGCACCCTGGGCGCCACCGGTCTCAAGGGCACCTGGCACATCGTGCTGCCGGCCGCCCTGCCCGGCTATGTGGGCGGCCTGAAGCAGGGCTGGGCGTTCTCCTGGCGCTCCCTGATGGCCGCGGAGATCATCGCCTCCTTCCCCGACCTGGGCATCGGCCTCGGCCAGCTGCTGGAGAACGGCCGCAACGCCAGCGACATGGCCATGGTGTTCGAGGCCATCCTGCTCATCCTCACCGTCGGCATCGCCATCGACCTGCTGATCTTCAGCCCGCTGGAGCGGTGGGTGCTGCGCAGCCGCGGCCTGTTGGTGAAGAGCTGATGGCGATGCAGCCGGTCCTCCTCGTCGTCGCCCACGGCAGCCGCGACCCGCGGCATGCCGCGACCGTGCACGCCCTGGTGCGCCGGGTCCGCGAGCTGCGCCCCGGGCTGCGCGTGGAGACCGGCTTCCTGGACTTCAACGTGCCCTCGGTGCCGGGGGTGCTGGAGTCCCTGGCGGCGGAGGGCGTCCGTGACGTGGTCGCCCTCCCGCTGCTGCTGACCCGCGCCTTCCACGCGAAGGCCGACATCCCGGCCGTCCTGGCCGAGGCCCCCGCCCGGCTGCGCATCCGCCAGGCGGACGTCCTCGGCCCCTCCCCGCTGCTGCTCGCGGCGCTGGAGCGCCGGCTCTACGAGGCGGGCCTGAGCCCCGCCGACAAGTCCTCGACCGGGGTCGTACTGGCCTCGGCGGGGTCCACCGACCCGGAGGCGATCGCAGTGATCGCAGACATCGCGCGGGAGTGGCGGCACACCGGTTGGTGCGCCGTGCGGCCTGCGTTCGCCTCCGCATCCCTTCCCCGCACCGAGGACGCGGTGCGCGAGCTGCGCGACCTGGGCTGCGAGCGTGTCGCCGTCGCCCCCTACGTGCTCGCCCCCGGCTTCCTCCCGGACCGCATCGCCCGGGGCGCCGCCGAGGCCGATCTCCTCGCCGGTGTCCTGGGCCCGGCCCCGGAGGTGGCCCGCCTGCTGCTGGCCCGTTATGACGAGGGCCGGGTGCCGGTGCTGACGGCCGTCGGGGCGTGAGAGGCGCGGCACGTCTTCCGCATGCCCCCGCGCAGGCTGTCCGTCGAGCTGTCCGTGAGCGGTTGATCGGGTAGCGTCGGGAGGACCACACCGGGGTGCGGGGCTCCGGTGCTGTGCCGACTGACGTGCGCAGGAGAGCTGTTGGACCGATCAGCCCAGCACCGGGGTGCGCCCGCGGTGGCGCTGCTGTCGATCGGGGTCGGCAGCTTCGACGAGGGCGGCGAGCTGGAGGAGCTCGGGTTCGTCCAGGACCGGATGGACGAGGTCGCGCGGGCGTTCCGCCGCCTGCACGCCACGGTGGAACGTTCGCTGGACGCCACCGAGAGCGAGATCGAGTCGCTGCTGCGCGAACGGCTCGTCGAGGGCACCGGTTCCTTCGACGTCCTCGTGGTGCATCTGATCGGGCACGGCCTCATCGACCGCACCCGCCGTCTCTCCTTCGTCGCCCGCGACAACCGCGAGGTGGACGTCGACCGGTGGATCGAGAAGGCCCAGCGGGAGATCGAACGCGGCGGCATGCGGCACCGCGTGGTCTTCCTCGTCGACACCTGCTCGGCCGGCACCGCCACCGGACGCCAGCCGTTCACCGAGCTGGACACCGACCGAGGTGTCTGGGCCCTCGGAGCGTCGGTCAGCGACACGCCGACGGAACGAGGGCAGTTCAGCCGCTGGATCGCCGCGGCACTGCACCGGCTGGCCGACCGGGACCTCGCCCTGGACGAGGAGTCCGTCCCGTTCAGCCGCTTCGTCCGCGAACTGATCCGGGTGATCCGCTCCGAGCAGCCGCCGCGCCGCTTCTCGATGGGCTTCAGCATCGAACAGGGCGACGCCGACTGGCCGTTCCTGCCCAACCCCCGGCTGGCCTCGCTCACGGCCGAGCAGGTCCACCTGCACCACCGGTCGCTGGGATATGTGCCGGGCGAAGGCCCGGGGACGGGATCCGGCGGGCCCCGGCACCTGGACGACACGCGCTACTTCGTCGACCGGGCGTCGGGCCGGGGGCTGGTGTCCACGGACACGAGCACCGGCTTCTTCTCCGGCCGGGCGGCGGAACTCGGGCAGTACCTGCGGTGGCTCGACGGCGACGCACCTCTGCTGACGGTGACGGGAGCCGCGGGCGCCGGGAAGTCCGCGCTGCTCGGCGTCATCGTCTGCGCCGGTGATCCGCGACTGCGGCACCGGTTCCGCGAGTTGTGGGAACCGGCCGGACGGGACCTGCCGGAGGTGCCCGGCCTGGTGGCCGTCCATGCGCGGCAGCGCACGGTGCGGCAGGTGATCGACGCGATCGCGGAGCGGGCCGGTCTGGGCACGGGGGCGGTGTCCCAGCAAGCGGCTGATCCGGCCTTCGACCAGATGCTGTCGGCAAGCCGTCTGCATCACGCTCTGGCAGGGCTGGCCACGCCCTGCGTGATCGTGCTCGACGCCGTGGACGAGAGCACCGAGCCCGAGGCCGTGCTGCGTCTGGTGGCCCAGTTGCTGGGACGCTCGGCCCCGTGCCGGATCGTCCTCGGCGGCCGACGCGAGGTGGTGACCGCGCTGCCGGCCCTCGAGGGCGCGGCGGACATCGCCGCGGACGAGATCGACCTGGACGCGGCCGAGAGCCGGACGGTCGAAGAGGACGTACGGCACTACATCGAGCGTCTGTTGTCGGTTCGCGAGCCCTACGCGAACGGTGAGTCCGCCGAGTTCGTGCCCCTCCTCGCCAAGAAGGGCGCGCGGCACATCGCGGGCGGGCCGTCGTCGCAGGGCCCCTGGGGCCCGTTCCTCCTCGCCGGCCTGTACGTGCACTATCTGCTGACGCTGCGTTATCCGCCGCGGGACGAGGTGAGTGCGGACGCCTACGCGAAGTCCGCCTCGGCGGACCTGCCCGCACTGCTGGAGTCGATCCTCAAGGTCCGGCGGCGCGACTACCCGTACCTGCGTCCCGTCCTGTCCGTACTGGCCCGGTCCCACGGTGACGGCATGCCACGCACGACCCTGCGGCGCTGTCTCGCGGCCCTCGAGGCCGGCGGCGTCGACGACGAGTGGCTCCGGGCGACTCTGCAGGAGGCCGCTCCCTTCCTGCGGTACGGCACCGACCCGGACAGCGGCGACACGCTGTACCGCCTGTTCCATCAGGGGCTCGGTGACTACCTGCGCCGGCATCCGGTGAGCGAGGATCCGCTCTCCGAGGCCGAGAGCGTGCAGCTCGAACGCAGGCTGCTGGAGGAACTCGTCCGCCCCTTCACGGCGGATGCCGCCACGGACACCGACACCGACACCTGGGAAAGCGCCGAGACCGAGCCGTACGTCCTGCGCCACGCCCTGGCACACGTCGCCCGGGCCGAGGCGGCGGACTGGGCCGAGCGCCTGCTCGGCGATCCGTACTTCGTGGTCCGTTTCGGCCTGAAGGGCGACCACCGCGCGCTCGACTTCGTGAGTGCCTCGCCCGCCGACGACCATCTGCGGCTGCTGAGCGCCTCCTGGGCCACGCACGCCCGGCTGCGCTCCCCGTCCGACCGTGCCTCCGTCCTGGCCTTCGACGCGGACCGGCTGGGGATGCCGGAGCTGCGGCAGCGCTTTGTGCGGATCGCCCGGGACACCGCCGTACAGGCAGGTGCCGGAGGGGATGCGCTGCTGTGGTCGCGGGGCGGGCAGGCCGCCGCACGCAGCCGGTTCATCGAGGTCTCGGGCAACGCGGTGCACGACATCGCGTTCTCTCCGGCCGGTGATCTGCTCGCCGTCGCCACCGCCGAGGGAGTGCAGCTGCTGGAGACGGAGACCTGGCAGCCCGTCGTTCCCGCACTCGGCAGCAAGCAGCGTCCCGGGACGAGCATCGTCGCCTTCTCGCCGGACGGTGGTCTGCTCGCTCTGGCCAGGGCTGCCTCCGCTCAGAACATCCAGCTCTGGGACGTACGCCGTCGGGCGCCCGCCGGCCCGCCGTGGTCGGTGTGGACGGGCACACCGACCACGCTGGTCTTCTCTCCCGACAGCCGCTGGCTGGCCGTGGGCAGTCAGGAACTCGGCGTCTCCGTCTGGGACGTCAAGGGGGACGGCGGTCCGGTGGAGGTGGCACGCCGCGGCCCCAGCACCGGCGCCGAGGATGTGCAGCGCGTGCAGAGCCTGTCCTTCAGCCCCGACGGCCGCCGGCTGGCGGTGTGCGTCTCCGGAGTGGTCGGCCTGTGGGAACCGGAGGGCGACCACTGGACTCCTCTGCCGAGGGAGCGATTCGCGCCACCCACCGCCTTCGCGCCCGACGGCCGACTGGTGACGCACTCGGTGTCCGGCCTCTCGCTGGGGTCCGTGGAGGACCTGGCGCGGGGACCGGAGATGCCTCCGGACGACCCCGTGAATGCTCTGGCGTTCAGCTTCGGCGGGTCCGTCCTGGCGGTCAGCAGCAGAAGGTCGCTGCAACTCATCGAGCTGCGGTCGGCCCGTATCGTGAACAGCTTCCCGCTCGGTGGTTCCAGGGCGTCGGCGGTGGCCGTGCATCCGGTGACCGGCGTACTGGTCAGCGGGCACAACGACGGGCACCTGCGGGTGTGGCCGTCCTCCGCCGACCCGGCACACGCAGCCGGCCTGGCACGCTTCTCGCCCGACCGTGTCGTCGCCGCCCCGGACGGCCGCTTCCTCGCCGCCTTCGACCAGGACCGCCAGGTGCTGCGGCTCCTCGACCCCGCCACCGGCAGGCCAGTGGCGAGCCGGCCGCACGACGAGCCCACACTGCGCCTGGTTCTCGCCCCTGGCGGCGACATCCTGCTGGCATGGGCCTACCGTCGGCTGTACGTGTACCGGACCGGGTCGCTGGAGCTTTCGGAGCCCGCGGTACTGGACCTGGCGGGGCGGCCGGCCGAGCCGCCCGTCTTCTCCCCGGACGGAAAGCTCTTCGCGGCGCTGGTGACGGAACAACGCGGCGGTGGTTGGTTCCTGACGCTCTGGGATGCCACAACCCTGCGCCCGCATCGACGCATTCCGCTCCCCGGCGAGCCCGACCTCGACGGCTCCGTGGGCTTCGCCGGCAACGACCGGGTGTACGTCGTCGTGAACGGAGCGATGGCGACCTACAGTTGCGCCCTCACCGACCGGGAGGCCCCGCCCCGATGACCCGCGTACTCGGCATTCACGGCGTCCGCAACTACAAGGCCGCCGACACCACACCGGCCCTGGGCGGCAAGCGGCTGCGTGACGACTGGCTGGCCGCACTCGGCCCCCGCGTCCCCGGACTGGACCTGGAGACGGCGTACTACGCGGACCTGCTGCGCAGTGAGCGGCAGAGCGACACGCTCGAGGACGCCGAACTCGCCCTGGTGGAGCAGTGGGCGCTGGCCTGGGGTGTGGACACGGCCGGTGTCCAGGGGCGGGCGACGGGCTGGCTGCGCTGGATCTGCGGCCAGGTCGCGCAGCGCACCGGGCAGCGGCCGGCCGTGGTCGAACGGACCGTGCGGCTGTTCTTCCCGGAGGTGACGCGATACTTCACCGGCGGACGCGAACCCGTGCGGCAGCGGGTGCGGGAGGCGCTGCTGCGGCACCGGCCGGAGGTCGTGGTGGCGCACTCGCTGGGCAGCGTGGTCGGTTACGAGACGCTGCACGAGCTGGCGGACGAACTGGACGTGCGGCTGCTGCTCACGCTGGGCTCCCCGCTGGCCCTCCCCCACGCGATCTTCCACCGGCTCGTTCCGGGCCCCCGGGACGGCCGCGGCGTCCGGCCGCCGAACGTGCGGCGGTGGGTGAACGTCGCCGACCGGGGCGACTTCGTGGCCATCCCCAAGGGGGAACTGGGGCGTGTCTTCACCGGGGTCGAGGAGCTGCCCGACATCAGCATCGCGCCGCTGTGGCCGCACGGCGTCCTCGACTATCTGAAGCACCCGTCGGTGATCGGTGCCCTGCTGACGCGCTGACGCCCGCCGGTTCCCCCGCCGGCGGCCGCGGCCGGCTCAGCCGAAGGACAGCCTGCCGGTGCGGGTGCGCTTGAGTTCGAAGATGTCGGGGTGGGTGGCCAGGGTGCGGACGCTGTCGAAGAGACGGGCCGCCTCCTCGCCGCGCGGGACGGCCCGGAGGACCGGGCCGAACCAGACGGTGCCGTCGATGTGCGGGGTGGGCGTGCCGACGTAGCCGCCCGAGTCCGTCATGTGCCGGATCTCGGCCGGTTCCGGCCCCGGCGCGAGCACGTTTCCGCCGAGCGTCGGTCACTCCGGCCGCGTGCGGCCGTCTCAGGGGCCGTGCCGCCCGCTCAGGACGTCTCGGTACCGAAGAGGGTCCCCTGGTGGAAGTAGAGGCGCCAGCCGGTGCCGGTGCGGCGCCACAGGGAGCTGCGGTGGGCGCGGCGGCCGTCGGCGTCGGTGTCGTAGGTGAGGTGGACGACGTCCGGGGCGAGTTGGACCGCCCGCATGCCGGACACCTTGACGGGGTCGGCCTGTTCCGGCTCCCCGGCGAGAAGGGCGAGCACGGTGGCGCGGTCCCAGACGCGGCCGGAGGCGCCGAACTCGTGGAAGTCGGGGTGCAGCAGGGCCGCCGCGCGCTCGGGGTCACGGCGCACCGCGGGGTCGAGCAGCAGCAGTTCGCCCTCGACCGCGGCGTCCGGGCCGCTGCCGCCGGCGGCTCTCTCCGTGCCCCTGGTGTCCCCCGTGCTCGCCGCGCTCCCCGTGTGCGCCGCGTTCTGTGTCTCCTCAGTCACCGGTCATCTCCACGAGCTTGGTCACGGTGTTCCAGTTGCGGGTGGTGGCGGTCAGTCCCTTGGTGAAGCGCGGGCGGGACAGGGCCTCGGCGAGCTTGGAGCGGCCCAGGCCACCGGGGGTGTACAGGTAGATCACGCGGTCGCCGGTACGGAACTCCTCCGGCAGGAAGGCCTGCTGGTCGAGCTCGGCGAAGCGGCCGGGGTCGACGGGCTCGGAGAGGTAGGTGGCGTGCAGCTGCTTGGCCTCCAGTTCGGCGGCCGGGAACGGGCAGTCGCGGAGGACCGCCGCCAGATACGCGTGGTCGCGCACGATCACGTCCACGGTGAAGCCGTACTGCCGCTCGATCGCCGCGGCGAGGTCGGCGGCCAGCGAGTCCTCGTCGCCGTGCGAGGCGGTGAACACGGCCTGGCCGCTCTGCAGATAGGTGCGGACCCCGGTGTACCCCAGGCCTTCCATCAGGGTGCGCAGCTCGGCCATCGGGAGTTTTCTGCTGCCGCCCACATTGACCCCGCGGAGCAGGGCCGCGTATGTCGTCGCCATGGCTGAAGCCTAGGTCGGCCGCCGTGCCCCGTGGGGGCGGGCACGACGGCCGGTCCGCGAATGAGCGGACGTGCGCGAAACTCTGGCGGAACGACGCGGCGCGAGCAACCGCGCCACGCGCCTCTCCACGCACCTGTGACTTATTCAACAAACCTTCGAAATGACAAACCCTGAACAACGTCCCCGAGAGACCTCAATAGATGTAAGGGGCCGATGTCCTCCCGAGTGGGGAGAAGCCGACGGGCGAACGGAGGAGGCGCGGGGCCGCAGCTTCACCGGGGAGCAGGACGAGACGGCCGGATCGGGCCCATACCTTCGCAAGCGAGGGTGGCGGCAGGGGGTCGCTGCCGCACCGCACACGAAGGAGCGAGCCCGAGATGAGCAACGGAGAAGGACGGGTCCGTGGCCTCGCCGCCCGGGCCGGCGGCTGGAGCGCCCGGCATCGCTGGGCGGCTGTCGGGATCTGGGTGCTGTTCGTCGTGCTGGCGGTGGGACTCGGATCGGCGGCCGGCCGGGTCGATGTCAAGGACGGCGACCAGCTGAGCGGCGAGACACACACCGCGGCCCGCATCATCGAGGACGCCGGCATCGAGGAGCCGGCCGGTGAGACCGTACTGATCCAGGCCAAGAGCGACGGTGTGAAGGCCACGGACCCGGAGTTCAGGTCCGCGGTGGCCGCCGTCGTGGCGGCGGTGGAGGAGACCGGCGAGGTCTCGGACGTCACCACGCCGTACGAGTCCGGCACCATCTCCGAGGACGGGCGCAGCGCGCTGGTCCAGTTCGACATGCGCGGTGCGGCGGACACCGCGGGCGAGCGGGTGGAGCCGGTGCTGGACGCCGTCGAGCGGGTCCAGAAGGACCACGAGTCGCTGCGGATCGAGGAGATCGGCGGCGCCTCGATGATGAAGACCTTCGACGACGCGTTCGGCGCCGACCTGCAGCGGGCGGAGTTCTCGGCGGTGCCGGTGGCGCTGGGCATCCTGCTGATCGCCTTCGGCGCGGTGGTGGCGGCGCTGCTGCCGGTGGCGCTCGCCATCACGGCGATCATCGCCACCATGGGCCTGATGGGCCTGGTCAGCCATCTGCAGCCGATGAGCGACACCGCCAACTCGGTGATGGTGCTGGTCGGTATGGCCGTGGGCGTCGACTACTGCCTGTTCTATCTGCGCCGCGAGCGCGAGGAGCGGGCGGCCGGCCGGGACGCGCAGGCGGCGCTGCGCATCGCCGCGGCGACCAGCGGCCGTGCGGTCGTCGTCTCCGGTGTGACCTTCTGTGTGGCGATGGCGGGCATGCTGTTCACCGGCATCGCCGAGTTCGAGGGCATGGGGCTGGCCTCGCTGATGGTGGTGGCGGTGGCCATGGTCGGTTCGGTGACCGTGCTGCCGGCGCTGCTGTCGCTGCTGGGCGAGCGGGTGGAGAAGCTGCGCATCCCGTTCCTGCACAAGCGGGCCTCCAGCGGTGGGGACAGCCGGTTCTGGGGTGCCGTGCTCGACCGGGTGCTGGCCCGGCCGGTGCTGGCGGTCGTGGTGGCCACGGGTGCGCTGCTGGCGGTGGCCGCGCCGGCGGTCGGCATGAAGACGCAGAACCTCACGCTGGACCAGGAGTTCGGCGACTCGCTGCCGATCGTGCAGACCTACAACCGGGTCAACGAGGCCTTCCCGGGCGGCTCGGAGCCCGCCGAGGTGGTCGTCCACGCCGACGACATCAACGCACCGGAGGTGAAGTCGGCGCTGGCCGGCTTCCGTGAGAAGGCGATCGAGTCGGGCGCGACACGCGGCCCGGTCGAGATCAAGGTGCACGACCAGCAGAACATCGCGCTCGTGTACGTGCCGCTGGTGGGCGGCTCGGACCTGGACAAGGCGGGCGAGAGCCTGCGGACACTGCGCGACGAGGTGCGGCCCGCCACCCTCGGCGCGGTCGACGGCGTCGAGGCACCGATCACCGGGCAGGTCGCCGGGTCGAAGGACTTCAACGACCAGCTGGTCGGGTCCGTGATGCCGGTGTTCGCCTTCGTGGTGGTCCTCGCCTTCGTGCTGATGCTGATGTCGTTCCGGTCGGTGACCGTGGCGATCACCTCCATCGGGCTGAACCTGCTGTCGGTGGGCGCCGCCTACGGCGTCCTGGTGGCGGTCTTCCAGCACGGCTGGGGCGCGTCCCTGGTGGGCGCGGAGGGCGTCGGCGCGATCATCACCTGGCTGCCGCTGTTCCTGTTCGTGATCCTGTTCGGCCTGTCGATGGACTACCACGTGTTCGTGGTCTCCCGGATCCGTGAGGCCCGGCTGCGGGGCCTGGCCACCCGGGACGCCATCCGGCACGGGGTGGTCACCACGGCCGGGGTGGTCACCAGCGCCGCGGTCATCATGGTCGCCGTGTTCGCGATCTTCGGGACGCTGTCGATGCAGTCCATGAAGCAGATGGGCGTGGGCCTCGCGGCGGCGGTGCTGATCGATGCCACCGTCATCCGGGGCGTGCTGCTGCCGGCGGTGATGGCGCTGCTCGGCGAGCGCAACTGGTACCTGCCGAAGTGGCTGCACCGGATGCCCGACCTGACCCACGACGAGGCGCCGCAGGCGCCGGCGCGACCGCCGGCCAAGGACGACGAGGGGGAGCCGGTGCGGGTGTGACCCGTCCGGCCCGTCCGGCCCGTCCAGCCCGTCCGAGGGGAGAATTCCCGGGTCGAGGAGAACTCCGCAAGGGAGGCCCGGCGGACCGAGGTCCGCCGGGCCTCCTCCTTCCGTGCTGCCGGTCAGCGGCGCAGCTCCGCCTCGATCAGGTCGGCGGCCCGTTGCGTGCCGCCCTCCTTCTCCGTCCGGGCCTGGAGACCGGCGAGGCGGGCGGCGACCTCCGGGTCGTCGACCAGAGCGAGGGCGATCGAGCGCAGCGTCCCGGCGGTGGCCTCCTCGGTGAGCACCTTCCGGGCCACCCCGAGCCCCTGGAGCATGTCGGCGTTGACGAACTGGTCCGCGGCCTGCGGTACGGCGATCATCGGTGTCGCGGTGACCAGTCCCTCCTGGCTGCCGCCCGCCCCTGCGTGGGTGACGAACAGATCGGCCTGCCTGAGGACCGCCAGCTGCGGCACCCAGCCGTGCACCTCGACGTTGCCGGGCAGGTCGCCCAGCTCGGCCGGGTCGACATGCCGGCCGATCTGGAGCACCAGATGCCAGCCGGGCAGGTCACCGAACGCCTTGACGCACTCTCGGTAGAAGGCGGGCTGCTTGGTGAAGGCCGACCCCAGCGACACCAGGACGACCTTCTCGGCCCCGGCGGGCCGCTGCCAGTCCCCCTCGTTGCCGCGGTCGCCCTGGCAGGCGCCGACGAAGGAGTACACCCGTTCGTCGACCCGGTCGGCGTTGGGCTGCAGTGCCCTGGGGATCAGGACGAGGGAGCGGTCGGGGCGGCCCATGAACGGGTCGGGGTGCAGGGTGATCCCGTTCTCCTCCAGCCAGGCCTTGAAGCGGGCGTAGTACGCCTTGCCCCGCTCGGTCTTCTTCGGCTCCTCCCACATCGGCTCGGCGACCTCCTGCTCGTAGCCGTCCCAGGCGACCATGCAGGGCGAGAGGGAGATCGCGGGCACCTTCCAGCGGTGGGCCAGGACCCGCCCGGCGTAACTGGCGATGTCGTACAGGACGAGGTCCGGCTCGTCCCCGCGGTACGCCTCGGCGATCTGCGGGAGGGCCTGGACGGCGTCGTCCAGGAAGGGCTCGACGTTGTCCAGAAGGCTGTCTCCCCAGGCGTCCGGGTCGGCGTCGGGACCGGGCAGGGTGGAGTTCCACAGCTTGGGTTCGGCGCCGGTCTCGGCGACCTTGCCGGCGAGGGCCGGAGGGATCGCGTAGCTGACCCGGTGGCCGCGTGCCACGAGCTCGCGGATCACCTCGAGGCTCGGGTTCACGTGGCCGTGGGCGGCGATGGAGAACATGGCGATGTGCGCGGGGGCTGTCATGCCACGACCCTAAACGAGACGAGACGTCTCGTGCAACTTTGCGGGCCGGGCAGGTCCCCACCAGCGCGAATGCGAGACTGACCCCACACATGACCGGACCGCCCGCACATCGTCGAGGCGGGCGGACCGGGCGGCTGCCGGCGCAGCGCAGTGACCGGCGGCGCACAGGGCAGAGGACCTACACGGAGGCGGGCGGATGGACGAGGCACGGGCGCGTGAGGTGCTGGGCGGAGCCGGGGTGCTGCCCGGCGCGGCCGGGGACGCGCGGCTGATCGCCCTGGGCGAGAACGCCGTGTTCGCCGCCGGTGACCTGGTGGTCAAGGTGGGCCGGGACGCCGAACTGCTGGACCGGGCGCGCCGGGAGCTGGCCGTCGCGCTCTGGCTGGCGGACGCCGGGGTACCGGCCGTCCGGGCGGCGGAGCCGGAGGCGCTGCTGGTCGACGGCCACCCGGTGACCGTGTGGCACCGGCTGCCCGAAGCCGTACGCCCCGCCGAGCCGCGCGACCTGGCCTCCCTCCTGCGCCTGGTGCACGCCCTGCCCGCGCCCCCCTTCGCCCTCCCGCGGCGCGATCTGCTGGGCGGCGTGGAACGCTGGCTGCGGCTCGCCGGCGACGCCATCGACCCCGCGGACGCGGCGTATCTGCGCGAGCGGAGGGACGGTTTCGCCTCGGCCGTGGCGGCGCTGACGCCCCATCTGCCGCCGGGCCCCGTCCACGGCGACGCGCTCCCCCGCAATGTGCACGTGGGCCCCGACGGGCCCGTCTTGGTGGACCTGGAGACCTTCTCGGCCGACCTGCGCGAGCACGACCTCGTGGTGATGGCCCTCTCCCACGACCGCTACGGACTGCCGGACGAGGCATACGCCTCCTTCACGGAGACCTACGGCTGGGACGTACGCACCTGGGAGGGCTGCTCGGTCCTGCGCGGCGCCCGCGAGACGGCCAGCTGCGCCTGGGTCGCCCAGCACGCCCCGGCCAACCCCAAGGCCCTGGCCGAGTTCGAACGCCGGGTGGCGTCCTTGCGAGCCGGGGACGAGACGGTGCGCTGGTACCCCTTCTGACGCAGGCCGGTCAGACCGGCTCACCCGCCGTCTCCCGCAGGGGCCAGGAGCTGTCGACGATCGCCGCGGCGTCGCCCTTGCGGCGGAGGAAGTCCTGGAAGTCGGCGGCCCAGGCGGCGTACCACTCGATCTGGCGGCGGTGCAGCTCCGCCGGGCCGAGCGAGGCCACCTTGGGGTGCCGGACGGCTATCGCGCAGGCGAGGCGGGCCGCGGCGAGGGCGTCCGACGTCGCGTCGTGCGCGGAGTCGAGGGCCACGCCGTACTCGGCGCAGACCGCCTCCAGATTGCGCTTGCCGCGGCGGTAGCGGTCGACGAAGCGGTCGATGGTGTACGGATCGATGACGGGCGCGGGGTCGATGCCGCCCAGGCGTTCGCGCAGGGAACGCAGATTGTGGCGGCGCAGTTCGGCGGAGAGCAGGCTCAGGTCGAAGGCGGCGTTGTAGGCGACGACCGGGACGCCCGTCCTCCAGTAGCCGGTGAGGACGTCGGCGATGGCGTCGGCCACCTGGTCGGCGGGTCTGCCGTCCGCCGCCGCCCGCTCGTTGCTGATGCCGTGGACCGCCACCGCCTCCGCCGGGATCGGCACGCCCGGATCGGCCAGCCATTCCCGGCGCCCCATCGGCTCCCCGCCCCGGACCTCGATCACGGCGCCGGTGACGATCCGCGCCTCGCGCGGGTCCGTGCCCGTGGTCTCCAGGTCGAAGCCGATCAGCAGCTCCCGGTGCCAGCCCATGGGCTGCCCCCCTTCTGTGTGGTGCGTTCCCCCAGTGGCCCATACCTTCGCATGCACCACTGACAATCCGAGGATCGGCTTCCGCTCGGCGGCGGCCGGCGAACCTCACGACACAGGGCGCGAATCCACCCACATCTGCTCGAACTCCTCGCGATAGGTGGGGAACAGACCGCCTTCCTCCACCTCGCCCGGTTTGACCAGCCTGTTGCCGTTGCGCAGCACCAGGACCGGCGCCTCCATGCCACGGGCGCGGCGCAGATGGTGCTGCACCACCGCGATGCCGTCCGCGCCGTCGGCGTCCACCAGGTACGCCGTGCAGCGCGGCGTCTCGTCGTAGACGTGGATCTCGAAGGCCCCCGGGTCGCGCAGGCGGGAGCGGACGCGGCGCATGTGCAGGATGTTCATCTCGACCGCGCGGCCCAGTTCCCCGCGCTTGATGCCGAGTTCCCGCTCGCGGCGCTTGACCGCGCTGGACGCCGGGTTGAGGAACAGCAGCCGCACCCGGCAGCCGGACTCGGCCAGGCGCACCAGCCGGCGCCCGGAGAAGTTCTGCACAAGGAGATTGAGCCCGATCCCGATGGCGTCGAGCCGCCGGGCGCCGCCGAAGATGTCCTCGGCCGGGAACTGCCGCAGCAGGCGCACCCGGTCGGGGTGCACGGCCACGACGTCGGCGTACCGGTCGCCGACCAGGTCCTCCACCGCGTCCACCGGCAGCCGGCGCGCGGAGGGGACGTCGCCGCCCGCGCCGAGCATCTCCAGCAGCCGTGCGGAGGCCCGTTCGGCCTGATTGAGGACGGCCTCGGAGAGCGCGCGGTTGCGGGAGACGACGTTGCGGGTGACCTCCAGCTCGTCGAGGGCCAGCTCGACGTCCCGGCGGTCGTCGAAGTACGGCTCGAAGCAGGGCCAGTGCTGGACCATCAGCTCCCGCAGCTGCGGCAGGGTGAGGAACGACAGCACATTGTCGTCGGCCGGGTCGAGGAGATAGCCCTTGCGGCGGCTGACCTCGCGCACCGCCACCGCGCGCTGCACCCACTCCTGGCCCGCGGGCCCGGCCGCGGCGACCACCCAGTCGTCGCCGTGCACGGGCTCGTAGACGGGCCGCAGCACGGCCGCGACCACGGCGCGCAGCCGCTGCTCGACAAGATTCAGCCAGATGTAGGCCCGCCCCGCGCGCTGGGCGCGGGTGCGCACCTCGCGCCAGGCGTCGGCGTCCCAGTCCAGTTCCGGCCCTATCGAGCCCGCGCCCGCGTCCATAGGCCGTGCCAGGGACACCGCACCGGGCGGGACCTCCGTGGAGTTCCCCTCGTGACCCTCGTCACCAGGGGGCAGCTCCAGCCCTCCCGAGCCCACCCGCGCACCGCCTTCCACTCCCCCGAGTCCTCCCCATGCCGACGATCAAGGAGAGTACTCCGCATGCGGCGCACGGTGCAGCCCGATGGACAGGCTCGTTTCCCAACTTCCTTCTTTCACAGGATTGTTCCTCTGCCGCCGGACCGGGGGAAGTGAGCGGTTTCATAGCGGCTGCGGGCGCCGCGAGGACCCAACACCCGCCGGGGCGGGGGCAGTCGGCGGGTGGCCGGCATGCAGGACCTTCGCGCGCGCGATCCGGCGGGCGGCGGGGCCGTGGCCGGAGGGCGACGGGTCCCGCAGGCCGAAAGCCGGCGGTCGGGCGAGCGGGGAGGCGGAGGCCGGATTCTGACGTTCACCCGGACGGTGGACGCCTCTCCCGGGCGTCGCGCGCAGCACGGCAGCCCAGGGGCACCCGGATCACTGGGGTCAGTGGGGTCTGCGGGATCCGTGGGGTCAGTGAGCTTGACGGCCTCACGGTCACCGGGGTCACGTCAGCCCCGGACGTCCCCGCAGTCCCTGCAGTCTCGCCGGTCCCGGGCCCTCATTCCCCGTACGGAGGCACCAGCAGGCACACACACCCTGGTGGTGGGCATATGCCTAGGTGGTCTCCTCACTTTCGGGGAGACTCGGGGAGACTCGGAGCGAAGGCGCCCCCACCGGCGCCGTACACCTGGAAGAGTCGTGTCCATGCAGGTCTGGCCTGGCGAGGCGTATCCGCTCGGTGCCACATACGACGGCGCCGGTACGAATTTCGCGGTCTTCACGGAGGCCGCGGACCGAGTAGAGCTGTGTCTGCTGCACGACGACGGCTCCGAGACGGCGATCGAGCTGCGCGAGAGCGACGCGTTCGTGCGGCACGCGTACGTTCCCGGCGTCATGCCCGGGCAGCGTTACGGCTTCCGGGTGCACGGTCCGTACGCACCCGAGCGCGGGCTGCGCTGCAATTCCGCGAAGCTGCTGCTCGACCCGTACGCGCGTGCGATCAGCGGGTCCGTCCAGTGGGGCGAGGAGGTGTACGGCTACCACTTCGACGACCCCGACCGGCGCAACGACCTGGACTCCGCTCCTTACACCATGACCTCGGTGGTGGTCAACCCCTACTTCGACTGGGGGGACGATCGGCGGCCCCGTACGGAGTACCACGAGACGGTGATCTACGAGGCCCATGTCAAAGGGCTCACCATGCGGCACCCCGAGCTCCCCGAGGAGCTGCGCGGCACCTATGCGGGCCTGGCCCACCCGGCGGTGATCGAGCATCTGACCGAGCTGGGGGTGACGGCGCTGGAGCTGATGCCCGTGCATCAGTTCGTCAACGACCACCGGCTGGTCGACATGGGCCTGAGCAACTACTGGGGCTACAACACCATCGGCTTCTTCGCCCCGCACAACGCCTACGCCTCCTGGGGCGACCGCGGCCAGCAGGTGCTGGAGTTCAAGTCGGCGGTGAAGGCGCTGCACGAGGCCGGGATCGAGGTCATCCTGGACGTCGTCTACAACCACACCGCCGAGGGCAACCACCTGGGCCCCACGCTGTCCTTCAAGGGGATCGACAACCCCTCCTACTACCGGCTGATGGAGGACCGCCGGTACTACATGGACACCACCGGCACCGGGAACTCGCTGCTGATGCGGTCGCCGCACGTACTGCAGATGATCATGGATTCGCTGCGGTACTGGGTGACGGAGATGCATGTCGACGGGTTCCGCTTCGACCTGGCGGCCACCCTGGCCCGGCAGTTCCACGAGGTGGACCGGCTGTCGTCGTTCTTCGACCTGGTCCAGCAGGACCCGGTCGTCTCCCAGGTGAAGCTGATCGCCGAGCCCTGGGACGTCGGCGAGGGCGGCTACCAGGTGGGCAACTTCCCGCCGCTGTGGACCGAGTGGAACGGCAAGTACCGGGACACCGTGCGCGACCTGTGGCGGGGCGAACCGCGCACGCTCGCCGAGTTCGCCTCCCGGCTGACCGGCTCCTCCGACCTCTACCAGGACGACGGACGCCGCCCGCTCGCCTCGATCAACTTCGTGACCTGCCACGACGGCTTCACGCTGCGCGACCTGGTCTCGTACAACGAGAAGCACAACGAGGCCAACGGCGAGGACAACCGGGACGGCGAGAGCCACAACCGGTCCTGGAACTGCGGGGTGGAGGGCGAGACCGACGACCCGGAGGTGCTGCGGCTGCGGGCCCGGCAGATGCGCAACTTCATCGCCACCCTGATGCTCTCCCAGGGCGTGCCCATGCTCAGCCACGGCGACGAGCTGGCCCGCACCCAGCACGGCAACAACAACGCCTACTGCCAGGACAACGAGCTGGCCTGGGTGGACTGGCCGGAGGACGGAGGCCAGGACGTCGACGGGGACGCCGGGGCCACGGAGGACCTGCGCCGGCAGATGCTGAGGTTCACCCGGGCGATGGTGTGGCTGCGCAAGGACCACCCGGTGTTCCGCAGGCGCCGCTTCTTCCACGGCCGGCCGGTGGAGGGCACCCACGACGAGCTGTCGGACATCGCCTGGTTCACTCCCGAGGGCTCGGAGATGACCCAGCGGGACTGGGAGTCGGCGCAGGCGTCGGCGCTGACGGTGTTCCTCAACGGCAACGCGATCTCCGAGCCGGGTCCGCGCGGGGAGCGCATCACGGACGACTCCTTCCTGCTGATGTTCAACGCCTCCCCCAAGCCGCTGGACTTCGTGGTGCCCGTCGACCACGGCCGGCAGTGGCAGGTGGTGGTCGACACCGCCCGCGCGGACGGGGTCCCGCCGGGCACCGGCCCCAAGGTGAACGCCGGGGACCGGCTGACGCTGACCGACCGCAGCCTGACGGTGCTGCAGCGGCCGGTGTAGTCCGGTGGCGGGTGATGACGGGAAACCGACAGGAAACCGCGGCAGGGCGGGTACGTAGCTGTGCATGACCACTGAGCGGACTGTCGATCGGACTCTCGTGCGCCCCGGAGCACCGGTGCCCACGGCCACCTACCGGCTGCAGCTCCAGCCCGGCTTCCCCTTCGGGGCCGCGGCGGCCGCCGTGCCGTACGTGGCCTCGCTCGGCGTGTCGCATCTGCATCTGTCGCCCGTCCTGGAGGCCGTGCCCGGCTCGGCGCACGGCTACGACGTGGTGGACCACGCCCGGGTGCGCGAGGAGCTGGGGGGCGAGGAGGGACTGCGGGCGCTGGCCGCCACCGCACGGGAGCACGGCCTCGGGCTGATCGCCGACATCGTGCCCAACCACATGGCGATGGCGCCCCGCCACAACCGGGCGCTGTGGGAGGTGCTCGGCAAGGGCCCGTCCTCGCCGTACGCGCGGTGGTTCGACATCGACTGGGAGGCGCAGGACGGCCGGGTACTGCTGCCGGTGCTCGGCGGGCCGCTGGGCGCGGAGCTGGACCGGATCAAGGCCGACGGCGAGGTGCTGCGCTACTACGACCACGAGTTCCCGCTGCGGGAGGGCACCGCCGGCCTTGAGCTGCCCGCGCTGCTGGACGCCCAGTGGTACCGGCTCGGCTGGTGGCGGCTGGCCCGCACGGAGCTGAACTACCGGCGGTTCTTCAGCATCTCCGAGCTGATCGGGGTGCGGGTGGAGGACCCGGAGGTCTTCGAGGCCACCCACGCGACGATTCTGCGGCTGTTGCACGAGGGGGTCCTCGACGGCCTGCGGATCGACCACCCGGACGGGCTGGCCGACCCGGACGGCTATCTGCGGCGGCTGCACGAGGCGACGGGCGGCCGGTGGACGGTGGTGGAGAAGATCCTCGCCGACGGGGAGGCGCTGCCCGCCTCCTGGCCGGTCGCGGGCACCACCGGCTACGACGCCCTGCGGCACATCGACGGCCTGTTCGTGGACCCGGCCGGGT
Source organism: Streptomyces composti (assembly GCF_012034205.1). GTDB lineage: Bacteria > Actinomycetota > Actinomycetes > Streptomycetales > Streptomycetaceae > Streptomyces > Streptomyces composti. The sequence goes on from NZ_JAATEM010000009.1 coordinate 43,539, forward strand.
TCGGGGACCTGCTGGGCCAGTACCGCAGGTTCGCGGCGCCCCCGGCGGACCGGGGCGGCGACTGGGACGCCACGGTGCGGCGGGCCGCGTACAAGGTGCTCAACCACGAGCTGGCGGCGGAGACCGACCGGCTGACCCGGGTGGCGAGCCGGCTGTGCGCGACCTCCCCGGAGCCCGCCCTGCGCGACCGCGCGCCCTGGGCGCTGCGCACCGCGCTGGTGGAGCTGCTGGTCCGGCTCGAGGTGTACCGGCCCTACGCCTCCGTGGACGCCTCCCGCGTGGTGACCGAGGAGGCCGCGGCCGAGGCCCGGCGGGCCTTCACCGTCCCGGAGGAGGCGGAGGCGGTGGACGTGGTACGGGACCTGGTGCTCGGCCGGTACGGCGACGGGCCGCAGCACCAGGAGTTCCGGGCCCGGTTCGCGCAGACCTCCTCGGCGCTGCGGGCCAAGTCGGTGGAGGACACGGCGTTCTACCGCTTCGTGCCGCTGCTCTCGGCGAACGAGGTCGGCGGCGAGCCGGGCAGCCCGGCGGTGCCGCCGGAGCGGTTCCACCAGTACTGCTCCCGGCTGCAGCGCGACTGGCCGGCCACCGGCACGGTGGTCTCCACGCACGACACCAAGCGCAGCGCCGATGTGCGGGCCGCCCTGCACGTCCTCACCGAGTGCCCGGAGCGCTGGGCCGACCTGCTGACGGAGGTGACCCGCACGGGCGAGGGGGTGCCGGACGCGCAGCTGGCGTGGGCGGCCTGGCAGACGGTGTTCGGGCTGGGCCCGGCGGAGGAGGAGCGGGTGCAGGGGGCCCTGTCGAAGCATGTGCGCGAGGCGGGTCTGCACACCAGCTGGACCGAGCAGGACCCGTCCTACGAGGAGACGGTGGCCCGGTTCGTGGCGGCCGGCCCGTGCGGCGGACCGGGTGAGCGGGTGGCGCGGCTGCGGGCCGCGCTGGAACCGCACATCCGCGCCAATGTGCTGGGCACGGCGCTGCTGCATCTGACGATGCCGGGCGTGCCGGACGTCTACCAGGGCACGGAGCACGAGTACCGGGCGCTGGTGGACCCGGACAACCGGCGGCCGGTGCGCTTCGACGGCACCGGGGAGGACGGCGACGGCGGCCCCGGCAGCAAGGCGGCGGTCACCCGGGCGGCCCTGCGGCTGCGGGCCCGGCTCCCGGAGGTGTTCGGGGAGACGGCGACGTACCAGCCGCTGCCGGCCGAAGGGCCCGCCGCGTCCCACTGCGTGGCGTTCGTCCGCTCGGGCCGGGCGCTCACGGCGGTGACCCGGCTGTCCCTGCGCCTGGATCGGGCGGGCGGCTGGCGGGACACCCGGCTCACCCTGCCGCCGGGCCGCTGGACGGACGTGCTCGGCACCGGCCGCGTCTTCGAGTCGCAGGTGCGTGCGGAGGACCTGTTCGCCCCGCTGCCGGTGGCGCTGCTCGAGCGCACCGGGGAGTGAGTGCCCCCGCTTCCGGGGGCGGGTGAGGTGTTCGGGGTGACTCCTGGTGCGCCCTTGACAGCGCCTCGTGGCCGTGGGGTACTGCGCACAACGGCGTCGCGTCGTCGGGACGGGGGTGAGTCCGCTGCGGGAGCTGCGCTATCCGACGGTGGCCGAACTGGTGGGCTCCGCCCGCACTCTGGCCGGTCAACGGCCCGAACTGTGCGTGCTGCGGCAGGTGGGCGTCTCCCGCGCGGGCCGGCCGCTGCATCTGCTGTCCCTGGGGCACGCCCGGCGGGCGGTGCTGGTGGTCGCCGGTGCGCACGCCAACGAGCCGGCCGGCGGGGGCACCCTGCTGGTGCTGGCCCGGCGGGTGCTGCGGCAACCGGAGCTGCGGGACGGCATGTCCTGGCACTTCCTGCTGTGCGCCGACCCCGACGGGGCGAGCCTGCACCGCAGCCCCGCCCCGCGCAGCCTCTACGAGTACCACCTGGGCTTCTTCCGCCCCGCGGGCCCGGAGCAGCCGGAGTGGGCGCCCTCCCTGCTTCCGCCGGACCGCCTGCCGCCCGAGACGCGGGCGCTCACCGGCGTCATCGACGAGCTCCGGCCCTACCTGCAGGTCTCGCTGCACGGCACCGATCTGGGCGGCAGCTGGGTGCAGTTGACCCGGGACGTGCCGGGTCTCGCGGAGCCGTTCGGCAAGTCCGCGGCGGAGCTGCACATCCCCGTCGAGACCAGCGCCTCCGACGCGGCGGGCTGGCCCGCCTCGGGCCCCGGCGTGCATGTGCTGCCGGAGCTCGGCACCGGACCCGCCTACCCGAGCCTGCCGGACGACGCCCGGCACAGCACCTGGTACCACGCGCACCGGTACGGCGGGATGACCGCGGTGGTGGAGGTCCCGATGTGGGCGGGTGGCGTGGTGGACGACGCGGCGCCCCATCCGGCGCCGGGCATGGCGCTGCGGCATCTCGCCCGACGGCTGCTGCGGGACGCCGGCGAGGTGCTGCGGGTGGTCGAGGACGTGCGGCCCCGCCCCGAGGCGGCCGTGGGCCCTCTGGCGCGCGCCGCCCTGTGGGGCCTCGACCTGGTGCCGGGACTGGCCGGTGATCTGACACACCGTCCGCCCGCCGACGGCACCCGGGCCTACATCGGCAGCGTCGACGCCTTCGCACGCCGGGTGCCGTTGCGGGCCGCGGCGATGCTGCACCGTGCCCTCCGCGACACCGACCGGAACGCTGCGGCCCGCCTGGACCGGCTGGTCGCCGCCTGGAGCGCCGCCTTCGCGGCCCGCTTCCGCGCCCGCTGGGTCCCCGTGGAGCACCAGGTCGAACACCTGGCCCGCACGGTGGTGGCCACGGCCCTGCACGCCCGCGAACGGGCGGCGTGACGAAGGACCGGCGTACGGGGGCGGGACGGCCTCCGGCACCGGGGGCGCCGGGATGCCCTACTGCCCGTCCAGGGCGAAGACCGCCCCCGTTCTGGCCTGCAGGGTGCAGCGGTTCGGGAAGGTCTCCTCGTAGTCGACGGTGCGGCCTCGCCATTCGCCGACGGCGCGGGCGGTGACCGGGGCGTAGACCATGGGGCAGTAGGTGTCCTTCGCGGGGATGCGGTCGATGCGGCCGTCCGCCGCGGCGAGGTCGGCGCAGGCCTCGGCGGCGCGGGCGTGACCGGCGGGCGGGTCGCAGCGCAGGAGCGCGGTGTGCGGGACGGCCGTGCGGGAGTGCTGCGGGGTGACCGTGAGCTGGAGCCTGCTGCTGCCGGTGCCGCCGGTCCCGGCGCCGCCCGGCGGGGCGTCGGCGGCCTGTGCGGGGGCCGTGCAGGCGAGCAGGACGGTCAGGGCCGGCAGGGCGGCGCGCAGCGTCGTCGTGAAGTACCTCATTCCCGGTGCATCGGCACGGCGCTGCCCGTACCCCATCCCGGCTCACCCGAACGGGAGCGTACGCGTGGGTGACGCAGGGCCAGTTCGCATGCGGCGAGAACGACCCGCGCCTGGTACTCGGACTGGCGTGCGACGGGGATCCAGCGGGGCGCCCACATGTCGCGGTAGTCGGCGCAGCGGGCGTCGATGAGGCGGTCCAGCTCCGGCAGCACCCCGGCGGGGTCGCGGCCGGTGCCCGTCACGAGCTGATGCAGCAGCCCGGCCGTGCGCAGCGCCAGGCGCTGGCCGGCGATGCGCAGGGCGGCGAGGCGCGCGGTGGTCATGGGCGGCAGCGGGCGGGCCGCGGTGCCGCCGTGGTCCGGGTCCCAGGCGTCGGCGAGACCGGGGCAGACCAGGAGGTAGTCGCCGACCGGGGCGAGCAGCCGGGCCGTCTCGGGCACGGCGGCCAGGTGCGGGCGGATCCGGGCCAGCAGCCCGGCGAGCAGCACGGTGTCCTCGCGCAGGGTGCGGCTGACGGCCCGCAGCACGGCGGGCGCGTCGGCGTGCGGGGAGCCGTCGGAGACGGCCGTCACCCCCCACATGGGTGCCTCGACGACGGCCGTGACGGTGCCGTGGCGGTGCGGATGGAACCAGGTCGACTCCACGGCCGCCTCGGTGATGGCGGCGGCCAGATCGCCGGGGCGCGGGGACGGGATGCGGTAGACGGCGGGGCCGAGTCCCGGCCAGTACAGGGCGTCGTAGGCGCCGAGTTCGCGGGGGATGCCGAGGCGCGCGGAGATGGCGGCGACGCGCCCGCCGAGGCCGGGCAGGTCGCGGGTCAGCTCGACGAAGCCGCCGCCGACGTCGACGCCGTGCAGGGAGCACTGCAGCACCGGCCGGAGGTCGTCCTGGAGGGCGAGCAGGGTGCGGGTCTCGGGCAGCGCCGCCGCGGCGGCCCCGTCCGGCAGCCATTCGGGCTGCTCCAGGAAGCCGGGCCGGAAGAAGTGGCGGAAGTAGTGGCCGAGGGCGTACGGGCCGGTGAGCCAGCGCTCGTTGCGGCGCAGCCCGTCGGGGTCGAGGCAGAGCAGCAGGTTCCAGGTGGCGTCGGCGGTCTCGGTGAGCCTCGGGTCGGCCAGGGTGCGTTCGGCCAGCCGCAGCACGGTGGCACCGCCGACGGGTTCGTTGGCGTGCGGTCCGGCGACCACGAGGATCTGCCGGCTGCCGTGGCCGATGCTCAGCAGCCACAGCGGAGTGCCCGCGCGGGAGACGCCGACACGGCGGAGGCGGGCGGTGCGGGGATGGCGCGCGACGAGGGCGGCGGCCCGCGCGCCCAGCTCGTCGACGGTCGGATAGCGCAGGAGGGGCGGCAGGGCACACCTCCAGGAAGTGCTGCCGTCGTTTCACCCGGCGTGCAGGCGTACGTACAGTCAGTCACGAACTCCCGCGCCGCGTCAACACCGCGGAGGACAAAGGGCGAGCGGATCCCGAGCGGATCCTCTCAGGAGGCGGAGGGCGGACCGTCGCCGGCCGTACGGCGTTCAGTTCGCCGCGAGCCGGTAGGTGACCCGCCCGAAGCCGACCTGGTCGCCCTCGCGGACGACGGCCGCGCCGATGACCCTGCGCCCGTTGACCGTGGTGCCGTTGGTGGAGCCGAGGTCCCGCAGCACCCACATGCCGCCCTGGTGGCGCAGTTCGGCGTGGACCCGGGAGACCGTCTCGTGGTTGAGGCGCAGCCCGTTGGCGGGGTCGCGGCCGATGCGCAGCGGGTGGCCGCTCGCCGGATGCGGCAGCAGCAGCTTGGGCAGCCGCTCGGCCTGCCAGGCCCTGCGCAGCCGCACGGTGAACCCGGAGACGGCTTCGACGGTGCCGAATATCAGCCGGGACAGGCGGTTCTCGGCGGGCAGGTCGGCGGTGAGCGCGGCGAGCTCCTCCGGCCGGCGTGCGGCGAGCGCCAGTTCCATGCGGCGGATGAACGTGTCGTGGGAGAGCCGGCCCATGGCGACGCCGTCCCGCAGCACCTTCAGCGCCTTGTCGCGCTCCGCGTCGGACAGCCGCGCGGGGTAGGTGTGGAACTCGAAGGACGACGTCACGCTGGTGATTGTCGGTCAGGGCGGCCGGACTGTCCAGGAAACCTGGAAACGGGCGCGCGGGGAGGTGCCCGGCGAGACCCGCCGCAAAAGGGAACATTCACAAGCGGATTGATCTCTCATGCCGCAGGATGGACGGGCTGTGTCACGGTGAGCAGACGAAGGGGAACCGTCCGTGCAGTTCGAGGTGTGGGCACCACAGGCCGGCCGAGTGACGCTCGAGTGCGACGGTGTCACGCGCGAGATGGAGCGCGACCCGCAGCGCGAGGGGTGGTGGCGGGTGCAGGCGGAGGCGCGGGAGGGCTCCCGGTACGGCTTCTCGCTGGACGGCGGCCCGGTGCTGCCCGATCCGAGGTCGCGCAGGCAGCCGGACGGGCCGGACGGGCTGAGCGCGGTGGTGGACCACGACCGCTACGCCTGGCGCACCGAGTGGTCCGGGCGTCCGCTGCCGGGGGCGGTGCTGTACGAGCTGCATGTGGGCACCTTCACCCGTGAGGGGACGTTCGACGCGGCGGCCGGGCGGCTGGACCATCTGGCCCGCCTGGGCGTCACCCATGTCGAGCTGATGCCGGTGTGCCCCTTCCCCGGCCGGCACGGCTGGGGGTACGAAGGGGTGTCGCTGTGGGCGGTGCACGAGCCGTACGGCGGTCCCGAGGGACTGAAACGGTTCGTCGACGCGGCGCACGCCAAGGGGCTCGGGGTGGTCCTGGACGTGGTGCACAACCATCTGGGTCCATCCGGCAACCATCTGCCGCAGTTCGGGCCGTACTTCACGGACACGCATCAGACGCCGTGGGGATCGGCGGTGAACCTGGACGCGCCCGGTTCGGACGAGGTGCGGGCGTATCTGGTGCAGAGCGCGCTGGCCTGGCTGCGCGACTACCGGATCGACGGGCTGCGCCTTGACGCGGTGCACGCACTGGTGGACACCCGCGCCCGGCATTTCCTGCAGGAGCTGTCGGAGGCGGTGGACGCGCTGGCGGCCGACACCGGCCGGCCGCTGTTCCTGATCGCCGAGTCGGATCTGAACGACCCGCGCGTGATCACGCCCCGCGAGGAGGGCGGGTTCGGCATGCAGGCGCAGTGGAACGACGACTTCCACCACGCCCTGCACGCCGCGGTGACCGGCGAGTCGCAGGGCTACTACGCGGACTTCGCCCGCGCCCCGCTGGCCGCCCTGGCCAAGACGCTCACCGGAGGCTTCTTCCACGACGGGACGTACTCCACCTTCCGCGGCCGCAGTCACGGCCGGCCGCTGGACCGCACGCGGGTGGCCGGGCACCGGCTGCTCGGCTACAGCCAGACCCACGACCAGGTCGGCAACCGCGCCCAGGGCGAGCGGCTCTCGGCGCTGGCCTCCCCCGGTCTGCTGGCGTGCGCGGCGGCGCTGGTGCTGACCGCGCCGTTCACGCCGATGCTGTTCATGGGTGAGGAGTGGGCGGCGAGCACGCCCTGGCAGTTCTTCACCGACCACACCGATCCCGGGCTCGCCAAGGCGGTACGGGACGGCAGACGGCGGGAGTTCGCGGCGCACGGCTGGGCCGAGGAGGACGTGCCCGACCCGCAGGACCCGGCGACCCGGGAGCGTTCCTGCCTCGACTGGTCGGAACCGGAACGCGAGCCGCACGCCCGGATGCTGGAGTGGTACCGGCGGCTGATCGCGCTGCGCCACGAGCAGCCCGACCTGACCGACCCGGACCTGGCGGACACCAAGGTCGCCTACGACGAGGAGGACCGCTGGCTGGCGTTCCGCCGCGGCGACATCCGCGTCGCGGTCAACCTCTCCCCCACCCCGGCCGCCATTCCGCTCGGCGCCCCGAGCGCCCGGATCCTCGCGGCCTGGGAGCCGGTCGGGGCGCCGGGTGCGGACGGTGTGCTGCACCTGCCCGGGGAGTCGGCGGTGGTGCTGCTCCAGGAGTGACGCGTCAGGAGTGACGCATCAGTGGTGACGCTCCAGGACCGAGCCGGGCCGCGGCCTCGGGCAGGACCCGGCTCTGCCCGGGTCAGACCCGTTCCAGGGGCCGGTGCGGCTCGGCCGGGAGCTTCACGGTGATCGTGTCGCCGGGGCGGACCACTCCGCCGCGCCGCACCACGCTCATGATCCCGGCCTTGCGGACCAGGTTGCCGTCCTCGTCCCGGCCGACGACCTGCTTGAGCAGACCCTCCTGGAAGGCGTCGATCTGCACACAGGGGTTGCGCAGCCCGGTGACCTCCACGACCGCCTCCGCGCCGATGTGCAGCAGGGTGCCGGTCGGCAGGCCGAGCAGGTCGAGGCCGCGGGTGGTGATGTTCTCGCCGAGGTCGCCGGGCCGCACCTCGAAGCCGGCGCGGGCCACTTCCTCGAAGAGTTCCTCGTGGATGAGGTGGACCTGACGCAGGTTCGGCCGGGTGGGGTCCTGCGCGACGCGGGAGCGGTGCTTGACCGTCGTCCCCTCGTGCACATCGCCCTCCACGCCGAGTCCGGCGAGCAGGGTGATGCTCTCCCGGGTGGGCTTGGTGAACGAGTACTCCCCGTTGCTGCTCACCGCGGTCACTGTCCCACGCATGGTACGAGCCCCCTCCTCGGCGTCCGGGATCTTCCATCACCCTACGCGACCGGCCGGTTCAGGTGCGGTCCCTTCGCGACCGGCCGGTTCAGGTGCGGCGGCGCGAGCGGCGGGCGGCGTGGCCGGCGGAGATGTGGGCGGTGAGGGCGATCGAGGCGGTGGCGCGGTCGTAGGAGAGCTGGGCCACGCGGGCGTAGAGGCAGTCGATGATCAGCAGTACGGAGTGACGGGCGCCGAATCCGCCGTGCCGGAAGCTCGTCTCGCCGGAGGTGGAGACGAGGTGGATGGACGCGGCCCGGGCGGCGGGCGAGCGGGGGTCGGAGGTGATGGCGACGGTCGTCGCGCCGCGCTCGGCGGCCAGGCGCAGAGGGCCGAGCACCTCACGGGTGCCGCCCGAGTGGGACAGCGCCACGGCCACGTCGGCGGGTGTGAGCAGGGACGCCGAGGTCTCCGCGGCGTGCACCTCCGTCCAGCCCCGGGCCGGGCAGCCGATGCCGAAGAGCCGGGCCTCCGCCTCCCGGGCCAGCACTCCGGAGGCGCCCACGCCGTAGAAGTCGATCCGGCGGGCCTTCGCCAGGGCGTGCGCCGCCCGGTCCAGCGCCTCGCGGTCCAGGCGCTCGACGGTGGCGCGCAGCGCCCGCAGGTCCGCCTGGGCGATGACCTCGATGACGTGGTCCAGGTCGTCGTCGGGCCCGATGCCGGGCCCCAGGGGCCGGTCCCGGTCCGCGGGCTCCCGGGTGAGCTGCCCCTGCTCCTTGGCGAGTTCGAGCAGCAGCGCCTGGTAGGAGTCCAGGCCGAGGGCCTGGCAGAAGCGGGTGACGGTGGCCTGGGAGGTGCCGGTGCGGCGGCCGAGGTCGGCGGCCGAGGTGTGGGCGAGCGCCCCCGGGTCGGCGAGGACGTGCTCGGCGACCTTGCGCAGCGAGGCGGTCAGCCGGGGCAGTTCGGACTGGATCAGCGCGGTGATCACGGCGGGCTCGCTCGATTCGTCGGGTGGGGTGCGGCAGGACGGCCCGGTGGACTTCGACAGGGGTGGTCGGGTGCCGGCGGGTGACGCCGGCCGGCGCGCCCTTGCTGTGCCCTCTTGCCAGGCCGCGATTCTATCAACCACCATGCAGTGTGCCCGCTGAATCAGCCAAACGACCAGAGCAGCCGGAACGGCCCGAGCGGCCCGAGGAAGCGGAACGGTCGGGACGGACCGGGCGGCCGGCCCGGTCCGCGCCGCTGCTGCTCGGTGTCGACGCCGGGGGAACGCGCACCCGTGCGCAGTGCGCCGACCCGGCGGGCCGGGTGATCGGCACCGGCACCGGCGGTCCCGGGAACGCGCTCGGCGTGCGCCCGGCGGACCTGGTGCGGCACCTGAGCGAGGCCATCGGCGCGGCCGTGCCGGAGGGACGGCGCTCCCGGGTGACGGCGGTCGCGGGAGGCTTCGCGGGCGGCGGCCCGGGACGCGGCCGGGACAACGCGACCGCCTGCCTGGCCGAAGCGCTGTCGGTCCTGGGAATCGAGGCCGCCGCCGTGGAGGTGTACGGCGACTGCGAGGTCGCGTTCGCCTCGGGCCCCGGGGCGCCCGCGGACGGGCTGGTCCTGATCGCCGGGACCGGCTCGACCGCGGCGCGGGTGGCGGGGCGGCGCGCCGTGCGCCTGGTGGACGGGCACGGCTGGCTGACCGGCGACGAGGGCAGCGGCTTCTGGCTGGGCCGCGAGGCCCTGCGAGCCGCCGTCCGGGCCCTGGACGGGCGCGGCCCGCGAGGCCCGCTGGTGCAGCGCGTACTGGCGCAGGTGGCGCCGGGACATCCCCTGGACGTCCGGCCCTCCCCCCTCGCGCTCATCCGGCTGCGGGACGCCGTCGCCGACTGGACCTACTCCAGACCTCCGGCGGCCCTGGCCGGACTGTGCCCCCTGGTGACCGACGCGGCGGCCGCCGGGGACCCGGCCGCCCGCTCCCTCCTCGACCGCGCGGCCGGCGAACTCGCCGGGAAGGTGGCCGCGCTGGATCCCCGCCCCGGCGAACTCCTGGTCACCACCGGCGGCCTGCTCGCACCGGGCGGCCCGTTGGCGGGCCGGCTGGCCGCATGCCTGGCTCCGGCCGGCCTGCGGATCGAGTCGGTCCCGGACGGCGGTGCCGGGGCCGTGGCACTGGCCGCCCTCTTGACGCACCGCGAGCACTGATTCATCGTTTCAGGCTCTGCCCCATTTCATGAATTGGCCAACCGATCACGGCATCCGTCAACCGATCACGTCGAACAGCGAGGGTGACCCCATGACCGACCCGCAGATCAGCGCGAGCGTCTTCGCCGACCGGGCGCGTGCCTCGCTGGACGCCGCGATCGAGGCGAACAAGGCGGCGGTGGCGTCGGCGGCCCGGCTGTTCGCGGACTGCGTGGCGGCGGACGGGGTGATCCACGCCTTCGGCACCGGTCACTCGCAGGCCACCGCACTGGAGATCTGCGGGCGCGCCGGCGGTCTGATCCCCACCAACCGTATCGGCCTGGCCGACCTGGTGCTCCGCGGCGGCGAGGACCGCGCCGTGCTCGCGGACCCGCTGCTGGAGCGCAGGCCGGGGCTCGCCGCCCGCCTCTACGAGCTGAGCACCCCGCGCCCCCAGGACCTGTTCGTGATCATCTCGAACTCGGGGGTCAACAACTCCGTCGTCGACATGGCGGGGTTGGTGACCGGCAAGGGCCACTGGCTGGTGGCCCTCACCTCCCTGGAACACACCCGCTCGGTGCCCGCGCTGCACGCCAGCGGGCGCCGGCTCGCCGACCTGGCCGACGTGGTCCTCGACAACGGCGCGCCCGCGGGTGACGCCCTGCTGCCGCTCCCGGACGGAGGCGCCCTGTGCGGCGTGTCCACCATCGTGTCCACCACGCTGGTGCAGATGGTGGTGGCCGAGAGCGTGGCCCTGCTGATGGCCGAGGGACACGACGTCCCCGTCTACATCTCCGCCAACCTGCCGGGCGGCTACGAACGCAACGCCGCCCTGGAGGCCCGCTACGAGGGCCGGCTCCACCGGGGTGGCTTCTGACGGACGGAGACTGGTCCGCTGACGGACCTGGACCCGCCCGCAGCCGGGACGACCTGAGCGCCTCCTAGAGCGCCTCGTCCTCCTTGCGGAGGTCGGTGACGCGTTCCAGGAGGATGGGCTCCCAGGCGCGGTGCAGGCGGGTGCGCAGCAGGGGCAGGGGGGTGGGGTCGCTGCCGGTGACGCCCCCGGCGAGGTGCAGGACGGCGTCGCAGCGGGCCAGCCAGAGGCCGCGCAGGCAGGGGCGGGCGCCATAGCCGGCGAGCGTGGCCGCGCGTACGGCGGCGGGGGCGCCCACGGCGCGGGCGAGGCCCGCGATGTCCTCGGCCGGGTCGCCGAGCACGGCCGCGCCCCAGCCGAGCACACCGCGCACCCGGCCGTCGGCGCTGACCACGAGATGGTCGTCGGCCAGAGCGTGGTGGACGAGGACCACCCCGCCGGGCTGGGGGGCGAGCTGGGCGGCGGCGGGCGGGGTGAGCTGGTCGAGGCGGGCGGAGTCGAACTCGTCGGCCTCGTCGAGCCGTCCGGCGGCCTGGACGGCGGCGCGGCGCAGCACCTCGAGGGAGCGCGGTGCGATCCGCGGCACGCCGAGGGCGTCGGCCTGCCGCAGCGGTACCTCCCGCAGGCCGGAGAGGAGTCCGGCCAGATCGGTCTCGCCGACGGCGGAGACGTCGTGCTCCTCGCCGGAGCCGCCGGGCACCCTGGTGTCCAGGGTGCAGACCAGCTGCGGGGCCCACTCGCCGTGCGCCACGCTCACCGGCAACGCGATCTTGACGTGGGGGCGCACCAGGTCCCGCAGCCGCATCTCGCGGCGCAGCCGGACGGCGGCCTCCCGGTCGGGGGCGAGGCGCAGCACATGACGGTTGCCGACCCACCAGGTGGTGGCCTCCGCGCCGCCGCCGGCGGGCCGCACCTCGGGGTCCTCGGGGAGGGCGGCGCCGCGGGGGCCGCCCCGGCGGGTCCGGGCCGCCCGGCTGTCCTGCAGCAGGGTGCGGACCAGCTCTCTGACGGTGTCCGCGGTGGGTGTCGGTGCCTGGGTCATCGATCGCGCCGTTGTCGTTCCGGGAGTCGGGAGGTGCTCGGACGGGGTCGTGGTCATCGCCCTACTCCACTATGACCATCTCGTGGGTGGTGTCGTTCAGGCGACGGCCGCCGTCCTCGGTCACCGTCACGATGTCCTCGATGCGGACACCGAACCGGCCGGGCAGGTAGATGCCGGGTTCCACGGAGAAGCACATGCCGGGCACGAGGGGCTGCTCCTCGCCTTCGATCATGTACGGCGGCTCGTGGGTGGTGACGCCGATGCCGTGTCCGGTGCGGTGGATGAAGTACTCGCCGTACCCGGCGTCGGCGATCACGGCGCGGGCGGCGCGGTCGACGTCCTGGCAGGCGGCGCCGGGCCGCACCGCTCGGAAGCCCGCCTCCTGCGCCTCGCGCACGATGTCGTGCACCCGGCGTTCCTCCACGGTGGGTTCGCCGACGTGCACGGTGCGGGAGGTGTCGGAGCCGTAGCCCTCCTTCAGGCCGCCGAAGTCCAGGACGACCATGTCGCCCTGCTCGATGACCCGGTCGCCGATCTCGTGGTGCGGGTTGGCACCGTTGGGGCCGGAGGCGACGATCGTGAAGTCGACCTGGGAGTGCCCGAACCGGCGCAGCAGTGCGGCGAGGTCGGCGGCGACGTCCGCCTCCCGGCGGCCCGAGAAGCGCACACCGCGGATCTCCTCGAACGCCGCGTCGGCGGCGGCACCGGCCGCGGACAGCAGTTCGAGCTCGGCGGCGTCCTTGACGGCGCGCAGCATCGGCAGGGCCTGGGTGAGACAGGCGTAGGAGGTGTCCGGCAGGGCGGACTGCAGCCCCAGCAGATGCATGGCCCAGGCGTTGTCGCTGATGCCGTAGCGGCCGTGGGCGTCGAGCAGGGCGGCGGTGACGGCGTAGGGGTCCTTGCCGTCGGTCCAGTCGCGCAGGGTCAGGGCCGGTGCGGCGGGTGCGCGGGCGGCGTCCGGCGCCTCCAGGGTGGGGACGACCAGGACGGGGTCCTGCCCGGGGGCCAGGACCAGCAGGGTCAGCCGCTCGGTCTCGGCGGTGGGGGCGTAACCGGTGAGCCACACCAGGTCGGGACCCGGGGTGACGAGCAGTCCGGCCAGTCCCGCGTCGGCGGCCGCCCGCGCGGCGCGCTCCATGCGGGCCGTGTAGTCGTCGGCGGTGAAGGGCGCGGGTGCGGTGCCGGTCATCCGGGGCCTCCCAGGGCGACAGAGGGCTACGGGCAGCATCCTGCCCGGCGGGCGGGGGCGACGCGACCCGGTTCGACGGGTTGGCCGGGTTCTCCACCTCTCGGATCGACGGTTGGATCATCCAGAACCATTATCCCGGCCCGGGCAGGCGCACAGCCGCGCTCGTGTGCGCACGCATCAGCGATCTGCGTCTGGGCGGAAGCGCCGCGCGAGCGAGCGGGCGCGGCAGGTGCGCGACCGGCTGCGGGAACCGGTTGTGGGAACCGGTTGTGGGAGCTGCCGCAGCAGCCGGACGGCCGGAGATCGCCCGGCCGGTCACCGGGTTGACCACCGGGTCGATCACCGGCCGCGCCCGCACCCCGGCCGCCCCGGTGGGCACGGTCAGGTGACCACGGCGGGCACGACGGTCAGCTGCTGATAGCCGCCGCTGCGGTGGCGCACCGTCAGCTTCACCTCCTTTCCGGGCCGGGCCCGGGCGACGGCGCGGGCCAGGTCGGCCGCGGTGTCGATCCGGGTCCTGCCGAAGACGAGCAGCACATCGCCGCGCACCAGGCCGGCCGAGAACCCCGGCCCCGGGACGTGCACCCCTACGACCAGGGCGCCCGGTCTGCGGTCGTCCGCGACCTCGATGCCCAGCCGGGCGCGGACGGGCAGGGCGACCGGCGCCGGGGTGGGAGATGTGGTGGAGGCCCGGGTCGGTTCGGGAGCGGCGGGTGGGCCGCCGCCCTGCTGCGACTGGTGCAGGCCGGGCAGCCGGCCCGTGCCGGCCAGGGTGGCGCCCATGGCGCCGAGTCCCACCCCGGAGAGCACCAGCACCGTGCCGATCAGCAGGCCGAGCAGGGTGGACACGAGGCGCCGGCCGCGCCTCCGCGCGGCGTGCTCCCGCCGCTGCGGGGGCCGGGCGGGGCGAGGTTCGCCGCCTTTCCCGGCCCGCCACCTGCCTCCTCTCGCGCACTGCTTCCAGGTGCCTCCCGCACCGCCGGGCAGCGGCTTGGGGCGCAGGGCCGCCTGCTCCATGGATCACCTCCCTTGATCTGCTGCCCGGCGGACCGGACGGCGACGGGCCACGAACGAGTGAGTGGTGCGCATGAGTGGTGAGGTCGAGCTGCCGAGAGGGTGAGGGACGCCGCTCGGATGCTCCGGACGCTCAGCCGCGCACCGGCACGGACCCGGGCTCGGGCACGGGCACGGGAACGGACGGCGTGCGGTGCGGCAGGAATCCGTGGGCGCGGCGGGAGAGCCAGGCGTCCTTGTAGCGGTCCACGTTGTGATGCCAGTGGAGGATGCCCGCCATCCAGTTGCGCAGGTCCTCGACGTATTCCTCCATGACCGCCCGCGCGTCCTGTGAGAGCCCGAAGTCCTCGTGGAGCACCGGCAGTTCGTGGGACACGACATGCTCGAACTGGCGCAGCCGCTGCTCCATCAGGTCGTGCACGATGCGCAGGCCGCGCGGATAGTCGCAGCCGAAGAAGTTCTGCACCACGAGGATCAGGTTGTGGATCTCGCCCTCGTACTCGACCTCCTTCTGGTAGGAGAACACGTCGTTGATCAGCATTCCGTAGTCGATGGCGGCGTTCTCCATCGAACGCACCGGGCCGCTGCGGTACACCTCGGGCGGGACGGCCGGGCCGTGGCCCATCCGGCACATGCTCAAGGTGAGGTCGGAGCCGAAGGTCGAGCGACGCATCTCGAGGTAGTCGACCGGGTCCGGGACGCGGTGCTGCATCTGGTTGGCCAGCTCCCACAGCCAGCTCTCGGTCATGGCGTTCACCGCGTGCTTCAAGGTGCGGCGTGCCTCGGGGGCCATGGCCGCCGTGGTGCGCGCCCACAGGTCGGTCAGGCCGCGTTCCATGGCGTTGGCGGGGACGGTCGCCGGTTCTCCCTCGATGGGCATGCAGTCCGACAGCCGGGCCGTGGTCAGCCGGGCGGCGGCCAGATCGCGGCGGTGGCCGTACACCAGCGGGTAGTAGTCGTCGCCGTACGTCCCCCAGGCGAGCCACTGGGCGCTGAGGTCGAGGGCCTCGGCGGTGGCGTCCGGGTCGAGCCCCGCGGAGCAGAGGGCGAAGTCACCGGCGGCGAGCTTGTCCTCGTCCCACACGCCCTCGCTGAGGATGCCCATCCGGCGGCACCAGCGGACCAGTTGCTCCCGGGAGGTGTCGAGGTGCCGGCACAGCCGCACCGGGACCGGGGTGCGCAGCTCGGGGATCCGGGAAGGGCCGACCTTCTGGTAGGGCACATGGGTGTGGGAGCGCAGCCGCTCGGCTCCCGTCGAGGCGAGCAGCGTGCGGATGTCGGCGGCCGAGGCTCCCGCCCCCTTCGGGCCGTCCCACGGCCGCCGGTCGAGCGCGCCCTCGTTCATGTACCGGCTGGAGCGCATGTGCCATTCGTGTCCGCCGGACTGCCAGTCCTGCAGCCCCTGGGCGTACGCCGCGACCGCCGCCGTCTCGTCCGGGCCGAGTCCCTTCTCCAGGGCGATCGCGGGGACTTCGGTGAACGCGGTGTGCTCGAACTGCTGGAGCCGTGAGGTGAGGACGTCGTTGACCAGGTCGGCGGCCTCCTGGGTGCTGCACCCGAAGAAGGTCTCCAGCACCAGGACGCCGTTGCTGAGTTCGCCCTCCTCCTCGACCTCGCGCTGGTAGGAGAACAGGTCGTTGCGCAGATGCACGGCGTCGGAGAAGGTCTCCATCAGTACCCGGAGCGGCCGGGTGCCGGCGACGGCGGCCGGGACCTCGGCGGTCGCGTACTCCACAAGACCCGCCGACCAGGGCGCCCCGCCGACCTTGCGGCGCATCTCGATGTACTCGACCGGGTTGGCGATCCGGCCCTCGTCGATGTTGGACAGCTCCCACAGCGACTCGTTGAGCAGATGCTCGGTGGCGAGGGCGAACCGGCGGCGCCAGTCGGCGGACATGGCCGGAACGGTACGCGCCCACAGGTCGGCGAGGCCCGCCTCGACCGGGTTCTGCGGCTCGGGCACGGGCGTGGCGTCGTCGAGCGGCATGAACAGCGGCAGCCGGTCCAGGTGGGCCTTGCCCGCGGCGCGGTCCTGGGTGCGTTTGTACTTCTCCAGGAAGTGGTCGTCGAAGAAGAAGACCCACACGTACCAGTCGGTGATGAGCGAGAGCGCGGGCCCGTCGCAGTCGGGGTGCGTGTAGGCGCAGAGCAGGCCGTAGTCGTGCGCGTCGAGATCGGCCTGCTCCCAGACCCCGGAACCCTCCAGCATGCCCATCTCGCGCGCCCACGCCGTCGAGTGGGCTCGTGCCTGGTCGACGTGCGGGTTCAGCCGCGCGGGATGCGGCAGGTAGAAGTGCGGGAGTTCGAACGGCTGCGTCATGGCCGGGAGCTACCCGTGGGTCCGCGGCCGCATCCTCGGGCCCGGACGTGATCACACCATCGCGTGAACCAGTGGTGAAACGGGAGTTCAGGCCTTATGTCCGGACCTGGATCAGGGCGTGGGTGCCGGCGGTGCGCCAGCGGCCGTCGGGCTCGGCCTTGTCCAGCGCCGCCACGGTGTCCGCGCTCAGGCCGGTGACCACGTCGGACTTGAGCGTGCGCAGCGCCGCGACCGGGCCCGGGAACCAGTCGGTGACCTCGGCGAACGGAGTGGTCGGCGGCCAGAGCCGGTCGCCCACCAGGCGGCGGTAGTTGAGGTCGCCCTTGACCACGGTGACGGTGGCCGAGGCGAACTCGGCGCGCAGGTCGTCGGGCATCTCGGCGTAGGGCAGCGGGGCGCAGGAGAACGGGTGCGCGCGCAGCTCCAGCCGGCCGTCGCCGAGCGCGGACCACAGCCGGCGCCCGGAGTCGGCGGCCGCTCCCCGGGCCCGGACGAGCCGGCGCAGCGCGTCGATCACATCGGTGCCGGTGGCGTCGGAGACGTAGTAGGGGTACGGCTTGACGTGCAGCACGGCCCGCGCGACCAGGCCATGGACCAGCAGATGGTCCAGGAGCAGCAGATCGGGGACGAGTTCGCCGCCCGCGTTGTCGGCGATCAGGCAGAGCGTGCCGGTGCCGGAGGTGCCGAGCAGCGACCAGAGCCGCTCGCCGTCGTCGGCGAGAAGGCCGGGCACGGCGTCGGTCTCCCGGGTGCTCTCGGCGGAGAGCCGGAAGCCGAGGTCGGCACGGTTGCCCCAGAGGGAGCCGTGCAGCAGGGCGCGGGCCTGTTCGTCCGCGGGCCGGCCGGTGAGCTCGTCGAGCGCGGCCAGTTCCTCGTCGGTGGCGGGCGAGTCGAGTTCGGCGAGTTTGGCGGGGCGGAAGGGGTCGATGCCCTGCCAGGGGCCGGGGACGAAGTAGCCGACGGCCTCCAGCAACTGGCGGTAGAACCAGCTCTCGGACCACAGCCAGGGCACCTCGTACCAGGACCGGCCGGCGTACGCCGTCATCCCCCACTCCTCCCAGCGCGCCCGGTCGTGGGCGTCCGCGGGAAGGGGTTCGACCCGCCCCTCGGTGCAGTTGGCGAGGAGCGCGTCGAGCGCCTGCTGCTGGCGGGGCTCGTACGGGAAGGCCTCGCGCACCTGCCGGATGATCGCGGGGTGCCGCTCGGACAGCACACCGTGCGGGAACGAGCCGGGTTCGGCGCCGAGGATCACGGGGGCGGCGGGGGTGTCGGGCATGCCGCTCACGGTAACGCGTGTGCGCGGCGGGGCGCGGCACGTCGCACCGGTACCGTCCCCCTCACACCGGTGCCATCACGTCACGCACGTCACTCATGTCGCCCAGGGGACGACGCGGCCTCGCGTTCCGGACGGGTCACCGGCAGTCCTTCGTGTTCCGGACGGGTCACCGGAAGCTCTTCGCGTGCCGGACGGGTCACACGGGCGCGACTTCGCGTTCCAGGCGGGCGGCCAGGCTGAGGTAGCGGGCGCGGCGGGTCACCGGGACCAGGCCGCGTATCAGCAGATGCCACATCTCCGCCGTGCGGCGCGGCTGCCGGGCGACCGGTTCGCGGGAGCGGCCCACGACACGGGTGCCGACGAAGAAGCAGACCAGGGAGTGGGCGACGACGTCGACATCGACGTCCGGGTGGATGTCGGCCTCCTTGACCGCGCCGACGAGCCGGGCGGTGACGATGTCCAGCCACTCGGTGAACGGATGGGTCAGCGGCGGGCGGGGCCGGGTGCCGCCGGTGGCCAGACGCAGGCCGGCCCGCAGCACGGGGTCCTCGGCGGAGAGGCGGGCTATGCCGAAGGTGAGGCGCATCAGCGCCTCCAGCGAGGTGTGACCGCGGATCTCGGTGTCCCGGGCCAGTCGGCGGCAGGTGGCGGACTGCAGTTCCAGGATGGCGTGGGCCAGGTCCTCCTTGGCCGCGAAGTGGAAGTAGAGCGCCCCCTTGGTGACCCGGGCGTGTTCGACGATGTCGCTGAGACTGGTCGATTCATAGCCCTGCCGGTCGAACAGGTCGGCGGCGGCTCTGATGATCGTCGCGCGGGTCTGCTCGGCGCGTACCTGCCTCGCCATCGACTGAACTCCTGTGCCGGGAAAGGAACGGGTCATGCCGTTTGTTTTTACCGTGCGTACACAATAACTCACCGTCAGACCCCGTTCATCACACAGATCGGACCGTGATCGGGCACACAACCGGCAAAAGTAGTTCTGCCGTTCAAAGAAAACAGCACGTCCGGTATCTGATTGTGGCACCCCGGCGGCGACATGAGAAGGCGGGTCGGCAGGTGCTCCGTCCGCACCGGCTCGCCGACTTCAGCCGGTACGCCGAACCGTCCGGGGCCACCAGGTCGATGACGAGGTCACGGCGGTGGGTGTGGCTGATCTCCACGCCGACCCGCGCCCTCGACACCCCTGAGAGCCCCGGCAGTTGGCCGGATGGAGCCGCTGTGCCCGCCCCGGGGTCAGGGTGAACGCGCAGGGTGGTTCTTCCGTACTGCAGGGAGGGGAACGGGTCTGCGAGGCCGGCCCCACCGCGGGTGCCGGCCGGACCGGCGCCGGCACGGCCCGGTCGAGCCGCGCGGTGGAGCCGCCCCGCAGGACCGGTCCCGGCCCGCACGGCCGCCCCCGGCCGTCACCTCCCCGAGGAGCGTTACGGATGTCCCGGACGACCGCACACCGCGCGGCACTCGCGGCCGCCCTGGTGACCCCGCTGCTGCTGCCCCTGACGACGGCGGTACCCGCACGGGCGCACGGGGCGCCGACGGACCCGGTGAGCCGGGTGCTGGCATGCTCGCCCGAGGGCGGGGAGCGGGCCAGGTCGGCGGCGTGCCGGGCGGCCGTCGCCGCGAACGGGGCGCCCTTCACCGCCTGGGACAACCTCCGGGTGCCGAACGTGAACGGCGCCGACCGGCAGCGCGTCCCGGACGGGAAGCTGTGCAGCGGGGGCCTGCCCGCCTACCGGGGCCTGGACCTCCCGCGCGCCGACTGGCCGGCCACCCGGGTGTCGCCGGGCGAGGCGCTGCCGATGAGGTACGTCTCCACGATCCCCCACGAGGGCACCTTCCGGATGTACCTCACCAAGCCGGGCTACGATCCGGCCAGACCGCTGACCTGGTCCGATCTGCCCGCCGAGCCGTTCGCCGAGGTGACCGACCCGCCGTTGACGAAGGGCGCCTACCGCTTCCGCGTCACCCTGCCGTCCGACCGGACAGGTCGTCACGTGCTGTACACGGTCTGGCAGAACAGCAGCACCCCCGACACTTACTACTCGTGCTCCGACGTGGTGTTCACGGAACAGCAGCGGAAGGAGCAGGAGGGGCAGGGGCCCGGGCGGGAGCCGGGTGCCGAGGCGGCAGGAGCGAAGGAGAAGAAGAAGGAGAAGGAAGGGGAGGAGGGGAAGGAACGGGAGGGGGAACCGGAGGCATCGGGCACGCCACAGGAGGGTGCGGCCTCTTCCGGAGGGACACCCTCGGCCGGCGGTGCCGCGCCCGCCGGGACGGTGAAGGCGGCCCCCACGGCCGCGTCCGGGCCGTCCGCACCCGCGCTCGCCGGAGGTGCGGCGGCCGTGCTGCTGCTCGTCGGCGGCGGCGCACTGGCGGTGCGGCGGCGCCGGCGCTGAACCGTCCCGGCAGTGACCCGATGGTGCGGGTCGCGGCGATGCCGCCGCCCCCGGGCATGCGCAGATCCATCAGGGCGACGTCGGGCCGGAGCGCCGTCGCCGCACTGACCACACAGGCGCCGTCCTCGGTCTCCCCCACGGCCTTGATGCCGGGCTCCAGGGAGAGCGGGGCCACGCTGCCCTGGCGGACCACGGTGTGGTCGTCCGCCACGATCACCCGTACCGGCCGGGCAGACTCACCGTCACCGTCGTTCCCCGTCCCGGACTGCGGTCCGGGCGCCCGTACCGTACCGCCCCGCCGTTCCGCACCTCGCCCCGCAGCCCGGCCCCGGGCACTCCACAACGCCCCACAGCCCGGCGGCGCCTGCGTACCGTGCCCGCCGGGGCGGGCGCGCCCCGGCGACGCACCCGCCTCCGCCGCGCTCCCGGACCGCGCCGTCCTGCACGCCGCAGGGCGCCCCAGGCGGCTCCGGATCATCACGATGCGGCAGCAGCAACTCACTTCCCGTGGTCGATCCCTTGACGACCACGGGCCTCACACGGTTGGCTCCGGGCTCGACGAGAGTCCCCCCGGTCCCGCACGACCCCGCGGATCGCTGGTGCTCTCCTCCTGCTCCAGATCGGCCGCACCGCGAGGTCCCCTCCCTCATGAACGCTCCACCGTCGTATCGCCGTCCCGGTCGGTCCGTCCGCCTCGTGGCCCTGGTGGCCGCCCTGGTGGTGCTGACGGCCGGCTGCTCCGCGTTCACCTCCGACGACGAACCCGACGACGGCACGGGCGGCCCCGGGCGGATGAAGGTCGCGGTGGTGGCGCACGGAGGCGAGGGCGACGCCTTCTGGGACCTGGTGCGCAAGGGCGCCGAGGCCGCGGCGGCGAAGGACGACATCGACCTGACGTTCGTGACCGACGCCGACCCGACGGGCCAGGCGGAGCTGGTGCGCGAGGCGATCCGCGACAAGGTCGACGGCATCGCCGTGACCCTGGCCAAACCGCAGGCGATGAACGGGCCGGTGCGGGAGGCGCGCGCCGCGGGCATCCCCGTGGTCGGGTTCAACTCCGGCATCGACGCCTGGAAACCGGCTGGTCTGCTGGAGTTCTTCGGCCAGGACGAGAGCGTCGCGGGACGGGCCGTCGGCGAGAAGCTGAACGGCCTCGAGGCCCGGCACGCACTGTGTGTCGTCCACGAACGCGGCAATGTCGCCCTGGAGGCCCGCTGCGCCGGCGTGAAGAAGACCTTCTCCGGCCGGACGGAGAACCTCTATGTGGACGGCACCGACATGCGCGCCGTCTCCGGCATCGTCACCGCCCGGCTGCGGCAGGACCGGACCATCGACCAGGTCGTCACCCTGGGAGCGCAGTACGCGCTCACCTCCGTCGACGCGGTGAAGGAGGCGGGCAGCAGCGCACGGGTCGCCACGTTCGACCTCAACGAGGAGATGGTGGACGCGGTGCGCGACGGCGACGTGCAGTTCGCCGTGGACCAGCAGCCGTATCTCCAGGGGTATCTCGCCGTGGACGCGCTGTGGCTGTACCGGACCAACGGCAACATCAGCGGCGGCGGAGTGGCTCCCGTGCTCACCGGGCCGGCGTTCGTCACCAGGAAGAACATCGCCTCGATCGCCGAATTCGCCGCCGGCGGGACCCGTTGACGACGACCCGCCCACGGCTCCCCCGTCCGCCCTGCTTCTGCCCACCCACCCGCTGACCGCCCAAGGACGACGATGGCTCCACGGACAGCCCGGCGCCGCCGCCTCGGCTCCATACGTCTCTCACTGGTCCTGCTGGCCCTGGTGCCCGGTGTCACCCTCGCCGCCATGTGGAGCGTGACCACGATCCAGATGTTCTCGGAGGGGCTGCGGCTGCGCTCGCAGACCGAACTGAGCCGGTCGACGGGCGCCATGGGCACCGAGGCGACGCTCGCCCTGCAGCGGGAGAGGAGCCTGACCGCCGCATGGCTGGCCTCCCCCGAGGGCTCCCGCAGCGCCCTGGAGGCACAGCGGAAGAAGACCGACGAGGCGGTGGAGAAGCTCGTCGGGCAGGCGGACGCGATCGCCGAGGCGCCGGGGCGCATCTCGGACCGGCTCTACTCGGTGCTCGGTTCGGTGGGCAGCCTGGAGTACTACCGCAGCCAGGTGGACGACCCCGGCGACATCACCGCCGAGCAGGCTCTTGACCAGTACACGTCGATCATCAACGACCAGATCAGCGCCTTCCACGAGCTGTCCCAGGTCGACGACGGGGATCTGACCTCGCAGGCCGGTCCGCTCGTCGCGCTGGAGCACGCGGCGGAACTGGTCTCCCGGGAGGACGCGATCCTCACCCTGGCCTGGCGGACCGGGCGGCTCGAGGAGCGGGAGTGGACCGAGTTCACCAAGCTGGTGCACACCCGCCGCTGGCTGGTCCAGGATCAGATCGTGCCGTCCCTGCGCGGCAGCGCGAAGTCCCAGACGGAGCGGATCCTGCAGAGCCCGCAGTGGAGCGATCTGCAGGAGATCGAGGACAAGGTGCTGGCGGCGCGCGCCAAGGACGGCGGCGGCGCCATCGAGCTGCCCGGTGAACGCAAGCGCTGGCAGGCGGCGTTCGAGAAGCTGTCCGCGCAGTACGGCACGCTGATCCGGCAGCAGACCGACGGGCTGCTCGACCGCAGCGCCGACGAGGCGCGGCATCTGCTGCTGACGGCCGCCTCGCTGAGCGCCGGCGGACTGATCGCCCTGCTGCTGTGCATCGGCATGTCCTGGCGGATCACCCGCTCGCTGTCCCGGCGGCTGCGCGGCCTGCGGATGGCAACGCTGAGCCTGGCCGAGGAACGGCTGCCCGATGTGGTGGCACGGCTGGAGCGGGGCGAGAAGGTGGACGCGGAAGCGGCCACCACCCCGCTGGACTACGGTCACGACGAACTGGGCCAGGTGGCCCAGGCGTTCAACACCGCCCAGCGCACCGCCGTGCACACCGCCGTCGAACTGGCCGACACCCGGCGCGGGTTCCAGAAGATCATCCTGGGCATCGCGCGGCAGAGCCAGAACCTGGTCAACCTCCAGCTCAGCAAGCTGGACGCGCTGGAGCGCCGCCACACCGACCCGGAGGTCCTCAAGGACCTGTACGAACTGGACTCCACGGCCAGCCAGTTGCGCCGATACGAGGAGAACCTGGTGGTGGTCAGCGGCGAGCGCCCCGGACGCACCTGGAGCGAACCGGTCGCGCTGATCGACATTCTGCGCAGCGCGGTCGGGGAGGTCGCCGAGTACCAGCGGGTGGAGGTGCACACCGAGGAGGAGGTCTGTCTGGCCCCGCCCGCGGTGGCCGACGTCATCCATCTGCTCGCCGAGCTGATCGACAACGCGACCGTGTACTCCCCCGCGCCGAGCCCCGTCGGGGTGCGGGCGGCGATGGTGGCCAAGGGCCTCGCCGTGGAGGTCGAGGACCGCGGACTCGGCATGTCCGAGGAGGACTACGCCTCCCTCAACGCCCAGTTGGCGAGCCCGCCGAAGTTCGACGTGGTGGCCCTCGCCGACGACCTCCGGCTGGGCATGTTCGTCATCTCGCAGCTCGCCCATCGCCACGGCATCCAGGTCACCCTGCGCGCCTCGCCGTACGGGGGGACCACGGCGATCGTGCTGATCCCGCACGACGTGGTGGTCCAGGACACCGGCGGCCCCGCAGCCGACGGAGCGGGCGAGGGCGGTCGGCACAAGCCCGTGGCCTCGGCGGAGGACCGCACCCCTGCCCCGGCGCGGACACCGGGCGCAGGCGGGGAGTCCGCCGCCTCGGCCGCGGACGGCGAGGGCGTACGGGACGCCCCCGTACGGCCCGCCACCGCCGTCGCGCCGGTGTCGCCCCGCGCCGACGGACTCGCGCCACTGCCGCGCCGGGTGCCGCAGACCAGCCTGGCGGCCGAACTGCGCGAGGACGCACCGCCGGCCGCGGAGGCCGACGCCCCCGACGACGACGAGTTCACGGCGGAGCGCGCCGCCTCCTCGCTGGCCGGCTTCCAGCGCGGCACGCTCCGGGCGCGGGGCGAGGCGGCCGGCGAGACGAAACCTCCGGAGGACGGCGCGCGCACCGCCGCGGTGACACGGGAGTTCGAGGCCGCCGCAGAGGCACGGACAACCGGAGCCGGCGCGGCGGCAAAGGCGCCCGAGACCGACGCGGAACCACAGACACCTCAGGACGCCGCCGCGGGGACGAAACCCCAGGCCCCCGGGGAGGCGAGAACACCCCCGGACACCCCCGCGGAGCCATCGCCGCCGTCCGTGGACCGCTGACCGCCGCTGAGCCGGCGCCGGGCCGCACGCGGCCCGCCGGGCGGCGATCACCGAGCACACGGCGCACCGCATCCGTACTTCACGGTGACTGTCCCGACCGGACAGGATCCTCAGCGGCCGGCCACCACCACGGGCCGGTCCCAGAACCGACCGACTCCCGCCGACGCCCCGTAAGGAACACCGTCATGACTCGACCAGCCCCCGCCACGAACACCAAGCTGGACCAGCTGCTGACCGGACTCGTGGAACGGGTCGCCGACGTGAATCAGGCCGTGGTGCTGTCCGAGGACGGGCTGGTGGTGAGCAAGTCCACCGGGTTCCTGCGGGACGACGCGGAGCGGCTCGCGGCGACCGCCTCCGGGCTGATGAGCCTCAGCAAGGGCGTCAGCATGGACTTCCGCGGCGGCCCGGTGCGTCAGGCGCTCATCGAGATGGCCAACAGCTATCTGATCCTGACCTCGGCAGGACCCGGCGCCCATCTGGTGGTGCTCACCGGTCCCGGCGCGGACGTCGGTGTCGTGGCGTATCAGATGAACATGCTGGTGAAGAAGATCGGCGAGCACCTCAGCGCGGCCCCGCGGGCCACGGCCGCCGATCCCGGCGCCGACTCCGGCGTGTGAGGTGAGCGGAGGCGACCCGGCGGGAAGGCTCGTACGGCCGTTCACCCTGACGGGTGGCCGTACCCGGCCGAGCCGCGCCGACTTCACCCTCATCACGACGGTCACGGCGGTGGACCCCCAGCCCGAGACCCTCACCCGGCCGCAGCCCGAGCACACCCGGATCCTGCGGCAGTGCGCCGAGCCGGTCGCGGTGGCGGAACTCGCCGCGCGCCTGGACCTCCCGGTGAGCGTCGTCGTCATCCTGCTCTGCGACCTGCTGGAGGCGGGCCGGATCACCGTCCGTCCGCCGTGCCCGGTGACCCGCACGACCCCGGACCTGAACCTGCTTCAGAAAGTGAGGGATGGCCTTGGCCGGCTCTGACGCCCCCGACACGGTCAAGATCCTGATCGCGGGCGGCTTCGGCGTGGGCAAGACGACCATGGTCGGCTCGGTCAGCGAGATCGTCCCGCTGCGCACCGAGGAGCCGCTCACCACGGCTGGCCTGGACGTCGACGATCTGGACGGCATCGAGCAGAAGCGGTCGACCACCGTCGCCCTGGACTTCGGCCGCATCACCATCGCGGACGATCTGGTGCTGTACCTGTTCGGCACGCCCGGCCAGCAGCGGTTCTGGTTCATGTGGAACGACCTGGCGCTCGGCGCGCTGGGCGCGGTGGTGCTGGTGGACGTGCGCCGCCCGCGCTCCAGCTTCGCCGCGATCGACTTCTTCGAACGCCGGGACATCCCGTTCGTCGTCGCGGCCAACGGTTTCCACGGCGAGCACCCCTACCCGGTGGAGGACATCCGGGAGGCGCTGGCCCTGCCGGAGGCCGTGCCGGTGCTGCTGTGCGACGCCCGGGAGCGGGCGTCCTGCCGGGACGTGCTGATCGCGCTGATCGACCTGCTGATCGCCGAGGCCGCCCCCGTGGGACGGTGAGGTCAGTCCAGTCCGGCCGACTTCAGCCAGGCCTTCGCCACGTCCAGCGGGTCCTTCTTCTCCAGCTGCACCTGCGCGTCCAGCTTCAGCAGGGTCTCGGTGTCGAGCTTCGCGGACACCGCGTCGAGCGCGTCCACGCCCTCCTTCGGCAGTTCCTTGCTGACCAGCGGGGTGACGTTGGCGAAGCCGAAGAGGTTCTCCGGGTCCTTCAGGACGACGAACTTCTCCTTCACGATGGTCGGGTCGGTGGTGAAGATGTTCGCCGCCTGCACGGTGTTGCGGGTGAGGGCCGCCTGGGTCAGCGGTCCGCCCGCGTCGAGCGCCTTGAAGGACTCGAACTCCAGGCCGTAGACGGACTTCAGGCCCTTGAGCCCGTGGTGCCGGGTCTGGAACTCGGGCGAGCCGCCGATCACCAGCTCGGGCGCCACGTCCTTGAGGTCGGCGAGCGTGGAGGAGGCGGTGAGCTTGTACTTCTTCGCCGTCTCGGCGTTGACGCTGACCGAGTCCTTGTCCTCGGCGGGCGAGGACTGAAGCAGCGTCAGCCCCTTGTCCAGCCTGGCCTTGACCGCGGCGTTCACTTCCTCGGCGGACTTCTGCTCCGCCTCGGGGTCGAGGAAGGCGAGCAGCGAACCGTTGTACTCGGGCAGGACGGTGATGGAACCGTTCTTCATCAGGCCGTACGTGGTCTCACGGCTGCCGATGTTGTGCTTGTAGGTGACCTTGATGCCCTTGGCCTTGAGGGCCTCGCCGTAGATGTCGGCGAGCAGGGTGCTCTCGGCGAAGTTGTTGGAGCCGACGACGACGGTGCCGGCCTCGGCCTTCTCTCCGGCGAGCGGGTTGTCGGAGGTGTCACCGGAGCCGCCGCAGCCCGCGAGCAGCGCCGCCACGGCGGTGAGCGCGACGGCCCCCGCGCCGGTGTGCCTCGTCCTGGACCGGGTGCTGTGCGTGCTGGCGGTAGAAGTCATTCACCGATCCAATCCAGCCGCTTCACGATCAGTCAAGGCCGTTTTGGTCACGTCCGGTGCCTGCGCACCCCGGGGGAGACCGCCAGCCGTCCGGCCGCCCAGAACACCGCGATGGTGGCGAGCGCGAGGAGGGCGACGAGCGTGGCGCCGCCCACCACCTTCTCGTAGTCCCGCTGGTAGAGGCCGTCGACGATGTAGCGGCCCAGGCCTCCGAGGGAGACGTAGGCGGCGATGGTGGCCGTGGAGACGATCTGGATGGCCGCCGAGCGCAGCCCGCTGAGGATCAGCGGCAGTGCGACCGGGAGTTCGACCTGGAAGAGGATGCGTGACTCGTGCATCCCCATCCCGCGGGCGGCGTCCACCGGTGCGGGGTCGACGGAGCGCACCGCCTCGTAGGTGGTGACGAGGATCGGCGGGACGGCGAGCACCACCAGCGGGATCATCACCGGCAGCAGTCCGAAGCCCAGGGTGACCACGATCAGCACCAGCAGGCCGAAGCTGGGCAGGGCGCGGGCGGCGGTGGCGATGAAGGCGATGGCGTTGCCGCCGCGGCCGGTGTGCCCGGTGAGCAGGCCCGCGGGCAGGCCGATGGCGGCGGCCAGGGCGAGAGCGAGCAGGGTGTACTGGACGTGTTCCAGGAGGCGCTGCGGGATGCCGTCGTAGCCGTGCCAGTGGGCGCTGTCGCTGAAGAACGCGTCGACGAAGGTGAGGACGTTCACCGGGCCGCCACCTCCGCCTCGGGCCGTTGCGAGGCCGCGGCGGCTGCCCGGGGGCCGCCGCCCGAGCCGCGGGGCATCCACGGGGTGAGCACCCGCCGCAGCAGCACCAGCAGGGCGTCGCACAGGATGGCCAGGGCCGCCGTGGTCAGCACGGAGTTGACGGCGAGTTCGGGACGGTCGTACTTCTGCGCGGCGGCCAGCAGATTGCCCAGCGCGCCCTGGTTGCCGATCAGGGCGCCCACGCTGACCAGGGAGATGCTGGACGCGGTGGCGACCCTCAGGCCGGCGATGACGGCGGGCGCGGCGATCGGCAGCTGCACCTGGAGGTAGCGGCGTACGGGGCCGAAGCCCATGGCGGTCGCGGCGGCGAGCGTCTCCTGCGGCACCGAGCGCACCGCGTCGACGATCGCCGGGACCAGCACCACCAGGCTGTAGACGGCCAGCGGGATCATCACGGTGAGTTCGGTCTGGCCGGTGTAGTCGATGAGGACGACGAAGAAGGCCAGGGAGGGGATGGCGTAGAGGACGGTGGTCACGCCGAGCACCGGTGCGTACAGCCAGCGCAGGCGGACGCACAGCTGGGCGAGCGGCAGGGCGAGCAGCAGTCCGGCGGCCACCGGCAGCAGGGCCTCGCGCACATGCAGTCCGATCAGGCCGGGCCAGCTGTGCTGGAGGTCGCTGGGGATGTCGAAGAAGCCGTTCACGGGGCGACCTCGGCCTTGTCCGCCCGGTCGGCTGCGTCCGCGTCCCGGGGCTCGCCGGTCTCCCCGGCCTGCCGGGCGGCCTCCGCACGGCTCTGGGTGTGGGCGGTGCGGATCGCCTCGGCGATGGTCGCCTGCGAGACCACGCCGGTCACCCGGCCGGTGCCGTCCACGGCGACGGCCCACCCGGTGGGCGAGAGCACGGCGCAGTCCAGGGCGGCGCGCAGCGAGTCGGTGCCGGGCACGAAGGGGCGGCCGTGCGGCAGCAGCCGCTCGGTGTCGACGGGCCCCGCGGCCGCCTCGCGACGCTCGGCCCAGCCGAGGGGGCGGCCGTCGGCGTCGGTCACCAGCAGGTGCGGGGTGCCGGAGGCCGCGATGCGCCCGGCGTCCGCGTCCGCCGTGATGACCGGGTCGACGGTCAGCTCCAGGGCCGCGGAGGAGAAGAAGGAGAGCCGGCGGATGCCCCGGTCGGCGCCGAGGAAGTCCTCCACGAAGCCGTCGGCGGGGGCGGAGAGCAGCTCGGCGGGCGGGGCGTACTGGGCGAGCCGGCCGCCCTCGCGCAGCACGGCGACCGTGGTGCCCAGCTTGATCGCCTCGTCGATGTCATGGGTGACGAAGACGATCGTCTTGCCCAGCTCGTCCTGGAGCCGGAGCAGTTCGTCCTGGAGGCCCTTGCGCACCACGGGGTCGACGGCGGAGAACGGCTCGTCCATCAGCAGCACCGGCGGGTCGGCGGCGAGCGCCCGCGCCACCCCGACGCGCTGCTGCTGACCGCCGGAGAGCTGGTACGGGTAGCGCTTGGCCAGCGCGCTGTCCAGCCCCACCCGCTCCATCAGCTCGGCCGCCCGTGCGCGGGACTTCTGCTTGCCCCAGCCCAGCATGCGGGGCACGGTGGCGATGTTGTCGACGATGGTGCGGTGCTGGAACAGCCCGGCGTTCTGGATGACGTAGCCCATGGACCGGCGCAGCGCGGTGACCGGCCGGCGCTGGATGTCCTGGCCGTCGAGGAGAATGGTGCCCTCGGTGGGTTCCACCATCCGGTTGATCATGCGCAGGGTGGTGGTCTTGCCGCAGCCGGAGGGCCCGACGAGGACGGTGATCGAGCGGTCCGGGATCTCGAGCGACAGCCGGTCGACCGCCACCGTGCCGTCCGGGTACCGCTTTGTGACTGAATCGATCCGTATCAAGACGCCGAATGCCCTTCGGGTGGCGGAAAACTGGCCGGGTCACGCTCGCTGTGCCGGTCGAGTCTAGACGCCGCCTGAGACGACGCCCCGGGATCCGGACGGCGAGGTCGCACGTCCGGGCCCCGCGACCCGGACTTCGCCACCGTGCCTTCACCAAGTCCTCTCACGGACCGCGAAGTCTCCTCACGGACTCTTACGGGGCGGTGACGTGCCGGGCGTGGCCCCGTCGCCGGGCGGGTGCGCGGACCTAGCGTAGGCGCATGCGCGTACTGGTCACCGGCGGTGCCGGCTTCATCGGATCCCATGTGGTCGAGGCGCTGCGGGCGCACGGCCACGAAGCGACCGTGTTCGACGTCCGCTCCGACCCGGCCGACGACGTGCGCGACCCGGACGCGGTGCGGCGCTCGCTGTCCGGCGTGGACGCCGTGTGCCACCAGGCCGCCAAGGTGGGGCTCGGCACCGGCTTCGGGGACGCGCCGGACTACGTCTCGCGCAACGACCTGGGCACGGCGGTGCTGCTCGCGGCCATGGCGGAGGCGGGCGTGCGCCGGCTGGTGCTGGCGGGTTCGATGGTGGTGTACGGCGAGGGCCGCTACGACTGTCCCCGGCACGGCGTCGTACGGCCCGGCCCGCGCTCGGTCGCCGACCTGGACGCCGGCCGCTTCGAACCCCGCTGCCCGCACTGCGGCACCGCACTCGAACCCGGGCTGACCGCGGAGGACGCCCGACTCGACCCGCGCAATGTGTACGCCACCACCAAACTGACGCAGGAGCACCTGGCCGCCGCCTGGGCCCGCAGCACCGGTGCCACCGCGGTGTCCCTGCGCTACCACAACGTGTACGGCCCCCGGATGCCGCGCGACACCCCCTACGCGGGTGTGGCGTCCCTCTTCCGCTCGGCTCTGGCCCGCGGCGAGGCACCGCGGGTCTTCGAGGACGGCCGCCAGCGCCGCGACTTCGTCCACGTACGGGACGTCGCCCGGGCCAATGTCGCCGCGCTGGAGGCCGCGCCGCCGCCCGGCACCCTCACCGCGTACAACACCGGCAGCGGCACCCCGCGCACGGTCGCGGAGATGGCCCGTGCCCTCGCCACCGCCTGCGGCGGCCCCGACCCGGTGGTCACCGGCGAGTACCGCCTCGGCGACGTGCGACACATCACCGCCGACTCCACCCGCCTGCGCGGCGAGCTGGGCTGGAAACCGGAAGTGGACTTCGAGGAGGGGATGCGGGAGTTCGCGGCGGCGGGGCCGCGCGGCGAGTCGCTCTGAGGTCCAGCACGGGCGGGAGGTCCGTCACGCCTCCGCCGCCGGGAGGCGGACCTCGAAGCGGCAGCCGCCGGTGACGTTGCGGACGGTGGCGGTGCCGCGGTGGGCCTCGACGATGCCGCGGACGATGGCGAGGCCCAGTCCGGCGCCGGCCGGCGGGGTGCGGGCGTGGGTGCCGCGCCAGCCGGTGTCGAAGACGCGGGGCAGGTCCTCCTCGGGGATGCCGCCGCAGCCGTCGGTGACGGCCAGGACCACGCCGGAGTCCGAGCGTTCGGCGGTGACGGCGACCGTGCCGTCGGCGGGCGTGCGCCGGATGGCGTTGACCAGGAGGTTGCCCAGGACGCGGCTCATCTCGCGGCCGTCCACCTCCACCGGCACCGGTTCCACCCGGTCGCCGACCAGCCGTACGCCGTGCTCGCGGGCGAGCGGGTCGGCGCCGGCGAGGGCGTCGCCGACCAGGTCGTAGAGGGACATGCGGGAGAGCGAGAGCGTGAGCGTGCCGGCGTGGATGCGGGAGAGTTCGAAGAGGTCGCCGACCATGTCGTTGAGGCGTTCCACCTCGGTGCGGATCTGCTTGAGGTAGCGGTCGGGGTCGGCGGCGACGCCGTCCTCCAGCGCCTCGGCCATGGCCCGCAGCCCGGCGAGCGGCGTGCGCAGGTCGTGGGAGATCCAGGCGACCAGTTCGCGGCGTGAGGTCTCCAGGGCGCGTTCCCGGTCGCGCGACTCGGCGAGCTTGCGGCTGGTGGACTCCAGCTCCCGGCTGAGGGCGGCGAGTTCCGCGGTCGCTGGGCCGTCCGGTGCCGAGAAGTCGCCGCCGTCGCCGAAGGAGCGGGCCGCAAGGGCCAGGTCCCGGCTGCGGGCGACGACCCAGCGTCCCAGCAGCAGGGCGGTCGCCAGGGACACCACGGCGGCCATGGCCACGACCGTGGTGACCACGGTGAGGTCGTGCGGGGAGAGGAACATCGCCTGGGCGACGGCCAGGGTGCCGGCGAGCATCGCGGTCACCGCGACGGCGGCGACCACCGTGAGGTGCGCGGTCAGCGACCTGCGGCGGATGAGCAGCAGGACACAGGCGCCGAGCAGTCCGGCCGCGGCGGCGCCGGCGAAGGCGAACAGGGCGATGAGGAGCGTGTCGCGCACGGCCGGTCAGCCTTCCCCCGCGTCGGATGCCCGCGCGTCGGCTGTCCGCGCGTCGGGCGGCGTCGCGTCCGGTGTGCCGGTGCCGTGGGTGTCCGCGGTGTCGAAGCGGTACCCGACGCCCCAGACCGTCTGGATCAGCCGGGGCCGGGCCGGGTCGTCCTCGATCTTGCCGCGCAGCCGCCGGACATGGACGGTGACGGTGGACAGGTCGCCGAAGTCCCAGCCCCAGACCTGGTGCATCAGCTCCTCGCGGGTGAACGCCCGCCCGGGATGCCTCAGGAAGAAGGCGAGGAGGTCGAACTCCCGGATGGTGAGGGCGAGTTCGGTGCCGTTCTTGTGGGCGCGGCGGGCGACCGGGTCGACCGCGAGGCCGGCCGCGCGCAGCACGGCGGCCGACGGCGGCGCCGGGCGGGCGCGGCGCAGCACGGACTCCACCCGGAGCACCAGCTCGCGCGGGCTGAACGGTTTGGTGACGTAGTCGTCGGCGCCGACCTCGAGGCCGAGGATGCGGTCGTCCTCGTCGCCGCGCGCGGTCAGCATGATCACCGGCACCGGCCCCCGGCCGCGGATCCGGCGGCACACCTCGAGGCCGTCCATGCCGGGCAGCATCAGATCGAGCACGACGAGGTCGGGCCGGTGCGCGGCGGCGCGGGCCAGGGCGTCCGGGCCGTCGCCCGCATGATCGACGTCGTAGCCGGCACGGTCCAGGTAGCCCGAGACGATTTCCGCGACGGTGGGGTCGTCGTCGACGATCAGGACCCGCGCCCTGGCCTGCCCGGGGTCTTGTTGCTGCTCCATGCGGCCAGCCTCGCACCGCGCGCGCGAAAGCGCCGCCGCCGGGCGCCGACGTCCGCGTTCCGTAAGGAGCCGAAGTCCGGTTTGTCCGCTTCGTCTTCGTAGAGTGGGTGCCGTGATCAACTCCTTGAGCGGGCCCGAGACGCCCGGTCCGAAGCCTCGCAGGGCGCCCGGCGGCGGCGCGAGCGGCGCGGATCCGGCGGATGCCGTGGATGTGGTGCTCCCCTGTCTCGACGAGGCGGAGGCGCTGCCGTGGGTGCTTCGGCGCGTTCCGCCCGGCTGGCGCGCGATCGTCGTGGACAACGGCTCCCGCGACGGCTCGGACCGCATCGCCCGCTCGCTCGGCGCCACCGTGGTCCGCGAGGAACGGCGCGGATTCGGCGCCGCCTGCCACGCCGGGCTCACCGCCGCGACCGCCGGGATCGTCTGCTTCTGCGACTGCGACGCCTCGCTCGACCCGGCCGATCTGGTGCCGTTCGTGGCGGAGGTCCGCTCCGGGGAGGCCGACCTGGTGCTGGGCCGGCGCCGGCCGCGGGCGCGCCGCGCCTGGCCGCTGCACGCCCGCGTGGGCAACCTCGCCCTCACCCGGCTGCTGCGCCGCCGCACCGGGCTGCGGCTGCACGACCTCGGCCCGCTGCGGGCGGCCCGGCGCGAGGCGCTGCTCGGCCTGGAGCTGACCGACCGGCGCAGCGGCTATCCGCTGCAGATGGTGGTGCGCGCCGCCGACGCGGGCTGGCGGGTCGCCGAGCACGACGTGCCGTACCGGCCCCGCACCGGCACGTCCAAGGTGACCGGCACCTGGCGCGGCACCTGGCAGGCGGTACGGGACATGAGCCGCGTGCTGCGCGAGCCGCCGCGCGAGCACGCGGGAGAGGACGCGCGAGAGGACGTGAGCCGGTGACGAGCGGAACGACGTGCGAGCCCGCGGCGAGCGAGGTGACGCTGGTGGTCGTCGCCAAGGAGCCGCGGCCGGGCCGGGTGAAGACCAGGCTGACCCCGCCCTTCACCCCCGAGGAGGCGTCGGCCCTGGCCCGGGCGGCGCTCGCCGACACCCTGGACGCGGTGGCCCGCACCCCGGCCCGCCGCCGGCTGCTGGTGCTGGACGGGGCGCCCGGCCCGTGGCTGCCGGCCGGCTTCGAGGTCGCACCGCAGTGCGCGGGCGGACTCGACGAACGGCTGGCCGGCGCGTTCGCGCGGTGCGACGGGCCGGCCCTGCTGATCGGGATGGACACCCCGCAGGTCACCCCCGGGCTGCTCACCGTCGACTTCGCCGGCTGCGACGCCTGGTTCGGGCCCGCCGAGGACGGCGGCTTCTGGGCGCTGGGCCTGGCCGAGCCCGACCCGGCCCTGCTGCGCGGCGTCCCGATGTCCACCCCGCACACCGGCGCCGCCCAGCGCCGCCGCCTCGCCCATCTGCGGGTACGGGACCTGCCGGTGCTCCGGGACGTGGACACCGCCCAGGACGCGGTGGTGGTCGCCGAGGCGGCGCCCGGCAGCCGCTTCGCCGCCCGTCTGGCCGACCTGACGGCGATCCGCCGGTGAGGGCCATACGCGTCGGCGCGCGGCGCGGCCCCGCGCCGGGAGGCGCGGAGGCGGTGCGGACGGCGGGGTCGCTGGGGGCGGCGGTGCGGGCCTGGTCGGCCGACCCCTACGCCGAGGCCCTGCGCACGGGGCGGGGGCCGCTGTTCCTGCGGCGGACGGACGGCTGGCTGCTGCCGCTGGAGGTCGAGCGGTGGTGCGCGGAGGCCGACGACGCCGACCTGGAGGTGCTGCGGCGCTGCGAGGGCGCCGTGCTCGATGTCGGGTGCGGCCCCGGGCGGCTGCTGACGGCACTGGCCGCCCGGGACCGGCCGGCTCTGGGCATCGACGTCAGCGAGGCCGCGGTCGCCCGTGCCGTGCGGCGCGGCGGACGGGCCCTGCGCGGCTCGGTGTTCGATCCGCTGCCCGGCACCGGCCGCTGGGGCACCGCCCTGCTCCTGGACGGGAACATCGGCATCGGCGGCGACCCGTCCGCCCTGCTCGCCCGGCTGGCCCGGCTGCTCGCGCCCGGCGGGCTGCTGCTCGCCGAGACGGCTCCGCTCCCGGACGTCGACGAGCGGGTCACCGTCCAGGTCACCGGCGCCCGCGGCACTCCCGGCAGCCCGTTTCCCTGGGCCCGTCTCGGCACCGCCGCACTGCTGAGGTACGCGGGCGAGGCGGGCTGGCGCACCGAGGCCGACTGGAGTCTCGGCGGGCGCAGCTTCGTGGCCCTGCGCACCGGCCCCGAGACCACACGGCGCTGACCGGCTCGGCGCACACACCGCCCGCCCGCTCCGCGCGCCCCCTTCCGCGCACTCCCCGTGCTCCTCGCACTGCTCGTACTCACCGCCGGGGCAGCGCCTCACCGGGGCAAGGCCGGCCACGGCCCGGATCCGAGCGGCCGCCCTCCCGCAACCGGATGGTCGTGCCATGCGTCCGAGCAGAGAGCCCTTGATCCCCGCGAGGAAGGTGACACCGTGGTCCCCCACGCCCTGAACGCCGTTGAACAGGCCGAGATATGCGCCGAGCTCGGCGGTGTGCTCGGCGGCAGTCTCCCCGACGGCTGGGCGACGGCGACCCTCCGGTGGGCCGAGCTGGCCGTCGGCGGTTCGATGGCGTCCCTGTCCGTCACGGCCGCGGACGGCAGCAGCCTCGTCGCCGCGGGCGTCCCGCGGGGCATCACCGAGCTGTGCCGGCGGCTGCGCCAGGGCATGTACTCCGAGGGCAGAGGCACCTGGTTCACGCTGGTCTACACGCTGACCCCGGAGAAGTACACGGTCCGCTACGACTACGACAACGAGCCGGACACGCGCTCCTTCACGCCCGAGAGCTACGCCCGGGACCTGGCCTGCTTCCCCCGCACCGAGGAGAACATCCCCGACTGGCTGCGCGAGAAGCTCGACGGGCTTCCCAACGTCTACGGGGCCGTCCATCCGGAGGCCGATGCGCGCGACGGCGTCCTGCGACCCACGCCGGCGGAGTTCGCCGCCGCGCTGTCCGGGGCGGGCTGGGAGACCGGCCCGTCCGAGCAGTTCTCCGGTGAGCTGGCCTTCTCCACCGGCTGGGCCCGGCTCGGCACGCTCTCCGGGCGCGGCCTCATCCGCTTCTCGGGACAGGTCGAGCCGGAGCGGTGGGAGGAGCTCCACTCGCTGCTCACCGGCTTCGGCTGGAACGCCGGCATGTCGTGCTACGAGCCCCGGGGCGGCGGCCTGGTGCGCGAGTTCCCGCCGCCCCGGGAGACCGGGCGGTGAACGGCACGGCGCCGCCCCGTCAGCCCGGATCCGGCGGCCGGCGCCGACCCCTGCGCACCCGTACCGCGTACAGCAGCGCGGAGCCGCCGAAGAGGGCGGCCGTGAGGAGGAGCCAGCGGGCCGCGTATCCGTCGGCGGACAGCGCGGTGACCCGGACGTAGCGCTCCGACACCCTGCCGGTGATCAGCGGGAACCAGACGAGGAGCAGCAGCCCGGAGAGCACGGCCGGCACCCGCACATGGTTCACCCACCTCCGGCGCGGCCCCGCGGTCGCCAGCAGCGCCCGGTCGGCCGCCAGGTACAGGGGGGCCAGCACCAGGTCGTGCAGCACGGCCGCCCCGGCGAACCACAGCACGACGAGCAGCCAGTCGCCCTCCAGCAGCCGAACCCCCGCGTACCCGCACAGGGCGAACGAGCAGAGCAGCACCAGCAGAGGGAAAGGGCTGCCGAGCACCGGGCGGGGGAGGCGTGGGACGCGAGGAGGACGAGGAAACCGGGGGGAGCGGCGGGGCCGCCGGGTGCGTGCCACTGTCCTCACAGCCTTCCGAAGGTCAGGCGGGCCACCCACTTGGTGTTGAGTACTCCGGGGGCCGCGGGGACGATGATCCGCGCCGGATGGCCGTGATCGGGGCTGAGGTCCTCGCCGTTCACGGCGAGGGCGAGCAGGGAGCGCGGGTCGGCGACCTGGTTGGCGCGCAGCGCCGCCTTGCGGAAGGCGCCCCGGCGCTGCAGCGACTCCACGAGCACATCGGTCGGCTCCTCCTCGCCGACCAGTGCCGCGAGGTCGCGCAGCCGCACGCCCCGCCACCACTGGTCGCTGGTCGACCAGCCCTCCACGCAGGCGATGGGCAGCGCCGCGCTGTGCTGGGGCAGGTCCAGCAGCTCGGCGCGGCTGAGCCGGACGGTGCCGGAGCGCCCGGTGACGGCCAGCCGCCAGGCCTCGGCGGTGGTCTCGGCGGGACGGATCCCCGCGTAGGCGGCCGTCTTGTTGATCTGGAACCCGTTGGGTCCGGTGCCGGGTTCGGGTCCGCCGTGCGGGGTGAGCACGGCGGTCTGCCTCAGCGGCCCGTCGAAGCTGCGCCCTGCGGAGGTGGCGAACAGCAGCAGCGAGGCGCCGCCCACGAGACCGAACGCTCCCCGCCGGGTGAGGGTCGGCGCGCCGGGGTCCGGGACGACCAGGTCGCCGGGCTCCTCCGGCTCGCGCCGGCGCATGGCGCGCAGATTGCGCAGCGCCACCGGCATCTTCAGCACCACATGGGCGAGGAAGGCGCCGAAGAAGACCCAGGCGCCGTAGAAGTGCAGCGGGTAGAAGGAGCCGGGGAAGACGTAGTCGAGCTGGACGTTGAGGATGCCGGTGGCGAACTGGAACAGCGCGCCGCCGACCAGGAGCAGCAGCGACAGGCGTTCCAGGGCGTGGCTGAGCGAGCGGACCGGGGGCACGGTGAACAGCCGGGGCAGCACCGACCACAGCTTGGCCAGCAGCACCGGGACCAGGGTCAGCCCGAGGGTGACGTGGACGCCCTGGGTGAGCCGGTACAGCCAGGGCGGGTCGGTGGGCCAGGAGAAGAGGTAGAAGCCGAGGATCCCCTTGCCCGGGGTCTTGTCGTTCACCCGTGCCAGGTCCGGGTTGTACGAGGCGTAGGACACCAGGCCCGTGACGAACAGGACCGTGACCCCGGCGAGCAGCACCGTGCCGAGGACGGCGGTGAACCGGGGGCCACGCAGCGGGCTGCGCCAGCGCGGGGCGGTGAGGAGGGACCGAGCCATGTACCGACCGTAGGTCCGCACTCCCCCGTCGGAAGGGTCATGACCGGTGACGAAACGCTGACGTCCACGCTCGGCGGCCCGGTCCCGGCGTCCGCCCGGCCTAGCGTGACGGCGTGCACCGTGATCTCCGCCGTGACCCCGCTCCGCTCCGCACGAAGGACTCCGCTCGCCCCCGTGGCCCGGCGTCCGGTCTCCGCCGCGACCTGTACGCCGTCGCCGCGGCCGCGCTGCTCGTCCTCGCCGCGGCGCTGATCGGCTGGTCGATCCAGCGCCGGTACGGCTCCCTGCGGGTGAACTGGCCGCCGCTGCTGGCCCACTGGGAGCCGCACACCGGCCCCGGCACACCGGCGGCGGTGCTGGTCGCGGCGGCCGTGGTGCTGCACGGTCCGGCGCTCGCCCGGCGGCTGGCCTGGCGCCCCCTGCTGGCCGCGGTGTGGGCGGCCGCCCTGGCGTGGACCTGGTCGCTCGCGCTGATCGACGGCTGGCACCGGGGCGTCGCCGAACAGCTGACCACCCGTCATGAGTATCTGCGGGCCATCGACCGCTTCGGCGACATCCCGGCCACCCTGCGGGACTTCACCGCGCACATCCTGATCGACGCGCCGGACAACTGGCCCGCGCATGTCGCCGGTCACCCGCCGGGCGCCACCGTCACCTTCGTGCTGCTGGACCGGGTGGGGCTCGGCGGCGGGGGCTGGGCGGGAGCCTTCTGCATCACCGTGGGCACCACCGCCGCCGTGGCGATCCTGTGCGCCGTGCGCGCGCTGGCCGGCGAGTCCTGGGCCCGGCGGGCCGCCCCGTTCCTGGTCCTGACCCCGGCCGCGGTGTGGGTGGGCACCTCCGCCGACGGGTACTTCACGGCGGTCACCGCCTGGGCGGTGGCACTGCTCGCCCTCGCCGTGACCGGGCATCGTCCGCGCTGGACGGGTCTGGCGTCGGGACTGCTGTTCGGGCTGACCGTGTATCTGTCCTACGGGCTGACACTGTTCGCCGTGCCCGGCGCGGCGGTGCTGCTGCTGGGCCGGGACCGGCTGCGTCCGCTGCCGTATGCGGCGGCGGGTTTCCTGGTGGTCCCCGCGCTGTTCACGGCGCTGGGCTTCGACTGGTGGGAGGCGTACCGGCTGCTGGTCACCCGCTACTACCAGGGCGCCGGCGGGGTCAGGCCGTACGGCTACTGGGTGTGGGCGAACTTCGCCTGCACGGTGCTGATCATCGGCCCGGCTTCCGTGGCGGCGCTGCGCCGGTGCGGCGGTGTGCTCCTCGCGCGCCGGGGGCGGCTCACCGGCCCGGCCACGGCGCGGCTGGCGCTGCTGGTGCTCTCCGCCCTGCTCGCGCTGCTGATCGCGGATCTGTCCGGCATGAGCAAGGCGGAGACCGAACGCATCTGGCTGCCGTTCGCGTTCTGGCTGCTGCCCGCCTGCGCCCTGCTGCCCGGCCCCCGGGTGTGGCTGGCCGGGCAGGCGCTGCTCGCGCTGCTGCTCAACCATCTGCTGGTGACGGGGTGGTGAGGCAGCGGGTGCCCGGCGTCGGAGTCCTCCGGCGGGCCGTGGCCGCCACCTGCGGGCGAGCCGCACCGCCCCCGCCCGGCCGGCCCTGCGCAAAGACGCGCAGGCCACGGGGCGGGGGCAGCCTGCCGGGATGTCTCAGCCGGCGGCCGGGCTGTCTCAGTCCTCGGCGGGCTGCAGCCGCAGCGAGATGCTGTTGATGCAGTACCGCTGGTCGGTGGGGGTCGGGTATCCCTCACCCTCGAAGACATGGCCCAGGTGCGAGCCGCAGCGGGCGCAGCGCACCTCCGTGCGCACCATGCCGTGCGAGCGGTCCTCCACCAGCTCCACCGCGTCGGAGTCCTTCGGGTCGTAGAAGGACGGCCATCCGCAGTGCGACTCGAACTTGGTCTCGGAGGTGAACAGCTCGGCACCGCAGGCGCGGCAGGAGTAGACGCCCTTGGTCTTGGTGTCGGTGTACTCCCCCGTGAAGGCGGGCTCGGTGGCCGCCTCGCGCAGTACGGCGTACTCGGCGGGGGTCAGCTCCGCGCGCCACTGCTCGTCCGGCTTCTCCACCTCGTACGGCATGAGCCTCAACCCCTACTCGACTGCTTCGGCTGCTTCGACAGACGGTCCAGGATCCGCGGGCCGAGGTCGGTGACATCGCCCGCGCCCATGGTGAGAACGAGATCACCGGGTCCGGTCATTCCCGCGACCACCGACGGCACCTCGGCCTTGTCGAGGACGGGCGTGACGTCGGCACCGGCGGCACGGGCCGCGTCGATGATCAGCTCGCTGGTGACGCCGGGGATCGGGTCCTCGCGGGCCGGGTAGATGTCGAGGACCACGGCGGCGTCGGCGAGGGCCAGGGCCTGGCCCATCTCGGTGCCGAGCTCCCGGGTGCGGGAGAACAGGTGCGGCTGGAAGACCACGAGGATGCGGGAGTCGCCGGCGGCGGCGCGCATGGCCTCCAGGTCGGCGGTCATCTCGGTCGGGTGGTGGGCGTAGGAGTCGACGACCTGCACGCCCGCGGCCTCGCCCTTGAGCTGCAGGCGCCGCTTCACGCCGGTGTAGGCGGCGAGCGCGGGCGCCAGCTCGGCGGCGGGGATGCCGAGCGCCACGCCGGCGGCGAGGGCGGCGACGGCGTTGTGCGCGTAGTGGCGTCCGGGCACCGAGACGGTGAAGGTGAGCGGAGCCCCGTCCAGCTCGACGGTGACCTCGCTCTTCAGCCCCTGCGGGACGACGGAGAGCACCCGCACGTCGGCGTCGGCGGACTCGCCGTAGGTCACCGTCCGCACCGAGCCGTCCAGGCGCCGGGTCAGCTCGCGCGCGCCCGCGTGGTCGGCCGAGATCACCAGGGTGCCGCCGGGCACGATCCGGCCGACGAAGGTCTCGAAGGACTCGTGGATCTCCTCCATCGAGGCGTAGTTGGCGTGGTGGTCCAGCTCCACGTTGAGGATGATCGCGACCTCGGGCGCGTACTTGTGGAAGCTGCGGTCGGACTCGTCGGCCTCGGCGACGAAGATGTCGCCCTCGCCGTGCAGGGCGTTGGAGCCGGGGGCGTCCAGGTCGCCGCCGATGGCGTAGGAGGGGTTCAGGCCCAGCTCGGTGAGGGAGACCGCCAGCATGGAGGTGGTGGTGGTCTTGCCATGGGTGCCGGCCACGGCGATCGGGCGCAGCCCCTCCATCAGCGCGGCGAGGGCGTCGGAGCGGTGCACCACCGGGATGCCCAGCTCGGCGGCGCGCAGCAGCTCGGGGTTGTCCTCGCGGATCGCCGAGGAGACCACCACGCAGCTGGCGTCGTCCGCGAGGTGCTCGGCGGCGTGGCCGATGTGCACGGTGGCGCCGAGGGCGCGCAGCGCCTCGGCGGTGGCGGAGTCCTTGGCGTCGCTGCCGGCCACCTTGGCGCCGCGCTGGGCGAGGATCTTGGCGATGCCCGACATTCCGGCGCCGCCGATGCCGATGAAGTGCGGTCGGTCCAGGGCGGTGGGAAGGCCGGGTGCCATGCGTGTTCTCCCAGTGGTGCGACGGGCGGGACGACGGTGTGCGCGCCCCTGGCGGCGGGGCGCGGCCCCAGCCTATGCCTTGCTGTGGGAGAAGAGTTTCAGCACCGGTACCCCCACCTTGTGCCGGGCCCGGGAGGCCCAGTCGCGGTGGAAGAACTCCTCCACGTAGTGGGGGTCGGTCAGCACGATGACCTCGTCCGCGTCCACCTCCTCGACCAGGGCCTTCAGCGCGTCCAGCGGATGGTCCTCGACCAGGCGCCCCTCGGCCTCGTCCCCGCTGGCCCGCAGCGCCTGCAGGGACACCTCGAGGGCCCGCTGCCCGACGCTCCTGGCGTCCTCGCCCTCGGGCGTCTCGCCCTCGCGCACCGCCTCGTCCAGCTCGCCGAGGGCCACGTCGTCGATGGCCCGCAGCAGCCGGTCCGCCTGCTTGCCGCGCGGCTGGAGCAGCACGTGGAAGGAGACCGGCTCGTCACCGTGGAGGGTGGTGACGAACTCCACGTCCGCGGACGTCAGGGCCTTCTCGATCATCAATACGCTTGTGAACACCAGGGCGCCCCTTCTCCTTCGCGGGCCGAGGACGGCCCTGCGGAAACCATCCTTCCCCGCATGCGCACGGGTACGGCCGGATTCAGTGTGCCCGCCCCACCGCTAACCGGAACGAAAGATTCCACCGATTACCGGACCAGCGGTAACCATCGAACCCGTTTCCGGACGCGGCGGGGAGGTACGGGCCTGTGCGGGACATGACGAAACCGTCGCCCGGGGACTCGGGGGAGATCCGAGGACTCAGGGGCGGCAGCGGGGCGAGCATCGATCAGCCGCGGCTGTACCGCGTGAACAGGAAACCGTCCTGCTCCAGGACCGACGTCAGGGTGAAGCGCCGGGGCACCGGGACGG
This sequence comes from Streptomyces composti, assembly GCF_012034205.1. GTDB lineage: Bacteria > Actinomycetota > Actinomycetes > Streptomycetales > Streptomycetaceae > Streptomyces > Streptomyces composti. Next base: position 85,708 of record NZ_JAATEM010000009.1, read on the forward strand.
AGGGGCCGCCGGCGATGCGCTGGGCGGTGCCCGCGCTGAGCATCGGGGACACGGTCAGGCAGAGCTCGTCCAGCACGCCGGCGGCCACGAACTGGCCCAGCAGTTTCGGGCCGCCCTCGGTGAGCAGGCGGGTGCAGCCGAGACCGGCCAGCTCGCGCACGGCGCGCGCGGGATCGACTCCCCCGCCCTCGCCCGCGGTGACCACCCGCGCGCCCGCCTTCTCGGCGGCGGCCACCCGCTCGGGCGGGGCGCCGGCGCCGGTGAGGACCAGCGTGGGCACCAGCGGGGAGGTGAACAGGGGCAGGGTGAAGTCCAGGTCGAGGCTCGCGCTCACCACCGCGATCGCCGGGGCCGGCGGCTGCCCGGCCGCCTCGCGCGCCGCCGCGAACCCGGCGCGGGCCCGCGCCGGGCGGTACCCCTCCTGGCGCACCGTCTGCGCGCCCACCACCACGACGTCCGCCAGCGCCCGCAGCGTGCCGAAGATCCGCATGTCGGCGGCGCAGGAGATCGGCTGTGACCGCCCCTCGTGCTGTGCGGCCCCGTCCAGCGTGGAGACCATGTTCGCCCGCAGCCACGGCTCGCGCCCGTCCGCCGCCGCCGCGGGGTAGGCGTAGGCGGCGGCCAGCTCGGCGAGGCTCCACTCGCGGTCCTCGGCCGGAGCTGCTGTTTCGTCGGTCACAGGGAAGAGGCGTCGCATGCCGAGCAGTGTTCCATGCCCCGTAGCATGGGGAACCGTGTCGTCCTCCTCCCCGTCTCCCGCCTCCTCCGCCTCCGGCCCCATAGCGGACGCGGCCCCGCTGTCGCTGTGCGCGCGCGAGCCGCACGTCCCCGCCGACCGGCTCGTCGCCGAGATGGTGCCCCCGCCGCGGTTCGACGCGGTGCGCTTCGGCACCTACATCCCGGACCCGGACCAGCCGAGCCAGGCCGAGGCGGTCCGGGTCCTCGAGGGCTTCGCGGCGGGACTCGGCGCGCCGGCGGGCGGCGGCTCCGGCAGGCGCAGGCTCTTCGGCTTCGGCAGGACGGCGAGGAGGGCCGCGCCCTCGGGCCCCCGCGGCGTCTACCTCGACGGGGGCTACGGCGTCGGCAAGACCCACCTGCTCGCCTCCCTGTGGCACGCCACCGAGGCCGAGCCGGGCCGCAAGGCCTTCGGCACCTTCGTGGAGCTGACCAACCTGGTGGGCGCCCTCGGCTTCCAGCAGACCGTGCAGACCCTCTCCGGTCACCGGCTGCTGTGCATCGACGAGTTCGAGCTGGACGACCCCGGTGACACCGTGCTGGTGTCCACCCTGCTCGGCAAGCTCGTGGACCACGGCGTGGCGCTGGCGGCCACCTCCAACACCCTGCCGGGCAAGCTCGGCGAGGGCCGCTTCGCCGCCGCCGACTTCCTGCGCGAGATCCAGGGCCTGTCGGCCCACTTCCGCACGCTGCGCATCGACGGCGAGGACTACCGCCACCGCGGGCTGCCCGAGGCGCCGCCGCCCTATTCCGACGACGTGGTGGCCAAGGTCGCGCACGCCACCGAGGGCGCCACCCTGGACGCGTTCCCGGACCTGCTGGACCACCTGGCGAAGGTGCACCCCAGCCGCTACGGGGCGCTCACCGACGGCATCCGCGCGGTGTGCCTGACCGGGGTGCGCCCGGTGCCCGACCAGTCGACGGCGCTGCGGCTCGTGGTGCTGGCCGACCGGCTCTACGACCGGGAGGTCCCGGTGCTCGCCTCGGGCCTGCCGTTCGATCAGCTGTTCAGCGAGGAGATGCTGAAGGGCGGCTACCGCAAGAAGTACTTCCGGGCGATCTCGCGGCTCACCGCGCTGGCCCGCGACGCCGGCCGCCTCGCCGGGGGCGAGTGACCCCGGACCCCCGCCGGACGCGGCGCGTGCGGCCCCCGGTCCGGGGCGCAGGAGGCATGGCCCCGGACCGGGGGCCGGGCATATGGTTGCAGGAGCGGAGGAACATGTATCCGCAGGGCAATCACCCAGAACGCACCGAGCAAGACCTCTGGAACGGGAGGTCGCCATGCTGGAGGAGCTGCTCACGGCGGCCGTGGCGACCGGAGCCGCGGGAATCGCCTACCTCGCCGCGGCGGCGCGGGTCGTCAAGCAGTACGAGCGCGGCGTGGTCTTCCGGCTCGGCCGGCTGCACGGACCGGCCCGCAAGCCGGGACTGCAGCTGATCGTTCCGTTCATCGACCGGCTGCACAAGGTCAATCTCCAGATCGTCACCATGCCCGTGCCGGCCCAGGAGGGCATCACGCGCGACAACGTGACGGTGCGGGTCGACGCGGTGGTGTACTTCAAGGTCGTCGACGCGACGGCGGCGCTGGTCAATGTCGAGGACTACCGCTTCGCGGTCTCCCAGATGGCGCAGACCTCGCTGCGGTCCATCATCGGCAAGAGCGACCTGGACGATCTGCTGTCCGACCGGGAGAAGCTCAATCAGGGCCTGGAGCTGATGATCGACAGCCCGGCCGTGGGCTGGGGCGTGCAGATCGACCGGGTCGAGATCAAGGACGTCTCCCTGCCCGACACCATGAAGCGCTCGATGGCCCGCCAGGCGGAGGCGGACCGGGAGCGCCGCGCGCGGGTCATCAACGCCGACGCCGAACTGCAGGCGTCGAAGAAGCTGGCGGAGGCCGCGCAGCGGATGGCCGACACGCCCTCGGCGCTGCAACTGCGGCTGCTGCAGACGGTGGTGGCGGTCGCGGCGGAGAAGAACTCCACGCTGGTGCTGCCCTTCCCGGTGGAGCTGCTGCGCTTCCTGGAGCGCGCCGCCCAGCCGGCGGCGGTGCAGACCGCCCAGGCCGCCCCGCGGCAGCAGGACGGCCCCGCGCTGGAGGAACGCCGGCAGGAAGGCGGCGCGGCGGAGGCCCGGCACCAGGAGCACGCGGAACGCGAGGAGCGCGAGGAGACGGAACCCGCGGCGGAGGCCGGGGCGCTCCTGGCGGAGGGCCGCGGGGAGGAGCGACCGGAACCGGCGCGCCCCGAGGACGAAGGACGTTTCGTCCTGCCGCGGGAGCGGCCCGCGGAGCCCCGGCGGCAGCCGGACACCGCCGCCACGCCTCCGCGGGCGCACGAGTCGGCCGAGGCCGCCCTGCGCGCCGCCGACCGGCGGGCCGTCGAGGCCCTCGACACCGCCGGACGGCACACCGTGGAGGACCTGCTGGGCCCCGAGGAGCACCCCGCGACGGGCGCCCGCGAAAGGGGCGGACGGCGCACCTCGCCGTGACACGTGCTACGCGCGTGGTTCACGCGGCTGACGACAGGTGATAGACACGGCTGGGTCACGGTTCCTGTCCGCCAGCAGGAAGGTTTCCCCCATGTCCGAAACCGCGTCCACAGGCTCCCCCACGGAAGAACCGGCACCGGCCCCCGGCGGCGCGACGCGCCGTCAGATGCTCGCGCGCACCGGCGCGCTGGGAGTCGGCATCGCTTTCAGCGGTGCGCTTTCCGAGTTGTTCACCGGCACCGCGGCCGCCCAGGAACTCGGGCACGGCGCCGGCTACGGCCCGCTCGTCCCCGACCCCGACGGACTGCTCGACCTGCCGAGGGGCTTCCGCTACACGGTGCTCTCCCGGGAGGGCGACGACCTGCGGTCCGGCGAGGGCCCGGTGCCCTCCAACCACGACGGCATGGCCGCCTTCCGGGGCCGCCGCGGCAGCACCCATCTGGTCCGCAACCACGAGAACCGCCACGACGGCAGGGTCCCGGTCCCGGTGGTCGACGGCCTGACCTACGACCCGGAGGGCAAGGGCGGCTGCACCGCGCTGACACTGGACGCCCGCGGCCGGGTGCAGTCCGAGCGGGTCGCCATCGCCGGCACCGCGGTCAACTGCGCGGGCGGTCCGACCCCTTGGGGCACCTGGCTGACCTGCGAGGAGACCGAGGACAAGGCGGGCACCAACGGCTACACCAAGGACCACGGCTTCATCTTCGAGGTCGACGGTGCCGACCCGCGCCGCACCGGCGCCGTCCCGCTCACCGCGATGGGCCGCTTCCAGCACGAGGCGATCGCGGTGGACCCCCGGCGGGGTGTGGTCTACGAGACCGAGGACGCCTTCGAGCGGCCGTTCGGCCTGTTCTACCGCTTCCTGCCGGAGAAGCCGCTGGGCGGCACCGGTTCGCTGCGCGCGGGCGGCCGGCTGCAGGCGATGCGGGTGCCCGGGGTGCCGGACCTGTCCTCGATCCAGGAGACGGGCGCCACCTTCGACCACATCGAGTGGGTGGACGTGCCGGACCCGCTCGCGGTCGAGACCCCCATCCGCTTCCAGGACTTCGGCCCGAAGGGCATCACCCACGCGCAGAAGCTCGAGGGCTGCTACTGGGGCGGGCGCTCGGTGTACTTCGTGTCGTCCTTCGCCCGCGCCGCCGAGGGCTCGGCGGCCGACCACTACGGGCAGATCTGGCGCTACGACCCCGACCGGCGCCGGCTCACCCTGGTGATCGTCTTCGGCCCGGACACGGATGTGCAGCTGCCCGGCGAGTCGCCGGACAACATCTGCCTCGCCCCCAGCGGCGGCCTGATGGTGTGTGAGGACGGCGACGGCGCCCAGCACGTCTTCGGCGTCACCCGGCGCGGCAAGGTCTACGCCCTGGCCCGCAACCGACAGAACACCGGCTCCGCCGAGGAGCCCGAGTGGGGCGAGTTCGCCGGCGTCACGTTCTCCCCCGACGGGCGGACGATGTACGTCAACGTCTACACGCCCGGCACGACGTTCGCGATCACCGGCCCCTGGCGCGGATGACGGCCGCGGGGCGGCGGGCCTCCCGCCGCCCCGCCCCGTACGGGGAACCGTCGCCGCCCGTACGCGACTCCCGCCGCCCGTACGACAACGGCCCACACCCGAGGCGGAGGTGACGGCGCCTCAGTTCTCCAGCAGACCGTCCATCTGCCCGACCGCCTGCCGCAGCCCCTCCTCCATGCCCATCTCCAGCAGCCGCTCCATCTGCTCCCGGCTGTCGTAGACCGAGCGGATCTCCATCCTGGTGCCGCCGTCGCGCGGGGTGAGCGTCATCCGTACGGTCGTGGTGGGCATCTCGGGGTCCGGCTTGCCCTCGCTGTCGGAGAAGCCGTCGGTGAACTCCAGGGAGGTCGGCGGCGTCACCGCGGTGATCCGCCACCAGCCGCCGTGCTTGTCCCCCTCCGGCCCGGTCATGTAGTAGCGGGCCTCACCGCCCGGGGTGAGGTCGTGCTCCTCGAAGGTCGCCGGGTAGGCCGGCGGGCCCCACCAGCGCTCCAGCAGCCGGGGGTCGGCCCACAGCCGCCACACCTTCTCCACCGGGGCGGGGAAGTCGGCGGTCAGGGTGAGGGTCAGCCGTTCGAGATCCTTGTCGACACTGGTGATCGTCATCGGTCCTGTCCTTTCCTCGTGCCGCGATCGGGCCCCGCCGTGCCGTCCGCCCCCTCCTCGCCGGCCAGCAGGCCAGACATCCGCTCCACCCGGGCCCGCCAGGCGTTCTCGAGTTCGTCGAGGGCCCGCCGCGCACGGGCCACCGCGTCGGGATCGGTACGCACCAGCTGCTCCCGCCCGCGTCGCTGCTTGCCGACCAGGCCGGCCCGCTGCAGCACCGTGACGTGTTTCTGCACCGCGGCGAAGCTCATCGGGTACGCCTCGGCGAGCCGTGAGACGGACAGCTCGCCGCGCACGCACCGGCGGAGTATGTCGCGCCGCGTGGCGTCGGCCAGTGCATGGAACAGGCGGTCCACGGCCTCTTCGGTCAGCTCATCTACAACCATTTGGTTGTACGTTAGCTCCGCCCCCTCCCGCCCGCAAGGGCCGGGAGCCACAGGGAGCGCCCCCGGCGCCCGCCCGGGGCGACTCGCGGGGCCGCCCGGGGCGATTCGCGGGGCCGGGCCACTGAAACCCGGCGGTCCGGGGTACTCGGGCCGCATGACGGAGAACCAGCAGGTCCGCGGCTCGTACTGGCTCGAGACGGCGCCCGCGGGGGGCCACGACCCCCTGACGGAGGACATCCAGGCCGATGTGGCCGTGATCGGCGCCGGGATCGCCGGACTGTGCACCGCGCGCGAACTGGCGCGAGCCGGCCGGAGCGTCGCCCTCCTGGAGGCCGGGCGGCTCGCGGGCGGCGTCACCGGCCACACCACCGCCAAGGTCACCGCCCTGCACTCGCTGATCTACGGCAAGCTGCGCCGCACCCGCGGCAGCGAGGGCGCCCGGCTGTACGCCCGCTCCCAGTCCGAGGCCATCGAGCACACCGCCGCCGTGATCGAGGAGCTGGGCATCGAGTGCGAGTGGGAGCGCCGCAGCGCCTTCACCTATGTGCGCGACCCCGCCCGCGCCGACGAGGTGCGCGCCGAGGCCGAGGCGGCGCGGGAGGCGGGGCTGCCGGCGTCCTTCGTCACCGAGACCGGGCTGCCGTTCCCGGTGGCGGGGGCCGTCGAGGTGACGGGCCAGGCCCAGTTCCACCCGCGCAAGTACCTGCTCGCCCTGGCGGACGACCTGCTGGCGCACGGCGGGACCATCCACGAGCACACGGTGGTGACCGGCCTGGAGGAGGGTTCGCCCTGCCGCCTGTCGACCGCGGACGGGGCCACGGTGACGGCCCGGGACGTCGTGGTCGCCACGCACTACCCCGTCTTCGACCGGGCCCTGCTGTTCACCCGGCTCTCCCCGCGCCGCGAACTGGTCGTCGCCGGCCCGATCCCCGCGGACCAGGACCCCGGCGGCATGTTCATCACTCCGGAGGAGAACACCCGCTCGGTGCGCACCGCGCCGCTCGCGGACGATCCCGGCCGCCGCCTCCTCGTGGTCACCGGGGAGCACTTCACGCCGGGCACCGCCGACACCCGCGCCGGCTTCGACCGCCTCCGCGCCTGGGCCCGCACCCACTTCCCCGGCGTGGAGCTCACCCACGCCTGGGCCACCCAGGACAACGACCCGACCGACACCGTGCCGCTGGTCGGCCCGCTGCACCCCGGCGCCCGCCACGTCCACGTCGCCACCGGCTTCGCCGGCTGGGGCATGAGCGGCGGCATGATGGCGGGCCTGCTGCTCACCACGCAGATCACCGGCGGCGAGTGCGAGTGGAGCGCGCTCTACGACCCGCGCCGGGTGCTGCCGGCGCTGCGCGAGGCGCCGGACTTCCTCAAGCACCAGGCGCAGGTCGCCAAGCACTTCGTCGGCGACCGGCTGCACCCCTCACCCCCCGTGGAGGCGCTGCCGCCGGGCGAGGGTGCGGTGGTGCGCGCCGAGGACGGCCGGCTGGCGGTGTACCGGGACGACGACGGCACGCTGCACGCGGTCTCCGCCCGCTGCACCCACATGGGGTGCCTGGTCGCCTTCAACGCGGCCGAACGCGCTTGGGAGTGCCCCTGCCACGGCTCGCGGTTCGGCACCGACGGCACCGTGCTCCAGGGCCCGGCGACCCGCCCGCTGGAGCGCCGGAAGATCTGATCCGCACAGGCGGTGGGGGCCGGGAGAGCCGGCCCGCGGACGGGAGGGGACCGGCAGAGCGTGCCCGCGGGGGTTGACCGGGCGGGACTTCCGGCCCGGGCGCGCCGCAGGGAAGCAGCCGCGTCCGAGGGAAGCAGCCGTGGTCCGGCCGGGTGAGCCGCGCCGCGGCGCCCGGACCGGATGAGCCGGGCGGCACATATCCCCTCATACCTTCATACGGTGATCACACGAGTACGCCGTGCCGTCACCGTCTGCTGTCTCGGCGCCGTCCTGGGTGCCGGGCTCACCGCCTGCGGTGACGGCGGCCGGCAGCCCGCCCGCCCCGGCCCTTCGGCGCCCTCGGCGACCCCGGTCTCCCGGCCGCCCACCCTGGCCCCCGGTCCTGCGGGCCTCACCCCGGTCTTCCGGCACGGCCCGCGCGCCGCCGCGGACAAGACAGTGGCCCTCACCTTCGACGCCGACATGACCGCCGACCAGGGGCCGCGCGCCGCGGCGGGCGAACGCTTCGACCATCCGCGGCTGATCCGGACGCTGCGGGAGCTGAAGGTGCCGGCCACCGTGTTCATGACCGGCCGCTGGGCCGAGGAGTACCCCGGCCAGGCCCGCGCCATCGGCCGCGACCCCCTCTTCGAGGTCGCCAACCACTCCTACAGCCACTACGCCTACACCGAGGACTGCTACGGCCTGCCGGTCCTCCCCGAGGAGCGGATGCGCTCCGACGTGGAGCGGGCCTACGCGGCCTTCCGCAGGGCCGGGGTGCCGCAGGCGATGCCGTACTTCCGCTTCCCCGGCGGCTGCTACGACCGGGCGGCGCTGCGCGCGCTCACCCCGGCCGGGGTCACCGCGGTGCAGTGGGACGTGGTCGGCGGCGACGCCTTCGCCACGGACGCCGGTGCGGTGGCGCGGCAGGTGCTGGACGGGGTGCGGCCGGGGTCGGTGGTGGTCCTGCACTGCACCCGCAGCGCGGCCCCCGCCACCGAGCGGGCCGTCCGCCGGATCGTGCCGGAGCTGCGCCGGGCGGGCTACCGCTTCGTGAAGGTCTCCGAGCTGATCGCCGCGTCCGGCGGCCGGAGCTGATCCGTCCGCCGCCGTCCTCGCGCCCCAGGCCGTCCTACGCTGGAAGTATGACCGACAACGACTACTGCCTGATCGACGCGGCCCGGCCGCCGAAGGCCGACGGGCCGCCCTACGCGGAGTGCGTGGTGTGCCGGGAGCCGACGGAGTACCCGGCGTCGTACAAGGGCATCACCCTCTGCCCCGCCTGCGAGTGGGAAGAGGCCCAGCGCACGTCCTGCGGCTGCTGACAGCCGTGCGGGACGCCGCGCCAGGGGTTGGCAGACTGGACGGGTGAGCACCGATCAGACACCGCCGCCCGCCCCCGGCCACCCCCTCCGCAGCGAGTCCGGCGCCCGCGACGCGGCACCCCAGTACGTCCTGCCGCTGGTGGTCCGCATCGAGCGGGCGGCGCCTCCGCCCCGTACCGACGCCCTGGAGACCGCGGCCCGCGCGGTCCTGGTGATGCTGAGCGACGAGCGGTCGGCGGGCGAGGGCGAGTGGGCGCGGGTGATGCGCGCCTGGCAGGACGCCCGTATCCGCAAGGTGGTGCGCAGGGCCCGCGGCGCGGAGTGGCGACGGGCCGGGGCGCTCCCCGGCATCACCGTCACCGGCAGGACCGCCGAGGTGCGCGTCTTCCCACCCGTCCCCCTCGACGGCTGGCCCAAGGAGCTGGCCCGCCTGCAGGTCTCCGGCACCGACCTCGACGACCCCGGGCCGCCGTCCCCCGCGGACCCGTCCGCGCCGGTTCTCTGGCTGAATCCCGACCTCACCATGTCCGCCGGCAAGGCGATGGCCCAGGCGGGCCACGCGGCCCAGCTGGCCTGGTGGGACCTTCCCGACGAGGCCCGTGCCGCCTGGCGAGACGCCGGCTTCCCGCTCTCCGTGCGCACTGCGGACCCCGCCGACTGGCCCGCCCTGACCAGCAGCGGACTGCCGCTGGTCCGGGACGCGGGCTTCACCGAGATCGCCCCGGGCTCCTGCACCGTGGTGGCGGACCACCGGGTGCTGAGCAGCACCGCCTGAGCCACTTCCTCGCATCCCGCACCCCGGTGGGCCGGGTGAACATTTCGGCCACCGGGGACGTACGTACCGGTACCGGGGCCCGCCGAACCTCAAATGTTGCTCTGAAGATGCGGGCCGCGCGGTTCGGGCGGCCGGCGCGGGGCCATACCTCCGTCACGCCCGAGGAAGCGTTCCGGCTGGGGGGCCGGGGAACGTCGGCGGAGGAGGGGACGATGCAGCGACTGGGAACCGGGATCGGCTGGCGGCCGGAGATCGCCGACGCCGTGGAGGCCATGCCCGGCATCGACTGGGTCGAGGTCGTGGCCGAGAACGTGTGCCCCGGTCACCTCCCGGAGTCGCTGCTGCGGCTGCGCGAGCGCGGGGTGACCGTCGTGCCGCACGGTGTCTCGCTGGGCCTCGGCGGAGCCGACCGGCCCGACGAGGCACGGCTCACCGCGCTCGCAGAGCGGGCCGAGGCGCTTCGGGCGCCGCTGGTCACCGAGCACATCGCCTTCGTGCGGGCCGGTGGTGCGCTCACCGCCTCCCCGCGTCTGGAGGCCGGGCATCTGCTGCCGGTGCCGCGCACCCGTGACGCTCTCGACGTCCTGTGCGCGAACGTCCGCATCGCCCAGGCCGCCCTGCCCGTGCCGCTCGCCGTGGAGAACATCGCCGCGCTGTTCTCCTGGCCGGGCGAGGAGATGACCGAGGGTCAGTTCCTGTACGAACTGGCCGACCGCACCGGGGTGCGGCTGCTGATCGACGTGGCCAATCTGCACACCAACCACGTCAACCGGGGCGAGGACCCGGCCAAGGCGCTCGCCGAACTCCCCCTGGAGGCCATCGCCTACGTGCATGTCGCGGGCGGCTTCGAGCGGGACGGCGTCTGGCACGACAGCCACGCCCATCCCGTGCCCGGGCCCGTGCTGGACATCCTCACCGACCTCGCCTCGCGGGTCTCCCCGCCCGGCGTACTGCTCGAGCGGGACGAGAACTTCCCCGAGCCGGACGAGCTGCGCCGGGAGCTGGACGCCGTCGCGCGGGCGGTGGCCGAGGGCGCGGAGCAGCGGGAAGCGGACGGGAACAGGGCCGAGCCGGTGTCTCCTGCGGGCACGGCCGCCGCGCGCGCCGAGGACGCGGACACGGGCGCGGACGCTCCGGCGGCCGGCGGCGCCGGGTCCGGGGACGCGGCGGTGGCGGGTGCCCGGCAGCGGCTGGCCCTGGAGCAGACGGCGGTGCTGTCCTCCCTCGTCGCCGGGACGCCCGTGCCGGAGGGTTTCGACCGGACGCGGATGGCGGTGCAGGCGCGGGCGCTCGCCGCCAAGCGGGCCGATGTCGTCGCCAAGGTCGCGCCCGAGCTGCCCGGGATCCTCGGCGACGGATACCGGCCCGCCTTCCTGGCGTACGCCCAGTCGCAGCCGATGACCGGCGGCCACCGGAAGGACGCGCTGGACTTCGCCGGGCGGCTGCTGCTGGCCGGGCGGCCGGAGGAGCCACGGGCGCGGCGGGAGCTGCGGGAGTGGTGGCTGGAGCGGTCCGGGCCGAAGCCGCGGTCGCGGCGGCCCACGGTACGGCTGGCCCGGGCGACCCGGCGGGTGCTGCTGCGGCGCTGAACCGCGCCGGCCCGCCCCCTCTCTCCCCTCGGAACGGAACGTCACATACCGGGAACACCCGGTCCAGGATGTGAACGGGGCATGGTCTTCGCGTGACCGTGTCGCTTACAAACAACTCATGTTCTGGGTCCTCCTACTGCTGCTGGCCTGGGCGGTCACCGGCGTGACGTGCACGCGTCTGTGTCTGGCCGCGGCGCGTGCGGCGGGCACCGGCGAACCGGCCGCGGCGGCGGGCACCGGCCTCCCGGACCGTGATCTGACGCTGTACGAGGCCGCGTTCCTGTCCGGCGGGCCCCGCCGGGTCGCCGACGTCACCCTGGTGGCGATGGCGCGTCAGCGCCGGCTGCTGCTGGCGCGCACGGGGTGGGCGACGGTGGTGGATCCCCGCGGGCGGGACGAGGTGGAGCGGTCCGTCATAGGGGCGATCGGCCCGGAGGGACAGTCCCCCATCGCCCCGGTGCGTGCCGCCGCGGCGACCGCGGACGCGGTGCGCGGGATAGCCGACCGCCTGGTCAGGGCGGGGCTCGCGGTGCCGGACGGGGAGGCTTCGACGATCGCCGACGCGGTGCGGCAGGTGCGGCTCGCGGTGCCCGTGGTGGCCGGACTCGGGGCGACGGCCCTGCTGATGCCGGTCCCGGCCGGGATGCCGCGCCAGCTGATCGCCCTGTGGTTCGCGCTGCCGCTCACCCTGGCGCTCGGCTGCCTGGCCATCGCGCGGTTCGAGGTGCACCCGTACTCCCGCTGGGCCTCACCGGCCGGGCAGCGGCTGCTCGGAGCGCTGCCCCGGCGCGCCGGCACCGCCGCCGACGACCGCACGTATCTGACCTGCGTGGCCCTGCGCGGCATACGGGCGGTGGGCGAACCGGACCTCAGAGCGGCCTTCGCCCACCGCGAGTGGTACCTCGGCCTGGACGACGAGCGACGGTAGCCGCCGGCGCCGCGCGCCGGGGTGAGAGCGCAGGGGGGGACGGACGCGGGGGCGTACGGGAGTTCGGGCGGGGCGACATGCGCCCGTGGTGCTTGCTTCGGCTGATCATCGATCGAAAACATCCCTTTTGCCGTCTGTTGCCCGGCGCCTGCCGCCGACGTGCTCCGAAGGGATGCCTCGATGAGAACTGCCGCCGTCCCCGCGGCCGCCGGGACCCTGCTGCTCACCGCCCTGGCCGCCGCCCCGGCCGGCGGCGCCACCGCCGCAGCCGCCCCCGGCAGGGCCCCGGTCTCCGTGCGGGCTCCCGCCCCGGACTCGGCCGAGGCGCGCGGCACCGAGGCCGCCGCGCGGCGGGCCGCCTCGGAGGGCATCGCCTTCGGCCGCTGCCCCGACGCCGAGGAGCTGCCGGGCAGCATCGAGTGCGGCACCGTGCGCGTCCCGCTGGACTACGCCCGGCCGGACGGCGAGCAGATCCGCCTGACCGTCAGCCGGGTCCGCGCCACCGGCAAGGACCCCGCCGACAGCAAGCGTCTGGTTTCCCGTCAGGGGGCCCTGGTCCACAACCCGGGCGGGCCGGGCGCCAGCGGCATGTACTTCCCGCTGGTGGGCCTGCTGCCCGCGTGGAAGCGCATCGCCGCCGCCTACGACCTGGTCGGCTACGCCCCGCGCGGGGTGGGCGGTTCGGCTCCGCTGTCCTGCCGGGATCCGAAGTCGTTCTTCGACGGCCCCACCCAGGCGCCCGTGCACCCGTCGGCGGCGTACAAGAAGAAGCGCATCGCGGAGGCGAGGGCGTACGCGCGGGGCTGCGCGGAGCGGGCCGGGGACCGGCTGCGGCACTACACCTCGCTCAACAACGCCCGTGACCTGGACGTGCTGCGCGCGGCCCTGGGCGAGCGGCGGCTGACCTTCGTCGGCGCGTCCTACGGGACGTACTTCGGGGCGCTGTACGCCACGCTGTTCCCCGGTCATGTCCGGCGGATGGTGTTCGACTCCGCGGTCGACCCGGACCCGGCGCGGATCTGGTACCGCAACAACCTCGACCAGTCGGCGGCGTTCGAGGACCGCTGGGCCGCGTTCCGCGCGTGGGCCGCCCGCCACCACGAGGTCTACGGACTCGGCGACACCCCGCAGCAGGTGCAGCGGTCGTACGAGACGATCCGCGCCCGGCTGGCGGAGGAACCGGCCGGCGGGAAGGTGGGGCCGGGGCAGCTGCATGCGGCGATGCTGCTGGCCGGGTACTACGACGACTTCTGGCCGTATCGCGCGCACGCCCTGTCGGCGTACCTGAAGGGCGATCCGCAGCCGCTGATCGACCAGGCCGAGCAGCACCCGGAGACCGCCGCCGAGGCGGAGAACGCTCGGGCGGTCTATCTCGCCGTGGAGTGCAACGACGCGCCCTGGCCCACCGACTGGGCGGTGTGGGACCGGGACAACACCCGGCTGGCCCGCCGGGCACCCTTCGAGACCTGGGACAACGTGTGGACCAACCTGCCCTGCGCCTACTGGCGGGCGCCGCGCCAGCGGCCGATGGAGGTGCACACGGGGACCGGTGAGCTGCCGCCGGTGCTGATCCTGGCGGCCGAGCGGGACGCGGCCACCCCGTACGGCGGGGCGCTGGAGCTGCATCGCCGGCTCGCGGGTTCGGCGCTGGTGACCGAGCGGGACGCCGGCACCCACGGCATCGCGGGCGGGGCGAACCCCTGCGTGAACGGGCACCTGGAGGCGTATCTGCTCGAGGGCCGGGTGCCGGGCCGCAGCGCGTCCTGCGCGGCCCACCCGGAGCCCCGGCCGCGGGCTGCGGCCGGGCAGCCACAGCCGGACACCCCGGCCGGGAGGGCCGTACCGGTGCGGCCCCTGCCCTGACGCCCGCCCGGGCGTCACAGGCGAGCGCCGGCCGTGGATCCGCGGAAGAGACCCCGATGGCCGGCGTCCCGTGCGTCAGGCCAGGTCGGCCACGAGTTCGGCGATGTCCTTGCGGCGGCCGGTGAAGAAGGGGATCTCCTCGCGGACGTGCATCCGGGCCTCCGAGCCGCGCAGGTGGCGCATCAGGTCCACGATGCGGTGCAGCTCGTCGGCCTCGAAGGCGAGGATCCACTCGTAGTCGCCGAGGCTGAAGGAGGCGACCGTGTTGGCGCGCACGTCGGGGAAGCCGCGGGCCATCTTGCCGTGGTCGGCGAGCATGCGGCGGCGGTCCTCGTCCGGCAGCAGGTACCAGTCGTAGGAGCGCACGAAGGGGTAGACGCTGACGTAGGCGCGGGGCGTCTCGTCGGCGAGGAACGCCGGGATGTGCGAGCGGTTGAACTCGGCCGGGCGGTGCAGCGCCATGTTGGACCAGACCGGTGTGAGGGAACGGCCCAGCCTGGTGCGACGGAAGCGGTTGTACGCCTCCTGCAGCAGGTCGGAGGTCTCCGCGTGCCACCAGATCATGAGGTCGGCGTCCGCGCGCAGGCCCGACACGTCGTAGGTGCCGCGGATCGTGATGTCCTTGGCGGCGAGCTGGTCGAACAGCTCCTGGACCTCCTCGGCGTACCCGCCGCGGTCCTCCGGCAGCACGTCCTTCAGCTTGAAGACGGACCAGAGGGTGTAGCGGATGACCTCGTTGAGGTCCTTGGCCAGCTTGCCCTTGTTCGGGATCCGGTCGGGGGCGGGGGTGGTGGCGTCGTCACTCATGTCCCTTATTCTCCTGCTCCTCCGTGAAGGCTCTGCACCGGGTGGGCGGTGAGCTCGCGCACCGCGGCCCGGTCGCCGTGGATCTGGTCGGCGGCGGCGTACGCGCTCGCGATGCAGGCGGGGACGCCGACGCCGTCGTAGGCCGCGCCGCACACCGCCAGGCCGGGGAGCTTCGCGACGTGGTCGCGGATGCGCGCCACGCGGGCGTGATGGCCGACCGGGTACTGGGGAAGTCCGTCGTACCAGCGGGTGACGCGGGCGGCGACGGGGGCGGCGTCCAGGCCGGTGGCCGCCGCGAGGTCGCGCCGGGAGACGGCGACCAGGTCGGTGTCGTCCCGGCCGAGGATCTCCGTCTCGCCGTGCCGGCAGACCGAGGTGCGCACCACCGTCAGGCCGGGGTTCTCCTCGGCGATCCAGCCCCACTTGCCGGAGGCGAAGGTGGCCGCCTTGATGGTGCGGCCGTCGACCGGCGGCACCAGGAAGCCGCTGCCCTCGGGGAGCGCGGCCTCCGCACGGCGGTAGGCCAGGGTGATCAGCGCCATGGAGGCGTACTCGACGGTGTCCAGCTCGGCGGCCGCGCCGGGTGCCTCCGCGCGCAGCAGGCGGGCCGCCGCCGGGGCGGGCAGGGCGACGACGACCGCGTCGGCGTGCAGCTCGCGCCCGCCGGCGACGATCCGCCAGCCGCCGGACGACCGGGTGTCCCCGGTCGGGCCGGGCGTCCCGGTGCCGTGGTCCGGCCGCGGTGCCCTGCGCAGCTCCGTCACCGGCGTCCCGGTCAGGATCCTGCCGCCGCGGGCCCGCACGGACTCGGCCACCGCGAGCGGCAGGGAGCCGATGCCGCCCCGGATGCCCATGAACACCGGTCCGGCTGCGGGCTGTCCGGCCGCCTTCTCCTGGATCCGGCGGACCGCCTCGGTGAGGGAGGTGTGCGTGCGGGCGGCCTCGAACAGCTGCGGCACGGCCGAGCGCATCGAGATGCGGTACGCGTCCCCCGCGTACACCCCGCCCAGCAGGGGCTCCACCAGCCGGTCGACCACCTCCCTGCCGACCCGCGCGGCCACGTACTCGCCCACCGCCACGTCGTCGCCGACCTCGGTGCGCGGCAGCTCGGCGTCCCGCTCGATCCGGGCGAGCCCCTCATCGGAGAGCACACCGGCGAGCGCTGAGGCGGTGCCGGGGACGCCCATGACATGCCCCTTGGGCATGGGGCGCAGGGCGCCGCGGGTCCACAGCGAGGCCGTGGCGGTGGCCGGGGGCTGCAGATGCTCGGCGAGGCCCACGTCACGGGCGAGGCCGACCGCCTCGGGGCGGCGGGCCAGCAGCGACTCCGCGCCGAAGTCCACGCGCGCTCCGGCGATCTCGCCGGGCAGCAGCTTGCCGCCCACCCGCTCCGCGGCCTCCAGCACCGTCACCCGCGCCCCCCGCTGCAGCAGCCGGTGCGCGGCCGCCAGCCCCGCGATCCCGGCTCCGAGGACGACGACATGCTGCTGCCCCGCGCCGGCGGACGCGCCGGCGCCGGTGGGTGATCCGTTCATGCCTCCACCTTCTCAGACGCCACCGGCCCGCCCGCCAGGGCCATGTGGCCCTGCCGAGTCCCTACCGTGACCGCATCGGGACCGTCCGGCGCGAACGTCCGGGGGCACGGCGGCGTCGTAGGAACGTCAGTGATCACCGAACCGGGGAACGAGCCCATGCGCACACGACGACCCATGCGCGGCACACGACGATCCGTACGACCGGCCCACGCCCTGGCCGGTGTCCTGCTGGCTGCGGCAGTCGCGCTGACCGGCTGCGGCGGTGCGAGCGGCGACGGCGCGGGCAAGCCCGCCGCCGCGCGGGACGACCGGGGCACGGCGGCCCCCGAGGGCGCCGGGCAGGGCGCCGCCGGCGCGGACGGTGCACGGGCGAGCGCCCCACCGGCGGCACCACCGCAGCAGATCGCCACCCACGTCATCCGCACCGCCGAACTCACCGTGCGGGTCCAGGACACCCGCAAGGCCCTCGCCGAGGCCCGCAGCGCCACCGAGAGCGCGGGCGGCTACGTCGGCGACGAGACCACCCACCGCGACTCGCGGGGCCACGGCTTCACGCGGGTGGTGCTGCGCGTGCCCGCCGAGAAGTACGAGGAGGTCCTGGCCGGCCTGGAGGGCACGGGCAGGCTCGAGCGGCGCGAGGCGAAGGCCGAGGACGTCACCGACCAGGTGGTCGACGTGGAGAGCCGCATCAAGTCGCAGCGCGCCAGCGTCGCCCGCATCCGCGAGCTGATGGACCGGGCCACCGAGCTCAGCGACGTCGTCACCCTGGAGGGTGAACTCAGCTCCCGGCAGGCCGATCTGGAGGCCCTGCTCGCCCGGCAGAAGTCCCTGCAGGACCGCACCAGCCTGGCCACCATCACCCTCACCCTGTCCGAGAAGCCGGCGGAGAAGAAGCAGAAGGACGAGGACCCCGGCTTCCTGGACGCGCTCGCGGGCGGCTGGGACGCGTTCGTCACCATGCTGCGCTGGATCGTGGTGGCCGTCGGCGCGGTGCTGCCGTTCGCCGCGCTGCTCGTGCTCCTGGTCCTGCTCTGGCGGAAGGTCGTACGTCCCCGTCTGCCTCGGCCCGCGTCCGCGGCGGCCGTCCCCGGCCCGCGCCCCGCCGCGCCTCCCGCGCCTCCCGCTCCTCCCGTGCCCGCCGAGGGCGCCCGGAGCCCCGAGGCGGAGAAGGACGACGACTGAACGGCCCACGGCGGCGGAACGGCGTCGGGCATGCCCCGCCCCCGTAGCGTGTTGAGCATGAGCATGAGCGGGAGCGGGAGCAGGCCGAGCGGTGCGAGGGAACGCCTGGTGGTGATCGGCGGGGACGCCGCGGGGATGTCCGCGGCGTCCCAGGCCCGCCGCCTCAAGGGGCCGGACGAGCTGGAGATCGTGGCCTTCGAACGCGGCCACTTCACCTCCTATTCGGCCTGCGGCATCCCGTACTGGGTGAGCGGGGCCGTCCCCGAGCGGGACGCGCTGATCGCCCGCACGCCCGAGGAGCACCGCGCCCGCGGTATCGACCTGCGGCTGCGCACCGAAGTCGTGGAGATCGACGTGGCCCGGCAGCGGGTCCGCGCGCGGGACGCCGGCTCCGGAGCGGAGTCCTGGACCTCGTACGACAAGCTCGTGATCGCGACCGGCGCCCGGCCCCTGGCGCCCGAGCTGCCCGGCGTGGGCGCGCAGGGCGTGCACGGGGTGCAGACCCTGGACGACGGGCAGGCGCTGCTGGACACGCTGTCGCACACCCGGGGCCGCCGCGCGGTGGTGGTCGGCGCCGGGTACATCGGCGTGGAGATGGCCGAGGCGATGCTGCAGCGCGGCTACCAGGTGACGGTCGTCAACCGGGGCGAGGAGCCCATGGCCACCCTCGACCCCGACATGGGGCGCCTGGTGCGCGAGGCGATGGCGGGCATGGGCGTCACCATGGTGAACGGCGCCGAGGTCACCAAGGTGCTCACCGGGGACGACGGACGGGTGCGCGCGGTCGGCACCGAGGACGCGGAGTTCCCGGCGGACGTGGTGATCCTGGGCATCGGCGTACGCCCCGAGACCACGCTGGCCCGCGCGGCAGGGCTTCCGCTCGGCGCCCACGGCGGGCTGCTCACCGACCGCTCGATGCGGGTCCGCGGACACGAGAACATCTGGGCGGGCGGCGACTGCGTCGAGGTGCTGGACCTGGTCCTGGGCCAGGAGCGGTACCTCCCGCTCGGCACCCACGCCAACAAGCACGGCCAGATCATCGGCGCCAACCTGGCCGGCGGCTACGCCACCTTCCCCGGCGTGGTCGGCACCGCGGTCAGCAAGGTCTGCGACCTGGAGATCGCGCGCACCGGACTGCGCGAGAAGGACGCACGCCGGGCGGGCCTGCAGTACGTCACCGCCACCATCGAGTCGACCAACCGGGCGGGCTATTACCCGAACGCCTCCCCCATGACGGTGAAGATGCTGGCCGAGCGCCGCACCGGACGGCTGCTGGGCGTCCAGATCGTCGGCCGGGAGGGCGCGGGCAAGCGGGTGGACATCGCGGCGGTCGCCCTCACCGCGGGCATGACGGTGGACCGGATGACCACCCTGGACCTCGGCTACGCCCCGCCGTTCTCCCCGGTCTGGGACCCGGTGCTGGTGGCCGCCCGCAAGGCGTCACGGGCGGTCGAGCAGCACCGCTGAGCGGCCCTCGCTCAGCCTCCGCGGACACGGGCCGCAGGCCCCGTCCTCACGCAGGCGTGCTCAGCTCGCCCCGTTGACCCGGTCGACGGCCTGCCGGGCACCGGGCAGCGAGGAGACCGAGCCGCTGGACGAAACCGCCGCGGGCGGCTGCTCCCCGGCCGGCTTGGCGTGTGCGGCGGTGGTGCGGACGGAGCGCAGCCGGTGGCTCACCGCCTCGTCCAGGGTCACCGCCCGCTGGGTCTGGGCGGCGAGCCGCCCCGCCTCCTGACCGAGCCGGGCCACGTCCTCCCACGGCAGCCGCACCACGAGCCTGAGCTCGGCCTCCCCGTCCGGCGTCGCCTGCACCGCAGGGGTCACTCGCTCGTCCATCGCCTGTTCCTCACGTCGGCCCCGCGGCCCCTTCCCCACGCCGCGGGCGGTTGATGTGAGATACGCACGGCCGGCCGCCGGTGTTCACCGGGGCCCGCGCCGGGCAGGAGTCCCTTCGTGGTCATCCCCGTCCATGATGTGAACCCCGCGCGTCGCACCCCGTGGGTGACGTACGCGCTGATCGCCGCGAACTTCGTCGTCTTCCTGGTCCTGACTCCCGGCGTCGCGGGCTCCCTGACCGGGGAGAGCGGCCTGGCCCAGCTCTGCGACCTCCAGGCGTTCCTGGAGCGCTACGCCGTGATACCCCAGGAGCTGATCCACCACCGGATGCCGCGCATGGTGCCGACCGGCGACGTGGGCATCGGCCCCCAGGGCCCGGGCTGTGTGGTCGGCCCGCCGGACTACGAGAAGTCGCCCGAGCTGAGCGTGCTCACCGCGATGTTCCTGCACGGCGGCTGGCTGCACCTGCTGGGCAACATGCTCTTCCTGTGGATCTTCGGCGACAACGTCGAGGACCGCATGGGCCACGTCGCCTACCTGCTCTTCTACCTGGTGTGCGGCTACGCGGCCACCTACGTCTTCGCCCTGGCGTACGCGGGTTCCAGCGAGCCGCTGATCGGCGCCTCGGGGGCGGTCGCCGGGGTCCTCGGCGCCTACCTGGTCCTCTACCCGAGGGCCAGGGTGTGGGTGCTGGTGCCTTTCCTGATCTTCCTGCCGCTGCGGCTGCCCGCCTGGCTGGTCCTCGGCTCCTGGTTCGTGCTCCAGGCGGTGTACTCCTCCGGCGCCGGCGTCTCGGAGGCCGGCACCGTCGCCTACCTGGCCCATGTCGCCGGCTTCGTCACCGGCATGCTGATCGCCTGGCCCCTCCGCCCGGGAACGTCCCCGCCCCGCCCACCGGACCACCCGCTCTACGGGCGGCAGGCCCGGTGGACCTGGTAGCCCGGCACCCGCATGTCCCCGCCGCCCGGACCGGTGCCGGCCCGGCGGGTGCCGCGGCACCCCGGTCGGTCAGCGGGCGGTGCGGGTGTGGACGTACTCCACGAGGCGGGTCAGGGCGTCCGGGTCGGTGGCCGGCATCACGCCGTGGCCGAGGTTGAAGACGTGGCCCTCCAGGCCCGCCGCGGAGTCCAGGACCTCCTGGGCCTTGGCCTCGACGGCCTCGCGGCCGGCGAAGAGCACGGTCGGGTCGAGGTTGCCCTGGAGCGCCTTGCCGGGGCCGACCCGGCGCGCGGCCTCGTCCAGCGGGACGCGCCAGTCGACGCCGACGACGTCCGCGCCGGCCTCGCCCATCAGGCCGAGCAGCTCGCCGGTGCCGACGCCGAAGTGGATGCGCGGGACGCCGTAGCCGGCCACGGCCTCGAAGACCTTCGCGGAGGCGGGCAGCACCGAGCGCCGGTAGTCGGCGGGGGCGAGCGCGCCTGCCCAGGAGTCGAAGAGCTGGACGGCGGAGGCGCCGGCCTCGATCTGCACCTTGAGGAAGGCAGCGGTGATGTCGGCGAGGCGGTCCAGCAGGTCGGCCCAGAGCGCGGGGTCGCCGAACATCATCGCCTTGGCGTTCTCGTAGGTGCGGGACGGGCCGCCCTCGACCAGGTAGCTCGCGAGGGTGAAGGGGGCGCCGGCGAAGCCGATCAGCGGGGTGGAGCCCAGTTCGCGGGTGAGCATGCCGACGGCCTCGGTGACGTAGGAGACGTCCTCCGGGGTGAGGTCGCGCAGGCGGGCCAGGTCCTCACGGGTGCGCACCGGCCGCTCGACGACCGGGCCGACGCCCGGCTTGATGTCGAGGGCGATACCGATGGCCTTGAGCGGGACGACGATGTCGCTGAAGTAGATCGCCGCGTCCACGCCGTGCCGGCGCACCGGCTGGAGGGTGATCTCGGTGACCAGGTCGGGCCGCATGCAGGACTCCAGCATGCCGATGCCCTCGCGCACCTTGCGGTACTCCGGCAGTGAGCGCCCGGCCTGCCGCATGAACCACACCGGGGTGTGCGGCACGGGCTCGCGCCTGCACGCCTTGAGGAAGGCGCTGTCGTACGTGGGGTTGGCTCGCTGGCCCGTCGGGCTGGTGTTGGCACTCACACCGGCAAGTCTCCCACGGCCCGCGGACCGGCTCCGGAGGACCCCGGCCGCTCCCTCGCGTGCCGCGCAGGGCCGCCAGACGGCCACCGTTCCTCTCCCGGCCCGGCGCACGGCCTCCCGGCAGTCCCGGCTCTCCCCCGCGGCCCTCGGACACCCCGCCCGCCTCCGACGGCACGGGAACGCCGCGGTCGCGGGGCACCGGTGGCAGTCAGGGGTGTCCCTCCCTGCGCCGGAGCGCGGTTCCGCTTAATCTTCCCCGCATGGCTGCGGCTCAGGGACGACTGTCGGACGGCGCTGGCGGAATGGACGAACCGAAGGACACCGGGGAGGACTCAGGTCAGGGGGGTGCGACCCCGTTGCCCTTCCGGGCCGCGGTGGACGCGTTGCGGAGTGCGCGGCTGCGGCCGCAGATCGAGGTGGAGCCGACCCGCCCGCCCAAGCGGCTCGCTCCGTTCGCGTACGCGCTGGAGGCGGCGGTCGTCGACGGCGACCAGGATCTGGCCGACGGACGGCTGGTGCTGCTGTACGACCCGGCCGGGCACGACGCCTGGCGGGGCACGTTCCGGCTGGTGACGCTGGTGCGGGCGGAGCTGGAGCCGGAGATGGCGGCGGACCCGCTGCTGCCGGACGTGTGCTGGTCGTGGCTGACCGGGGCGCTGGCGGCGCGCGGACTGACCTACGGGGAGCCGAGCGGGACAGTGACGCGGGCCAGCTCGCACTACTTCGGCGGGCTCGCGGAGCGTCCTTCGGCCTCGCAGATCGAGATCCGGGCCTCGTGGACGCCGCGCGAGGGTCTCGGCGGGGTGCCGGACGCGGCCGCTCACCTGGTCTCCTGGTGCGATCTTCTGGCGCAGGTGGCGGGGCTGCCGCCGGCCGGTCCCGGCGACGCGTCGGTGGTGACGCTGCCGCAGCGGCGGGGGCCCCAGTCGCGCTGAGCGACGGCGCCCGGGGCACTCTGCCGCCGTTCAGGGGAATCACTTTGTCGATACGGCCACTTTCGTAAGCGTTACGACGCCTACCGAAACCGTTCGGTCTTCGAATGATCGATCGCGTGTCCGAATTGCACGAATTGTTACTCACCGATTCGTGATCATTCTCTAAAGGACACCCGGTTTGCTGCCGAAGACGACTGTGACCTTGAAAGCACGGTTCGTCCCGGCTTCACCCCCACGAGCCGGCCCCGTCCCGCACCCCAGGAGGCCTGGTGTCCGTTCTCCTCGAGCAGCCCGCAAGCCTGGTCGCCTACCGCCCGAACAAGCCGACCGCCATGGTGGTCGTGGCCGACCCGCGTGTCCGCTCCACCGTCACCCGACACCTCTGGGCGCTCGGTGTGCGCGATGTCATCGAGGCCTCGTCCGTCGCGGAGGCCCGCCCCCGCATCGGCAACCCGCGTGACATCTGCGTCGCCGAGGTCCATCTGCCGGACGGTTCCGGCCTCACCCTGCTGTCCGAGACCCGTGCCGCCGGCTGGCCCAACGGGCTCGCCCTGTCCGCCGCCGACGACATCGGCGCGGTACGCAACGCCCTGGCCGGCGGAGTGAAGGGCTACGTCGTCACCGGCACCCGCACCAACCTCGGTCTGCCCACCCGGCCCGGTGCCGCCCCCATCGGCGCCGCGGCCGCCCGGCTGCACCGGCGTCCCCCGGGCGCCCCGAGCCACCCGGGCGGCTACCGCGAGCTGTCCGGCCGCGAGGTGGAGGTGCTGCGGCTGGTGGCGGAGGGGCAGTCGAACAAGGCGATCGGCGTCTCCATGGGCCTGTCCGCGCTGACCGTCAAGAGCCACCTCGCCCGCATCGCCCGCAAGCTCGGCACGGGCGACCGGGCCGGGATGGTCGCGGTGGCCCTGCGAACCGGCATCATCCACTGACCGCGGCCGTGCCGCTCCCCCTGCCCCTGCCGGGCCACTTGGCGGTCCGCCCCCCGGAGTGACCGGAATCCGACCCTCCCCCGCCCGCCGACGGAACGTTCCGTCGGCGGGCGGCTTCATGACCCGGATACTCTTGACATGTGACCGACGCCCACGACACCGCAGCAGACACATCACTGCGAACCACCGGAGGCGCTCCTCCGGACGACGACGGATCTTCTGCTACGGAGGCGCCGATCCCCTTGCTGGAGCCCCGCGACGGCATTCCGCCGGTGATCGCGGACGAGGCCGCCCTCGCCGAGGTGATCGCCGCCTTCGCCGCCGGCACCGGACCCGTAGCCGTCGACGCGGAGCGTGCCTCCGGCTACCGCTACGGCCAGCGCGCCTATCTGGTGCAGCTGCGCCGCGAGGGCGCCGGTACCGCGCTGATCGACCCCGTCGCCTGCCCCGACCTGTCCGGCCTGGGCGAGGCGCTGTCCGGGACCGAGTGGGTGCTGCACGCCGCCACGCAGGACCTGCCCTGCCTGCGCGAGATAGGGATGGTGCCCACCCGCCTCTTCGACACCGAGCTGGCCGGACGGCTCGCCGGGTTCCCCCGGGTCGGCCTCGGCGCCATGGTGGAGAACGTGCTCGGCTTCGTCCTGGAGAAGGGCCACTCCGCCGTCGACTGGTCCACCCGGCCGCTGCCGGAGCCCTGGCTGCGCTACGCCGCGCTCGACGTGGAGCTGCTGGTCGATCTGCGAGACGCGCTGGAGAAGGAGCTCGACCGGCAGGGGAAGCTGGAGTGGGCCCGGCAGGAGTTCGACGCGATCGCCTCCGCGCCGCCGCCGGAGCCGCGCAAGGAGCCCTGGCGGCGCACCTCCGGCATGCACAAGGTGCGCCGGCGCCGGCAGATGGCGGTGGTGCGGGAGCTGTGGCTGACCCGGGACCGGATCGCGCAGCGGCGGGACGTCTCGCCGGGCAAGGTGCTGTCCGACGCGGCCATCGTGGAGGCGGCGCTGGCGATGCCCGCGGACACGCGGGCGCTGGCGGCGCTGAACGGCTTCGGGCAGCGGGTGAGCCGGCGGCAGCTGGAGCAGTGGCAGGCGGCCGTCGACCGGGCGCGGGCGCTGAGCGAGTCCCGTCTTCCGCAGCCCGGTCAGCCCGTGACCGGCCCCCCTCCCCCGCGCGCCTGGGCCGACAAGGACCCGGCCGCCGCGGCCCGTCTCCAGGCGGCCAAGGCCGGCGTCACCGGACTGGCCGAACAGCTGAACATGCCCCAGGAGAACCTGATCACCCCGGACACGGTCCGCCGCGTCTGCTGGGAGCCTCCGGCGGTCATCACCCCCGACTCCGTGGCCGCGGCCCTGACCTCCCACGGCGCCCGCCCCTGGCAGGTCGAACTGGTCACCCCGGTCCTGACGGAGGCACTGACCACGTCCGCCTCCGGCTAGGCCGGCCCCGAAGGGGCGAGGGGAACCGCGCGACCAGCCACGGCGACACCCGCACCCGGCACGCAGCGGGAAGCCCCCTCGCAGGTGCCGGGCGCAGGTGCCGCTCTCCGGCGCCGGCCGGGTGCCGCCGCGCCCCCGGCCGGCGCGCGCACCCGCACCCGGCGTACGGCGGAAAGCCCCCGTTACGGCGCCATCTCGTACGCGCCCGACAGGGACTCCACGCGCTGCCAGACGCGGTCGGAGCGGGCCTCGTCGGCGGCCGGGCGGCGGACCGCGCTCAGCGCCCACGCCTGCTGCGTCTTCGTCGCCGAGTCCTTGCCGTGGAGTTCGATCGCGTGGGCGGAGAAGTCGCGGATGAGGACGGCGAAGAGTTCGTCGAGGACGTCCTCGTCGAGGGAGGTGAGCCCCGCCTGCTCGAGGATCAGCTGGGCGTGCACGACGAGGGCGAACAGCTGGCCGACCGCCAGCAGCAGGTCCAGGTCCTTGCTCTGCTCCTCGTCCGGGGCAGCCGTGGTGACGAACTCGCACAGCGCGTCCGCCTGCTCCCGGAAGCGGGCGACGTTGGGCAGGTGAGCGTACGCGTCGAAGGCCGTGCGCCAGTCGTGGAAGCGGATGGAGCCGAGGCCGCGGGCCGGTCCCTGCCGGAAGAGGAAGTCGTCGTCGGCCGCGTCCAGGCGGGTCGGCACGGGCGGATAGTCGGCCGGGTTCAGCAGGTGGTTGCGCATGAACTTGAGGATCAGCGCGAGATTGACGTGGACCGTCCCCTCCAGCTTCGGCAGTCCCCGGATCTCGACCGCGGCCTGCCCGAAGTAGTTGTCCTTCTCGAAGCCCTTGGCCGCGATCACGTCCCACATCAGGTCGATGACCTTCTCCCCCTCCGTGGTGACCTTCATCTTGGTCATCGGGTTGAAGAGCAGGTAGCGGCGGTCGTCGGGCCCGGCCGAGCGGAAGTAGTCGACGGCGCGGTCGCTGAACAGCTTCATGCCGACGAGGCGCACGTACGCGTCGGTCAGCTCGCGGCGGACGTGCGGGAAGGCGGTGACGGGACGCCCGTAGAGGATCCGGTTGTGCGCATGGGTGACCGCCTCGTACATCGCGTGCTCGCAGATGCCGATGGAGGCGGTGCACAGGTTGAACTTGCCGACGTTCACGGTGTTGAGGGCCGCGTCGAAGGCGGCGCGGCCGGTGTGCAGCACGTCCTCGGCACGGACCGGGTAGTTCTCCAGGCGGAACTCGCTGACGTACTTCGAGGAGTCGACGACGTTCTTCACCAGGTGGTACGCGGGGTGGCGGCTGTCGGCGGCGAAGAAGACGTAGCCGTCCGGGCCCTCGACGTCGGTGCGGCGGCCGAAGACGGAGACCAGTCCGGCCGCGTTGCCGTTGCCGATGTAGTACTTGGAGCCGTTCGCGGTGAAACCGCCCTGCCCGTCGGGCTCCAGGAGCATGTCGGTGGAGTAGATGTCGGCCCCGTGCGCCTTCTCGGACAGGCCGAAGGCGAACACCTCGCCCTGGTCGAGGAGTTCGGCGGCGCGGGCGCGGGCGGCGGCGTTGCCGCTCTGCCAGACCGGGCCGAGGCCGAGGATGGTGACCTGCCAGGCGTACCAGTAGTCGAGCCCGTAGAAGCCGAGTATCTCGTTGAGGGCGGCGATCCGGGCGGTGTCCCAGCGCTTGTGCTCCTCCCCCTCGCCCGCGGCGGCGGCCGGGGTGAGGAAGGTGGCGAAGAGCTTCTCCTTGGCGGCGAAGGCCAGGAAGTCCGCCAGCCAGACGCGGGAGCGGTAGTCCTCGATGAGCCGTCGCTTGCCGCGCTCCTCGAACCAGTCGACGGTGGCGCGCAGCAGCCGCCGGGTCTCTGGGTCGAAGTGGGCCGGGTCGTAGGTGCGCGGATTGAACAGCAGCGGGTCCGTCATCGTCGATCGCCTTTCCGGCGTGAGGGTCGAGGTGGAAACGAACTGGAGAACGAAGAAGCCTGCGGGGTCAGGGCCGGCGGTCCGGGTCGTCGCCGAGCCGGCGCAGCGTGGCCAGGACGTCGTCGAGCCAGGCGAGGGTCATGCGCTCGTAGGCGATGCCGCCGCGGAGCACGACGTGCTGGAGCTCCCGGCCGGGGTCGGTGCCGGCCGGTGCTCCGGGGCCGGTGAAGTCGCGCTGCTCGCCGGCGAGGTAGTGCGCGAGCCGTTCGCTGTGGGCGGCCCGGTGGCGTTCGACCTCGGCGATCAGTGCGGCCGGGTCGTCGAAGGCGGCGCCGCGGATCTTCACGGCGAGCTCGTGCCGGATGCTCTCGGGCTCGCTGGGCTCGTGCAGCCACCGGGCGAGCGCCTCGCGTCCGGCGGCGGAGACGGAGTACTCCTTCTTGTCCGGCCGCCCCTCCTGGGGCACCTCGCGCACATCGACCCAGCCGTCCGCCTCCATGCGCTTGAGGACGCGGTAGATCTGCTGGTGGGTGGCGGTCCAGAAGTGCCCGATGGACCGCTCGAAGCGCCGGGAGAGCTCGTAGCCGGAGCCCGGCTTCTCCAGCAGGGACACGAGGATCGCGTGGTCGAGGGCCATGCCACGATGCTCTATGCAACTCGTTGCATAGAGCAAGTCCGCGACGGTGAGACACGGCTCACCGCGACGGTTCCGGGCCACCCCTGAACACTCCGCCGACGGGTGCATCCGTGTGACCTTCGCCGCTCGTTCGCCCAGGGGTGGGCAGCCACGTTACTCATAAGTAGCATGATGCTTAAGCAAGCGCTCAGCATCCCGTACCTGGAGGAGAGCCATCGTGCCTCGTACCGTCAGGGACGTCGTCTTCGTCGACGGCGTCCGCACCCCGTTCGGCAAGGCGGGCCCGAAGGGCATCTACCACGAGACCCGTGCCGACGACCTCGTCGTCAAGGCCATCCGGGAGCTGCTGCGCCGCAACCCCGGTCTCGACCCGAAGGAGATCGACGAGGTCGCCATCGCCGCGACCACGCAGATCGGTGACCAGGGTCTGACCATCGGCCGCACCGCCGGGATCCTCGCGGGTCTGCCGCAGTCCGTGCCGGGCTACTCCATCGACCGCATGTGCGCCGGCGCCCTGACCGCCGTGACCACGGTGGCCGGCTCCGTCGCCTTCGGCGCGTACGACGTCGCCATCGCCGGCGGTGTCGAGCACATGGGCCGCCACCCGATGGGCGAGGGTGTGGACCCCAACCCGCGCTTCGTCTCCGAGAAGCTGGTCGACGAGTCCGCCATGTTCATGGGCATGACCGCGGAGAACCTGCACGACCGGTACCCGCAGATCACCAAGCTGCGCGCCGACCAGTACGCGGTGCGCTCCCAGGAGAAGGCCGCCAAGGCGTACGCCAACGGCAAGATCCAGGCCGACCTGGTGCCGGTCTCGGTGCGCCGCACCAACCCCGAGGGCGGCGAGACCGGCTGGGGCCTGGTCACCGCCGACGAGCCGATGCGCCCGGGCACCACCCTGGAGAACCTGGCGAACCTCAAGACGCCGTTCCGCGTCCACGGCCGGGTCACCGCGGGCAACGCTGCCGGTCTGAACGACGGCGCCACGGCCTCGATCATCGCCTCCGAGGACTTCGCCCGCGAGCACGACCTGCCGGTCAAGATGCGCCTGGTCTCCTACGCCTTCGCCGGCGTCGAGCCCGAGGTCATGGGCTACGGTCCGATCCCGGCCACGGAGAAGGCGCTCGCCCAGGCGGGCCTGTCCATCTCCGACATCGGCCTGTTCGAGATCAACGAGGCCTTCGCCGTCCAGGTGCTGGCCTTCCTCGACCACTACGGCATCGCCGACGACGACGAGCGCGTCAACCAGTACGGCGGCGCCATCGCCTTCGGCCACCCGCTCGCCTCCTCCGGCGTCCGCCTGATGACGCAGCTGGCCCGCCAGTTCGAGGAGCAGCCGCACGTCCGCTACGGCCTGACCACCATGTGCGTGGGCTTCGGCATGGGCGCGACGGTCATCTGGGAGAACCCGCACTTCGACGGAGGCAACAAGTGAGCACCACCGCTGAGCTGTTGAAGGGCGCGGCCGAGCTGTTCCCGGACGAGGTCGTCACCCAGGCGCACGTGCGCCACTTCGACCTGCCGCTGGGCGCCGGGCGCTTCGCCCTGATCACCCTGGACAACGGGCACGACCACACCAAGCCCACCACCTTCGGGCCCCAGTCGCTGGCGAACCTCAACGCCGCCCTCGACCAGGTGGAGAAGGAGGCCGCGGACGGCGAGATCGCCGGCGTCGGCATCACCGGCAAGCCGTTCATCTTCGCCGTCGGCGCCGACCTCAAGGGCGTCGAGCTGCTGAAGCGGCACGAGGACGCGCTGGCCATCGGCAAGGGCGGCCACGAGGTCTTCAAGCGGCTCTCCAAGCTGGCCGTGCCGACCTTCGCCTACTACAACGGCGCCGCCATGGGCGGTGGCGTCGAGGTCGGCCTGCACTGCACCTACCGCACGGTGTCCGCCGCGGTTCCCGCCTTCTCGCTGCCCGAGGTCTTCCTCGGTCTGGTGCCCGGCTGGGGCGGCTGCACCCTGCTGCCGAACCTGATCGGTGCCGACAAGGCCGTCTCGGTGATCATCGAGAACAGCCTCAACCAGAACAAGCAGCTCAAGGGCAAGCAGGTCCACGAGCTCGGCATCGCCGACGCGATCTTCGAGGGGGCGGACTTCCTCGAGCAGTCGCTGATCTGGACCGCGAAGGTCCTCAAGGGCGAGATCGAGGTCGAGCGCCCGGTGATCGACCGCGGCGAGGCCTGGGACCAGGCCGTCGAGCGCGGCCGTGCCTTCGCCGACTCCAAGGTGCACGGCGCCGCCCCGGCCGCCTACCGCGCCCTGGACATCATCGCCGCCGCCAAGAACGGCGACCTGCAGCAGGGCTACGACGCCGAGGACCAGGCGCTCGCCGACCTGATCATGGGCGGTGAACTGCGCGCCGGCATCTACGCGTTCAACCTGGTGCAGAAGCGCGGCAAGCGCCCCGCGGGCGCCCCGGACAAGAACCTGGCCCGCCCGGTCACCAAGGTCGGTGTGGTCGGCGCCGGTCTGATGGCCTCCCAGCTCGCGCTGCTGTTCGTGCGCCGCCTGGAGGTGCCGGTCGTGCTGACCGACATCGACCAGGAGCGCATCGACAAGGGCGTCGGCTACGTCCACGCCGAGATCGACAAGCTGCTCGGCAAGGGCCGCATCAACCAGGACAAGGCCAACCGCCTCAAGGCGCTGGTCACCGGTGTCCTGGACAAGGCCGAGGGCTTCGCGGACGCGGACTTCGTGATCGAGGCCGTGTTCGAGGAGATGGGCGTCAAGCAGCAGGTGTTCGCCGAGGTCGAGGCGGTCGCCCCGGAGCACGCGATCCTCGCCACCAACACCTCCTCGCTGTCGGTGTCGGAGATGGCGTCGAAGCTGAAGCACCCCGAGCGGGTCGTCGGCTTCCACTTCTTCAACCCGGTCGCCGTGCTGCCGCTGCTGGAGATCGTCCGCGGCGAGAAGACCGACGACGCGTCGCTGGCGACCGCGTTCGCCGTCGCCAAGAAGCTGAAGAAGACCGCGGTGCTGGTGAAGGACGCCCCGGCGTTCGTCGTGAACCGCATCCTGACCCGCTTCATGGGCGAGATCCAGAACGTCATCGACGAGGGCACCCCGGTGGAGACCGCCGAGAAGGCCGTCGAGCCGCTGGGGCTGCCGATGTCGCCGCTGGTGCTGCTCGAGCTGGTCGGCCCGGCGATCGGTCTGCACGTCTCCGAGACGCTCAACAAGGCGTTCCCGGACCGCTTCAAGGTCTCCCCGAACCTCAAGGCGGTCGTGGAGGCGGGCAAGCGCGGCTTCTACGTCTACGACAGCGGCAAGCCGGAGCTGGACCCGGAGGTCGCCGCGCTGCTGAAGCAGGGCGACACGGTCCTCACCGAGGAGCAGGTGCGCGCCCGCGTCCTGGACGCGGTGGCGCAGGAGATCGGCCTCATGCTCGAGGAGGGCGTGGTCGCCGAGCCGCAGGACATCGACCTGTGCCTGATCACCGGCGCCGGCTGGCCGTTCCACCTGGGCGGCATCACGCCGTACCTGGACCGTGAGGGCGTCTCCGAGCGCGTCAACGGCAAGCGGTTCCTGGCCCCGGGCGTGGCGAGCGTCCCGGCGTAACCGCCGTCCCTGCGAAGGGGGCGGGCCGCACGGATAACGATCCGTGCGGCCCGCCCCCTTTCGTCACACAGGTACCGATAGGATCTCCACACCATCCCACCACCTGTTCACACGAACATCGTGTTGTTTCGCTGAGGAGTCCCCGTGGCGTCCACCCGCCGCCGCCCACCCCGACGCCGGGTCTGGCCCAAGATACGGCTGCTGCTGGTCGTGGCCGTGCTCGCCGCAGGCGCCACGGTGACGTACCCGTACTGGAAGCCCCTGTACAAGAAGGCGAATCCGGATCCGCCCGAGCTGCTGGTGCGCTACCGCACCGACACCCCGGCCACGGCTCCCGCGGCCAGGCCCTCGCTCGAGGTGTTCAACAAGACGGACAAGCCGCTGCCGCTCAGCGACGTCACACTGCGGTACTGGTTCACGGCGGACGAGTCCGCGTCCTACGCCTTCAACTGCGTCAACGCCGCCTTCGGCTGCTCGAATCTGGCGGGCCGGGTGGTGGAGATGGACAAACCGGCCGGAAACGCCGACCGCTATCTGGAGATACGGTTCAGCAGGGCCGCGGGCACGCTGCAGCCGGGGGCCAACAGCAAGGGCATCGACCTGCAGCTGTTCCGCACCGACCACAAGAAGCTCGATCAGGCCGACGACCGCTCCTTCGACGCGAAGATGACCAGCTACCGCGAGGCGCGGAAGGTCACCGCGTACAACAA
Organism: Streptomyces composti; assembly: GCF_012034205.1. Lineage (GTDB taxonomy): Bacteria > Actinomycetota > Actinomycetes > Streptomycetales > Streptomycetaceae > Streptomyces > Streptomyces composti. The sequence goes on from NZ_JAATEM010000009.1 coordinate 117,132, forward strand.
GGGCGTGCTCGTCTGGGGCGAGGAGCCGGACGGCACCAAGCCGGCCGACGACCGCTCGAAGGCGAAGGCCACCGCGGCCGCCGACCCGGTGCCGGAGGTCCCCGAGGGCGTGCTCTTCGACAACTTCGACTACCTCGGCGCCAAGGACCCGGCCCTGTTCAAGCACGGCTGGCTGGTGCGCACCAGCAAGGGCGGCCCCGGCATCGAGAACACCTGGTCGGCCGACGGCGTCACCTTCCCCGGCGACGAGCAGGCCCTGAACTCCGGCCAGGTGCTGCGGCTGCGGGCCAGCACCGACGGCACCGAGGCGGGCACCAAGCAGGCCAGCCTGGGCACCGCTGCGAGCAAGTTCCGCGAGGGCACCTACGCGGCCCGGATCCACTTCAGCGACAAGCCCACCACCGGTGACAAGGGCGACCACGTCAACCAGACCTTCTACACCATCGGCGGCAAGGGCGCGGCCTACAGCGAGCTGGACAACGAGTACATGCCCAACGGCGGCTGGGGCCGCCCCGGGCCCAAGCTCGACACGGTGACCTGGTACGACCACAAGACCAACGACCGCGTCTACCAGACCACCAACAAGAGCCTCGACGCCTGGCACACCGTGATGATCCGGGTCAAGGACGACGTCGTCTCCTACTGGATCGACGGCAAGAAGCTGTTCGTCAGCAGCGGCAAGTACGCCCCGCGCGCGGGAATGTCGGTGAACTTCAACCACTGGTTCATCGACCTGCCGTTCAAGGGCGAGCGGGCCTGGGACATGAAGGTCGACTGGCTCTACTACAACGCGAACGACACCCTCTCGGCGAAGGAAGTCCAGGCCCAGGTCGAGGACTTCGCCGAGAGCGGCAGGAACTACTTCGACACGGTTCAGGAGTCATAAGTGGGCAAGAGGCGGGCGGGCGCACACGGTCGTGCCGCTGCGAGTGACAGGCCGGTGGTCAGCCGCCGGGCCGCGCTGCTGATGGGCGGAGCGGGCGGTGTGGCGATGGCGGGCGGTGGCGCCTGGCTCGGCAATGTCGCGGCCCAGTCCGCGGCCGCCCCGCAGGCGGCGGCCGAGGGGGCGATCGGGGGGCTGACCACTCCCCCGCCCTACGCTCCTTCCGGCCGGCGCCCCAGGAACCGCCGGGCCTCCTGGTCGCAGCAGTTCCAGGACGGACACGGCTGGAAGGCGGGCGGCGCGGGCACGGCCTCGGCCGAGGTGAACGACACGAGCCAGTTCGTGCGGGGCACCCAGTCGGTGCGGGTGACCACCAACGGCACCGGCAAGCAGTCCTACGTCCGCAGGACGGGCATGGCCGAGGTGAACGCGACCGGCAAGATGATCCGGCTGCTGTTCCGCGTCGACGACGTGAGCAACCTGGCCAAGATGGTCTTCTACCTGGGCAGCGGCGGGCTGACGAACTACTTCGTCTGGAACTTCCACGTCCACTCCAAGACCGCGGCCAACTATGTGCAGTCCGGAGAGTGGGTGACGGTCCACCTGCAGTGGGCGGATGTCAGCGGCGCGGCCGGCGCGTACAGCATCTCGGCCGCGGGCAAGCCGTCCACCACCACCGGCTTCACCGACATGTCGTTCGCGGTGTACGACGACGCGGGCGGGCAGGTGACCTACCGGCTCCAGGCCGTGGAGCTGATACCGGACACCACCGGTGTCTTCCCCAAGGGTGTCGTCTCCATCACCTTCGACGACTCCCACAAGTCGATCCACGACCTGGCCCGGCCGATCATGGACTCCTTCGGCTTCCCGGGCACCATCTACAACATCGCCGACGCCATCGGCACCGGGAGCTTCCTGACCGTCGACCAGATGCGGTCCATGCAGAACTTCTCCGGCTGGGAGATGGCCGGGCACTCCTACGCCAACGAGGTGCACACCAAGAGCTACCCGAAGCTCACCGCGGAGGAGGCCGACGAGGACTTCCGCAAGCTGCGGGAGTGGCTGGTGTCCAACGGCTTCACCAGCGAGCACTTCGCCTACCCGCACGGGGCGTTCCAGAAGACCAAGGACGGCGTCCCGGTCGACCTGATCGCCAGCCGGCACTTCACCACCGCCCGCTCGATCATCTCCGAGACCATCGAGTCCTTCGCCCCGGCCAACCCCTACCGGCTGAAGTCGCTGACCGGCATCACCGACGGCAAGGGCATCGGCGGCACCGCGCTGTCCCAGCTGACCGAGGAGGGCGGCAGGCTCGACCGGTGCGCGGAGAGCGGCGACTGGCTCATCCTGTGCCTGCACAAGATCGTCGAGGGTACGCCGAAGACCAGCACCGAGATCGGCACGGCGGGGCTCACCAAGCTGATGCAGGAGCTCGAGGACCGGGACATCCCGGTGGTGACGGTCGAGGAGGCGATGGCCTACTACAAGTAGGCGCGCACGACACGTCGTGGCGGACGTGCCGAAGGGGCGGCCCGATCAGGGCCGCCCCTTCGTCGTGCGGTGGTGCGGACCGGGGGCACCGGCGTCCGCGCCGGCGGCTACCAGCCGCCGCCCTGACCGCCGTTCTGCGGCCAGTCCGGGTCCTGCGGCGGGTGGCCGGGGTGGTGCGGGCCGCGCTGCTGCGGTGCCTGGGGATGCCCCTGCTGCGGCGGGTACGGCTGCTGCCCCTGCCGCGGGTATGGCTGCTGCCCCTGCTGCGGGTACGGCTGCTGGTGGTGCTGCGGCGGCGGATAGGACTGCTGCTGCGGGTACGGGCCCGGCTGGGCACCGCCCTGCTGCCACTGCCGGCCACCGCCGTAGCCGGCCGACGCGGGTACCGGGGCCGGGGCCGGGGCGGGCGCCTGGGCCGCCGCGGGGGTGCCCCAGCGGACGGGCTGCTGCGGCATGTTCTGGTGCAGCTGCTCGTCGTACCCGGGCAGCGGCTGCGGCTGGCTGGGAATGTAGGCGGGGCGGGGCCGGGTGCGCAGCGCCACGCCCTCCAGGCGCATCAGCTGCAGCGTCTCGGTGACCTTCTTGTCGGAGTAGGGGTCTTCCTCCTCCCAGATCTCCGTCATCTCGGCCTCGTGGTCGCCGCCCACGGACACCTCGACGCCGCCCTGGCGGGTGCCCCAGCTGCCCTTGTGCAGGGTGAGCAGGGCGTAGAAGCGCAGCGGGGTCAGCAGGAACAGCTGGATCAGGCCGTACAGCGGGGCCAGCAGGAACATGCCGAACCGCTTGATGAAGCCCATGCCGCGGCGCGGGAAGTCCAGGTAGCGGACGTTGCGCAGATAGCCCATGAGGACCATGAACAGCGCGTAGTCGGCGATGTGGTCGAGGAACCGGGACGGGTGCATGATCGGCAGGATGACCATGGAGTAGAACATGGCCGAGCCGAACACCAGCCACAGGCCGAGCTCCATGCAGGTCAGCCAGAAGGCCGGGCGGTACTTCTTCTGGTGCCGGAAGGCCCACAGGGACTCGCGGAAGAAGGACTTGTTCCAGCGGACCTGCTGGCGCAGGAAGTGCGGCAGCTTCTCGGGGACGGCGGTGTAGCCGACCGCGGTCTCCTGGAAGACGACCTGGCCCTCCATCAGGCAGTAGTTGGTCATGCGGCGGTCGTCGCCGAAGACGGCCGGCTTGCCCAGGAACTGCTGGTTGAGGAAGTCCGGCAGGTACTTGCGCACCAGCGAGCCGCGGTACGCCGACAGGGCGCCGCAGCAGCACAGGACGGACTTCAGCCGCGAGTAGGCGGCCCGCTCGAAGAGGAAGGAGTTGCCGTAACGCAGGTCCTGCAGGCGGGTGAAGACGTTGCTGTCGTGGTTGAGCGCGAGGACCATGCCCGTGGAGGCCATGATCTTCTCGTCGGCCAGCGGCAGCAGCAGCTCACGGACCGTGTCCCGGGAGAGCACGGTGTCGGAGTCCACGCACAGGAAGATGTCGGAGTACGGGGCCGCCTCGAAGCCGAGCGCCAGCGCCTCGCGCTTGCCCTTGTTCTCCGGCTGGACGCTGACGGTGTACTTGACGCCCTTGGCCTCGAACTCGGGGCGCAGCTTCCGTGCCGCCCGGATGCCGGCCGGGTCGGCGCTGCAGTCGTCGATGATGTGGATCTCGTTGGGCAGCCTGCTCTGTGCGAGCAGGGAGCGCATGCCCTGCTCGAACATCACCGGGTCCTCGTTGTAGATCGGGATGACCGCGGTGACCCAGCACTCCTCGAGGTACTGCAGTTCCTCGCGGCCCGCCTTGGCGGGACGGTAGAAGAGGGCGCCGAACATCTTCAGGCCCAGCAGGCCCATGGCGCCCATGGAGTACAGGTGCAGCGAGTCGGAGTCGAGCCGGGTGGCGATGACGGCGGCGATGGCGATGAAGAAGAGGTACGAGACCTTCAGGTGCCGTCGTTTGCGATGGGCTCGGCGCCCGTCGGAGTCGACGGCTCCGGGTATGTACGTATCCTCAGTCGTCACAGCTTGACCACCCGGGGATGATCGGAGGTCTTTCCGCGGGTGTCGAACAGCTTGCGGGCGCGGTCGGCCAGCATGTCCAGGTCGATCTCCCGGTGGGGCTGGAGCAGGATGGTGAGGTCGGCGGCCCCGGCGGCGGCCAGGTAGTCGCCGGCGCGCTCGATCGTCTCGCCCCCGACGGTCCAGTGTTCGACGTGCGGGTCGAAGTAGACCAGGTCGGCGCCGCGCGCGATCAGGTTCTCGGCGACCGCGAGGGCGGGGCTCTCGCGCTGGTCGGAGATGTCCGGCTTGTAGGTGACGCCGACCAGCAGCACCCGGGAGCCGCGGACCGCCTTGCCCTCGTCGTTGAGCAGGTCGGCGGCGCGGTTGACCACGTGCACGGGCATGCGCTGGTTGATCTCCTGCGCCAGCTCCACGAAGCGGAACGGGATGCCGAGCGAACGCACCTTGTAGGACAGGTAGTTGGGGTCGATCGGGATGCAGTGCCCGCCGACGCCGGGCCCGGGGTAGAAGGGCGCGAAGCCGAACGGCTTGGTGGAGGCGCAGCGGATGGCGTCCCACAGGTCCACGCCGATCTCCCGGCAGAACATCGACATCTCGTTGACGAGGGCGATGTTGACGTGCCGGTAGGTGTTCTCCAGCAGCTTGGCCATCTCGGCCTCACGGGTGCCCTTGGCCTTGACCACGCGGGCCACGAAGCGCTCGTAGAGGGCGCGGGCGGCCTTGGTGCAGTCGGCGGTGACGCCGCCGACGACCTTGGGGGTGTTCTCCAGGCCGAAGGAGGCGTTGCCCGGGTCGATGCGCTCGGGCGAGAAGGCGAGGTGGAAGTCCCGGCCGGCCTTGAGGCCGCCGGCCTCGAGGCGGGGGCGGACCACCTCGTCGGTGGTGCCCGGGTAGGTGGTGGACTCCAGCACGACGAGGGTGCCCGGCCTGAAGTGGGTGGCGATGTCCTCGACCGCGGCGTGCACGGCACCGAGGTCCGGGGAGCCGTACTCGGTGAGCGGGGTGGGCACGCAGACGACGACGGCGGCGGCTTCGGCGATCTCCTCGGGCCGGTCGGACGCGCGGAAGCCCTGCTCGAGCATCGAGGCGACCTCGGCGTCGGTGATGTCGTCCACGTGCGAGCGGCCGCTGTTGAGACCGTCGACCACCTGGCGGCTGCGGTCGAGGCCGACCACCTTCAGTCCGGCTGCGGCGGCGGAGCGGGCCAACGGCAGCCCCACGTAGCCGAGTCCGACAACGACAAGATCCGTCGTGGAGGATCTGCTCACGACACCATTCCCCAACCCCGTTGCTCGGCCACGAGCAGGCCGCACGCGGGCAGCGCGAGCCCCGGCTCGTCCTTGCGCCGGGTGATCATCAGGCTCCCCGTGGACGGGGTGAACGTGGCCGCCACCAGCTCCCTGTTCGAATCCAGGGCGAGGCCCACCCGCGCGTCATCGGGCAGCCGCGGCCCCGACTCGGTCCACCGGGCCCCGCCGACTCCTGCTCGGCCGGATACGCGGCGAAGGCCCCGACCGCTCGCCGACCGCTGGGCCGGCACGGTGCAGTCGTGCCCCCCGGTCAGACAGCGCACGGCACGCACGGGCCCCGGCCCGGCCGCCGCGAACAGCGCCACGGGCTTCTCCCCCGGCCGCCGGCGCACAACGCCCCGCCCGCGTCCGTGAAGAAGGCGGTCGTACGCTCCGCCGACGTGGCCGGCGCACACGACGTCCCCGGCTCCACACCGGCGTCGGTCCCCTCCCCCGGCACCGGGCGCTTCCCCGCCTCCTCCTGACGCCAGTGCAGCAGCCTCCCCGCCTCGGCCCCGTACAGCTCCACCCGGCCCGACTCTCCGGTGACGGCGGCCAGGTGCCCCTGCACGTCCTCTCCCCCGAGACCGGCCCAGGCCCCCGGCCGCCCTTCTCCTTCCGGGCGAGCAGGCTCACCCCGCCGTTGTTGTTCCGCACGAAGACATGGGCCCGCCCCTGGGCGTCCACGGCCACGGCAGGAGTCGCCGTCCTGCCTCCCTTGTCGTCCGGATGCCCCACGGGGGCGGAGTCCAGCGCCGCAAGCCAGGGCCGGAAGTGGGTCGAGTGCACCAGCCCCGCCTCCCCGGAGACGGTGGGCCGCCAGGCCACCGGATGCGTGTACCGGTCGGGGCCCTGCCCGAGGGCCGCCCCCGGCAGCAGCCGCTGCGGCCCGCCGGCCCTCCGCGGCGACTCCCAGGGTCCGCCAGGAGCAAGCTCCGCTCGGCACGGCACGGCGTCGTCCGACGGCAACAGACGACGAGGCGGCCGTCCCGACCGCACAGAAGCCAGTCGCCGTTCACCCGTCTCACCCTGAAGGGCCCGTCGCCGCGGCCGTCCCGCCGGGCTCGGGAGCCGCGCGCCGCTCACGTTCCGTGCGACGCTGGGCCGTATGGACGACGCTGCTGCTCTGCTGGTCATGGTCGATGCCGCCAATGTGGTCGGCTCCGTGCCGGACGGATGGTGGCGGGACCGGCGGGGGGCCGCGGAGCGGTTGCGGGACCGTCTGGCGGCGGCGGGGCTGCCGGGGCACGAGGGGCCGGTGGAGATCGTGATGGTGGTGGAAGGGGCGGCGAAGGGGGTGGCTCCGGTGCCGGGCGTGCAGGTGGAGGAGGCGCCGGGGAGCGGGGACGATCACATCGTGCGGCTGGTGGCACAGGCCGCGGGGCGGCGGGTGCTGGTGGTCACGGCCGACCGCGACCTCCGGCGCCGGGTGTCGGAACTCGGCGCGGAGGTCACGGGCCCGCGATCGGTGCGCGGCTGATCCGGAGGGGTCAGCGGCTGTCAGGGACCGGGCCTGCCGGACCGGCCCGGTGCCGCCGTCTGCCCCTCCCTGGCGAGGCGGCTGTGGCCGCGGCTGTAGAGGAAGTAGACGACGATGCCGATCGCCATCCAGATGGCGAACCGCACCCAGGTCTCGGCCGGGAGGTTCAGCATCAGCCACAGAGAGGCGGCGACGGAGACCAGCGGCAGGAACGGGACCCACGGCGTGCGGAAGGAACGCGGCAGGTCGGGGCGGGTCCGGCGGAGGATGACCACGCTGATCGCGACGATCACGAAGGCGAACAGCGTGCCGATGTTCACCAGTGCCGCCAGCTCGTTCAGCGGGGTGAAGCCGGCGAGCACCGCGATCAGCACACCGAGCAGGATGGTCGGGCGGTGCGGGGTCTTGAAGCGCGGGTGGACCCGGGAGAAGAACCGCGGCAGCAGCCCGTCGCGGCTCATGGCGAAGAAGACCCGGGTCTGGCCGAGCAGCAGGATCATGCAGACGGTCGTCAGGCCGACCGCGGCGCCGAAGCTGATGAAGCCGGCGAACCAGGGATGCCCGGTGGCCTTGAATGCGTCGGCGAGCGGCGCGTCCACGGACAGCTCGCTGTAGTGCTGCATTCCGGTGACGACGATGGACACCAGCACGTACAGCGCGGTGCAGATGAACAGCGAGCCGAGGATGCCGCGGGGCATGTCGCGCTGAGGGTTCCTGGTCTCCTCGGCGGCGGTGGCGACGATGTCGAAGCCGATGAACGCGAAGAACACGACCGAGGCGGCCGTGAAGATGCCCATGACGCCGAAGTTCGCCGGCGCCCAGCCGAACATCAGCTGGATCAGGGGCGCGTCGAGGCTCTGCCCCGCCTCCACGGGCTGCGACTCGGGGATGAAGGGCTTGTAGTTGCTGGAGGTGATGAAGAACGCGCCGGCGATGATCACGACGAGGACGACGGTCACCTTGATGGCGACGACGATCGAGGTGACCCGGGCGGAGAGCTTCATGCCGAGGACGAGGATGCCGGTGAGGACCAGCACCAGCCCGGCCGCGAGGATGTCGAAGCCGAAGACGTCGGAGCCTTCCCGGCTGCCCAGGTAGGCGGGCATCTCCCAGCCCGCGTTGCCCATCAGCGACTGGATGTAGCCCGACCAGCCGACGGCCACCACCGCCGTACCGAGCGCGAACTCCAGGACGAGGTCCCAGCCGATGATCCACGCGGGCAGCTCACCGAGGGACGCGTACGAGAACGTGTAGGCGGAGCCCGCCACCGGGACGGTGGAGGCGAACTCGGCGTAGCAGAGCGCGGCGAGCGCGCAGACCACTCCGGCCACCACGAAGGCCAGGGCCACCGCGGGCCCGGCGTTGTTCTTGGCGACCGTGCCGGTGAGGACGAAGATGCCGGTGCCGATGATGACACCGACGCCGAAGACGGTCAGATCGAGCGCGGACAAGGACTTCTTGAGCGCGTGCTCTGGCTCCTCGGTGTCGAGGATCGACTGCTCGACGTTCTTCGTCCTGAAGAGGGGGCTGGTCACAGTACCTCCCACGCTTGTCATCCTCGACATGATCGAGAGGGGGCGTAGGTCGTATGCCCCGGTACCAGCACCCTCACGCAAACGGGCCGCCCGCGCCACTCATCACGGTGGCGGGGGCGGCCCGATCGGGCGATCAGGAAAGGCGGAGTGCGCGCGGGTCAGTCGCGCGCGGCCTCCACGGAGCCGACCGCGGAGCGCTCGTACCGGCCGTCCAGCTTGGCGACCAGGCCGGTGACCTGCCGGGCGATGTCCGGCGCGGTCAGGCCGATCTCGGCGAGCACCTCGGCGCGGGAGGCGTGGTCGAGGAAGCGCGGCGGGATGCCGAAGTCACGCAGCGGGACGTCGACGCCGGTGTCGCGCAGCGCCTGGGCGATGGCGCAGCCGACTCCGCCGACCCGCGAGTTGTCCTCCACGGTGACGACGACGCGGTGCTTCTCGGCGAGCGGAGCCATCGCCTCGTCCACCGGCTTGACCCAGCGCGGGTCGACGACGGTGGTGGAGATGCCCTGCTTGTCGAGCAGCTCGGCGACCTCCAGGCACATCGGCGCCAGGGCGCCGACGGAGACCAGCAGCACGTCCGGGGTGTCGGTGCCGGGCTCGCGCAGCACGTCCATGCCGCCCACGCGGCCCACGGCCGGGACGGCGGGTCCGACGGCGCCCTTGGAGAAGCGCACCACGGTCGGCGCGTCGTCCACCTCGACGGCCTCCCGCAGCTGGGCGCGCACCTGGTCGGCGTCGCGCGGGGCGGCCAGCCGCAGGCCGGGGACGACCTGCAGGATGGACATGTCCCACATGCCGTTGTGCGAGGGGCCGTCGGTGCCGGTGACGCCGGCCCGGTCCAGCACGAACGTCACGCCGCACTTGTGCAGGGCGACATCCATCAGCACCTGGTCGAAGGCGCGGTTGAGGAAGGTGGCGTAGACGGCGAAGACCGGGTGCACGCCCGCGTGGGCGAGGCCGGCCGCGGAGACGGCGCCGTGCTGCTCGGCGATGCCGACGTCGTAGACCCGGTCGGGGAAACGCTTGGCGAACCTGTCCAGGCCGACCGGCTGGAGCATGGCCGCGGTGATGGCGACGATGTCCTCGCGCTCCTCGCCCAGCTTGACCATCTCGTCGCCGAAGACGGAGGTCCAGTCGGCGCCTGCGGTGGCGATGGGCAGCCCGGTGTCGGGGTGGATCTTGCCGACGGCGTGGAACCGGTCGGCCTCGTCCTGGAGGGCGGGCTGGTAGCCGCGGCCCTTCTCGGTGAGGCAGTGCACGATCACCGGGCCGTTGAACCGCTTGGCGCGGGCCAGGGCGGACTCCAGGGCCTCGATGTCGTGCCCGTCGATCGGGCCGACGTACTTCAGGCCCAGGTCCTCGAACATGCCCTGCGGGGCGATGAAGTCCTTCAGGCCCTTCTTGGCGCCGTGCAGGGTGTCGTAGAGCGGGCGGCCGACGACCGGGGTGCGCTCCAGGAGGTCCTTGGTGCGGGCCAGGAAACGCTCGTAGCCGTCGGTGGTGCGCAGGGTCGCCAGGTGGTTCGCCAGGCCGCCGATGGTGGGCGCGTAGGAGCGCTCGTTGTCGTTGACGACGATGACCAGCGGGCGGTCCTTGGCGTCGGCGATGTTGTTCAGCGCCTCCCAGGCCATGCCGCCGGTCAGGGCGCCGTCGCCGATCACGGCGACGACGTGGCTGTCGCGCTTCAGGAGCTGGTTGGCCTTGGCGATGCCGTCGGCCCAGCCGAGCACGGTGGAGGCGTGGCTGTTCTCGATGACGTCGTGCTCGGACTCGGCCTGGGAGGGGTAGCCGGACAGGCCGCCCTTCATCTTCAGCCGGGAGAAGTCCTGCCGCCCGGTGAGCAGCTTGTGCACGTACGACTGGTGCCCGGTGTCCCAGAGCACCTTGTCCTTCGGCGACTCGAAGACCCGGTGCAGGGCGATGGTCAGCTCCACCACACCGAGGTTGGGGCCGAGGTGGCCGCCGGTCTTGGAGACCGCGTCGACGAGGAAGGTCCGGATCTCCTGGGCCAGCTGGGTCAGCTCCTCCTGGCTGAGCCGGTCCAGATCGCGCGGTCCCCTGATGCGGGTCAGCAGCGGCACCCGTGCCTCCTTGCAGTAGAGCTGATCGAGCTTTTGCCGGGCCTGACGAGTCTAATGTTCCGCTTCCGCGCGCGGACTCCGGGCTGTGCGTCGTACATCACGCGTTCGGCAGTACCCACCATGCGGCACCTCTACGACTCCCGCAGGGTTCACCAGCGGCCCGCGGGCACGCACGAGCGGCCCGGTGCCGTGAAGGCACCGGGCCGCTCGGAGGCTCCCCGGGGGGTGCGGACACCGTCCGTACGAGGCCGGCCCCCGTGCGGGCGGGGCCGGCCCGGCACGCACCGGGGGCGGGGCTAGGCCCGGCCCGCGGTCTTCTGCGTCTTGCGGGTGACGGCGTCGATGATGACCGTGGCCAGCAGCACGCCACCGGTGATCATGTACTGGACCGGCGAGGCGATGCCCTCGAGCGCCAGGCCGTAGGTGATCGAGATGATCACCATCACACCGAGCAGGGCGTCCCAGGTCCGGCCGCGTCCGCCGAACAGCGAGGTACCACCGATCACCGCCGCGGCGATGACGTTCATCAGGAACTCACCGGTACCGGCGCCCTGGTTCGCGGAGGCGATCTTCGAGGCGACGAACAGACCGCCGATCGCGGCGAACGTACCGGCGATGGCGAACACCGAGATGCGCACCAGCTCGACGTTGATACCGGCGCGGCGGGAGGCCTCGACACTGCCGCCGAGCGCGTACACCTTGCGGCCGTACGAGGTGCGGCGGAGCACGAAGTCGGTGATCACCAGCACCGCGAGGAAGATCACCACGGCCAGCGGCAGGCCCTTGTACTGGTTGAAGACGATCGCCACGGCGAAGGCGACGACGGCCAGGAACGCGGTGCGCACCACGATCTCGCTGACCGGCCGGGAGGGCACCCCGGCGGCCTCACGGCGGCGGTTGTCGAAGAACGAGGTGAGGAAGTACCCCACGGTGGCGACCAGCGCCAGGCCGTAGGCGGCGGCCACGTCCGAGAAGTAGTAGCTGGTCAGCTTGACGACCAGACCGTCGGAGTCGAGGTTGATGGTGCCGTTCTCGCCCAGGATCTGGAGCATGAAGCCCTGCCAGAACAGCAGACCGGCCAGGGTCACCGCGAAGGCCGGCACGCCGATGCGGGCGAAGACGAAGCCGTGGATGGCGCCGGCGGCCGTGCCGGTGAGGATCGCCAGCACCAGGGCCAGCACCTCGTTCATCCCGTGGGTGACGCTGAGCACCGCGAAGGTGGCGCCGGCGACACCGCTGACCGAGCCGACCGACAGGTCGATCTCGCCGAGCAGCAGGACGAAGACGATACCGACGGCGATCATGCCGGTGCCGACCATGGCGATCGACATGTCGGAGAAGTTGCCGGCGGTGAGGAAGTTGGAGTTCAGGCTGGTGAAGATCGCCCAGATGATGAGCAGGCCGACCACGACCGGGAGGGAGCCCAGGTCACCGGCCTTCATCTTGCGCTTGAACTCGTTGACGTAGCCCTTCAGGCCCTGCTCGCGCACCAGCAGCCGGGGGTCGACGGCGGTGACCGCTGCGGCCGCCGCCTCGGGGTTCTCCACGACGTGGTCCTCGGCGGGGGTGGTGGTCTTCTCGGTGCTCATTTCTTGATCTCCCCATTGGTGCGCGCCGCACGACGGGTCACGGCGTTGTCCGTGGCGCCCGTGATGGCGGAGATGATCTCTTCCTGCGAGGTCGACTTGACCTCGAAGACGCCGTTGTTGCGGCCCAGGCGCAGCACGGCGACCTTGTCCGCCACGGCCTTGACGTCGGCCATGTTGTGGCTGATGAGGATCACCGCGTGGCCGCGCTCGCGCAGGCGCTCCACCAGGTCGAGGACCTGGGCGGTCTGCTCGACGCCGAGGGCGGCGGTGGGCTCGTCGAGGATCACCAGCTTGGGCTCGCCGAGCATGGACCGGGCGATGGCCACGACCTGGCGCTGACCGCCGGAGAGCGAGGCGATCGGGATGCGGACGCTGGGGATGCGGATCGAGAGGGTGTCGAGCAGCTCGCGGGAGCGGCGCTCCATCTCCACCTCGTCCAGGACGCCGCGGCGGCGGATCTCCCGGCCGAGGAAGAGGTTGCCGACGACATCGATGTTGTCGCACAGCGCGAGGTCCTGGTACACCGTCGCGATGCCCAGGTTCTGGGCGTCGTGCGGCTTGCTGATCTGGACGGGCTTGCCCTCCCACTCGATGACGCCCTCATCGATGGGATGCACGCCGGCGATCGTCTTGACCAGCGTGGACTTTCCGGCACCGTTGTCGCCGACCAGGGCGACCACCTCACCGGCGTGGACCTCAAGCTCGACGTCGGTGAGCGCCTGGACGGCACCGAATCGCTTGGAGACCCCGCGCAACGCCAGCACGGGCGTAGCGGACACGTGAACCATCTCCTTCGCCGCCTGACCCGGCGGGAGGTTGTGCAGAAGTTTTCGGGGGGTGTTCCGACCGGCGCCCCGCGTAGCTTGCGGGGCTGGTGTGTGCGGGGCGCCGGCGGAGACTCGGGGCAGCGGGTCCCGTACGGGAGTCACCGGATGGACTCCCGTACTGCCTGGGGCTCCCTGCTGCTTACTTCAGACCGATCTTGTCGCAGGCGGCCTTGTACTTGCCCGCGCAGATCTCGTCGATGGTGTAGACGCCGTCCTTGACCACGGTGTCCTTGATGTTGTCCTGGGTCAGCGAGACGACCGGGACCAGGACGGCCGGGATGCCCTTGGTGGTGGGGCTGTCGACCTTGTCCTTGGCGATCGAGTCCAGGGACTTGCCCTGGGCGAGCGCGACGGCCATCTCCGCGGCGGCGTCGGCCTCCGGGGCGTACGGCTTGTAGACGCTCATGTACTGCTCACCGGTGACGATGCGCTGCACGCCCGCGAGCTCGGCGTCCTGGCCGGTGACCGGGATGTCGTCGATGCCGGCCGCCTTCAGAGCGGTGATGATGCCGCCCGCCATGCCGTCGTTGGCGCTGTAGACGCCGACGATCTTGTCCTTGCCGAGGGCGGAGATGGCGCCTTCCATGTTCTGGTTGGCGTTCTCCGGCTTCCACTCCTTGGTGTCGTACTCGCGGCCGATCTTCACCTTGCCGTCGAGGACGGAGTGGGCGCCCTTCTTGAACTGGGCGGCGTTCGGGTCGGTGGAGGACCCGTTCATCATGACGATCTGGCCGTCCTTGGCCTTGTCGCCGAGCGCCTTCAGCAGGGCCTCGCCCTGGGTCTTGCCGACGGTGACGTTGTCGAACGACGTGTAGGCGTCGATCGGACCCTCGGCGAGACGGTCGTAGGCGACGACCGGGATCTTGGCCTCCTTGGCCTTCTTCACCGAGCCGGCGATGGCCTTGGAGTCCACCGCGTCCAGGATCAGCACGTCGACCTTGTTGGTGACCATGGTGTCGACCTGCTGGGCCTGCAGGCTGGCGTCCTGCTTGGCGTTGGCGTAGACCACCTCGGCCTTGTTGTTCGTGAGCTCCTTGATCTTCTTCTCGATCAAGGGCTTGTCGAACTTCTCGTAGCGCGCGGTCTGGTTCTCCGGCAGGAGCAGACCGACCTTGATCTCGTCACCCTTGGCGGCCGAGCCGCCGCTGTCCTTGTCGCCCGACTCCTTGGCGCTGCCACAGGCGGCCAGCGAGACGGCCATTGCACCGGCGGCAATGGCAACGGCGGCACGACGCATACGTGCGTTCACTTCTTCAAACCTCCCTGACGAGGCCGCGTCGTTGCGGCCGAGGTGGCTGGAAGTCAACTCGGCCACACGTGCGACGTCAAGAAGTAAATCCTTAACGAGATGGCAACGGTGCCATCCGTTCTCTAAGTGAAGGCGGGTGTACCAGCCAACGGTGCCCCTGCCACAGCCCCGTCCAAAAGGGTCGAATCACCCATCTCGTTGAGGGCGAGGGCGAGCGCTCCGAGGACCTCCGCACGGCCCCCAAGTGCCCCGGGGAGAACGGACAGTTGACGCGCCGCACTGGGGATCGCGTAGCGGCCGACGGACTCCCTGATCGGCCCGAGCACCAGCTCTCCGGCCTCGGCGAGATCACCACCGAGGACGATCCGGCTCGGGTTCAGCAGGTTGCAGAGATTGGCGACTCCACTGCCGACGTGGCGGCCGACGTCGGCGATCACCCGACGGCAGCCCGGGTCGCCGTCCCTCGCCAGCCTCACGACCTTCTCCATGGTCAGATCCGTGCCGTGGCTGGAGTGGAGCAGCGGGAGCACATAGCGGGCCGCCGCGAAGGTCTCCAGGCAGCCGCGGTTGCCGCAGCGGCAGACGGGGCCGGACTCGTCGAGTGTAATATGCCCGATTTCGCCCGCTGTGCCGCCGGGCCCCCGGTAGATCTTCCCGTCGATCACCAGGCCGGCGCCGACACCGCTCGCGACCTTGATGTACGCCAGGTCGCGCACGCCCCTGCCGCTGCCCCAGACCATCTCGCCGAGGGCGCCGAGGTTGGCGTCGTTGTCCACGTGCACCGGCACTCCGAGGCGCCCCCGCAGCTCCTCGGCGGGTCTGGTGCCGCCCCAGCCCGGCAGGATCGCGGTGGAGCCCAGGGTGCCGGACTCCACGTCGATCGGGCCCGGTACGCCGAGGCCGATCCCGGCGATCTTGGAGCGGTCCACCCCGGTGGCGTCGATCATCTTGTTGACCAGCTGTTCCGCCCGGTCGAAGCCCTGGGTGGCGGAGGCGTCCACGTCCAGCGGCTCGGCCCTCTCGTCCAGCACCTGGTGGGCGAGATTGCCGATCGCCACGCGTAGATGCGTATGGCCGAAGTCCACCCCGATGACGATGCCGGCGTCCCCGCTGAGCGAGACGCTGCGGGCCCTGCGTCCCCCCGCCGAGGTGGGGGTGACCTGGACCGTTCCGCCCTCTTTCAGTTCACGGACGATGTTGGATACGGTCGCCGCCGACAGACCTGTCGTCCTCGCGATCTCGGCCTGGGTGAGAGAACCCGCAAGACGTACTGCTCGGACGACCCGCTCCAGGTTGGCTCGGTGCAGCGACGACTGCGACCCCGGAGTCTCCACGACGACCTCCTGCGCGCGGGGCCGCTTCGGTGAGGCCCCGTTTCATGTCCAACTAGTGAACTCTAAGCTGAGCCGTTCGGGTTGCCTCCCGTCAAGAGGTTGAACCGTTTCGGGGTACGACAGGGAGAACGGTCACATACACGGACGCCGCCCCCTGGACGGGAGCGGCGCGTGCGGGGCCGGCTGCGCTGCGTTACTTCAGCGCACCCGCGGTGAGCCCCTGGACCACCTGGCGCTGGAAGATGATGTAGGCGGCGAGCACCGGCAGCATCGCCATCACCAGCCCGGCGAACAGTCCGGACCAGTCCCCCTTGTAGCCCTGGCTGACCGCCAGCTGCACCAGGCCCTGGGTGAGGACGTGCTTGTCCTCGTCGGTGTTCAGCACCGTGGGCAGCATGTACTGGTTCCACTGGCCCAGGAAGTTGAAGATGCCCACGCTGATCAGGCCCGGCTTGGCCATCGGCAGCATGATCTGGAAGAACGTCCGGCTGTGCGAGGCGCCGTCCACGAACGCGGCCTCGGCGACGGAGGTCGGCAGGCTGCGGAAGAACGCGGTCAGGAAGAACACCGTGAACGGCAGCGAGTAGGCGATGTACACCAGGATCAGGCCGTGGATGGTGTTCAGCAGTCCCATGTTGTTGACCACGTAGAACAACGGGACCAGGGCGAGCATGATCGGGAAGCTCATGCCGCCGATGAACAGGTAGTAGATGAACCGGTTGCCCGGGAAGTCGAAGCGGGCCAGCACATAGGCCGCCATCGAGCCCAGGACCAGGGTGCCGATGAGCGAGCCGCCCACCACCAGG
This sequence comes from Streptomyces composti, assembly GCF_012034205.1. Classification (GTDB taxonomy): domain Bacteria; phylum Actinomycetota; class Actinomycetes; order Streptomycetales; family Streptomycetaceae; genus Streptomyces; species Streptomyces composti. The sequence continues at coordinate 133,705 of NZ_JAATEM010000009.1, forward strand.
ACGGTGTTGAGGAAGTAGTCGCTCATATGGGCCTGGGTCCAGGCCCTCGACCAGTTCTCGAAATGCAGCCGGTCCGGCAGCGACCAGGGGGAGCCGAAGATGGAGGCGTCGTCCTTGAAGGACGTCATCACCGCCCACACCAGCGGCATGACCACCATGATCGCCCAGATGACGAGGATGCCGTGGGAGAAGACATTGAGGACGGTGCCCTCCTTCTTCCCACGCGCCTGCCCGGGCGCCGGCAGGTCGATCTTGGTGACGGGGGCGCCGGACTCGGCGGGTACCGGAGCGGAGGTCTCGGTCGTCTTCATCTGATCAGTACTCCAGCCGCTCGCGCCGCCCCAGCCGCATCACGACGGCGGCGAAGGCCAGCGTGACGACGAGCAGGGCGACACCGATGGTGGTGGCATAGGCGGCCTGACCGTCACGGAACGCCTTCTGGTACACGTACAGGACCATGACGGTGGTCGAGTAGTCGGGCCCGCCGGGTCCGGTCGTCATGATCTGTACGACCGCGAACGACTCGGCGCCCAGGGCGAGGATGCCCATGTACACCCAGCCGGACTGCACGGTGTCCCACAGCAGCGGCAGGGTGATGCGGAAGAAGGTGGTGAAGCGGCTGGCGCCGTCCAGCAGCGCGGCCTCGTACAGGTCCGCCGGGATGGAGGCCATGCCCGCGGAGAACAGGACCACGAAGAAGCCGACCGTGGACCAGACGAGCACCGCCATCACGGCCCACAGGGCGAGGTCCGGGTCGCCGAGCCACAGCGGCTGGACGTCGTCCAGGCCGACCGCCCGCAGGACGGAGTTGATCGCGCCGCTGTCCGGGTTGTACGCGAACGCGAACAGCAGGGCGACGATCGCGATCGAGAGCACCTGCGGGAAGAAGTAGACGATCTTGTAGAAGCCGGAGCCGCGGACCCCGCTGATCACGGGCCCGCCCCGGCGCCGCCGGCCGCCCACATTGATCATGAACGACAGGAACAGCGCCAGGCCGATCGTCACCACCGGCACCAGCAGTGCGAACAGCAGGCTGTGCTGCAGCGACTTCCAGAAGATGGAGTCGTCCAGCATGCGCTCGTAGTTGGCGAAGCCCACCATCGAGAACTCGGGACTCAGGCCGGTCCAGTCCGTGAACGAGTAGTAGATCGACTGGATGAACGGCCAGATGACGAAGAGCGCGTACAGCCCCAGGGGAACCGCGAGGAACCCCACGATGAACCGGTACTTGCCGTGCTGCATTGCTAGCGACCCCGATCTGCGCGCGGGTGCCGCCAGGGCCGGCCCGGCGCGGCGGCGCCGGACAGGCCCTGGTGACGGGTTCTCACTGGTGCTTGTAGTGCTTGATCGACGAGTCCTTGGCGGTCTCGTCGGCGAAGGCCTGGATCTTCTTGATGGCCTCGGCCGGGGTGATGCGGCCGGCCATCATCTCGCCGAGGCCCGCCACACCGATCTTCTCCTTCTGCAGCTGCACGTACCAGTCCTGGATGCGCGGGTTCAGGACGTTCTCGCCGGCCAGTTCCAGCGCCGCGACACCGGACTTCAGACCCGGGGTCAGCTCGATGCCGTCGGTGCCGCCGTTGTAGGCGGTCAGCGACTTCACCTTGCTGGTGAAGTTCTTCGAGGAGGCCTCGCTGAGCATGATGCGCAGCTGCTCCATGCCGCCGAGGCCGTTCTTCGCCTTGGCCGGGACGATGAAGGGCTCACCGCCGGAGGCCCAGATGGTGCCGAAGGGCATCTTGTCGTTCTCGTCGAGGCCGGTGGGCGCGGACACCGTGACCTCGAAGTCCGCCGGGATGACCTTGGCGGACTCGTTCTCCACCCAGGAGCCGTTGGGCAGGAACAGCGCCTTGCCCTGCGCCCAGGCGGTCTGGGACTGGATGTGGTCGAGGCCGGGGGTGCCCTTGAGGATGTAGCCCTTCTTGTAGAGCTCGTAGTAGGCCTCGAAGCAGTCCTTGACCGCCGGGTGCTTCCAGGCGTTCGGCTCGAGGTTGTCGATGGCGTCGAGCACCTCGCGGCCGCCGACCTTGCCGATCATCGGGTAGAGCGAGAAGGGGATGTAGTACGGGTACTTGCCCGCGTACGTCCAGCCCGCCATGCCCTTCTTCTTGGCCTTGGCGCAGACCGCGAGCATCTGGTCCCAGGTCTTCGGGTACTCCTCGTCCAGCGAGTCCAGGGCCTTCTTGGAGTACCAGACGCCGTAGACCGTGTAGGCGTAGTAGAGGATCCAGACCTTTTCGCCGTCGAACTGGCCCATCTCGACGATGCCGGGGCGCAGCGTGTCGCGGACCTTCTTGTTCGGGTCGTCGTAGGACGGGGCGTCGAGCAGCGGGGTGAGGTCGGCGAGCTGGTTCTTGCCGACCAGGACGCCCATGTCCATCTGCTCGGCACCGGAGTTGTCGATGAGGTCGGGCGGGTTGCCCTGGTTGAAGCGCGGCTGCAGGGTCGACTGGATCTTCTGCGTCGCGGAGAACTTCACCTTGGCCTTGGGGAAGTTCTTCTCGTAGATCTTGACCGCGTCCTCGGCGTACTCCTTGCCGAAGCCGCCGTCGAAGAGGACGAATTCCATCTGCGCGGAGTCATTGACGCCGAGCGGATTCTTCGCGGTCTTCTTGCCGGCTTTGGCCTTGTCCTGATCGTCGCCTCCTCCCCCGCTGGCACACGCGGACAGGAAACCCATGGCAGGTACGGAGACCAGCCCCAGCGCGGCGGACCGCTTGATCAGACTGCGGCGGTCGACGCCGCTGGTGGCGAACTCGCCGGTGCCGTTGTTCTCGGCGGAGGTGGATCCCATGCTCAAGTCCTCGCCTTCTCCAGGACTCAGGCGGTGAACCGGATCCTTCCCGGCACCGCGTTCGGGTCAAGCTGGGTCGTGCTGGAAGTGCTGTCGAGGTGCTGTGGTGCTGGACGTTCCCGGTGCACGTCACTGATGGTCGGGCGCGGTGAGGATGCCCCGGAGTGCCGACAGGTATAGTCCACTTCCCGCCAGCGGAGCAAGATCGAATGCAAGGTTCACTGCCGGTCTTTTCCGAGTTGAGACCTGCCGGACATATGTGCGCCCGGCAGGCTTCTCGCCGGAATTATCCGGGTCTCCGAACTCGAATGCCGCATTCAACACCTTGACACCGTGGGCCACTTGGCCCACTACTGTTCCTTGCGCAGTGAAACTGACAACGTTGTCCAGGCGCAGGGAGGGTGCTCGCGCATGCTGCACAGAGTCCGGCCCAGGGTCCGGTACGGAGTACGGCACAGATGGAGTACGGCGGTCGTCGCGGCGACCGCCTTCGCTTTGGCCGCGACCTCCCAGGGCGCCGCCGTGGCCCTGCCGGGAGCACCGGCGAAGACCGACCGGGCGTTCGCCTCCTCGTTCGAGCAGGGCGATCCCGCTCCGGACTGGGTGAGCACCGTGGAGAGGGCGCCGGGCGGCGGCAAGCGCGCCTCCGGCGTCGACGGCGGCTACACCACCGGCATCCCGGGGAATGTGACCGACCGGGTGACCGACGTGCGGGCGAGCGCCGAGAACACCGGTGGCGGGGAGGTGAAGGAGAACCTCGTCGACGGCGAGCCCAGCACCAAGTGGCTGACCTTCGAGCCCACCGGCTGGGTCGAGTTCGACCTGGACGAACCGGTGGAAATCACCCGATATGCCCTCACCTCGGCCAATGACCACGCCGAACGCGACCCGCGGGACTGGACGCTGAAGGGCTCCGCGGACGGCAAGGAGTGGACCACGCTCGACACCCGCACGGGCGAGACCTTCGGCGAGCGGTTCCAGACGAAGATCTACGACCTGGACGCCGGCGCGGTCGCCGAGTACCGGCACTTCCGGCTGGAGATCACCAGGAACGGCAGCGGCGACATCGTGCAGCTCGCCGATGTGCAGTTCTCCACCGGCGACGAGGACGGGCCGGTGCCCCCGGACATGCTGACGCTGACCGACCGCGGCCCGAGCGGGTCGCCCACCGCGAAGGCGGGCGCCGGATTCACCGGAAAGCGTGCCCTGCGTTACGCCGGCCGGCACACCGCGAAGGGCCGGGCCTACTCGTACAACAAGGTCTTCGACGTCAATGTGAAGGTCGAGCGGGACACCCGGCTGTCGTACCGGATCTTCCCCTCGATGGCCGACGGCGACCTCGACTACGACGCCACCAACGTCTCGCTCGATCTCGCCTTCACCGACGGCACGTACCTGAGCGACCTGCGCGCCACCGACCAGCACGGCTTCCCGCTCACGCCGCGGGGCCAGGGCGCGGCGAAGGTCCTCTACGTCAACCAGTGGAACAACGTGGTCTCCCGGATCGGTTCGGTGGCCCGCGGCAAGACGGTCGACCGGATCCTGGTGGCCTACGACTCCCCCGAGGGTCCCGCGCAGTTCCGGGGCTGGGTGGACGACGTGCAGCTGAAGCCGGTGGCGCCCGAGAAGCCCAGGGCGCACCTGTCCGACTACGCGGTGACCACCCGCGGCACCAACTCCAGCGGCGGCTTCTCGCGCGGCAACACCTTCCCGGCCACCGCCGTGCCGCACGGCTTCAACTTCTGGACTCCGGTGACCAACGCCGGCTCGCTGACCTGGCTGTACGACTACGCCCGCGGCAACAACGGCGACAATCTGCCGACCATCCAGGCGTTCAGCGCCAGCCACGAGCCGAGCCCGTGGATGGGTGACCGGCAGACCTTCCAGGTGATGCCGTCGGCCGCGTCCGGCACCCCGGACACCGGCCGCGAGGCGCGGGAGCTGGCGTTCCGGCACGAGAACGAGACGGCCCGGCCGTACTACTACGGGGTCCGCTTCGAGAACGGCCTGAAGGCGGAGATGGCCCCGACCGACCACGCGGCGGCGCTGCGCTTCACCTACCCCGGCGACGACGCGAGCGTGATCTTCGACAACGTCACCGACGAGGCGGGCCTGACGCTCGACCGGGAGAACGGCGTCGTCACCGGCTACTCGGACGTCAAGTCCGGCCTGTCCACCGGCGCCACCCGGCTGTTCGTGTACGGCGAGTTCGACAAGAAGGCCGTCGACGGAGCGTCGAGCGGCGTCAAGGGCCATCTGCGCTTCGACGCGGGCAAGGACCGCACGGTGACGCTGCGCCTGGCCACCTCGCTGATCAGCGTCGACCAGGCGAAGGACAATCTGCGTCAGGAGCTGCCCGCGAGCCGGTCCTTCGAGTCGGTGAAGAAGGCGGCCCAGCGCCAGTGGGACGAGCTGCTGGGCACGGTGGAGGTCGAGGGCGCGACCCCGGACCAGCTGACCACGCTCTACTCCAGCCTCTACCGGCTGTACCTGTACCCGAACTCGGGCTTCGAGAAGGTCGGCGGCACCTACAAGTACGCTTCGCCCTTCTCGAAGATGACCGGGCCGGACACCCCGACCCACACCGGGGCGAAGATCGTCGAAGGCAAGGTGTACGTCAACAACGGCTTCTGGGACACCTACCGGACCACCTGGCCCGCGTACTCCTTCCTCACCCCGTCCCGGGCCGGTGAGCTGGTCGACGGCTTCGTGCAGCACTACAAGGACGGCGGCTGGACCTCCCGCTGGTCCTCCCCCGGCTACGCGGACCTGATGACCGGCACCTCCTCGGACGTGGCGTTCGCGGACGCGTACGTCAAGGGCGTCGGCTTCGACGCGGAGGCGGCGTACGACGCGGCCGTGAAGAACGCCACCGTGGTGCCGCCCTCCTCGGGCGTGGGCCGCAAGGGCATGGCCACCTCGCCCTTCCTCGGCTACACCTCCACCGAGACCCACGAGGGCCTGTCCTGGGCGCTGGAGGGCTACATCAACGACTACGGCATCGCGAGGATGGCCGAGGCCCTGCACAAGAAGACCGGCAAGAAGCGCTACAAGGAGGAGGCCGCCTACTTCCTGAACCGGGCGCGCGACTACGTCAACCTCTTCGACGCGAAGGCCGGCTTCTTCCAGGGCCGCGACCTCGAGGGCGACTGGCGGGTGCCGTCGGAGAAGTACGACCCCAGGGTGTGGGGGTACGACTACACCGAGACCAACGGCTGGGGCTACGCCTTCACCGCACCGCAGGACAGCCGGGGCCTGGCCAACCTCTACGGCGGCCGGAAGGGCCTCGCCGACAAGCTCGACGAGTACCTGTCCACCCCGGAGACGGCCTCGCCCGAGTTCGTCGGCTCCTACGGCGGTGTCATCCACGAGATGACCGAGGCGCGGGACGTGCGGATGGGCATGTACGGCCACTCCAACCAGGTCGCCCACCACGCCCTGTACATGTACGACGCGGCCGGGCAGCCCTGGAAGACGCAGAAGAACGTGCGCGAGGTGCTGCAGCGGCTGTACACCGGCAGTGAGATCGGGCAGGGCTACCACGGCGACGAGGACAACGGCGAGCAGTCGGCCTGGTACCTGTTCTCCGCGCTGGGCTTCTATCCGCTGGTGATGGGCAGCGGCGAGTACGCCATCGGCTCCCCGCTGTTCACCAAGGCGACCGTGCACCTGGAGAACGGCCGCAAGCTGGTGGTGAAGGCGCCGAAGAACAGCACGCGCAATGTGTACGTGCAGGGCCTGAAGGTCAACGGCAGGAGCTGGAACTCCACCGCGCTCCCGCACAAGCTGATCGCCCAGGGCGGCGTCCTGGAGTTCGACATGGGGCCGCGCCCGTCGAAGTGGGGCACCGGCAAGAACGCGGCGCCGGTGTCCATCACCCGCGACGACAAGGTGCCCAGCCCGCGCAAGGACCTGCTGAAGGGCGACGGACCGCTGTTCGACGACACCTCGGAGACCGGGGCCGCGGTGTCCACGGTCGAACTGCCGGTCACCGGCGAGGCCAAGGCGGTGCAGTACACGCTGACCTCCGCGGACCCGGAGAAGGCGCCCACCGGCTGGGTGCTGCAGGGCTCGGCCGACGGCAGGACGTGGCAGGACCTGGACGAACGGTCCGGTGAGTCCTTCCGCTGGGAGCGGCAGACCCGGGTCTTCTCCGTGGACAAGCCGGCCGCCCACCGGCACTACCGTCTGGTGCTGAGCGGTGAGGCGACACTGACGGAGGTGGAGCTGCTGGGCTGACGCGGCGCCACCCACGCCGTACGGCGGGTCCGGGCCAGGCCCGGGCCCGCCGTGCGTTGTGCGGCGGCGTTCAGAGTGCGGTCCGGAGCAGCCGCTCGAGCTCGGCGGCCCGCTGCTCGCCGTCGAGGACGCGGACCACATCCACCAGCGCGTGCTCACCGCCGGGCACCCCGAGCGCCGCACGCACGATGGCCACCACGTCCTCGCGCAGCCGCATTCCGCGCACGTCGACGGGCCGGCCCAGCACCTCGCCGAGGAGCGAGGCGACGTTCTGGCGGCCGTGGGGGTCCTGCACGGACGGCAGGGCGCACAGGGCGTCGGTGAGGTCGAGGAGCAGCCGCATGGCACCCCCGCCGCCACCGTCCGCCCCGCCGGCTTCCCCGCCGGCCCGCTGAAGACGCCGCCGCATCCGGTCGGCCGTCGCGCCTCCCTCGTACAGCTCGATCACCTGCAGCAGCACGCTCTCCCCGCCCTCGGCGGCCAGGGCGCCGCGGGCCAGCATCGCCGCGTCCTCCTGCAGCCGGACGCCGCGCAGATCGACGGTGCGCCCCAGCTGTTCGCCCAGGACGGCGGCGAGCCGCATCCGGGTCTGCACGTCCGCCAGGGAGGGCAGTTCGCCCAGCAGCCTGGCGAGGACCAGCAGCCGGGCGAGCCCTTCGGCGGGCCTCGGCTGCTCCGGCACCGGAGGAGGCACGGACGGTGCCGGGCTTTCCTGCTGGGCCGGGATGCCGGGCAGCGGGTGCTGCCGCGGGGCCCTCACCGACCGGGCGATGACCAGCCGGCGCTCCACCTGCGCCCACAGCTGGGGGCGCTGGCGCACCCCGGCCGCGCGCAGCTCGTCGTAGACGTACTCGTAGAGGTCCTGCGTGCTGATCAGGCCGTCGCCGTTGCGGTCGGCCTCGCCCGAGCGGAGGCCCTTGATGACCGCGCCGGTGAACCGGGAGGGCTCGGGGTCGAGTTCGTCGAGGCGTTCGCCCTCCCAGGCGTACTCGGTGCGGTTGGTCGCGGTGAGCACCGCGATGCCGTGTCCGGCCAGTTCGTCCTTCAGGTGCACGGTGGTGTCGCCCTTGGCGCCGGGCAGGAAGGCGCCGCTGTAGCAGCAGTCGAGCAGCAGCACGACCGACCGGGCCCGGCAGCGCAGCATCCGGGTGCGCAGGAACTCGGCGGAGACCGCGGTGGAGGCGAGCAGGCGGCGGTCGGTGTCGGAGGCGGCGAAGTACAGCTCGCCGTCGTCGTTCTTCACGCCGTGGCTGGAGATGTGCAGCAGGAGCAGGTCGTCACGGCCCCGGTCGAGGAAGAAGTGCTCGATGGCGCGGGCCACCTCGTGGTGGGGGCGGTCGACGACCGGTGTCACCGTGAAGCCGCCGATGTCGGGGTCGCGCAGCACCTCGGCGAGTCCCTCGGCGTCCCGGGCGGGAGAGCGCAGCCGGCGCAGCTCCCGGTCGTCGTAGTGGCCCGTCGCGACGAGCAGGGCGTAGCGGCCCGCGGACACGTCGGGGCCGCCCTTCAGCCGCCCTGGCCGGGTCCGGCCGAGGAGCCGGCGGGGCCGGGGTCCCCGGGGCCGTCACCGGGGTCGTGGGGGTCGTTCCCGTCGCCGGAGCCGCCCGCGGTGCCGGCCTCGTGGGCGGCGAGGAAGGCCTCGATGAGGCGCTGCTGGTCGGCGGAGGAGACGGCCTCGAGCTCCAGGCTGTTGTCGCCGAGGGCGATGCTGACCGTGCGGACCGGGCGGTTCTCGATCCAGGTCTGGACGAGGCTCACCACCGAGCGCAGGGCGATGGGTGCCATGGTCACCGCGAGGGCGCCCACGGCGATCGCGTCGACCGGCTTGGCTCCCTCGGGGAGGTCACCGGCGCGGCGCAGCCGGACGTCGTCCACGTCCAGTTCGAGCAGCCGGTCGCGTAACCGGCGGGTCAGTTCGTCGAGTTCTTCCTGGTCGCTGTCCTGACGCCCGGTCAGGACGAGCTGCATGTGTTCCCTGCCGCGGCTCACCGCCACCCCCGTCGCCTGGTGTCTCATCAGCGTACAACGGGGAACACGGCGAGGGCCGCACCTCCGACTCCGGAGGTGCGGCCCCAACTGGCGTGCGCTGCCGCCTACTTGCGGATCAGCCGCCGCTCACGTGCCGCGCGGGCCGCGCTCACTTGCGGAGCAGGCTGCGCAGCACGTACTGCATGATGCCGCCGTTGCGGTAGTAGTCCGCCTCACCCGGGGTGTCGATGCGGACGACCGCGTCGAACTCGACGCCGGTGTCGGTGGTGACCTTCACCGTGCGCGGCGTGGTGCCGCTGTTGAGCTCGGTGACGCCGGAGATGGAGAAGGTCTCCTCGCCGGTCAGGCCGAGGGTGTCGGCGCTCTGGCCCTCGGGGAACTGCAGCGGCAGGACGCCCATGCCGATGAGGTTGGAGCGGTGGATGCGCTCGTAGGACTCGGCGATGACGGCCTTCACACCGAGCAGCGCGGTGCCCTTGGCGGCCCAGTCGCGGGAGGAGCCGGAGCCGTACTCCTTGCCGGCCAGGACGACCAGCGGGATGCCGGCGGCCTGGTAGTTCTGGGCGGCGTCGTAGATGAAGGAGACCGGGCCGCCCTCCTGCGTGAAGTCACGCGTGTAGCCGCCCTCGGTGCCCGGCGCGATCTGGTTGCGCAGGCGGATGTTGGCGAACGTACCGCGGATCATGACCTCGTGGTTGCCGCGGCGGGAGCCGTAGCTGTTGAAGTCGCGGCGCTCGACGCCGTGCTCCGTGAGGTACTTGCCGGCCGGGGTGTCGGCCTTGATCGCACCGGCCGGGGAGATGTGGTCGGTGGTGACCGAGTCGCCCAGCTTGGCCAGGACGCGGGCGCCGGAGATGTCCTCGACCGGGGCCGGCTCCATGGTCATGCCCTCGAAGTACGGGGGCTTGCGGACGTAGGTGGACTCCGGGTCCCACTCGAAGGTGTCGCCGGTCGGGATGGGCAGCGCCTGCCACTGGGCGTCGCCGGCGAAGACGTCGGAGTAGGACTTGGAGAACATGTCCTCGCCGATGGCGTTGGCCACGACGTCGTTGACCTCGGCCTCCGAGGGCCAGATGTCCTTGAGGTAGACCGGGTTGCCGTCCTGGTCGGTGCCCAGGGCGTCCTTGGTGATGTCCACCTTCATCGAGCCGGCGATGGCGTAGGCGACGACCAGCGGCGGGGACGCCAGGTAGTTCATCTTGACGTCGGGGTTGATCCGGCCCTCGAAGTTGCGGTTGCCGGACAGGACCGAGACGACGGCGAGGTCGTGGTCGTTGACGGCCTTGGAGACCTCCTCCGGCAGCGGGCCGGAGTTGCCGATGCAGGTGGTGCAGCCGTAGCCGACGAGGTTGAAGCCGACCTTGTCCAGGTACGGGGTCAGGCCCGCCTTGTCGAAGTAGTCGGTGACGACCTTGGAGCCGGGGGCGAGGGTGGTCTTGACCCACGGCTTGCGGGTCAGGCCCTTCTCCACCGCCTTCTTGGCGACCAGGGCGGCGGCGACCATGACGTACGGGTTGGAGGTGTTGGTGCAGGAGGTGATGGCCGCGACCGTCACCGCACCGTGGTCCAGCTCGTAGGAGGTGCCGTCGGGGGCGGTCACCCGGACCGGGTTGGACGGGGTGCCGTTCGGGATGGTGGACGGGGCGTCGGAGCCGGGGAAGGACTCCTTGCTCGCCTCGTACTCGTCGCTGACGTAGTTGCGGACGTCCTGCTTGAACTGCTCGGCGGCGTTCGCCAGGACGATGCGGTCCTGCGGGCGCTTCGGGCCGGCGATGGACGGGACGACGGTGGACAGGTCCAGCTCGAGCTTCTCGGAGAAGTCCGGCTCGGCCTTCGGGTCCAGCCAGAGGCCCTGCTCCTTGGCGTACGCCTCGACCAGCGCGATCTGCTTCTCGCTGCGGCCGGTCAGACGCAGGTAGCTGATGGTCTCCTCGTCGATCGGGAAGATCGCGGCGGTGGAGCCGAACTCCGGGGACATGTTGCCGATGGTGGCGCGGTTGGCGAGCGAGGTGGCGGCCACGCCCTCGCCGTAGAACTCGACGAACTTGCCGACCACGCCGTGCTTGCGCAGCATCTCGGTGATGGTGAGCACCAGGTCGGTGGCGGTGGTGCCGGGCTGCAGCTCACCGGTGAGCTTGAAGCCGACGACGCGCGGGATCAGCATGGAGACCGGCTGGCCGAGCATGGCGGCCTCGGCCTCGATGCCGCCGACGCCCCAGCCGAGGACGCCGAGGCCGTTGACCATCGTGGTGTGCGAGTCGGTGCCGACGAGGGTGTCGGGGTACGCCTTGCCGTCGCGGGTCATCACCACGCGGGCCAGGTGCTCGATGTTCACCTGGTGGACGATGCCGGTGCCGGGCGGGACGACCTTGAACTCGTCGAAGGCGGTCTGACCCCAGCGCAGGAACTGGTAGCGCTCCCGGTTGCGGCCGTACTCCAGATCGACGTTCACCTTGAAGGCGTCGCTGGTGCCGAACTTGTCGGCGATCACCGAGTGGTCGATGACCAGCTCGGCCGGGGCCAGCGGGTTGATCTTCGAGGGGTCGCCGCCCAGCTCCTTCACGGCCTCACGCATGGTGGCGAGGTCCACGACACAGGGGACGCCGGTGAAGTCCTGCATGATCACGCGGGCCGGCGTGAACTGGATCTCCTGCGACGGCTGGGCCTGGGAGTCCCAGGAGCCGAGCGCGCGGATGTGGTCGGCGGTGATGTTCGCGCCGTCCTCGGTGCGGAGAAGGTTCTCCAGCAGCACCTTCAGGCTGTAGGGAAGGCGCGCGGAGCCCTCGACCTTGTCCAGCCTGAAGATCTCGTACGACTCGTCGCCCACCTGCAGCGTGCTGCGGGCGTCGAAGCTGTTCGCCGACACGACAGTCTCCTTCATAGATGTGCGCGTACCACCGTCAATCGTGCCGCCACGCCGGCTTGGCCGTTCCCGTGAGGTCAGGCTAAGTTAGGTAGGCCTAACTCGAGTGGCGACCGCGGTGCGCCTCGGCAGATATCTCGATGTCGAGATAACTCTAGTACACGGGCGCCGAATGGTCATGCCCGGACCCTCGGCGTGCCCCGGCGCGACCTGCGGCACGCCCCGGCGGGTACCCCCCGGCGAGCCGGACGACCCCCTCCGGGCACACCCGTCTCCAGCCCTCGGACACACCTCCGGACGCCCGGGGCATGCCTCTCCGGCACCCCCGGCACACCCCTGGAGCCCGGCACACCCCCTCAAGGACACCCCTGGCACCCGGGACGCCGCGCACCCTGGCCCCATGACCCCCCGCATTCGGGGTAGCCGAACTGAGACAGGGTCAGATACTCATACGAGGGAGACAGAGGTGCCGCTCACTTTCCGCAAGAGCTTCCGGATCCTTCCGGGGGTGCGGCTGAACATCAACAAGCGGTCCTGGTCCATCACCACCGGCGGCGGCAAAGGCCCCAGGTACACTCGGAGCAGCACCGGACGTCGTACGACTTCGGTGGATTTGCCGGGGCCTTTCGGGTGGCGACGGACGCGGAACACACGTAGCACCAGGGGATGAATCGGGCAAGTTTGACGCCATGTCACCCGAACGGACCCCCCAAGAGGCGGCATCTCATATCTGAGATAACCTCAACCCCATGGCAGACGACTACCTCGTACGCATCGGCAAGCTCATCCGCGATGCCCGGCAACACCGGGGCTGGACGCAGGCGCAGCTGGCCGAGGCCCTCGCCACCAGCCAGAGCGCCGTCAACCGCATCGAGCGCGGCAACCAGAACATCAGCCTTGAGATGATCGCCCGCATCGGCGAGGCCCTGGACAGCGAGATCGTGTCCCTGGGATACGCCGGTCCGATGCATCTGCGCGTGGTCGGCGGACGCCGGCTCTCCGGCGCCATCGATGTCAAGACGAGCAAGAACGCGTGCGTGGCACTGCTGTGCGCCTCGCTGCTCAACAGCGGACGCACCGTGCTGCGCCGCGTCGCCCGCATCGAGGAGGTCTACCGCCTCCTGGAGGTGCTGGGCTCCATCGGCGTGCGCGCCCGGTGGATCAACGACGGCACCGACCTGGAGATCGTGCCGCCGGCCGAGCTGGACCTGGACGCCATCGACGCGGACGCCGCCCGCCGCACCCGCTCGATCATCATGTTCCTCGGTCCGCTGCTGCACCGCATGGACCGCTTCAAGCTGCCCTACGCCGGCGGCTGCGACCTCGGCACCCGCACCGTCGAGCCGCACATGATCGCGCTGCGCCGGTTCGGCCTGGACATCGCCGCCACCGAGGGCCAGTACCACGCGGTGGTGGACCGCTCGGTCAGCCCCGACCGCCCGATCGTGCTGACCGAGCGCGGGGACACGGTCACGGAGAACGCCCTCCTCGCCGCAGCGCGGCACGACGGCATCACCGTCATCCGCAACGCCTCCTCCAACTACATGGTCCAGGACCTGTGCTTCTTCCTGGAGGCACTGGGCGTGAAGGTCGACGGCATCGGCACCACCACGCTCACCGTGCACGGCGTGCCGGACATCGACGTCGACGTCGACTACTCGCCCTCCGAGGACCCGGTCGAGGCGATGAGCCTGGTCGCCGCCGCCGTGGTGACCGAGTCGGAGCTGACGATCCGCCGGGTGCCGATCGAGTTCCTGGAGATCGAGCTGGCGGTCCTGGAGGAGATGGGCCTCGACCACGACCGCACGCCCGAGTACTTCGCCGACAACGGCCGCACCCGCCTGGTGGACCTGACGGTGCGCCCCTCCAAGCTGGAGGCGCCCATCGACAAGATCCACCCGATGCCGTTCCCCGGCCTGAACATCGACAACGTGCCGTTCTTCGCGGCGATCGCGGCGGTGGCGCAGGGCAAGACGCTGATCCACGACTGGGTCTACGACAACCGCGCCATCTACCTGACCGACCTCAACCGCCTCGGCGGCCGCCTGCAGCTGCTCGACCCGCACCGCGTCCTGGTGGAGGGCCCCACCCGCTGGCGCGCGGCCGAGATGATGTGCCCGCCGGCGCTGCGTCCCGCGGTCGTCGTGCTGCTGGCGATGATGGCGGCGGAGGGCACGTCGGTCCTGCGCAACGTATATGTCATCAACCGGGGTTACGAGGATCTCGCCGAGCGCCTGAACTCCATCGGCGCACAGATCGAGATCTTCCGGGACATCTGACGTCCCTGGTGTTCTCCATGCCGTTCCCCTCCTGACCGTGGGTTCGCCGCCCGGCGGTCAGGAGGGGTGGCGGCGGGGCTATGCCTCCGTGCCCTCGGCGACGAACTTGGCGAAGGGCACCCAGTGCTCGCGGTCCACCGCGAAGGGCCGACGGGACAGGTCCTTGGAGTCCCGTACGTGAACGGCCTGTTCGGCGATGGCGACCTCGACACAGCTGTCGCCCTGGCTGCCGCTGTAGCTGGACTTGAACCAGGCGAGTTCCGTCGTACCGCTGCTCATAGCTCTCCTCGCAGTCGCTCCAGCAGGTCCCTGGAGTCCTTCGAGCTCAGGGCCTGGGAGCGCAGTGTTTCATAGCGCCGGCAGAGCACACTCACCTGTTTCGGCTCCATAATCAATCGACCGTTTTCCTGCCCCTCGGAGTAGGCGAGTCGCCGCCCCTCCGGCGTCTCCAGCACCTGCACCGGCCCATCCAGGCACGCGTGCAACCCCGCCTCCAGCGGGACCACTTGAAGCGTCACATTCCGCGGCGCACCGACCTTGAGCACATGGTCCAGCAGCCCCCCGGACGACCTCGGAGTCCCCGAACCTGCGCCGGAACACGTGCTCCTCGACGATGAAGTCGAACGGCACCGTCGGCCGCTCCACCATCATGCGCTGCCGTTCCATCCGGGCCGTGAGCTGCGCCTCGAGTTCCTCGTCGGTCCGCAACGGAATCGTCCCCTCGAACACCGCCCGCGCATACGCCTCCGACTGCAACAGACCCGGCACCAGCCGGCATTCGTACGTGCACAGGCTCACCGCCTCCCGCTCCAGCCGGGCCCACCGGCGGAACCAGGCGGCGAGGCCCCCCTCGCCCCGGGTGAGATGGCGCGCCGCACGCCGCAGGGCGCCCGTGTTGCCCAGAGCCTCCTCGGCCCGTTCGACGAAGGCCTGGTCGGGCATCCGGCGTCCCAACTCCACCGATTCCACGGTGTGCTTGGAGTACTGGACGACCGCGGCCAGGTCGGTCCTGCTGAGCCCCGCGTGTTCGCGTAACGCCTGGACGACCGCGCCGAACGTGCGCAGGCTGTCCGACGGGTGGGGTTCCCTCTCCCCCTCCCCCAGTGTCACCGCACGGGTGCCGACGCCCGTGGCCGCCACCTCCGCTTCGGCCATGTCCATCCGCCGCCCCTCTCACCAGTCGGCTCTCCGGTCTGTCGGCCCCCACGCCGCCCCTCATCGTGGCCGTCGGCACTCCGTACTGTCCACCCTCTGCGCCCGTACGCTCACTCAGCGTACGGGCCTGGAGGCTCGTGTACGGCCGCGAGCGGACGTCACGCTGGCGTCATGAACCAGAGCGCTCCCCCGCACACCACCCCTCACCCCGCCCCCTGTTCGCGCGGCTTCACCCAGCTGCTCTCGGCCACACGGCGCGGCGCCCGGCTCGCCCGCCTGCTGGGGGTGGGGCAGCTCCGCTCCTGGGAGGTGCCGCAGGACCTCGTGGAGCGTGCCGAGGTGGTCATCGCCGAACTCGCGGCGAACGCCGTGCTGCACGGGCATGTGCCGGGCCGCTGCTTCCGGCTGACGCTGGTGTCCGACCCGGCGTGCGGGCTGCTGCGGGTGGAGGTCAGTGACGCCCGGGGAGACCTCCACCCGCGGCTCCCGGCGGCCACGGGAGACCCCGGCGCGCTCCGGACCGGCGGCCGAGGACTCACGCTGATCGCCGCTCTCGCCGATCACTGGGACTGCGTGCCGTACCCGCCGGCCGGGAAGACCGTCCGTGCGGTGCTCTCGACGCCGGGCCCTTCCCCAGGCCCGCCGGGCACCGCCCGGAATCTCGACGGCTAGCAGATCCGAGGCAGCTGCTCCCCCAGTGGCATGTCCACCACACGGGTGCCGCCGAGGCCGGTGCGGGCCACCACCATGCCCGGGTGGTCGGCGACGGCCTCGCCGATGATCGCGGACTCGGCGCCCAGCGGGTGGGCCCGCATGGCGGCGAGGACGGCGTCGGCGTGTTCCCGGGCCACGAAGGCGACCAGCTTGCCCTCGTTGGCCACGTACATCGGGTCCAGGCCGAGCATGGCGCAGGCCCCGGCGACCGACGGGGGCACGGGGACGGCGCGCTCCTGGACGACGACGCCGCAGCCGGCGGCCGTGGCGATCTCGTTGAGGGAGGCGGCCAGGCCGCCGCGGGTGGGGTCGCGCAGGACGTGCAGGTCCGTGGTGGTGACCGAGAGCATCGCCTCCACCAGGCCGCCGAGCGGGGCGCAGTCGCTGCGGACGTCGCTCTCGAAGGCCAGGTTCTCCCGCTCGCTGAGGATCGCGACGCCGTGCAGGCCGATGGGGCCGCTGAGCAGGATCACATCGCCGGGCACCACCCGGTCGGGGCGCAGGTCGATCCCGGCGGGGACCAGGCCGACGCCGGCGGTGTTGATGTAGACGCCGTCGCCGTGGCCCGCCTCCACCACCTTGGTGTCGCCGGTCACCACCCGGACGTCCGCGGTGCGGGCGGCGGCGCCGATCGCCTCGGCGACCCGGGTGACGGTGTCGATGCCGACGCCCTCCTCGAGGATCAGCCCGCAGGACAGGAAGGCGGGGCGGGCGCCGCTCATGGCGAGGTCGTTGACGGTGCCGTTGACCGCCAGGTCGCCGATGCTGCCGCCCGGGAAGAACAGCGGGCGGACGACGAAGGAGTCGGTGGAGAAGGCGAGGCGGGCGCCGCCGAGTTCGACCACCGCGGAGTCGGTGAGGGGGGCGGGAGCCCGGTCGGACCCGGTGAGGGCAGGAAGCAGTACCTGCTCGACGAGTTCCGCGGACATCGCGCCGCCGCCCCCGTGCCCCATCACCACCCGGGGGCGGTCGCGCAGGGGGGCGGGGCAGGTCCAGGACAGGGCGTCGACGGTGGTGTTGGTGTCAGACAACGGGGCTGCCCTCCAGGTCCGGGGCCGGAGCCGGGGCCGTGGCGGTGGCCCGGTCGGCGGTCGCCGCGGCCGGGCGGGTCGGCAGGTCGAGACGCCGGTAGAGGTAGTAGGCCGCGCAGGCGCCCTCGCTGGAGACCATCGTGGCGCCGAGCGGGGTGCGCGGCGTGCAGGTCGTGCCGAAGGCCTCGCACTCATGGGGTTTGAGCAGGCCCTGCAGCACCTCGCCGCTGCGGCAGGCGGCCGGCTCCCGGGTGGTGATGTCGCCGACGTCGAAGCGGTACTCGGCGTCGTAGTCCCGGTAGCGGGAGGACAGCCGCCAGCCGCTGTCGGGGATGACGCCGATGCCGCGCCAGGAGCGGTCGGTGACCTCGAAGACGTCGTCGAGCATGGCCCGCGCGGCCGGGTTGCCCTCGGCCCGCACCGCGCGCGGGTAGGCGTTGTCGACGGTGTGCTCGCCGCGCTCCAGCTGCCGCAGGGTGCGCCGGACGCCCTCGAGGATGTCGAGGGGTTCGAAGCCGGTGACGACGATGGGCACCTTGAAGCGTTCGGCGAGTTCCGGGTACTCCTGGGTGCCCATCACGCTGCAGACGTGGCCGGCGGCCAGGAAGCCCTGCACCCGGCAGTCGGGCGATCGCATGATCGCCTCGATGGCGGGCGGGACCCGGACGTGCGAGACCAGCAGGCTGAAGTTGCGGATGCCGCGCTTGCGGGCCTGGTACACCGTCATGGCGTTGGGCGGGGCTGTGGTCTCGAAGCCGATGCCGAAGAAGACCACCTGCCGGTCCGGGTTCTCCTCGGCGATGCGCAGCGCGTCCAGCGGGGAGTAGACGACGCGTACGTCGCCGCCCTCGCCGCGCACCTGGAACAGGTCCCGTCCGGTGCCGGGCACGCGGAGCATGTCGCCGAAGGAGCAGAAGATCACGTCGGGTCGGGAGGCGATCTCCAGGGCCTTGTCGATGACCTCCAGCGGGGTCACGCACACCGGGCAGCCGGGTCCGTGGATCAACTCGACGCCTTCGGGGAGAAGTTGGTCGATGCCGTGCCGGATGATGGTGTGCGTCTGCCCGCCGCACACCTCCATCAGCGCCCACGGCCTGGTCACCGTGGCCTTGATGTCGTCGAGCAGCCGCTGCGCGAGCTCGGGATTCTGGAATTCGTCGATGTACTTCACTGCCGCACCTCCCCGGCCAGGTCACCCTGTGCCGATCCGGCCTGCGCGGCCTGTTCCCACGGGTCGCCGAACTCCTCCTCGAGCATGCCGAGGTTCTCGAACAGCTCGAGGGTCCGGCGTGCGGACTCCTCGTCCAGCCGCTGCAGGGCAAAGCCGACGTGGACGATGGCGTACTCCCCGACCTTCAGATCGGGCAGGTACTCCAGGCACACGTCCTTGACCACTCCGCCGAAGTCGACGGTGGCCATCCGGGTGCCGTCCCGTTCCTCGACGGCCAGCACCCTGCCGGGTACCGCCAGGCACATGCGTGTCTCCTCACTGCTGATGCTCAACTGCCGCGCCCCCGGCACCGGTCCGTGCGGCGACGACGAGCTGACCGAGGGCCAGCCCGCCGTCGTTGGGCGGGATCTCGCGATGGCGCAGTACGGTGAATCCGTCCTCCCGCAGCCCTCGCGCACAGGCCGAGGAGAGCAGCGTGTTGGCGAAGACGCCTCCGGTCAGCGCCACCGTGTGCAGGCCGGACGCCTCGCGGGCGGCGCGGCACACCGCCCGCACCATCCGGGCGACGGCCAGATGGAAGCGGGCGGCGATCACGGGGGCCGGTACTCCCTGCCGTACGTCCGCCGCGACGGCCGCGAGGAGCGGCGCCGGATCCGCGGTCAGCGATGGGCCGTCCGGTGGTCCCTCGCCGGTCAGGTCGAAGGCGTAGCGCGGGTCCTCGGGCACGGCACCCGCCGCGACGGCCGCCGCCTCCAGCTCGATCGCGGCCTGCGCCTCGTAGCCGGCGTGGTGGCAGACCCCGGACAGCGAGGCGACGGCATCGAAGAGGCGGCCCATGCTGGAGGTCGGTACGCAGGCCAGGCCGCGGGTCAACTGCGTGCGCAGCACGGCGAGTTCGGGGGCCGGGCAGGCGGACGTGCAGGGCAGGTCCGGGTCGGCGGTCAGTCCCGCGGCGTGCAGGTGGGCCAGGGCCATGCGGTACGGGCGGCGCACGGCGGCGTCCCCGCCGGGCAGCGGCACATAGGACAGGTGGGCGAAGCGGCGGAAGCCGCCGTAGCCGGCGAGCAGGAACTCGCCGCCCCAGACGGCTCCGTCGTCGCCGTGCCCGGTGCCGTCGAAGGCGACCCCGATCACCTGGGTGTCCGCCGGTACGCCGTGCTCGGCGAGCGCCGAGGCGATGTGGGCGTGATGGTGCTGCACCCGGGCCACCGTACGGCCGTCGGCGTGCTGCCTCGCCCAGGCGGCCGAACGGTAGGCGGGGTGCGTGTCGGTGACGAGGAGTCCGGGGCGTACGCCGGTGACCGACTCCAGTTGCCGCTCGGCACGGCCGAAGGCGCGCTGGGTGGCCAGGTCGTCCATGTCGCCGATGTGCGCGGACAGCCAGGCCTTGTCGCCCTGACCGAGGCAGAGGACGGTCTTCAGGTCGCCGCCGGTCGCGAGCGCCGCGTCGACCCGCACGGGCAGCGTGACCGGCAGCGGGGTGTAGCCGCGGGAGCGGCGCAGCACCAGCGGCTCGCCGTCGCAGACCCGCACCACGGAGTCGTCGCACGGCACCTGGATGGGCCGGTCGTGCATCAGCCAGGCGTCGGCGAGCCCGGCCAGGCGCTCCAGGGCCGCCGCGTCGTCGGTGACGATGGGCTCCCCGGAGAGGTTGCCGCTGGTCATCACCAGCAGGCCGGGCGCCGGGCCGTCGTCGGTGCCCGGACGGGCCGGCGCGAGCAGGAGGTGGTGCAGCGGCGTGTACGGCAGCATGATCCCGAGGTCCGGGCTGCCGGGGGCGACCGCCTCGGCGGGCACGGGGCGTCCGGCCGGGTGACCCGTGCCGCTGCGCCGGCGCAGCAGGACGACGGGGCGCACCCGTCCGGTGAGCAACTGCCGTTCGGGCGGGCTCAGGTGGACGAGGTGCTCGATGTCGCGGACGTCCCGGGCCATCAGCGCGAACGGTTTGTCGCCCCGCGCCTTGCGGCGGCGCAGTTCGGTGACGGTGCCGGTGCGGGTGGCGTCGCAGGCGAGGTGGTATCCGCCGAGGCCCTTGACGGCGAGGATGCCGCCGGCGGCGAGCAGGGCACGGGCCTCGGCGAGGGCCGCCGCTCCGTGCACGGCGCCGTCCGGGCCGGCCTGCGCGGGGACGAAACTCAGCCGCGGGCCGCAGCGGGGGCAGGCGACGGGCTGTGCGTGGAATCTGCGGTCGGCGGGGTCGTGGTACTCGCGCTCGCAGTCCGGGCAGAGCGGGAACCGCGCCATCGTCGTGTGCGCGCGGTCGTAGGGGAGGCCGGTGACGATGGTGAAGCGCGGGCCGCAGTGGGTGCAGGTGATGAAGGGGTGGCGGTGGCGGCGGTCGTGCGGGTCGGCGAGTTCCTTCAGGCAGGCGTCGCAGGTGGCGGTGTCGGGTGCCACCAGCGTGCGTACGGGTCCGTCCGTACGGGACGGGACGATGTGAAAGCCGCTCTCCAGGGTGGCCGGAAGCTCGGCGGACTCGACCGACTCCACCGAGGCCAGCGGCGGCGCCTCCGGGGCGAGCCGGGAGCGGAAGCGGTCCACGGCCTCCGGCGGGCCCTCGACCTCCACCACGACGCCCTCGCCGGTGTTGGTGACATGCCCCGCGAGCCGCAGCCGGGTGGCCAGCCCGTGCACGAACGGCCGGAAGCCCACGCCCTGCACCACGCCCCGTACGACGATCCGGGCCCGTCGGACGGTCCGCCCGTCCCGCTCGGGGGCGTCGACACCCGGGGTGGCGCTCACGCCTCGGCCCGGGCCATCACCGGGGCGTGGACGGCGTGTCCCTCGGCGGCGGCGAGGGCCCGGTCGACCAGCACCCCGGCGCCCTCCCCGCTGCGCACGGAGGTGAGCGCCACCTCCACGCCCGGGTTGACCCGCTCCACGTGGTCCCGGAACGCGGCCTCGTCGAACCCGGCGGGTCCGGCCAGGTCGGACTTGGTGACGACGACCAGGTTGGCCAGGCCGAAGGCGGTGGGGTACTTCAGCGGCTTGTCCTCGCCCTCGGTGACGGAGGCCAGCACCACGCGCAGTGTCTCGCCCAGGTCGTAGGAGGCCGGGCAGACCAGATTGCCCACGTTCTCCACGAACAGCAGCCGGGTGTCCTCGGGCAGCCAGTCGTGCAGGTGGCCGGCGAGCATGTCCGCCTCCAGATGGCACAGCCCGTCGGTGAGGACCTGCTTGACGGGGACGCCGGAACGGGCCAGGCGGGTGGCGTCGTTCTCCGTGGCGAGGTCGGCGGTGAGGGCCGCGGCGGTGATGCCGCGCTCCCTGGCGAGCAGCAGTTCGCGCTCCAGCAGGGCCGTCTTGCCGCTGCCGGGGCTCGACAGCAGGTTGATCACTGTGGTGCCGCGGGCGGTGAGTTCGCTGCGCAGGATGTTCGCGGCCATGGCGTTCTTGGCGAGCACGGCCTGCCGGAGGTCGACTGTGCGGCACATGGTCAGTTCTCCTCGGTTCGACCGGCGGGTGCGGGCGGGGGCGCGGCGGCCTCGGTGGTCCACTGCACCTGGGTGATGCGCAGCTCGCGCCCCGACAGCAGCTCGGTCGCGGCCGAGCGGCACCGTGCGCACACCAGGTCGGGCGGCATCCCGGTGTCCCAGGTGCGCCCGCACGGTGCACAGCTCGCCCGGCCCGGCACGGGGCGCATCACCAGCCGGGCGCCCTCCAGAGCGGTCCCGGCGCAGGCCAGTTCGAAGCAGAAGGCGAGCGAGTCCGGAACGACCCCGGCCAGTTCGCCGATGTCCACCCGGACCTGCCGCACTCCCCGCGCCCCGTTGGCCCGCGCCGCCTGCTCGACCTGGTCGACCACCGACAGCGCGACGGACATCTCGTGCATCGCCGCTCCGTCCTTGGCCGGGGAAGGTGCTCGCCGGAAAAGTGCTCCGAGACCCATTAGAGGCGGGGCGCACGCGGTGCACCCCCCGGCACGCCGCGCCGGGACGGCCGGACAACCCGATCGGTGCACGGCCCGGCCCGGACCGGTCTCGGGGGCGCTCTTCGAGACGTGCGTCACATCCTGCGGATGCGCAGATAGCGCTGCAGGTCGGGCCAGAGCGCCGCGAGGACGGCGGCGAGCGCGGTGGCCGTGACCGTGGCGGCGGTTCCGCCGATGACTCGCTTGTTCATGGTTCCCTCCGATGGGTGGGGCGAGGAGGCGAGGACGGAGGCGTCCGGCCGGGGCGGTTCAGGGCACGGCGGCCTCGGCCCGGATCAGTTCACCGACCATGCGCACCGCCTCGGGCACCGCCGCGGCCACCTGAGGGCTGAGGCCGATGCCCTCCTCGACGCGGGCCGGTTCGCAGCCCACCACCAGGGTGCGCCGCGGGGGTGGTGCGCCGGTGCCCGCGCACAGGGAGTCGAGCAGCGCCAGTACGGCGTCCGGGGACATGCGGTGACCGTCCAGGGCGACGCCGTCCGGCTGCCGCCGGGTCGCGGGGTCGGTGGCGTCGATGAGGTACAGCGTGCCCGGCTCGCCGCCCCGGGCCGTCGCGTCGAGGAGGACGAGCGTGTCGTAGCCGTCGAGCAGCTGGTAGGCCAGGTGCACGCCGCGGATGCCGATGTCGGCGACCTCGGCGCCCTCCGGGAGGTCCTGCCCGGCCAGGACGCGGGCGGCCTCGACGCCGAAGCCGTCGTCGCCCAGGAAGATGTTGCCCACCCCGGCGACCAGCGTGCGCGCGGGACTGCCGGCTGCGTTGCTCACGCGTCCTCCTCGGTGCTCGCGACGACGACCTCGTCGGGCTGGAAGTAGAGGTAGCGGCCCTGCTCCCGGCGGATGTCGGCGCCCGGGTCGTCCTCGACGGTGACCGCGATGTGCACCCCGCCGTCGACATCGTGCAGCACCGCCTCCACCACGGCCCGCCGGCCGTCGAGGAAGAGGTCCTGGGCGTCGGTGTGCCGCAGCCGGGGCCGCAGCACCACCCGGCTGCCCGCCCGGACCTCGTGTCCGTCGATCAGGACGTGGTCCCGTGCCGGGTCGACGGAGGGGTCCGCGCCGGGGTCCCACCAGGGGGCCTCCGGGCGGGGGAAGCCGGACCCCGGAGGTCCCCCGGCCGGGTCGGTGCTCTCCCGGAGGACCGGGACCTCACCGGCTGCGGGCGGGTACGGCGCGGGCGCACCCGGTGTGGTGATCTCGCGCAGGCCGCGCACCGCGCCGTGCAGGCGTTCCAGCACCTCGGGCGGCATCGAGTCGGCCAGGTCGATCACCGCGGCGGCCCGGGGATCGGTGCCCCTGGCCTCCCGCTTCTCCTCGTCGGTGAGGGCCGCGGTGCGCAGCGCCAGGATCTCGTCGATCTCCGTGGCGTCGTACAGGGCGCCGGGGCTCTCGGGGGCGATGGCCGGGTGGTCCTCGAGGATGATCGGTGAGGAGAGCACCAGGTCGCGGGAGTCCGGCTCCCCGGCCAGGACGGGCCAGGTGTGCAGATTGCGGCAGGCGGCGGCGGCCGGTGCGGCCCACTCCGGCGGGCCGGTCAGCGACAGGAAGGCGCCGGTGTCCAGGTGCAGCAGGGTGTGCGTGGCGACCAGGGAGCGCAGCAGGGCGGCGTCGCGGTCCTGGCTCTCGGCCGGCTGCCAGGTGCTGGTGTTCTCCACCACGAGGGTCAGGCGCTGGGCGGTGTACGGGCCGTCCAGGGGCTGCGCCGACAGGCGGACGCGGCCGGCGAGGTCCGCGCGGCGCCGCACCAGGCGTCCCACGAGCTGCCCCCCGGCGTCCTCGACCGGCTCGGTCTCCTCGGCCGCGGGGCGGGAGAAGGGCACCTCCAGGCCGTCGCCGGTCAGTTCGGCGACGGGTACGGTGAAGCGGACCTGTTCCTCGGTGCCCTCGTCCCAGGGGACCAGGACCCGGTCGTCGAGACGGAGTTCGGGCACGGTCTCGAACCCGCCGCCCGGCAGGGCTCGTTGGACCGTGCGCCGCTGGGCGTGCAGGAAGCGCACCTCGACGGCGAGGACCGCGCCGCGCCGGGGTTCCATCAGCAGTTCGGTGTGCTGGAAGTCGTGTTCGTCGGCGGTGGTGGTCCACGACGGCGGCACCAGCACCCCGAACTGCCAGCGCAGCCGGTTCTTCGCGGCCGACGCCCGGTACGGGTAGAGCACGTATCCCTCGAACAGCACGGCGTCGGCGACCTGGCGGGCGGCGGCCAGGCGGTTCTCGGTCGCCGGGGGGAACGTCGTCATGGGTGTCGTGGTCACGGTGTGGCCTCCCCGGCCGCCGCCAGCAGCCGGTGCACGGTCGCCTCCCAGGAGGGCAGCGCCCGGCCGGAGCGGTAGGCGAGCAGCGCGTCCATGGTGTCCCTGGGCAGCCGCACCCAGGCCGAGCCCGGGAAGTGCTGCTCGATCATCTCCCGCCAGATCTTCACCGGCATCCGGAAGGCGGCCTCCCGGTCCCAGGGGACCGGTTCGACGTGGAAGCCGCCGGCGCCGGTGAAGGCGGTCCCGGAGAACAGCATCAGCAGGGGGACGTCGCTGTCGTCGAGTGCGTGGAAGTAGCGGGTGGAGGCGATGTCCATGTCGTAGGTGCAGGGCACCGGCAGGTCGGCCTCCGTCTCGCCGGTGAAGCCCTGCACCATCAGCGGGACCTGGGCGAACTGCACGGGGTTGAGGCTGCTCCCCCACCGGGAACGCTCCCCGAACAGGTCGCCCAGGGCGGCCGCCTCGGTGTCGTCGTAGGCGCGCCGGGCGGGTTCGATGCGGATCTGGCAGCGCAGCGCCAGCGCGTGCACCCGGGTCTCCGGGGACGCCGTGACGCGCAGCCGGAACACCAGGGTGGGGCCGGCCGCGTACGGGTCGGCGCGCACGCCGGTGCAGCTGAAGGCGAACTCGGTCACGCGTGACTCCTGCGCGGTCGGCGGGCGTCGCGGGCCCGCTCGCGGACATGGGCGAAGAAGGAGGCCAGTTCGGCCTGTGCCTCGGCACCGCCGTCGAAGCCCTGCCAGTGCAGGCGCATGCGGCCCACCAGCTCGTAGCAGATGTCGATCGGCACCAGATGGCACTCGACGCGGCCCTGGTGCCTGCGCAGCAGCAGCGCCTCCGCGTCGGCCTCGAGGAGGCGGGCCAGCAGGGAGCCGCCGAGCACCGACTGCCAGGTCTCCGGGTCCAGTTCGCTCTCGGTGGCCCCGGCCGGGCTCGGGTAGAAGGCGACCGTGCGGCCGAGCGCGGAGTTGCGGAACAGGAAGACGACGCCCACCGGGATGCCCAGCCGCTCCCAGGCCCCCTCGTCGATGCCGTGCGCAGAGTCGGTCAGATAGCGGCCGGGGACGGTCCGGAAGCGCCCGCCGGCCGCGCCCGGGCGCTCCAGTACCTGGGCGCACGGATCGCAGGCGCAGGCCAGGGACCGGCGCTCGGTGTCGACGAGATGCCGGTGCCGCTCGCCGGGCAACGGCGTCGCACACAGCTCGCAGCGCTCCTCGCGGGGAGCGCGGGGGGCCAGGAAACGCGCCAGACCGCGCGGCCGGGCGGCGGCACCGGGGCCGTACCTCCGGTCACCGGGGGCAGGGGTCCGGTCGGTGCCGGGGCCATGGGCGCCCCGGCCGGCGCCAAAGGCGTACGCGCTCCGCCCGGCGCCGGGGCGGTGCTCAGGCCGCTCGGCGCCGGAGGCGTACGCGCTGCCGTGGGCGCCGGGGCCGTGCGAACTCCCGTCGGTGCCGGAACGGGACGTGCGCCGCTCGGCGCTCGGTGCGCCGCTCACGAGGGCCGGCCGGCCGGGCGGCCGTTCGTGCTCCGGGCGCCGGGCGGGCCCGACCCGATCTGCAGCAGGACCGGCTCGCGGGCGGTGTCCGCGTCCAGCCGTACCTCGGTGACCTCCGGGGCCAGGCCGGCCAGGGCGTCCCTGGCCGCCTGTTCCACGGCCTCGCGGGTGCTGCCGCAGCCGCAGCCGGACGATCCGGTCAGGCGCAGCCGCAAGGTGCCCGATCCGGGGTCGAAGCCGGTGGTCTCCACGGGGTGGGGCAGGGTCCGAAGTGCCCGGGCGATGCGGGTCCGCACGTCGGCCGGGTGCAGGTCGTGCAGCACCAGCAGGCTCGCCACCACGTCGTCGTCGAGCAGCGCGGTGCGGGCCGGTCCGGGGAGCAGTTCCACGATGCGGGCCAGGCCGGCGCCGTAGAACTGCATGAGTGCGCGCACCAGTTCCTCCGCGGCCTCGCAGGCGGCGGGATCGCCCTGGGCGGCGAGCCGGTCGAGGACGTCCTCGACCATGCGCCCGGCCGCCTCGGCGCTCACCGTGCCGCGCTCCGCCGCGCCCTGCGCGCCGCTCATCCGGCCAGGCCGCTCAGGCCGGTGGGGACGTGCATGCTCTTCACCGTCCGGCCGCCGCCCACGTACATGTGGACACCGCACGGCAGGCACGGGTCGAAGCTGCGCACGGCCCGCATGATGTCGATGCCCTTGAACTGGTCCGGCGGGTTCTCCTCGAAGATGGGCGTGTTCTGCACCGCGTCCTCGTAGGGTCCTGGCGTGCCGTAGCTGTCGCGCACGGAGGCGTTCCACGGCGTGGGCGGGTACGGGTGGTAGTTGGCGATCTTGCCGTCGCGGATGACCAGGTGGTGGGAGAGCACACCGCGTACCGCCTCGGTGAAGCCGCATCCGATCGACTCGTCGGGCACCTCGAACTTCTCCCAGGTCTGGGTGCGTCCGGCGCGCACCTCCTCGAGGCCCTTCTCCGCGAAGTGCAGGGCGACGGCGGCCGCGTACGCCTGGAAGTAGGTGCGGGCGCGGTTGCGCTCCAGGGCGTTGCTCCACTGCGGGATCTTCCACTCGAAGGTGGTCTCCGGCTTGGTCAGGGTGCGCGGCAGGTTGATGACGACGCTGTGCCCGGTCGCCTTGACGTAGCCGATGTCGACCAGTCCCGACAGGGCGGTGGACCACAGCCGGGCGATGGGGCCGCCGCCGGTGTCCAGCGCCAGGTGGTCCTTGCCGTCGAACCACCGGGGCGACATCACCCAGCTGTACTTGTCGTCGAAGTTCCGCTTCTGCGGGGCGGGAAGGGTGTGCTGGTTCCACGGGTGGCGCGGGTCGACCGGGTTGCCGAGCGGGTCCCGGGTGACGAACTGCTCCTGGCCCTCCCAGTCCTCGTAGTAGGAGCTGCCCAGCAGGATGCGGATGCCGAGGTTGATCTCGGTGAGGTCGTTGGTGACCAGCTCGCCGTCCACGACGACGCCGGGGGTGACGAACATGCGCCGGCCCCAGTCGGTCATGTTGGCGTAGGTGAAGTCGCAGTACTCGGGGTCGTTGAGGGCGCCCCAGCAGCCCAGCAGCACCCGGCGACGGCCGACGTTCTCGTAGCCGGGCAGCGCCTCGTAGAAGAAGTCGAACAGGTCGTCGTGGAGCGGCACCACGCGCTTCATGAACTCGACGTAGCGCATCAGGCGGCTCATGTAGTCCGTGAAGAGCTGCACGGAGGCGACGGTGCCGGTGCCGCCCGGGTAGAGCGTGGAGGGGTGCACATGGCGGCCCTCCATCAGGCAGAACATCTCCCGCGTGTACCGGCTGACCTGGAGCGCCTCCCGGTAGAACTCGCCCTCCAGCGGGTTGAGGGAGCGCATGATGTCGGCGATGGTGCGGTAGCCGTGCTCGGCGGCGTGCGGGGCCTCGGTGCGCTCGGCGAGTTCCAGGACGCCGGGGTTGGTCTCGCGGACCATCTTCTCGCAGTAGTCGACCCCGACCAGGTTCTCCTGGAAGATGTTGTGGTCGAACATGTACTCGGCGGCCTCACCGAGGTTGATGACCCACTCGCCGAGGTGCGGGGGCTTCACCCCGTAGGCCATGTTCTGCGCGTACACCGAGCAGGTGGCGTGGTTGTCGCCGCAGATGCCGCAGATGCGGCTGGTGATGAAGTGCGCGTCGCGCGGGTCCTTGCCGCGCATGAAGACGCTGTAGCCGCGGAACACCGACGAGGTGCTGTAGCACTCCGCCACCCGCTTCTGCTTGAAGTCGATCTTCGTATGGATGCCGAGGCTGCCCACGATCCGGGTGATCGGGTCCCACGCCATCTCCACCAGGCCGGCGCTGTCACCGGTCGTCGTCGTGGCCATCGTGTCTGTGCTGCCCTTCGGTCGGTCGGGGTGTGCGAGCGGGAGGAGTGACGGCGGCGGTCGGGTGCGGGGGCCTCACCACCGCGGCCGGTATCCGGTGGTGAGCTCGCGGCCGGTGTGGCGCCACTTCGGTTCCTTGTCCACGGTGTCGGCCGTGATGGAGCGCAGCTTGCGGACCACCGCGCCGTAGGCGCGGCTGCCGGTGCTGGAGAGCTTGGCGCCGGGGGGCTCGTCCATGAACGGCATGAACTTGTCGGGGAAGCCGGGCATGGTGCAGGCGATGCAGATGCCGCCCACGTTCGGGCAGCCGCCGATCCCGTTCATCCAGCCGCGCTTGGGCACATTGCACTTCACGACCGGCCCCCAGCAGCCGATCTTCACCAGGCACTGCGGCGAGTCGTACGAGAGCGCGAACTGGCCCTGCTCGTAGTAGCCGGCCCGGTCGCAGCCCTCGTGCACGGTCGCCCCGAACAGCCAGGTGGGGCGCAGCTTGTCGTCCAGCGGGATCATCGGCGCCGAGCCTGCGGCCTGGTAGAGCAGGTAGGTGAGGGTCTCGGCGAAGTTGTCCGGCTGGATGGGGCAGCCCGGCACGCAGACGATCGGGATGCCCGCCTTGGACTTCCAGTCCCAGCCCAGGTAGTCGGGCACGCCCATGGCGCCGGTGGGGTTGCCCGCCATGGCGTGGATGCCGCCGTAGGTGGCGCAGGTGCCGATCGCGACGACGGCGAGCGCCTTGGGCGCGAGCCGGTCGATCCACTCGCTGGTGGTGATGGGCTGGCCGGTCTCCGGGTTGTCGCCGAAGCCGGACCAGTAGCCCTCCGGCTTGATGTCCTCGTTGGGGATGGATCCCTCGATCACCAGGACGAACGGGTCGATCTCGCCGCGCTCGCCCTTGAAGAACCACTCGATGAACGTGTCGGCGCCGCCGACCGGGCCGCACTCGAAGTCGATCAGCGGCCAGTGCACGGCGATCTTCGGCAGACCGGGCAGCGCCCCCAGGGCGATCTCCTCGATGCTGGGCTGCATGGCGGCGGTCAGGGCGACCGAGTCGCCGTCACAGCTCAGGCCGGCGTTGATCCAGAGGATGTGGATCGGTTTGTCGTCCGTGCCGACCGCGCCGGCCTCCGGCGCCTCGCTCGTGGCCTGGGATGCTGCGTTCATCGATGCCTCCCGGGGAGGAATGCGGCCGGGCCGATGCATCGGCCCCTGGGGTTCCTGCCAAGCGTCGGCCACCGGCTCCGTCTTCGCAGCGGAGCCGAGGCGTTCGGACGACGCGGGCGGCGGTCGCACGGGCGCGGTCTCCTTGCGCACGAACGCCCGGCGCGGCGCGTGGTACGGCGCCTCGGGGTCGAAGACGATCCTGCGCATGCGGTCGGGTTCCCGCGCGCTGACCGCCGCCAGCGGGGTGAGGGCCTCCCGCCGCTCGCTCTCGGCCTTCTTCCCGGCGGGCCGGGCGAGTGCCCCGGGAGAAGCCGCCCGGAGTTCGGCCAGTCGGGTGACCTCGGTGGTGAACCGCCCCGGTGCGCACTCGACGAGCCGGCCGGCCGGACCGGCTCCACGGCCGAGACGCGCTTCCCGCCACATGGAAGGGTTGCGGGCGGTGCGGGATGGGGGCGGGGCGGCCCGCTCGACAGGACGGGCGATATGAGTGAAATATCCGCCTACGGGAACCCGGGACGTCCGGGCGCGCGAGGTGTGCCCTCGACGAGGCGCAGGACCACCCGGGAGGCGCCGGACACGACAGCGGACAGGCAGGTCGGCACATGGCCAGCAGGCACGAGTCACGATCGCCGGACGACCGGGGACCGAGCCGTCACCAGGGCTCGGAGCACCACGGCTGGTCGCCCGACGTCGACGAGAAGCGGCAGCAGGACAACCCCAGCGCCCACCGCTCCTTCCACCCGGAGGAGCACGCGCCGTCGCGCGGAGCGGGACGCGAACCGTCGAAGGAGGAACGCACCTCCGTCCCCGGCGACGCGGTGAAGAGCGAGACCCGGCGGGGTGAGGAGCACGGCGCCGGGCCACCGCAGGGCAGGCGGGACACCGAGCGCAGGGGCACCTCCGGGCGCCCCGCCGGCGGCAAGGACGCCTCGGAGTTCACCGGCGTCGATCCGGACGACTCCTGAGCGCGACTCCTGGCGCGGCTCCGGAGCGCGGGCACCTGCGTCAGGTGCTCGTGGCGGGCCGGGGTGCGCAGGTTGTGCCGCGCGTACGGACGACCCGGCGGGTCGCGCCGGGCGGCGCCGGCCGCAGAGAAAGGCCCCGGATCCCGCTCCCCCCCGCGCCGGCGGCGGCAGGGGCTCGTCACGGGGGGGGGAGCCGAGCGGCGCAGGCCGGAGAGTGACGGGCGCGTGTCGGACGGAGGCGTGCCGGATCGCCCGGACCGGCGCTGCGCTCCGGACACCGTGCCGCGGCCCGTCACCGCAGGGTGAACCAGGTGCACTTTCCCTCGTCGGTGGGGCGGGCGCCCCAGCTGTCCGCCAGCATGCGGACCAGGTTGAGGCCCCGGCCGGACTCCTCGTCCTCCTCGGCGTGCCGGGGTTCCGGCAGATGGCAACTGCCGTCGCTCACCTCGACCGTGAGTTCCGCCGGGGTCCGGCACACATGCAGGGTGACGGGTCCGCGGCCGTGCTGCACCGCGTTGGTGAGCAGCTCGGGGACGAGGAGCCGGGCGTCGTCGGTCTTCTCCTCGCAGCCCCACGCGGTGAGGGTCTTGGCGAGGAAGGAACGGCCCTCGGGCACGGACTCGGGGCGCGCGGACAGTGCCGTCGTGGCGGAGGCGAGGGGCGCCTCGGGCAGCCGGACCAGCAGGAGGGTGACGTCGTCGTCGTGCCCCTCGGCGTCCGGCCGCAGCGCGGACAGGATGTGGTCGGCGGCCGTGTCCAGGCTCGGTGCGCGGGTGGTGAGGAGCGCGTCGCAGACGGACGTCAGCTGGCGGACCCGGTCCTCGATGTCGCAGTCGGGGGTCTCTATCAGGCCGTCGGTGTACAGCACCAGGGTCGCGCCGGGCGGGACCGGTGACGTGGCCTGCTCGTACAGGACGCCGCCGACGCCGAGGGGTGCGTTCACCGAGGCGGGCAGGGGGCGTGCCGTTTCACCGGGTGCGGCGACCAGGACCGGGAGGTGGCCTGCGGAGCACAGGGTCACCTCGCCCTGGTCGGCGGCGACGACGAGATAGCAGCAGGTGACCAGCTGGTCCGGGACGTCCAGGTCGGCGACGCAGGTGTCCAGGGTCTGCATCAGCCGCCGGGGCTGCATGCCGGTCTTGGCCAACGCGTGTGCCGCGGAGCGCAGTTGACCCATCACGGCGGCGGCCTCCAGGCCACGGCCCATCACGTCGCCGATCAGGACGCCGACCCGGCCGGCGCCGAGCGGGACCAGGTCGAACCAGTCGCCGCCCACCCCGGCGCCCTGGGTGGCGGGCCGGTAGCGGCTGGCGGTGACGAGTCCGGGGACGGCGGGGGGTGTGCCCATCAGGCTGCGCTGCAGGGTGAGGGCGACATGGCGCTGCTGTTCGTACAGCTCGGTCAGCTCGGCCTCGGCCCGCTTGCGGTCGCTGATGTCGCGGACGATGGCACAGGCGCCGATGACCGTGCCGTCCGGGGCCCGCCGCGGCCACACGGTGACGTCGACGTCCAGCAGCGCGCCGCTCCTGGTGACGCGCAGGGTCTCGAAGTGCTCCACCTTCTCACCGCGTCGCAGGCGGCCCAGCAGCGCGGTGACCTCGTCGTGCCGGTCGTCCGGGGCGAGCAGGGACACGTGCCGGCCCGTCGCCTCGGCGGCGGTGTACCCGTAGAGCCGCTGGGCTGCGGTGTTCCAGTAGGTGATGTACCCGTCGAGCGTCTTGGCGAGGATGGCGTCCTGGGAGGACTCCACCAGCGCGGCCAGTTCGCTGATGCGTTCCTCGGCGGCCTTGCGGTCGCTGACATCGCGCACGGCGGCCGACACCAGCAGCCCGTCGGTGGTCTCCAGCGGGCTGAGACTGATCTCGACCGGGAACTCGCTGCCGTCCCGGCGCAGTCCGTACAGGTCGAGCCCGGCCCCCATGGGACGGACCTGCCGGTTCGCGGCGTAGGACCTGCGGTGCCGCGTGTGGTGGCCGCGCAGGCGGTGCGGGACGAGCAGTTCGACGGACTGGCCGAGGAGTTCCTCGCGCCGGTAGCCGAAGAGCGCCTCGGTCTGGGCGTTGACCAGCTTGATGGTTCCGGTGTCGTCGACGATGACCATGGCGTCCGGTGCCGCCTCCAGCAGGCCGCGGAAACGCTCCTCCGCGGTTCCCGGCGCTCCGGGCTGCGCGGGGATCACCTGTGTGCCCGGTTCCCGGGCGGCGACGGGACACATGGCCGTCGCATCGGTCTTGTTCTTCATGTCGGACCCAGCCGTGCTGCCGCCAGTGGTAAGGGTCCATCCCAGCGCGCCGGGTCACGGCCGGTGCGTGATTGTCGCCAACTGTCGCTATGCGGGCCGAACCTGACGGTTCGGTGCGCGGCGGGAGCGGTGAATGGTCACCCGGGGCTCATTACCCGGCAGGTAATCGACCACCTGTGCCCCCGCTGTCATGATCGACGGCGTACGGACCGACCGACAGTCCGACCGGAGGGACGCCATGACCGCCTACGCCATCGCCCGTCTGCACCGGGTCACGCCGCACGCGGACGTCGCCGAGTACATCGAGCGCATCCAGGGCACCTTCGAGCCGTACGGCGGCCGGTTCCTGGTGCACGGCAGGCAGCACGAGGTGGTGGAGGGTGACTGGCCCGGGAACGTCGTGATGATCGCCTTCCCGGGGATCGCCGAGGCGCGGGCGTGGTGGAACTCCCCGGCCTACCGGGAGATCGCCCCGCTGCGCACCCGGCACAGCGAGGCCGACATCGTCCTGGTGGAGGGCGTCCCCGAGGACTACGACCCGAGGGGCACGGCCCGGGCCGTGCGGGACGCGCTGCCGTCCGGTGAGGCAGCCACGGGGTGACGGCGGGGGCGGCTCCCCGGCCGCCCGGCTCGCGGACGGCGAAGGCAGCTCCCCCGGCCGCCCGGCTCGCGGACGGCGCGGCCGGGTGGCAGGAAGCTGCCACGAACGCGGATGACGCCGTCGCCGGCTCCATGCACTCGGCTCGCCTCCGACGGCACCCACCCGCCGTCGGCGGACGCCCCCGAGCAGCCGCCCCGAGGAGAAGGCAGCCGTACCCGATGACCACTGCCGTTCCCGTCTCCCCCGCTCACGAGGCCGCCCTGGCCACCCCTCCGCCACCCCGCTGGGCACGCTGGGCCGTCCACGCCGTCCCACTGGTCGCGTTGCCGTCCTCACTGTGGCGGCTGGCCGTGGTGCGGTCCGGCGACGTCCGGCGGGGTGGAGACCACAGGAGCAGGGGGCGGCAGCGACGGTTCGACGGCACGCGCCCCTGCCTGGAAACGTGAGATCGCGCCGAGGGTGCGCATGGGTTCCGCTGCCTGCCGACGACAGGCGCGCGGGGAGACGCTCAGTTCGCGGGCGGCGATCTCGTCCCGCCGACCGGACCGCAGGTGCTCGGGGACCTCGCGGCGCAGGTGCTCGCGGACGGCCCGGACCGGAGGCGAGGGCGCCGCCGAGCCGTCGGCTGCGCGCCCGGGTTCCGGCGCAGAGAAGATCCAGTGCGCGTACGGCGGCTGTGTCGGTGACCAGGTGGCCCGGTCCCCGGCGCCGGCGCCCGGCCGCGGACCAGGGCGGGGGAAGCGTCGACCACGACGACAGGCTGCGACCGCCCCTCGTGACACCGCACTTCGAGGTGACTGCGGTGGCTGCCGCCGGCCTCGGCGCCCGGTCCTGCGAGGGCTGTCCCAGCCGGGCTCAGCCGCTCGAGGACGCCGTCCGCGGACTCCGCCGTGCACAGGACGCGCAACCGTGGGCCGGGGCGGATCCCGGTGAGCGGGCCGGCCACGGCAGCGGCGAAGCCGTCGCCGCGGGGCAGCGCGACGCATGTCGCATGGCGGGCGTCACACAGCAGCGCGGTCAGCGCCGCCAGATCCGTGACACCGGTGGGTGCCGCCTCGGGTTCACGGCCCGGATGCCGCGGGTGAACGAGGTCGAGGAAGGCGGGGGAAGCGTCTGAACCTGGCCGGGGGCTCATCTCACCGGAAGCCGGTGCTCATCAGGCAGCCTCCGCCTCGCAGAGGGCCGCGCGGGGCGCACCTGGTCAGCGCGGGACGAGGCCGTCACCGGACACCTCCGGCCGCAGGGGGCGCATGCGTCCCTTGTGACTGTACGGGCTCAAGTCGGCGCGTCTGCGCGGGATCTGGCCACCTCGTGCCAGTGCAGCGTGCGGTCGCACCAGCGGTCGAGCAGTGTCCGGTCGTGGCCGACGGCGAGCAGTGCCGCGCCCGTCTCCCGCCGGTACCGCTCGACGGCGGCGACCAGTGCGGCCGTGGTGGAGGCGTCCAGCATGGCGGTCATCTCGTCGCACACCAGGATGCGCGGGCGGAGCACCAGGGCGCGTGCCAGGCAGGCGCGTTGCAGCTGCCCGTCGCTGACCTCGTGGGGGCGCCGGGTCAGCAGGTCGGGGGTCAGTCCGGTCGCCTCGGCGAGTTCGGTCACGCGGCCGGGGATCTGGTCGCGGCGGCCGGTGGCGCGCAGCGGCTCGGCGATCAGGTCGGCGAGGCGCAGCCGGGGGTCGGCGGCGAGGCGGGGCTGCTGGAAGACCACGCCGAAGGCGGTGCGCTGCTCGCGGGGGGCGCGGTGGCGCCAGCGGCGGACGGGTGTGCCGTCGAGGAGGAGGGTGCCCGCGTCGGGGCGGTGCAGGAGCGCGGCGACCCGCGCGAGGGTGGACTTGCCGCAGCCGCTGGGGCCGAGCAGGCCGAGGGCCTGGCCGGGGGCGAGGGTCAGGGAGGCCTCCCGGACGACGGGGGCGCGCCGGTCGTATCCGGCGGTGACGGAGCGCAGTTCAAGCACGGGCGTTCTCCGGGGTGGCGGCCGGGACCGGAGGGCGGACCGGGTGGTGGCAGGCGACGGAGCCGGCCAGCGGCGGGAGTTCGGTGCAGGAGGTGTCGGCGCGCGGGCAGCGGGGGGCGAAGGCGCAGCCGGCGGGGAGGTCGCCGAGTTCCGGGGGCAGGCCGGGAATGGGGGTGAAGGCACGGTCGGGCAGGGCGTCCAGCAGGCCCCGGCTGTAGGGGTGGCGGGGTCCTGGGGTGCCGAAGAAGGCCGCGGCGTCGGCGAGTTCGACGATGCGTCCGGCGTACATCACGGCCACCCGGTCGGCGATGCGCTCGGCCGCGGCCAGGTCGTGGGTGATCATCAGCAGGGCGCGGTCGCGGTCGGCTTCGATATGGCGGCGCAGTTCGTCGACGGTGCGTTCGACCAGGGGGCGGTCGAGGCCGGTGGTGGGTTCGTCGGCGAGCAGCAGGGGCGGGTCGCCGGCCAGAGCCAGGGCGGTGGCGGCGCGCTGGGCGAGGCCGCCGGAGAGCTGGTGCGGGTGGCGGTCGAGGTGGTCGGGCGGGAAGGCGGCCCGCTGTGCGGCCCGCTCCGCGGCCTCGCGCAGGGCCGCTCTTCCGCGTACGCCGGTGAGTTCGGCGAGCGTCTCCTCCAGCTGGGAGCGGACGGTGCGTAGGGGGGTGAGGTGGGCTGCGGGGCTCTGCGGGATCAGGCCGATCCGGCGGCCCCGCACGGTGCGGGCCAGGGTGCGCTCGCCGGCGGTGAGCAGGTCGAGGTCGCCGAGGCGGGCGCTGCCCGCGGTCTCGGTGTTGGCGGGAAGCAGCCCGAGCAGGGCGGAGGCGAGCACGGACTTGCCGCAGCCGCTCTCCCCGATCAGGGCGAGGCACTCCCCTGATGCCACCTCGAAGCGGGCGTCGGTGACGGCGGCGATGCGCCGGCCGCCCGGCATCAGGAACCGCACGGACAGGCCTCGCACGGTGAGGAGGGGGCCGGGCCGGGTCACAGCATCAGCTCCGATCGGCGTCGTGGGTTGATCCGTTCCCGCCAGACGCCGGCGAGGCCCGCGACGGCCAGGGTGGGGACGACGAGGAAGAGGCCGGGGAAGAGGGTCGGCCACCAGTCGCCGGCGAGCAGGGAGCCGCGGGCGGTCTGGATGAGGGTGCCGAGGCTGGCGGTGTGGGTGGGCAGGCCCAGGCCGAGGAAGGACAGGGCCGATTCGTGCCACATGGCGTGCGGCACCATCAGGACGGCGGCCAGCCCCGCCTGGGGCAGCACGCCGGGCAGCAGGTGCCGTACCGCGACCCGCCACCGGGAGGCCCCGCCGGAGACGGCGGCGTCGATGCAGGGGCGGGAGCGCAGGGAGAGGATCTCGGCGCGGACGATGCGGGCGGTGGACAGCCAGTGGGTGAGGGCGACGGAGATCACCACGGGCCAGACGCCGGGCCGGAACATGGCCACGATGAAGACGCCGAGGAGCAGATGCGGCACCGAGGCCACGGCGTCGACGAGCCGCATCACGGCGCGGTCGGTGCGGCCGCCGAGGGCTCCGGCGGTGGCGCCGACCGCGGTGCCGATGACGGTGGCGGTGAGCGCGGCGACCACGCCGACGAGGAGGGACACCCTGAGTCCGTAGACGCAGCGCAGCAGCAGGTCCCTGCCGACGTCGTCGGTGCCGAAGGGGTGGGCCCAGGTGGGCGGCTGGAGCTTGGCGGCGAGGTCGACGGCCTGCTGGTCGAGCTGGGCCAGCGGGGGCACCAGGAGCACGGCGAGGACGGTCACGCCCATCAGGGCCGCGGAGACGCGCAGGCGCAGGGTGTGGGTGGAGCGGCGGGCGGTGCCGTGCGGCCGCCACACCGCCCCGGCGGTGGTGTCAGCCATGGCGATCACATCTCACTGAGCTTCACCCTCGGGTCGGTCAGTCCGTACAGCAGGTCGGCGAGCAGGTTTCCGGCGAGGACGGCGGCGGTGGCGAGCGTGGTGAGCGCGGCCAGCAGCGGGAAGTCGACGGCGGTGGCGGCGGTGACGGTGGCCGCGGCGATGCCGGGCCAGCTGAAGACCGTCTCCACCAGCAGGGCTCCGGTGATGAGTTCGGGGACGCGGGAGCCGATGAGGGTCAGCACGGGCAGCAGCCCGGAGCGCAGGGCGTGGCCGAGCAGCACGGTGCGCTCGGCGAGGCCGCGGGCCCGGGCGCCGCGTACGGGGTCCTCGGCGAGTGCGTCGCCGACGCCCTGGCGGACGTAGAGGGTGAACCAGGGCAGCTGGGAGACGGCGAGGACGCCGGCGGGCAGCAGCACGTGGCGCAGCACCTGCTGCGCGGTGACCTGTTCGCTCGCGGTGTCGGTGAGCCCGCCGGCCGGCAGCACGTCCAGTTTCAGGGCGAACAGCCAGATGGCGAGCAGCGCGATCCAGAAGACGGGCGCGGCCTCCAGCGTGTAGGCGAGGGAGGTGACCGTCCGGTCGGTGGGGGAGCCGGGGCGGCGGGCCGCGAGGACGCCGAGGAGGGTGCCGAGCAGCACCGCGGCGGTGAACGCCACCGCGCACAGCAGCGTGGACCACACCAGGCGTTCGCCGATCACCTCGGCGACCGGCTGGCGCATCACGGCCGAGTGGCCGAGGTCTCCGGTGACCGCGCCGGTCAGCCAGTCCCACCAGCGGGCGGTGAACGGCCGGTCCACGCCGAGGTTCTCCCGCAGCCGGTCCAGGGTCTCCTGGTCGGCGCCGAGCGCGGCGGTGCCCGCGTACGCCTTGACCGGGTCGAACGGGGAGGCGGCGGCGACGGCGAACACACCGAAGGTGACGACGAGGAGGACCGGCACGGCGTGCAGAGCCCGCCGTGCCACCAGCCGGCCCATGTCGCTCCAGGGCAGCCGCGCCGCGCGCGGTCGTGGCGGCCCGGGCGCGGAGGGCTTCTCGGTCGCGGTGGTCTCGGTCACTTCTTGGGCCGCCAGTCCTCGATGTTCCACCAGGGGCCGCTGGCGAAGCCGTGCTCGTGCGGTTCGACCTGGGTCGTCAGGTCCCGCCAGCGGTCGGCGAGGACGTAGAGGTGGTCGATGTGGGTGAGGAAGGTGTAGCCGGGGTCCTTCACCAGCTCGCGCTGGAGGGTGTCGTAGGCGGCCTTGCGGTCGGCGCGGTCCTGGCTGCGGCGGCCGGTCTCGAGGGCCTTGTCGACGGCCGGGTTGTCGTAGCGGGCCATGTTGTTGAAGCCGTCGCCGGCGAGCGAGGAGTGCAGCATGGTGTAGAGGCCGAAGTCGGGGTCGCCGGTGCTGCCGAAGCCGGCGAGGACCGCGTCGTGCTTCATGCGGGGCTCGATGACCTCCCAGCCGGCGCTCTCCACCGTCACGTCGATACCGGCCTGCTTGGCGTCGGAGGCGTAGGCGAGGGCGTGGTCCTGGCGGACCTTGTCGCCGGCCGGGTAGTAGAGCGTGAAGGCGGCGCGGCGGCCGTCCTTGGCCCGGATGCCGTCCTTGCCCGCCTTCCAGCCGGCCCGGTCCAGGATCTTCTTCGCGCGCTCGAGGTCGCGGGGCCGGTCGATGCCCTTGGCGTAGAAGGGGTCGTCCAGCGGCAGCGGGCCGTAGGCGGGGCGGCCGGCGCCGTCGAGGATCTTCTCCACCATGGCCTCGCGGTCGACGGCGAGGTCGAGGGCGCGGCGGATCGCGCGGTCGCCGGTGACCTCGTTAGCGGTGGGGAGGGTGACGACGCGGACGTCGTAGGAGGTGGCCTCGTAGGTCTTCTTGCCGTCGTCGTCGCGGAACCCGGCGGCGAGGTTGGGCGGCAGGACCGCGCCGTCGAGGTCGCCGGAGCGCAGCCGGGTGGCACGGACGTCGTCGTCGGCGATGATCGCCACGGTGAGCTTCTTCACCTCGGGCTCGCCGCCCCAGTAGTGCGGGTTGGCCTTGAAGGTGAGCTTCTCGCCCTTGCTCCAGCCGGCGAGGACGTACGGTCCGGTGCCGACCGGCTCGGTGCTGAAGGAGCCGGTGTTGGGGTTCTGCCGGCCCGCGATGTGCTCGGGGACGATGGGCAGCACGGTGCGGGCGGCGAACGCGGCGTAGGGGTACTTGAGCCTGAAGACGACCTGGTGCTCGCCCCGGGCGCGGACGTCCTCGATGGCGTCCAGCTCGCTCTTGGCGGGGTTGTTGGTCCTGTCGTCGAGGACGGTCTTGTACGTGTAGACCACGTCGTCGGCGGTGAGGGGTTCGCCGTCGCTGAAGGTGACGCCGTCGCGCAGGGTGTAGGTGTAGGTGCGTCCGCCGTCGGTGATCCGGGGCAGCGCCTTGGCGAGGGCGGGCTTGAGCCGCATGTCGGCGCCGCGGGCGAGCAGCCCGTCGAAGATCTTGGAGTTGCCGTCCTTGCCGTAGCCGAGGAGCGGGTTGAGGGTGTCGGGCTCGGTGGCGACACCGATCACCACGGAGTCGGCGGAGGCACCGGCGTCCGCCGCGCCGCCGCCCGGTGCCGAGCAGGCGGCGAGCGCGCCGGCCAGCGCCGCGGCGAGTGCGGCACGTGTCGTTCGTCGGGCCCGTCGGGTCGTCATCGAACCTCTCATCACTGTGGCGTGCGGCCTGCGCACGCTCCTGCTGCATGACTGTCGCCTGAAAATCGTTGTTGCATATTAGTTGCAGCAAGAGGCTGCCCATGACAGCGGGTGCTCAGTCCTGTGGTGCGGCGGGCCGTGCGCATGGGGGGTGGACCCGCAGGTGTGCGCCGGGTCGCGAGCCGCCGGGCGCCGGTGCGCGCCCCCGGTGGCGGCTTGTCACCGGACGGTGACGCGAACTACTGTCACCACGCCTTGGTGACGGGAAACCGGTGTGATGCCGGTGCGGCCCTCGCCACTGTGATCGGGAAGTCCGGCTCCGGTCCTCACGGACAGCCACTGGGTCTTTCGGGACCCGGGAAGGCGGAGCACGGGCGGTGGTACCCGTCAGCCAGGAGACCGGCCAAGGCACGTCAACCATCCACGAGGTGCTGGAGAGGGTCTGCTGAGCCATGCACATAGCCGAGGGTTTTCTGCCTCCGGCGCACGCGGTCGCCTGGGGCGCC
The DNA here is from genome assembly GCF_012034205.1 of Streptomyces composti. Classification (GTDB taxonomy): domain Bacteria; phylum Actinomycetota; class Actinomycetes; order Streptomycetales; family Streptomycetaceae; genus Streptomyces; species Streptomyces composti. The sequence continues at coordinate 173,891 of NZ_JAATEM010000009.1, forward strand.
GCGGCGGCGCCGTTCGTGATCCACGGAGCCCGGTCGCTCATCCGTGAGGTGAGGGAACACCCCGAGAGCACGCTGCTGCTCGGCGCGTCGGGGGCCTTCACCTTCGTTCTGTCGGCGCTGAAACTGCCCTCGGTGACCGGGAGTTGCTCCCACCCCACCGGTACCGGGCTCGGCGCGATCCTGTTCCGGCCGCCGGTGATGGCGGTGCTGGGCACCATCACCCTGCTGTTCCAGTCGCTGCTGCTCGCCCACGGCGGGCTGACCACGCTGGGCGCCAACGTGTTCTCCATGGCGGTCGTCGGGCCCTGGGCCGGGTACGCCGTGTACCGGCTGCTGCGGCGCTACGACGTGCCGCTGATGGCCGCCGTGTTCTGCGGCGCGTTCCTCGCCGACCTGTCGACGTACTGCGTGACCACCGTGCAACTCGCGCTGGCCTTCCCCGACCCGGGCAGCGGATTCCTGGGCGCGCTCGGCAAGTTCGGCTCCATCTTCGCGGTGACGCAGATCCCGCTGGCGGTCAGCGAGGGGCTGCTGACCGTGCTGGTGATGCGGCTGCTGGTGCAGTCCAGCAAGGGTGAACTGACCCGGCTGGGCGTGCTGGTCGCCGGCGCGGCGTCCGCCCGCGCCGGGGAGCGGAAGGCGGTGGCCCGGTGAAGCGCAGCACCCGGATCAACCTGCTGCTGCTGCTCGCGGTGGCCGCGCTCGCGGTGCTGCCGCTGGTGCTCGGGCTCGGCGACCACAAGGAGGAGCCGTTCGCCGGGGCGGACGGTGAGGCGGAGACCGCGATCACCGAGCTGGACCCCGGCTACGAGCCGTGGTTCTCCCCGCTGTACGAGCCTCCGTCCGGTGAGATCGAGTCGGCCCTGTTCGCCCTGCAGGCCGCCATCGGCGCCGGGGTTCTCGCCTACTACTTCGGTCTGCGGCGGGGCCGCCGCCAGGGCGAGGCCAGGGCGCTGGCCCGCACCGAACCGGAGCACGGGCCCGCGGGCGAGGGGGCCGGCGACGAGTCCGCGTCCCGGCCGCGGAGCTGACCGCACGTGCTGCCGATCGACGCGGCGGCGCACGGCAGCCGCTGGCGCCGCCGCCATCCCCTGGACAAGGCGGTGCTGGGGCTCGGCCTGACGGTGCTGGCGATCTCGCTCCCGCCGTGGCCGGGCGCGGCACTGGTGACCGCGACCGCGCTCGCCGTGCTGCTGGGTCCCGCGGGCGTGCCGGCGCGGCGGCTGTGGCGCGCCTACCGGGTGCCGCTGGGCTTCTGTGTCACCGGGGCGCTGACCCTGCTGGTGCAGGTGGGCGGGCCCGGCGGCCTCCTGGCACTCGCCGACGACGGGCCGCTGCGCGCCGGGGAGTTGCTGCTGCGCACCTCGGCCGCCTCGCTGGGCGTGCTGCTGTTCGCCTTCACCACCCCCATGTCCGATCTGCTGCCCCGCCTGGTCCGGGCCGGGGTGCCGGCGCCGCTGGTGGACGTGGCGCTGGTGACGTACCGCATGAGTTTCCTGCTGCTCGACTCGGTGCGGCGGATCAGCACGGCGCAGGCGGCCCGGCTGGGGCACACCACCCGCGCGGCCACCTGGCGTTCGCTCGGCGGTCTCGGCGCCACCGCGTTCGTCCGGTCCTTCGACCGGGCGGCCCGGCTGCAGGCGGGGCTCGCCGGGCGCGGCTACGACGGCACCCTGCGGGTGCTGGTCCCCGAGGCGCGCGTCTCCGTCCGCTTCACAACCGCGAGCCTCGCCCTGCTGGGGGCGCTGACCGCCCTCACCCTCGTCCTGGAAAGGCCCCTGTCGTGACCGAACAGCCCCTGGTCGCCCTGCGGGGCGCGTCGTTCGCCTACGAGGACGGGCCGCTGGTGTTCAGCGGCCTCGACTTCGCCGTCCCCGGGGGCCGCGCGCTCGCGCTGCTGGGGCGCAACGGCAGCGGCAAGACCACGCTGATGCGGCTGCTCAGCGGCGGACTGCGCCCGCTGCAGGGCGAGCTGACCGTGGAGGGCCGGCCGGTGCGGCACGACCGCAAGGGGCTGACCCGGCTGCGGACCACGGTGCAGCTGGTGGTGCAGGACCCCGACGACCAGCTCTTCGCCGCGTCGGTCGGCCAGGACGTGTCCTTCGGGCCGCTGAACCTCGGCCTGCCGGACGAGGAGGTGCGCGCCCGGGTGTCCGAGGCACTGGACGCCCTCGACATATCCCACCTCGCCGACCGGCCCACCCATCTGCTGTCCTACGGGCAGCGCAAGCGCACCGCGATCGCGGGCGCCGTCGCCATGCGGCCGAAGGTGCTGATCCTGGACGAGCCGGCCGCCGGTCTCGATCCCGACGGCCAGGAGAGGCTGCTGGCCACGCTCGGCCGGCTGCGGGCGGGCGGCACCACGGTGGTGATGGCCACCCACGACGTGGACCTCGCGCTGCGCTGGGCCGACGACGCCGCGCTGCTCATCCCCTCGGGTGTGCGCACCGGCCCGGCCGCTGAGCTGCTGGCCCGCACCGATGTGCTGGCGGAGGCGGGGCTGCGGCTGCCGTGGGGGGTCGCGGTGGGGCAGCTGCTGCGGGCACACGGGTGGCCGGTGGACGGGACCGGCCCCAGGACTCCGGAGGAGCTGGCCGCGCTCGCCGCGGCGCACGCCGGCGGCCGGTGAGGGCGGGGGCCTCCGCGGGGACCTGTCGCGGGGACGTCCGCCGGGCCCTTCCCAGGGCCCTTGCGGCGGTTCCGGAACCCGGCATCTGCCGGTGCCGGGAACCGGAACCTCCCCCGTGGCTCCCCTCGCCCATGGTGCCCCCGTACCGGTCCCGGCCGCATTGCCGGATTCCGGCAAGGTTCATTAGGGTCTGCATGCTGGTGTGAGGCCCGGGCGGCAACCGGCTCAGGAACACGGGGGCGGGGGAGCATCGTGGAGCGCGAGATTCCGGCGGAGTATCTCGAGGGGTACGCCCGTCTGCTCGCCGATGTGGCCGCCACCGGCCGGCGTCTGACCCGGGACGAGCTGTCCGCCCGCCGCGCCCTGGGCGAGCGGGCCGCGGAGGCCGGTTACGGCATACGCGCCCTGGTCCGCGCCCATCTGTCCGCCGCCCGCGCGGCCTGGCCGAGCGGCAACAGCTCGGTGGACCACGCGCTGGCGGCCGTGCAGCAGGCGGTGGACGCCTTCGCCGAGGGCTACGAGCGCGCCCAGCGGCTGGCGGTGCGTCAGGAGGTGGCGGCGCGCCGGGAGTTCATCGACGACCTGCTCTACGGGCGCAGCGACCTGGGCCGGCTCGCCGAGCGTGCCGAACGCTTCGGGCTGCGTCTGTCCCAGGCGCACGCCGTGGCGGTGGCCCGCGGCCCCGCCGCCTACGACGAGGGCGACGCCGTCCCCCGCCAGGTCGAGCGGGCGCTGATCGCCCGTTTCGGCGACCGCCATGTGCTGCTCAGCACCAAGGACGGGCGGCTGCTGTGCATCGCGCCCGGACACCAGAAGGAAGTGCTCACGGTCTTCGCCAAGCAGGCGCACGCCGCCACCGACGGCGGTCAGGTGGCCATCGGCCGCGCGCACAGCGGTCCCGGCGGGGTGGTGCAGTCCTACGAGGAGGCCCTGAGCGCGCTGGAGATCGCCGAGCGGCTGGAGCTGGACGACCCGGTGCTGCAGGCGGCCGACCTGCTGGTCTACCCGGTCCTGGCGCGCGACCGGCAGGCCATGACCGACCTGGTGCACCACACCCTCGGCCCGCTCACCAAGGCCCGCGGCGGTGCCCGCCCGCTGCTGGACACCCTGTCCGCCTACTTCGACTCCGGCTGTGTCGCCGCCGAGGCCGCCCGGCGGCTGTCGCTGAGCGTGCGGGCGCTGACCTACCGCCTGGAGCGCATCCACAAGCTCACCGGCGCCAACCCCGCCGACCCGGCCCAGCGGTACATGCTGCAGACCGCGGTCATCGGCGCCCGCCTGCTGGGCTGGCCGGCCGACGGGACGTGAGCGCGGCCGCCCCGTGCGGCGCCTGACGGGGCGCCGGGCGGCCCCGCATCCGTCAGACGTCCGCCTGGAGGCCGGGCCGGGCGGTGTGCCGGGCCATCAGGCACCCGTGGGCCCCCCACCCCGCGGCGTGCCGGGCTCCCGGGCGGCCCGCAAGCCGCTCCCCCGCCACATGCCGGGCCGTCAGGTGTCCGCAAGCCCTCCCCCGCGGCGTGCCGGGCCGTCAGGTGTCCGTAGCGGCCCCGTCAGGCGGCCTTCAGCTCGACGTCCTTCTGCTGGACGGCGTGGAAGACCGGCAGCGGCAGGCCCGCGAAGGAGCGCAGCTCGGTGATCGTGGCCTCGACCCGCACCGTGCCCGCCCGCAGGGTGTCGGCCGGCACCGACCCGGTGTTCTTCCAGGTGCGCACGGTGCCGTCACACACGGCCCGGGTGCCGCCGATGCCGTAGCGGACCGTGGAGCTGCCCTGGTGGACGGAGGAGCTGACGAAGGCAGGGCCGGTGGCGCCGGTGCAGCGGTAGGTGCCGGAGAGGGTGACCTTGCCGTCGTCGGTGATGTGGCCGGTGCCGCTGATGGTGACGGTCTCGCCGGGCGCGGCCGCGGCGGGGGGCGCGGCGGCGACGGTGCCGAGCAGCAGCGCCGCGCCGGCCGCGGCGGTGAGAAGGGGGCGCAGGGACATGGGGAACCTCCCGATTCGAGCGATCATCCGATCTGTGGGGGTTCCAGCAGTACCCGGCGGGCGGGGCGGCGCCCGTCATCCTCACCCCTTCGGTGGCGAGTCCGCCTCGGCCGTCGAAGGACGGTCGCGGGACTGTCCGGAAGCTGTCACGTTTCCCGGCAGGCCGTTCCGGGGGACCCCGGGCGGGCGCATGGTCGAGGTGTACGGCCCATCCGGATCGTCACGACGTGGAGGTGCGCCATGTGTGCCCACCGGTCTTCCTGCCCCCGCACCGACTCCCCGGCCCCGCATGTGGTGGCCGCCCACCCCGAGCAGGGCTGGAGCCTGCTGTGCGACGGCTCGATCGTCTTCGACGACACCGGCGAGCTGCTGCCGGACGGCAGGGTGATCGCCCCGCACCGCGCCCCGGCCGGCCGTCTCGTGGTCGCGGCCTGATCACCGGCCGGCCGCTCGGCGGACCAGGGCGTCCGAAAGCTCAGGACAGCACCGCGAACCCGTCGAGTTCGACCATCGCCTGTTCGTCCCAGAGCCGCACGACCTCGACGACGGCCATCGCGGGGTACTGCCGGCCCGCCGCCTCCCGCCAGATGCGGCCCAGTTCGCGGGCGTGCCTGCGGTAGGCGGCGACATCGGTGGCGTAGACGGTGACCCGGGCCAGGTCGGACGGGGTGCCGCCGGCCGCGCGCAGCGCGGTGAGGAGGTTGTCCAGGGCCCGCGCGAACTGCTCGGGCAGGGTTTCGCCGGTCACCTTGCCGTCACCGTCGAGGGCGGTCTGGCCGGCCAGGAAGACCACCCGGCTGCCGGTGGCGACCACGGCGTGGCAGAAGCCGGCCGGCGGGGACAGCTCGGGCGGGTCGATGCGCTCGCAGGTCACCGTTCGGCCTCCGGGTTCTCGGACACGTCCTTGTACAGCTCCTTGGCGATGATGCCCCGTTGGACCTCGCTGGCACCTTCGTAGATCCGCGGGGCGCGGACCTCGCGGTAGAGGTGCTCCAGCAGGTGGCCGCGCTGCAGGGCGCGGGCGCCGTGCAGCTGGACCGCGTGGTCGACGACGTACTGCGCGGTCTCGGTGGCGAGGAGTTTCGCCATGGCCGCCCGCTTCGGGACGTCGCCCTCGCCCGCGTCGTACGCCGTGGCCGCCGCATAGACCATCAGGCGGGCTGCCTCGGTGCGCAGCGCCATCTCGGCGACCTGGTGGGAGACGGACTGCAGATCGCTCAGCCGGCCGCCGAACGCCTCGCGCCGGGCGGTGTGGCCGAGGGTGGCGTCCAGGGCCGCCTGCGCCATGCCGACGGCGAACGCGCCGACGCTGGGCCGGAACAGATTGAGGGTGCCCATGGCGACCCGGAAGCCGCCGTCCACCTCGCCCAGGACATCGGCGGACGTCACCGGGACGCCGTCGAAGCCGAGGGCTCCGATGGGGTGCGGGGAGAGCATGTCGAGACCGGTGCCGGTCAGGCCGGGCCGGTCGGCGGGGACCAGGAAGGCGGTGACGCCGCGCGCCCCGGCGCCCCGGGTGGTGCGGGCGAACACGGTGTAGAGGTCGGCCTCGGGGGCGTTGGAGATCCAGCACTTCTCGCCGGTGAGCCGCCAGCGGCCGGGGCCGTCCGGGTGGGCGGTGAGCGACAGGGCGGCGGCGTCGGAGCCGGCCCCGGGCTCGCTCAGTGCGAAGGCGGCCACGGCGCTTCCGTCACCCACTCGGGGGAGCCAGCGCTCCTTTTGTTCCGGGGTGCCGTGGGCGTGCACGGGGTGGGCGCCGAGGCCCTGGAGGGCGAGGGCGGTCTCGGCCTCGGTGCAGGCGTAGGCGAGGGATTCCCGCATCAGACACAGGTCGAGGGCGCCGGAGGTGAACAGCCGGGGCAGCAGACCGAGGACGCCGAGTTCGGCGACCAGAGCCCGGTTCACACGGCCGGGTTCGCCCTTCTCCGCGAGCGGGCGCAGGCGTTCGGCGGCGAGCGTGCGCAGTTCGGCACACCAGGCGCGTTGTCCTGGTCCGAGCGAGAATGCGGTCATCGCCGGTCCCCTCTCTCCCCGTGGGGGTCTGTCCCCGCGGGCCGCCCGGAGTCCTGGCGCCCGCCGGTCCCGCCTGAGCGCATCGAGGTTATCGCGGACCGTTGACTGCCGTCACCAACACGATACGCTCCTTCTCTGCGAGCCCACCACGCCGAGGGGGCGAATCGTCATGAACACACGAGCCACCGCGCACGTCGACACCTTCGCCCGCGACAACCTCCCGCCACCGGAACAGTGGCCCGAGCTCCGCTTCGACCTGCCGGAGCTGCAGTACCCCGAACGGCTCAACTGCGCCGCCGAACTGCTCACCGGACAGCCCGGCGACCGGACGGTGTTCCGCACCCCCGACGGCGGGAGCTGGACCTACGACGAACTCCGCGCCCACGTCGACCGTCTGGCGCACATCCTCACCACCGACCTGGGGGTCGTCCCCGGCAACCGGGTACTGCTGCGCGGCCCCACCACCCCGTGGCTGGCCGCCTGCTGGCTGGCGGTGCTCAAGGCCGGGGCGATCGCCGTGACCGTGCTGGCCCAGCAGCGCGCGCACGAGCTGAGCACCATCTGCGAGATCGCCCGCGTGCAGCACGCGCTGTGCGACATCCGCTCGGTCGACGACCTCGCCAAGGCGGAGGTGCCCGGACTGCGCATCGCCACCTACGGCGGCGACTCCCCCGACGACCTGCTGCACCGCCCGGCGCCTTCCACGCCGTTCACGGCGGTGGACACGGCGGCCGACGACGTGGCGCTGATCGCCTTCACCTCCGGCACCACCGGGCGGCCCAAGGGCTGCATGCACTTCCACCGGGACGTCCTCGCCATCGCCGACACCTTCTCCCGGCACGTACTGCGCCCCCTGCCCGAGGACGTCTTCGCCGGTTCCCCGCCGCTCGGCTTCACCTTCGGCCTCGGCGGTCTCGTCGTCTTCCCGATGCGGGCCGGCGCCGGCGCGCTGCTGCTCGAACAGGCCCATCCCGACCAGCTGTTGCCGGCGATCGCCGAGCACCGGGTGTCGGTGCTGTTCACCGCGCCCACCGCCTACCGGGCGATGCTGGACCGGCTCGACGGGCACGACGTCTCCTCGCTGCGCCGCTGCGTCTCGGCGGGCGAGAACCTGCCCGCGGCCACCTGGCAGGCCTGGTACGAGCGCACCGGGCTGCGCATCATCAACGGCATCGGCGCCACCGAGCTGCTGCACATCTTCATCTCCGCCGCCGACGAGGGCATCCGGCCCGGCACCACCGGGGTCCCGGTGCCCGGCTGGCAGGCGCGCGTCCAGGACGCCGAGGGCACCCCCCTGCCGGACGGCGAGCCGGGCCTGCTCGCGGTGCGCGGCCCGGTCGGCTGCCGCTATCTCGCCGACCCGCGGCAGCAGGAGTATGTGCGCGGCGGCTGGAACATCACCGGCGACACCTACGTCCGGGAGCCCGGCGGCTACTTCCGGTACGTGGCCCGCGCCGACGACATGATCATCTCGGCCGGGTACAACATCGCCGGCCCGGAGGTCGAGGACGCGCTGCTGCGCCACCCGGACGTGGTCGAGGCGGCGGTGGTCGGACGGCCGGACGAGGACCGCGGTCAGGTCGTGGTGGCGTACGCGGTGCTCAAGGAGGGCGCCGGACGGGACGCCGAGGCGCTGCGGGAGTTCGTGAAGTCGGAGCTGGCGCCGTACAAGTGCCCGCGCGAGATCGTCTTCATGGACGCGCTGCCACGCACCGCCACCGGAAAGCTCCAGCGCTTCCGGTTGCGCGGCTGACCAGGCCAGACGCGGGCGGCCGGGCCCCGGCGACGCGATTAGGATGATCAACGTGTCCGAAGAACAGCCCGCGCAGCACGCCCCGAGGTCCCTGATCGTCACGCTCTACGGCGCCTACGGCCGTTACGTGCCGGGACCTGTGCCCGTCGCCGAGCTGATCCGGCTGCTGGCGGCGGTCGGCGTGGACGCCCCCTCGGTCCGCTCCTCGGTGTCCCGGCTCAAGCGGCGCGGGCTGCTCGTCCCGGCCCGCACCGCCGAGGGCGCGGCCGGCTACGAACTCTCCCCGGAGGCCCGTCAGTTGCTCGACGACGGCGACCGCCGCATCTACGCCACCGCGCCGCCCGAGGACGAGGGCTGGGTGCTCGCGGTGTTCTCCGTTCCGGAGACCGAGCGGCACAAGCGGCACGTGCTGCGCTCCCGCCTGTCCCGCCTGGGCTTCGGCACGGCGGCCCCCGGCGTCTGGATCGCCCCCGCGCGGCTGTACGAGGAGACCCGGCACACGCTCGAGCGGCTGGGCCTGGACGCCTATGTGGACCTCTTCCGCGGTGAGCACCTGGGCTTCGCCGCGACGTCCGACGCGGTGGCCCGCTGGTGGGACCTGGCCCGGATCGCCGAGCAGCACGAGGCGTTCCTGGACCGCCACGAGCCCGTACTGAAGGCGTGGGAGGACCGCCCGGACACCCCGCCGGACGAGGCGTACCGGGACTATCTGCTCGCCCTGGACTCCTGGCGCCACCTCCCCTACGCCGACCCCGGCCTGCCGCCCGCGCTGCTGCCGCCCGGCTGGCCGGGCGTGCGTTCGGCCGCCGTCTTCCGGAGTCTGCACGAGCGGCTGCGGGACGCCGGGGCCGAGTTCGTGGGGCTTCAGCCGAACGAGCCACCCGTCACAGGTCGAGCGTGAGCCGGGGTCTGGGTGCGTCCGTGCGGCCTGTCTGGGGGCGCCTGCTGCCCGCCCGGTAGGGCGCCGGCCACACCGCACCCGGCCCCTGGTAGCCCTGCTCGGCCGCCGCGTGCAGCGTCCAGTGCGGGTCGTAGAGGTGCGGGCGGGCGAGGGCGCACAGGTCGGCGCGGCCCGCGAGGATCAGCGAGTTGACGTCGTCCCAGGAGGAGATCGCGCCCACGGCGATCACCGGGACGCCGACGCGGTGCCGGATGCGGTCGGCGAACGGCGTCTGATAGGAGCGGCCGAACTCCGGCTGTTCGTCGGCGACCACCTGCCCGGTGGAGACGTCGATGGCGTCGGCCCCGTGCTCGGCGAAGGCGCGGGCGATCTCCACGGCGTCGTCGGCGGTATTGCCGCCCTCTGCCCAGTCGGTGGCGGAGATGCGCACCGTCATGGGCCGGTCCTCGGGCCACACCGCGCGCACCGCGTCGAAGACCTCCAGCGGGAAGCGCAGCCGCTTCTCGAGCGAGCCGCCGTAGGCGTCGGTGCGGCGGTTGGTCAGCGGGGAGAGGAAGCCGGAGAGCAGATAGCCATGGGCGCAGTGCAGTTCGAGCAGGTCGAAACCGGCGCGCGCGGCCCGCTGGGCGGCGGTGGTGAACTGCTCCCTTATGTCGGTGAGCTGGGCGCGGGTGAGCTCGCGGGGGGTCTGGCTGCCCGGCTTGTAGGGCAGCGGGGAGGCCGCGACCAGGGGCCAGTTGCCGTGGTCCAGCGGCTCGTCCATGCCCTCCCACATCAGCTTGGTGGACCCCTTGCGGCCGCTGTGACCGAGCTGCACGCCGATCGCGGTGCCCGGGGACCGGGTGTGCACGAAGTCGACGATCCGCCGCCAGGCCTCGGCCTGCCGGCCGTTGTACAGGCCCGCGCAGCCGGGGGTGATGCGGCCCTGCTCGCTGACGCACACCATCTCCGTCATCACCAGTCCGGCCCCGCCCAGGGCGCGGGCGCCGAGGTGGACGAGGTGGAAGTCCCCGGGGACGCCGTCGACGGCCGAGTACATGTCCATCGGGGAGACCACCACCCGGTTACGCAGGGTCAGGTCGCGCAGCCGGAACGGGGTGAACATCGGCGGGGTGCCGGGCGGGCAGCCGAACTCGCGCTCGACCGACTCGGTGAAGCGGGCGTCGCGCAGCCGGAGGTTGTCGTGGGTGACGCGGCGGCTGCGGGTGAGCAGGTTGAAGGCGAACCGCCGCGGCGGCTGGTCGACGTAGAGGTCGAGGTTCTCGAACCATTCCAGGCTGGCCCGTGCGGCGCGCTGGGTGGAGGCGACCACCGGGCGCCGTTCGGCCTCGTAGGCCGTCAGCGCGTCGCGGACGGTGGGGTGTTCGCGCAGGCAGGCGGCGAGGGCGAGGGCGTCCTCGACGGCGAGCTTGGTTCCGGAGCCGATGGAGAAGTGGGCGGTGTGGGCGGCGTCGCCGAGGAGCACCAGGTTGCCGTGCGACCAGCGCTCGTTGACGACGGTGCGGAACGTCGTCCAGACCGAGTTGTTGGAGCGCAGCGGGCGTCCGCGGAGCGCCTCGGAGAAGATCTTGGCGCAGCGGTCGATCGACTCGGTCTCGTCGAGTTCGTCGAATCCGGCGGCGCGCCAGACCTCCTCGCGCATCTCGACGATGACGGTGGAGGCGTCGGCGGAGTAGGGGTAGCCGTGCAGCTGCATCACGCCGTGCTCGGTCTCGACGATCTCGAAGCGGAAGGCGTCGAGGGCGAAGTCGGCGGCGAGCCAGATGTAGCGGCAGCGGTGCGGGGTGATGCGGGGGCGGAAGACCTCCTGGAAGGCGGTGCGGGTGGTGCTGTGGACTCCGTCGGCGGCGATGACCAGGTCGTGGGTCTCCATCAGCCGGGCGGGGTCGGGGGCGGGGGTGCGGAAGCGGAGGTCGACGCCGAGGGAGCGGCAGCGGTCGTGCAGGATCTCCAG
>NZ_JAATEM010000090.1 GCF_012034205.1 Streptomyces composti
GACGCACGTCGTCAGGAGTGTGCTGATGTGGTTGGTGCATGGGTCGCTTTTCTGGGTGGGTGTTCCACGGTGAGAACCCGTAGCGGCGGCCGTGCGCGGCTGGCACCGGGCGGGCTCGTTACGGGACCGTGTGGGGTGGGCTCCAGGTTGGAGCGGTCCGCGGGGACCGGTCCTCTCTTCCTCTGCGCATCACGCTTGGGGACCGCGGACCGCGTTGTGCGGGTCTTCGGTCCTCGGCAGGACCGGGACCCGGCAGGGCTCGGTCCTCCCTCACGATTGACTGTCATTCGCGGTGCAGGACCGTTGTTTCCGCCCACCTGGGGGCTGTGACCTGCTGCTTTGCCAGGAGACCGTTTTCGTGTCCGACGGGACCGTCGGGGACCGGTCCCCGAGACGTACGGGACCGGTCCCCGATGTCTGGTGAGGACCGGTCCCCACCTCGGGCGGCCACGGTCCCGGGACCGGGATGCTCGGTCCTCGCATGTGCCATCCGGTCCCCGGCCATT
>NZ_JAATEM010000091.1 GCF_012034205.1 Streptomyces composti
GAGGGTGGCGGTAGAGAGGGGCGACGCGGCCGCCTTCGGTGCCTTTGAAGTGGTGCATGTCGGGCAGCAGGGCAGTGAAACTCACCGCTGGCCCCGGACGGCCTGATTCCGTGTGGAGTTCGGATAGGTAGATCTGACGCTGGTCGTTGTGGGCGAACCACAAGGCCGGTCGCGGAAAGTCGATCACTCGCCTGTCCGCGATGATGTACTGCCTGTCGAAGGTCATCCGGCCGTAGGGAACAGTGACCGGCAACGTCTCCTTCTCCGCGGCAAGGCTTTCCATTTCCTGCTGCCCGGGCAGTGGCGGTTCCGGCTTATCCGGACGGCGGTCTCTGGTGGTTTTCAGCAGTGCGGCCTTGTCCTCCGCTGGGGCTTGGACGAGCCTGCGCCACCGGCTCTCCAGGACGTCCCGGCTGGGGGAGACGGGCCAGCTGCGGTTGTTCTTGTTGCCGGAGCTCGTCCAGGGCAGCAGGGCGTCCACCGGTGGCATTGCCGACCACTGAGG
>NZ_JAATEM010000092.1 GCF_012034205.1 Streptomyces composti
GTGCTGCTGGCCGAGGCCAACCAGTGGCCGGAGGACGTGGTCGACTACTTCGGTGACTACCGGGTGGGCGGCGACGAGTGCCACATGGCGTTCCACTTCCCCGTCATGCCGCGCATCTTCATGGCGGTGCGCCGCGAGTCCCGCTACCCCGTCTCGGAGATCCTGGCGAAGACGCCCGCGATCCCCTCGGGCTGCCAGTGGGGCATCTTCCTGCGCAACCACGACGAGCTGACCCTGGAGATGGTCACCGACGAGGAACGCGACTACATGTGGGCGGAGTACGCCAAGGACCCCCGCATGCGCGCCAACATCGGCATCCGCCGCCGCCTCGCCCCGCTCCTGGACAACGACCGCAACCAGATCGAGCTCTTCACCGCCCTGCTGCTCTCCCTGCCCGGATCGCCGGTGATGTACTACGGCGACGAGATCGGCATGGGCGACAACATCTGGCTCGGCGACCGCGACGCGGTGCGCACCCCCATGCAGTGGACGCC
>NZ_JAATEM010000093.1 GCF_012034205.1 Streptomyces composti
AGAAGACATCTCGCCGGAGGCAGCATCCGCGTTCCTCACCTCGGCGCAGGACGTCAAGTCCCCGCTCTCCTCGATCGACTTCGAGTACCTGCGCGGTGAGATCACCAGCGTTCCGGACTCGGAGTCGGCCTTCTCGCGTCGGGACGCCCCCTACATCTACACGGCGTCCGCGCAGTGGACCGACCCCACGCAGGACGCCGAGAACGTCGCCTGGACCCGGCGCAGCGTGGAACAGCTGGAGCCCTGGCACTACGGCGGTGCCTACGTCAACTACGTCCAGGACGAGCCGGCGGGGCAAAGGTGCGCGAGGTCTACCGGGAGGACCGCTACCGCAAGCTCATGGCCCTGAAGTCGCAGTACGACCCCGCCAACGTGCTGCGCAGCAACCAGAACATCGTGCCGGCCCGAGCCGAATAGCACGT
>NZ_JAATEM010000094.1 GCF_012034205.1 Streptomyces composti
CACACCCCGCGCTCCGGCGACTGCGCAACCTCCGCTTCCACGGCACGGACAACGACGCCGTCATCGCGTACAGCAAGCGCAGCGGATCCGACGTGGTGCTCGTGGTCGCCAACCTCGACCCCCACCACACCCAGGAGGCCACGGTCTCGCTCGACATGCCGCAGCTCGGCCTGGACTGGCACCAGACGGTCCCGGTGCACGACGAGCTCACCGGCGAGACCTACCACTGGGGCAGCGCCAACTACGTGCGTCTGGAGCCGGGGCGGGCTCCCGCGCACGTGCTGCACGTCCAGCTGCCGCCCGCCGCACAGCGAGACGGAGGGCCCGAGACGTCATGACCGTGAACGAGCCAGTGCCGGACACCTTCGAGGACACCCCCGCCAAGGACCGGGACCCGGAGTGGTTCAAA
>NZ_JAATEM010000095.1 GCF_012034205.1 Streptomyces composti
GCCTGGCCCGAGACCGACCGGCCTCGCCGGGCCGGCGTCTCCTCGTTCGGCGTCAGCGGCACCAACGCGCACGCCATCATCGAAGAGTCCCCCATCGCCCTCGACCAGGGCCGGCCCGCCGTCTCGGGCGTCGTGCCGTGGGTGATCTCGGCCCGGACCGCCGACGCGCTGCGCGACCAGGCACGGCAGCTCCGCGAATACGTCGAGCAGCGGCCCGAGTTGGACACCGCAGCCGTCGCCGACACGCTCGTCAACGGGCGCGCCCTGTTCGAGCACCGCGCCGTGGTCGTCGCCGAGACCCCCGACGCTCTCACCGCCGCGCTCGACGCCCTCGCTCAGGGGGAGCCCTCACCCCACCTCGTGCAGGGCATCGCGCCCGACGAGACCGGGAG
>NZ_JAATEM010000096.1 GCF_012034205.1 Streptomyces composti
CTTGAACCACTCCGGGTCCCGGTCCTTGGCGGGGGTGTCCTCGAAGGTGTCCGGAACGGGCTCGTTGACGATCATGTTGTGGGTGACCCTCCGATCTGCGGGGAGCCGACGGTGAGAACATGCGCTCCGCCCGGTGCGAGACGGACATAGTTGGCCCTGCCCCAGTGGTAGGTCTCGCCGGTGAGCTCGTCGTGCACCGGGACCGTCTCGTGCCAGTCCAGGCCGAGTCGCGGCATGTCCAACGAGACCGTGGCCTCCTGGGTGTGGTGCGGATCGAGGTTGGCGACCACCAGAACCGTGTTCGAACCGGCCCGCTTCGAGTAGCCGATGATCTCGTCCTTGTCCACGTGGTGGAAGTGCAGATTGCGCAGCTGCCGCAGGGCCGGGTTCT
>NZ_JAATEM010000097.1 GCF_012034205.1 Streptomyces composti
CCATACGGCCGCACCCTCAGACACCCAACAGCGTGCCCGACCAACTCCCGTCCAGAGATCATGCGTTCCACGCTCCGAAGAGCAGTACTAGCAGCCCCCAGCCCAGAACCTGGCCGAGTAGTCAACGTTCCACCCATGAGCTGACCACCGTCGGACGTTCGCCGACGTAGTGGCTCTGGACCGGCCAAACCGAAGCCTGGCGGCCTAGATGCTCCTTAGAAAGGAGGTGATCCAGCCGCACCTTCCGGTACGGCTACCTTGTTACGACTTCGTCCCAATCGCCAGTCCCACCTTCGACGGCTCCCTCCCCGCAAG
>NZ_JAATEM010000098.1 GCF_012034205.1 Streptomyces composti
CGCGCATCCACGTTATGCAGACCTGCCGCCCGCGAACTGTCCGGCATTGCGCCGGACCGGACGGTGGCCGGACCTCTGATCAGCGTCTCCGACGGACACCTCCCGGGCCCGGTGACACCACCCCCCAGGTCATCCGATCGACAGGGGGCAAAAGTCATGCCGGGCCCGGAGGCCAGCGGCCCCATTGCAGGACCGCGAAGAACATAACGGGG
>NZ_JAATEM010000099.1 GCF_012034205.1 Streptomyces composti
CTAGACCGCCAGGCTTCGGTTTGGCCGGTCCAGAGCCACTACGTCGGCGAACGTCCGACGGTGGTCAGCTCATGGGTGGAACGTTGACTACTCGGCACACTTGACCTGCTTCTCTTCCTAGTACTGCCCTCGGGCGTGGAACGGAACGAGGAGGGGCGAGGGGTGTCGGGCACGCTGTTGGGTGTCTGAGGGTGCGGCCGTATGG